>JBBCJI010000015.1:0-3251 GCA_037190845.1 Flavipsychrobacter sp. | reverse complement strand
GCGTATCGGTACAGAAGTTGCCGGAGCTACGTATGCCTGGAATACCGGAACCACTACTCCCTATACCTCTGTAAGCAGCACGGGTTCGTATATACTGTCGGTAAATCTGGAAGGCTGTGTGGTACATGATACGATAGAGGTCACCGCCATGCCTTATCCGGATATTGATCTGGGGGGCGATCGTGATATTTGCCCGGATGATACGATCCTTCTGGATGGTTCTTATGGTACGAGCAGTGTGTACTCGTGGAATACGGGCGAGGATGAGGCGATACTGGCTGCTACATCAGCGGGTGTGTACGGTGTAGTGGTTGTTACGGAGCATGGTTGTATGGGTGGAGACACAGTAGTGCTGAGTTTTTATCCCAAACCCACAGTATCGCTGGGGCCGGATACAACGGTGTGTGAAGAGTCCCGGCTTATGTTGGATCCGGATTATACCAACACCGACAATTTGTTATGGTTTGATGGCTCGTCAGATCCACAGGTGTTAATTTACCAGGCGGGAGAATATGTTGTTACGGCCATCAATAAATGTGGCGCTACGCACGATACAGTTCTGGTAAAAAGTATATTCTGTGATATAAAGGTGCCTAATATTTTTACGCCCAATGCAGATGGCGTAAGTGATGTTTTTCGTGCATTGGGTAATCTGGGCAGCATACAAGAGTTTAGCCTGAGCGTATATAATCGTTGGGGACAGCAGGTATTCCGTACCCGTGATAAGTATCAGGGTTGGGATGGAACGTTTAATGGTACGGAGTCTGCCATGGGGACTTATGTTTATCTGCTGGAATTTGAATGGGGAGGCCGCAAGCAGGAGAAAAAGGGGAGCTTCCATCTGTTGCGGTAAGTATGGTGTTCCTGAATAATTATAAAGCTGTCCTCAATCGTGGCAGCTTTTTTTGTGTCGGAGAGGATTGTTTTAGAGGTGTCGGGGCAGATAACGTTCTGTTTTACGGAAATAATATTACCGGATTTCTTACCGATACTACCGGATTTCTTACTGATACTACCATTACTCTTATGTCGTGTGGTTCTGGTGTTGTGTTAGATTATGTTTGTGTTAGCTGTTTTTTATAGAGAACCTAACCCTATTAGTTAATCGTCAAAAGAAGGATTGTATTACCTATGAACACTAAAATTACATTTGAACATTATTGTCCTAAAGTAGAAAAACCGGCCTCGCTGTTTCTTGCGTATTCATTGTATACTATTGTTCTGAGGAAGAGATATAGTGTCGCTCTTGCCTTGTTCATGCTGCTTGTCTGCTCATTGCCTTCAGGATCCGTTTCCGGTCAGATTGCAGGTCCGGCTACGGCAATAGTAGGTCAGCCTACTACCTGGACGTCCGATATGCTGGCTACTACATCGTACACCTGGAATATTGGTAATGTAAGTAATCAGCCACTTCCGCCTCAGTTGGTAGCGCGGGAAGTGGCCACTGGTGCGATGAGTGTGCCGGATTATCCGAGTGTATGGCACGACCCTTCCAACGGACATTGGTATGCATTCTTTCTTGCCGGAGGTATTACAGTCGCAACTTTTGGACCGGCGGATTTATGGCGCGTAGATTTGGGTACCGACCCGTCATCTGGTATTCCGCCGGGAGGTGGTAACCCAACCAATCTGGGAAATTTTGGATTACATACCGGCCTTAGCGGGAATGGAGATTGCGCTCATGCCATAGTATACGACAGTGCACGCGGAGAATGGTCCTGTTTCATTATGCGTACCGGTACCCCGATAGTGATGCGCAGGATTGATTTTGGTACTACATTGGCAAACAATCCTACCACATCAACACCGATCACTATTGCCGCAGGATCAAACGGGCAGGTCGCCAGCTCCAAGGTGATGTACAACCGGGGTAATTACATCTTGTTTGTGGGTAACAGATGGTCGCAGCCTGTACGTGTAAATTTTGGATCGGATGTACGCAACGTGACTCCCGTTTCTGATCTCTTGTCCGATATTGTGACACAAGGCACAGGTGTGGGTTCCCGTGCTTCCCGTTCATCTGCTATTGAGCTTGCTCATCAGAATGGTAACTGGTATTTATTTACGTCTACTACCGATGCCGGAGGGAGTGGGGGTAACAAGCTCTGGCGTCATGATTTTGGGGTAGATCTGTCATCTGCTCCCTCGCGCCTTGTGGGTCTTGGGGCATTGAATATGGGATCTCACTACTGGGCCCTACGGATCATTCCGGGATTGTGTGGCCGTGAATTCTACGGATACGCACAGCATTCTCAGGGAAGTATTCAGCGCCTGGATTTCAATGGTGATCTGGAATCTGTTCCGACGATTACCGGCAACGTAGGGGTAAGAGGTGTTAATGGCTGGCCGAATACAGGTCCGCAGGGCCCCTGGGACCCCAGCGGTTTCCATACGTTTGTATATAATGACAGTTTGTATGCGCTTACCTCCGGACATTCCCACCGGAAGTTTTACATCACCAACCTGATGTTTAATTTCGGTTCGGCTCCGGTTCATAAATATCCTCCTGATAATGGGTTTACACATACGTTTGCAAGCCCGGGTACTTATGATATTGCATTGACGGTAAATATGGATGGTTACGGCAGTGCTCAGTTTTGCCGTACGATCACAGTCATCGGTACGCCGCAGCCTCCTGTTTATACGGTAGCACCTGCAGATGTATGTAAAGTGGATACGATTGTGTATGAAATTGATTCTATTCCCGGTATCACATCATGGGAGTGGGTATATACAGGCTCCGGAGTATCGTATAGTGCAGTTACTACCGTGCCAAGGAATGAGCTGATCTTTACGCAATCGGCTACAGATGGAACCCTGCGCGTTCGTGCCGTGAATACTTATGGTACAAGTGCCTACTCGGATACACTGATCCGTGTGCGCCAGACACCTGTTGTTTCGGTGTCTCCTGCGGGTTCGCATGACCTGTGTGATGGCGATAGTTTGCGTCTTACTGCACAAGTAAATATACCGGTTCTTTATCAATGGATGCATAATGGTAATAGTACGGGTGTGAATACACAGCATTACTATGCAAAGACAATGGGTGATCATACTGTTACCGTTACAACTCCGGATGGTTATTGTCCCGTTACGTCGGATCCTGTTGGGGTAATAGTCCATCCTCAGCCTATTGCGGATCTGGGTAATGATACCAGTATCTGTGTGAGCGCCTTGCCGCTCAGACTTCGTTCGTCAGCTCCGGTTCCTCCGGGTACGCATTATGTGTGGAGTAACGGGTTGTCTACACA
>JBBCJI010000014.1:0-9190 GCA_037190845.1 Flavipsychrobacter sp. | reverse complement strand
TGGCTTCGGCGCGCAAAGGGAGACGATCAGTCCATTCTTCAGTAGTGCTATGACAAAAGAACGGTGCAAATTCCCCCTTCGAAGGGGGAAGGGGGATGTTTCCACTCGTACAAATCATGATCTGACTAAATTTTAAACAGGCTCTTAGTCGTATTAAAAAGAGGCTGTATTATAATTCGGTTTCTGCAAGCTCAGTCACCGTCCTTAAATGCCGATGGCTGAGCCTGTCGAGGTGGAGTCCGTCGAAATCATTATCGCAACAAATGGAAATTACCCGTTTGCTTATACGACTTACCGTCCAGATTGTACTCCAACAAAAACACGTATGTGCCTGTTTGCGCCGGCATTCCCTTATGATAACCATCCCAGCCACGGTATTTATCCTGCGTTATGTACACCTGTTCTCCCCAGCGGTTGTATACGCTCAGGCGTGTCCCTTCAAGCCTGCCCGTGTTTCCAAGAATTCGAAAAACATCATTTACGCCATCCGCATTTGGTGTAAAAGCATTGGGAAGCCATATATCACAGAACAACTGTTTTACAAGGATCGTATCCGATCCTTCCCCGCATTTATTTATACCGGTCGCTATATACTCCCCGCCATACCGGACATCTAATGTAGATCCAAAACTTCCGTCCGACCAACGGATCGAATCCGAATTAATGCCCCAGACAGAAAGACGAAGAGGTGTTTCCTCACAAACTGCCGTATCGCTCCCAAGCGACACCACCGGCTTCGGATAAAACGAAAGAACAACCTCATCTTCACCCCTGCATCCATACACAGATATTACGTCAACACGATAGGTTCCCGCTGCCGTAGCTGCGTAAGTAGCAGATGAATCCCCGGTGTTCCACCGATAACGGCTACCGGGCTGATATGTGCCATCCAGTACGATTGTCTCATCAGGACAAATATCCTTGTCATCCCCGAGATCAATATCAGGCACTGGCATTGCTATGATCGCAACCATATCACGAACAATACAACCACGGAGATTCACTTCAAGTACGTAATCTCCCGTTGTGTTTACATGGATGTAAGTATCTGTGTCGCCCGTATTCCACACATAAGCCGCATCTGCTACCTCCGTACCAATACGTAAAGGGAACTGCTCGCAGATCGTACTGTCTTCTCCTATGGAAAAAACAGGCGTACGGACCACCTCAACATAAATACTATCACGGCCAATACAGTCGTAGCGCTCAACTTCCAGCCAATATAAACCACTTGTAGAGATGCTGATTGACGACGTCGTCAAACCGTTACTCCAACGATAGTTTTCTCCCGGACCGGGCTCCACACCAAGGACAAACGGCAAATCCCGGTCGCAAACACCGGTATCCCGCCCCAGGCTTACATCCGGTACTGGATATACCGTAACCAGTATTGTATCCCTGGCGATGCAGCCGTTTATACTTTCAATTTCCACAGAATATTCATCTGTGGCCGTCACATCAATACCGGCAGTATTTGCCCCGGTACTCCATGAATAAGCTGCCCCAGGATAACCTGCATCCAGACGTACCGTTTGTCCGACACAAACAGCTGTATCCATCCCGAGCAGATTGCCGTTCATACGGTGAATCGTGTCATTGTAATACGTCAACGTTGTGATGACCACGCTATCGCATGTATTCCAGTGGTTCCGCAGCGTATCTTGGTAGATGCCATCCAGGCTGACAACGCGGCCACCGGGCAATGTATAATCCGCACCAAAGCAAATACGCTCGGCAACACGGATAGGTGTTGTATCACACGGGCCCAGTTTTACCACCCACCAGTCTACCCCGCCACGGCCTGCTTCAGTTTTTTCCCCGGATACTGGTGAGTTGGACCATCCGGACAATAAGAAGCCCCCATCCACAGTAGGAATTGCATTACACAGCGTATCGCCACTGCTTCCTCCTATCGTCATCTGCCACTGTATCGCCCAGGAAGGATCTGTTTTGATCACCCAGTAATCCGCACCGCCCCGGGAATTTTCCGTTTTCTCTCCACTAATTCCGGAATTGGACAATCCGGCCATGAAATATCCTCCATCATCTGTCTGGAACACAGCGCCGAGTTCATCATCAAGGCTTCCTCCAAACGAGTGTTGCCAAAGAATGTTCCCATTATTTGAATCGAGACCTACAACCCAGAAATCCATAGTCCCTCTGTTCGTGGTTGTCTTGTTTCCGTTCGCTCCGGAAGAAGATGTATTTCCGATCACATATTCACCTGCCTGGTTCATTGTGATCCCATACACTGCACTGCGATGGGCAGCACGGTTACCTACCTGAAATTCAAATCCGCTCTGTCCGGCAATTTCCTGCTGCCAGAGGATGTTGCCCGCGGTATCCGTCCGGATGACCCAGTTATCCCGGTTAGCAGTATTATTATTTGCGCCACCTGCACCAAGAAAGGGAGTCGTCTTTGTTCCACCCGGCCCCGAACAGGAATAACCACCGGCAACATATCCGCCGCGCACAGCAATCATTCCGTAGATCGCATCATGAAAACTACCTCCGTTTGATCTTTGCCAAAGAATATTTCCATTCGCATCGGTCCGGATCATCCAGTGATCGTTATATCCATACGACGGTGTGGTCCTTTCGCCTCCCGAACCAGCCGTATACCCACCCATTACATATCCATCATCCGGCAACTGTATCAATGTAAATGCGGCATCTGCCTGGTTGGATCCATAGGTTTGCTGCCATTGCAAAGCCCCGCTGGCATCAAGCTTCAGCAACCAGATATCATTCCCCGTCTGGGCACTGCCTGTTGTTCCACGGTTTGTACTCGTTTTATCACCCGTATTATTAGACTGGGAATAACTCAGCACGGCATACCCTCCATCCCGTGTCATAATAACAGTGGGCGCAAAATCATTATGTGCGCCACCATAAGTTTTCTGCCAGAGCACATTTCCCAATTCGTCCATCTTTACAATCCAAACGTCTGCCAGTCCGCGACCGGCTTCTGTTTTTTCTCCGGAGATACCCGATTCGGAAGTCCCGATCAGTATATATCCGCGATCGGGCGTCTGACGCGCCATGATCAGCCGGTCATCCCCGGTTCCTCCTATCGTACGCTGCCACTGAATAATCGGCACTTGCCCGTGGACCTGCATTCCGACACACAGCAACATGAAAATCCTCAAAAAATTCACTTTATTAAACATGATTCAGGAAATGATTAGGGTTTATATACTACACATTATTTTGCCTGTCTGATGAGTTGCTCAATCATCAATAATTCACCTGTATTACTTTCTATACGCAGGAGATACATTCCGTCCGGCAAAGCAGAGACATCCGCCTGTAGTACACGATCCTCTTTCTGCAATATCTTTCCCTCCAGACTGTAAAGAATGTAATGCACTGGTGTTTCGTATCTGAAGAAAACAGTACCACCATATACCGGGTTTGGATAAATACCTGCCGGTCTCCATGACGATGCAAGCATGACACCGGACGATACGTTGTTTACATTATAGATTCTGGAAACACCTTCACATCCATTGGAGTCAGTAACAACTACACTGTACGCACCATTTTCTGCCGGTTTATAATTTCGCTGCCGCCCGGCGTCAATAACCTGTGCTCCCTGATACCATTGATAAGATGCATATCCGGCATCTGCCGACAACACGCTACCATCATACTGAATGTCCGGCTGAGGTTCCGGGAATACGATCACCTCAATAGCAGATGAAGTATCTCCACATCCGGATACAGCCGACCACGTCACACTTACTTCATAAATACCCGATGTACTGATCTCGTAGTAATCCAATGTAGCTGATGGTATGAGTACACCATCCTTCACCCACTGATAACTCAAACCGACGTCATTGGTACGTACAGTGCACAATATTTTACCACCGTCACAGAAAGCCGTATCCGACCATGGATCAAGCGAGAATACAGGCTTATTCCGTACCGTTACTGCTGCAACAACAGAACTGTCACGGCACTGATTTGCATCTGTAACTACCACATAATACTGACCGGATACAGAAACTGTTTCGTGGCTGGTTACCCCACCAAATGCAACACCACCATTCTTCCACTGATACTGTACACCCGCCGTACCGGAAGCAGTCAGTATAATCTGATCTCCCTGGCATATCTCTGTATTGCCGGAAGGCGCCAATGAAACTGTCGGACGCACATGTACGGTGAGTTGTACCGGCTGTGCCGCTGTATCGCGACAACCATTGACAGGCTCTGTGACAAGCACATTATAGTACCCCGGCTGATGCGCATGGATACGATCTGCAATATTTGTAACAGAAACGCCATCGTGATACCATTGAAAGCTATACCCTGATGTTGCAGACGTAACCCGGATCTCCAGTGAATCTCCCGCACAGATACCTGCAGTACCCGACACATTCAATGTCACAACAGGCGCACTATGCATACTGACATGTACGCGGCCTGACGATGTATCGGAGCAACCGGTAGCAGTGTTAGTTACTTTCACACTATACGCACCGGCCATTCGCACATACACTGAATCTGCACTACCGGGCATTGCATTTCCGTCACGCGACCATTCATACGACATACCGGAAGGAGCAGCCTTCAATAGCATACTATCTCCGGGACAGATTGCCTGTGCCGTATTCGGCATAAGTGATACAGAAGGGAGCGCATGAACCGTTATACTCACAGATGATGACGGCACACTGCATACCTGATCAGTCAATGTGACCTGATATACCCCGCTGTTTTTCACCCAAAGAGAATCGGCAGTAACCGGCAGTACGTTACTCCCCTGTTTCCATTCATAAGAAGCACCCGCAACCTGATTAGCCTTAAGCAGCACACTATCTCCCGCACAAAAAGCAAGTGGCCCTGCGGTGGTAACGGCAGCAGTAAGGGTACATGCCGGCGGCGCTGTCGGGAAGAATTTCCAGAGATCTCCGATGAAGTTCCTGGCGGCAGTATTGGTGATCGTACCGCGGCCATTACCCCCAAATAACCAGAAGTTGAATGCGGTATCCACCGCTCCCATACTTGCGGAGATCCGGCCACTGGGTATGTAAGACGGATCCTGCACACCTACCGCCCCCAACACACTGCGTTCATCATTTGTGCTGTCTCCTTCCATCCAGGTCCATTGCAGGGTTTGCGGATCGAACATCCACAGGTCATTCTTGCAATTGTTTCCCGTGCCGGATGCCGCACGACCTCCGTGCAGCCAGAAACGCCCCCATTTGTCCTGAAACGAAGCCATACCGTATCGCTTTCCCGGATACCTGTCGGCTGAGGGTACGCCCCGTACACGCCATATGCCATTTCCATTATTGTTATTCTGCGGTGGCATAGCAGAAGGTTGAGCGGATCCGGACATCCAGGTCCATTGCAACGTAGTTATGTCAAACTTCCACAAATCCGAATAGAAAAAACCGGCATTATGACCTCCATAAATCCAGATGTTCCCCTGCGCATCGCTCCAGAAAGCCATCGCATGACGTGCGCCAGGACTGCCACCCGGAGTACCCGGCGCCGACTGGCCGTTGTAATTAACCGGGGCATCGGGTGTTGCATCTCCCCATATCAGCAACCACCTTTCTGCGGCTATGTCATATTTCCAGATATCCCCAAGGAAACCGCTACCAGCACCATTTGTAGTACCGCCAAACATCCACAGGTTCCCTGTAAGATCAACAGTCGTTGCCGGCCAACCCCTGCCACGCGGCATTCCGGCATCACCCAACTGAACGGGGTAACTGCCCTGCCGTGTACCGCTTGCACCGGCAGCAGTAGGTAAATCTCCACTGATCCAGCTCCACTCCTCCGTCATAGGATCAAATTTCCACAGGTCATTTCCATAGGTTGCACTCGTGTAGCTATTCTGATAAATCTGCTGTCCTCCGAAAACCCAAAATTTCCCGTCCTTGTCTTTCCAGAAAGCGCCCTGATGACGGGCAGAAGGAGTATTACCCGCTGCCGGCGTACCTCCCATTGTCCCCGTATGCTTTCCGTTCTCTCCGACACCACTCACCCATTTCCAGGCTCCGTCTGATCCCTGTGAAGGATCAAATACCCACATATCATTCAGGGCAATAGCTGCATTCGTGCCACCAGACCCGCCAAACAGCCATATACGGTTATTTTTATCCATCCAGGTATGCGCATAATACCGGTTCCGGGGGCGGTTTGCCGGTGCAAATCCACTACCCAAGGCCCCCACAGATGTATTGGCTCCTACCGTTGTTGAGCCCCCCATATATGCCCATGCTGCAGACGTGTCTGCTACCTGCGCTTCTGACAGGGTAGCACCAAGCAGTATTATACTTAACAGGTAATTTTTCTTCATCAGGAATAACAGATTGAAATATGAATTTCAAAGGTAGGCTGGCCACATATCCGTCTTGTCACCCCATAGAGTGATTTTACGAACCGTCTGCTCATAGGCCATCAAAACCTTGTATTATTGTATGCACAAGGTGAGTAATCATTACATGTCTGGTACTATTAAAAAATCACTGCTGGCTTTCATTGTTGTTATTGCAGCAATACATCCGACACGGGGTGATATCATTCGGTACTATGACTCATTATGCCATCAATGGCATAATGAAATTATCACGTTGTGGCAACAATGCAGAGAAGATCACAGAGCCGATCCTGAAACCGGTATACGACGTGCATTTCAAACTTACAAACGGGCCCGCCAGCTCAACTATCTGTCCATTATGCAGCACACCACCTATAGCATAGGTGTTTATTATAATGAGCTGGGCAACTACAAACAGGCGGAAGAATGGCTGCAGAAAGCCTTGCAACTTGGCATGCGTTCTTCTAAACGGAATTGGCTGAGCGCACGAACATTAAACAATCTGGGGGAAGTTTATCTGTATCAGGGAAAGTACAGGGAAGCGCTTAACTATATGTTCGAGGGTGTCCGGATTGCAGAAGGGGATACCGTTAACAAGGCTGATATAGCAGATATACTCACCCGTATATACAACAATATAGGCGCTACGCTTCTCTATACACATGAAACCGACCGGGCACTGTTTTATCTGAATAAAGGACTCAGACACTCCAAACAAATAGTGCTGCAGGAGCGCCAGGCACACCTGTTGAATTCCATGGCTAAGGCATATCTGCAACGGGGGGAACTGGCGCAGGCACGTAAACTCGCAGAAGAAGCTTACCAATTAGCGCTCGATAATAAACCATCGCGTGTGGAATATACAGCGTTGCAAACCCTGGCTGAAATCTTCATTGCAGAAGGAGCTCCGCATAAAGCCATCCCGTATCTGAAGTCTGTACTTGAAAGTGATTATTTCCTTAATCCCTACTATAAATCAGGGATTTTATATACGATTGGCAAGTGTTATTATGCCAGCGGTGATTATTCAAACGCATTTCACTGGCTGCATCAAACCTTTCTTCTGGCAACTGAAGCCCGTGTTACTGAGTACCTGCTCCATTATCACAAACTTGCTGCCGTACTTTATGCGGATCAGAGAGACTTCTACAAGGTATACCAGCATCAGCAACAGGCCTATCTGCTTAATGACAGCCTACTTAACAAACAGAAAAGAGAAGCGGTCAGTCAGTTGGAGATCCGCTACCGCACTGCAGAAAAAGATATGGAACTGGTACGCCGGCAACTTGTGATCAGCGAGCAGCAAAATTATCTCAAGCGAAAAAACATTCTGTTATACAGCATAACAGGCGGCGCATTACTGGCAGGCATGCTCGGCTTCAGCTTTTACCGTGCATCAAGGCAAAAACAGAAAATCCATCTGCTGAAAGCTGTAATAGACCGCGAGGAGCAGGAACGGACACGTATCGGACAGGATCTGCACGATGGCATTGGCAGCCGGCTGGCAGCCATTAATATGTACTTTGCTGCAACACTGCGCCGCTATGGTGGTTTTGAAGGAAGAAACGAGATAGAGAAGATCATGAGAATGATGGCAGAGACATCCGGAGAGATCAGGAATACTGCCCACAACCTGATACCGGATATTCTTTCACACAATAGCTTTCCTGAAGCAGTCAATCTGTATTGTGAACAGTTTTCCAACGAAAGACTGAATATTCTCGTCCAGATTGAAGATGGCATCCCGGAATTAAACAATGAAAGATTGGCCCTCATCCTTTTCAGGATTATCCAGGAAATTGTCCAGAATATCGTACGTCATGCCCAGGCAACAGAAGCTATAGTTGAAATCATCCGACAGGATAAAGATCTGCACATTACCGTAGAAGATAACGGAACCGGATTTGACCCTGAGTATGTCAGTAACGGGATGGGACTGGATAATATACGTCAACGGGTAAAATTATTACAGGGAGATATCTCCATACATTCTTCTCCGGATATCGGTACCAGTATCGTTATCAGATTTGAGCTGCACCAACTAAAAGCGACTTCCTTATGAGCATACGCATAGCCATTACAGATGATCATCCCATGATTATCGGAGGTATCAGAGACATGTTGTCCAATTACACACACATTACACTTATCGGTACCTACACCAGTGGAGAAGCATTACTGACCGGTCTGAAAACAGATATTCCGGACATCCTGCTGCTTGACATTCAGTTACCGGGCCTGAACGGAGATGAGCTTGTTCCCATTTTGAAAAAGAATTATCCTGATCTGAGCATTATCATTCTAACCAATTTTAACAGCATAGTATATACACAAAATATGGTACGCCTCGGTGTAAAAGGGTATCTCCTTAAGACCGCAGACGAAGCAACCATCATCAACGCAATAGATACAGTATATAACGGAGATACATTTATCGAACCGTCATTACAGGAAAAACTGGGGGCAGTTCTTCAACCCCGCAATTCCCTGATCACTAAAATGCGGCTCACGTTGCGGGAAAAAGAAATTCTGCGTATGATCATAAAAGGGCATACCAATCAGGAGATCGTATCCACACTCTTTCTGAGTATCAATACCGTTAAGACCTACCGGAAACGCATTTTCCTCAAGCTGGATGTAAAAAACATGGCAGAACTTACAAACAAGGCACTGGGCATGGGGCTTGTGGAATAACCACGCCGGAATAATGCGGTTTGAGGATGGATAGTAAATGGTATTAGATAATAAAAAAGGCGCTGTGTTCATCTGATCACAGCGCCTTTACAATAATTATGGCAGCTACCTACTCTCCCGCATTTTGGTGCAGTACCATCGGCCATGGAGGGCTTA
>JBBCJI010000013.1:0-170596 GCA_037190845.1 Flavipsychrobacter sp. | reverse complement strand
AAACCCCCCCCCCCCCCCCCCCCCCCCTATTTGGGTAAATAATATATGTCATGCGGCCGCAGACGTTGTTTTTTCTGTTATTACTTCTACCATAGCAGATCATATTTGTAAGGCCTCTGTTGCTATCGGCGGTCATACCCTTTCTTTTGTTTTTACTGAATCCAGACGTACCGGGAGTATAGCTCCTGCTGCACTGCACATAACTGCCGGCGTTTGTCCCGATGCTGTTCCTGACGTTATTTTCCATAGGTGTACCATAGTATGGAAGGATGCTTCACGGAGCGGACAACGGACATCGCCGGCTTATTTTCTTATTCCTGTTCCCGGCTATCCATTTATCGTTTCACCTTTATAATCGTTCATCCTATGTTTCTTTATCATTACAATCATTTAAGGCCTGTTTTACTGAGTCTTGCATTTATTCTGACGGTGCAGGCAGTACATGCCCAAACCAAGATCGGGGGAACTGCCGGCCCCGGCGATGCCAGTGCAGTGTTGGAGCTGCAGAGCGCCAACCAGGGCCTGCTCCTGCCCAGGCTCACTACTACACAACGTAATGCGATCAGCAACCCTGCCACGGGACTGACTATTTACAATACGACTGATCATTGCCTGCAGGTATATAAAGGCGCCGGTAATGGCGGCTGGCACAACTTCTGCAGTAGTGGTGGTGGTGCACTTGCGTTTACCAACTGCAGTACACCGGTCATTACCGGAACGATTGCGGCGCAGACAGCTACTACGGCTACCATTCAGTTGAACTATACCAATAATACCGGCCAGACACATGGCGCTTTTGTCAGCGGCACGGTGAACGGGATTACGTTAACGGCTTCCGGCGGCGGGGTTACGGCGATCACAGCAGGCAGCGGCAGCATTACGCTGACAGCTTCAGGTACACCTGCCAGCGCGGGTAATATCAATATCCCGGTAGTGCTGGCCGGGGCAGCCTGTAACATTCCCATAACGGTAGATGCCTTCCAGGGGAATGTACCGGTAGCTTGCGGAACAGCTCCCGGCTGTACCGGTGGTGTAAATCCAGCTACGGCAGTGGCTGGCGATAAGATCTGCTGGGGCGGGTTTGAGTATATGGTGATTACTGCGACAGGAGGGAAGCTCTGGTTTGACAGAAATCTGGGTGCAAGCAGGGTACCGACATCTGAAACTGATGCTTCCGGACTGGGAGATTTGTATCAGTGGGGGCGCACAGGTGACGGACATCAGTGTCGTAACAGTCAAAATGCTGCAGGGCCGCTTACAGTAGCCAATTTACCTGCTGCAACAGGAAAGTTTATTACTAATAACACCAGTCCATATGACTGGCTTACCCCACAAAATGGCACTTTATGGGGAAATACGTCTTCCGGAGGAGACAATAATCCTTGTCCTTCAGGCTGGAGGGTGCCGACCATTACGGAAATAAATACGGCATTAACCGGACAAAATCCCTGGACAAGCGTTTTAAAAGCTCCCCAAAGCGGATACCGGGCATATAACACCGGCACAGTAGATGGCGGGGCCGGAGGCTTGCGTGCAGCTGATGTAAGTGGCGCGTTGGCTTATATTTTACAATGGAGTTCGGGTAATGTAATAAACACAAGCCATCAGAATCCCAATTCTGCCCGTGCCTGGGGATGGCCCGTACGGTGTGTGAAACATTAAAGAGTGTGTCCGGTATAGGTGTATCCGAATGATACCGAAACAAAGTGGAGCGAAGGATCCCACGAAATGGGTGCCCGCATCACGTGGGATCCTTCATTCCGCTGCGTTGTATTCAGGATGACACAGTAGACAGATTCATGCGCCACGTCATCTCCAATAGGATTAAACTGGCCTTATGACAAGTCGGAATGACGCGAGTGGCAGGTTTGTGAGATGATGGACTTTCAGACTCTTTCAAGTGGTGCAGACTAAATGCAGCATTATTACTGTAAACTAAATGCGTGACGATGAAAAATGTATTAACCCTATCCTTTTTGATCAGTCTGGGAATGTGTGTTCATAAGCAGACATCTGCACAGACAGATACCTTATTTTGGTTTGCTGCTCCCGAAGTATCGAATACGCTGCCGTATAATCTGGACCGTCCTATTTTATTGCATATTACTACCTATACACAGGCTACAACTGTTACTATCAGCCAGCCGGCCGGTGGCGGGATGCCACTTCAAACTATAACAATACCGGCAAATAGCACACAAAATGTGGATCTTACCACCTGGATTGATTTTATTGAAAACAAGCCTGCCAATACAGTGCTGAATTACGGGTTGAAAATTGTATCCAATGCTCCTGTTACGGCTTATTATGAAGTGGTGAGCGGTGGCGGCAACTCATACTATGCTTATGCCAATGCGGAAGCTTTTATCCTGAAAGGAAAAAATGCCCTGGGAAATTCATTCCGTATACCGTCGCAAAATATCACTTATAATGCAGTCGGTTATACACCGGTCCCTTATTCATCTTTTGACATTGTGGCAACAGAAAACAATACAGCTGTTACAATAACGCCGTCAAATAATATTACGGGTCATCCGGGGGGCATTCCTTTTACTATTATCCTTAATGAAGGACAAACATATTCTGCAACAGCAACAAGCCAGGCTGCAGCATCTCATTTGCAGGGTTCCCTTGTTATGGCAGACAAGCCGGTAGCGGTTACGGTAAAGGATGATTTATTATTTGGAGGCGCTGTTTTTGGTGGAAGTGGTGGTTGTGCGGATTTGGTAGGTGATCAGATTGTGCCGATTGATTTACTGGGTACAGAATACATTGTGTTGAATGGATTTTTAAATGGTATTGGAGATCAGGTATTTATTACTGCCACACAAAACGGAACCACGATTTCCCAGAATGGAGGCACTCCCGTTACCACGATAAATGCAGGAGATACATACCAGTTGCCGCTTAATGCGGCAGCAACGATCTATATACAGACTTCTCACCCCGTTTATGTATGGCATGTAAGCGGTATTGCCTGTGAAACCGGAGGTGGATTGCTGCCACAGATCAGTTGTACGGGAAGCCGCAGTGTTTCGTATAGCCGTTCATCCAATATGGGACTATATATGAACATATTAGTGCGCAACGGCGGGCAGGGAGATTTTATCGTTAATGGCAGTGCGACCGTACTCACCGCATCACAATTTGCGACTGTACCCGGAACAGGTGGACAGTGGATGACAGCACAGATATCACTGCCATTGTCATCGTATCCTCAGGGGAGTGTGATATCAGTGTCCAATTCTTCCTCGCTGTTTCATTTGGGTGTATTGGAGGGTCGGGATATTGCAGGGACCAGTTACGGATACTTTAGCAATTTTAATACAGCTACGGCACAGGCAAGAGCTGGTTCGGGATCTGTATGTGATGGTGATGATATCTTTCTGTTTGCTGATACGGTAGACGGTGCTGCTACATATAGCTGGATTGGCCCCAATAGTTTTTCCAGTGGTCTGCAAAACCCGGTTTTAGCAGGTGCAACTACGGCCGCTTCAGGTACATATATACTTACGGTGAATGTTGCCGGTTGCGGTAGTGATTCTGATAGTGTAGTGGTGTCTGTACGCGATCTGCCAGTAGTTGATCTCGGTGCTGACACCGCTTTATGTGCTGATAGTATTATGCTGTCGTCAGCGTTTAATTATACATCGCCGTCGTATCTGTGGCACAACGGGAGTACGGCTTCCTCACAGATGGTATATACATCAGGAATATACTGGCTGGAGGTTACGGATGGCGGTTGTAAAGGAATAGACAGCATAGATGTGATGCTGGATGCTGCGCTGGCTGTTGATCTTGGTAATGATACGGGTATCTGCGACCGCGATATTCCGCTGACATTGTCTTCGCCGCAACCTGCGGGTACGCAATACCTGTGGAGTACGGGCCTGACGACGCCATCCATAGACGTGACACGCACGGACAGGTACTGGCTTGAGGTAACGCTTGGCGATTGTAAAGGCAGCGATACGATCCATGTGGATGTGATTCCGACGCAGGGTATTCATATCGGTAATGACAGTTTTATCTGTGAAGGGCAACCCGTAAGCATCGGTGATGTGATCGCCGGGGCTACCTATTTGTGGAATACCGGCAGTACAGAATCCGTTATCACGGTGTCTGAGAGTGGCACTTACTGGTTAACGGCAGATGTTGCAGGATGCCGTGTAAGCGACACGGTTGAGATCACCGTAATGCCATTACCCGCTCCGGATCTTGGTCCGGATGATGACATCTGTCCGGAACAGGTGATCGTGCTGGATGCTGCTGAAGCAAACAGCAGCTATCAATGGAGTACAGGTGACACTACATCATCTCTTGAGGTACGGAGCGCAGGTACATACTGGGTAAGCGTACGCTCCGGTTATGGCTGTGTTGGCAGTGACACAATTACTTTTACTTATCATCCGCTACCGTTTGTGTTATTGCCTGGGGATACGACTGTGTGTGAAGAGCAGCCGCTGGTATTGCAGGCATTCACTACGCATAGTGATTCTGTGTTGTGGTCGGATGGTAATGTGAGTCAGGCAGTGACGGTGCGTTACGGTGGCACATATATAGCTACAGGTATCAACAAATGCGGCACGGACAGTGATACGATCTCAGTAAAACAGATCTTCTGCGACATCTGGCTTCCGAATGCGTTTACACCGGATGGCGATGGTTTGAATGATGTATTCCGTGTGCTGGGTAATGTGGGTCGTCTGGAAAACTTTAACCTAAGTGTGTTCAATCGTTGGGGAGAGCAGGTTTTTTATACTACAGACAAGTATGCGGGTTGGGACGGACAGTATAAAGGTGTTGAAGCATCGGTGGGGGTGTATGTCTATATGCTGGAATACATCATCGGAGGAAAACCGGTCCTGCAGAAAGGAAATCTTACGCTGTTACGCTAAGTATTCATCCGGTAAAATAAGCTGTATTTTCAGTAAGTTTGCTTTGATGGAATCATGCATAAAAATGTGCTCCGGTATGCTTCGGAAGGCTGTCCGGCTGATGTTACTCTTGTGTTTATCTTTCTTTTCTTCAGGAGCAGCGTCACAGCTTTTACAGGGAACCATTCACGGACATTTTAAGCAAATGGTATATCTGTGGCAATACAATACTGCCAGCTATGAATACAGAAAGTATGACAGCCTGCATACAGACGCTGCCGGCAGCTTCACTATGAACCAGCCTGGGCATGCCGGTTTATATGGTCTCAGCTTTTCAAACGACGCCACAGCGCCGGCCATGTATATCTGGATGGGTGAAGGTCTCCCGGTCCGGTTTTATACGACCAAAGAGCATCCGCAGCAGGCTGCCCGCTGGGAAGATAAAACCAACAGCAGTGCTTTTCAGGCCGGCGAAGAGGCTGCACGCCTGACGACAAAATTCTCCATCTGCAGCCAGCTGCTGGATATATATCCCGACAGCAGCGGTCGTTTTTATAAGCAGGTGCAGGAAGAATACCTGGCTATACAAAAAGAAATGGAACAATACCGGCAGACCATTGCCCGGAAATATAAAGGTACGGCTACCGAGCATATTGTGCGGCAATATTACTTTGCATTGCCCGGCAAACAGTACCGCGAAGCGGCACGTACCGCCTGGTTGAAAGCGCATTTCCTCGACAGCGTCAATTTTGCAGATCCGCTGCTGCAGCGTTCTCATCTGCTCCGGGATAAGATCAACCAGTACTTCGGACTGTACGGATTTCCCGAAAGATTTGATAATGCCGCTGCCGCCGCTACGGCTGTCCGGCCGGCCATTAAGATCATCATGCAGCATTGCCTCAACAGCGCTTTTACCCACCATGATCCGGTGTTGCAACTGAACGCGGCCACTTATGTGAGTGGTTATTTGTTTCAGCGGTTTAATTATATGGGTATGGACGATATGATAGACGAGGTGGCGGCCCAGGTGCCGGATGAGCTGCTGCAGCACAATACCTGCACGGATGAAAGCGGCGGTGATGCGGGTATTAGTCGTATTATCACGTACAAGAAACTGTTTCCCGGCAAACAGGCTCCTTCTTTCCGTTTTGATGCCGGTAATAGTGCACGTTCGTTGGAAGATATCAGGGCAAAAAATACTTTAATTGTTTTTTGGGCTTCCTGGTGCGCGCATTGTAAAGAAACGCTGCCGGAGCTTGTGGCGTTATACAATAATATCAGCCGCGACAAGCTGGAGATAATAGCAGTAAGCGTAGATACGGATGTGGCTGCATGGGAAGCGGCCGTAAGAGAAGCACGTTTCCCCTGGCTGAATCATTGCAGCGGTAAAGGATGGAATGATGTGATCGCGAAGGATTACGGTGTTATGGGTACGCCGGCAATGTTCCTGCTCGACGGGCAAAAGAAAATTATCGGGAAGCCGCAGGGGGTAGCGGATTTAAAAGGCATGATGGAATAATCATGTTATGTATCATCACGTTGTCATCCCGGGCTTGCCCCGGGATCGTATGTCGCCATGCTTAAAAGTTGTGGTATCCCGCAGGCGATTGCGGCTCGGAGGCCGCAATGACAGCTTTTTTGAAGGGAGGCCGCCATGATATCAGTTTCCTGCGCACCGGAGGATATTCTCCCACAGGATCTCCGCAGCTTTATCCCAGGAGAATTTTGCCGCCTGTGCCGGCGCTGCGGCTATCAGCCTGGCCCTTAATGCTTCGTCTTTATAGATCATGCCCATCTTGGCGGCAATATCTTCCGGGTCTTCCGGATCTGTAAGCAGCGCTGCCTCGCCGGCTACCTCGGGCATGGAGGATGTATTGCTGACGATAGCGGGTACATGACACTGCAATGCTTCAAGGATCGGGATGCCGAAGCCTTCGAAGAGGGAGGGATAAACCATCGCATATGCGCCGCCTGTGACGCGCGAAAGCTCATCCACATTCATATACCCTACCCATTTCACATCGTCCCTGAACGGCATTTCCTCACGGAGAGAGACCAGTTCTTCAAACTTCCAGGCCATTCGCCCGACAATTACCAGCTTCATGTTGCTCCTGTGATGTTTTTTGAAAGAGACAAAAGCCTTCAGCAGGTTGACGACATTTTTACGAGGGTGCAGGGCGCCGGCGAAAACGAAATATTCACATCCGTCGGCATATTGTTTTTTTACGGCTTCCCGATCTTCATAGCCAAGCGGCTGGTAGGCTTTATGGGCGCCGTTGTGTGCTACGGATATTTTCTCAAGCGGGATTTTATAACGTGTGGCAATATCCTGCCGGGAAAATTCGGATACCGTTACAATACGTGTGGCTTTCCGTGCAAACCGGGGTGAAAAATACCGCCAGTAGGCACGCTGGCTGAACTTCAGGTGTTCCGGGTAATGCTCAAACGCCAGGTCATGGATCACCAGGCAAGAGGGGATGCTTATGTTCAGCGGCATCTGCCCGTCTGTGGAAAGAAATACATCCGCTTTGTATTTCCGCAGCATCAGCGGAATGCTGATATCAAACCAGATGCTGAACAGGATGGCATGCCTGGCCGGCGGGGGGACTACTACCGGTGTAACGTTTTTCCCGAAAATAAAGGACGGATCATACGGCCGGTCAAAGAAAAATATAAATTCGTGCTCGGGATGATCACGTACGATACGCTCAAGCGTCTGGAAGGTAAACCAACCGATCCCTTCCAGCTTTCCTTTAAGCAGCAGCCTTGTATTTACGGCAATACGCATAGTAATCGGGCGCAAAAATATAATTTTACAGCTTTATCTATGATTTTCACTAAAAATATATATCCCCCGGCCTCCGGAGTTTAGTATAAGATCCGCTGCCCCCTTAGCTCATGCGACGTGTTTTTGTAAAAAATATTCTGTTTATACTGGCAGTTAACCTGCTGATCAAGCCGGTATGGATCTTTATGATAGACCGTACTGTGCAAAACAGGGTCGGTCATGAGGCATATGGTACTTACCAGGCGCTGTTCAACCTGAGTGTTATTTTTCAGATCATCCTCGACTTCGGGCTGAACAGCTATAATTCCCGGATCATCTCGCAGGAGCCGCAGCGGCTGCGGCGGATGTTTCCGGTGATGCTGTCTGCCCGGCTGATCCTGACGGTGCTCTATATGCTGATTGTATGCGCTACCGGCTGGGCGATCGGGTTCCGGGGTATGGAGCTGGCGCTGCTGGGGGGCACGATCCTGATACAGGCCTGCAACATGCTGCTGCTGTACATACGCAGTAATGTGGCAGCCTTGCAGCATTTTCGCCTGGACGGTATCCTGTCTGTTTCCGATCGTTTTTTTATGATCCTGGTTTGTGGTTTGCTGCTTTGGCATCCGCAGACGGCGAAACACTTTCGTATAGAATGGTTTGTCGCTGCACAGGTTCTATGTTACGGAGCTGCCCTGTTTACCGGCTTCATTGTTATGAGGCGGATTGCATCATTCCGGCTGCGGTTATCATTCCGCCATGAAGATGTGCTGAAAATCATCAAAGACAGCCTTCCATATGCTTCCCTGATCTTCATGATGGGGATTTATACCCGATCAGATATGCTGCTGCTGGAACGTCTGGGCGGCGCTGCCGGCAAAGAAGAAGCAGGGATTTATGCGGCGGCATTCCGGCTGCTTGATGTAGGGAATATTTTCGGACTCATGTTTGCCGGTATGTTATTGCCGATGTTCGGGCGTATGCTGGCAGAACGGCAGCAAGTCGTATCTGTAATACGGATCGCGGTGAATATTATGCTGCCTCTTTCCATGGTCATTGCCATTGCCGCTCATCTTTACGGTACGGAGATCATGCATGTGCTATACCCTGCCGCCGGTGCTTATGACGGCAAGGTGCTGGCCTGGCTGATGTCTGCTTTCCCGGCATTTTGCATCATGTATGTCTATTCTACGCTGCTGACGGCCAACGGCAATCTGAAGTTGCTGAATATGATTGCCCTGGCCGGTGTGGTTATCAATATCGGGAGTAACCTGTACTTCATTCCCCGTGAACATGCGTTGGGGGCTGCAATTGTGGCGTTTATCACGCAGTCGTCACTGGCCGTTTGTTATATATTTTACAGCCGGCAGCGTTTATCGCTGCCTTATGACCGGAGGTGGATCGCGGCACATACCTTTTTCCCCCTGGTCTGCCTCCTGGCAGGTAAGGGTATATCCTTGCTGCCGGTAGCCTGGGAGCTTCAGTTGTCCGGTTTTGTGTTTGCAGGCGGCATATTGGTATTTGTGTTCCGGTTTATTACTGTCGATAGCATGCGGCTGCTTATGAAGCGGACATGACGGAATGTGATGAATGATGAGTTATGAATGATGAGTGGGTGGAATGTGTTTATATGTTATTCATGTCAACTCATCATTCATAACTCATAACTTAATTTTACAAACTTCCGGGTCAGGGCATTTCCATCTGTATTTTTTAGCTGCAGAAAATATATACCGGCAGGCAGATCATTTACCGGGATCATGGCCGGCAGCGCTACAAACGCAGATTGACGGGTACGTCCCTGTACATCAGAGATCACATACTGCCGTGCTGTTCCACGCGGGCTGCCCTTTACTGACAAGTGTATGATACCGCCTTTCACCGGATTGGGATAAAGCTGCATAGCCTCCTGCCCGGATCTCCGGGGAATATGAGTGGAATTCGGATCATACAGCTCTATGATCCGGTCGGTTTTGGCGCCGTTCCCATTTGCGGGGGAGTTGCTGGTAGAGATGAAGATCCGCCCGTCAGGTGCAAGGCATATATCTCTCAGCCGGCCAAAGCTGACCCCGTCGAGGGGAATCGTGCTGACCACTCCGTCTCCGGCAGCATTTAACCGGAGCTGGTATAAAGTTTCATCTTTCAGGGTGGTCATGAGCACAGAATGGTGCAGCCCGGGAAACATTGGCTTGTCGTTCCCATAATATACGATATCCGAGACGGCCAGGGTGGGCGTCCATGCTGCCAGCGGCTCCACTACATTCGAATCTGCACAGAAAGCCTGCTCTGCGGGTATATTGCAGAATCCATTGACCGCAGGCCACCCGTAATTTCTGCCCTTGTGTATGATATTCAGCTCGTCGTCCGTGTTGGGGCCGTGTTCCGAGCTGTACAATATATTGTTGGCATATGTGAGCCCCTGGGCATTCCGGCTACCCCAGGCCCATACCGGGCTGCCGGGAAGCGGGTTGTCGGCAGGGATGCTTCCGTCAAGATGTATGCGGAGTATTTTTCCGTTTATTGTATGAATATTTTGTGCGGTAGCCGCATTTTCAGCATCGCCGGCAGTAATAAAAAGCTTGTCATCAACGATCAGCAGACGACAACCATTATGATTATTGGCGGCGTCAATATCGTCCAGTAGTATGAACGGATCCTGTAGTGTTTGCCCGTTGTAGGTATAACGGACGATTTTCTCCGTGTAATTGCCGCTTTTCAGGTAATTATAGGCAACGTAGAGATAGGGACTGCCGGGGAACCCGGGATGTATGGCCATGCCCAGCATCCCGCCTTCTCCGCGGATCACCACTTCGGATTCATGGTAAAGGGTGTCTGTATGGCCGGTAGCGGGCTCCGTCCGGCAGATATAACCATTTTTCTGGGTAAACCAGATATGATCATCCGGCCCGTAAATGATCTCCCAGGGTATGAAGAGATTGTCTTTCACAATGCGCGCCGTAAAGGCCGGCTGTGCAATACCGTCTGATGTTGCCAGTAATGCCGGGAGCAGGAGCGCCGAGATAGTTTTATTCATAAACGACGGGTTTAATGAGGATAGGGAATGAGATACTAAAATGATACCATCGTTTTATTCAGAAAATTTGAAAATGCCCCTGTTAATGTAATAATTACAATTATTGGCTCATTTTCAAATTTTCAAATTGGATGGATCATTAAAATAATAAGGGGATTGCCTTACCTTTGCACCGCTGTAGGGTTCGGTACGTGATCTTTTGCGTACCGATTAAATGGGAAGTCCGGTGCAAGACCGGCGCTATCCCCGTAGCTGTAATCCTGATATGTTGTACATATCATTGTTTCATTCAATGATGCCACTGTGCCGGCAGGCATGGGAAGGCGGATGAAACAGGGAAAGCCAGAAGACCTGCCTTACGGATTTTTCGCTGTATGCTTTCGGAGGAAAAGCAAGGTGGCGGCACGACACAACGTGCCTGCATTCAATTGCATTCCCGCCTTTTATTTCTTCGCCTGCAGCTAATGGTTGTTTTTAATCAATCTAAACAAATACAATTCGCTTATGGCTACCAAAACAATTAAACTACTGCTGATCCTGCTGATCACCGGCTGGTCCGCTGTTGTACATGCCCAGTACGACCGGAATGAAAACAAGATCTGGGTGTTCGGTATCCGCTCCGGAATAGATTTTAACGGACCTGTCCCTGTAGCGTTTAATTCCAATGTTGGCGGTACGGCCAGTGGACCGAATTCGGCCAGCCAGGAAGGCTGCGCAACAATTGCTGATGAGAACGGCCGCTTCTTATTCCATACCAATGGTACGGTGGTATGGGATTCTACTGCGGTGATCATGCCTAACGGAACCAATATCCTTGGACTTACCCTGAACCCGACTTACAGTACCGCGCAAGGGTCTGTGATCAGCCCGGTCCCTGACAGCCCGGGGCAATATTTCATATTCTCGCTCCCGTCATGGGATAATGCAGCGTACTTCGGCAAGCTGTATTGCAGCAAAGTGCGGATGGATCTGAACAACGGGCGGGGCGATGTGGATACCACTTTCCCGTTGAAGCACAAGGTGCTGGATTCCATGTTCACCGAGCGGATGACCATCGTGGCCGGTCCCTGCTATAAATGGCTGCTGCTGTATACGAGAGATACCAACAGCTTTAAGGCTTTCAGGATTACCAGCGATGGCCTGGATCCTCGTCCTGTTGTTTCTTATGTAGGAAATTTCCCGAGAGTCGCCGGTTCCGGTTTCCATTATAGGCAGGGATCGCTCAAGGGTTCTCCTGACGGCAAAATGCTGGTGAACGCCATGTTCAAGCCTAATGCCAGTTCCGGCGCCGGTCTGGAGCTGTATGATTTTGATTACGAAACGGGTATTGTTTCCAATGCCCGTATATTGGATAGCCTGGTGGGTTATTTTGCTGCCGATTTTTCTCCGGATAACAGTAAGTTGTATGCTACCTCCAATGTGGCGAATAATACCACCAACCAGATATATCAGTTTGATCTGGCTAATCCTCATCAGGATTCTATCCGTAATTCAAAGTTTCCGATGGGGACTTGTTCTTTTCTTGGTGACGTACGTTTGGCGCCTGATGGAAAGATCTATTTCCCCCGCAAGAACGGGGGATACGTTGCCGGTAATCTTGCATTGTGCAGCATTGAAGATCCTAACCAAAAAGGAGCGTTGGCCAATTATAAGGACTCTGCTCTTATACTTACGTCAGGCACAGGTTTTATCATCGGGATGCCGCAGACGGTAATTATTAAAAACCGCGATACCGGATCGAGCCGGACCGTTGTGCTGGATACGGTAGCTTGTTACGGTCTTACAGAACTGACGCTTTCCACGCCGGAACACAGCTCAAACCATCTATGGAGTACCGGCGCTGCTGATAGTGCGATACGTATCACGCAAGGCGACATTTATTATGTTTCTTATCTGGATCGTGGTTCCTGCGCGAGAGTGGATACGTTCAGGATACAGGAATATAATATCCCCCAATGGAAAACAGCGCTTGATACCCTGGTGTGTCCTGGTTTTACGCATCTGAAACTACACACACCCAATAATAGCAATGGCCATTTATGGAATGACGGCAATACCGACAGTGTGATCAGTGCTTCGCAGGAAGGGTTGTACTATGTTACCTACTATGACCATGCTGCCTGTGAGCGGACAGATACTTTTAAAATTGAACAACAGGATTTCCCTGTATGGAGCATTACTGTGGATGAGCATATACTTGGAGTTTCACGTTCATTTGAATCTTACCAGTGGTTTAAAGACAGCGTAGCGATCCCGGGCGCTGAGGACAGTATTTATGTTGTGACGGATAATGCCTTGTATAGTGTAACTGTTGGTTACGGTATATGCACCGGCACACAGTATTACAGGGTAAATAATGTTGCTGTACCTGATCTGCCTGCATCCGGATTACGGGTATACCCTAATCCTGCATCTGATGTTGTATATATAGATACAGATGCGTCGGTTGATGTAAAGTTGTATGATATGAGTGGACGAGCGGTGCTTGCAGCAGAAGGCGTCCGTCTGATCAATATTGCTGCGTTGCCGCAGGGAACTTACTTCCTGCAGGTGTATAAAACGGTATCCGGCCGGTATCACCGGCAGGTGCTGATCAGGACGGAGTAAAGGTTGTTTCCTGGTAACAAGAAAGAGGCTGCCTTAGGAATAACAACGTCATTGCGAGCGGAGCGAAGCAATCTCATTATATTGTTGAGATTGCTTCGCTCCGCTCGCAATGACGTGTATTATAAGTTATTCACACTCAAGACCCCTCTCATTCCCCCCTCGAAGGGAGACGATCACATCATTCCCTCACCGACGCAAGACAGCACAACGGCGCAAAATCCCCCTTTGAAGGGGGCGAAGGGGGATGTTCCCTTTGTACGCTTACATCCCCAGTTTCCCCTGGAAGCGGATGCCGAATGTCATCCAGCGGCCTGGCAGCGGTACGGCGCCGGTTTCCTTATACTGCATATCCAGCAGGTTGTTGACATCCACATAAAACAGCAGCCCGTTCCAGCGGTATCCGGCTCTTACATCAAGCAGGGTATAATCGTTTCCGCTGATGCGCTGTATGTAGCGGCTTGCCAGGTTTAATTCTACATGATTAAACAGCAGACTGTTCAAACGTGCGGTAAACTGGTGCCGCAATGCCTGTATGGCGTATTGCGACATTCTGCCGGGAGTTACTTCTACCTGTTGATCGATATAGGTATAATTCAGGTTCAGCCCTATTCTGTATTTTTCAGACAAACGGAGATGCTGATTGAGCTGATAATTGGTTTGCAGGGTGAAGCCGGAAGTATTGATGGCCTGGAAGTTTTGCGGCTGCCAGGGATCTGCAATGTCTGCACGTACCCAGTCAATGAATTCAGACACGTGACGGTAGAAATAACTGCCCTGTGCCATCAGCCAGTTTTTATGAAAGCCGATACCGGCTTCACTGTATCCGGCCAATTCACTTTTGAGCTGGTTGTTACCGATATTTTGCGGGCCGACATAATATAGATCGGTATAGGTAGGCAGGCGTTGTCCTGTACTACCGGATGCAAATACCTTCCAATTAGGCAGAAAATGATAGCCGATATCTGCGCCGGGGAATACCTGCCAGTCATAATCGCTGTTGTAGTTGGCGTAAAGTCCTGCGCTTGCATTCAATTTGGGAGAAAAAACATAACGGTATTCTGCGTACAAACCTATGTTGTCGCGGAAGTGATTACCCAGATTGCTACTGCCGATAGACTCATGACGCCATTCTGTACCAGCGCCTAATGTGCCTTTCCCGATCTGTAGTGTGCTTTGTAATTCACCGGTTACGACATTTGTTTCGTGTATATTCCGGTACACTGCCGGCTTTTGCCGGATGTAGATGTAATCGTCTTTTCCGTACCGGTAGGATACACGGGGAGTTATACGAAACTTTTCGGTCGGCTGCCAGGTATAGGCAATGCTACCCAATGCAGTCTGGACGGTTTCCTTAGATTCAATATCACCAGGGGCCGCATAAAAAGCATGAGCACCGAAATCATTGCTTGTATAAGCGCCCATCGCATCGATCCGGTTTCTTTCATTGATGCGTACCTGGTTCTGATAATAGAGGCGGTATGCTTCGTAACCGGTGTTGTACCGGTAGCCATTGCCACGATCGTGACCGATGGAAAGCAGGTGCGAATGATTATCTCCCGACAGCGAAGCAGCGGCCTGTGCCCCCCAGTTATAATAAGTTTGTCCGTTGGAGGTGTCCTGTTGAAAACTGCTGCCGCTGTATGCCTGGGCAAATATTTCGTTTCCTGCCGGTTGGCGGGTAACAATGTTAATGGCTCCTGCCAGGGCATTTACGCCATATACCCGTGCGGCAGGTCCGCGCAGTACTTCCACATGATCAATAGCTCCGATGGGCAGCATCAGGTTCATCATATTATGGCCTGTCTGCGGATCGGAAATTTTCACACCGTTGATCAATACAAGCACCTGGTCGAATGTACTGCCGTCTATGCTTACATCGGCCTGTGTACCGTTAGGGCCGCGCTGGCGGAGATCTATACCGGCCATATAGCTAAGCAGCTCGTTAACAGATTTCACCGGTAGCGCTTCAATTTCTTTCCGGTCGAGTATGCCGATGTTTCGGTTCTGCCAGCGCAGTGGTACCTGCAGACGGTTGTCGCGTATAATGACGGAGTCGAGATCTGCAGACGACTGGGCTTGAACATTTACAACTGCTGTATGCAACAGTGCAATTGTTGATATCAAATATAAAGATCGCTTCATTTTAGTTGTCAAAATTTGCCGCCAAAGGTATGTTTATTCCTGTTTTTATCATGCTATACATGTGAAATATTTGCAATGATGAAATCGCGAAAAGAAATGGCCTATATTTATAAGTTGCATTTTTATATCGATTAGGCATGAAAGTCTGTTCCGGGAGGTTTCTTTTTTTGGGTATGTTCATTTTGTGGGCATTTACTGCATATGGAAAGACGGAAATACTGGATGGTAACAATGGATTGTCCAGTAGTGTGGTGACGGATGTAGTTAAAGACAGGAAGGGTTTTATGTGGATTGGCACGAATAACGGGCTGAATAGTTATAACGGTTATGTTTTTGCACGTCCGTATCGTGAACTGGCAGACCTTCCTGTTTCCCGTTTGCTTTATGACAGAGACAGAAATATTATTTGGGTAGGCACGCATAAGGGTCTTTACAAGGTGGACCCCGATAATGGCAAGGTTTATACTATTGGTAATAGTACAGATTGGACAAAAAACCATGTTACGGCGTTGATACCGCAACCGGACTCGGGCGGCGTATATGTAGCATACCGGGGTGGAGAGATAGGCTTGATCAGCCAGGATAATACCCCCAGGTTGATCACGCGGCTCCCCGCAGATTCCGGTAAAACGAATCTCTTTGTACGTAGCATGTGTAATGCGGTGGACGGTGGTATTTACTATTGTGTTTTTCAGACTCGCGGTTATGTATTTCACCTGAATGTTCATACAAAAAAGATAAGTATAGTAAAGATCGGTAAAACTCACGCTCCAACCTGGCTGAAAAACTATGGCGATACCATACTGATCGGGACAGGAGAACACGGTGTGCAAATGTGGCATCGTTCGCTTTCTGAAAATATCACGCCTGCTGCCGTAAAAAATCTAAACAACGGTAAAAGAGGTGAGGCGGCAATATTGGTTGATGGTGCATTGATGATACAGTATGAGCAGGGGATGCTGGTCGATGTCCGGTTAGGTACCGGGGAACTGACGAATATAGGTAATGGAAATCCTGAAGGGGGAAAGATCGGTTATAATTCACTTTTTTGTGATGAAGGGGGTGTTATCTGGGCTGGCACTAATAGTGGTGTTTATAAGATCAGTAACGAGCAGCGTTTGTTCGGGCGGTTATTGGACGATGCACAGCGTGCCACAATGAGATCCATTATTGAGGATAAAAGAGGAGATATTTATGCAGCAAGTTATTCGGGCTTGTACCATTTTGATGTTATACATAAAAATTGGAAGCATTATGCATACCTGGATGCGCAGCAAACAATTCCGGCAAGACTCTTTGATTTGTTGGATGATGGAAATTATATTTACGCAGCCTGTTCTGACGGTGGTGTGCCGTTTTGTCGATTTAATAAAACTACCCGCCTTTTTGAAACAGAATTATACGACAAGGAGTTTATAAGGAATATTTCCCGTGCGGTTGCGTTGTATAAAGATAAAAAAGGTCGTATCTGGCTGGGCAGCAACAACGGTTTGGTATTGTATGATAGCAGTCGGCGCAGCCTTTCATTACAAGTCGATAAACCTTTTAATGCCGGTGATTGCATTGTGCGGGATATAAAAGAAGCGCGGGGTCAGGATGCATTTTGGGTGGCTACAGATAAGGGAGTCATGCTCGTAGATGAAGATCGGGGTGTTTTATTCCATCTAAATAAAGATACAAATCCGGAGCTTTCTGTAAATGATATTTTCTCTTTGTATGAAGATAGTACAGGAGCATTATGGTTGAGTACGAACGGTGGGGGAATTAATATCATCAGCAGCGATAAAAAATCTGTTCGGCATCTTGGGAAAAAGGATGGATTAAGTAATGACATAGTATATGGATTGCTGCAGCAGGATAATGGTTTTATGTGGATCAGCACGTCAAACGGATTAAGTTGTTACCAGCCATTAATGAACACTTTCTACAATTTCTACGTCACAGATGGGTTGATACATAATGAGTTCAATCAGCAGTCTTTTTTAAAAACCAGTGACGGTAAGATGTATTTTGGTGGTGTGAAAGGGTTGCACGTTTTTTATCCCGATAGTTTGATGGCGAAGCAAAAACGAAATAGCGTATCGTTATTTATTTCGCCGGTATCCACATGGAATAATGAAACAGGGAGTTTCGCTACAATGAATGATATTACCGGGAAAGGAGAGTTGATAGAGCTGGCTTCTCCCAACGCTTCCCTTGTATTGAATTTGGGACTTACCGATTATTCGGATCCCATGAACAACAGTTTTTCTTATCGTGTAAAAGGGTTGCTGAACGAATGGATGCCGTTGACGTTACCGCCAGTGTTGCGGTTAGGTGGTATCCCTTATGGACGATACACGGTTGAGATCCGAGGGATGAATGCACGGGGAACACCTGCCGATAATCTGATTCATTTTGATTTACTTGTTAAACGGCCCTTCTATAAAACCTGGTGGTTTTATCTCCTGATTTTCTTCTTTATCGTATTTGTAATCTATATCTTTTTTTACATGAGGTATCGTAATCTGAAATCACTACAGCAGTTGCGGGTGCAGATTGCCAGCGACCTCCATGATGAAGTTGGGGGAATGCTTACGAGGATTACGATTTTCTCTGACAGCGTGTTGACTGATGATCATGCCCCGGCTGTAAAAAAGGGAAAGCTGGAAAAAATTGCGATCCTCAGCAGGGAGGCTACAAGTAGTATGAGCGATATATTATGGACTATTGATGCACGCAATGATTATTCGGTCACGTTGGCCGAACGGATGCGTGGATATATGGAAGATATGCTGCTGCCGGCAGGTGTTGAGCTCATGTTTGACATATCTGCATCCTCACAAAAACATCACCGTTTACCTGCTAAGGTAAGGCAGCAGCTATATATGATATTCAAGGAAGCGGTGCATAATCTGCTGAAACATGCAAATGCCACTAAGGCAAAGCTTATTTATCATTTTGATGGTACTCATTTTCTGCTAAGGGTAGAAAATGATGGTGTTGATCAGGAGGCTGCTTCATCCTTGTCAGGCCAGGGGCTTAAAAATATGCAGATGAGAGCGCAGAAAATAGGAGCCCGTATATCTGTTACATCCATCAACGGTACCTTCATCATTGCCGTAGAAAACTGATCGTTTTATTCAGCTTATCGACAGATTATAAATCTACCTCCCAAAGATGTAGGTTTTTGTATGGATCAAATCCGCAACTTTACATCAAATACAAGACTACATGGAGCAATTCAGGCTGGCGATTATTGAAGATCTGGAAGATATACGGGACAGCCTTGAAGTCTTTTTTGGTAAACAGGAAGAGATTAAAGAGCTGGTGGCAGTCGGTAGTATGGAAGCATTTTTTGAGAAGATACGGACGGGTTTTGTTCCTGATGTGGTGCTTACAGACATCGGATTACCCGGCATGAGTGGTATTGACGGTATTGAGGAAATAAAATTTCATTTTCCGGAAGCCGATATTGTTATGCTGACCATTTTTAATGATAACGACCGGATTTTTAAATCACTCTGTTCCGGCGCCGTTGGGTATGCGTTGAAAGGGACACCGTTCCCGGAACTGAAAAAAGCCATTCTGGAGATCAGAGCCGGTGGCAGCTACATGTCTCCTTCCATTGCCCGCAAGGTGGTACAGCGTCTGACTCCTGTTAAAGTAAGAAAGACCGAAAAACTTTCGCCCAAAGAAAAGATAATTATTAAAAAACTCACCGAAGGACTTAGTTATAAACAGATCGCAGAAATTGAACGTCTTTCTGTGGATGCGGTACGTTTCCATATCAAAAATATCTACCGGAAACTACATGTACACAGCCGGGTAGAAGTAATGACAAAAGCTTTCAGAGGAGAAATATAGAATAGCCGCTTATTGTTTATGAATAAGTGAGGTAAATAGTCGTATTCCGGCTATAGGTATACCGTTTTGTGTTTATTAATCATTAAACATCTGATTATGATGAAACAAGTACTATTGACTTTTATGTTTATTGGCGGTATGTATATGTCGTCTTTGGCTCAGGTTACGGATTCTTCAGCACAATGGACGTGGGTGCATGGGAATAATACAGTAAATATGCCGGGCGTTTATGGTGTCCGGGGCGTGGCTGCGCCAGGGAATAAACCGGGTGGAAGAATTGCTGCAGTCACATGGCAGGATAAGTCGGGGAATGTATGGTTGTTTGGGGGGGTGGGATATGCGGCACTCTCTACGGCAGGACAGCTAAATGATTTATGGAAATACAACCCTGCGACAAATGAATGGACCTGGATGAACGGGAGCGATACGGTGAGTCGTAACGGCATCTACGGTGTAAAGGGAACCCCATCCGCGGCGAACCGGCCGGGCGGTCGCCAGTCGCCTATGGCGTGGACGGACACTGCCGGTAACTTATGGTTGTTTGGAGGTCATGGATTTGCTGCATCCGGGACTTCTGCAAACAGGTTGAATGACCTGTGGAAGTATAATCCTGCAACAAATGAATGGACCTGGATCAGCGGCACGAATGCCCATGCTACACCAGGAGTATACGCTACACCGGGGACATCGGGAACACCCGGCGCAAGGAATGCCGGCATAGCCTGGACGGATACTGCGGGTAATTTCTGGCTTTTTGGAGGATATGGTTTTGCAACATCCACCGGTGGTGGGTACTTAAATGACTTGTGGAGGTATAGTCCGCTTACCAATGAATGGACATGGATAGGAGGAGGGAATACCGTAAATATAAATGGTATTTACAGTACTGCAGGAGGAACACTTTGGCCTGGTGGAAGATATGATCTGCTTGGTTGGTCTGACCGAACAGGTGGTTTATGGATCATGGGGGGGGAAGGATATGCCGCTACCGGCGCCACTGGTAAATTAAATGACCTGTGGCGATATGATATTGCCACTAATGAGTGGGATTACAAAAAGGGAGACAATACACTAAACCCGGCGGCAGTCGCAGGTACACGTGGAGTATCCGCGTCGGCTAATAAGCCCGTAGGACGGAGTGGTCATGTGGGCTGGACGGATACCTCCGGTGACTTTTGGATGTTCGGTGGTAATAGTTCCAGTTCCCGTATGAATGATGTGTGGAAGTACAGTATTGCAACAAATGAATGGACCTGGATGAAGCCCGGGAGTATAGGAAGCAATCAGCTGGACATATATGGTAGCATAGGGGTGCAGTCTCCGGTTAATGTGGCGGGTGGCAGAGCAAGCTCGGTGACTTGGACGGATACTGCTGGTAATTTCTGGATGTTTGCAGGTTCCTCTTCACAAAACAGCAGTCAACGATCCAGCGATTTATGGAAATTATCTCCGGTTTTGCCCGTTCCGCCAGCGATGCCAGATCCTTATACTTTAGCTAAGGATACGGTCTGTGCGGGAGCATCCGGTGTGGTTTACACCATTCCTGCCGTAACGGGAGCCGGTTCCTACGATTGGGAATATACCGGTGCAAATGTTACCCTGACGGCTAACACTACCAGCCCGTCCAATACCATCGGTTTTGCGGCAAATGCTTCAAGCGGTACGCTGCGTGTGCGTGCGGTGAGTGCAGCAGGTAGCAGCCCGTGGAGAGACACGGTCATTACGGTGAATGCCCTGCCGACTGTCACATCAACCAATATCGGCATTCAGCAAATATGCGATGGTGACAGTCTGCTACTGACGGCGAGTGGCAGCAGCGGCGTAACGTACCAATGGAAGTACGGTACTACGAATGTAGGTACGAACAGTAACACCTTTTATGCAAAGACAGCCGGTGATTATACCGTAACGGTAACGAACAGCAACAATTGTTCGGCAACGTCTGCACCTGCCACGAGCCTTACAGTGAATGCACGGCCGACCGTCACATCAACCAATATCGGCATTCAGCAAATATGTGATGGTGACAGCCTGCTGCTGACAGCAAGCGGCAGCACCGGTGTAACATACCAATGGAAAAACGGCAGCACGAATGTTGGTACGAACAGTGGTACGTACTATGCGAAAACGGCAGGTGATTATACGGTCACGGTAACCAATAGTAATAATTGTTCTGCGACCTCGACACCGGCGACTAACCTTACGGTAAATGCACGCCCGACAGTAAGTGTCACAAATACAGGTAGCCAGGCTATATGCGTTGGTGACAGTTTGTTGTTGACGGCCAGCGGTAGCAGTGGTGTGACGTACCAGTGGAAGATGGGCAACACCAATGTAGGCACAAACAGTAGCTCTTACTATGCGAAGACAGCCGGTGGTTATACAGTAACAGTAACGAACAGCCACAATTGTTCCGTAACGTCTGCTCCGGCAACAAACCTGACCGTCAATGTACTTCCTGTAATTTTTGTGAGCGCAGGTGGCCCTACGGAAGTATGTGCCGGGGATATGGTAACACTGACGGCCACACAGATCTCCGGTACGAATTACCAGTGGAAAAAAGATGGCGGAAATGTCGGTTCGAATACGAATATTTATACGGCAGGTATGACTGGTGCATACAAAGTTGTAGCCACGACAACCGCGACGGGATGCTCGGACAGCACACAGCCGCTGGATGTATTTGTATATAACCGCCCTTTGGTGCGTCTGGAGCCGGGAGATACGGCATTTTGTGATGGTGGGCTGGTGAGATTGGAAGTCATATCTGCGGATACTGCTCTGAACTATGTGTGGAAGAATGGTAATACGCTGATTCCCCTTGCGGGCGCTTCTTTTCTCGAGATCACGGAAACCGGATTCTATACGGTTGAGGTAGGCCGTGCTTCAGTTGCAGGCTGTGATACAACAACGAATGAAATAATGGTAACGGTATACCCTCTGCCTATTGTGGATGTGACCTGGGATGGAGAGACGTTGCGCGCAACACCGGGACATGAAAATTACCAGTGGTATAACAATGGTCAGGGGATTTCCGGAGCAACTGATTCGACATATGTACCGTCTGTAAACAGTGGTTATAGTGTAACAGTAACAGACGTTAATGAGTGTACGGGTACTTCTCCGGTATATAACGTTACGAATGTGAAAACAGATGTGGCAGAAGTATTGTCCATTGCAGGTATGATACGTGTCTATCCCAATCCGGTAAAAGATATGCTCCATGTTTCCTCTCCCGTGTCGTTACAGGCATCATTGTACAGCATGGACGGCCAGATGCTTATACGGGAAGTGTTAGGTGGCAATGGATTGAATGTCTCCTGGTTACCGGCGGGTGTTTATTTGCTTCGGCTGGCAGATGCAAATTCGGGTGTTGTGCTTCGTAATGATCGTGTTGTAAAACAGTAACAAATAAAGGGCATTCATTTCAGGTTATTATTTTCTTATAAACACTGTCAGCATCTATGAAACTATTTAGCATGGTCATGTTTTGTATTACCTGCATACTTACAAACCTGTATGGTCAGAAGCAGAATAACCATTGGGCATTCGGATTTCGGGAGGGTCTGGATTTTAATAGCGGTACTCCGGTCGCCATACAAACGAGGATGGGTACCGGTGGATATATGAACTATGAAGGGTCTGCGACGGTCAGTGACAGATATACAGGACAACTCTTGTTTTATACACAGGGGAGTGTTGTGTGGGATCGCAACCATAATATTATGCCGAATGGACAAAATCTGTCAACCGATCCGGTAGTATGGAGTAGTGCGCAGGCAGCCCTGATTATACCAATATTAAGTACACCGGATCAATATTATTTGTTTACGCTTGGACAGACAGCAACCGGTTCTTTACACGGCTTGCTTCCTAATTCCGCTATGCTATCTTATTCTGTTATTGACATGTCACTAAACGGAGGATTGGGAGATGTTGTGGCTGGAAGGAAAAATATCCATATGGATTCGATCCTCTCGGAACAAATGATTGCTATTGCAGGAACTGATTGTAATATCTGGCTGCTGGTGCATGATAAGTCTAATGTGTTTAAAGCATATGAGGTGACTGCCAACGGTACAATACGTCCTCCTGTATTATCTGCAGTCGGTGCCGGTTTTCCCGCAGGGAATAATCCCGGTGAAGCAGCTACACTTATGAAAGCTTCTCCGGACGGGAAAAAGATTTCGGCTGCATACCGCTATCATAACAGAATAGGTTTTTATGCCGCGGAACTGTACGATTTTGATGCAGCAACTGGTATTGTATCTAATCCTCTTGGGTTACGGTTTATGAATACAGACAAGGTTATTTATGGTACGTGCTTTTCCCCCGACAATTCAAAACTATACTTTCAGGAATCGGGAAGCAATGTGCGTATATACCAATTTAATTTGAGTGCAGGAACGCCTTCGGCGATACAGGCGTCACAAACATTGATCGGTACTAATAACCATCTCGGTGGAGATATGCAGTTGGCGCCTGACGGAAAAATTTATGTCTGCGGTGTTACAAGCGGAGGCTTTTCCCTGCGTGGGAATTTATATGCGATCAATGCCCCTAACCAGTTAGGTGTTGCCTGTCAACTTCAGAACACACCGGTACCGCTGATCGCACCGGATTCTGTATCCTACGGATTGCCTAATCTCGTCGTTTATCCACCTCAGGACACCGTGAGCGTGACGACGGCTTTGTGTGAACCTGCAGATAGTTTCCGGCTGAGCGCTCCTCCCGGGTTTTATCATTTTGAATGGAATGACGGTACTACCGACAGTGTAGTTGTTATTCGTACGCAGGGTACATATTGGGTACGATCTGTGAATGCCTGCATGCTGCGTACAGATACATTTTTTGTAGAGCCGAATACAGTACAGGTTGATCTTGGAGCAGATATTGAGGTGTGTGCGGGTAGCTCGGTTCTATTGCAATTACAGGGCGGGGTAAGCTCCGGCTCATACCGTTGGAGTACGGGGGCAGCCACTGCTTCTATTCAAGTGTCGCAATCGGGGGGGTATTGGTTGCGTGTAGATATTGCAGGTTGTGTTGCTACAGATACGGTCAATGTGACGATGCATGAATATCCGGTAGTTTCCTTAGGTAATGACACGGGTACCTGCGATGTTGATGTTCCATATGTGTTGCGCAACAACGTAGAGGAGGCTGGGGTTTCATATTTATGGAGCAACGGATTGTCTGATACAGTTATGGGTATTACAAAGACGGGCAAATACTGGCTCGAATTGTCCCGTTATGGTTGTGTGAGCAGCGATACGATCCATGTGGAAGTAGTTCCGGCGCCGTATGTGTACGCGGGTAATGATAGTATCATATGTGAGCAGTTCCCCACCCGTATTGGCACGGAGGTTGCGGGTGCATCGTACCTATGGAGCACCGGTGCTACCACCCCCTATATAGAAGTCAACGAGAGTGATGAATACATACTGGAAGTAAACCTGCGGGGCTGCCGGGTACGTGATACCGTAATCATAACCGCCATGCCTGTTCCTGATATTGACCTCGGTGAAGATGGAGATATTTGCGCTGAAGAGGTGATCGTATTGGACGGGAGCTATGGAACAAACAGCCGTTACGACTGGAATACAGGAGAGACGACAGGGTCCATATCTGTGACATCAGCAGGTACGTACGCGGTGACGGTAACGAGCGAGCATCATTGTGTAGGATCAGATACGATTGTTCTGAGCTACTATCCGAATCCGTTGGTGTATCTGGGCATGGATACAAGTGTATGCGAGGAGACGCCGCTGGTTATAGCAGCCAGAACAGTAAATGCAGATTCAGTTCGCTGGTCGGATGGGAGCATAGGTAAGAGTTTGATCGTAATGTATGGAGACAGGTATATCGCTACGGGTATTAATAAATGCGGTACCGGGAGCGATACTATAGAGGTGAGGCAGATTTTCTGTGATATCTGGGTGCCTAATGCGTTTACGCCGAATGGAGACGGTGTGAATGATGTATTCCGTGTCTTGGGTAATATAGGCCGTCTGGAAGGGTTTGGTCTGAGTGTGTACAACAGGTGGGGAGAACGTGTTTTTCATACACAGGATAAATATGCTGGTTGGGATGGTTTTTATAAAGGCATTCCGGGCCAGTTGGGTACTTATGTTTATCTGCTTCAATATTCTATAGGCGGTACTCCTTATCAGGAGCAGGGGAGTTTTCACTTGTTGCGTTAAAGAGGATTTATTCAAAAAAAATAAAACAGATGAAGTGCAAAATATTATCGCTGTTTTCCATGTTGATGGCAGGCATGAGTATGGTATGTTATGGTCAGTCACCGGATTGGTTTGAGCGAGTTCCGGCCTACGTGTCTGGTCTTACGGACAGTAGTCGTGTGCAGTTTGTGAGCATAGCGGATATAAACAATGACAAGTATCCTGATTTGGTTGTGGTATACACAGCTCCGGGCACGGATATATATACATCCCGCAAACCGATTAAACTCTATCTGAACACACAGGCTCCGGGTAGTGACCCGAAGAAGCGATGGTTTATAGATGTAACTTCGGAATCTCTGGTAAATATAATTCCTCCTGATACAGGTAATAATGCAAACTGCTTTACGCTGGCGGATTTTAATAATGACGGTAATATAGACCTGGTGACGGGTAATTATTATCACCGTATAGAGAACTATGCGAACCCCGGTGATCGAGCTCAGGTGTATCTGGTGATGGTAGGGGAGATTTTGAATGGAAGTCTGACAATGGTCTGAATGATCTGGGTCTGATCAATATACGGGGTTTAAGCGCATTGGATTATGACCGTGATGGTAATCTGGATTTGTTTATTCCGACGTGGTTTAAGGATTATACGAATAATGTGTGGGATCACGGTCGTTTATTAAAAGGGAACGGAGACGGTACATTCACGGATGTGACCCAAATCAGTGGTATCTCGAACTACAAAGAGCCCATGTATGGGTCTGCTGCGACGGACTTTGATAACGATTGTTATCCGGATATTTTTACAGCACCGTATTGTCGGACAGGGGGTAAATTATTTCAAAATAAGGGCGATGGTACGTTTTCGGATATCGGGAAGTCGAAAGGGTATGATCTGTTCCGTACCGGCGCAGGTCAGGCGGCGTGTACGTTTAGTGTGATTCCGGAGGATGTGAACAATGACGGTTATATGGACATGTTTCTGTGTGTGGTTCATGGGGGCAATCAATCGGGTCAGTTTCGGTCTACGCTAGCGATCAATGAAGGTCCGGAGAAAGGGTATAGTTTTAAGATAGATGAGCGTTTGTTGCCGGTAAGTGCTCCGGCCTCTTACCACCGCGGAGATTATGATGCTGTGTTTTTGGATATGGATAATGACGGTCTTAAAGACATAATCATGGCTCAGGGTACGTATTTGCCGAATACGGATCGTACATATTTCTGGCATCAGCAGCCTGATGGTAGTTTTAAGGATGCGACGGGAGAATTGGGATTGTTGGTTCCGGAGTTGAAGAACTCGATGGGTGTTGAGGTGTTTGACTATGACCTGGATGGAGATGATGATTTTGTGGTGGTGGGAACAGGGGGGACTTATTTTCATTTGTGGGAGAACAAGATCGGTCAGGAGCAGAACTGGATTTCAGTGGCTCCGGTGGTTCATGCGGGAAAGGGGATCAACCGTAGCGGTATAGGTGCGCGTGTGTATGTACATTATGGTGATCGGTTGCAGATGCGGGAGTTGTTGGCAGGTCGGGGTCAGCATACGGGTCAGCAGCCGTTTATACTGAACTTTGGCCTGGGCAGCTCGGAAAAGGTGGATTCGGTGGTGATCCGGTGGCCGGATGATGCTTGCAGCCACTCCGTGATTTATGGACCGGAGGTGAATAAGCCGGTTACGGTTAATAGTTTTCCGGTATCAGTTGCTGATGTAACCAGTGCATTTGACGGGGTCATAAAAGCCTTTCCTAACCCGACGGACAGATATGTGGTATTGCAGGGCAAGAGATTGTCCGGCGAAGTAGCTGCAGTGCATGTTATGGATATCTGGGGTCGCAATGTTTATACAGACTGGTATGGCAGTGATGAGGATAAACTGATCGTTGATCTGGGGCAGCTTCCTGCGGGAACGTATCTGATACAATTGACCGCTAATACAGGCAGGATATACAGGCACAAATTGGTAAAGAAGTAATATCCAGGGAAATAAACAGCATATATTTAAAATTCAAAATTGCTTTCGATCGCAAATTGGATTATTTTTACGCTCAAATATTTTCCATATGAATTTCCCTGCTGAATTAAAGTACACCAAAGATCATGAATGGGTTCGTACTGAAGGAGACATCGCCTACATTGGCATTACAGATTTTGCACAACGTGAGTTGGGTGACATTGTTTACGTGGATGTGAATACTGTCGGGCAGACTGTCAATGCCGGTGATATCTTTGGTACCGTGGAAGCAGTAAAGACCGTTTCTGATCTCTACATGCCGGTATCGGGCGAAGTACTTGAAGTAAATGAAAAACTGGAAGCAAATCCGGAACTTGTCAATACCGATCCTTATGGTGACGGCTGGATGGTGAAAATACGTGTTTCCGGTGATCTGGATACTTTATTGAGCGACGCAGATTACAAATCACATATCGGGGAATAAGCATGATGTGGCGGGTTTTTACTCCACAATCTCCTTATAGAAAAAGAGCAAGGCTGCCGGCTATCCTGTGGACCTTGCTCATTTTCGTTTTATGTCTGTGGCCGGCTGAAGAATTGCCGGAAGTAGATGTACCCATGGTCGATAAATGGACGCATTTTGTGTTATTTGCCATATTCAGCTTTTGCTGGCTGTGCGTGCGGCCGGGAGGCGGTGTTGGTTATCGTTTATTTATCTTGCTCGTCAGTGTTGTTCTGGGCTGGCTGGTAGAGATATTACAACTGAAGTTTGTTTCGCTGGGCAGGAACTTCGATTATAAAGACATCATAGCCAATGGTATTGGTGGATTGCTGGGGGTGTTGTTATTTTACATCCTGAGCCGTATTGCAAAACGTAACCCCGTTGCTGTATAATACATTAACGTTATTCAATTACTTAGCTAATGATACATCGCAGTAAAGCGCCTTTGCGTATAGGCCTGGCCGGCGGCGGTACGGATGTCAGCCCTTATTGTGATCTGTATGGCGGCGCCATTCTGAATGCCACCATTTCCCTGTATGCTTATGCCACCGTTGAGCCGCTTTCTGAAGAAACAATCATATTGGAAGCAGTAGATCGTAAAGAGTATCTGGAATTTGAAAAAACGGATACCCTGCAGGTAGATGGTAAGCTGGATCTTGCCAAAGGCGTTTATAATCGGGTGGTACGGGATTTTGGTACAGTACCGTCCGGATTCAGGCTTACCACTTTTGTGGACGCTCCGGCGGGTAGCGGACTCGGTACTTCGTCTACGCTTACCGTTGCTATTCTTGGAGCCTTCGTAGAGTGGCTCCGTCTGCCGTTGGGCGAATATGATATTGCCCATCTGGCTTACGAAATCGAACGGGAAGATCTGAAAATGGCAGGTGGCAAGCAGGATCAATATGCAGCAACATTCGGCGGTGTGAATTTTATGGAGTTTTATAAAAATGATCAGGTGATCGTAAACCCACTTCGTATCAGGCCGCAATACCTCTATGAACTGGAGAACAATATGCTGCTGTATTTTACTGCGACCAGCCGTTTGTCTTCTGCCATTATAGAAGTGCAAAGTGAAAATGTAAAAAATAAAAACCAGCAGTCTATTGAAGCGATGCACCAGCTCAAAGAGCAGGCGCGGATGATGAAAGAGGCATTATTAAAGGGGGCTATTCACGAGATTGGCCATATTCTCGATTATGGTTTCCGGTATAAAAAGCAGATGGCCAGCGGTATATCCAACAGTCAGCTTGATGAGATATATGAAGCCGCGCTGAAGGCAGGAGCTACCGGCGGTAAGATCACCGGCGCCGGCGGCGGCGGTTTCATGATGTTTTACTGCCCTGTCAATACACATTATAAAGTAAGGGAAGTATTGAAGACGTTCGGAGGTCATTTCCGGGCCTTCCAGTTTGTAAAAAACGGATTGGTTACGTGGAGCATTTAACAATCATATTAATTTGAGAATTTGAAAATGTGCTAATTTGAAAATGCCCATGTTATTGTCAGTATTGCCTTCATTATCTCATTTTCAAATTCTCAAATTTTCAAATTAAAACATACACCATGACCTCCTCTATCATCTCTACCGACAAAGCCCCCAAGCCGATGGGGTTATACCCGCATGCGCGGAAGGCGGGCAACCTGTTGTTCCTTTCGGGTATCGGTCCCCGCAACCCAGAAACTGATGAGATACCAGGACTGAAGCTCGACAAGCACGGGCAATTCCTGAGTTTCGATTTTGAAGCGCAATGCCGCAGCGTGTTTGATAATGTGCGTATCGTTCTGGAAGCCAGTGGCAGCAGTTGGGATAAGCTGGTGGATGTCACTGTTTTCCTCGTGGATATGAAACGGGATTTCCACATCTACAACCGGATCTATGCGGAGTATTTCAAAGATAATCAGCCCTGCCGCACTACGGTAAGCGTCAATTCCCTGCCTTCTGCCATCGCTATCGAGCTGAAGTGTATTGCTGAACTATGAACTATGAATTATGAATGGAGGCAATTCATCATTCATAACTCATCATTCATAGTTCATAACTCATCCCGGCATGTCCATACGCAACTCCTTGTTGAAATCACGCCCCTTGCTGTCTTTGCCGCTGATCTGCCAGATCACATAACGCAACACCACGGTCATTGGCTTCTGGTTGGCTGCCCGGACTTTTTTTACCGCGTTCAGATATTCCTGTTGTTCCTGCCGGCTCATTTTGTTGGCCCGTGTGGTTTTAGTCACCGCATTCCGGATCGTGCTTTGTGTAGCTTTGACATATTGCAGCTTCGCGTCTTCCAGCCCGGAAATGATGTACGCGTCTTTATTTCCCTTAAGTGTTTGCCAGCCTGAAGTATAAGAGAGTGATTCAAGAACGAGCTTTTCAGATTTTCCTGTTATGGCCAGCACAGTTTCATATCGTTGGGTAACGCGCGTTACTGTACCGGACCCTGTGAACCGGAGCCGGTTGCCGGCAATCTTACCACCTGTGAGCATATAGGCGGCGCTTTTTGAATTGCTGATACTGCCGGAAAAGCTGGTAGTTTCAATATCCGGGATAAGGACGTGTATTTCTCCGAAATCCACTTTCAACCCATCTTCCTGTGTCGCAGGAGGCAGCGCTGTTGTCTGTCTGGTTGTATCTGCTTGCCTGGCTGTATCCGGCGGTTGGGGGGGCAGGACCGGTTGCGGTGCTACGGGCTGCAGGTCGGCCACCATATCGCCGAGATATTGCGGGTCGGTTTCCGTTACGATCATGGAAGAGTCTCCCAGCACAATGGGGCCACGGGATTTGAACTGATCAGGAGCATTGCAGGCAATGAATGCCATACAAAGGCATGCAGCGAAAAATAACGATCGTATGTGCATATACCGGGCTTTGTGTGTACGAAAATAGAAAAGACAATGTGTCTTTGGAAATTTTTTGACATATTTGATAAAGCAGCCATAAAAAAGCTGTTTTAATTTTTTGATTGGTATGACTATCTTTAGTGCTTCTAAACAAAATGTTATGAAAATGACCAGGTCGTTATTTGTAATGATATTTTTCATGGTATGCGCCGTGCAAAATATACATGGACAGGAATCAACCATTTTAACCCAGACGGAGAAGAAGGGACCTTATCAATTTGAGCGTATATACGGCGTTCCGGGTAAAAGCCAGGAGGAAATATTTACCGCTATTAAATCCTGGGTGATAAAAAACATAAAAACACAGGCAACTACCAACTATTTTTCAGACGAGAAGGATAATATCAGCACTGCACCGGCTTTTGTTGTTTCCTATGGCAGTACTGTGGGATTCAAGATGAACATTGACATAAAAGACGGGCGCTACCGGCTTACGGCGAATGACTTTATATTCCATAATCTACAGGGAATACCGAAGCGTTTGGGGGATTATTCCGGCCTGACCGTAACGCCGGGCGCCAAGAAAAAGATATTGAATGATGTAGATAAGGCATTTATAGCGATCATTCAATCCATCGAGGCTGCTGCAAAACAGGGTACAGCCGGTAAAGACGACTGGTAGACAGAATTCCCGGAGTCTCATCCATAGAAGAGTTAGTCTACAAGACCCAGGCTCAGTGCCTTTCTGACAAGTTGTGCGGTGTTCTTAACCTCCAGCTTCATCAGAATTCTGTTGCGGTAGTTTTCTATGGTTCCGACACTCAGGAACAATTTTTCGGCGATTTGTTGATTGGTATCACCGTTTACGATCAAATGCAGTGTTTCTTTTTCCCGGGGAGTCAGGGATACTTTGGCAGATACGGCCTTTTCTATTTTTGATTCGATTTCGTCCAGTCGGATTCTCATTTGTTTTTCCAGAAACAAGCCTCCTTTGTATACGGTTTCTATGGCGTGTATCAGCGTGTCTTCGTCTGCCGTTTTCAGCAGATAACCGTGTACCCCCTGTCTGAGCATGCTGCTGGCATGTAATGTGCTGTCAAAATTGGTAACAGTGAGTATTTTTAAATCAGGGTATTTTTTCAGAATAAGCGGAGCCAGTTCGTCACCTGTCTGTCCGGGTAGTTGTATATCCAGCAGCAATACATCCGGTATATGCTGCTGCAGTCCTTCCATTAGTTCTGCCCCGTTGAGGTAGGTGCCGGCCAGTATTATGTGTTTGTATCGTTGTAGTACATGGTTCAGGCCCTGTATCATCATGGGATGATCGTCTGCTATGGATATCCTGATGGGCATATATGCAAAGTTACAAAAACTTACAAGTGTATATTGCGGAGTTTTTCCAGTTCAAAATCAATATATACCGTGGTCCCTTTTCCTCTTGCGGATACAAAACTCACCGTTCCCTGCAAGGCACGGATACGGAAATCCAGATTCTGCATTCCATAGCCGTTACTATCTGTGGCGGCATCAAATCCTTCACCGTTGTCTTCTACAGTAATGCTCAGTTTTTTGTCATGTTGCCATATGTGTACGAATGTCTGGGTGGCCTGGGCATGTTTGATAATGTTCTGGATCAGCTCCTGAATGATGCGATACAGCATGAGTTCGGTGCCTTTATCAAGTGGTTCAGGATTTCCCTGCAACTGCAGTTCTATATTCAGGATCCCACTCTGGTTAATATCTTCGCAGTACATTGTCAGCGCTTTCCCAAGGCTGTGCCTGGTCAGTACGTCCGGCATGAGATTGTGGGCCGTTTTACGTATTTCGGTTGCCATATCCCGGAGCATGTCCATGATGTGTTCCAGTTTTTGTACCGGGTCTGTAGTATGGTATTCCTGTTTAACGACTCCCAGATTCAGTCGTACGGAAGCCAGCATACCGCCGATGCCGTCATGAAGCTCACGTCCCAGGCGTGAGCGTTCTTTTTCTTCCCCTTGTACGATGGCATGCAGTCGTCCTATTTCCTGTTCCTGTAGCAGCATTCGTTCTTTGTTCTTGCTGTGTCTGTAAAGACTAAGGAGCAGTCCCCCCAACAACAGCGCCCCTGCAGAAACAGCGCCGATCCAAAGGTCTTTTACCTTAAGCTGGTTATCCTTTTTCAGGAGCTCGATCTGTTTCCGGTCTATCTCCCGGTCTTTTGCCGCGATCTGTTTCCGGGTTTTGTATTGGTTAATGATATTTAACTTGTCTTTCTTGTTTACACTGTCTTGAATATGTGTGTATATCCGGTAATGTTCATAAGCTTTCTGGTATTTTCCTGTTGCAGCGTAAGTACTTGAAAGGACCCGGTGAAAGTCAATTTCAGCATACTCCGGAAGCGCTGCAGCTTTTATAATTCCCAACCCGGTATCTAATGTCTTTTCTGCCAGGCTGTATTTTCCCATCTGGTAATAAGCTTCTCCCAGCAATTGGTATGTTTTACCACTATAAAAGTTGTCCTTGAGTTTATTTGCAAGCGCTAATGCAGTTTGTAAATAAGGTACACCTGTTTCCGGATTTCCTTTTTTGATACTTGTGTGTCCGAGTAAATCCAGAATAGTTGTACCCAGGTTGTAGACAGGGTCTCTGGAATGAGCATTGCTGATAACAAATTTATAAGCCGTGTCATAATAGTTATAAGCTTCCGCCCAGTTTTCCCGGTTAAAGAATAAGTTGCCCATATTGTAATAATATATTACCGCGAGACTTGAATCGTGTAGCTGGTTGCTTAATGCTTTTTGTATCCGTTTTATGTAATACATCGGCATTTCACTGTCCTGATCAAGTTCTGCATATAAATTGGCCAGGTTGCTGTATATCACTACAAGCTGTTTTCCGTTATTATTCTTTGTAGCATCCAATGCTTTGTAATAATGCAGCGCACCCAGATCTTGCCTTCCTGACTGTGAGTATATGTTGCCAATAATATTATAAATTGAAGGGGTGGCTGTAGGTGCTGCCTGTTCGCTGTAAGGAATTGCCTGGTATAATAGTGAGATAGCTTTTTTTAAACTGCCTTGCCTGCTTTCAATTATCCCTAATCCCAAAAGACTATGTGCCAGACCAAAATTATACCCGGCCTGCTGGCTTTGTTGCCATGCGGTATAATATAACCGACCGGCGCTATCCGGCGATTGCTCTATCAGTCTTTTGCCCCGAACGATCATCCTGCGGATCTCCAGTGTATCCGGTTGCTGCCCGAACGCCCATTGAAAATGATACATTGGCTGCTCCTGCTGCTTTATGCGCTGGGCAGTACATACCGATAGTGCCGGCATGAACGCCAGGTACAAACACCATAAACAGCGCCATCCCGGGATGCGTACAGGAAAATTCATAGATAAATGACCTGATTATTAAAGTTACGAATGTGCTTGCAAATTATTCAAGCAGGGGCAGTTTTTGAATGTCTATAATAACTATATATGATTGTGCATCTTTGCAGGATATATAAGCCGGTCTAATTTTGATTTTTGATCCGTTAATTTAATCCGGTACCGTTATGAAAAAAATAAATTACATTTTTCATTTTTCACTTTTTGTACTGTTTATAAATACCCTTCATGCACAGACACTGCTGCCTGAGTTGATGTATTATAAATTTGATGCCATATCCGGCGGGGTAATAGCCAATCATGCCCCTGCGCTTACGCAGGCCGGTACTGGTGGTACTATTACCGGCAACCTGAATATCTCCGGTACAGGGCAGTTTGGAACAGGGCTTACGGGTACCGGAAGCACTTCAACAGCCAACTTTTTTAATACCGGTTGGAATACCAATCTTACAGGTAGCTGGACCTTATCCTGTTGGGTAGGGAATGTGAGCAGCGTTGCATCAAGATATTTGTTCGGGGATGCGACTTCCAGCGGACTCAGATGCTACACCAACGGTGGAAATGTATTATTCAGGGGGCCGGCGACCATTGATATCCCCGGTGCGGCGGCTTCGCCTTCTGTCGTGCATTATGTATATGATGCAGTTGCAGGAACCGTAACGGGATATCATAACGGTGTGCCGGTTGCTTCCGTAACGGTCGCCTCCCCGCTTACGATTACCGGAACTACTCCTTTCAAAATCGGGGCTTCTACCAGTACGGGTATAGCCGGTGTGATGGATGAATTCAGAATGTATAACCGGGCGCTCACTGCCAATGAGATAAGCCTGACCTGGGATAAAGACTTGGCTGTGCTGACACTCCCGGGTAATGATGCCGGTCTGGCGTCAGTAACCGCGCCGCAGAGGGTATACTGTGCGGGCAGTCATGATATAAAAGTAAAGCTGATCAACCAGGGAGGGAATGTTATTAATAACGTACAGGTGCATTGGTCCGTTGATGGGATTCTGCAGACACCGGTAACCTGGAATACACCGGTCAGCAACCTGGCCGTCAACGCTGCCGCCAGTGAGGTGGAAGTCACGCTGGGATCCGTAAGCTTCGGGCGTCCGGTACGGGTGGTGAAGGCATGGACAACCCTGCCCAACGGATCGGCAGATCCCGTGGCTGTGAACGATACTATATCCGTTCTTCTGAAAGCAGGCATGGACGGTGCATATACGGTCGGTGGCAGCGGAGCGGATTATGCCACTCCCGGTGCAGCGGCAGTGGATCTGAATAAATACGGCGTATGCGGACCGGTGGTTTTTTCGATCAGGAACGGAACCTATAATGAACGGCTGACGCTGGATAACGTTGCGGGCGTCAGCGATATAAATACGATCACTTTCCGTTCCGAAAGCGGGAACCCGAACCTGGTTACTATTACTGATGCAGCCGACGGTACTGTCTTTATGATAAACAAAACCCCTTATGTCAGGTTACAAAACCTGAGCATTATTAATACAGTTGGGGGGACACCATCTTCGTGTTATGCTTTGTTGGTTGAAGGGCCGGGTTCTGCCCGAATGAATACGCTTGTTGTGGATAGCTGTATTTTAGGAACCCCCGTACCCGCTGGTACTACTACATTGTTCGCTACATTGTATATTTCGGGATCAGGCCTGGGCAATGATACCTTCAGGAATAATACCATCTACGGCGGCAGACACGGATTCTATTACAACGGTCCTTCTCCGGAAGCGACAGGGTTCTGCTTTGCCGGTAATATTGTGAAGGATGTTCCTACGTCGCTCACTATACGGCGTGTGGCCGGCGCTTATATCAAAAATAATACTCTTGAAAATACCTCTGAAGGAATGGTTTGCCAATATGCTATCGGGGGGAATATCAGAAATAATAAAATAAACGCAACGACACGTGGAATGTCCGTACTGTCTTTTACAGGAGCAGATACGAACGAAATGGTTATCGCCAATAATGTTATTTATATGGATATGGTAGCGTCACTCAATCCGAGTACCGTGTATTTCGGTCTCAATATAAACGGGGATGTAGATGCTGCACACACAAAAATATATAACAATACGGTTAATCTCGCCAATCTTACGGTGGGTAATGCAGCAGCCCTGGATTTTAAATATAGCAGTGGTACAGGTGGTACTGATAATGAGGTGTTCAATAATGTCTTTGCCCATAATGGCGGTGGAGTGTCATTATTATTGAATAATATTTCCCAGGCTGCCGCTGCGGGTAGTATGGTGGATTATAACCTGCTGTACACAACCGGGTCTGTACTGGCCCAGTATGGTACCACTGCCTTCGGCGGTGATATAGCTTCCTGGCGTGCCGCCAGCGGTTTTGATCAGCATTCCGTTTCCTACCGCCCTGCGTTTATGAGTACAAATGACCTGCGCCCTGACCCGGCGGATACGGCTGCCTGGGCAATGAATGGCCGTGGCATACAATTGCGGGGTAATACTGCCGATATAGATGGTAATTCCAGGCCTGATACGGTAACTGATGGCGTGCCCGATCTGGGTGCTTATGAATTTACACCGTCTTCGGTGCCGCCGCTGGCGCTGGCAACACCGGCGGCGCCTGCGGCGGGTACCACACAGCTGTTCACTTTCGCAGGTGATACTGTGGCCCGGATTGCATGGAGTGCGTCGGCTTCCGTCCCTGCCTCCGTGCAGGTGCGGCAATATACAGGAGAAGTATCCCCGGGCGCTGCCGGAAAAGGAAATCATATGTACTATTATACCCGTATCAACGCGCCTGCAGGTAGCTATAGCTATGACGCTTCCTTTTATTATAAAGCGCCCTGGCTGGGAACGGTAGCAGATGAAGCCGGCCTGCGGCTTGCGCATGCGGAAGATACGGCACAGTGGCGGCTGTATGCAGGTACGCAAAGTAATGTGGATACACTTACGAAAGTATTGAGTAAAACAGGGCTTTCCTCCTTTTTCTTTTTTACGGGTACGGATTGCATGACCATGAAGCCGGACAGCATTGCGGGACCACTTTCGCTTTGCGGCGGCACTACCGGTGTATATACGGTTCCGTCATTTACGAATGCAACGGGCTATACCTGGATATTGCCGCCATCCTGGACCGGTAGCAGCACGACGAACAGCATTACTGCGACGGCGGGGAGTACGGGCGGGAACATTTCCGTTGTGGCTCATTTTTCCTGTGGTACCGGAGATACGCAGGTGCTGGCGGTTGTTGCCACGGCACAGCCGGGTATAACCGCTTCCGGATCTGTGGATTTTTGCCCCGGAGACAGTGTGCTGCTCTACACCGATACAGCAACAGGGCGCTCTTACCAGTGGCAGCGTGATGGTGCTGCAATCACAGGCGCCACCGGTTCCGCATACAGCGCAGACACCACCGGCTCTTATAGGGTAGTAGTCACCGGCGGCGCCTGCCCCGGAACTTCACTGCCTGTAGCGGTTAGTGTGTATCCGGCGCCGGTACCCGTTATTTCACGGAACGGCGATGTATTACAGACCGGCAACTTTGCTTCATGGCAGTGGTACCGGGACGGCCAGGCCGTTAACGGCGCCAACAGCCAGAGCTATACAATGACTGCCAATGGTGAGTATCATGTTGCAGTGACGGATGCAAATGGTTGCACCGGTCGCTCGGCTGTTCTGTCTGTTACGGATGTATCGGCTGTCGGTGATGTTGCTGCCGTCTCCGGGCTGAAACTGTATCCCAATCCCGTCCGTGATCTGCTCATGATTGAGAATGGCAGCAGGAAAAGGATACATGGGGTACGCATCTTTTCGATGACAGGGATGCAGGTCGTTGCCGTTCAGGAGGTAACAGATGAAATGCATATCAGCATACCGGTGCATCAACTGGCGCCCGGAATATATACCGTTTCCGTCCTGTCTGATGACGGCATATGGACCCGGCGTGTATCGGTGCGTTAATGACAGAGGTAGATAAAAGAACAGGTATGAGGACAATGATTCTTTTTCTGGGAATGGCGGGACTGATGCATACGCATGTATGCGCGCAGGGGGAAGCCAATGTCTGGGCCTTTGGCACTAAAGCCGGCATTGATTTTAACAGCGGCAACCCTGTAGCCCTGCAGACCGGTATAGACGGATGGGAAGGGTGTGCTTCCATTTGTGATGCCAGCGGACAACTGCTCTTTTATACCGAAGGACGAAAAGTGTGGAACCGTAATCATGTATGGATGCCCAACGGCGTAGGGCTGCTGCCCAGTCAGAATCCGTTCGGCTCTCCCTATACGTTTGTGACGGCCAGCCAGCAGGCAGTCATAGCGCCGGTTCCGGGGGATGCAAGCCGGTATTATATTTTCTCACTTGAACCTACCGGCGCACCCAACATCGGCCGGTTGCACTACAGCATCGTGGATATGACGCTGAACGGTGGTCTCGGAGATGTTGTTGCCGGACAGAAGGCGATCCAGATTGATTCCGGTCTGCAGGAAAAGATGACATTGGTGGCTGCAGGTCCCTGCAACAGCCGGTTCTGGCTGATCACCATGTCGCGGACGACAAAAGAGTACATGTCATACGAAATTACGCCTGCAGGTATTAATACGACGCCTGTCCGCTCTGCTCAGGGCCTGGCGCCCGCTTCCAACTTCCGCAGAGGTGTCATCAGGGTTTCGCACGACCGGAAGAAAATGACGGTAGCCTGTAACAACGGTGGTCTGGAATTGTATGATTTTGATCCGCAGACGGGTATCGTCTCCAATGCCCGGCAATTAGATACCGACAGTTATTATGGCATTGCCTTTTCTCCGGACAATACAAAGATGTATACAACAGGGAATGGGTATGCCGTGCACCAGTTTAATCTGGATTTGCCCTCCGCTGCCGCAATTTCGGCATCACGGATGAGCATTTTTTCGTCTAATAATCCGCTTGGGGATATTAAGCTTGCCCCCGATGGAAAAATATATTTTAACGAGGGACAGACAGGGATTATCCATGCTATAAACTTCCCGGATCTTGCAGGTACGGCCTGTCAGCCGATGGCCAATGTACTTTTATTACTGCCGGGTACACAGGCCATCCTGGGGTTCCCCAATGACGTTCCTGCCGTTATTCCGGATACTTTTTACGGCTCGGCAGCAGCAGAGATTTGTCCCGGTGGCGGCAGCTTTCAGATCCGTGCCGATACCCCCGGACACGCATATACATGGGATAACGGAGACACAGGCAGTATACGTACAGTGACGTCAGAAGGCGTTTATACGGTACGTTATTTCAAAAGCCGGTGTGCCTATCATGTAGACACGTTCGTTGTCCGCCGGTTTTCGTTTCCCGTACCCGGTTATGATAATTGTACGGCATGGATTAAACCCCTGCCGGGAGATACCGCTGCGTATACCTATACCTGGACAAATCCGGAAGGTAGTGTGTTGCAGACGGCAAACGACAGCCGCAGGGGAGATACGTTGCAGCGGCTTGTGCCTGGAGGTACTTATGAGGTGCGTGTGGAACGTGAAGGATGTGATACCGTATTCCGGGTAAACGCCTCATCCCCATATAGGGCATCCTTTACGATGGATTCCGTAATCTGTGAGGGGGCAGAAGTGCTGTTTGAGAATACATCGGAGTACAACCCGCCCGTCTGGGTCTGGCAGTTCGATAATGTCACCGACACGCTGTGGAATCCCGTGCGCCTCTATCCGGAAAAAGGAATATACCGGGTGCAACTCGTTGTCAGTAATGCAGACGGTAGCTGTCCGGATACCGCTTCCAGGGATATCAGTGTCCGGGATTTTCAATTGTCGCTGCGGGCATCGGAGGAGGTGCTGCGTCAGCCTGCATATGTAACGCTGGCGACCAGTGCGGAAGAGCCTTATGTTGTGGAATGGTGGAGTCCTGCTCCGATGTTCTCAGATCCTGAAGCCAGGACGCAAACGGTATGGGCAGATACGACCACGCAATATACGGTTGCAGGCCGGTCATATCCTTACGGCTGTCCGGATAGTGTATCAATCACGGTAAAGGTAAGTCACCGTGTATTCGTTCCGACAGCCTTCACCCCGGGCGGTGACGGAAAGAATGACCGATTCCGGCCGCTTTTAGGGTCCGGAGTGGTGCCGGTGATACAGATATTCCGGATTTTCGACCGGTGGGGAAACCTCGTATACAACAGTATGCCGGGAGATGCGACGGGATGGGATGGTCATCATGCCGGAGCGCCGGCGGAGACCGGAACGTATTTCTATATGTTACAGTTGGAAACACCCTATGGTACCATAGTGGAGCAGAAAGGAGATGTAACGCTGATCAGGTAAGAAATGATGATGAAACGGTTTGTGTTTATTATTTTATGCAGCTTATGGGCCTGGGCTACGTCCGGGCAGAAAGAAGAGCATGTCTGGATATTCGGTAGTAATGCCGGACTGGATTTTAACGGGGGAACGCCGGTTCCGCTGTCTGCACCGACGGGGATGATCACCGGAGAAGGATGTGCTTCCGTTTGCGATGCCGCTGGCAGCCTGTTATTCTATACAGATGGCAACCGTGTATGGAACCGGAATTTTATGGCGATGCCCAACGGCTCAGGTCTGGCTTTTACCAGCAGCACTACCCAGGGCGCAGTTATTGTTCCGATTCCCGATGATCCGGATCGCTATTACATATTTTCCCTGGAACCATCGCACAACCCTTCTGCGAGTAATGGCATGTTATACTACAGTGTCGTGGATATGAGCCTGCAGGGAGGATTAGGGGATGTTGTTGCTGGTCAGAAAGGTGTCTTGCTGGATGCTTTCCTGACCGAAAAGATGACCGCCGTGGCAGGAAATGATTGCAATGTCTGGCTGGTAGTCAGGCCAAGGGCAGGTGGTTTTAAGGCATACGAAATTACGGCTTCGGGGATCAGTCCGGTGCCGGTGACCTCCAATACGGGGCTTTTTGCTCCCGAAGGGTATGTAGCCGGTGTGATCAAGGTTTCACCGGACAGGCGACGGATCGCAGCGGGTATAAATCCGGTGGTAACAACGGGCGTAAACAACAAAGGGGTTGAACTGTATGATTTTAATCCTGCAGACGGAAGTATTTCCGGAGCGGTGCAGTTGGATACTACAATGGAATGCTATGGTGTTTGTTTTTCCCCGGATAATTCGAAGCTGTATATTTCCAATATCAATTATGATATTTACCAGTTTGACCTGGCACAATCCGGTGTACCGGCGATAATCGCTTCAAAAACATACATAGGGCGGGTTCCGTCCGGTGGTAATATAGGCGGCGCCGATCTGAAGACAGGCAGCGATGGCAAAATGTATATATCCGGCCTGGCTAATCCATTGTCGATTTGCTATATCAATGCTCCGGATGTTACCGGTACTGCCTGTGGATTTATTTCTCCCGGTATCCTCCTGCCGCCGGGTGCAGAATGCAGGGGGGGCTTGCCGAATGCTATAGCACTCCCCGATCTGGATACTGTATATACACGGATAGAAATGACGGTTTGTTTCCGGGACAGTGCTATATTACAGGCAGATACATCTGGTTGGGCATATACCTGGAATGACGGATCCCGTTTGGATCATATATCCGTAGGTCAATCCGGTACCTATGTGGCGGGATACAGAGCGAAAGGGTGCCGTTATCAGGTGGACAGTTTTTATGTGCGTTTCATAGTACAGCCTCCCGGTCTGAATACCCTGCTACAAAGCTGTAAAGGAGAACGTCGGGACATGGCCTGGGTAACACCGGCCGGGGGTGATACCTCGGCATATACCTGGCGGTGGTATACGGCTGCGGACAGCCTGCTCCGGCAATATGGGCCTGCGGTGGGACCGGACACGCTGTGGGATATCGGAGCGGGCGGTTATAAGCTGTATATAACTGCCGCAAGCGGATGTGATACAGTGCTGCCGTTTACGATAGCTCCTCCTGCGTATCAGGCGTCCTTTATTACAGACAGTATTATCTGCCAGGGTGTGCAGACGTCCTTTACAAATACTGCGACGGGCCTCGACCAGTGGAAATGGTACTTTGGTGACGGCGATAGTTCGGAACAACACAGCCCCGGCCATATATATTCTGTTCCCGGAGTCTACCGCGTATCGTTGATAGCAGCTAACCATGTACCGTGCTATGATACGGCCACGATGCTTATTGTCGTGGATACCATGCCGTCGCTTGCGTTTGTTACGGATCGGGATAGTATCTGTGCCGGCGAATCCATTCGTTTCCATGCCGTTTTTGACAGGGAGCCGACATCGATGCACTGGGATTTCGGTAGCGGGACACGCCTTGCCGCCGGCCGCCAGCCCGCCTTTTCCTTCGATGGCAGCGGCAACCATGTAGTCACGCTGACCGGGGAATATGACAGATGTCCCGATACGACATTCCTGGATACGATAACTGTATTTCCCTACCCGGTAGTGGATCTCGGCCCCGATACGGCTGTTTGTCCCGGCGCTCCGCCGGTACGGCTGAGCAACCGGGCTGTACAACTGCTCTCTGTCACCGGTAACTGGAGTACGGGTGAAACGGGAGATCATATCAATATACATGATCCGGGCGTTTACTGGCTTACACTACAGTCGGAAAGGGGGTGCACCACCACAGACAGCATAACGGTTGCACGATCCTGTTATATAGATATACCTAACGTTTTCTCACCGAATGGAGATGGGGTGAACGATTATTTTTTTCCGCGAACACTTTTGGCCGGAGGGCTGACCCACTTCAGGATGCAGGTGTTCAACCGCTGGGGGCAGGTGATCTTCGAGACCAATGCCGTTGACGGGCGGGGCTGGGACGGCAGTTTCAATGGTATGATCCAGCCTCAGGGAGTGTATGTATACCTGATTGAGGTAAGCTTTGCAAATCATTTGTATCAAACATACCGTGGAAATGTTACACTGATAAGGTAATTGCAAAAAATATCGTCCTTTTTTAAACGTAAAACACATGAAAATCAGAAAATGTATGCAGGGAGCAGCATGTCTGCTTATCGGAATGTCTGCCGTAATGGCGGCACAGGGACAAGCGAGTGTTGATCTGCAAACGACGCTTGTGACGCCTGAAGCAGACGCCAGCATTGCGGTAGGTGCACCATTCCGTATTACCGTTTTTTTTAAGAATAACGGGCCGGATATACTGCAGGCGTCCGATACGGTTTTTGTGCAGATTGAAGCAGGCGGCGAGCGGCTGGCCAACCTGTACAGGACGAACAGCCAGATGAATGTAAACGACAGTATAGGCTTTACTACGCAGCCACTGGCTTTCAGCGCTTCGCCGGAAGGCCCCGTGGACTTCTGTGTAATCGGGTTGCCCGCCGGCAACATGGTTACGGATCCTGTGATGGCCAATAATAAGAGTTGTCATACAATAACCATTACGGGAGGCAGTAATGGAGTAAGGCGGCTATCTGAGGAGCATATATATCTCAATAAGAAACTTATTTTGTCTCCTAACCCTGCTTCCGTAGCATCCGGTATTATTTTAAGCTATGATGTCGAACAGGCAGGTCCGGTAACATTATCTGTACTGGGCATGACCGGAAGGGAAGTTTTACGTAATACTTTAGGTATTGTGCCTGCGGGGCGTCTGCAGGTATATGAAGATCTGTCGATGCTTGCACCCGGGATGTATGTTATATCATTTCAGGGGCAGGGAGAGTATGTTACAGAAAAGCTTATAATCAGGTAGATGTAATATGTGGTGTATGAATCTTGCTCCTATTAGGCGTGTGAATATTTCTGTGTTGCTGACACGGATGATAACTTCTTGTTTTGAAGTTATCATCTGTTTTTTTTTGATTCCGGGCTGCGGCATTGAAGCAGCCGATAATTATAAAGCGCAACGAGGGGATACGATACAGTGTGATGCGTTTAAAGTAGACAGATTGCCTGCTACACCACCTGAAAGAATATATATAGAAGTATACAGAAAACCATACGAAAGTTATCATTCAGATAATACAGAATTTTTATTGATGATGTACTAAGGGGATGTTGCCGGAATTCGGAATATATCCATTCACACTCATTATTTTTTTCGTACTTTTGCGCCCCGGGCGTTGAGCCCGCTTTTTGTGTCCGCTCAGCGCTCATAATCAATGTGGCAATTTGAAAAAAGTCAATGATTATTAAAATGGTCATTTTCAAGTTTTCAGATTCCCGAATTTTCAAATTGAACCAGCTCAGATGCCGCGCGACACTTCCATCAAATCCGTACTGATTATCGGCTCCGGCCCTATTGTTATCGGCCAGGCCTGTGAATTTGACTACTCCGGTTCCCAGGCGGCGCGAAGTCTCCGGGAAGAAGGCGTGAAGGTCATCCTGATCAACTCCAACCCTGCTACCATTATGACCGACCCGATCGTTGCTGACCGGGTGTACCTGCTTCCGCTCACTGTGGAAAGTATTGAGCAGATACTGGAAGAAAATGATATAGACGCGGTGTTGCCTACAATGGGCGGACAAACAGCGCTCAACCTGGCCAAGGAATGTGATGAGCTGGGTGTATGGGAGCGCTTCAATGTGCGTTTGATCGGGGTGGATATCAAAGCCATAGATAAAGCCGAAGACCGGGAATTGTTCCGTCAGTGGATGATTGAGCTGGGTGTACCGGTAGCGCCTGCACGTACGGCTAATTCCCTGCTCGAAGGGAAGGAATTTGCACAGGAGATCGGTCTGCCGATCGTAATCCGTCCCTCCTTTACGCTGGGTGGTACCGGAGGCGGTTTCGTGATGTATAAGGAAGAGCTGGACGCAGCCCTTGAACGCGGCCTTACGGCTTCTCCCATGCATGAAGTCCTGGTGGAACAGGCGGTGCTGGGTTGGAAAGAATTTGAATTGGAGCTGCTGCGCGATGCCGCCGATAATGTGGTGATCATCTGTACGGTAGAAAATTTTGACCCGATGGGTATCCATACCGGCGACAGCATCACTGTGGCTCCGGCCATGACCCTGAGCGACACGGCATTCCAACTGATGCGTAATACCGCTATCAATATGATGCGTGACCTTGGTAATTTCGCCGGTGGTTGTAATGTGCAGTTCGCACTGAATCCTGAAACGGAAGAGATCATTGCTATTGAGATCAACCCGCGTGTAAGCCGTTCTTCGGCGCTTGCTTCCAAAGCCACAGGTTATCCTATCGCTAAGATTGCCGCCAAGCTGGCGATCGGGTATACGCTGGATGAGCTGAAAAACCCTATCATACAAACTACATCAGCCTATTTTGAGCCGGCGCTTGATTATGTGATCGTAAAAATGCCGCGCTGGAATTTCGATAAATTTAAAGGTGCAGATGATACGCTCGGACTGCAGATGAAATCGGTAGGAGAAGTGATGGCGATCGGGCGTACATTCCCCGAAGCGCTGCAGAAAGCCTGCCAGAGCCTGGAGAATAACGCTACCGGTCTTACTTCCATCAGCCGGAGCCGTATGCGCCCCGAAGAATTGATGGATTACCTGAAGCGCCCTACCTGGGATCGTATCTTCCGCATCAAGGAAGCGCTGATGGCGGGTGTCTCTATAAAGACGATCCGCGAGCTTACCCAGATAGATCGCTGGTTCCTCTACCAGATACAGGATATTGTGACGCTTGAAAACCGTATCCGGGAGCATAAGCATCTTGAGAAACTACCCGAAGAGCTGTTGTGCGAAGCGAAACAAATGGGCTTCAGCGACGAACAGATTACTGACCTCGTGACCGATTGCACGGCGGAAGAAGTATATGAATACCGGAAAAAGCTGGGTATCAAGCGTGTGTTCAAAATGGTGGATACCTGCAGTGCCGAGTTTGAAGCCAAGACACCCTATTTTTACAGTACGTTCGAGCCGTCTTCACGCGCTGCGCAGACTACGGATATTACGTTTAATGAGAGCAAGGTGTCTGATAAGAAGAAAATTATTGTGCTGGGTTCTGGTCCCAATCGTATCGGCCAGGGTATTGAGTTTGACTACTGCTGCACACACGGTCTGATGGCTATTCGTGATTGTAGTTATGAATCCATCATGGTCAACTGTAACCCGGAAACGGTATCAACCGATTTCGATATAGCCGACAAGCTCTACTTCGAGCCGGTATACTGGGAGCATTTATGGGAAATCGTGGAGCATGAAAAGCCCGATGGCGTAATCGTACAGCTCGGCGGACAAACTGCGCTCAAACTGGCTGAGCGCCTGCATGAAAAAGGGATACCTATTATAGGCACTTCATTCGATGATATGGATATCGCCGAAGATCGCGGCCGTTTCAGCGATCTGCTCAGGGAAATGAATATTCCTTATCCCCAGTATGGCACTGCCTATACTACAGATGAAGCGATCGAAGTGGCCAACCAGGTGGGTTACCCGGTGCTGGTGCGGCCTTCCTATGTGCTGGGCGGACAGCGTATGCGCATTGTGATCAACGATGATGAGTTGGAAAAGAGTGTGGTGAGCCTGCTCAAGCATCTGCCCGGCAACAAGATACTGATAGACCATTTCCTTGATCGCTGCCAGGAGGCGGAGATAGACGCGATCTGTGACGGCGAAGATGTGCACATCATGGGTATCATGGAGCATATCGAACCGGCGGGTATCCACAGCGGCGACAGCCATTCCGTGCTGCCCGTATTCAATCTCGGCCCGCTCGAAGTGGACGAGATGGTGGATATTGCCCGGAAGATCGCATTGCGGCTGAACATAAAAGGACTGATCAATATCCAGTATGCCATTAAAGACGGCAAGGTGTTTGTGATCGAAGCTAACCCGCGTGCCAGCCGTACCACACCGTTCATTGCCAAAGCATATGGTGTACCTTATCTCAATATCGCCACCAAGGTGATGCTCGGAGAGAAAAAGCTGAAGGACTTTAAGATCGAGAAAAAGCTGGATGGTTTTGCGGTGAAGGAGCCGGTGTTCAGCTTTAACAAGTTTCCGAATGTAAACAAGGAGCTCGGCCCCGAAATGAAAAGCACGGGCGAGGCGATCCGCTTTATCAAAAACCTGCGTGATCCCTGGTTCCGTACGCTGTATAAGGAACGGAGCATGCATTTGAGTAAATAATCGTTTCTTAAAAATGGTTTAATGCCACCATATCTGTCAGCTATATAGCTACAGTATTGGTGGTGGATAATTGCAAGGTTTTCGTAGGTTTAAGTTAAAACCCTGCAATTAAAGACAAATGTACTAAGTGCGATGGCGGCTCAAGGCCGCCATGACAAGGTGGTGATTGGTTAGCCAGGTTCGTTAAGTATACTGAGTATGAATCTGTTTACTATGTCATCCCGGACTTGATCCGGGATCTCACGGCGGAATTGACTTTTTAAGGGACGACTAAATAATGGTTGAGGGGGCTTTGCATCATTTTACCAACCCCAGCGTCATGGCCTTTTTGATCAGGGCAGCCGTGTTTTTTGCATCCATCTTCAGTAAAATGTTATTCCGGTAATGTTCGACCGTGCTGAAGCTGATAAACAGTTTTTGCGCTATTTCCTGTCCGGTATATCCGTCCGTAATGAGCTGCAGGATCTCTTTTTCCCTCGGGGTAAGGGATGTTTTCAGCGAGGTAGCTCTCCGTTTATTGTATTCAAACTCGCGTAGCTCTTCCTTCAGCGAAGGCTCAAGGTATATGCCCCCTTTTTCACAGACGGTTTCGATTGCTTTTATCAGGATATCCTCTTCAGTCGTCTTCAGCAGATACCCCTGCGCCCCGTTCCGGAGCATGCTGTTGACATACAGGATGCTGTTGAAGTTGGTAAGCGCTATTATTTTCAGGACAGGATATTTTTTCAGGATGACCGGTGTCAGCTCGTCGCCCGTTTTACCCGGAAACTGTATATCCAGCAGCAGTATATCAGGCAAGTCACAGGATAGCCCCAGGAGCAGCTCCTCCGGGTTGGTATAAGTACCTGTCAGATGGATATGTGTATAATTGGCCAGCATGGTCTGTATGCCCTTGATCACGACCGGGTGGTCGTCGGCGATGGCTATACTGATGTGTGTCATGGTTTCATATTTTTATGGGGTATTCAAGAATGATGTACGTGATTGTACCGGTACTCTTTGCAGACTCGATGGCAAGCCTGCCCCGCAGCGTTTTTACGCGGAGCTCTATATTGCGTAATCCCGTACCTTCTGTTTTTTGCGTCATGTCAAAACCGACGCCGTTATCCTCTGCGGTAACGGACAGATATTTTTCCTGTTTCCGCACCTGGATGACGGCATGGCTTGCCTGCGCGTGCTTAAGCATATTCTGGATCAGCTCCTGGATGATCCGGTACAGGGTCAGGGCCAGGGGTTCTTCTATTTCTTCGAGTGCGCCGTAACACTGCAGGTCAATATGAAGCTGGCCGGATTTATTGATCTGCCCGCAATAGATCTGCAGGGCATCGGGGAAATTATGCTGCATCAGGATCCCCGGGGTAAGGTTATGGGCTGTTTTGCGCAATTCGTCCGTGGCTTCATGGACGATCTTTTTCATATCGTTCATTCGTATAAGCCGGAATATCTGCGGATGCTCTTTCTGTATGGCATTGAAATGCATTTTAAGCCCTGCCAGGATGCCGCCGATCCCATCGTGGAGGTCCAGGGCAATGCGGGTTCTTTCCTTTTCTTCACCCTGGATCATGGCGTTTAAATAAATAATCTGCTGTTTGTGTTTGTTGCTCCGGTATGCGCTTATCAGGGAAGCGGTAAGCAGTATAATACCCCCGGAGATAGTGCCCAGCCAGATCTTCGTTTCCTTAAGCTGGCTTTCTTTCCTGGTCAGTTCTAATTGTGTCCGGGCAATTTCGTGGTCTTTCTCCGCAGTACGGTATTTCAGCAGCAGCCCGGCAATTTTCCTTTTCTCTTCATGATCCATTTTTTCTTTCAGCTTACAGGCAGTATCCTGATGGCGGTACGCCTGGTAAAAGTTTCCATCGTCAGCATAGATAGCGGCAAGCGCATAATGGAGATTTTTCGTTGTTACGCTGTTAATTCCGATAGCTTTTGCAGTATCCAGCGTTTTGCGGAGCAGATCTATTGTTTGCCGGTGTCTCTGCCTGTAAAAAAGGACATACGCCATATGATAGTCGGCATCAATGCTTACAGCAATATTGTTTTTAATACTCTGTTTCCGTACCGCATCCGCTTTGCTGAAGGAGGCAACCGCCTGTTCCGGCTTTCCTTCCATAATATAGGCCCGGCCCATAACGATCAGGCTTAACAACTGCAGGTGGGGGATATTCTGCTTTTCTGCCTGCCCGAGCGTCTGCTGCAGACAGACAAGGCTTGCTTTTGTATTCCTGCTATTTACATACGCGTGTGCCCTGGTGAAGAGCAGGAAGGGTATCAGCGTGGAATCCCCGATCATACGGGTGATCTGTACGGCTGTCCGTAAGTCTTTCCATCCTTGCTCCATTTCACCGAGGTTGATCCAGAGCGTGCTCAGGGCGATATATGCCTGAGCTGTAAGGTAAAGAACGTCACGGGTATACCATGCTTGCTTTGCCAGGTCCAGCGCCGTAAAATAATGCAGCACGCTTGTCGTATACGATCCCTGGTGTTCGTAGGTGACCGCCAGGCCGAGATAGAGATAGGTTAACAGAAAGCAGCGGCTTTTATCGCGTATATGCCGGGTTTTCGCGATCGTTTCCCGGAACAGGTAAATGCTTTTTTCGTAATCCCCTTTGATCCGGTAACAATTGGCCAATCCCCCCAGCGCTAATATGATCCCCCTGTTGTATTCCATCATCCTGCTGTCTTGTTCCACCTGGCTGTACAGGGTCATGGCGCTGTCCGGATCGCTCATGCTCAGTTTGTCAGCGAGATCCAGCAGCTGTCGGATGACAGCCTCCGGCTCTGCCGGCTCTGTATGGTAAATGCCTCTTTCTGTATACAGGTGCTGTGCGCCTGCCACCGGCAGACAACAGCTTGTTATACAAAATAGTATGATTCTTTTAAATCCTGTCTCAGCCCACTCTGTCATACTCTATCTCATTGACATATGAAAGTAAATGCATTTGGTAATAGCTATATAGGTGTTTCCACGTGTTTTGTCCGGGAGCGGAAGGATATGCGACCTTACCGTACCAGATGAACATTTCCTTTCAGTAAATAGGGCTTACTGTTTATGCTGTACCGGAGCAGATAGACATAGGTACCCGTGGCTACGTCTTTTGATTTACAGGTACCGTCCCATCCCCTGTTTTGATCGTCTGTGAAAAACACCTGTTGTCCCCAGCGGTCAAAAATCCCGAACGAAACATCTTGCATATGCGCAGTGTTGCCCAGTATTCTGAACAGGTCATTCACGCCGTCGCCGTTCGGTGTAAAGATGTTGGGCAAATGGATGAGATTACAGTCATCATTCTGTATCTCAATAGTTGATGTTTGGGTACACCCGTTTTCATCCGTGACAAGTACCTGATATATTCCCGGTTTTTGTGCGGTGTAATAAGGTCTGATGGAGTAATCCTGCCATTGATAATGGTTGAACGCCCCCGGATACAGGGATAGGGTATCGCCTCCTGCGAAACAGATCATTGTATCGGGTCCGAGTTCGGGATGTGGACCGGGAAGCACTGTAACGGATATGGTATCTGAGATCAGGCATCCGTGCATGGTATGCACTGTCACGGTATATACTCCTGCTTCCGTGATCTCAGTGGAAGGTGTGCCGGCTCCGTTGGACCATTGATAAGAGAGATGTCCTTTAGGCATGCTGATGCGGAAGTCCAGATCATTTTCACATACGGTGGTATCCCTTATCGGTGGCAGACTGTCTACACTAACGTGTATCGTATCTGCCCACATGCATCCGTTCACACTTTGAGCGAGGAGATGGTATGTACCTGTTTCAGTTACGTCAAATTGCGGAAGGAAGGAACCGTCCTGCCATTGCCAGGCGATAAACCCTCCGTGAGGCTGCGGGTTCAGCGTCAGCATATCGTCCCGGCAGATCAGGGTGTCGGCTCCCAGCGTCATGCCGGGATCTACGGTGATGCGGGCAGTGTCATAATGTAACGTGCATCCGTTAACGGCTTGGACGTACCATATGCCGGGTCCTGTGACGGTGACAGAAGGAGTTGTCTGTCCGTTTGACCATTGTACTGAGGAATATCCTGCACCGATGTCGAGGGTGACCGGTATGGTGTCTGCGCAAACGATGGTGTCACTGAATAATCCCAGGGAAGGCGGCGGCGGTTCATCCATAAGCTGGAATCGTACAGCTCCGGGTTCTCCGGGCGCTGCACCGTAAGTTGTCTGATAGTCCGGACTGTATGGATTGTGTACGATACCCGCCGGTCCCCCGCTGATATCCGTGGAGACATTTACCGTCAGTGCTGTCGGCGATACCCGGATCAACCCACCGCCACCGCCGCCACCTGGCCCGTGTGTTGAAAACTTAAAAAGTACATTGTTATTGGAGCTGCCGGCTCCACCCTTTGCGCTAAGATGCAGGGGAGAGGTGTAGTGGTTGCAGTGCAGGTAGATACTCCCCCCACCGCCGCCGCCGGGTGCACCCTCTTCCCAGGTATATGGTATGATGCTTTCTCCGTTGGCCATGATGGTATCACCGTTACCCCGGATCGCCGCTGCCCTGATGATGATGATACCGCCGCCGTTACCTCCCGGGAATACCAGGTAGCCGTTATCCTGTTGAGGGCCTCCTCCTCCTCCTCCCATGAATATCCGATCCTGCTGATACAGAAGTGAGTTGCCGCCCATACCCTGTAAGTTCGTGCAGCCATCTAAGTAACAATCGGTAAACTGATACCCTCCAACCCCGCCGCTGCCATAACTGCCACCGCCACCACCACCGCTGTTGCCTCCGCTGCTTCCACCTCCTCCATTAGCCAGGTTCCCGCATCCGTACCATTGATTGGGTATATAATGAGCAACACCCTCTCCTTTCATTCCTTCTGTTGATATTGGAAAGTAATAGTGGCTGGTATCACAACACTTATATCCGGTAGCAAGCACATGTCCTCCCCGGAATCCTTTTCGGCTGACGTCAATATTCGCCTGGAGGATCAGTGTATCAGTTACATCGAAAGCCAGTACTCCTCCGGTACCTCCCGGTCCCCAGGGGGGGCAGGTGAGCGTACCTGTTACCGATACGTTCCCGTTGTAAACGGGTACTTTGATCAGTTGTACACTGTCATCGGGGCTGAAGTCCCGGCAAAACGGCCGGTTCATGATCACCGTATCTTTTTGTACCGATTGTACTGTATTGTATTCATAATTTCCGGCATTATTGATGGCCGTTACGGATCCGTAAAGTTCGGTATTGGATCCATTGATGGTCGCGCCTTTCATCTGTATCATCAGCACCTTGTCACCGGGAGCAAAGGGATTTTGTGCTACCTGTATTCGGTTTTTGGCAGAACTGATATGTTTTACCCTCGCATACTGGTTGATCACTCCGGATATGCTGGTTTGTGCTGCTGTCGGGTATGCAGTATAAAGACTGAAAACACACGCCAGCAGGATACCCGTTCGTACGGGTGTGCGTAGTATGTTGTCTAATCTGTTTCTATACATCTTGATGTATGGTTTACTATTGTGCGGGTTTGTTTTCCGGGTATCGAAGAGATGTTTTTACCGAACCAGATGAACATTTCCTTTCTGTAGATAGGGCTTACCGTTTATGCTGTATTGTAGCAGGTAGAAATAGGTTCCTGTGGCTGCGTCTTTTGATTTACAGGTGCCGTCCCATCCCCTGTTTTTATCGTCTGTGAAAAACACCTGTTGTCCCCAGCGGTCAAAAATGGCGAACGAAACATTTTGGATATTTCCGATATTTCCTCGGATTCTGAACAGGTCGTTCAGTCCATCGCCGTTTGGAGTGAATGCATCAGGTAAGAAAATAAGATCACAGTCAGCATCCCGGACATCAATAGTTGCTGTTTCCGTACACCCGTTATCATCTGTTACACGCACCTGGTATATTCCCGGTTTGTGTGCGGTGTAATAAGGTCTGATGGAGTAATCCTGCCATTGATAATGGTTGAACACCCCCGGATACAGGGACAGGGTATCTCCCCGTGCAAAGCATACCAGTGTATCGGATCCGATCCGGGGTTGCGGACGGGGTAGTATGTTAACGGATATGGTGTCTGAGATCAGGCATCCGTGTATGGTATTTACGGTGACGGTATATATGCCTCCTTCCGTGATCTCTACAGAAGGTGTGCTGGCTCCGTTGGACCACAGATAGGACAGATGTCCTTCGGGGATGCTGACGCGGAAACCCAGATCGTTTTCACATACGGTAGTATCTTTTATCAGAGGCAGACTGTCTACGGTAACGTGTATCGTATCTGCCCACATGCATCCGTTCACACTTTGAGCGAGGAGATGGTATGTACCTGTTTCCGTTACGTCAAATTGCGGAATGAAGGAACCGTCCTGCCATTGCCAGGCGATAAACCCTCCGTGAGGTTGTGGGTTCAGCGTCAGCATATCGCCCCGGCAGATCAGGGTATCAGCTCCCAGTGTCATGCCTGGATCTACGGTGATGTGAGCAGTGTCATAATATACTGTGCATCCGTTAACGGCCTGAACGTACCATGTACCGGGTCCTGTGACGGTGATAGAAGGAGTTGTCTGTCCGTTGGACCATTGCACTGAGGTATATCCGGCGCCGATATCCAGGGTGACCGGTATGGTGTCTGAACAGACGAGGGTATCCGTCAGCAGCCCTAAGGATGGACGCGGCTCGTAAAGCTCGAATAGCACAGCCCCGGGTGTTCCGGGCTCTGCACCGTAAGTTGTATGATAGGCGTGGCTGAGCGGGTTAAGTACTACGCCTGGCAGCCCGCCGCTGATATCCGTGGTCACATATACCGGCAGTGCCGCCGGCGATATCCGTATCAGTCCGCCACCACCACCGCCACCTGGCCCGTGTGCCTGCCTGAAAAACATTCCATTGTTATTGTCTCCTCCGGCTCCGCCTTTTGAGCTGAGGTGCAGGGGAGAGATGTAGTGGTCGCAGTGGAGAGAGATGCTTCCTCCTCCTCCTCCTCCGGGTGCAGCTTCGTCGGAGGTGTAGGGTATGATGCTTTCTCCGTTGGCCATGATGGTATCGCCGTTCCCCCGGATCGCCGCTGCCCTGATGATGATGATACCGCCACCGTTACCTCCCGGGTATACCGGGAGTAAGTTATCCCATTGCGGGCCTCCTCCTCCTCCTCCCATGAGTATTCGGTCCTGTTGGTAAATGAGTGCACTGCCGCCCATGCCTCGTAGGTTCCTACAGCCAGCAGGTGTGAAAAATGTTGGTAAGTAACACTGAGTGTACTGGTACCCTCCAATCCCACCACTGCCATAATTGCTTCCACCTCCGCCACCGCTGTTGCCACCGCTGCTTCCACCTCCTCCATTGGCCAGGTTGCCGCATCCGTACTCCTGATTGGTGATATAATGAGCAACACTCTCACCTTTCATACCTTGACCCATTATCCCATTGACACTCTCCGGAGCATAATAGTGATCAGCAAAGCAACACAAAAATCCATGGACAGCAGATGGATCCCCTCCCCGGAAACCCTTGTGACTGACGTCTATATTCGCGTACAACGTAAGCGTATCGGTTACCTCGAAGGCCAGCACCCCTCCGCTGCCGCCCGGCCCCCAGGGGGGGCAGGTCAATGTGCCTGTTACGGATACGTTCCCGCTGTAAACAGGTACCCGGATCAGTTGCACGTTGTCGTCCGGGTTGAAGTCCAGGCAAAACGGTCGGCTCATGATCACCGTATCCCACCGTACCGATTGTACGGTGTTGTACTCATATTTCCCGGCATTATTGATGTTTGTTACGGATCCGTAAAGTACGGTATTGGATCCGTTGATGGTCGCACCTTTCATCTGGATCATCAGCACTTTGTCGCCGGGGGCAAAGTCTGAAAAAGCATTTTGCGTTACCTGTATGCGGTCTTTATCCGGGTCGATATGTTTTACCCGTGCATACCGGTTGATCACGCCGGAGATACTGGTTTGTGCTGCTGCCGGGTCTGCTGTATACAGACTGGAAATGCATACTGCCACAAAACATAAGCACTGCGACGGAAGTGAACCTAACATCCTGTATGATCTGTTTGTGCGCATCTTGATATGTGGTTGGCTATTGTGCTGTTTTGATGAATGGTGTTACCCGGAGCAGACGTCCGTCGCTGCCGGTTACCCGCAGCAGGTACATGCCTTCCGCGAGTCGACTGATATCAATCGTCCTGGCTGCCTCCTGCTGAATCAGTATTTTACCATCCATACTGCTGATGGAGATGTTTACCATAAAGGGAGCCGTAACATGCACGATGTTATTAGCGGGGTTGGGGTATATGCGGACATCATCTCCGGCAGCGACGGTTGCACCAATGAACGTAGTGTTGCTGTCCGTAACCTGGATGCAGGCAGATGTATCACTGCACCCGTTTGAAGTAATGGCCAGTGCGTACCGTCCGTCTGTTATAGCTGTATAGGTTTGCTGCGTGGCTCCCGGTATCATGGCATAGCTGTCATTGGCGCCGCAGGAGAGCCACTGATAAGCCACGCCGGTAGTGACGGCGGTCAGGATCCTTTCGTTTTGCGTAATGGAAGGGTCGGGTATCGGGTTGAGGGTCAGGTCGAGCGTTACTATGCTGTCGCAGCCGTGGGGTGTTGTCTGGTATGTCTGTGTATAAATGCCGGTTTGGGTATAGGTCTGCCCGTTCAGGGAAAAGCTGTCGCCGCAGACGGTTTCGGTCAGCAATAAAGGAGCACCCGTGTAATCGGTCGTCAGATCAAGCAGGATGACGCTGTCGCAGCCACCGACGGTCGTGAGCATCTGTGTATAGGTGCCGCTTTGCGTATACGTTTGTCCGTTGAGGGTGAAGCTGCTGCTGCATACGATTTCCGTTAGTATCTGAGGAGCAGGCGTGTGGTTGATTGTCAGATTCAGGGTGATAACGCTGTCGCATCCCGCAGCGTTGTTCCGTGTCTGTGTATAAATGCCGGATTGTATATAGGTATGCCCGTTTAGTCTGAAGCTGTCGCAGGCAGTTTCCGTCACTGATGATGAGGTATTGTGTCTGATCGTCAGGTTAAGGGTGACTGTACTGTCGCAACCTGCAGCATTGGTGAGTATTTGTGTATAGGTGCCGCTTGTAGTATAAGTTTGACTGCCCAACGTAAAACTGCCGCACTCCGTTGTTGTAAGGGTGGCATAATTGTGACCACATGGGGAGGACTGAGTCATTTTATGTATAAAAATGTCACTGGCGGTAGCTGTGAGATTGAATGTATTGCCGTCTGGTACCGGATCAAAATCTACAGTACCAATAAAAGATCCGGTGGTATACACGATTCCGGTATTGTCCACGGCTAAGGCATATCCTATATCGTTGTTCGTACTACCCATACGTTTCGCCCACACATAATTACCGGCGACATCCAGTTTGGAGATAAAAATGTCATTGCTGCCGGTAGCGGTAAGGTTTGCAGTACCGGGGCCTGGGTCAAAATCGGCAGTACCCTGAAAAATTCCGGTGGTGTACACGTTTCCTGCATTGTCCACGGCTATTGAATTCCCCTGATCTAACCCTGTTCCCCCTATTCGTTTTGCCCATACATAATTACCGGCGGCATCCAGCTTGGAGATGAAAATATCATTGCCGCCGGCAGTGGTAAGGTTTGCCGTGCCCGACCCCGGGTCAAAATTCGCTGTGTTATTAAAAGATCCGGTGGTATAGACGTTTCCTGCATTGTCCACGGCTATCGAATTCCCCTGATCTGCCAGTGGTCCCCCCATCCGTTTTGCCCATACATAATTACCGGTGGCATCCAGTTTGGAGATGAAAATATCTGCATTAGTACCCTGACTGACAAGATTTGTAGTGCCTGGCCCTGGGTCGAAATCCACCGTACCAACAAAAGACCCTGTGGTATACACATTCCCGAAATTATCCAGGGCGATGGCATACGCTGCATCGAGTCCTGTCCCTCCTATTTGTTTCGCCCATACATAATTGCCATTAGCATCCAATTTTGAGATGAAAATATCTATACCCTGGCTGATAAGCTGTGCCGTGCCCGGTCCCGGATCAAAATCTACAGTACCCTGGAACCTTCCTGTGGTATATACATTTCCGTTAGTATCTACAGCAATTCCGACTGCCTCCTCTGTACTTGTTCCTCCTATTTGTTTTGCCCATACATAATTGCCATCAGCGTCTAATTTGCAGATGAAAATATCTGTACTCTGACTGATGAAATTTACTGTACCTGGCCCTGGGTCGAAATCCGCCGTACCGTTAAAAGATCCGGCGGTATATACGTTCCCGGAGTCATCGACGGCTATGGCGCGTCCCTGGCTTGTCTGATCCATAAGAACTGCTCCCCCTATTCGTTTGGCCCATACATAATTGCCGTTACCGTCTGATTTGGAGATAAAAATGTCGGAGGATAAGGTGCCGGCTGCGGTAAGGTTTACTGTACCCGGCCCTGGGTCGAAATCCACCGTACCATTAAAATATCCAGTCGTATACACATTCCCGGAATCATCCACGGCTATGGCACGTCCCTCTTCACTGGAAGTTCCCCCTATTCGTTTCGCCCATTCGAAATTGGGAAACTGCGCAGACACAGAAACATGCCCGGCTGCCAGCAGTAAAAGCACGACGAAGTATGTGATCTTTTTTGGAATAGAAAAATACATTTTGTTCATTTTCTGAATTTTAAAATGTTAAAGAAAAAGAATATCAGGAGTTGTTTCATTGCAGGAGCCGGCAACAAAATGTTACCCCCGCCTGTTGCCGGGCGGTGATCAGCCGGTCGGAACAAACAGCATATACAATCGTCCGCCTTGTGTATGGCAAACGGCAGTCTGTCAGATTACCAGTCAAAGGTATCAGCCACCCAAAAGGCGGTACCCAATGATTTCATTGATATTAGAATGTTTAATGTGGCTGCCTGGAAAGCCGGTGTTCAGCTTTAATAAATTCCCGGATGAATAAGGGATCAGGCCATGAGATGGAAAGCACGGGTGGGGTGATCCGGTTTGTCAGGAGCCTGCGCGATACCTGCTATGCTTTGTCCGTTAGGGGGCAATTCAAATTTTCGCAGATCGAAAAGTGCTATAACAATAAGGACACCTCCCTCACTCCCTCCTCGAAGAGGGACGATCACATCGTGGCACTGACAGAAGCTACTGTATGGCAAAGATGTAGTCGTCTCCCTTTCAGGGGAGAACGTGAGGGGTGTTCATGTGTCCGCCAAAGGAAACCTGTGAAGATTTGAATTGCACCCATGTCTCAGAGCTGTTGCATTCTAAGACAAAAAAATTTGCAGGGTTTTCGTAAATGTAAGTGAAAGTCTTGCAATTATAGACAAGGGTACTGGGTGCGATGGCGGCTCAGGGCCGCCATGACGCAGTGGTTATTGGTTAGATACGTTCTTAAGTGTGCTGAGTATGAAGCTATCAACTCAAAATGATCGCATCCTAATCCTGTTTTTCTACCTTACAATCCGCAGCTTTGCATAATTCAGCATGATCTTCTTCTGGCCGTGCCCGTTGCCGAATTGTATGGTGGCAATACGGTTATTGACGCCTCCTTCCAGGCTGACGATCTTGCCGAATCCGAATTTCATATGCTCTACCTGCATACCTGCTTCCATTTCTGCGGGGTTGTCTGCTTTGAAGTCTGCTGTTGTTTTATGTTGTACCGGAGCGGGTTCCTTTAGTTTTTCCGCCAGCTTTTTCAGCGAGGGCATACGTTCAAAAGAAGCAGGATTACCCATTGTTTTTCCGAAATTCCCCCCAACGTTGTTTCCCTGGAATCGTTGTTGCGGACCGCCGGTGTAGGAACGGTCAAGATGTTGTTCTGGTATTTCATCAATAAAACGGCTGGGCTCATTTTGTACCAGTTGCCCGAAGCGGTACCGGGTGTTGGCATAAGTTACCCACAGACGTTCCTTCGCGCGTGTGATGGCTACATAAAACAACCGCCGCTCCTCTTCGAGGCTGGCCCGGTCATACAGACTCATGGCGCTGGGGAACAGGTTTTCCTCCATGCCTACATTGAACACACAGGGGAACTCCAAACCCTTGGCCGCATGCACGGTCATCAGCCGTACCACGTCCTGGTCTTCGTCGTTGCTGTTGTCCACATCCGTGAGCAGGGTTATCTGTTGCAGATAGCTTCCCAGGCTCTTATCAAGGAGCTCTCCTTCTTCATCGGGCGTTTCGGTAAATTCTTTTATAGAGTTGAGCAGCTCCTGTACGTTTTCATATCGTGCCAGCCCTTCTACTGATTTGTCATTATATAATTCCTGTACCAGTCCTGTATGTTTTCCTATGGCAAAAGCAACATCATAGGCATTGCTTTTTTCGAGCATGGTACGAAAGCTTTTGATCATCATTACAAAGTTGCCGATGGAGGTGGCGCCTGCACCTTTAATGCCGGCTGCTTCCGCCTGCTCCAGTATGTCCCACAATGTTTTGTCGTGTTGATTGGCTACAACAGTGAGCCTGTCCATACTTGTTTTCCCGATGCCGCGGGCGGGGTAGTTGATGATCCGTTTCAGGTTTTCTTCATCCTGCGTATTAACAACAATACGGAGATAAGCCAGGTAATCTTTTACTTCCTTGCGCTGGTAGAATGATATGCCGCCGTACAGCTTATAAGGGATATTCATCCGCCGCAGGCTTTCCTCAAAAGACCGGCTTTGTGCATTGGTACGGTAGAGGATGGCAAAATCTTTGTTGCCGTAGTGGTTCCGCAGCTTCATTTCCGTGATCGCATCTGCCACGAACTTTCCTTCGTCATTATCGGTAATGGTACGTATCAGCTTTATTTTTTCACCTTGTGCATTGCTCGTCCAGAGTGATTTCTGTATCTGGTTCTTGTTGTTGGAGATGACCTGGTTGGCCACATTCAGAATAGCTTGTGTGCTCCGGTAGTTCTGCTCCAGCTTCACGATCTTTACATCGTCGTAGTCGTCCTGGAACTGCAATATATTTTGCACGGTGGCGCCGCGGAACGAATAGATGCTCTGTGCATCGTCTCCTACCACACAAATATTTTCATGCACGGCTCCCAGCATTTTAATGATCTGGTATTGAGCGATGTTGGTGTCCTGATACTCGTCTATGAGAATGTATTTGAACCGGTGCTGATATTTTGCGAGTACGTCGGGTACCTGTGTCAGCAGGATGTACATATTAAAAAGCAGATCGTCGAAGTCCATCGCGCCGTTGCGAAAGCAGCGTTTGGCATAGGCTTCGAATATCTCCCCGATCAGCGGGCGGTTGCTGCGCGCGTCTTCCTGCTGTATATGTGCATCCTGCTTGTACATGGCGGCGTTGATCAGATTGTTTTTTGCCGCAGAGATGCGATTGTATATATAGGCGGCCTTGTAGTGCTTGTCGTCCAGCTTCATGTCAGAGACGATACCTTTGATCACACTTTTTGCATCGTCCGTATCATAGATGGTAAAGTTGTTGGGGTATCCGAGCCTGGGCGCTTCCACGCGTAGTATCTTTGCGAATACGGAGTGGAAAGTGCCGATATAGAGATTACGTGCTTCGGACGATCCCAGTATGCGCTCAATCCTTTCCTTCATTTCGGCAGCAGCTTTATTAGTAAAAGTGAGCGCCAGGATGTTAAAGGCATCAACACCCTGATTCATGAGGTGCGCGATGCGGGTAGTGAGCACTTTTGTCTTTCCGCTGCCGGCCCCGGCTACGATCATCAGCGGACCATTGATATGTATTACCGCTTCTTTCTGTTGTTCATTCAAACCCTCCAGATATACTTGCATAAGCGCGAATTTAGTTGAAAATCGGCAATTACTCCGGGATGTGTTGGATGTGACAGATGTGTTGAATGTGTTTGTACTTAATTTTACCACATCAGGCACATCTTCCACATCTGTCACATCCAACACATCAATAATTGCTTCCCTGTTAAAAAAAAGAAAAATGCATACATTAAAGAGCAGGTCTATTAAATTTGCGTTCACGCAACCGTGTACATGTTAAGGTTCCAACACATATCGCATTTGCTGGCGCTCGGTATTATACCGTTGCTGATCCTGTTGTTTATCTGGATGATCGTCTGGCGACGCAACCGGTTGAAAAAGATCGGTGATGCCCGTTTGGTGGCAAAACAGATCCGGGGTTTTATCCCGGGCAGAAGTACTTTCCGGTTTGTTTTGCTGGCATTTGCACTTATGGCCGTTGTGGTTGGCTGGGCTAATCTGCAGATGGGTGCGCGGACGGAAAAGATGGAGCGGAAGGGTGTGGATGTGGTCATTGCGCTGGATGTCAGTAAGAGTATGTTGGCCAAAGATATTCAGCCCGACCGGCTGACGCGCTCCAAGCAGTTGATCACGCGGATGCTCGACAAGATGAAACATGACCGGGTAGGCTTGGTGATCTTTGCCGGCCATGCTTATCTGCAGGTTCCGCTCACGGTAGACTATAATGCGCTGAAGATGCTGCTCCAGTCGGTACGTCCCGAGCTGATTCCTACTCAGGGCACGGTAATCGGAGAAGCCATAGATCTTTCTGTAAAATCATTTTCCCAGAAAGAAAAAAAATTCAAAGCGCTGGTGATCATATCCGATGGGGAGGATCATGATAAAACTGCCATAGCAAAAACAAAAGATGCTGCTGCATCGGGCATTATTGTACATACGGTGGGAGTAGGTTCTCCGCAGGGTAGCACGCTGTATGATCCTCAGACACGCAGTGTAAAGCTGGATGCCCAGGGCACGCCGGTTGTAAGCCGGCTGAATGAAGAGGCGCTCCAGACCGTTGCCGCTGCCGGAAGAGGTACGTATACGCTGCTGAATAATGCAGACCATGTAGCCGGCAAGCTGGTGAATGAAATTGACGGTATGGAACAGAAAAATCTGGGGGCAGTCGTATTTACAGACTATGCCAGCTATTTCCAGTATTTCCTCAGCTTCGCATTTATTGTGCTTGTGGCTGAATGGTTGCTGCCCGGCGCCCGCAGGAAAATAAAAAAACAAACGGCATGAGGAGGAAGATGATCATAATGGCTATTACGGTTATCATGACAGGTACACTGCAGACAACTTATGGTCAGGATCGTAAACTGATCCGGAAAGGCAATGAACTATACAAAGATCAGAAGTATAAGGAAGCAGTTACCTATTATCAACAGGCACTTACAAAGAACCCGACTTCCGTAACCGGCATGTTTAATCTTGGCAATGCCTATTATAAACAGAAGCAGACAGACGCCGCACGGCAGGTAATGACTGCCGCCGCCCGGCAATCCAAAGACAGCCTGCAACGTGCCGCTGCTCAATACAATCTCGGCAATACCTACATGGATGAGCAGAAATGGGAAGAAGCCATTGAATCCTACAAGCAAACTTTACGGGATAATCCGCGTGATGAAGAAGCCAGGTATAATCTTTCCTATGCCCGTGCTATGCTGAAGCAGCAGGAGCAGCAGGGAGGTGGTAATGATAACAAGGATCAGCAGGACGATAAAGATAAAAAGGATAATCAGCAACAACAGCAACAGGATCAGCAAGACGATAAAAAGAAGGATAAACAACAGGACAAACAAGATCAACAGCAGCAGGATCAAAAAGAGGAAGAGCAGCAGCAACGTTCACAACCCATGCCCAGCAAGCTTTCTGAACAGCAGGCAGAGCAGATTCTGAATGCATTGCAGCAGGAAGAAAAAAACCTGCAGGACAAGCAGCAGAAAGAAAAAGGTGTGCCGGTAAAAATTGAAAAAGATTGGTAGGGGCAACCCTTGTGGTTGCCCTTATCGCGATTGTTTTATTGGGCGGGGGTGAACCCCGCCCGTACAATCTCCGTAATAATTGTTCACAGGTTTTCAACATTCTTATAAAAAAGTTGAAAGATTTTTTTTTAGTAGTAGAAATTCTTTTTAATATTGTGACAGGATTGTACTTACTAACCCATCCTTATAAAAGTCCGGAAGCCTAAAAAAGTTCCGGGCTTTTTTATTTTCTCCTGAAACCCTTTCCTGGTGCACCTTTTCACGATACCTGATTTTGTATGATGCGCTACTTCGTTTTTTATAAGCCTTTTCGCGTGTTATCGCAGTTTTCTCCGGAAGGGGCAAAAACAACACTTACTTCGTTTTTTTCCGATCTTCCCAAAGATATTTATCCCGTTGGCCGGTTGGATTATGACAGCGAGGGATTACTGCTTTTAACGAACGACAAGCCGTTAACGAATCGCTTGTTGAACCCTTTGTTCGGACATGAAAGAACGTATCTGGTGCAGGTGGAAGGCATGCCTCATCCGGATGCGCTGAAGCAATTGCGGGAAGGTGTGTGGATCAATGCGGGTGGTAAACGGTTCCGGACAAAACCGGCGCGGGTATCACTGATCACAGAACCGGATGTGCCGGAAAGAAATCCGCCGATCCGTTTTCGTAAAAACATACCAGATTCATGGATACGACTGACGCTCACCGAAGGCAGGAACCGCCAGGTACGGCATATGACGGCTGCGGCAGGATATCCTACCCTGCGCCTGATCCGGTACAGCATTGGGCAGGTGACAATAGATGGATTAGCGCCGGGGATGCACACAGAGCATGATGCTGCTATCAGGGAAAGATTGTTTTCCTGATGATCGCTACTATTGTATTTTAAAAGGTTGTTCATGGTGGACAGCCTTCAAAAAAGGCTGTCATTGCGGCCTCCGAGCCGCAATCGCATGAGGTAACACGACGTTAATAAAGCTTGTAATTCATTTAGGACGATCCCGGATCAAGTCCGGGATGACAGCTATTAAATATGCAACCGTATCACCAGCCGCTTACCCGGCAACCGGCGCGCTCCCCATCAGGATGTATTGCTCCACGTCTTTTTTTGTGATCTTTTTATCAGATAGAATGATCAGCCGCTCTACGATATTGCGCAGCTCCCGGATATTGCCTGTCCAATGATACTCCTGCAGTGTTTTTATAGCATCGGCGTCTATTTGTTTTGCCGGTTGATTGTATTCATTACTGATCTCGTTGAGGAAATATTCGATCAGTTCCGGTATGTCGTCTTTCCGTTCGTTGAGGGAAGGTACATGGATCAGTATCACACTCAGACGGTGATACAGATCCAATCTGAATTTCTTTTCTTCTACTTCCTGTATCAGATTTTTATTTGTGGCGGCAATCACCCTTACATCTACTTTTATTTCTTTTTCGCCGCCGATACGTGTGATCCTGCTTTCCTGCAAAGCACGTAAGACCTTGGCCTGTGCATCCAGGCTCATATCACCGATCTCGTCGAGGAACAGCGTACCGCCGTTGGCCTGCTCGAATTTGCCGATACGTTGTTTGATCGCCGATGTGAAAGATCCTTTTTCATGACCGAACAATTCGCTTTCTATCAGCTCCGAAGGTATGGCGGCACAGTTCACTTCCACGAAAGGGGCATTCGGGCGGTTGCTCAGTTCATAGATACGGCGTGCGACCAATTCTTTACCCGTACCGTTCTCTCCCGTAATGAGCACGCGTGCATCCGTAGGCGCTACTTTTTCGATGGTTTCGTGGATGCGGAGGATGCCGGCGGAGCTGCCGATCATCTCCGTGTTCTTTATAATACGCTTCCGGAGTTGCTTGGTTTCCGTGACCAGCGATTTTTTGTCCATCGCATTCCGGATCGTGATCAGGAGGCGATTGAGATCGGGTGGTTTGCTGATGTAATCGAAAGCCCCTTTCTTTACTGCCTCAACGGCCGTTTCTATATTGCCATGTCCTGATATCATGATAAACGGGATGTCGGGTTTTTCAGTATGGGCAATATTCAGCACATCCATGCCGTCCATTTTAGGCATTTTGATATCGCAGAGTATACAATCGTAATTGTTTTCCCGGATCTTCTTTGCTCCGTCCGCCCCGTCTGCCGCTTCATCCACGATGAATCCTTCAAACCCGAGGATCTCGGATAACGTAGCACGGATCGCTTTTTCGTCGTCTATTACAAGAATTTTCTGTGCCATAGTTTTATGCCTGATCTGTTGCGAAAATAAGAATTTGGGAATTTGAAAATTTGAGAATTTGAAAATGAGCACATGTGATTGATGTGTTTTAGGCAGGAAGCAGAAAATGAATTAATTTTCAACTCCCGCCCTGAGCGAAGTCGAAGGGTTCCATTTTCAACTGACTAAAGTGGATTGGTATATCATTGATCGTTTACAGCAGGCCTTGCGACAGCCGTTGCCGGGTGTTGCTGCGCAGGAACGGATGGCTGCGCGCGTGGTGCCGATGCCGGAAGCTGTGCCGCAACATGCACGCGCCAGCGCGGTGCTCAGCCTGTTGTTTCCGCATGAGAACGAATTATCTATCTTGTTGATCCGGCGTACGGAAGATGGTCATGCACACAGCGGGCAGATCAGCTTTCCAGGCGGTAAACAGGAGCCTTGGGATGCAGACCTCAGAGCGACGGCATTACGGGAAGCGCAGGAGGAGGTCGGGATCATGTCTCCAGATGTGCAGTTGCTGGGTGGGCTGACCCAGTTGTATATCCCGGTCAGTAATTTCCAGGTTTTTCCTTTTGTCGGTTTTACGGAGCAAAGACCGGTCTATCATATCAATAAAGATGAGGTAGCTGAAATTCTTGAAGTGCCGTTGAGCCGGTTGTTCCTGCCGGACCGCAAGATCATTACCCGTATCAGGCCGGTGTCGCGTCCCGGCCTCGTGCTCAAAGCCCCTGCCTATATTCCGGATGAGAACCAGGTGATCTGGGGCGCTACGGCGATGATCTTATCGGAGCTGGAGGCGGTTTTTGAGGGTATCAGATCGTGAGTATGATCATACCTTGTCGCTTTCAGCGCGCCTGTGTATATAAGATAAGCAGCGGTATGCTCTGTACTTTTTATTGTCTTATTTTGTATGAATTGGAATCGTGCCGGTACACGATAATTCTTTGTCGCGCTGCCACGATGGAATGTCTTGGGAAAACCTGTGTAAACTGGTCAATATAAATATACTGCAGATTGCGCAGGTCTGTTACTTGTTCGGGTAATATAATGATACCACTATTTACCACATCCAGCTCAATCAGCTTGGCGCATGCTCCCAATGAAACCGGCAGGGCAGGTATTTTATTCTTTGCCAGGTACAGGTATTTGAGATTGGTAAGATTCCCAAGACTATCGGGTATGATCCCGAGGTTATTGTCACTGGCAGATAAAGTCGTAAGCCGTTTCAATCCGGTTATTTCGTTGGGCAGGATAATAATCTTATTGGAAGCGATCCTGATCTCCTCCAGGTCCTCCAGTTTCCCGATATAGGCAGGTAGCAGCGCGAGCTGATTCTCGTTCAGGTTCAGAATGTATAGCTTTTTAAGGCTTTGCAACGAATCAGGTAAGAAAGACAGATGATTCCGGCTGAGATTCAGTACCTCAAGGTTTTGAAGCTGTCCGATTTCCTCCGGGATTGCTGACAGTTGATTTTTAGAGAGGTTCAGGATCTTCAGCTTTTTACACCTGAACAGAGAAGGGGGAAGTGCTGTCAGGTGATTATCACTAAAATTTACTTCTTCCAGGTTGGGAAATTTGTCGAAGATATCCGGTAGGCTGTCCATGCTTTTCAGTACCATCCGGATCCTTTTTACCCGCTCTTTGTTTTGCAGGGCATCAGACCATCTGGTATAGGCATAGTTTTGTGCCAGACAGTGTATGGATATGAGGCATAAAATCGCAAGCTGAAGGGATGCTTTTATAATCATAGAAAAACAGGATACCGTTTTAGGAGGCTAAAGATAATATTACATTTTATGGTTTAATGGCATTTATAATAGATTTATTTTGCTAAATTTTCGCTTCGCTTTTTATTATTTTTCATTATTTAATCTGAAAATAACAGACTGTTGTTCACGGAGTCATAACAGATGTTGCATCTATGCTGCTGCCGGTCAACCTTAACAGTTTTTAAAAACACGCACACGCGTATATTATCTGGTAAAGGGCTACCTTCGCGGCGCTTATCCGCAGTATGCAGGTACCGGCAGATCATTTATCTGCATGGTTTGCCGCCGGCGGGTATATTACCTGTTTTCAATCTTTTCAATAAATATATTTAATGCCTGTTCTGATCTTCTTTGTGACTCTTTGGTACGTTTCTCTTTTTTCCCAGACATTTTTCCAGCATCGCTATGCTGCGCACGGCGCCTTCAGTATGAGTAAGGGTTGGGAGCGATTTTTTTTCATACTGGCCTGGATTACACAGGGTTCCTCATACCTGAGCCCACGTTCCTATGCGATCATGCACCGGATGCATCACGCATATACGGATACGGAAAAAGACCCGCATTCCCCTTCCTATACCTCCAATTTCTTCAGTATGATGTGGCGTACACGGATCATCTATGCCGGTATCTTTGACGGCAGCATACCTGTGGAGGAACGTTTTACGAAGAATGTACCTGACTGGCCGGCCTTCGACCGCTGGGCCAACTCTTCCCTGGCGCGTATCATATGGATGATATTATATACCGCCTTTTTTATAGCGTATGCCACATCTCCCTGGCAATACCTGCTGCTGCCCCTCGTCTATGCCATGTGCCCGCTGCATGGGGTGATCATCAACTGGTATGCACACAAATATGGTTATATAAACTTCCGGATGCGGAATACATCAAAGAATCTGTTTCACGTAGACCTGCTGATGCTGGGGGAAGCGTATCATAATAATCATCACAAAACGCCTTCTGATGTAAATTTTGGCAAGCGCAGACATGAGCTTGATCCGATGTATCCCGTCATACTACTCTTCAACCGCTTGGGGATTATCCAGATTGATAAACCGGCTCCAGTCACCAATACTCCGCATCAGAAAGTTGCAGAAAGGGAAAAAGAAGTTGCCTAAAAACGGTATCTGGCGTTAATGATAGCGCTACCCTAATGAAATGAGGTGACTACAACTATAGAAAATGCATTTCGACAGGCTCGGTAACCGTTATTAAGGACGGTTGCTGAGCCTGTCGAAGTTTTAAGATCGCGAGGATTTGAAATATACCCTTTTACTGCCTCATTCGGTAGGAATTTGATCCCTCATGATGAACAGTAATTTTTTGCCGGGATGCCACTATTTACAACATCCAGTTCTAACAGCTTGGTGCATGCTCCTAACGAAACGGGCAAAGCGGGTATTTTATTCTTGGCCAAATACAGGTAGGTCAGGTTGCTAAGCTTACCCAGGCTATCGGGGATCACCCGGAGATTGTTATTGCTGGCCGACAGGGTGTTAAGCCATTTCAATCGGGTTATTTCATTGGGAATAATGATAATCTTATTGGAGGCAATACGCAATTCTTCCAGCTTTTCGAGATAAACAGGGAGCAGTGAAAGCTGATTCTCGTTTAGGTTCAGGACATGTAGATTTGCAAGGGTTTGCAACGAATCGGGTAAGAAAGACAGGCTGTTGCGGCTGAGGTCCAGTACCTCAAGGTTTCGAAGCTGCCCGATTTCTTCCGGAAGCACTGTCAGTTTATTTTTAGAGAGATTCAGAACTCTCAGTTTTTCACACCTGAATAGAGAAGGCGGCAGACTGGTAAGGTGGTTGCTGCTAAAGGTGGCTTCTTCCAGATTGGGAAATTTATCAAAGATATCCGGCAGGCTGTCCATTTCTTTCAATACCATCCTGATCCTCTTTACCGTTTCTTTATTCTTTATGGCATCCGACCACCGGGTGTAAGCATAGTTTTGCCCTACACAATGGAAAAATAAAAAACATAAAACAGACAGTTGTATAAGTGCCTTAATGATCATGGCACAATATATAAAATATAAACAGGAAAAGCTGTGTGTTTGTCTAACCTTCAAACAACCCCATCTGAATCGCTTTCCGGGCAAGTCCAACTGCATTTTTTACGTCCATCTTGAGGAATAGATGGCTCCGGTGTTTTTCGACGGTATGAATGGTAATCTGTAATTGCTCTGCGATCTCTGCGCTCGAATATTCCTTGATAATCAACTGTAGGATCTCCATTTCGCGATGCGTGAGAGAAATGCCGCCTGCGGGCGCTTCTTTTTTCAGGCGGAGATTATCCGCATCCATTTGTTCCCGGATGGAGGGGGTAATATATGGTTCGTTCCGGTGTACGGTTTCGATGGCATTGATCAGCTCTTCCGAGCCGGTATTTTTCAGCAGGTAGCCGAGGCTGCCGGTGCGGATCAGTATTTTTACCCGGTGTATATTATCGACACTGGTCAGGCAAAGGATACGCACCTCCGGATATTGCGCTTTGATCATAGGGATAAGTTCTTCAGCGGTATAATCCGGCATCTGTACATCCAGCAGCAATACATCCGGTACCGACTGACTCAGCCCGGCCAGCAGGCTTTGCCCGTTGGCATAGCTGGCGGTAAGCCGTATGGACGGATGGTCACGCAGCATATAGGTGATCCCGTCCAGCACCATCGGATGGTCGTCGGCGATACAGATGTTAATCATGTTGTTCAGCGGTTATCGTGCGAAAAGGTACGGAAAGATAAAATGATGTACCCTTTTCTTTCCGGTTGTATATTTCTATCTGGCAATGAATGGCTTCTGCGCGTTCCTGCAGGTGTTTAAGACCCGTTCCGGATCCGGATTCGTAGTCAGGAGGCAGTCCGCAACCGTTGTCTTCTATCGTGATCATCAGTTCCTGCTCCGTAGCGCTGCAATCTACCAGCACACGACTGGCATGTCCATGTCGCTGTGCATTGTGCAGCAGTTCCTGAATGATCCGGAAGAGGGATAGCCGGTTTGCCGGCGGCAGATCGGGCATATTGCCTGTATGCTGAAAGGCAACTTCAAATACGGCCTGACGGCTCACTTTGATACAGTAGGATTTAAGCGCGGATATGAATCCCTGTTCCAGCAGTTTTTCCGGTACGAGGTTATGAGAAATATGTCGCAGCTCACGGTATGCGTCTTCAAGCAGAGAGATGCCCTGACGATATGTATTTTCGTCTATAGATTCCTTACCGCTTCTCAGATCAAGATGCATTCTTGCCGAGCCGATCATGCTGCTTACGCCATCATGAATTTCCTGTGCTATGCGTTTCCGTTCTTTCAGCTCGCCTTCCATGACGGATTGCAGGCGGGTGATTTGTTGCTCTTTTTTGAGCGTTTTTATGGCAGCCGCCTGCAGGCCCTGCTTATGCCGGTTGTTGCGATAGATAAGGCCGAATACAATGCTGATCAGCACTGCAACGGCAGACAGGGAGATGATCCAGAAGTTTTTATGCCGGAGGTCATTTTGTTGTTGCATCACGAGCAAGGCATGTTCGGCGATCTGTTTGTCTTTTTGTGCAGAATTGTACTGCGCTTCCAGTTCGTTGATGTATTCCTGTTTTTCCCGCACCCAAATGGCTTTTTGCGCTTTTGCTGCCTGTTCACGGTATCCGTAAGCCTTTTTGTATTGCCCTGTGCTGTAATAGAGATCGGCCAGCGCTGCATAGAAATTGGGCACATGCCGGAGTGATCCCAGCGTGTCCTGGAGCGTAAGACCCTGCAGCAGGGAAGCCTCTGCCTGTGCTGTTTTTCCGGCTGCGCGATAGGCAATCCCCAGTCGGTAGTACACATTCATCCGGTGATCCTTATTTTCATGTTGTGTCAGCTCCAGCAATCTTTCCAGCAGGGTAATGGCTCTGGTGGGGTCATTGCGCTGGTTCAGATAAAAGCGGGAAAGACTCAGCATGGCAGGAACAAACTCCTGGTCTTTACCCAAACTCCTTGCATGTTCGAGGTAGTGTTGTGCGGAGTCTGTTTTTCCGACTGACATAAAATGTCCGGCAAGATTCAGATACACGTAGGCCAGCACACGCTTGTTGCTGCTGTCTGTGGCCAGTTCTCTCGCTTTTTGTAAATAGGTAAAAGATTGTTGCTCATCTGCCATATACAGCCAGAGTCCTGCAATGTTATTATAGATACTGGCTGCTTTCGGTGAAGATGACAGTCCCCATCGTTGTAATGTATGTAAGGATTGATAGGCGTAATGCGCTGCGGAGTCTGTCTGGGATGAAAACATAAAAGCCCCCGCGATCCCACATTGCAGCATGGCGGCATATACATGGCTGTCCGTATCATTTGCTGATAATGCCTGCGTAAGCCCCATGCGGAAACTGTATTGGGCAGAATCGTACGCTGTCCGCGACATATAGATACCCCCTAGATTGAGGGAAGCCTGTGCCGCGCCTTTGGCGTATCCTGCCCGTATACTTTCTTTAATGGCTTTATCCAGCAGGGTTTGCTGCTGATGCCGGTTTCCCGTATCTGCCTGCCGGATCAGGCTGTCAATACGATTATACATGGGTAATGTTTTCCCGGTAACGGGAATGCTGTCCCGCGCATCGGCTCCCAAACTTGAATAAGCAGTGGTAAGGGTGCAGATGCATAAAGTCAGGTTCCTCAGCAGCGGGAAAATCATTTTGACTGTGTGTTATAATGTTTTGTGCGGGATGATTACATGAATATATGAAAATGGTTGTTGCTCACATGGTCATTACAATGTAAAATGTCTGCAGGAAACCTCCGGGTAGGGTTTTCCGTAATACAATGCACGGAGCGACAAAATATTTTTGCCAGGATAATGATCTGTAAAATTAACTGATTTAGTGATAAAAGGGCAGATTGAGTCTATGCGGTCTGTCTTTCAAAAAATATCTGATATGCAAAAAAATACCTATCGTTTTTTGTCCTGTAATGTTGGCCGGATGGTGCGCAATGCTGCTCTGGCAGGCGCTGTGTGCATTGCCGCCGGAGGCGTTGTTTCTGCGCAGACGGATTATAACAAGAGACCTGAATTCCTGAATGCCAATAATAACTGGGTCTTTGGCCAGGGCGCCGGATTGAGCTTCAGCAGTGGTACGGCACAGCCTATACAGACTTCGGTAACAGGTAATGAAGGTTATGCCGCAGTATCTGATCCTGCAACAGGAGCGCTTTTATTTTATACCAATGGCGGCTCAGTATGGAATGCTTCCAACCAGGTAATGCCCAATGGAACCGGTCTGTTGGGTAACTCCCGCAGGGATGTAATCTATAGCTCGATGCAGGGCGCATGTATCGTACCTGTCGTCGGAACGTCTGATAAGTATTATCTGTTTTCTCTGACGCATGAGGGTGATATATATCCTGCACCGACAAAGGGCTGCCTGTTTTATTCTGTTGTGGATATGTCGCTTGATAATGGTAATGGTGATGTGGAGACCGTCCGGAAAAATATCATTCTGGATACCAACAGACTTAGTGAAGCAATGATTGCAATCCCTGGTTGTAATAATGACGTATGGCTGGTTGTACATACTTATGATCAATCAGCAACAGCGCATTATTATAAAGCCTACCATATTACGGAGGCCGGTATAAATCCGGAGCCCGTTGTTTCACAGGGAAAGATCAAGGCATTTAACAGCTACATGTCGGTGTCTCCGGACAGGCGGAGTATTGTACTTAGCTTAGCATTTTCTCAGACGCCGCGGATGAAAGAATTTGTAAAATTTGATCCGGCCACCGGTATTATTTCCGATCCGGTTCAGATCCCATCTTCAGGTTGGGGAAGTTGGGGGGGCTGTTTTTCTCCGGATAATAGGAAGGTATACTTTTTGCATTCCGATGGATTTGCAGGTCCCTTTGCACTGCTCCAATACGACATTTCCAGTTGGGATTCCAGTGCTATAGAACAAAGCGTCCGACCTATTACCCTTACCTCAGGAGGGCTGGGGATGATGCGCCTGTATAATGATACCATATATGCTGTGGAATGGACGAACACTAATAAGATTCATCGGATCAACCAGCCCAATAAATCCGGAGACAGTTGTGATTTTGAGCCTTCAGCAATTACGCTGATCGGTACGAACACAGGCGCCAGTCTGGGTACAGAAGTTGTATTGCCGATCAGACCGGATACGGTAGTGTCCGTTTGGGATACAGTGTTCTGCGGAGCGATGCCAGCTTCGTTTACGCTTCAGGCCGGTATCGATTCTTCCGGATTTACTTACGAATGGAGTACTGGTGAGACAACTTCTTCGATTGATGTATCGCAACCGGGTACATACAGTGTGTATTATACAGACGGATGTCTGGCGCGTTTCACAGATTCTTTTGAGATCAGTGTTTCTGATCCGGTTGTTTCGATTGGTGTGAGCGGAGACACATTATATGCGGTCGGCGGATCATTTACTGCTTACCAGTGGTATCGCAATGATACCCTGCTGTCCGGTGAGACAAAAGATACGATCATCGTAACCCTAAACGGACGGCATGTGCTCGAAGTGGTGGACGAATTCGGATGCAGCGCCACTGCAGAATACGGAGTAAATAATCTGAACATCAGTACGCTTACGGGAAATGCCATCCGCATTTATCCCAATCCTGCAGGAGATGTACTCTATATCCAAAGCGCTGAGCTGGTAAGCGGCTCCCTGAAAGATGTGACAGGCCGTACGCTGAGATCCCTTAACGGATCCGGCAGCCTGAACATGAGTGGACTTGCTTCCGGTATTTACCTGCTGGAGCTGAAAGACCGGAATGGTAAAATGATCGGCACGGAGCGGATTGTAAAGCAATAAACTGCAACTTTGCTTCGGCTTCGCTCAGCCTGACAGTACTATGTTCTCAGTTTGAGAGCATAGTACTGTCAGCCGTGGGTGTGTTAGTAGCTGTTTGTCGCACTGAGCATAGTTGAGGGGCATGTCACCCTGAAGGCAGTCAAGGGGAATGCCACCCTGAGCGAAGTTGAGGGGAATGTCATCCTGAGCGGAGCCGAAGGGTGACAGGGGTAAAGAAGATGGTTATGGAGTTCGGAAAGATTTGTAGAAATATTGTCGTGCTGGTGTGTACCTGGGTGTTATCTGTAGAGATATCCGCTGCACAGTTGCCTGTGTGTGGGCCGGGCGCTACCCGCTATGTATATACAGACAGCGCGGGAGACAACAATACGATTTACAACTGGAATCCTTTTCTGCCGCTTTCTGCAACCAATCCTTCACCCAATACGATTTCATTGCCAACAGGGTCAATGGGTCTTGCCATAGGAGCGAACATCAACGACCCACTCGCGCCCTCACCTACTTTTTATACTTCTGTCGGCGGCACCTATTATTACTATGATGGCGTGTCGTGGATCAACACGGGGCACGGCATCGGAGCCCCGGTTTCTCCCAATTTCGGAGCAGGCGGCGGATATATTTACAATCTCGATGCTAACACCGGAGCTGTTTATCGCTATGATGGCACAGGCAATAGTGTATTAGTCGCTACAGTTACTGACTTTCCGATTTTGGGCCTTGGCGGCGGACCTTATGATGTAGTAGTGGATTGTGCGGGTAATTTTTATCTGATGAGATGCTATACTCCTGCCTGGCTGCGCAAGTACAGCCCGTCCGGAATATTGCTGGAACAATGGGAGCTGCGCGGTGCGCCCGTGATCACTTCCGGTGCAGGTTTTGCCATCACGGATAATCTTTTGACATTCCAAAACCTGAGGGGATTATTTCAGGGGACGATACACGCCGGGTCTGCGTATATTGATGTGACTGTTGTGCCCAACGCTTCTTTCTTCCCGCAGATGCCGGGAGATTTTGCCAATTGTGCCATCAGTGATATGCGTATATCAGTGGTTGATACTTTATATGCCTGCGACACCGGTGGTGTGTCGTACATGATGTCCGGCACCGCTCCGTTCGCATACCAGGTACTACGTGGTGCGGCTACGGTGACTCATAATGGAGCAGACTTTCAGATCCGGCCTACTACTGCAGCGCAACTGGTGATCACGGCCCGGAGTGCGTCAGGGTGCCCGGACGATATTACGCTCCGGGATACGTTATGGGTTATCCCGCCACCGCAGATTGATGCAGGTACAGACAGGACGATCCACGGTTGCGGCGGCGCTTATGAAGATACGCTCCGGGGGGTGATCAGCGGCGGGCAGCCATGGATTGATTATGCTATTGCCTGGCAGTCTCCCGCTACGATTGTTCACGGTAATAATACGCTAAGTCCCGTAATACGGCCGGTAGCGGATACGCGATATGTCTTAACCGTAACAACGGCAGCGGAGCGAGGTGGCTGTTCTTTTTCAGATACTATATTCGTCACCGTGCAGGATGAAACCGTTACTGCCGGATTTGATGCAACCATTAGCATGGGATGTGCGGGAGATACGGTGCGCGTTACCAATCTTTCTGCCGGCGCGGTTTCATATGCCTGGGATTTTGGTGATCATTCACCTGTTTCCGATGAGTCATCGCCTGTACATGTGTACCAGACACAGGGCGTATATACTGTCCGGCTCATTGCTGCAAACTCATATTGCAGCGATACGGTAATGCAGACGGTCAGCACGATGCATACACTGCGTGCTTCTTTCACTCCGGATGATGATACGGTATGCATGCACGAAACGGTTGCTTTTACCAACACCACCGAATCCATGCTTCCGTTGCGTGAAATAGCATGGTCTGTACAGGGGACCCCGTTTCCGGGTTTAACGCCGGAATATACGTTCCATGATCCCGGTCTGTATGAAGTGCAGCTTGTCGCGATAGACAGTCTCGGTTGCAGGGATACTGCCCGGCACCTGATTCAGGTAGACAGTCTGCCGGAGTTGCAAATATTAATCGATGATACGGCGGTTTGCGCCGGTGTGCCGCTACAGTTTTCAGCTGTGTACACACTGCAAGGTTTCCAGGAGCTTTCCTGGGATCCGGGTGACGGAACAACCGGTTACAATGCACCCACTTTCGAACATGCCTATACCGATTCGGGTACGTATCCCGTAGTGCTGACGGCTCTATACCGTGCCTGCGGTGCTGTGAGCGTTGCGGACACGGTGACTGTTTTTCCTGTTCCGTCTGTGGATCTCGGCCCGGACACGACGGTGTGTGCTGCGGAGCGTCCGTTGATCCTTTCCAACAGGCAGGCCGCTCACGCCGGTGATCAGTATTTCTGGAATACGGGTGATCGCACCCGGCAGCTTACCGTGCGCGAAGCGGGTGAATACAGTCTGCAGGTAGTATCTGCACGTGGCTGTACCGCATCCGGAAAGGTACGTGTAGACAAGGCCTGTGAGCTGGATATTCCGAATGCCTTCACGCCTGACGGCGATGGCATCAATGATTATTTCCTGCCGAAACCTTTTCTACCGCAGACGGTCAACCGCATGCATGTGCAGGTGTTCAACCGGTGGGGGCAGCTTGTGTATGAGGCGAAGCAACCGCAATCCACGGGTTGGGACGGAACGCTGAATGGAGTCGCACAGCCATCCGGTGTGTATGTGTACCGGATCGAAGTGTCTTTTCTGAATAGTGTTGTAAAGCGGTATGAGGGGAATGTTACGCTGCTGAGATAGCGGGATAGAATTGTTATGGGTTAATCATTATTCTGCCGGAATGAATGCCCTGATCCGTGATCACCTGATAAAGATATAACCCCGACGTGTGGCGCTGCACATCAAATACAGCCCTGACATCATTTTTGATTACTTGTATATCCACTATGCGTCCGCTGATATCTGTGAGTTTTATGGTAGCATCACCGGATGGGAATAGGATGTGAAGCGTTTCGCGAGCGGGGTTGGGGTAAACCTCAATTGCATTCCGAAGTGTCGGGAAGTTTTGTATTGAAACCCGCAGATCATCACAGGGTCTTGAGTCTGCTTTGTAAGAAATACTGCTATCGGTATAGCAGCGTAAAAAAGGGAATTCCGTCTCCGGGATATAGGGTGAACACAAATGATTAAGCATGTAATAATCTAATGCGCCAGCCCTTTCCATATAGGCACCCATAATACCCATCATGGTATTTTCAAGTTCTGGAGCATGCTTTGTCCATACCCGCTGGAGCGGTACATTATCTATATACACAATTTCTGTACTGTCTACAAGTTCATAAAATAACAACGTATCCAAACCCGGTGTTGGGCCATAGCAATCTGTAGGCAGGCGGTAAGCAATTGTATCTCCTGCCGCAACATTAAAGAAATAGAGTGGTGCAAACTGCTCAAAAAACTCATGATAATAAAATACCGTATCTCCGGATACATATACATATAAAGATGGTCCGCTAGTAGTATCGTAGTATGGTGACGAGTTCTGTCCGGTATAAAGGCGGTAGTCTGTCCACTTTATTTTCTTAGCAATATACCCCTGTATAAGGGTGTCTTTCTCTGATTCTAACAATACATATCGATCAACAGTGTCCGGCGATGGAAATGAATAGTACCATTTTGCTCCAATAGGCGCAAACACGGTCTGGGCAGCAGCGATACCGGAAAAACCAGTCAACAGTAGAAAGAATACAATAGTTTTCATACTCCCATTTTTAAATTTATCCTTAATCACTTCCTTCTGATTCCAAAGTCCACTTTACAATAAAAATAATTAATTATTATGGTTGTTCAGGGAAATGTTGCATTTTTTTAAACTCGTTGGGGCATTGTCTTTCATGAATTATAACCACTGTTGTCCGGGAAAAAAGTTTTGAATGGTGCTGTATTCCTTATCCATAGCGGATTTCAAGTATGTTTTGTAATGGGGGAGGCTGCTGACAAAAACGATGTCATGGCGGACTTGATCCGCCATCGCCTGAAGCGAAACGATGCTTTTAATGATCGTCCTGATACAAGACGATTGCGGCTCGGGGGCCGCCATGACGAGTGGTAGCCGATCAGGTGTGTTCATTAATGGTACTGAGCTTGAACTTGTTGACTATGTCATCAAGCTTGCCCTGCCTGTCCCGGGCATGATCCGGGAAACCTGATTCAGGCGACTTGATCCGGGTCTTACGGTGCTAATGATTTTTAAGCGACGACTCAATAATAGAAAAAATCCTTACACACCAAGACCCCTTAGGGTTACTAAAACATGTTCTGCCTCCACCCACCCTCAATAGTTAAGATTCTTCCATACATTCTTCCACCAGTAATGTGGACAATGAATATAGCGAGGGTAGCAACCGGGGCGATTGATGTGGTTTGGGACGCATTTCGAGCCGTTGATGCTGGCATGGCTGCAGTTGTATCTGCGGATCCGCGTCCATGACAGTGAAATTTTGTCACCCAACGAAGCCGAAGGGCATTTCCCGTACAACAGTGATTAAAACACACATTCCATCGCAACAAAAAAGCTGCCGCAATCACTTGCGACAGCTTTGACCATGCGAAGGGGGACACAAAAGTTATTGCAACAAAATCTTCTCTATCTGTGAGCCTTCCGGTGAGATAACCTGTAGCAGGTACATACCCTTACCCAGATCGCTTACAGGAATGGCATCCACATCGCCTGCTACAGACCGGATCACCTTACCGGTGAGATCCGTCAGGCGGATATCTGTGATACGGATCGTATTTGCCGGCACGACATGAATGACATCTGTTGCAGGATTCGGATAGACCTGTATCTGAAGGGCGCGTTCCGGTACCGCTGTAACATTTCCGCTGCCCGTGGTCGGCAGCGTAACTTTGAGCGCCGCTACGTGTGCCACGTCTGTAGACACGGAGATCCAGTCGGCATCCGTACCTGTCCGAACGGGTTTCAGGGATGTTTCGGGGAATGAGTTCGTGTTGTTATAAATAGATACCTCTCCCCAGAACCAGAGCGTGCTGTCGGTTTTTATGCCGTAGGAGTAAAGTTCGCCAGCGGTAATCTCCCGCCAGTCATTGTCGGCGCCTATCTGTATAGGCGTCAGGCTATTGGTAGTGCTGCTGTCGCCTAATTGTCCTTTGTTATTGTGACCCCAGGCCCAGAGTGTGCCGTCGGTTTTAATGGCGAGACTGTGTTTGCGACCCAAAGCGATCTTCGCCCAGTCATCGTCCGTGCCGATCTGTGTGAGCGTTGAAACTTCATCAGTTGTACCGTTACCCAGTTGGCCGTCATCGTTATAACCCCAAGCCCAGAGTGTACCATCGGTTTTGAGCAGCAGCATGCTGCCATTACGCGCCGAAACAGCCGCCCAGTCATTACCCGTTCCCTGCTGTACAGGTGATGTTTCCTGTCCTACGCCGCCGCCGGAGAGTGGTACGGCGCCCCATGCCCAGAGTGTACCGTCGGTTTTGATACCGAGCGAAACTGCCCCGCCTGCTCCAACGGAAGCCCATTTATTATCCGTACCAGCCTGTACCGGTTCTTTGGCGGAAGTGGTGCTGCCATTGCCCAGTTGTCCGTTGTCATTGACACCCCAGGCCCAAAGCGTGCCGTCCGTTTTAATGGCCAGCCCATTGAGTCCACTTAAAGACAGGGTTGCCCATTGCTCCTGGTTAACGGGCATGGGGGTTTCACGATTGGGGGTATCGGTGCCGTCGCCTAACTGGTTTTGAGCATTATGCCCCCAGGTGTACAGTGTACCGTCCGTTTTTATACCTGCCGTGTAGTCGCCTGCAACGACAGCGGTTTTCCAGTCGGAGCCGGTCACGCCGCTTTCCGGTCCGAGTTTACCGGCATAGGCATTGCCCCAGGTGATCAGATGCTGGGCCTGCAAAGATGATGTGCACATAGCAGCCAACGCAAATGTTGCCAGCCGGATGCGTTGTGTATACAGATATTTCATACAAGGTGTTTACTTTTTAGTGTTTGTTATTATTTAAACCCGGCAGTGCGTGAGGATGCCGTGATCTCAGCGATAGCGTGGTGTCTGTTCTACAGGCCGAAATTAAGACAGGTAAGCGCTCCCTTTTCTTTAGGTATGTCTCATCCTATTCCCGGCATGTCTCATCGGCGTATACACCTTTGGAAATGAATTTTATACAAGAGATAATGAGTCTTTATGCCGTGACCTGTTCCTGCACACCCAGAAACGCAGAAGGGGTCATGCCCGTATACTTTTTGAATGCCCGGTAAAAGGAAGCCCGGCTGTTGAAACCCGATTCAAGGGCTACGCCTTCCACCGAAAGTTCCCGGCGTTGCTGCAGCAGTGACTGTGCTTTTTTTATACGGGCTTCATTGACCAGGTCATAGAAATTCTTTTTCAGGATCTTATTAATGGCCAGCGAGACTTTTGATTCCGGCAGTCGCAGGGAGACCGCCCATGAGGATAACGTAAAATCCGGATTGGTAAAAGGTTCGTTCTGAATAAGATCAGCCTCTATAATACCGGCAATCTGTGTCAGCTCGGCCGCGCTTGTTGTTTCTCTCCCGGCCGCGGGTTCCGTTGTGGTCTGTGTTATGATATTGGCCGGTATGGCAGCGACAGCGGTGTCAGACAGGAACGTCCGGTACGTTGTCTGTGTAAATATAGAATTGTAATGGAAGGAAAAATAAAGAATAAAGAAACAGATGCTTGTGAGTACTGCCGGGAGCACAATGTATTCTACAATGGTCGTGGGCAGTGTGGCATAGGTGATCAGGGCAATCAGGTTCAGGAGCCAGATCAGGCTGATGAAGCGGGTAATATATGTCAGCCTTGTTTTTTCAAAGCTGGATAATGTATTGAAGAGTCGTTTTTTATACCGGTAAATATTTATCGCTGCAACGGTAAAGTACACCTGTTGCGAGAGAATAAAAATCGCGTTGATGATATTCATCTGCTCCGGGTAGGGGCCGTGCTGCAATCCTTCCAGGTAAGCCTGTTGTGCGGCCTCCGGCATCAGGAAGGTAAACTCATAAGTGAAATATACCATCCCCAGGATATGTACCAGGGTCATCAGGTAGATGGGTTTCCGGAGGGTAAAGGGGTTGCCTGTCATCAGGCCGGCATACATATATACCAGCGGGGCAAACAGGCTGGCCGTAGTCTGTGCAAAGAAATAAATATAGGGTGCGTTAGGGAGATTGCCGCTCAGGATGTTCACATTGCTGATAAAGTTTATAGCCGGATTGACCAGCAATAAGGCAAGCACTTTGTTGGGTAGCGCATTTTCCTTTCTGAAATAAAGCAGACAGAAGAAAACCAGCAGGTGAATGGTTGTTATTATATTGAACAGGATCATAACCGGAAGCCAATGTAAGATTAATTGGTCAAACAGGCAATGATCAGATTCGCCATTAAAACCATTATCGTATCTTTATTGTCATGACAAAATTGCTTCCGGTTGCTCTGGTAAGCATTTTGCTGTAGGTAATTGAAAAAGAAGAAAACATGGGAGCTTATATGGGATATTATGTGCTGGCCGGGATCATGTTCCTGGTAGGCATGATTGTGAGCGGACGGCTGAAGAGCAAATTCCGTGAATACAGCGAAGTGCCGCTGCAGCGGGGACTGAGCGGTAAGGAAGTGGCCGAAAAGATGCTCCATGATAACGGTATTTACGATGTGCGTGTCGTTTCCGTACAGGGTTTTCTGAGTGATCATTATAACCCGATGGAGAAAACAGTCAACCTCAGCCCCGAAGTATATGCCGGGCGTAGTATATCTGCGGCGGCTGTTGCCGCTCATGAATGCGGACATGCTGTACAACATGCCACTGCGTACAGTATGCTGATGCTGCGCAGCAAGCTGGTGCCGGTTGTACAGATATCGACTACCCTGTCGCAATGGGTGATCCTTGCAGGTCTGGGGCTTATGTTTGGCCAGGGTAACCAGATGCTGTTGCTCGCAGGTATTGTGCTGTTTGCCATGTCTACCATCTTTTCACTGGTGACGTTGCCGGTAGAATATGATGCCAGCCGGCGGGCGCTTGCCTGGATGGAAACGACGGGCCTTACTTCCCGTCAGGAACATGATCAGGCGGCCGATGCCCTGAAATGGGCGGCACGTACTTATCTTGTAGCGGCTATCAGCTCCGTAGCTACATTGCTGTATTATGTGCTGATCTTTCTGAACCGGAGGGATTGACCAATGAATGAGCTAATGTGATAATTAGCTGATCAGCTAATGCCTGTCGCGGGGAATCATCAGCTAATCAGCACATCATCTAATCGGCTAATTTTAAACATTTTATGACCGTAGAACAATTATATACTTCCTGCCTCAGCGAAGCGGCTTATTTTATCAGTAACGATGGGGAAGCCGCTGTGGTAGACCCATTGCGGGATGTAGATGTATACCTGCAGATGGCTGAAGAAAAAGGTGTGGTTATTAAGTACATCTTTGAGACCCATTTTCATGCCGATTTTGTGAGTGGCCATCTGGACCTTGCCGCTAAAACCGGCGCTACGATTGTCTACGGTCCGCAGACGGAAGCAAATTTTTCCTTCCATCAGGCAACGGATAATGAGATCTTTACCATCGGGCGGCTGAGGATACAGGCATTACATACGCCCGGGCATACGCTGGAAAGCACCTGCTACCTGCTGTATGATGAACAGGAACAGCCTTACTGCATCTTCACGGGTGATACATTATTTGTAGGCGATGTAGGACGCCCCGACCTGTTCAGCGGTAACCTATCCAAAGAGGCGCTTGCCGGTATGCTGTACGACAGCCTGCACCGGAGGATCAGTACCCTGCCGGATAATGTGATCGTTTATCCGGCACATGGTCCGGGGTCTGCCTGTGGTAAAAACCTGGGGCCGGAAACACATAGTACGATCGGCATACAGCGGCAAACCAATTATGCCCTGCGGGATATGGATAAGGAGACTTTTGTAAAAACGCTGACCAGCGGATTGTCTGCGCCACCTGCCTATTTTCCGCTCAATGCCCGTATCAATAAGGAAGGGTACGCAGGTATTGATGAAGTATTGTCGCACTCACTGAAAGGATTGACGGTTGCTGCGTTTAAACAGGCTGTGGCCGACGGCGCCTGGATTATTGATACCCGTCCTGCTACGATATTTACAGAGGCATTCATACCCGGATCGGTCAGTATTGGTCTGGATGGCCGCTTTGCGGAATGGGCAGGTACTCTGCTGCCTTTTGACCAGCCGCTGGTGCTCGTTACAGAGCCCGGGCAGGAAAAGGAGTCGGTTGTACGGCTGGCGCGTGTCGGTATTGATCGTGTGCAGGGGTACATAGATGGCGGATTCCCTGCCTGGCAGGAGGCCGGTGAGCAGATTGACATGATCATTGATATTGAGCCGGACGAGCTGGCTATGGATTTGCCGCACGACACCCGCATTGAGGTGATTGACGTGCGTAAAGTGAATGAGTATGAAGCTGCACATGTAAAGGGAGCGTCCAACATACCGCTCGATACGTTGGGAGATGTGGTCAATATCGCCATGATCGAAACCGACCGTAATCTGTATATCCATTGCGCTGGCGGGTATCGTTCCGTAATAGCTGCTTCGTTGCTGAAACGGCAGGGGTATCATAACCTGCGGAACGTGCTGGGTGGTTTTGCGCGGATGAAGAACGTCAGGGAAATCCCGGTGGTTACCGCGTAGAGACGCGATGCATCGCGTCTCTACGCGTATCGTGATTATTTTTTGTGAAGCCGGTCCGTTACAAAGTACATGTCAATCTCGCCTTTGTTTTTGGCGTAGATCTTACCCCGGTGTTCGCACTCAAAATAATCTTTGATCAGCTCATATGTGTGTCCGGAAATATTGATTTTTCCGGCTTCACTATTTTGCTCCATACGCGCGGCAATGTTTACGGTATCGCCCCATATGTCATAGGCAAACTTCCGTACGCCTACAATGCCGGCGACCACGCTACCGCTGTTAATACCGAGTCTTACTGTAAATGTTTTGTCTCCGTGAGTCTCGTGTCGTTTCTTCATATAGTCCCGTATATCCAATGCTGCATTGACAATACTGCGGGCGTGTTCTGCATTTGATGCCGGTAGTCCGGATACCGCCATGTAGGCATCTCCTACTGTTTTGATTTTTTCGATCCCGTATTTAGATATGATCGCATCAAAAGCCTTGAAGCAGGTGTGTAATTCTGTGACCAGCTCCTGCGGGGGTAAATGTTCTACAATATGTGTAAAGCCGACAAAGTCTGAAAAAAGAACGGTAACCTCATTATATAATTTAGCCTCTGCCTCTCCTTTTTCCTTCAGCTCATTCGCCACTTCTATCGGCAGGATGTTGAGCAGCAACTCATCAGATTTCTTTTTCTCTTTTGAAATAAGCTTATTGCTTTTTCGTTGGTGCAGGAGAATGTATATCGTAAAGGTGAGGACAACCACCATTAGCGAAGCGGCCAATATGAATATACGCCGCTCTTTTCTTTTGTCTTCAATCTCGGCCTCCTGCAGCATTTTTTCCTGCATCAATGCATTTAAGCGGGCGGCCTGGAGCTGCCGTTCTGCTTCTGCTGCGGACAACTGATCTTCCGCATCCTGCTTTTCCTGCGCTGTCTTTGCGAGCACAGCCTGTGTCTCTGCCATAGCCTGTTTCTGGGCCATGATCTCTTCACTTTTCAACAACAGGTCTTTCTGCCGTTCTTCCAGCTCCTGCTGCTGCTGTTCCGTAAGTTCACTTTGCTGATTCAGCAAGGCTTCTGCTTCCTGCTGTTGTTTCCGGTAGACGGCTTCTTTCTGTACCAGCTCACGTTGCAGCCGTTCTCTCTGGATCTTTTCCTCTTCCAGTTGTTCCTTGCTTGCTTTATTACCATCACCACCGGAAGATGATACACCCGGAACGGAAACGGAGGGCAGCTTAATACCCTTCGAGTAATATTTAACGGCTTTACCATACTGGTTTTTGGATTTGTATAAATCACCCAGCACGGTATTAGCCCTGCGAACACCCATGTGCCAGTTCAGTTTTTCGGATAAGGCAAGCCCCTGCTCTCCATATTTTATTCCGTCATTTGCATTGCCTTTTATGTAAGCATTCGCAATGTCAATTAATAGCTGAGCTTTAGCGGTGTCTTCATTACTGGTTTCCAGCTTCCGGAGCAGTACCTGTATGTTTTCATTTTGCCCCATACCGGTATATGAAAGCAACATGATAACCAAAACGCCTATGAAACGTTTCATAATTAATGACTGTTTTTCTGAGAAGTGATCCGAAGAGTTCGTAAATGTACAAATGTTCTCTTTAAATTGCTACTATATATACTGCAATTTATTGTGTTCCGGAAGATGCAGAAAGGAGCACGGAAGACCGGGCAGGCCGTTATTTTGCAGCGCAATTAATGGGAGAATCTGAAAATTTGAAAATGAATGTAATTGTTACAATAACAAGGGCATTTTCAAATGGGTACATTCCCAAATTTTCAAATTAATTGATTTGTTCCCGCTAATGTTTCTTTATCCGCTTCAGAACGCCTCCGGCTGTTTCTTTGATCGTGCTGGTGAAAATGAAAGCCTTAGGATCGATGTTATGTACTACATTCCTAAGTCTGCGAACTTCGAGTCTGGTGATAACGGTAAAGACAATATCGCAATCCTGGCTTATCTCAAAGCTATCTTTCATAAAGCCGCGCTCTCCTTTGTAAACAGTAATGCCCCGTCCGAGCTGCATTACCAGCGCCCTCTTTATTTCTTCGCTTTTTCCCGATATAATGGTAACACCGGTGTAGGCCTCCAGCCCCTCCACCACGTAATCTATGGTGCGGGTCGCGATATAGTAGGTAAGCATTGCAAACAGCGCCGTTTCCAGGCCGAGGAAAAAACTTACGGCCAGGAAAAGCAATACATTTATCCCGAGGATCAGCTCCGTAACAGTAAAGCTGCTTTTTCTCAGCGTGTATAAAGCAAGTACTTCAATCCCATCAATGGCAGAGCCGCCCCTCATAGACAGGCCGATACCCAGACCCAGGAAAAAACCACCGAATACGGGCACCAGGAGGTTGTCGGAGGTGACGTTGGGAAAATGGACATATTGCAGGCAAAGCGCCATCCCTGCAATGGCCAGCGTGGTTTTGACGGCAAACCGTTTATTGATCTGTACGGCGCCGATAATGATAAAAGGAAGGTTGGCAATAAACAGTAATAAACCGAGATGCCAGCCATACAACTCATGGCCCAGCAGGGCCAGCCCGGTAACACCACCGTCGAGAAAGTGATTGGGAACCAGGAAGCTTTTCATAGCGAAGCTACAGGAGATAACTCCTAACGTAATATATATGGCGTCCTGGAGATTTATAAGTAGCTTTTGGCGTACAGTCATGATTGTTCAAGTTTAGACCGTAGGTGCTGCAGGTGCTGGTCTTTTTTTGTTTTTCTTAAGTTGAGTGATGTTTTGGTAAAATAATGATGCGCTTCGAGGAACCTTACCTGTAAAGCATCCCACTCTTTCTCATTATGTATGATACCATACATGGATAATTCTGCAAACAGCTTATTCCCGATCTTGAAGAAATCATCACGCCCCAGGTAATCCAGATCTGCATCGCACAGTATCTCTTCGAGGTGATTCTGCGGAGATTGAGGTAGCTTGGTAGCCATGATCATCCCACAGATCTTTTCTATATCCGCTGCTGTATATCCATAATCTGGCAGGTGCTCCCGCGCGATATCGCATGATTTTTTTTCATGCTCGGCAGACCCGTTAAGGAAACCGGTATCATGAAAAAGTGCTGCCGTCAGCAGCAACGTCATATCCGGTTCGGAGACACCTTCCTGTCCGGCGATATTTTTTACGGCGTCGTACACATCCAGTGTATGTTCCACGCTATGATACGACAAATGACCCGGGAGGCCGTTTTTTAGCTTGTCGAGTATAAATGCTTTGGCTTGTTCAAATTCCATAGCTGTAAACTAAGAAGTTGCAAATGTATAATGTTTGGCCGATATATCAGTGTTATTTTAAGGGAAAATTGAGAATGGAAAATTGAAAATGAGACATCCCTTAATTTTCAATTTTCCATTCTCATTAATAGATTCAGCACACCGGCCTGCTGCAGGATCCGGTATCCGATCCTGTCATCGGAGATACCCTCTTTTAGCTGATATGTAAAGTGATAATTATGATCTTCTTTCATTTCTGTAACGAAATAGGTAAACAGCATGCCTTCTTTATCACGGAAATGCTGTGCTGCTTCGTACAGGTGGGTAGACAATACCATCAGGTGGTTGGGATGCAGCAGCAGCCCTTCCATTACCGCACGGGTACATTCAAAAGCGTCATGCACATTCGTCCCTTTAAACAGTTCATCCATCAGCACCAGGTGTGTGCCGGGATTGATGAGCTTTTCGGCGGTATGCTTCATACGTTGCACTTCGGCAAAGAAATAGCTTTCTCCCCGCAGCAGGTTGTCTTCCACATGCATGTTGGTGATGATGCCTTCGAGAAAACTGATGTGCATCGCCGCTGCCGGAACACCCATACCTACGTGCGCCAGCAGTGCAGCGACGCCCAGCGCACGCATAAATGTTGTTTTACCGCTCATATTGGCTCCGGTCAGCACCATGAAGTTTTTCTGTGCACGGAATCCTGTATCGTAAGGTATAGGTTTTTCGAGCAGGGGGTGATATAAGCCTTTGGCTTCCAATACAGGTGTGTCGCCGGGGAGCAGCCCGGGGAATGTCCAGTGGTGCGTTATCGTGGCTCTTGCCATCGACTGCCACGCGTCAATACGGGCGTAATGCTGCATCAGACGCAATACTGTATGCTTCATATCGCGACGTACGGCATGGCTGATCCGCGCCATTTCCTTATAGGAGGTTTTGTCGTTGATCTGCAGTACGGATGCGGTGAGCCGGTGTTCCAACTCGTGCTGCATAGCTGCGGTTTCCCGCTGTAGCAGTGGCGGAAGCGTTTCTGCTTCTGCCAGCCTGCACAGCTCGGTGCATCCTTTGAGGAAGTCGGCAATATGCGACAGGGAGAATTGCGTATAGAAATATTCATTCCGGTTCACCAGCTTCTGAAAAAACGAACTGAGCAGCAGGTTGATCCCCGAGGGCGCCGCTGTGGCGCTGTCTGCCGACTGGAAGAATTTTTCCAGCATGACCAGCGTGCCGTTGGAGATGACCTGTGGCCAGTGGTGCAGGTGTTGTGTCCAAAAGCGGACAGTATCCTGTACTTCCCGTAAAGCATTGCTGTCTGCCGGTGGATTATGTATCATCCGGCGTAACGCTTCCCTGCCGGCATGACTGGTAGTGTGATCAATCAGTCCGAAGATACCGCCGCCGCCGGGCAGGAAGACGGAAAGGTCGTGCAGGGTTGTTTTGTCAATACGCATCAGCGGTCGAAAAAGAGTCGTTGTCCTTTTATATGATCCAGAACAACGCCGTTTTCATAAACCAGATTTCCATTTACAAAGGTATGGGTAACGGAGGCAGGGAGCTGAACGCCCTCCAGAGGCGACCAGCCGCATTGATACAGGATATTTTCCTTCGAAACGGTATAGGGTTGATTCAGATCAACAAGCACCAGATCTGCATGATACCCCTCCCGGATAAAGCCCCGTTCTTTTACCTGGAAGCAGACAGCCGGTGCGTGCGCCATTTTCTCCACTACTTTTTCAATGGATATTTTTCCTGCCTGCACATAGGAGAGCATTAGTGCCAGGGAATGCTGTACCAGCGGCAGTCCGGAGGGCGACTTGGGGTAAGGTTGCTGTTTTTCTTCCCAGGTATGTGGTGCATGGTCGGTAGCGATGATGTCAAGACGGTCATCCAGCAGAGCTTCCCAGAGGGCTGCTTTGTTTTCTGCCGCTTTGATGGCGGGATTGCATTGTATCAGACTGCCGAGCCGGGCGTAATCGTCAGCGGTAAAGTGCAGGTGATGCACACATACTTCTGCCGTGATCCGTTTATCAGCGAGCGGCAGCATATTGGTAAAGAGCTGTAGCTCTTTGGCTGTGGAAATATGCAGAATGTGCAGGCGTGTATTATGTTGCTTGGCCAGTTGTACGGCAGAGAATGAGCTTTCGAAGCAGGCCGCTTCATCGCGTATCAGCGGGTGAAACGAAGCATTGTCTGCATCTGCATATTTTTCCTTGTTTGCTTTGATGATACGCTCATCTTCACAATGGGTGGCGATCAGCAGCTCTGATTCCGAGAATATTTTTCCCAATGTAAGGTAATTATCTACCAGCATGTTGCCGGTGCTGGAACCCATGAATATCTTTACGCCGCAGACCTGATCTTTCTTTTCGTTGGTACGTAATACTTCATCGGCATTGTCATTGGCAACCCCCATAAAGAAAGAATAGTTGGCTACTGATGTCTGTGATGCAATCCGGTATTTCTCTTCAAGCAGCTCCTGTGTGAGCGCCGCCGGATTGGTATTGGGCATTTCCATAAAAGAGGTGACACCTCCTGCAACGGCTGCACGGGCTTCGCTGCCGATGGTGGCTTTATGTGTGAGACCCGGTTCCCGAAAATGTACCTGATCATCTATCACACCGGGTAGCAGGTGCAGTCCTTCAGCGTTGATCTCATGGTAACTACCCGCCGGAGTGATATGGCGGTCTGTCCGTTCGATCCTTCCGTTTTTGATCAGTACATCTTTTATTTCTGAAACGCCTTCATTGACGACAGTGGCGTTTTTGATAAGTATGGGCTGCATAATGGCAAAAGTAGGAGAATGTGCTGAATGTGTTGGATGCGACAAATGTATTTCATCGCCTCCCAAAAGGATTATACTGTATCTTGTTGCCCGGATTGTGCATTATTGAAGCATTACCGGCAGCAATTAATTTGTAATTACAGCATGAATAGGGACGTCTTATTGAGGAAAATAAATACTGTGGAAGCCCTGGCTTCTTCAAAATGGAAGCGGCTGCTGCATCATCCATCCCGATATATTTATACTTTATTTTTCAATAAGTTTATATATTTAAAAAATAAAAAAGAAGTTAGAAAGGATGCAACTCTTTTTTATAAGAAGACAATGAAGGTGGATTTACCGGCAGCTACAGATATTTATCTGACCGGGGGCAAGTCGCATCCTTCCGAAATAAGGCTGGCCAGGTTTATCATTTTGAATTTATCTCCCGGAGATAAATTTCTGGATATCGGGGCACACTATGGATATTTCTCACTGTTGGCGGCACAGCTTGTGGGGTCTGCCGGCGCTGTTTATTCCTTTGAGCCGGCAGGTAACAACTTTGCATTGCTTCAGGAAAACAGTCAACAGGAGTCTAATATTACTGTTTTTAAAAAAGCAGTATCAGACAGCCCCGGCATTTTGACATTTTTTGAGTTTCCCACGCTGTACTCCGAATATAATTCGATTAATGTGGATCAGTTTAATGACGAGGCATGGTTTTCTGAGTTTAAACCTGCCGCGGTTGAGGTTGCGGCAACAACTATTGATACGATCACTGTCGAAGATTCATTTATCCCTGATCTGATTAAAATAGATGTGGAAGGGGCCGAGTATAGAGCGATGCTTGGGGGAGCGACCTTTCTTGCCGCCCATGCGCCGGTGCTTGTTATGGAATACCTTAATCCGGACCGGCAGAATCATGAACATAAAAAGGCCGTACAATTGCTGGCAGGAATGGGGTATCTCCCATATATCATTCTGCAGTCCGGGAGTATTGAGCGTATTGATGATATAGATAAATATCTGCTCGAAAATAAATTGGAATCTGACAATATTGTGTTTAAAAAATCGCAGGGGCATGCCCAAATCAATCCGCCAGCGGAAACGTAATATGCACCATCGTGCCGCGGTCATTATTTCCCCTGGTGATCGTTAGCTGCCCCCGGTGGGCCAACACCCGCTCCCGCACGCTGCCCAGCCCGAGGCCGCTTGCGGCAGGCATATCCCCTCCGGGCGACAGCGGTATGCCGATGCCGTCGTCTTCTACGATCAGCTCCAGCTGTGCTTCTGTGCGGATTACCAGTATGGTGACGTTCCCGGCCTGCGCGTGCCTGATGATATTGTGCGCCAGCTCCTGCACGATCCGGTACACGCTCAGCGCCAGCTTTTCCGGTATCGTATCTGCATGCGGATAGACTTCCACAAGCATCGTGATCTTTTCATCCCGGAACAGGGCCAGGCAGAAATCCTTAATGCTGTGGGAGAGGCCGTTCCGGATCAGCTCTTCCGGAGCGAGGTTATGGGCCACGGTGCGGATGTCGGCGGATGCATGGTGCAGCAGGCTGCGGATCTCTTCAAAGTCGTGCGTGAATACGCTGGTCTCCGGCCGGTGCTTGAAAGACTCGAGGCGGATGGAGATGGCGGCGAGCCTGCTGTTCACCCCGTCGTGCAGCTCGCGGGCCAGGCGGTTGCGTTCTTTCTCTTCTCCTTCGATCATGGCCTGCAGCCGGTCCAGCTCCGTGCGGGTCTTCTGCTTCCGCTGGCGGTAGACGACGACAGATATGATCCCCCCGATGGCCAGAAGGCAGGCCGCGATCACCAGGGCCATGGATGATCGCATCCGGAGGATGTGGTTCTGCTGGGCCATCAGCTGCCGGTCTTTCTCTGCGGATGCATATTTTGCTTCAAGGGCGGTGACCTCCAGCAGGGTCTGCTCCTGCTGCATGCTGTCTTTCAGCCGGTAGTAATCCTGCAGCCTGTCATAGGCCTGCGCATGCCGGTTAGTCCGGCGGTAGAGCGTGTGCAGCTTTTCGAGGAGCTGCAGGCGGTTGAGCGGCAGCATATTGTCTGCGCTTGCCGCCTCCGTCAGGTACTTTTCGGCTTCAGTGTAATGGCCGGCCGTCAGATAATGAGCGCCGAGATTCCCCATGGTGGTGATGCGGAGTGACGGGTTAAGACGGTGCTCCGTGGCAATATTGAGCGCTTCGCGCAGCAGATGGATGGCTTCTTCCGGCTTATCCTGCATTTGCCGGACAGCGGCGAGGTTAGCGAGGGCGTTGTGCTGCGCTTCCATGTTGCCGTGCTGCCGCGCCAGCAGCAGCGCCGTATCCATATGCGCTTCTGCAGCCGGGTACCGCCGGGCTTCAAAATAGACATTCCCGAGACTGAGGTGCACGGTGGTCAGGTAGCGGATATGTTTACCTATCTTAGGCGATGTCAGCGCTTTTTGCAGGTAGTATTCTGATTTGCCGTATTGTTTCAGCCGGGCAAACAGCGCGCCGTAGTTGCCATATACCATACCTGTTTCGAGGTATTCGGGAACATAGGTCTTTGCCGCCCCGACAGACATATGATAAAACCTGGCTGCCAGTGCATGCCTGCTTTGGTACTGGTAAATATTGGCGATCTCGTTGAAGATATGGGGCAGGTAGCGGGCATTGCCCGGTGTGTCGCAATAGTACCAGGCTGTTTGCAGGAATGCCAGCGCGGTGTCGTAGGCGCCCTGCTGTGTGTGTATCCTTGATAGGAAGATGCCGGCGGTGATCGTCTCGGATCTTAGCCCGTTGCGGATGCTGGTGCGCAGGAGCGCTGTAGCCGTATCCGCCGCCTGCTGCGGGTTGAGATGGTAGGTATTCCCCAGCGCCCGTAATGCCTTCCGGATGCCTCCGGTATCAGCCCTGAGCTGCAGTTGTCGGGGAGCATCCTGCTGTGCGCGGACTTCCAGGCATACCGGCAGGAGGAACACCAGCAGGAGCAACAGGAATCTCATACCACGAATGTAGGTATTCCGGTCTGAATAACAGAGAACGGGCGTCTTGCAAATTTCCGCTACCCCAAGCTCCGTTTTGCCCGACAGGCTTGGCAACATTCTTTTAATGACATGCCGGTGACGATATAAACGGTGACTATGTAAAACTACAAGGTTTTGCCTTTTGATGTGGGGCTATTTTTGTAGTGTAAGATAAAGGGATGTCATGGCGGATATTACCCTCTGTCGTCTTCAGGTTGACACGTTGATTTATATTGATCCTATTGTTCACAATTTTAAAACTAAACAGTATGCAAATGAAACATTTATTAAATCTTATAGGGGGTAAAATATTATGCTCTGCATGCCTTTTGTTATTGTGTTGTGTGGGGCAGGTGGGAGCGCAGTTGCCTGTGTTCGAATGGGCTAAAAGAATGGGTGGAGGTGCCTACACCAATCTTTCTGCCAGTACCGTGGATGCAGGTGGTAATACATATATCACTGGAGAATTCAAAGGTGCCGGGGATTTTGGCAGTACAAATCTGACTGCTTCAGGTGCGAGCGATATCCATATCAGCAAGCTGGATGCCGCCGGGAATTTCCTCTGGACAAAACAGATAGGCGGTGGTAGCGCTGCTGTTATTTATAGTCATAGTATTGCAATAGACAATTCAGGCAATATCTATATAACGGGTCTCTTTGCCCATACCGTTGATTTTGATCCCGGCACCGCTGTCTATAATCTGACTGCTAATCCTGTATCTAATGGTTCCACGATTGGTTCAACGGATATATTTGTTTGCAAGTTAGATAATAACGGAGCGTTTATCTGGGCAAAGCAAATAGGGGGTACGGATGGGAGCAGCTACGGCCAGGGTACGTCTATAGCTGTTGATAATTCAGGAGATGTGTTTGTTTCAGGTACGTTTGCAGGAGTAATAGATTTTAATCCCGCCTCGGGACCCACTGATACATTTTATTTGGATGCAGGGGCACCATATAGTAGCGATGCTTATCTTCTTAAGCTTAGTACTACCGGTAGCTTTTTATGGGCACATAACCTTACAGCGTCGGGCAGAGTTACATATCCACCGGTGGTATGTACAGATGCTGCCGGACATGTGTATGTTTCCGGTACATTTAAGGGCACCGTGGACCTGGACCCTGGTACGGGAAGTTATACGGTTACTGCCAATCCGTCTAACGTAAGTGCAGATGATATGTTTCTTTCCAAATTTACCAGCTCCGGCACTCTTGTTTTTGCAAAACACCTGGCAACAACGAATAGTACCGGAGTGTTTACGGGGATAGTCCCAAAGAAGATATTTGCAGATGTCTCCGGCAATATATATACAACTGGATCATTGGGAGGCGCTGGTGATTTTGACCCTGGTCCTGCATCTTATATGCTCCAATCTACAGGTCACTATCAACCCTTTATATCCAAGTTAGATGCCGCTGGTAATTTTCTTTGGGCGAAGCAAATTACAATTACCGGCCAAATAAGTAGTGCAGGCGGGCAGGGATTGGTTGTAAGCGACTCCGGGGGGGTATATATTACGGGTAATTTTAACGGCATAGGTGATTTTGATCCTGGCTCCGGTGTGTATAATATTACCGCCAATGGGGACGGGGATATTTTTATTCTGAAATTAAATACTTCCGGGGATTTTGGCTGGGCTGTGGGGATAGGTGATAATACACAAGATATAGGAGGGAGCATCAACCTGGCACCCGGCAATGCTTTGATTGTGAGTGGTAATTTTTTTGGTACGGTTGATTTTGATCCGGGTCCGGGTGTCAGCAATCTGACGGCATCAGCAAACAGCAATAATAATTTTGTACTCAAGCTCTCCGATACATCAGCCTGTACACCTTCCCGCAGCACGATCACCGCTACCGGCTGTGATTCCTTGGCATTCTTCGGTAACACCTACCGGCAGACAGGCATCTATGAATACATATTCACTTTCGAGATCGGCTGCGACAGTATCGTCACGCTGGATCTGACGATCCTGAACCCGAACCTGCAGCTTACGGAGACGACTTGTGGGAGCAGCTACACACTCAACGGTCAGACCTATACCGCCAGTGGTCAGTATGTACAGTTCTATCTAACCGGCGGAGTCTGCGACAGCATGGTGGTGCTTGATCTTACTATAATAGGTATCCCGGAACCAGTGATAACGGTAGATGGTTATGTGCTGGGCACCACTGCCTCTTATGATACGTATCAGTGGCTCCGCAACGGTACGGCTATCCCGGGCGCTACAGACAGTTCCTATACGGTTACGGAAAATGATGGTTATGCGGTAGCCGTATTGGATATGTCTTCAGGCTGCCGGGATACATCGGTAATGTACGTGGTGACCAACGTGGGTATTACCACCACTCATGAGGACGTCCTGTCTATCTATCCAAATCCTATGCAGGATATGCTGTATATCCGTAGCGCACAGCCTGTGAATGCATCACTGTATAGCGCCGATGGTAGGCGGGTGTTGTATGTCCAGGAAACCAGGAAGCTATCGCTGCATGGTATCACAGGTGGTGTATACCTACTACATGTCACCGACCGGGAAGGTCGCCTGCTGAAGCAGGAAAAGGTGGTAAAGGAATAATTTCATAGTACAAGCCTTGATAGACCCGGCCATCTTCGATAGCTGAGTTTGTCGAGGTTGAGCCTCACTGTAGGATAGCTTCAATAATTTTTCACATTATTAAACAGTATTTATATGAATCAGTATACAGGTAAAGTTTTGTTATTGTGTGTTCTGGCCTTGATAGGTCGATTTGCGCTTGCATCAGCACAGTCTGTTGATTGTCTTTGGGCCAAGGGTGTGGGCAGTACAGCTACTGATGAATCCTATGGTGTAGCGGTAGATACCGCAGGTAATGTGTATATAACAGGGCGATTTAATAGTGCTTCAATTGATTTTGATCCCGGTGGTAGTGGAGGTACACTTACATGTGTCGGTGGTTATGATGCATTCATCGCCAAATATGATGTCAATGGGAATCATCTCTGGACAAAGAGTATTGGAGGTAGCGGTAGTAGGGATGAGGCTTATGGTATAGCCGTAGATGCCGCGGGTAATGTGTATATAACAGGGCGATTTAATAGTACTTCAATTGATTTTAATCCCGGTGGTAGTGGAGGTACGCTTACACGTGTCGGTGGTTATGATGCATTCATCGCCAAATATGATGTCAATGGAAATTATTTCTGGGCAAAGAATATCGGAGGTAGCGGTAGAGCTGAGGCTTATTGGGTAGCCGTAGATGCTGCCGGAAATGCGTATATAATGGGACGTTTTTATGATGGATCATCAATTGATTTTAATCTTGGAGGTAGTGGTGGTATGCTTACTACTGCAGGGGGGGATTATGATGCATTCATTGCCAAGTATGATGCCAATGGGAATTACCAGTGGGCAAATGGCCTGAGAGATATTAACATGGGTGAGGATGGGATGTTTAAGAGCGGAGTTGTTGTGGATGCTGCTGGAAACGTATATATAACAGGTCTAGGTGACGGATCGGTCGATTTGAATCCCAAGGGTAATAGTGGCAAGTTTACAACTGGATATTATGATGCATTATTAGCCAAGTATGATCCTAATGGTGATTACCTCTGGGGAAAAATTATAAAAGGAAATTCTGGTTCTGAGGAGTTCTCTAATGGCATAGCTGTGGATGCTGCGGATAATGTATTTATAATAGGGGGATCTAGTATATCGATGATGGTGCCGATTGATTTCGGTGGGGGACTACTTAATCCTACCAGTAGTGGTGGATTTTTAGCTGGTTATGATCCGAATGGTAATTATCTTATGGCCGTCCAGATTATAGGAAGTAATTCTTATAATTATAATAGGCAGCCTCGGGGTATCGCAATACACGATAGGAATATATATGTATCTGGTGTTTCCGCTCCAATAACAACCTATAATCCGGGAGGAAAGGGGGGCGGTACGTTTACTGCTGCCGGAGAGAATGATATTTTTTTACTTAAGCTTGGGCCATGTGAGCAGTTTACAACGTTTACAGAATCTGCCTGCGACAACTTTACTTTTAACGGCGTTACCTATACCCAGACCGGTGTGTACCGGGATACGTTTACTGATGTTTCTGGTTGTGACAGTATAGTTACGCTGAACCTGACGATCAGTCAGCCGTCCGACAGTTCAGTTTCCGGCCATTACTGCGGTTCATTCACTTTCAATGGTGTTACCTATACCCAGACCGGTGTGTACCGGGATACATTTACCAATGCCAGTGGCTGTGACAGTGTTATTACCCTGGATCTGACGCTGCATACTACGATTCCGGCAGCGCTGACGGTTAACGGAAATGTGTTGGGTACCACGGCGCCTTACAGCAGCTACCAATGGCTGCGCGGTGGCAGCAGTATCAACGGTGCTACGGGCGGGTCGTACACTGTTACGGAAAGCGGGAGCTATTCAGTAGCGGTCCGTGACGGCAATGACTGCCAGGATACTTCGGAGGCACATACAGTTACTGTAGGAGTTCGTGATGCTGCGGGTGCACAGCAGGATGCAGAGGTGTACCCCAATCCGGCACATGATGTGCTGTATATCCGTAGCGTACAGCCGGTAAATGCAGCGTTGTACAGCCCTGACGGCCGCATGGTATTACAGGCAAAGGAAGCGGTGTCGCTGCCGCTGCACGGTATCGCAAATGGTGTGTACCTACTGCGTATTACGGATCGTGAAGGGCATTTGCTGAAAGTGGAAAAGGTGGTGAAGGAATGATTTGATAATAATGGCTTCGACAGGGATAACCTCGACAAGCTCGGTTGCCGACATTAAAGGACGGTGGCTGAGCCTGTCACAACCATCAACCCGCCATCGTCTTCGGGTTGCCATAGCTGTTAAGAATGGTTGTGGTAGCGGCAAACGATCCCGGATCAAGTCCGGGATGACATCACTTTTAAGGAGCCAATCCGGGATGATATTCCTTATTAAGGTGTAGAATGAAACGTAATAAGCTTTAGAACGCAAATACAATGAACCAATACTTGTAACCCCTGTTCTTATGAAACTACTGTACCAAACCTGTTCCCTCCTCCTGGCGGCGCTGCTGTGCTGCGGCTATGGCGGCGTGCAGGCGCAGACATACTACAACAAGCAGCCGGAATTTATCAAAGCCAACAGCCAGTGGGTGTTCGGCAATAAACTGGGGCTTGATTTCAATATGCCCGGCATAGATGCCTATTGTACGAAAATTTCTACGGTACATCCGTCGATAGCCTGGGAGGGTGTGGCGTCCGTAGCAGATCCGGCAACGGGAACGCTGCTTTTTTATACAGATGGCAGGCGCTGCTGGAACCGGAATCATGATCTGATGGATACGAGCTACTTCAACGGGGATATACAGCATTCCACGACACAGGGCGTTTGTATTGTCCCCATGATAGACAGTCCGGGGAAATATTACGTGTTCATCCTGACCGGGCGTATGGGATATGTATATTATCCGCCGCCATACCCCGGTTACCTGTATTATGCGGTGGTGGATATGGGCCTCAATAATGGGCTTGGCGGTATATCGGCGCCCAATATCCTGCTGGACACAGTCCCGCTTAGTGAGGCTATGATCGCTATTCCCGACCATTGCGGCGGTATCTGGCTGGTGGTGCACCATGCTGAAGAAGCGCAGTTCCGGGCGTGGCATATCACGGCTTCGGGCATCGCCACCAACCCGGTCGTGTCCGTAACAGGTACCCGGATACAGGGAAATGCAACGATAACCCTGCCCTTCGTGGGAGCCCGTACCGTGCCTGCATATGCTACGGGCGGCATGACGGTATCCCCCGACAGGCGGAAGATAGCGCTTGCCAATGTGAGTCCGGATAGAATGTTCAACGGCGTGTTGCTGTGCAAGTTTGATCCGGCAACGGGAATGGCATCGGATGCGGTGCTGGTGGACAGCATGGGCCTCACGTCGTACTGTGCTGCATTTTCGCCGGATAACACCAGGCTGTACCTGTCGAATGAAAGCTATAATCCCAATAATCTGGCGCGCCCGGTTGTAACACTAAACCAATACACCGTTTCTGTTTATGATTCGTCTGCCATCGCCGGATCAAGGGTGATCCTGGATACGGTTGATAATTACCGGAACACCAGCACGAGCTACTTCCGGCTGTACGATGGTAAGATCTATGTAAGCGCTACGGTTGATTCTTTCCTGTCTGTGATCCATGATCCCAACCAGGCGGGGCTTGCATGTAATTATCAGAGCAGGGCAATCTCTGTGGTTCCTGTGCCCCGTTGTCCTCCTGCCAATAATTATAATAGTACCGAGATTACAACAGGCCATTCTTTGCCCACAGAAGTAGTGTATCCATTCTACGCTCCGGATACGATATACCGTTTAATGCTGGATACGATGATCTGCCTGTCTCCCGGTGAAAGCTTCCCCCCGATGCGGTTTCGGGCGGGGGATGATTTCAGCCGCTGGCAGTGGGATGACGGCAGCACGGACAGCATCCGTACCATAACGGCGCCGGGCGTTTATTGGGTCCGGCATATCAATGAAGGCCCGTGCGGAGGCGCTGCGATAGATACGTATGCGGTAGGCAGCGCCGCGATCCCGGATTTCAGCCTGGGCGAAGACCGGGCGCTGTGCGGCGACGGCCTTACCTTGGAGCCGGGTATAGCAGCGGATAGCTATACGTGGTCGGACGGCAGCAGGGGCAGCACGTTGTATGTAGCTGCTTCGGGGACGTACTGGGTAAGAGCGGGCAATGGCGACGGTCATTGCACGGCAGCAGATACCATCCATGTCACGATCGTCACACCGTCGCCTCAAAGCCTGGGGGATGATATCGTCCTGTGCAAAGGCGATCCGGTAGCGTATCCGTTGCAGGCAGATGTCCGGGTGGGGGCAGAGGTGCAGTGGAGCAACGGCAGCCGTGAACCGTCGGTAACCGCCGATACGGCAGGCGTCTGGTGGGTAACGGTGACCGACACGCCCTGTGTAAGCTCGGATACGTTGCGCATCACGGCAGAGATATGCGCCTGTTTTTTTGAGGTTCCTGCGGCTTTTTCGCCCAACGGCGACGGGCGTAATGATGTGTTCCGGCCGGTGATCGAGGCGGGTTGCCCGGTTGCGGACTACCGGATGCATGTGTACAACCGTTATGGCCAGCGGGTGTTCAGCAGCAGTCATCACCTCAAAGGCTGGGACGGGCTGCACAACGGCGCTCCCGCCGGCATCGGCGTTTACTTCTACGAGCTGTCGTTTGAGGGCGGTACGAAGCAAAGGCGATATGGCAGGAAGGGAGATGTGACGTTGGTACGATAACCGGGAGCCGGACTGCCTGAATTAGCTGATTCGGACATTGCGATTCTCTGGGAAAAATTACGGCGCCGGCCTTGGAGAAAAATGCGTTAAAAAAATGGTGTAATGGAGCGTTAAAAACAAATCCCTGTTCGAAGAACGCAGCGAAGCGGAGTTCAAGTTTGGATTTGTTTAGCGGAATGGAGGCATTTTTAGCATTTTTATCCGAGCCTTGACTTTTTTGCTTCTTTTTTTGTTAAGAAAAAAAGAAGTTGAAATAGCAGGGGCATTCAATTGTCAGTCATGACAAAAAGACAAACATTGAGGTAAAAACGGAGTAGTCTTTTTCCACGGACAATAGTGACTGGCGCATTAGCTAATTGGCTAATGAAAATGAGCAAATAATCATGGTAAGAAGGATACGCTTTTTATGCATATTGCAGCTGTTGGCGGTGGTGCTGCATTCCTGTGGGGAAGGGGCTTCCGTCCGTAAAGACGGGTCTGTGCGGCTGCCGGAGGCAATATTATTACCGGATGATTGTGTGGAGCCGTACCGCTACGACGCAGAGCATCGGATACAACGTCAGGTGATGCCTTACCTGCTGTACGAAGACCCGTTTATGCCGCGGCTGCTATATGCAGACAGCTTACCGGGATGACAGCACTGATTTTGCAAGCCATAATCTTTTGCTGGTTTTTGCATCAAGGAAAAAAGTAGGGCAGCATTTTATGGCTCAGTGGATTTATGTATTAAAATATATGCATGGGATGAAGAAAATCCCCGTATATTTGAGGAAGCCGGTATTTGTAAATACTGTTTAAACTTGCAAAGATGAGTAATCCAGCCGATAAATTTTAGTCAATATGTCCATAGCAGTAGTTCTGGCAGATGATCATATTATCGTACGTACCGGCATCCGGCAGTTGCTGGAGTTGCATCCGGATATCCGGATCGTAGGAGAGTATGAGCGCGGCGGTGCGCTGCTGTCCGGCCTCCGGATGCAGCAGGCAGATGTGCTGCTGCTTGACCTTCAGCTCGGCGATATGAACGGAGATGAGCTGTTACCCGTAATACGGAAAGAACACGCTCAGCTAAAAATACTGATACTATCCTCCAACGAAAGCCTCTACAGTGTAAAAAGGCTGATGGACCTCGGAGCGGACGGTTATCTGTTCAAGAATTCCGGCTCTGAATTATTATTGCAGGGGATTATGCATGTCCACACGGAAGGAACGCCGTTCCTTGCCGATGATATCAGATCCAGCCTCAGGAGAAGGAAAGCGGATATGGTGGGCCGTGTTTCGCTTACGCCTCGCGAGGTGGAGGTACTGACGCTCATCGTACAGGAGTACACGAACCGGGAGATCGGCTCCATGCTCAATATCACACACCGGACGGTAGAGATATACCGGCAGGGTATTATGCAGAAGCTGGATGTGAACAATATGGTAGGTATGGTGAAAAAGGCCATCTTACTGGGATTGGTGCAGGAGCGGAAATAACGGATCTCATATATGTATCTTCACGTGTAATGCCATAATGTGCTAATTCAAAATTTTTCGACGATAACCTTTATTCAACCATAGCATGTAGTTTTGCAGCGGTATGGATATCAGGTGTACACCCGAAGAGGAAGCGCTATTGGATAAAATTGCACAAGCTGCCGCCGGGATCGGCGTTACGGCCTATCTGATAGGCGGATTTGTGCGGGACAAGATCATAGGCCGGCAAACAAAGGATATGGATATTGTCTGTGTCGGGGATGGTATTGATCTCGCTCATGCCGTGGCCGCATTATATGATCCGAAACCTGCCGTTCATTTCTTTAAAAATTTTGGCACCGCCCAGATTAAAATAAAAGGTTTTGAAGTGGAATTTGTTGGCGCCCGGAAAGAATCATATCGCCAGGATTCCCGTAAACCGGAGGTGATGGCGGGTACGGTCAAAGACGATCAGGACCGGCGCGATTTTACGATCAATGCCATGGCGATCAGTCTCAATAAAGAAGACTTCGGACGACTTGTGGATCCGTTTAATGGCATGAGCGATCTGGGGAGCAAGCTGATACGTACACCGCTGAATCCTGATGTTACATTTTCTGATGACCCGTTGCGTATGATGCGGGCCATACGGTTTGCCACACAGCTTGGTTATGCGATTTATTATGAAACGTATGATGCCATTGCGCGCAATAAAGAGCGTATTAAGATCGTTTCGCAGGAGCGGATCACGGATGAACTAAATAAGATCATCCTCACGCCCAAGCCTTCAGTGGGTTTTGATTTGTTGTTTCGCACCGGATTACTACAGGAATTTTTTCCGCAGCTTGCCGATCTGGCAGGCGCTGAGTTTATTGACGGAAAAGGACACAAAGACAATTTTTATCACACCCTGCAGGTGCTTGATAATGTTGCTGTACGCAGTGAGGATCTTTGGTTGCGCTGGGCTGCAATACTTCACGACATTGCCAAACCTGCCACCAAACGCTTTGAGCCGGGGCATGGCTGGACTTTTCACGGTCACGAAGTAGTAGGAGAACGCATGGTGCCGAAGATATTCAGGCAACTAAAGCTGCCTGCCAATGAAAAAATGAAGTATGTCGCTAAGCTGGTGGCATTGCATCTGAGACCCATTGGTTTATCTAAAGAGGATATTACGGACTCTGCCATGCGCCGCCTTTTGTTTGATGCGGGTGAAGAGCTGGAAGACCTGATGATCCTGTGCGAGAGCGATATCACTTCCAAGAATAAGGCAAAAGTAAAGCGATACCTGGGCAACTTTGAGCTGGTGCGGGAGCGCCTGCGTGAAGTGGAAGAAAAGGACCGGATTCGCAACTGGCAACCGCCTATAGATGGCGCTGAGATCATGCGGGTATTCAATCTGCCGCCTTCGCGTGTGGTGGGAGATATTAAGACGGCCGTCCGGGAGGCTATCCTCGATGGTATCATCCCGAACGACTATGATGCCGCTTACCGGTTTATGCTGGAAAAAGCTGCGGAAATAAATATATACCCTCCGGGGCGTGCTGCTACGACCAACTAGTATCTATAGAATGGAGTTTTCCCGGATGCGCTCCGCTAACATGCGGGAAAGTACATGATTTCAGCATGATGTGTTGTAGCCACAACGGTGTCTCCAGAGTTATTGATAGGGCACCACTAATCAATGCGGCCATAACGATAGCATGGATCTGTCTACTATGTCATCCTGACGAAGGAAGGATCCCACAAAATGAGTGTTCCATATTACGTGAGATCCTTCCTTCGTCAGGATGACACCGTTCTTTTGATGTAGGTTTATATGCCATGCAAAATGCTCTGTTATTTAACATGTTTAAAAATACGTCATTGGCAACGTAGCGTAGTGAAGAATCTCACGTAATGCAGGCCACTCATTTGACCGAATACGCATATAGTTGCCCAATTTTATTATTTTTAGTGCTTATATAGATTCCGGAATAGATAAAACAGCGAACAATTATGGAATTCCTGACACAATTATTTGAAGACCCCGCTACCTACCGGTTGCTGACGATCGTTATTCTATCCATATTCCTCGGTATCGAGGTGATTTCACGTGTGCCCTCCGTGCTGCATACGCCGCTGATGAGCGGCGCTAACGCTATTCATGGTGTTGTGATCATCGGCGCCATTATCGTGATGGGGCAGGCCCCGGCTGATGATTATGTAGCGTTGATACTTGGGTTTCTCGCAGTAATACTTGGTACACTGAATGTAGTGGGTGGCTTTGTGGTGACAGACCGGATGCTCGAAATGTTCAGCAGGAAAAAGAATGCGCGTAAATGATCTGACATATCGTACGCGGCTTGTCTGAATTGTAACCACAAAAATTAAAAACGAAAGATGCTTCTTTTACTGTGTTATCTGATCGGCTCCATAACATTCATCATAGGATTAAAGATGTTGTCGCATCCGGAGACTGCCCGCAAAGGAAATCTGGTTGCAGCGGGCGGTATGGTGCTTGCTATCTTTGCCACCATTTTTCTCTGGAAAAATCCGGAAACCGGTACCGGACTGCACAACTACGGCTGGATATTCGGTGGGCTGATCATTGGCACGATCGCCGGTACGCTTGCGGCAAAAAAAGTACAAATGACGGCCATGCCAGAGATGGTAAGCCTGTTCAACGGTATGGGCGGCGCTTGTGCCATGCTTATATCCATTGTGGAATATCATCACAATCCGGCTGCATCCGCAGGTATTCTGCTGGTCATTGTGCTGGGTATGATCATTGGTACGGTTTCTTTCGCCGGCAGCATCATTGCCTGGGGTAAGCTCAACGGTAAGATCCGGGATAAAGTGATCCCGGCAGGGCAGGCGGTGAATTTTATTTTGCTGGGTGGCATTCTTCTGCTTGCAATATTACTGCTGGGCGGGATTGTAACAGCGCCTTATGTCTTTTATACGATCCTTGTATTATCCGCCCTGTACGGTATCCTGTTCGTCATGCCGATCGGCGGGGCCGACATGCCGGTCGTTATATCACTCTTAAACTCTTTTACCGGTGTGGCCGCGGCTTTTGGCGGTTTCCTGTATGATAATCCGGTCATGCTTACAGGGGGCATCCTCGTAGGGTCTGCGGGTACAATACTTACAATCCTGATGTGTAAGGCGATGAACCGTTCCCTGAAAAATGTGTTGATCGGTTCGTTTGGCGGACAGAAAGCAGGTGCAAAGGAAAGCGGAGTACAGGGTGATTATAAGGAGATATCGCTCAACGATACGGCTACGCTGATGGCTTATGCACAAAAGGTAATGATCATACCCGGATACGGACTGGCAGTAGCACAGGCACAGCATGCTTGCCATGAGCTGGAAAAGCTGTTGACCGAAAGAGGTGTGGAGGTAAATTATGGTATACATCCCGTTGCAGGAAGGATGCCGGGGCATATGAATGTGCTGCTTGCGGAGTCGGATGTTCCCTACGAAAAGCTGCTCGAAATGGAAGATGCCAATGACCAGATGGCGGCAACGAATGTAGTCATGGTGATCGGAGCCAATGATGTGGTAAACCCTGCCGCTAAAGAAGATCCTGCCAGTCCTATATATGGTATGCCTATTCTGGAAGTGGAGCGGGCTGCCCATGTGATCGTAAATAAGCGAAGCATGAAGCCCGGTTATGCCGGCATTGAAAATGATCTTTTTTTTAAGCCCAAAACTTCCATGCTGTTTGGCGATGCCAAAAAAGTGTTGCAGGATCTGGCAGCGGAACTGAAGCAGTTGTGATTTTTCATTAGCTAATCGGCCAATTAGTTAATGAATAAATCTTTCGAATTACTAATTTGCGTCCATGAGTTCAACCCTTCTACTAACAGTTGTTCTGGCTTATTTCGCTTTGTTACTGGGCATTGCCTTTTATACTTCAAGAAATTCCAATAACGAATCCTTTTTTATTGGCAACCGCAGCAGTAAATGGTGGCTGGTGGCTTTTGGTATGATTGGTACTTCTCTTTCGGGGATGACTTTCATATCTGTTCCGGGTACGGTCGGGATGAAGGGGTTTGACTACTTCCAGGTGGTGATCGGGTATTGGATCGGCTACTTTGCTGTGATCTATATCCTGCTGCCTATTTACTACCGGATGCAGCTCACATCCATTTATACATACCTGGAGCAACGATTGGGGAATACGTCGTATAAAACCGGCGCACTTTTTTTCATTCTATCACGTACGCTGGGTGCTACATTGCGTTTGTATCTCGTGATCAAAGTGCTGGAGCTGTTTGTGCTGGAAGATATCGGTATATCATTTGAGATAACGGCTATTGTGATACTGGCGCTGATCCTGCTGTATACTTATCGTGGCGGGGTCAAGACGATCGTGTGGACAGATACCCTGCAAACCTCCTTTATGTTGCTGGCGTTGATCATCTGTGTGAGTTATATTATGAGTGAGCTGGACTTCACACCCGTTACTGCCTGGCAGGCAATGGATAATAACGGGTTTACACGATTATTTAATACAGATTCGTTGTCCGGAGGATTTTTCCTGAAGCAGGTGTTGGGCGGCGCATTTATCACCATTGCCATGACGGGCCTGGATCAGGAAATGATGCAGAAGAATATCAGTGTCAGTAATCTGAAAGACTCGCAGAAAAATATGCTCACACTGAGCTTCCTTCAGCTGATCGTTGTGTTTATATTTTTGTCATTGGGGGGATTGCTGTATCTCTATGCTTTGCAGCAAGGCGCTGTATTCACAGAAGCTACTGTAAACGGGCAGACAAAAATACAACTCATGCTGGACGGGAAAAATGTGATCGGTGATAGTATTTTTCCTGAGATCGCATTCAATTACCTGCCGCCGTTTATCGGTATCATCTTTATCATAGGGCTTATCTCCGCACTTTTCCCCAGCGCAGACGGAGCGCTTACGGCTCTGACCTCTTCTTTTTGTATTGATATACTTGGCATTAAACAGAAAACAGGATGGAGCGAGCAAAAAAAATCAAGAGTACGTTTGTTTGTACATAATACGTTTGCTCTGGTATTCCTGGCCTGTGTCTTTTTTTTCCGCGAGGTGGATAATGGTTCGCTGATACAGACATTGCTTATTGTGGCAGGATATACATATGGCCCGCTTCTGGCCTTATTTACATTTGGTATCTTTACACGGAGAGAAGTCAAAGATGCAGCAGTGCCGCTGATTTGTATCCTGTCTCCTGTACTCTGTTATATGCTCAAAAAGTATGAACAGGATTGGCTGGGCGGTTATGTGATCGGTACCGAATTGTTGATTATTAACGCGGGTTTGGCATTTTTGCTTTTATTTTTGTGTTCCCGTAAGCAGGAAAGGGTGATGCCACAATAAGTTATACATGAAAGAACAACTTACTAAAATAAAACTCCGCGACTGGACGGAGACGAAAGCTCATTCCAGTTGGCAGATATTCAAGATTATGGCTGAATTTGTGCAGGGGTTTGAAACCCTTGCCCGTATAGGCCCTTGTATCTCGATTTTTGGTTCGGCGCGTACACAACCCGGTCACCCTTATTACGAGCTTACGGTAGAAATATCCCGGCGTCTGGCTGAAGAAGGGTTTGGTATTATCACAGGCGGCGGCCCCGGTATTATGGAAGCCGGTAATAAAGGCGCCAACCTGGCCGGCGGTATTTCTGTAGGACTGAACATTGAACTTCCTTTCGAACAACATTCCAATCCGTTCATCGCACGTGATAAATCACTCAATTTCGATTACTTTTTTGTCCGTAAGGTGATGTTCACCAAGTATGCCCAGGGTTTTGTGATGATGCCTGGCGGATGGGGTACGATGGATGAATTTTTTGAAGTGGCTACACTGATACAAACGCGGAAGTTTACCCAAACGCCGATGGTGTGTGTGGGCAGCAAATACTGGAATGGTTTGTTTGACTGGATGCGTGAGGTGATGCTTGAGCAGGAAAGTAATATCAGCCCGGGTGATCTGGAGATGATCCGCATTTACGATACCGCAGATGAAGTTGTGGAATATATTCACGAATTTTACTCACACAATAAACTTCAGCCTAATTTCTAACCGCCCCCGACAAACAGACATGCCATGACACAACTACTTATATCAGAAGCGTTGCAGCGGTATGCCGAACAAAATACAACTCCGGAAACACCTGTGCTCGCGGCGCTCAATCGCGAAACCAATATGAAGGTGCCTATGCCGGTAATGCTCTCCGGCCAGTTGCAGGGGGCATTGTTACAGATGCTCAGCCAGATGATCCGTCCGAAACGTATCCTTGAGATCGGCACGTATACGGGTTACTCTGCCATCTGTCTGGCAAAGGGCCTTCCGGACGACGGACACCTGCATACAATAGACATCAATGAAGAGCTGGAAGATATGTGCCTTAAATATTTCCGGGAAGCCTGGGTAGATCAGAAGATCACACAACATATCGGGAAGGCGGCAGACATTATCCCGGCGCTCGATGAAACCTTTGATCTTGTGTTCATTGATGCCGATAAACAGAACTACAGTTTGTATTACGACCTGGTATTCGAAAAAGTACCCGTCGGCGGCTATATCCTTGCCGATAACGTACTGTACAATGGAGAAGTAGTGTTGCCTGTGGCAGAACAAAGTAAAAATGCGCAGGCAATTTATGCGTTCAATGAAAAAATTACCCGGGATCCGAGAGTTGAAAATGTGTTGCTGCCTGTGAGGGATGGCATAATGATTGTACGTAAAATCACAGCAGTTTAAAAAAGTAAAGAAAGGATTATGATGCAAAAGTGGATACTAACCTGTATTTTTTTGTTTCCGGGAATAATGCGTGTCGCAACAGCTCAGATGTCGTATGAAGAGCGGGTATATAAATATGTTGTTGCACACCGGGATATGGCCATTGAAGAGCAGCGGCGCACAGGTGTGCCTGCCGCAATCAAACTGGGACAGGGTATTCTCGAAACATCTGCCGGTGACAGCAGGCTTTGTGCCGGCGCCAATAATCATTTCGGGATCAAGTGTAAAACCGGATGGGCCGGGGAAACCTTTGCACATACAGATGACGCTCCGGACGAATGTTTCCGGAAATATGTCTGTGTGAAAGATTCCTATACGGATCATTCGGATTTCCTCAGCAAGTCGAAACGATATGCGCCGCTTTTTCAACTTAAAACAACGGATTATAAGGGATGGGCTCACGGATTGAAAAAATGTGGTTATGCTACCAATCCGCGTTACGCACAGCAGTTGATCAAGATTATTGAAGAATATAAATTGCATGAGTACACGCAGCTTGCTATGCGACCGGATACGGAGCCGGTTGTATATGCCTCGCTCGAAGTGGTTCCGGAATACGACCGGCTCCCTCCTGATACGCCTCAATTGGCAGATGCGACAGTGGCTATCGCTAAGGCAAATCCACCTGCTATCAAAGGAGTGCAGACGGTGAACGGCCTGAAAGCTTTTTATGCCCGTAAAGGCGATGTATTGCTGGAGCCGGCTATCAAACACAAGATACATTATCCGAAGCTCCTGGAGATAAACGATCTGCCCGATGCTCCGCTTGAAGCGGATATGTTCATTTACCTGGAGCGGAAAAACACGAAAGGGAAGCACCAGCGGTATATCGTACAGCAGGGAGAATCACTGATACAGATTGCACAAGCGGAAGGCATACAACTGAAACAACTGCGGGCCTACAATATGCTGCAGCCAGACGAAGAACCGTTGCCGGGAACTGTATTGCATCTACAGCAGCCGGCTCCGGCAAAACCGTCTGTGATAGCAGGTGGTGGGGTGAATAAAGCGGTTTCGGGTGAAACTGTCAGACAGCCGGTGACTTCCTCAGAATATATCGTATTGAAAAATGATGATGCGCCGAAACATACACCGGATCAACCTGTTGCCAATCCGGCGCAATCAGTAGCTGTACAGGGTCGTGTGCCCGAATCCATTAAGGCTTCGGCTACCAGTGTTGCACCGCAGCAATCAATAAATAACGCTGTGGTAACGCCTTCAGTAGATCTTTCCGGTCAATATGATGATACCGAAGTGCCGTTACCCGGCACGTCTGCACCGAAGCAGACCTCTGTTAACATTGCAGCCGAGCCTGCAATAGAGGAAGTCTTGTCTGCAACGGAATCGCATGAAGAACCTACACCCGCTCCCGCTACCGTAGAAGAGCCCCGGGATGAGCTGGCACGGCTCAAAGCGAAAATGGACAAGGTAGTATATAGCACTGCCAGAGATACGCCCGAAACGCAAAAAAAATCAGGTATAAAAGTAGAGGAAGATCTGCGTCCGGTGCCGTCGACAGCTATCCCCCCCGTCACCGAAACTACTTCCGATAAATATCACATCGTGAAGAAAGGTGAAACGGCTTTTGGTATTTCCAAACGGTACAATATTACCATGCAGCAGCTCCGGGAATGGAACAAGCTCGAATTTGAAGCGATCCGGATTGGTCAGAAATTACAGGTGAAACCATAATCTCCGGCATGGAAGTAAAGATTCATGATAAAATCTTCCGGCCTTTTATCTCCGATGTGGCTATTGCTGCGCGTATTCGGGAAATGGGTATCCGGATCACAGACGATTACAGGGCCCAAAATCCTTTATTCCTGGTAGTACTCAAAGGGTCTTTTATTTTTGCGGCAGATCTTTTCCGTCATGTCGGTACGGCGGCTTCCGTTTCGTTCATTCGTTTGAACTCATATAATGGTGATACAACTTCAGGAAGTGTAAAGACAATATTGGGATTGCAGGAGTCTGTAAAAGGACGACATGTGGTCGTAATCGAAGATATTATTGATACAGGAACGACATTACATCATTTCCTGCCATTGCTGCATAGCGAAGAACCTGCTTCATTGAGAATAGCGACTTTTCTTGTGAAACCGGACGCATTACAATACGATGATGTACGGGCAGACTATACCGGCTTTGAGATCCCAGATAAGTTTGTCGTAGGCTACGGTCTGGATTATGACGGGTTGGGGCGAAATCTCCCGGATCTTTATCAGGAGGTGAGACAAAGTTTCTAACGTCACAACATCCGGCAAACGGGGTATTTATTTCTTAAGGTTAAAGTATACGGAGCAATCACTGATACTTCCATCAGCACCAACCAGTTTGAGTGCAGGCAGCGTAATGACGTAGGTCTGAGCATCAAAATAACCACTACCGGAGATCTCTCCTAACTGGGTTTGTTGTGTGGGTACTATTATTTCCTTTGTGCCACAGTTAAGATCAATATAGAAAGAGAGCAGGATATCGTCTGAATCCCATGAGCTTTTGAAGCTTAATGAAACCCTGTTGGGGTTTTCACTATACTGTTCAACGCTTACAAATCTGATGATAGGCCCGAAACAATACATGTACAGCTCGTCATAATAACCAGTAAATCCATCGTTGCATTTTGTATCCCCAAGGTGTATATTGAAGTTATAATCTTTGGTTACAGAACCATTACTGACGGTCAGATTAGCTGCGTGTGTGCCAATGGATTCTCCCGTTGTCTTAAAAAGAACAGATGATCCAAAAGTAGGGGTTCCGGATTCCGGCCTGATTTCATAAGTCACTCCCGCAGGCATTTCTCCAAGACTGATAGTAGCTGTTTTTTGTGCTCCGGAAACATACTCAACCGAAAGCCCCATAGCTGCCCCTACCCAATTATCAAAAGTAACATCAGAAACCCCATGTACCAAAAATTCCGATTTAGGTTCGCTGTTTAGTTCGGGTTCCGGCGTTGGTGTTGTATCTGTTTCTTTACTACAGGAAAAGAGCGATACAGAAAACAACAATGGAAATAATAAAAATATTTCTTTTAAGCGCATAATGATTATTTATGGTAAAATGACATGGTAAAGATATAAAATTCCACTATAGACGGTGAGTTGCAAAATGTCAAAACAGGTTAAAGAGTTGTGACACTAATCCGTTACGTTTGTCTCAACTGATATATAATTCCTTTAGTAAAAGATATTGGCAACCGCATCCTGCGGCTGTATCAGCCCTGCCTGCACTGCCTTTGTGAACAAAAGCTGTACAGATTGCCGTCCTTTTTCTCCGAGATCTGTAGTATACGCGTTCACATATAGTTCGATATGCTGCCGCATCACCTGCACATCCATTTCCTGAGCATTACCGGTAACAAATTCAGGAAGCGCCGGATACTGCTGCCATGCATATGCGACACTCTCCCGTATGATTGCATCAACAATTGCCATCAGTGCCGGATCAAAATCCCGCTTCATCACAATCCCGCCCAGCGGGATTGCTGCCTGCATGGTTTGCTCCCACCAGTCTCCCAGATCCATAAGTTTTATCAGGCCTTTTGCCTCGTAGGTAAACCGGTTTTCATGGATGATCACCCCTGCATCATATTCCCCCGATAATACGGCATCTTCTATTTCACTGAAGACCAATGGCGTTTTATTAATTACTTGCGGTAATGCCAGGGAAAGAAGAAGGTTGGCAGTAGTCTTTTGTCCGGGGATAGCAATACGCCAATCAGTTGCTTCAGAAAGTGCAAGTGATTTTCGGGAAATTAATAGCGGGCCAACTCCCACGCCAAGAGCACTACCGCTGTGAAGTAACGCGTACCGGTTAGCCAGGTGCAGGAATGCGTTGTAGCTGAGTTTGGTAACATCCATCCGTCCCTCTGCCGCCCACCGGTTTAATGTTTCCACATCTTCCAGCTCATAGCGAAAACGGATACCGCGCGTGTCAATCTTTCCGTTGACCATCGCGTCGAATATAAACGTATCGTTCGGGCACGGACTAAAAGCCAGCGTTAGTTCCTGCATGTTTGTCGTTTGACCATGAATCATTCAATAATCTGATGAGCCATTCGTTAAGGTTGTTAATGGCTTCTTCCATTTTCCACTGATTACGATCACGTGGGGTTACATAATTTGATATAGCTCTTACTTGAGCAAAAGGTATTTTTTCCTGCAGGCACACATAATGAAATGCAGCGCCCTCCATAGTTTCTACCTGACAGTCAAAAAGTTCTTTGCGCAATCGTATAGTTCTGCCGTTCCCGCTAACGGTATTAACGGTAAGCCCGCTCACTGTCAATAGCCTGTATGGGAAAGGAATGTCGTGTAGGGGACATTCGAGCTTACCCTTGCTGAAAGGGAACGCATCCGGGTCCGTCAGACCCAGCGTGAAAATATCGAGAAATGCTTCATGATCTTCCGCACCGGTATCACCCGGCACTTCGGATTGTACCAGCACTACCTGACCCAGGTCAATCTCTTTATCGAAGCTGCCTGCTACACCGGCCTGTATGGCCAGATCAAATGTTTGTTCAGTAAGCAGTTTGGTGAGTGCGTAAGTAGTGGCGACAGTGCCGGGTCCTGCTATGCACAAATGTATTTCGTGGCCGCCGTATTGAAGCACTCCGGGTGTAACGGGGCTTCCGTATTGCAGCAGATAATCCGATAAGGGTTGTATTTCGGCATTAGTGGCCGCTGTAATGAGCAGTTTCATCTGAATGTGTTTAAGGCATTGATCGGATGCGGATTCCCGGTGCAAGTAAACACATTTTTGTGAAACCGTCCTGTAACGCTAATTTTGCATCATAATATACAAAGATGGTGTACCTGACACGTGTGGAACATTTCAATGCAGCACACCGGTTATATAACGAAAACTGGTCTGAAGATCAAAACAGGGAAGTCTTCGGAAAATGCGCCAATACCAACTGGCATGGGCATAATTATGAATTGCATGTAACCATAAAAGGAGAGCCGCATCCGGAAACAGGGTTTATATTCAATGCCAAGACATTAGGCGTGCTGATCAAGGATGTTGTGATAGAAAAAGTGGATCACAGTAACCTCAACCTGGATGTTGATTTTATGAAAGGCAAATTTACCAGCGCGGAAAATTTCGCAATCGGTATATGGAGTGAATTGTTGCCGCATATTGAGCGTCAGGGCGCCCGCCTGCATTGCATTAAACTGTTTGAAACACGAAATATATACGTGGAATATTACGGCTGACCGTATCGCGGAGCCGAATGCTAAATACTCATATAGTGTCTTATAGCAAATCTGAAAATTATAACGAAACCGTCACATCAAGCCTGGTGGAGCATTACCGTTCAGCTATCACCCTGCTGGGAGAGGATGTACAACGGGAAGGATTGGAGAAAACCCCGGAACGGGTCGCGAAAGCGATGCAATATATGACCCAGGGGTATCACATGGATGCACAGGCGATACTTAATTCGGCGCGGTTTCGTGAATCATACAGTGAAATGGTCATTGTAAAAGATATCGAGCTGTACTCAATGTGTGAGCATCATCTTCTTCCTTTTTTCGGCAAAGCGCATATTGCCTATATCCCAAACGGATGGATTACAGGCCTTAGCAAGTTGGCCCGTGTAGTAGACTGTTATGCCCGCCGTCTCCAGGTGCAGGAGCGGATGACGCACCAGATACTCGATATTATCCAGGAAACGCTTAATCCTGTTGGGGTTGCTGTTGTGATCGAAGCCAAGCATCTTTGTATGATGATGCGCGGTGTATCCAAACAAAACAGCATTACCACCACTTCCGCTTTCAGCGGGCAGTTTGAAGCACCCGAAACACGTGCCGAATTCCTAAAGCTGATTACCGCCGACCTGCATTAAACAGTATTTTTTGCACATATGCTTTTGGTGATATGCGTGTCGCCTTTCGGGTGATGTGATGTATAGTTATTTTATTTAAATTGATAGTTTATTACAATATTTAACAATTAAATTTTAAATTTTATTTATTAACAATAATAAACAAAATAAAAATTATTATAATTTTAATTATTCATGTAACGATAGTGCTGCTCTATGTGTTATTAAATAATCAATATAAATAATAGGGGCTTCCATTTTTTTCCTTCGGACAGGTTTGCTACATTTGTACCAAGTTGTGAATTTAATGGGTTAGTAAGTAAGCCGTTCTGATTTCCATCAGAATGGCTTTTTTTATGTTTTCTGCTGTTATCTGCACGGATTATGCACAACGGTTTCCTAATTTTACCCGATGGCCAAAACAAAAAGTGCATACTTCTGTCAGCAGTGCGGATACGAAAGCCCTAAGTGGTTGGGAAAATGTCCTTCCTGCCAGGCATGGAATTCGTTTGTGGAAGAGGTAATACAGAAAGAAGACAAGCACAAGGCGGCGCATATCTGGGAAGACGACACAAAAGAAAAAAGAAAAGCATATCGTATTGCGGAAGTTATTGCCGGTGATGAAATGCGGATACTATTGCCGGATCCTGAATTAAACCGGGTACTCGGTGGTGGTATTGTCCCCGGGTCTGTAATACTTATTGCCGGAGAACCCGGTATCGGGAAGTCTACATTATTTCTCCAATGTGCGCTGCAATGGCAGCAGGGTACGACCCTGTATGTATCGGGAGAGGAAAGTGCCCAGCAAATAAAACTTCGGGCCGAACGTATTGGAGCTAACAATGATGGTCTTTTTCTTCTGACAGCGACCGATACTTCCGCCATATTTCAGGAAGTAAAAAAGATACGGCCGCAGCTTCTGATCATTGATTCGATCCAGACACTTGAGTCACCCTATGTGGAATCGGCTGCCGGCAGCGTATCACAGGTACGGGAATGTGCTGCCGAGCTGCAGCGTTTTGCCAAATCAACTAATATCCCCGTCTGCATCATAGGGCACATTACCAAAGAAGGCTCCATCGCAGGGCCTAAAGTGCTGGAGCACATGGTAGACACGGTCTTACAGTTTGAAGGCGACCGGCACTACGCTTACCGCATCCTCCGTACGCTGAAAAACCGTTTTGGTTCCACGTCCGAGCTGGGTATTTATGAAATGGTCACACAGGGTATGCGACCGGTGAGCAATCCTTCCGAAATATTACTTTCCCAGCACGACGAGCCGCTGAGCGGTATTGCCATTGCCGCTACGATGGAAGGCTTGAGGCCGATGATGATAGAGGTGCAGGCGCTTGTAACACAGGCGGTTTACGGTACGCCGCAGCGTACTGTAAGCGGCCTCGATCTGCGACGGCTGCAGCTCCTGCTGGCCGTGTTGGAAAAACGCGGTGGCTTCCACTTCGGCACGAAAGATGTGTTTGTCAATATAGCAGGCGGATTGAAGATCGAAGATCCGGCTATTGAGCTTGCAGTTGTGTGCGCCTTATTGTCTTCTTATGAAGACAAAGCTTTGCCATCTAATATATGTCTTGTCGGAGAAGTTGGATTATCCGGTGAAATACGGGCTGTAAACAGAGTGGATCAACGCATCGCCGAGGCAGATAAGCTGGGTATGGATATGATCGTTATCCCAAAGGCTAATACCAAGGGATTGCAAAGTGGTTCCTACAATCTTACGATTAAAGCAGCCAATAAAGTAGAGGATGTGTACCGGATGTTTTTTTGATGTAACTTCATGATGTGTAAATATCTGTACTTCTATGTGGTTGCGTCAGGCAGGTTATGGACTGTCCCATATTTTCTTTCCCCGCATCTGCGAAGGATGCCAGACGCCATTGATCAAAACCGAACAGGTACTCTGTCTGCATTGCCTGGAAAAATTACCGCTAACCTGTCATTATAATCAGCCTGATAACGAAGCCGCCATGCGTTTTGCCGGTCGTTTTCCTTTTCATGTTGCAGTTTCTTTTACTTATTTCATCAGTCATGGTCTGGTGCAGCATTTGCTGCACGGACTAAAGTACCGGGGTAAAAAAGATGTCGGCCGGTTTCTGGGCAGACAGTTTGCGCTGGCGTTGCAGCAAACTGCCTGGATACATACTGTTGATCTGATCCTGCCCGTGCCCCTGCACAAAAAGAAGGAAGCGGCACGTGGGTATAACCAAAGCGTGCTGATTGCGGAAGGCATGCATAGTGTGCTGCAGATACCCTATTCTGCAAAAATGCTGCTCCGTATAAAGCAAACAGAAAGCCAGACTTTAAAGACACGCAAAGAACGCGCAGAAAATATGGAAGGGGCATTTACAACACATGCTTCCCTGCAGGGGAAGCATGTGTTGCTGCTGGATGATGTGCTGACCACCGGCGCCACATTGGAAGCATGCGCCCAGACCGTGCTGCAGCAGAAAAATGTCCGGGTTAGCCTGGCAACCATCGGATTGGCCCTGTAGAGACGCGATGTATCGCGTCTCTACGGTATTATTTCTGATTTTCCGGATCCTTCCGCGGATTGCGTTCCAGCACCTCGTCTACCATGCCGTATTCTTTTGCCTCATGTGCGGTCATCCAGTAGTCGCGATCACTATCCTTTTCTACTTTTGATAGTTTCTGTCCCGAATGGTTTGCTATGATCTCATACAATTCTTTCTTTAGTTTGAGAATCTCGCGTGCCGTGATCTCGATATCACTGGCCTGGCCTTCTGCTCCGCCCAATGGCTGGTGGATCATAACGCGGCTGTGTTTCAGCGCCGTACGTTTTCCTTTCGTGCCGGCACACATCAGCACGGCAGCCATAGATGCAGCAATACCGGTGCATATGGTAGACACTTCAGGATTAATGATCTGCATCGTATCATAAATACCTAAGCCGGAATACACTCCTCCGCCCGGACTATTGATGTACATCTGCACATCCCGGTTGCGGTCGGTGCTTTCGAGGAAGAGTAACTGTGCTGTTACAATGTTGGCAACCTGGTCATTGATCGGTTCGCCGAGAAAGATAATGCGATCCATCATCAGGCGGGAGAACACATCCATTTGTGCCACGTTCAGCGGGCGTTCCTCAATGATATATGGCGTAAGTCCCACCGGCTGTCTGAGGGAAGATGTATAATCATGGAGTGTCAGACTGCTGATACCATGGTGTTTGATGGCGTATTTCTTAAATTCGTTCGGATTCATAAATTATATTTTATATGATAGTTGTATTTGAAGTAGGGCAAATTTCAATCCGCAATAAATATAGTGACATTCCGGCATAATGCATGCCATTTGTGGTAAAATTCCCTCTCTGTAGAGACGCGATGCATCGCGTCTCTACAGGGTTATCTGTGCACGTTCATAATCTTCCGGTATGCCAATGTCAATAAAGTATGAATCATGGACATAGCCGGAAAACAGGCTGGTGTCAACGTATTTCTCGAGGTAATCTTTTTCGAATGAAAACTTGTCCGGGAATGTACGGGCGAGAAACCGTTCTCGGTTGATGCAATAAATACCACCATTGATCAGTCCTGACTCGTGATATTTTTTTTCTTCAAAAGCGATAATGGTGTGATGTTCATCCACACGCACTACACCGTAGCGGTCGAACCGGTGCATGACCTTGAGCGCCAGCGTAGTTTCGGCGTCATATTCCCGGTGATGGCCAATCAATTCTGAAAGAGGTATGCGAAACATCGTATCGCCGTTCAGCACAATTACATGCTGTGTTGTGGATTGCTGCACTGCAAGATGTATCCCACCACCTGTGCCTAACGGTTCCTGTTCGATAACATACGTGATTTCAAATGACCGGCTTTGACTTGCAAGCCAGTCTGTGATCACTTCATGAAGGTGACCAAGGGACAGGATAAGTCGTGTACATCCTTCCTGTTCCAGATAGGCGAACATATGTTCCAGAAAAGGCTTTCCCTGAACGGGCGCCATACATTTTGGCTGATTGCCGATCACACCGCGCAGGCGGGTACCTAATCCTCCGGCAAGAATGATACATTCCATATGAGTGCAAATATCAGCAAAACTGAGGCAATTCACCTGTTGCGATCAAATTACCCGGATAGGAGGGGCCGCATTTGCAATCCGGATATTATTAGTGTAATTTGGAATGGCAATATCATACAGGTGAAAAACAGTTTGTTATTAATAATCGTGTGTCTGTGTTCCTTTTTCTCTAACGCACAGCACGAAAATTTTGACCCGGGACGGTATATACTTACTCCCTATAACGACGATCAGGAACTTCCGATGGCATGTGCTTATTTCCGGGAGCAGGTAGAGAAAGATTTTAATGTCAGGCTGCATTTTTCCTGTGGTGATACGGGTCTGTTAAAAGATACTGCATACAAGAACAGCATCGGAAGATATATAACGGTTTCGATGGAAAAACTGGATAGTGATCCTCATGCTTATATTGCAAGTTGGGTTAAAGCAGGAGCCGGATGCCGAATAGCAAAGGATAAGTTGTGGCTTGCCTTTGCCCGGCAGAATATCGGTTTTATATATGAAGAAAGGCTGAACAGGCCGGATACCGCTGTAGGGTTTATCAATGCATCCCTTGAGTTGTGGCATGAGATCAATGATACATTGCAGATAGCTAATTTATACAAATACAGGGCATATCTTTATGGTATAACAGGACGTATTGCGGATGGGATGAAAGATATTGATACGGCACTCATGTTGTACACTGCAAAAAAGAACGAGCCGGGGATTATGGTTACCCTGAATAACCTGGCAGGTATTTATGCAGCAGCAGGGAAACCAGATTCTGCATTAAACTATTACCGGAAAGTACTTGTATTCTGGGAGAAGAATGAAGTAGCAGAGCGCATATTCAATATAAATTTACATATACTCTCACTTTTGGATAACCCGGATGATGCTGCAGTTTATCTGAATAAAAACGATCAGATTTTGGAGTCAGAAGTGGTGATTGGTCTGGCCAGCAGGGAAAAATATGCTCTTTTGAGAAAAAAGTTCATCAGAGACTGATGTCATATTATGACAACCCGAATTGCATCGTTGCCATTTCCTGTACCGCTGTGCCAATGGCCAGTGCTGCGGTAGCTGCCGGAGACGGTGCATTCAGTACATGGATCGCATTTCCGTTTGTTTCGATTTTGAAATCATCGATCATCTCACCTTTGGGTGATAATGCCATAGCCCGGACGCCCGAACGGGAGGCGATGATATCGTCCGGCTCCAGCGAAGGGATTAGCTTTTGCAGGCGTTTCAGGAAGTAAGGTTTGGAGAATGCGCCGCGGTACTCATCCAGGCCGAAGCGCCAGTGGCGGGCAAAAAACTTCCAGGTACCGCGGAATGAAAAGGCTTCCGAAGTGTCGCGCAAACTGAAATCCGTTCTTTTATATCCTTCCCGTTCAAAGACGAAGACAGCATTAGGACCGCATTCTACTTCGCCATTGACCATGCGTGTGAAGTGAACGCCGAGAAACGGGAACTGGGGATTGGGAACGGGATAGATCAGGTTGCGTACTTTGCTGCGTCCTTTTTCGGTGAGGTCGTAATAGTCGCCGCGAAAACCAACAATAGCAGCATCTCCATGCGCGCCCTGCTTCCGTGCAATGCGGTCGCTCTGAAGGCCGGCACAGGCAACAATATATTTTGCTTCAAAATTCCCCTGACTGGTAGCTATGGTTGTCTTACCATCCTGCCGGATAAAATCACGAACTTCGGTGTTGAGGAAAACACCACTGCCTGAAAATTTTTGTGTAATGAGTTCTGCCAGCTTTTCGCAAAGACCTGTATAATCTATAATGCCTGTACAGCCAACACGTATGCCTGCAATACCTTCGCAGTAAGGTTCAATTTCTTTTATATCCTCCGGCGACAGCAGTTCTATATCTTCCACACCATTGGCCTGACCATTTTTGAACACCTTATTCATGTGTGCCAGCTCATTTTCATGCGTTGCTACGATCACCTTGCCGCATACATCATGCATTACACCGTATTCGCGGGCAAAAGCAACAAGCTCACGACGGCCGTCTACACAATTTTTTGCCTTGTATGAACCTGGCTTGTAATAAATACCCGAATGGATGACGCCGGAATTACGTCCCGTCTGATGTGCCGCTACCCGGTTTTCTTTTTCCAGTACAGCTATTTTAAGATGTGGGTATTTCAGATTGATTTTATAGGCCGAGGCAAGTCCCACACACCCGCCTCCGATAACAATGATATCAAACGAACGACTATCCATTAAAGAATGGCTTTAGAAAGCCGTGCAAAAATAGGGATGTAACGGCAGTTATGGATACGGGGATTTTAGTTTCGGTACTTTGCAGGATTTGCGGCAAAGGCATCTTTGCAGTATTCGCTGCAGAACCAGACGGAATCATTATTGTATACCATATAATCCGTCCAGGTTTCGTCACGGACCATGTCGCATATGGGATCAATATTTTTCGGATCTGTACCGGGCGGGTGTATATGTGTATGGGTGGCGTCTCCGTTGTGCATGTCAGACTGTTTTTCCTGTGAGGTATTATTGCATCCGGTGATACATAACATGGAAAGTAAAACTGCGGAAAGAAAAGTGTGAAGTTTTGTCATGGTCTGAATTTTTATGATGGGTTAAAGTTACATAAAGTTATGGTTGCGCAAATCGTTCGTCCTTTATAAATGTATAATCGGTCAGGGTGTGCAGGAAGCTGATGATGTCCTGTTTTTCTGTGTCTGTTAAAGAGATCCCGGTGGTCAGGAGTGTGTCGAGGTTAGGAGCGCTGTGTATTCCGTTACGGTAATGTTCCAGTACCTGATCGAGTGTTTCGAAGCGCCCGTCATGCATATAGGGCCTGGTGGCGCCCACATTACGCAGCGATGGTACTTTAAAGCGATAGTTGTCTTCGTCTTTTCCGGTTACACCCGCCCGGCCTTTGTCATTAAAGGCAGGATCCGGTGTCAGTCCGTTATTACGGAATGAAAAATCAGTAAATAAAGGCTCCTTATGGCAGGATGCGCAGTGTGTGCGGAACAGGCTCAGGCCGTTGCTTTCCGCTGCCGTCAGGCTCCCGCCGTTTTCGCCCCTGATGTGCCTGTCGTATTTCGAATCGTCGGAGATCATGGCCCCCATAAACTGGGCAAGCGCTTTAAGCATATTGTCTGTTGTGGCTGTTTCGCTGCCGAATGCCAGGCGGAACATATTCCGGTATGTGGCGTCGCTGTTGAGTTGCTCAATGATGTACTCCACCTTTTCATCCATCTCTACAGGATCAGCGATGGGGCGTAGCGGCTGATGCACTAAATCTGACACCCTGCCATCCCAGAACAGATCCGGATGCCAGTTGAGGTTGAATAACCCCTGTGCATTCCGGATGCCAAATTTACCGTCAATCCCATGGCTTTGTGCGTGGTCGAGATTGGCAAACGCAGCAAATTGCTGGTGGCAGGTGCCGCAGGATACGGTGTTATCACGCGAAAGCCGGACATCATAAAACAGTTTTCGTCCCAGTTCAAAACCGTCTTTTGTCAGCGGGTTACCCTCAAACTGATATACCGGTTTCGGCCATCCTTCCGGGATGTAAAAAGAAACGTCAGCCCCGGAGGGGCTGACCTCAAAAGAAGGATCTACCTTACACCCCAGCCAATGCAGGCAAAGTATCATACAACACAAGAACAAAAGGATCACAGACTTTTTCACAACATTGGGTATATTACTGAGGTTATCTGTAAACCCCGTCATTTCGAGGAGTAATTTGGGTTCCCCAAATAATGATAAAAATGACAGGGATTCATCATGAAGAATAATAACAAAGTTTCCTGTAGCAGCGCAAACATCCCCCTGCGCCCCCTTCGAAGGGGGACTTTACGCCGTTTTGATACCCTGCTCTGGGCAGGGAATGATGTGGTCGTCTCCCTTCGAGGGGAGAATGTGAGGGGTGTCTGGTCATAAACGGTTTATGAAACACGTCAATGGTAGCGGAGCGAAGCAATCTTAACATGATGCTGGGATTGCTTCGTCGCGCTTCCTCGCAATTATGTTATTGACCTTTTCAGAGACAATCTCAGTAAAGTTACTTATTCTACACTATAAGTAGCTGCCGCCACACGGAACATGTTGACATAATTATCCGCTATTTTTCTGGAATTAGCATTAGGCATGTGTATAGTAGACACTGCTCCAAAATCAATCAGGTGCGCTCCTTTAAACCATTTTGCCAGGTCAGCTTCAACTGCTATAATCCCTGAATTCCCGGATATTACGACTTCCTGTGGCAATGTCAGGCTGACCTGTTTGAGCGGGTTATGTGCTCCGGAAAAGCCACCGATATGGTACACAATTTTTCCGTCGCGGGAAGACTGGGGAGAGTTGCCTTCAAACTTGGCCATGATGTACCCTGTATTCCAGTCCCAGAACATGCCGTGTACCGGATCAAGCGCGCCCGTTTGCGCGCCGGACACATTACGTATGCTGTCTACGCCGATCAGGAAACTGACGGAAGTATAATTGCCGGCAGGTACATTGTCTAATGTAAATGTAAGTGAGCTGAGATCTTCCTGCTGTATGAGCTGATAACTTTCCGGTGTTGCATATACACCGCCTTCTTTATTGTGCAGTTTTATATTGCTGATGTAGTAATTGAATTTGGTTACCTGGAAAGAATCTCCGTGCTCATTCCGGTACCAGGTGCTGTTCATGCTGATGGCATCGCCGTTTACTGTGTTTGCAAAGGCAAATGCAATCTTACCCGTTCGTTTAGTCGTATCGTTATTCGTGGGCGGATTGTTATTGTCAGGTTTCGGATCTTCTTTCTTCTTACAGGCAGAAAAAGTGATCATCAGGCAGAAAAGAAAAAATATGACTTGCTGAAATTGTGTTTTCATTATTTAATGTTTTATGAGTAAATGATACTGTTTTGAAATGATTGTGACATATTGTTTCAGGGACGGAATGTAATGTCAACAGACTTTTGTGCTGTTTTGCCATCGTGGTCTATGGTAACGATGACCTCAAGTACGGCCGCTGTTTCTTCACGGATATGAGTTGCCCAGTCCCATGTTTCGTCTATGGTCAGCTCCTTGTCGTGTGTGTGGCTTTCTTGCTCTGTCAGAATGCTGCCGTCAGCTTTATTGGTCAGTTTCCATGTATATCCATGCAGTGTTACCGGGCTTTTTATAGATACATGAATGCGTAAAGGCTGACTGCCGGTGACTATTGCATTTTTTTCCGGAGATAGTATGCTGATTGTCACTTCTTCTTCTACTGCCGGTGTCGCTTCTTTGTCTTTTTTACAGGCAAATGCCAGAAAGAACAGGCTGAATGCAAGGAGTATAACCGTTATGTTTTTTTGATAAGAGGTAAACATTTTTTTTGTTTTTAGAATAAATATTGAATCTGTGCCTCAAAACGGGCACGGCTTTTTACTAATCCACCGGCGTAATGTTCGCTGACTGGCAGATTGATCAGGGTATGTACACCAACAGGTCCCAGGTAAACGCCTGCACCTGCATTCAGGTATAGCTGATAGCCGCCGCTGTATGGATTGGAGAGTTTGTATTTATAACTTTCCAGATCCTGCTGCGACCATTCGTAGCGTATGCCTGCTTGCGGAAGCCAGCTTATACTCCCGGTATTGTTCCAGTAGAATAAACTGTACCCGTTGCTGAACCGGTTGCCGTATCGGTAATCACGCTGGTTCACTGCCGGTATTCGAAACATGGCATCGGTATTGACGCCCCATTTACCGTAACGGACGGTATAGTTGGCATTAACCACAAAATCCCAGGATCCCGTACCAGGCTGCATATTGGAGAGGATCACACCTTCCTTGTTCGTATATCCGTTCTTACCGGTAGGGAGCTTGATACCTCCTCCGGCAAGCAGCGTATGTTTCCAGGCTGTATTACCGGTGTCTGCATTATTAACCAGCATATAGTTGGCCAGTATCTGCACATCGCCCACACCAGACATGTTGGTGGTGAGGCCGGGTTCGATGACTGTATTGTAATGATACGGTACAAAGGCAAACAACTGTATCCGTTCCGTGGGGTAAAAGCGTCCCCATGCAGTAAGGCTCCGGAAGTAATCCTTTGCCTGTACCGGTACGGTTTCTCCGGCCACAACAGGATGTGTGCTGGTAAACTCCTGGTATTTGTAATGCAATCCTGCGAAGTGTTTCCGGTATTGTGGCAGGATGCCGAGATAGCTTCCGCCCGTAGCGCATCCGCATACGTCGCAGGCTATGGCACTCCATGCTGTTACCAGCAGCAGCAGTGTGCCACTTATCCATTTTTTCATAAAAGGATGATTAATGTGCTGATTTGAAAATTTGGGAATTTGAAAATGAGTCAATGAGGTGTAGCGCATATGATCCGGCAAAAAACCAGAACAAACTTTACGCACTAACTTGCATAGAAAACACCTTGTACAGGACAAGGGCATTTTCAAATTGTCTCATTTTCAATTATCAAATCAGCATGCAGGCGGGTGGAATACGGAGGTAACCGGTGCATATCCGAACATATGGGGTACAACCGGGTTAAAGATGGGATGTGTTGTAGTTATCTGATGCAGCACAAGTGTCATTTCGCCGGATACAAGCAGGTCTGTAATTTCCACCTGGTTGTTTTTGGAGGGTAATTGTTTGCCGGATGAATGATCCTGGCCTTCACTTGTTTTATTAAGCTGTTTGCTCAACTGACAGCGGCCGTTACAGTTTGTTTGAGGCTTATCCCTGTTTTCGCACAGGTTGCGGGCAATGTAATCCATGTTTACGTTGTACCATGCCAGTATACCAAGCTGCACCGTGCACTGATATACAAGGCTAAGCATTAATATTATGGATACAAGCGTACGCATTACAAATGCAAAATTAGTACAATCCGGATTAAAAAGTTAAAAGAATAAAAAAACATTAAGATCATTAAGCTGCTGCATTTTAAACAGGCGAAATCATCTTCAGCTTTCCATTTGCTCCGGTATGGCGTTGAGCAGCTTTTGTGTATACGGGTGCTGTGGATGTACGAACACTTCCGCTGTTATACCTGACTCCACGATAGCGCCCGCCTGCATGATCATCACCCGGTCGCTGATGTAACGGATCACAGACAGATCGTGTGAGATGAACAGATAAGTAAGGCCAAATTCCGCCTGCAGATCTTTCAGCAGGTTGAGTATCTGTGCCTGGATGCTCACGTCAAGCGCGGAGACAGATTCATCGCATATCAGCAGTTCAGGTCGCAATGCCAGTGCGCGTGCAATGCCGATCCGCTGGCGCTGACCGCCGGAAAACTGGTGCGGATATTTATGAAAGGATGATGCGGGTAATTGTACCAGGTCGAGCAGTCGTAATGCTTCTTTTTTCAGTGCTGCAACGGGAACGATACTATGTGTGCGCAATGGTTCCGTAATGGCCGTACCCACGGTGAGACGCGGATTGAGCGAAGAAGAAGGATCCTGGAATATCATCTGTATCCGGCGGCGCACCTGCATCCATGTCTCCCGGTTGGCGTGTGCCAGGTCGTAGGTCTTAAACCGTACCGCTCCGCCCGTTATCGTCGTCAGGCCCATCAGCGCGCGGCTGAGCGTACTTTTGCCGCAGCCGGATTCGCCTGCCAGTCCCATGACTTCCCCCCGTTTCAACGTAAAGCTCACGTCGTTTACCGCTTTATAATATGCAATGGGCTGACCCAGCCAGTTTGTCTGGACAGGAAACCAGACATCAAGATTGTTTATTTCGAGCAGTGCTTCGTCTGATTGCTGACGGATATAAACCGCCGGCGCCGGTGTTGTTTTTTCCTGCAGAGGGTGTCCCTGCGCTTCCGGGTGCCAGAAATCGGCTACGAGCGGTAACCGCCGTCCGGCCTGTTGTCCGGTGGGTCTGCATAAAAGCAACGCTTTGGTATAAGGATGGCGTGGACGGGACAATACTTCGCGTGCCGGCCCGTATTCCATCATTTCACCGCGGTACATCACAAGCACGTCATTGGCAATGGTATGGGCAAGGGTCAGATCGTGTGTGATAAAAATAATAGCAGTACGGTATTCCTGCTGTAGTTGCCGCATCAGCAGGAGTATTTCTTTTTGCACCGTTACGTCGAGCGCAGTGGTTGGCTCATCGGCAATCAGTACTTCCGGATGGTTGCACATGGCCATTGCTATAAGCACACGTTGCTTTTGTCCGCCGGATACCTGGTGCGGAAAGCGGTGATATATCTTTTCCGGATCCGGCAACTGTACTTTAGAGAGCCACTCCAGCGCTATGGATTTTGCCGCTTCACGGGAGACATGCTGATGAGTAAGAATACTCTCTGTCAGCTGTTTCCCGATCTTCATTACGGGATTCAGGGCGCTCATTGGTTCCTGGAATACCATGCCGATATCTTTTCCTCGCACCGGCTTATGGTCTGTACGACCACCCAGACAGATCGTACCTGCTACGCTGGCTGCCGGTGGTTGCAGGTCCATCAGCGCCAGAGCTGTCAGCGATTTTCCGGATCCACTTTCTCCTACAATGGCCAGCGTTTCTCCTGCGCCGAGGCTGAAAGAAAGATCTTTTACCGCAGTAAAACGGGGTGCGCCTGCAAAAGACACTTCGAGGTGATGAACAGAAAGTATGTGATCCCGTGCATTCAAAAGTGGAGATGTTTTACGGTAAGCCCGTCATTGATCAGTTGTCTTAGAGAGTCTATTCCGATGCGTAAGTGTAGCTCTACATATTTTTTAGTAACCGTTTTATCACTGACGTCAGTTTTTACACCTTCCGGTATCATAGGCTGGTCGGAGACAAGCAGCAGCGCTCCTGTCGGGATCTGGTTATAAAATCCGGTGGAGAAGATCGTAGCGGTTTCCATATCAATCGCCATAACGCGGATGCGCTGCAGGTATTCTTTAAATGCCGTGTCATGCTCCCATACCCGACGGTTTGTGGTATAAACGGTTCCTGTCCAGTAATCCTGTTCATAATCCCTGATGGTGGTGGATATGGCTTTCTGCAGGGCAAATGCAGGCAACGCAGGCACTTCCGGAGGAAAGTAATCATTGCTCGTGCCTTCGCCGCGAATAGCGGCAATCGGCAGTATCAGATCGCCTACGTTATTTTTCTTTTTCAGCCCGCCGCATTTGCCGAGGAACAGTACGGCTTTAGGATTTATGGCAGAGAGCAGATCCATCATGGTGGCTGCCCCCGGGCTTCCCATGCCAAAATTGATGATCGTGATGCCATTGGCGGTGGCGCATGGCATGGGCCTATCCATGCCGTCTACAGCTACCCCGTTCATCTCTGCAAAAAGCTGTACATAATTGCTGAAATTGCACAGCAGGATATAATCGCCAAAACTGTCGAGCGGTTGCCCCGTATACCGTGGGAGCCAGTTTTTTACTATTTCGGCTTTCGTTTTCATGGCATGTTTCCACTTCAAATATACCACTTAGGTGTTAAAATGATGTGACAGATGTGTTTGGTGTGACTTAAATAATATTGTGTATAAACACATCCTACACATCTGTCACATCACACACATTTGTTACACCAAACACATCAAAACCCTCCGTACTTTTGCATCCAAACTACATCTCATGGTGGAAGCATATCAGAAAAGAGCAGTTGCTATCTGGCTGATGATTGGTGTTTTTATGATCATCGGGCAGATATTACTGGGGGGCATTACCCGGCTTACCGGTTCAGGATTGTCTATTACGGAGTGGAAGCCGATCCTGGGCGCCATCCCTCCGCTCAATGAGGCCGACTGGCAGGAGGCGTTCGATAAATACAAGCAGATCGCTCAGTACAAGTACCTGAACAGCGATTTTTCGCTTGGTGATTTCAAAGCCATCTATTTCTGGGAATGGATGCACCGCCAGTGGGGCCGCCTGATAGGCGTTGTGTTTGCGGTTGGCTTTATCTGGTTCCTGATAAAAAAATATTTCAGCAGGGAGATGATCGTACCGCTCATTGTCCTGTTCATACTCGGCGGGCTTCAGGGCGCTATCGGGTGGATCATGGTGCAGAGCGGCCTTAATGATACAGATCTGTATGTGAGCCATATCCGGCTCTCGATACATTTTATAGCTGCGCTTGTGTTGCTGTGCTATAATCTCTGGTTTGCATTCCGGTTAATAATTCCGGAACATGAAAAGCTGATCCATCCGGGTTTGCGGCGTTTTAACCTGATTACGGTTGGGCTGCTCACGATTCAATTGATCTATGGCGCCTTTATGGCCGGTCTGAAGGCTGCCCCGTCTGCCCCTACCTGGCCCACGATCAACGGAGACTGGCTGATTGCCAATACGGCTTCCTACGGTAACCGGACCTTCCAGGGGATTCAGATGGTTACCGATCATCCGCTGATGGTACATTTGATCCACCGAACCCTTGCTTACTTTCTTTTTTTCGTCATCATCTATGGTTCGGTCTGGCTGTACCGTGCCGCAAACAGGTCTGGTAATGCCTTGTTGAAAAAAGCTGCCGTATGGCCGGCCATTTTGGTCACCCTGCAAGTGATGCTGGGTATCTTTTCCGTACTTACAGCTCCGCAGATGACACACGATCGTTTCGGTATATTTGAATATTTCGCCGAAGCGCATCAACTTGTGGCCATGTTCCTGCTGATGTCGCTCACGCTGAATCTGTACTTAGTTCGGAGAACAGAGTAATGTGAGTGATGTGTTAGATGTGACAGATGTGTTTGGTGCAGTTTAAAATAATCTGTGCAAACACATCCAACACATCACTCATATCTCACACATCAATTAGTACATCTGTTACATTTTTTTCAGGCTCTGATTTTGCGTGTCACCGTATTTCGGATGCTTGTTGTAATGCAGATCCACGCCGATGCTCAGCATCAGCAGATTGGAGCGTTCATATGATTTGTATGGCATTACAGGGACAGCAGGATGGTGAGCCTGGGGATTCGGTGCAACATAATCCCGGTTCATGAAATTCCCCGGGTAATACTGCAGCTTAAGTGTAACACCCGGACTGGCAGACACACCGGCAAAAACATAAGGCAGGAATGTCGGCGTACGTTCGCTGAACCACTCATTGAATTTTTCCTTATCTCCCCGTTTGATAAACCCTTTTTCCCGGTAATTGACCGGTACGTCTGCACCGCCACCCAGGAACACAAAATTGCGTTTATGCAGATTTCCTATTTTAATGCCCAACGGAACGCCCAGGGCATATATCCGCCGCTTTACGGTGCTGTCTGCAAATTTTTCTATAAAGCCGATGTTTTTAATACCTGCTCCGGTCATTAATCCGATATGCCTGTTGAAGTCATAATTCAGGTTGAACCCGAAATTTACAATGTAGGAAAACCGTAATGTGGTTAGTTTTTCTGCCTGACCTGTATGTTGCACCAGCGCTGTCGAAAAAATAGCGGCATCCATGCTGTTGCCCCAGTACAGCCGGTTGTAGGGAGTGGGCTTTTCTGCCGGTCCGTCTGTCTGAGCAGATATCTGGAGGTGGCACAATAAGCAAAACAGTGACAGTATATACAGGTATCTCACACTCATAAACGGGTATTTTATGTAAAGATATGAATTATACAGACTGTAAAAATTTCAGGCCAACTATCTTTGGCATAGCTATTGCCCCTTATTTTTACCGTTTTTATATTCTTTTTACGACAAGAAACATTGCCATAATGTCCGAATTGAACTCAATGATTGATATGCTGATTGCCCAGCCTGAACAGGAAATAGAATTTATGCCTATTGTGCCGCTTGGAGAAGAGGAGATGGATGATCAGCAGAAAGAAGAGCTTCCCTCAGAGATTCCCGTCATCGCGCTTCGTAATACTGTTTTGTTTCCCAATGTGGTGCTGCCCATCACTGTTGCACGCGAGAAATCGGTAAAAGCGATTGCCGAGGCGCAAAAGAGTGGTAAATGGGTGGGGGTGCTGACGCAGAGAGACAGCAGCCAGGAAGATCCCGGTACAAAGGATATGTATACTGTAGGGACGCTGGCAAAAGTAGTGAAGCAGATCAAAATGCCGGACGGCAACATTACAGTGTTTATTATGGGCCGTATACGGTTCCGGGTGGAGGCCTTCATACAAGAGGACCCTTTTTATACTGCACGGATCACTTATCTGGACGACCGCTTCCCGCAACTGGACACGGAGTTTGATGCGCTGGTATCGTCTATCAAGGATTATTCGGAGAAAATACTGCAGCAATCGCCTAACCTGCCGCATGAAACCAGTATTGTGCTACGCAACATTGAGCAGCAGTCTTTTCTTTTGCATTTTATCGCCGCCAATATATCGGCAAAGATCACAGACAAGCAGGCTTTGCTCGAAGAGGACGATATCAAGAAACGCGCGGAACGACTGCTCCAGCTGCTGCAAAGCGAGCTGCAGCTTGTGGAATTGAAAAACGAGATCACCAACAAGACACGTGCGGATATAGATAAACAGCAACGTGAGTATTTCCTGCAGCAGCAGCTTAAATCCATCCGGGAGGAGCTGGGCGGGGATCCCAACGAACGCGAAATAAAAGACCTCCAGAAACGTGCTGAAGGCATTAAATGGCCGGAAGCAGCGAAGGAGCTTTTCCGGAAAAATATAGAAAAGCTGGAGCGTATGCACCCCAGCACCCCCGATTATTCGGTGATATATAATCACCTCGACCTCATGCTGGATCTCCCCTGGAGCAGCTTTACCGAAGACAGTTATGATCTGAAGCGTGCACAGAAAGTGCTCGATGGAGATCATTACGGGATGGACAAGATCAAGGAACGCATCCTGGAATATCTTGCTGTACTGAAGTTGAAGGGCGATATGAAATCACCGATCCTCTGCTTTGTCGGTCCCCCCGGTATCGGTAAAACATCGCTTGGCAGAAGCATTGCCCATGCCATACAGCGGAAGTATGTGCGCCTAAGCCTCGGCGGCCTGCACGATGAAAGTGAAATACGCGGCCACCGGAAAACATATATCGGCGCGATGCCGGGCCGGATCATCCAGTCGCTGCGCAAGATAAAAACTGCTAATCCGGTTTTTATCCTTGATGAAATAGATAAGATCGGGAAAGACTTCCGCGGCGATCCCAGCTCTGCACTACTTGAAGTGCTGGATCCCGAGCAGAACAGCACGTTTTACGACAACTACCTGGAGCTTGAATTTGACCTTTCCAAAGTATTATTTATCGCTACTGCCAACAGCCTGAGCGAAATTCAGCCGGCGCTGCGTGACCGGCTTGAAATCATCCAGTTAAGCGGTTATTCCATGGAAGAGAAAACAGAGATTGCCAAGCGTCATCTTATCCCTAAGCAAAAGGAACTGCATGGGTTGAGCAAGGTCCGTCTTCGTATACCCGATAAGGTTATAAATCGTGTTATTCAGGAATATACCCGTGAATCAGGAGTGCGGGAACTGGATCGTCATATTGCCGCCATTATGCGGAATACAGCCAGGCAGGTGGCTATGGATGAAACCGTTGCTCCGCATGTAACTCCGGAGCAGCTTGAGCGTGTGCTCGGTAAGCCACGGTATAATAATGAAATTTATGCCAAAGGACATCCTCCCGGTGTAGCGGTGGGCCTTGCCTGGACTTATGTAGGCGGCGATATTCTCTTTATTGAAACCAGCCTGTCGAAAGGTAAAGGTACACTTACCCTGACCGGTAATCTCGGTAATGTGATGAAGGAAAGCGCATCGACCGCACTTTCTTATCTGAAGGCGCATGCTGAGGAATATCATATCCCGTCCGGAAAATTTGATGAATACAACACACACATCCATGTGCCGGAAGGAGCGGTACCCAAAGATGGTCCAAGTGCGGGCATCACAATGCTTACTGCTCTTGCTTCTGCTTTTACCAACCGGAAGATAAAACCTTATCTCGCTATGACCGGCGAGATCACACTGCGTGGACAGGTATTGCCGGTAGGGGGTATTAAGGAAAAGATGCTCGCTGCAAAACGTGCCGGCATCAAAGACATTCTCCTGTGCCGGCAGAATGAAAAAGATGTGGAAGAGATCAACAAAGCATATGTCAAAGGACTAAGATTCCATTATGTGCAGGAAATGCACGAAGTGCTTGACTTCGCTTTGCTGAAACGCTGATGCTGAAAGCAGCCAGGCGATATTATATACACTTTAAACGACTTCGGCAGGCTCAGCCACCATGCTTTAATGTCGGTGGCTGTGCCTGCCGAAGCCGTTTATTGGTTCTTGTGTCATCTCCCCAAAGGGCAAACGCCTCTTATCGAAAGTCGAAATGACAGGCTTTTAGTTATGTTATAACCGCAGAATGAAAATTATATTTTCCAATCATCAACATTGCCGTCTTCGGCAACCATGGATGTGGCGTTTTCTCCGTTTTCTTCCTGATCGTGGTTATATGCATCGAAATCGAAATCAGGCATCAGGTCTGTTTTCACATAATTGATGGTTTCGGTAAGCGCAACCAGGAATTTGTTGAAATCTTCCTTATACAAAAACATTTTATGACGATCGTAGCCGTTATCATCGAAACGCTTTTTGCTTTCAGTGATCGTGATGAAGTAATCACTGCTACGTGTAGAACGGACATCAAAAAAATAGGTCCTTCTTTTTCCTGCCTTTATACGTTTGCTAAACAGACTTTCGTTGTGAGAGTCGCCATAATTTTTGTTTTCGTACGCCACAGTTCTTTGTTTTAAGTGAAGAAAATTTATTATTGTAGACAAAATTAATTAAGTTAATGAAGTATCCAAATTAATTTAGCTTAAAGTGTAATTTATTTTCGGGAAATGAAAACGGCTACTTTTATCAGCTAATGTACTAATGATCTTTCGCGACAGACATTAGCTAATCAGCGTATTAGCTAATTGGCTCATTAATTAAGTAACTTTGCACCTGTATGAAGAACCTGAGGAGCCTGACGCCGGAAGCGTTGCAGACATTGATGAAGGATTGGGGAGAGCCTGCGTTCCGGGCAGGGCAGATCTATGAATGGATCTGGAAACGGTCGGTGGGGAGCATTAGTGAAATGACTAACCTGTCTAAAGCCTTGCGCGAAAAACTGTCGGCTTCCTACTTTATTCCTGTGGTGCAGGTTCACCACAGTCAGTACAGCAGCGATGGCACGGTCAAAAGCCGTTTCCTGCTGCACGATGGCCACTATGTGGAAGGGGTGCTTATCCCGACAGACAAAAGAATGACTGCCTGTGTATCTTCCCAGGTCGGGTGCAGCCTTTCGTGCAAGTTCTGCGCTACAGGTTATATGGCCCGTAAGCGGAATCTGGATTTTGACGAGATCGTGGATGAAGTGGTGTTGCTTAACCGTCAGGCTGAGGAACATTACGGAAAACACCTCAGCAATATTGTATTCATGGGCATGGGGGAACCGTTGCTCAATTACAAAAACATGATGCAGGCGATTGAGCGCATTTCTGCGCCGGACGGGTTGGGCATCAGCCCGCGGCGGATCACAGTTTCCACGGCCGGTGTAGCGAAGATGATCCGGCAACTGGGCGACGACCAGGTGAAATTTAAACTGGCACTCTCACTTCATGCGGCGACAGATGAAAAGCGGAATGAGATCATGCCGATTAATGAAACCAATAATCTGAAAGTGCTGGTCGAATCGCTGAATCATTTTTACAAAATGACGCGCAACGAGATCACCTTCGAGTATATCCTGTTCCGCGATTTCAATGACAGTATTCAGGATGCAGAGGATCTCGTGAAGATATACCGGCAGGTACCTGCCGATCTGGTCAATATCATTGAATACAATCCTATTGAAAAGGCAGATTTTGAAAAGCCGGATGAAGCTGTGGCAGATCGCTTTATGCAGCATCTCGCTTCCAGAAAAGTCAATGCCCGCCTGCGGCGTAGCCGTGGTAAGGATATAGATGCCGCCTGCGGACAGCTTGCCAACATTGGTTGAGTTATGAGTTATGAATGATGAGAGATGAATTCATAACTCATCATTCATAACTCAATAATTATATTATTTTTGAGCCGGCTTTTCCATAACCGCTAATATGCCAGCTCATGATCACTAAAAAAAGTTTGTCTGTCCTGCTTCTGTTATGTGGTATGATCACACATGTCGAAGCACAAACAACCTACCTGCAACTGGGGCAGGAAGATTACCAGGTGCTCGACCGGCTGGAAACAAGGTCCGGCTTTATCTCCAATGATCTCTTTCTGTCGGTAAAGCCGGTGTCGCGCAAAAGCGCAGTACAATTTCTGCTGGAAACGCGTGAAGAGGCTGATGCTATCGGCCTGACATCCATCGATCGTTATAACATAGATCGTGCTATTTCGGTAAGTGGTGAATGGACACCTGATGAAGATGGCGCGATAGATGCGAAGCGTCCCTGGTTCAATACGTTTTATAAGAAGCAACCGGATTTCGCCCATATAAAAACGGATAATTTCTTTCTGGTGGTGAATCCGGTGATCGGCGGATTGGTATTGTCTGAAAACAGTACTGCCGGAGGCACACAAACGCGTTTTTCCAACAGTCGCGGGCTTGAGCTAAGGGGATGGATCTCGAAAAAGATAGGCTTTTATACGTTCTTTACCGACAATCAGGAAGATCCGGTCACTTTTGTTACTGACTGGGCTAACAAATACAATGCAGTGCCCGGCGCCGATTATTACCAGACTGCAGATCTCCATGGCACTGGTTCGCCCAACAAATATGATTACCTGCTTGCCCGTGGTTATATAGACTTCGCTGCTGTAAAAGATCATATCAATGTAACCTTCGGATACGACCGGCATTTTTTCGGCGATGGTATGCGTAGCCTGTTCCTGAGCGATTTTTCCACTGGCGCTACCTTCCTCCGGCTGAATACCAAAATATGGAAGATCAATTATCAGAACCTTTATCTGGAACTTACCCCGCAGCATCCGCGGGCTGGTGACCGGGTACTGCCGCATAAATATGCTACGGTACATCATCTCAGCTTCAACGCTACCAAATGGTTGAATATCGGGTTATTTGAGAGTGTGATATTCAGTCGCCCGGATCGTTATTCATTCAGTTACATGAACCCGATTATTCTCTACCGGCAGATAGAAAGAGCCAATGGCAGTCCGGATAATGTATTGCTGGGACTTAATTTTAAGGCGATCCCGGTAAAAGGAGTGCAGGTGTACGGACAGTTCCTGCTGGATGAATTCCGCGTCAAAGAGCTGACGGCCGGCAACGGATGGTGGGGCAATAAGTTCGGCGCTCAGTTGGGCGCCAAGTACTTTGACGCCTTTACGATAAAGAATCTGGATCTGCAGGCGGAGGTAAACCTTGTACGCCCCTTCACCTATGCGCATGATACGCTGGCCAATTATAATCATTACAATCAGCCGCTGGCGCACCCGCTGGGTAGTGGTTTTGCCGAGTTGATCGGGGTGGTGCGTTATCAGCCGGTGAAAAACCTCTTCCTGACGGCACGGGGTATGTACTATGCCAAAGGCACGGATACCGGAGTGGCAAATTATGGGAATGATATTGCAAGACATTACGGAACACGTACACCGCTGAATGCTGCCTCTCCGGAACATGGATATGCATTAATCTCCGGTGTGCAGGGCAATTGCTTCCTGTTGAATGTCAACCTCTCTTATGAATTGCGTGAAAATCTTTTTATAGACCTTGGCCTGACCAACCGGAATTTCTCTTATGAAAATAATTACCTCCCGTCAACCGCTACTACCTATTTCTACGGTGGCTTGCGTCTGAACCTGGCGCGAAGGGATTATGATTTTTATTAGGAAGGGAGGTGGATAATATCTTTATTCCGCCAGGCCCATCTGCATCGCGATCTTAACGAGCGCTACCATGTTTTTGGCATCCAGCTTCTGCAGCAGGCTGAACCGGTGTGTTTCTACGGTACGCAGACTGATGAACAGCTTGTCAGCAATCTCCTGGCTGGTATGTTCCTGAACGATCAGAGTCAGAATCTCTTTTTCACGGTGTGTCAGTTTGGGAAGGTGTTCTATTGCTGGTTTCTTCATCTTCAGGACATTCTGAAGTATCTGCTCTTTAATAGAGGGTTCAATAAACTCTTTTCCTGTATACACCTGCTCAATAGCAAATGCCAGTGTTTCGGCATCAGTGTCTTTCAGCAGGTAGCCGGAACAGCCGCGGCGCATCATGCTCTTTACATGACTTGGGGCATCCAGGCTGGTAAGTGCTATTATACGTACGGAAGGATATTCTGCAGTGATAATCTCTGCCAGTTCTTTTCCCGAGGTATCCGGAAGCAGCAGATCAAGTAAAAGTACATCAGGCAATGATTCCTTCAATCCGTCCAGCAGTGCTTTTCCTGTGGTATACATGGACCTTAGTTTTATTTGTGGATAAGCGGCCAGCATGGCTTGTACACCCTTGATCGTCATGGGGTGATTGTCGATGATCGCTACTTGTATGGACATATTTACTGTTGTTTTTAAATGAAGGAGTCGGTGTCAAACTCAAGGTATACAATCGTTCCGTTTCCCGGATTACTGTGTATATCAATTTGTCCACGAAGGGTGGCTACACGTGTTTTTATATTTTTCAATCCTATGCCCTTTTTGCTATTGATCGTAATCTGGGGGAGTCCGATCCCATTATCTTCTATGGCTATTGTCAGCAGACTGTTTTGGGCTGTCAGTTGTACCAGGGCATGGGTAGCTGACGCATGTTTGATGATGTTGTGTACCAGTTCCTGTATGATGCGATACAGGCTCAGTTCAAAGTCGGCAGGCATCCTTGGAATTGTTCCATATAGTTGAAAATCAATATCGAGTCCGTTGCTCAGCTTCAGGTTTTTGCAAAAATAATATACAGCTTCTGCAAGTCCTTCTTCCAGCAGGATATCAGGCAGGAGGTTATGCGCTGTCTGACGCAGATCCCGGGTTGCATTGTCCAGTTGCTGTACGACCTGTTGGAAATCTGCTGAGCCGGCGAGGTCGCTATGTGTATACGAAAGGGAGCGCAAATTCATTTTGGCTGCAGAAAATTGTACCACGATACCGTCGTGCAAGTCCTGTGCAATGCGTACGCGTTCTTTTTCTTCACCTTCCATAAGCGCTTTCAACCGGTCTATTTCCTGTTTTTGCTGCAGGCTGCGTATCTGTTCGGACTGCAGATGTTGTTTATGTCGGTTCCTGCTATATAGCAGGGACGCGATCGTTGTCAGGAATATAGTGGTAGCGGAAATGCCGGCAATCCAGATGTTTTTATGCTCGATTTTTCTTTTCTGCTGGTTGATCAATAGCTGCTTCTGTGTTATTTCTTTTTCTTTTTCCGCGGTTCTGTATTTTACTTCAAGCAGATTGACTGCCTCTGTTTTTTCCTTGTTCAGGATGCTGTCCTTTAGATTATGATATAGCTGCTGGTGTTTAAAGGCAAGCGATATCCGTTGGGTATGCTCATACAAAATCACGAGATCGTGGTGTATATTCCGGATACAATCAGCTGCTTTGACAGCTTCCGCTTTACGCAGCGCAGCTAAAAGATGATATTCTGCCAGCTCATAGTTGTTTAAAGAAAGATAAGCGCTGCCGAGTGATTGTAGTGCCGTAACTGTAAAATAAGGGTTTACATTTTCCCGGATAAAGAGCGCCCGTTCCAGGTAGGGTATGGCAGCCTGTGGTTTCTTCTTTGACAGGAGTATATCTGCCAGCCCTTTCAATGCCAGAAACTGAGTCTGTGTATATTGTATCTGATTAGCTACCCTGGTTTGAATGTATTGTATCTGATTAGCCAATGTGTAGGCTTGCTGATTGTAAGACCATGCTTTTTCCATTTCACCGGTTTTTCCATACACCATGGCTTTATTGACAAATATACTGGGGAGCCGGGTGAGCATATTGAGCCGGGTGGCCATCTGTTCTGCCTGGTCAAAGTAGAGCAATGCCTTGTGGTATTGTCCCATATGAAGGAGCAGAGTACCGGTATTGTTATAAATGCGGATCAGATGATCTGTTGCCAATGTATCATTCCTGCCTTTTTTTTCAGCTATTTGAGCGGCATAAATATAGTATTGCATCGCCTGCTTGTAATTGCCTTTATACATGTATGTGTTCCCAAGATTATTCAATGCTCTGCTGGCGCTTACGATCGGGAATGTGGTTTTGAGGCTGTAGTTAAGGATTTTTCGGTAAAAAATCTCGGCGTTTTCATAATCTCCCTTGTCCGTATAGGCGGCGCCCAGGCTCACCAGTCCTTCTACAATACAATTATAACAACTGTGAGATATGCTTTCACGTATACTTTCATGGAGCATCAGTATTGCACTGTCCGAATTGGTTACGGATACCTGCCTCGCTATTCCGATCTGATGATTGAGCACATAGGAAATGCTGTCTGCCGGTAACTGCCACATGATGTCTTTGTTTTCCTGGCCATAGGAGATGCGTTGTATAAGAAGGAAAACAGGCAGACAAATGGAGAGGATCAGGCCTTGGTTATCTCGATATAATTTATTGGATGGTGACATGCTAAATAACTGGACAGCCGGCTGTTGGAAAAGGTTAGGTCAGATTCTAAAAATACGTAGTTACACTTAAATTAAAATATTCCAGCGTTTTCGCTTATAGGTAGGGGTAGGGGCTTCAGCTAATTTTGTTTCATCTCACGAAGCAGCTGATTGCGGGATTTTCTCATGCTTTTTTGCTGCTAATATTTGGAAAAAAACATTGTCAATCATTTTTTAAAAATGCAACTCCTATGAATTTAAAGCGTACTTTTTTTATTTATACGGTGTTCTTACTGTATGGATCCATGAATGCTTCTGCTCAATGCGGAGCCTCCATTGCAATAACCCCTGGAGCAGATTGCTCAGCTCCGTCCAAACTGAAATTAAATGCGCCCTATGCTGTGCAAAGTATTGACTGGCAGTTGGCCAATACTTCTGTTCAGATGCGGCACGCTACCTGGGAAGAATCAGGTACGATTGTAGCTGGAGGAAATGGCAGGGGAACACAACTGGACCAGATGGTTAATCCCAGTGCAGTATTCGTGTATCGGGATACACTATTTGTCACAGAGTTTGACGGGCATCGTGCCACCAAATGGGTACCCGGAGCAACAAGCGGTGTTCTGATAGCAGGCAACCTGGTCGCGCCGGGAAATAACAACGGAAAGTCAGGAGCTACATTAAAAGAATTAAATCATCCGCTGGGTATTTTCCGGGACAGGGAGGGCAATATTCTGATATCTGAATACGATAATGCGCGTGTATTGAAATGGAAGCCCGGTGCTGCCGAGGGCGAACTGGTAGCAGGGAAATTTCCTACGTCCGCGGGGAATGCATTAACCAACCTTAACAAACCTACGGAGATCTACCTGGACAAGAAAGACACCTTGTATATTGTTGAACAGGAAGCTGCCCGTGTTACTAAATGGGCGCTTGGAGAAACGACAGGCGTGCTGGCGGCAGGCATATCGGCACAAAGGAGTAAAACCGATTTTACGAAGTTCTCATCTCCTATTGGTCTGGGAGTTGACGAGCATGGAAATATGTACGTATCCGATGAACATAAAGTATTGGAATGGCTGCAGGGGAGTACTATGGGAACGTTGGTGGCAGGAACATTGAACGGAAATGGAGAAGGAAAATCGGGCTCGGACGCCGCATCATTTAATAGCGCACTCAGCGTTCGGGTGGATAAATGGGGGAATCTATATGTTAGTGATAACGGAAATCACCGTATTCAGAGGTGGCTGAAAGGAGCTACTACCGGAGAGACGATCATCGGAGGGCGTGGTGCAGGTTCTTTACCAACCTATCCGACGAATGTTGTTTGGGGCCCGAGAGGTATTCATCTGGATAGCAACGGGAATATATTTGTCACTGAATGGAACGGACACCGGGTGACCAAATTCCGCCCTATGATCACTGATACGTTCCTGGCAGCAGTCTCCGGCACCTATCGTGCTATCGTTACCGGATTCAATGGATGTACAGATACCATAACCGTGACGGTGACAGGCGCAGGTACAGCTCCGGTGCCAACTGTTTCGGCTTCAGGTCCGCTTACTTTTTGTAATGGCGACAGCGTAATACTTACGTCGTCTACTTCTAAAGGTGTCACTTATCGCTGGAAAAATGGAGGCGATATTATTTCGGGTGCAACCAAATCTTCTGTTGTTGTAAAAACAGCTGGAAATTACATAGTAGAGATTGTAGACGGAGCTTGTGCCACCGCATCCGCCGTGACGACAGTTACAGTTCATGCTTTACCGGATGTGAAAGCCGGTCCAGCAGATGCTTCGGCCTGCAAAGGTAAATCGGTGACATTGACTGCTTCCGGTGCGGCAACATATTCCTGGTCTCCGGCTGCCGGTCTTAATACGACTACAGGAAATTCGGTTATAGCAGGCCCGGCCACGACCACAACATATACCATAACAGGAAGAGATGCGAACAATTGTGTGAATACAGCTACAAAAACGGTAAATGTACTTTTGCTTCCCGAGATTAAGATCACTGCTACACAACCGGCAGTCTGCCTCGGTGATACAACTACACTTACAGCAAGCGGAGCCGTCTCTTATACGTGGAACCCGGCTCCCGGTCTCGTCAATACGGGCGGAGCCATTGTTAAGGCAGGACCGGTGACAAATACGCGTTACCTGGTCACCGGTGTGGGTGCTAACGGATGTAGCGATACCGTATCCGCCATTATTCCGGTGCATGCTTTGCCTGTGGCTACGATTGTTCCCGGAGGTACGCAGAATATCTGCAGTGGTGACAGTGTGGTGCTGAACGCCGGAACCTGGGCCGCATATCAATGGGAAAAGGACGGAATTATACAACCTGTCGTTTCGGGAAATTACACTGCACTGGACGGAGGTAGTTACAGGGCAATTGTAACGGACGGCAACCACTGCTCCGGCACGTCAGATACGGTTACTGTAATCCGGCATGCATTACCTGTGGTAACCGTGACACCGGGAGATACTGCCTTCTGTGCAGGCAGCCAGTTGGTATTAAACGCCCTTACTACAGATACGGGTATTTCCTATCAGTGGAAAAATGCGCAGGGTGATATCAGTAATGCCGTCAGTGATTTTTATCAGGTATCCGCCTCCGGTACCTATAAAGTGTTGGTCAACCGGAAGCATGTACTTAACTGCCGCGACAGTTCTGCTCCGGTGAATGTGACTATTCACCCACTCCCACAGCCGGTTATCGAATGGGATACTGTTGCTCTCCGTACTGCCGGCGGATATACAAGTTATCAATGGTCTGTATCAGAGCAGAATATTCCCGGCGCTACGGATTCTGCCTGGACGCCGGTTGGAAAAGGAAACTATCAGGTAACGGTTACCGATACCAATGGATGCAGCAATGTATCGGCTGTGTTTCCACTTACTTCGCTGAGTGTGGAATTGCCCGCTACAGATGCTGTGCATATCTATCCCAACCCGGCAGGTGAGGTGCTTTATATAAAATCCCCGGTTCCTGTGACCATCAGGATCAGCAATATTGAAGGACGTCAGATGCTTACCGGAATGAATACCCGGGAACTGAATATTAATAATCTGCCGGCTGGTCTTTATTGGGTGATGATATCAGATGAAGCAGGGAAGATGATAAAAATGGAGAAACTGCTGAAAACCGCATATTGATCCACACAAAAATGCCGGCCGTTTTCTGCATAGAGCTGAGACGGCCGGCAATTGCTGCTATGATCCTATACCCTCTTTATAACAGAAAACATAAGCTATGAGATCTGTAATACTATTCTTAATGCTCATCCTGTCTGTTCGGGCTGCAGCGCAATGCACGAGTGTGATCACAAGGCAGGACAGCTCTGCCAAATGTGGTGTTCCGGTTACCCTGAAGGTAAGCTCCGGTTTCAGTATGGAACGTATAGAATGGCTGTTGAACGGCAATCCGGTTGCATTCCGGGATGCTGTATGGGATACGAACGGGATTACCGTAGCCGGTGGAAATACACCGGGTGCGGGTGCTAACCAGTTGTTTACGCCGATTGCTGTTTTTGTTGACAAGAATGCTGTTGTATATATATCCGATTACGGTAATTACCGTGTACAGAAATGGCTCCCTGGTGCAGTTGCCGGTACTACGGTTGCGGGTATTACCGGGGTTACGGGCAATGCTGCCAACCAGTTTGAGCATCCTTATGGCATTCAGGTTGATCCATCAGGGGATATTTATGTTTCAGATTGGCGGAATCACCGGGTGCAGAAATGGGCGCCCGGTGCAACAAACGGGGTAACAGTTGTCGGGGTGACCGGTATGGGTGCGCAGGCATTAAACCGGCTGAATGAAGCTACCGGCTTGTTTCTTGATGCTACCGGTAATCTGTATGTAGCTGAAAGCATTAACCATCGTGTCACAAAATGGGCACCCGGCGCTACCAGCGGCGTGGTGGTTGCAGGCACAACGGGTTCTCCCGGCGCAGGACTTGCCCAACTGAACAAGCCGTTAAGTATCTGGGTAGACCACGATACCGTCTACATAGCAGATACGGATAATCACCGGGTGGTAAAATGGGCGCCTGGCGCTGCAAGTGGCGTAGTTGTCGCAGGATCGACAGGATTGCCGGGAAATCAGCCCGACAGGTTGAATCTGCCTTTGGGGGTTACCGGAGACGGGCTGGGGAACTTGTATATCTCGGAATCCGGCACCAATAACCGTGTATCCAAATGGGCACGCGGTGCTACTGCCGGCGTACTTGTAGCAGGCCAGAGAGGTCAGGGCAATGCCGCTAATCAGCTGTATACGCCCCGCGACCTGTATATTGACGATACCGGGAATATATATGTACCGGATTGGGGAAATGGCCGTGTACAAAAATTTCGTCCTAATATCGAAGACACTTTTGTGGCAGTGGCTGCAGGAACTTATACCGCTATTGTACATGGATTTAACGGCTGCCGGGACACGGCAGAATTTATAGTGCGCCCTCCTTTTGATGCACGGATTACATTTACAGGAGATACCATATTTTGCCGGGGAGACAGCGTTATGCTACACGCGCATCCCGATAGTATCGGTTTTACCTATCAGTGGCAAACTGCTGCCGGAAATATCAATGGTGCAATCCGTTCTTCTCTTGCCGCTTATACCGGCGGTATATACCGGGTAGCAGTACGCGACAGCAGTAAGTGTGCAGATACATCATCGTATGTAACTGTGAAATTGCTGCCGCTGCCCGAGATAGATCTGGGCAGTGATACGGGCGTATGCAATACGCACCTGCCGTTTGTATTATCGTCACCTCAGCCCGCCGGCGCCCGCTATCTGTGGAGCAATGGACTTTCAGATACCTTTATGCAGGTCAGCCAGACGGGATTATATTGGGTGGAAGTAGATCTGGCCGGCTGTAAGCACAGGGACAGCATCCGGATAAAAGTCATACCTGCGCCAGTTGTTAATATCGGGAAGGATAGTATTATCTGCGCACAATTCCCGCTGCGTATCGGTATGGAAATCGCGGGAGCGCGTTACCGTTGGAATACTGGAGCAGAAACCCCTTTTATAGATGTAGACAGTACTTATAATTATAGCCTTGAGGTGAATCTGGAAGGTTGTGTTGTGTCTGATACCATTTCTCTCAGGGCAATGCCTGAGCCGGATATTGATCTGGGCGGCGACAGAGATATCTGCCCGGACCAGACTATATTATTGGATGCTACTTATGGATCCAACGGAAAGTATTTCTGGAATAACGGTGCTGAAACACCTATATATGAGGCAGTATCTGCCGGTACGTATTGGGTGAAGGTAATTTCCGAATATCATTGTATCGGTGGTGATACGGTTATGCTGAGTTATTTTCCGAAACCTGTTATTTCTGTTCCGTCCGACACCTCCGTGTGTGAAGAAACCCCATTGCTGATCAGACCTTATCAGCTTAATGCAGATTCGCTGTTGTGGTCCGACGGGCGTATTGGTGATGTTCTGCACATAACTCATGGTGGTATGTATGTGGTAACGGCGGTAAACAAATGCGGTTCGGTTTCAGATACGGTAATGATCAGCCAGATCTTCTGCGACATCTGGCTGCCCAATGCATTCTCCCCGAATGGAGACGGTACCAACGATGTGTTCCGTGTACTGGGTAACACTTCCCGGCTGAACGGATTCAGCTTTAGTATTTTCAACAGGTGGGGGCAGCAGATATTCCATACACAGGATAAGTATAAGGGATGGGACGGAAAAGTCCGCCAACAGGACGCGATGGCCGGAAGTTACATCTACCTGCTTATGTACAATTTTGAAGGAGTACCCTATCAGAAGCAGGGAAGTTTTCACCTGATCCGTTGATGGGTCTGCTTGGATACGCAACCAAATAAACCAGAAAAATAAAATAATTAAAGATGAATTGTAGAAAAGGGAGCATTGCGCTTTTAAGCGTGTTCTTAAGTATGTCCGGCACAACCCGGGCGCAAAACACTGGTTGGGTATCGCTGGCAACCGGATTGCTGGGGCTGGATACCGTGCAGGCAAATAATATGTACGTGGCTGATCTGAACGGAGACCGTTATCCTGATTTCCTGACACTAAAGGGCAACTGGTCGATCGGATCGGAAGACGCACTTCGTGCGTATATCAGTGTACGCGATATGCAGTCTTCCGATCCATCAGCACGTAAGTATGTGGAAGTGACTTCTGCTTCCGGTGTAAATAGTGTTCCTGATCCACTGCATGTGAGCCGGGGAACGATCGTGGCGGCACTTGCTGATGTAAACAATGATGGTCATGTTGATATGGTGCGGGGTAACTACTACCATCGCCTGGAGAGCTTTACAGACCAGGGTGATCGCTGCGAAGTGCTGCTGGGCGACGGAACGGGTTCCTTCAGGCTTGTAAAGGACGGCTTTCAGGGTCTGGGGCTGATCAATGCCACGGGTTTCAGCTTTCTCGATTATGACAGGGACGGATATATAGATCTGTTTATCGCGACCTGGTTTAAAGACTATAAGAACGATGTATGGGATCACGGCTATTTAATGAAAGGTAACGGTGATGGTACATTCACGAATGTTTCCGCATCAGCGGGTATAACAGAACCTGAACCGATGTACGGATGCAGCGTCGTAGACTGGAACAATGACGGGTGGCCTGATATAGCCACGGGTCCGTATTGTCGTACCCGGGGTCAGCTATGGCAGAATAACGGAAATGGTAGGTTTACGAATGTGGCCGTTGCGGCAGGATACAATGCGCGTTATATGCAGGGGGATGGCGGCCAGAATCTCTGTCTGTGGAGTCCGGTTCCGGAGGATTTTGATAATGACGGGGATATGGATTTTTTCTTCAGCCTTGTTCACGGAGGGGCTGATGCCCAGGAAGGGCGTTCGACAATGGTATTAAACGGTGGCGCTTCAAATAACTACCGCCTGACGCCGGACCGGAGCCTGATGACACGTAAAAGCCCTCAGTCGAGTCATTTGGGCGACTATGACGGATCCTGGTTTGATCTGGATAATGATGGTCTGATGGACCTCGCGATGGCACAAGGCTATTACGGACCGGGTACGGACCGGTTGTACGTATTCCATCAGTCCGCCGATAATAAATTTATGGATATTACGGGCAGCCTCGGCCTGGTTCGTGCAGAAGCGCGGGATCTTCATATGGTTGAAGTGCTGGACTATGATCGGGACGGAGACGACGATATCCTGATCTGCAAGGATGGTCAGCCACGTGACCTGAACATGATAGAGAACCGTATCGGCCAGGATAACAACTGGACAGGCATAAATCTGCATGCTCCGGCGGGTGTGAACGGTAGCTGTATCGGAGCCCGTATTTATGTATGGTCGGGCGGCGTTCAGCGGATGCGGGAAGTGTATGCGGGTCGCGGCAACAACGGAGGTCAGCAGCCTTTCGGGATGTTGTTCGGCTTGGGTAAGAACAGCGTGATCGACTCATTGTCGGTGCATTGGCCGGATGTTGCCGGTAGCAGGACTACGGTTTATAATCCCCCCGTAAACCGTTATCTGGAGCTGACTTTGTCCGGACTTAACGTTCCGGACGGTGATGTGGAGAAGAAGATGTTAGCGTTGAAGGTATATCCGAATCCGGCCAGGGATTTTATTTTGTATCAACTGAGTGGCAATACACTTATTGCCCGGATGGAGTTGTTTGATGTGATGGGCCGGATTCAGCATTCCGTAATGAGTCCTTCGGGTGATGAGCCGACAGGTTATTGTTCGCTTCGTGATCTGGTATCCGGTCAGTATTTTCTACGGGTGATAACGGCGGATGGTCGTACCGTTTGCCAGCCTTTTGTTAAAGGGGAATAGCGGAAATAAAACATGTAGAGACAGGGTCTGTCCTGTCTCTACGATACACAAAAACCACAATGAATCAGGATTAACGCATTGTCAAACGTGATGTATGCTGTGTGTTTTTTGTCTGTACAATCACGAGATAACTGCCGGGTGCCACACCGGGGGCGATAGATGCCGATTCATTGAGGCTAAGATTCTTCCGGTATACTTCTGTTCCGGCCAGATTATAGATCCGCACCTGCGCATGGCCGTTATAGCCGGGTAATTGCAGGTTGATGCTGCCGGTTGACGGGTTGGGATATACCTGTAACTCACGGGTGCCGGGTATTGGTTTATCGTTCCCCATGCCTGTGCGTATCTGGCCGCCTTCTTCGAGGTGGTAGAACGAATTGATGCCGAGCTGCTTAAAGGTTTCCCAGGTCGTTTTGCCGGGCCAGCGCACTTTTACGGAGTCTACCTGTGTAGCTTCTCCAAGACCGAAGATGAGCGTGGCCGGGCGCTGCATCTTGACGCCTCTGCCGGCATTCACTTCCTGCATGTATTTTTTTCCGCCTGCATATACTTCCACGCGCGCGCCGATGGCCAGCTTGTTGGCACTGGTGGAGCGGAGTGCGATGTATATATGGCGGTTCTCTGTCGGTACTTTATTCCGGTACAGCCGGAATTGTCCGATGGACGATGCCATCATATCCGCCCTCCCATCGCCGTTATAGTCGAACCAGCATGCGTCCCCTGCAGATACCCAGTCTCCAACCTGCGTGGCCAGTTCCTGGAGGCCGAAGGCCGGTGTACTCAGGGAGAAGGTATGGTCGGCGTTTTGGAGGTATACATCTGCCCGGCGGCATTCATAATTGGTGGAGATGAAGAAGTCGAGCAGGCCGTCGTTGTTGATGTCTGCCCATGCAGCGCCGTCGTGCGTCTCCTCAAACTGGATACCGATCTCTTTATTCTTCCCTTGGAATGTATAGCCAGGCGCTCCGCTGTTGCGGTATAACTGGGTCGGCAGATGATCATACTGTGCCATATTTCCCGGGTGTGCCAGCATGGGCGCGAGCAGGTCGAAGTTGCCGTCGTTATCGTAATCACCCCAGTCGGCGCCGGTGCCGTGACTGTAGGCGCTGAACCTGTTAATGTCAATCCCCTTGGTCTGAGCCACATTGATAAATGCTGTAGGCCCGATAGTAATCTCGTTGATCTTATTCTCCCACAGTTCATCTGCCTCAAGGTAATAATTGGATACGTACAGGTCAAGGTCGCCGTCGTTGTCATAATCGCACCAGGCAGTGGCTTTGGTGCGCCTGTGTGCCCATCCCTGCGGGTAGATCATGTGGCTGGCGTCCGTGAAATCATTATTCTTGTCATTCAGGTAGAGGAAATTGGGGATCTGGTCGGGAGCGCTTGTATAATATGTCCATACACGGCCGATAAAGATATCAGGATATCCGTCATTATTGATATCCGCTATGCTGAAGCTGGAAGCGCCGCGCGCCGGTATAATTGCCGAAATGTTTTTCTTTTCGAAATTGCCGCTTCCTTTGTTGATGTACACAAGGTGCTTGCTGGAATCCGGATACAGAAGCAGAATGTCGGTCAGCCCGTCGTTATTGATATCTATCAGCGGGTTGATGATTACCCCCGAATCACTGATGCCGAGGGCTGCTGTTTTTTCTGTAAAGGTATGTGTACCCTTCGGGCCGAAATCGTTGAAGAATACCCGTCCTTTCACCACCACATCCGGATGGTCGTCACCGTTCAGGTCGCCGGCTGCTATGCTGCTGTTGGCGGCAAGATCGGTTGGAAATCCCGCTGCTGCAGTAACGTCTTCAAACCACGGCTGTGCAGGCGCCGGCGCATAGGCGATGACGGCATCTATGGCCATGGCCCTGCGGTTGCCCAGCCACCATTTATTCTGCGCATCCCGCACAAACAGATAGTACATGTCCCCGCCCAGCGGATCGGTGCATGATGGCGAAGGCTGCCGGGTATCGGCCAGCAGGTTGACGTTTGCGGGCAGGTTGCTGACCATTACAAAAAACTGGTTATTGTCCAGCCATATGGAATCAGGTAAGGGGACGTATATCGCTTGGTTGCCGGCCTGTGTTTTCTGTACGGTAAGCGCTGTTGTCAGGTCTTCTTCGAGCTGTGCCAGTTGCGCGCCGCCTTCATGACCGAAGATGCGTACCGTGAAAGAGCCCGTGCCGGTACCGCCGGTTTGTATCCGCAGCCCCGTCAGGTGTCCCCACGTGGGTAGCTCGAAGCGGGCCTCGTAATCCTTATATCCCGAAAGCGTTGCCATTGTGCCCTGGGGGTTATAAAAGCGCAGGGTATCCGCCGCTGCTCCGCTACCCGGTAACAGCACCCAGAAGCATATAATTCCGAACAGAAGGTGTATTTTTTTCATAGGTATAGAAAACAAAATAAAGATATTAAAATGATGTTTACAAAGATGCAGGTAAATGCTGCAGGCATCAAATTGATTTTTTTTCTACAATAGAATTCTAATAGCTATTTATTTTTGTTAACGCAGTGAATATCAGTTTTTAAATCAATTTTTTTCATAGAATTCTATTATATTTGCCTGTTAACTGCTGATATACACAATGAACCAACGGACGGACATTGCTGAACTGATCTCTCAGCTTTCGCGGACAGAGAAGCGGTATATCCGTATGCAGGTTTCCCTGCATGGGCAGGACAAGGTGTACATGAAGCTGCTGGACGCTATTGATGCGGACCCGGATATCACTGATGGGGAATTGGGAAAGCTGATCGGGCAAAAAGGGGCCGTTAAAGTGGAGGCGCTTTCCGCTTACAAAAACTATTTATATCATGTTGTCCTCAGGAGCCTGCGCAATTACCATCAGAAGGCGAGCGAAAACCAGGAGTTCCTTACCGTGCTGGCCAACCTCGAAGTGCTGTTCCATAAGGGGCTGTACCGGCAATGCCGGAAAATGATCCGGAGAGAGAAGAAACGCTGCTACGAGCGGGAGAAATATTATTACGTGCTGGAGTTGATCCGCATGGAGAAACGGCTGATTATGGTGAACTCGTACAGCGATGTGACCTATAACGATTTCAACAACCTTTATAAGGAAGAACAACGGGTCATCGAAGTCATCCGCCGGCTCTCGGCCTGGTGGCGGGTGGCCAACATCGTCAATAAAAACCTGCTGAGCCATGAGAACAAACGCGCTTACCCGGTGTCGTATTATCAGAAGATCCTGAAATCAAAATATATGCGTCTGCCGGAAAAGCTGGCGCATCCGGAACAGTATTACCGCTCGGTCATCCTTTCAGGCTGCTATTACGCCTTGGGCGATGAATGGAACCATTACCTCACCACGCGCGACAACGTGGCGTTCGTGGAGGGGAACCCGCAGCTGAAGCAGGAGGAGATCAACAAATACCTCAGCCTGAACCTTTACCTGATGAAATCCCAGCTCGAGCTGGGGCTGGCGGATGACGTGCTGCGGAACCTGGAAAAGCTGGAGCATATGTGCAAAGAGCCGGTATATGCCGGCTCGGAAAACGTGCTTTCGCGGGTTTTCTACCTGCGGATGTTTTGCGGCCTGCGGGCATGTCTGAAAAAGAAAGACTATGCCGCCGCCGAAAGCCTGGCGCATGAGTTCACCCGCAACTATAAGAAATTTGCGGACAGGCTGGACCCGGCCTATATCGTAGAGATAAAATATTTCCAGGCACTGCTTGCCTTTTACCAGGCCAACAGCCGGAAGACCCTGCAGATACTGCAGCAGATACTGAATGATCCCTATTATGATATCGACAAGGATGTATTCCGGTTTGTGCGGATTCTGCAGGCTGTAGTGCACTATCACCTCGGCAACGACGAAGTGCTGGAATACCTGCTCAAGGCCATGTACAACCATTACCGGAACGTGAAGAACTATTACCAGATGGAAGTGCTTATCCTGCGCGTCCTCGGCAATACCCTGCACAAACGTCCGCAAAAGGAAAAGCAGGAAAGGCTGCGGGAAGAAATGGCGGGGTTGAAAAACAACGTCTTTGAGAAGGAAGCCTTCGAATTTTTCGACGCGCTTACCTGGCTGGACGAGCCGCCGCCGTTCCGCGGCTGATTTTTCAATCAAATGCAGGTCATTGCACCCCACTCCCTTCAATATAGAGTTATAAGAAAAGATGATTTATTTTGGCATAATTTAGCTAATAATAAATTAAATACACATAGTAATACTGTTTGTTGAGTTTTACGGATTCACAATATTAGGTTTGAAATGAAATAATGGTATGTTCATATTTGCTCAGACTCCCTGCTTTCATGCACGGAAGGGAGGCAGCCGGGTATATCCGGTTCGCTTTCCGGGCTTTAACGAAGAATTTGTATGGACAAAAAATTACATTTCATTTTATTTGTGTGTATCTTATCAGCATCTTCCGCTGATGCGCAGGTGACGGGTGCGAATGATATGTGGACCTGGATGCACGGGTCCAGCACGACGGTCAATCCCGCGATTTACGGCACGCAGGGCGTGCCGGATCCGGCAAATACGCCGGCGGGGACGTATACGCCCGGTGTCTGGCGGGACCTTGCCGGGGATTTATGGATGTTCGGCGGACTGAACACTGGCGGATATATGAACGACCTGTGGAAATATGACCGCGCCTCCGGGCAGTGGACATGGAAGAAAGGTGCCCAGACGGCGAACCATGCCGGATCTTACGGTACCCAGGGGACGGCATCGGCGGGCAATATGCCGCCGGGACGGTATGCTCCGGCATGCTGGACAGATGCGGCGGGCATATTCTGGATGTTCGGCGGCTTGGGCGGGAGCGGATTTTTCAATGATATGTGGAAGTATGACCCGTCCGCGAACCAGTGGACATGGGTGCACGGTACCAGCGTGATTAACAATGCCGGATCCTACGGCACGCAGGGCGCCGCCGCGACAGGCAACCTGCCGAGCGCGCGCCAGGGCGGCAGCGCGTGGGTGGACGCCTCAGGGAATTTCTGGATGTTCGGCGGCTACAATAACGGTGTTGGCGGCAACGGACAGGTGAGTTTCAGCGATTTATGGCGGTATAGTCCGGGGACGAATATGTGGACTTGGATCGGCGGGCCGAATACGCACGGTCATCCCGGCGCCTACGGCACCCAGGGGACGGCCGCGGCAGGGAATATCCCGGGGGCGAGAAACGGCGCCATATCATGGACGGACGCAGCCGGCAACCTGTGGCTGTTTGGCGGACAAAGCTATAATACATCCGGGTACCGCGGGGTGCTGAATGACCTGTGGAGATACAACCCGGCCACCGGTCAGTGGGCATGGATGAAGGGTTCCCAGTCGGTGAACCAGAACGGAACGTATGGTACGCTTGGCGTCGCTGCCGCGGCGAATACGCCGGGGGCCAGGAATAATATCGCGGCATGGAAGGATTTTGCAGGCAACTTCTGGGTATTCGGTGGCTCCGGTTATCCGGCATCGGGCGCTGCCGCCAGCCTGAACGACCTGTGGAAGTATGACGTGGGTGCAGACCAGTGGATCTGGATCGGCGGCAGCAGCAACACGAATCAGCCGGGCATCTACGGAACGCGCGGTCAGCCCGACCCGGCCAACTGGCCGGGGACAAGGGGGACCGTTGCCACATGGGCGGATATCGATGGCAATTTCTGGCTGTTCGGCGGCAGTGGACAGGCAGCATCCGGGAGCGGCTATCTCAATGATCTGTGGAGGCTGGCGCCCTGCGGTGATATGCAGTCGCTGATCAGTGGTATCCTGGGGTCTGATACGGTGTTCTGCCAGGGCAACAGTTATATGCTGGATGCAACTTTTACAGGCGGCAGCTACCTGTGGAGCACCGGTGCGACGACCGCCACGATCACGGTGAACACTACAGGCAGCTATTGGGTACGAATCACGGACGCCAGCGGCTGTACAGGCCGGGATACGGTCGTGGTAACGGTCGTTCCTCCGCCGGTAGTGGATCTCGGCGCCGACATCGCGTTATGTGCGGGCGCCTTACCGCTGGTGCTCAGCAGCCCGCAGCCCGCCGGCAGCAGTTATCTGTGGAGCAATGGACTTTCGGATACGCAAATGACGGTGATACGTGGCGGCACGTACTGGCTGCATGTATCCTATGCTGGTTGTGAAGGAAGCGATACGATTACAATCACATCCGTAACGGAACCGGGCGTAACGATCGGCACCGATACAACCATATGCGCATCCATCCCTGCAAAGATCGGCATGGAAGTGCCCGGTGCCACCTATCTGTGGAATACCGGCAGCACTGATCCTTTCATCTTTGTATCCGTAACGGATGCCTATTGGCTGCAGGTAGACCTGCAGGGATGCGTTACTGCAGATACAACACAGATCATAGCTATGCAGGATCCCGAAATTGATCTCGGGCCCGATCGTGATATCTGTCCGGAGCAGGAGATCATACTGGATCCGGGACCCGGTATAGACTTCCATTGGGGTACCGGGGAAACTACATCAACTTACACCGCCACGAAGGGTGGCAGCTATTCCGTAAGCGTAACATCTGTATATGGTTGTTCCGGAAGCGATACGGTTGTCCTGCGGCAGAAAAATTTTCCCACTGTTAGACTGGATCATGATACCACGGTATGCGAAGAAACACCGTTGAAGCTGATAGCGCAGGCTACGGATGCGGATAGCTACCTGTGGTCCGATGGCAGTACCGAACCAATACTGACGACCACACGGGGCGGTGCGTATGTTGCTACAGCCATCAACCAATGCGGAAGCGCATCAGACACGATTGAGGTGCGTCAGATATTCTGCGACATCTGGCTGCCGAATGTGTTTACCCCAAACGGGGACGGGATCAACGATCACCTGCGTGTGCTTGGGAACCTGGGCCGGATCCAGGGCTTTGGACTGAGTATATACAACCGGTGGGGTGAACGTATTTATCATTCATCAGACAAGACACAGGGATGGGACGGCAGCTATAAAGGGACCGCGGCCGGTTTGGGTACTTATGTATATATGCTGGAATACAGTTTTGAAGGTAAGCCGTATTTGACTAAAGGAAATGTGATATTGATGAGATAACATACAAGCGTAATAATCAAAAATAGATTTATTGTTTAATGTAAAGTCTGAAGGCTAAGGGATAAGATTTGTTGTAATGAATTAAAATAAAATATAATATGAATAAATTTTTACTCTGCACCATATTCCTGTCATGGTGTGCGCTGGCAAATGCACAATTTGCCAGCAGGACGATCAATAAAACGGCAGTGTCTTACAAGAACGATCACCGCCGTTTTGCTTCCGGTTCGTCGGATGCCTCTTTTCATGAATTGAGGCGAGGGCAGCTCTGGTCAGTCGGGAGAAACATGCGCGGGCAACTGGGTATCGGCAACACTTCAGACCGGCTTTCTCCGGTTATTGCCGTCATCGACAGTAACTGGACTGTTGTGTCCATAGGCTATGAGCATGCGGCCGGGATCAGATCGGATGGTTCTTTATGGGCTTGGGGATACCCTGATTATTTCCAGTTGGGTACGGGAAATAATACCCAGCAAAATTCGCCGGTGAGAATAGGTTCGGCCAACGACTGGGTCGCTGTAGCCTGTGGGTACAAATATATGTTTGTCATAAAGGCGGATGGTTCCCTGTGGGGGTGTGGCCTGGGAGGTGACGGGCAGATGGGACAGGGTCCCGGCCCCTCTACCTCTTACAGCACGATTGTACGTATAGGCACAGATAACAAATGGACCTGTATTTCTGCCGGTAAATTCCATGTAAATGCCGTAAAAACGGACGGAACGCTTTGGGCCTGGGGGTATAATAATGTCGGGCAGCTTGGCGACGGCTCAAATACGACCCGGTTTTCACCGGTGCAGGTCGGCAGCGATAATGACTGGGTATACTGTACCAGCGGAGCGGACCACAGCTATGGTTTAAAGGCAGACGGCCGCTTATATGCATGGGGCGCAGGTACCAGCGGACAACTGGGGCAAAGCGGCAATACCGCACATCAGTCCAACCCCGTACCGATCCCCGGCACATGGACATACGTAACGGCCGGCTTCAGCAGCGGCCATGGGATCAAGGCTGACGGGACGTTCTGGGCCTGGGGGGCAAACGATAAGGGGCAGCTCGGCATAGGCAATACAACCAATCAAACCGCTCCTGTTAAGGTTAACAATGATCAGGATTGGACGGCCGTCTATTGCGCTACATATACAGCCGTGATCTGTAAATCCAACGGAAGCATCTGGGGGTGTGGCTATAATGGCTTTGGGGAATTGGGAATTGGAAGCGCATCCCCTACACTGCAATCGTCGCTGAGGGAAGTGCGGACTTCCGGCAGCCTGATCTATTGGGCCGGCATGGATGCGGGTTTCAATCATAATCTGGCCGTAAAATCGGATGGTACGCTGTGGTCATGGGGCAATAACACGAGCGGACAGCTGGGGAACGGTAATACGACCAGCCAGCCTGTTGCGGCAAAAATAGGCAATAACCAGAGCTGGGTCGGTGTTTCCGCCGGTAAAGGTCATAGCCTGGCCATCCGAGCGGATGGTACAGTTTTCGCCTGGGGCAATAACGGCAATGGACAACTTGGGTACATCAGCGGAGCTACCCAGACGGATCCGCTGATGGTAGGTACGGATAATGACTGGACCAGCATATCGGCCGGGGACGGATTTAGCTTCGGGCTTAAAGCGAACGGAACGCTTTGGGCATGGGGGAAAAATGATAAAGGACAGCTGGGTAATAACTCCAATACGGGACAGAACATGCCGGTTCAGATCGCAGGAACGGGTTGGGTAAGCGTGGCGGCCGGCGGCCGGCATACGCTCGCGCTGAAGGCAAATGGCACACTGTGGAGCTGGGGCGATAACAGCGACGGACAGTTGGGTATCGGCAATAATACGGATTATAATACGCCGCAGCAGGTAGGCGGTGATAATAAATGGACAAGTATTGCTGCCGGTGACGCATACAGCCTGGCCTTACGCAATGATGGTACGATATGGGCCTGGGGCAACAATGCAAACGGGCAGCTGGGACAGGGCAATACCGTATCAAGTAACCAGCCGGTACAGATAGGCGCAGCGACAGACTGGATTCGTATTGCCGCAGGAGACGCGCATGCGGTGGCCGTCAAGGTGAACGGCAACATATATGGCTGGGGTCGGAATCAGGAAGGACAACTCGGTCTCAGTACGATCACCGACCAGCTCCTGCCGGTCATTGTATCGGGCCAGCAGGATGCCTTGCTGATCTCTGCAGGCGGAAATTTTTCCGGGCTGCTGAATGTGAACCGGGGATTGATCTGTATGAGCGGCATCAACACCGACGGACAGCTTGGACTTGGATCCACCACAAACATGCAAACCTTTACCTGCCCCGGCAGTTGTACGCCTCCGCCGGCAACCATTACCCCTGCCGGACCGACAACGGTATGCGCAGGCGCGACCGTTCAACTGGATGCCAATACGGGCAGCGGCTATATTTACAGGTGGCTGCTGGGCGGATCTCCGATATCCGGGGCTACTAACGCTTCATATACGGCAACCGCCAGCGGCGACTATGCGGTGGAAGTGACCTCCGGGGGCTGTTACCAGACTTCACAATCAACTACGGTGACAGTCGCCAATCCCACTATAACATTGGCTGGGAACGGACAGATATGTCCTGGAATACCTACAGTTAATATAGGTTATACTTCGACCGGTAACCCCACTAGCTATAGTATTACCTGGGGCGGGACAGCCCGGGGTGCGGGATTCCAGGATGTGATAAATGCAACACTTACCGGCGGCAGCATCCCGATCACAGTGCCGGCAAATACGGGCGCCGGTAATTATATCGGCAGCATTACCGTGAGCAACAGCAACTGTTCGAGCGGCGGCGGCCCGCTGCAGTCGATCGGTGTACAGGTATACGCGCTTCCGGCAATAGGGCCTATAACCGGCGGCGATTCCGTTTGCGTATCCGGCAGCGTGAACCTGTCCAACGCCGAGCCGGGAGGTACATGGATCAGTGAACATTCTGCCATTGCGATTGTAAACAGCAGCGGCACGGTAATTGGCGCGAATCCCGGTAACACGAGGATCAGCTATACCATCATAGACCGCAGCACTGGCTGCTCCTCGGTAGTGTACCAGCCGATGAAGGTGAATCCGATACCGGCCATATCCCTCGGCGCGGTACCTGAGGTCTGTGCCGGCAGCAGGATCGCGCTGCAGACCTATACGGCAACGGGTAATCCGACACGGTTTCACATCCAATGGGACGGAACGGCGCAGGGGCAGGGCTTTCAGGTCGCCCGGGACTCGCTCCTGACGGGAAGTCCTTTCTCCATTCCGGTATCCTCTACTGCAGCGCCGAATACCTATTCCGGCTTCCTGATCGTTGAGGCTAATGGCTGCATGAGTAACCTTTCACCGTTAAGCGTGCGTATTATCAACGCCCCGGCAATCACCTTGGGGGCCAGTCCCTCTGTATGCGCAGGGGTAACGACAGCGGCACTTGCTTATACATCCGTAACAGGCGGTGCTACGGAATACCGTATTTCCTGGGATGCCGCGGCGCAGACAGCAGGCTTTTCGGATGTGCCTTATTCATCCATTCCTTCTGGCTCCTTCAATATAGCATTGCCGGGTGGGGTGCCTGCGGGCGTATATAACGGCACATTAACCGTACGTAACACGACGACCGGCTGCAGTAGCCCCGCCGATTTCAGCGTCACCGTGAATGAAGTGCCGTCCGTCACGCTGGGCAGCAATCCTTCCCTTTGCCCCGGCGCCGGCATCACAAATGTATGGGTGTCTTACTCCGGGGCTGCCGGAAATCCTTCCTCATACAGCATTGCCTGGGATCCTTCCGCATCGGCAGCAGGGTTCCTGGACATAACAAGTGCCACGCTTCCTTCCAGCGCGATACCTATTGATATACCATCCCCGACACCCGCTTCCGGCAGTTACAGCGGGACACTGACAGTCAGCAACGGCGCCTGTACAAGCAGCACGCAAAGCATCGGGCTGTCCATCCATGCGCTTCCGTCTGTATCGTTCACCAGCGCTGCGGATACCGTATGTACAGCAGCTTCCGTGCAGTTTTCCGGGACACCGGTCGGGGGCGTCTGGATGAGCGACAACAACGGCATTGCTACTGTGAACAACAGCGGCCTGGTAACAGGTGCCAGTCCGGGCAGCACCGCGATCATCTATGAAGTGACAGACCCGGTGACCAACTGCGTATCTGAAGCATATAAGACGATCCAGGTTATCCCTCCTCCAGTCATCACTCCGGGAACGCTTCCCGAAGTGTGTGCCGGGGTAGCTACGGCTTCCCTTCCGTATACGGTGTCGGGCGCTCCTGTCAGATACCGGATTGTATGGGGAGGAACTGCTTCCACGGCCGGATTTATCGATGTGAACAGTGCGCCGCTGCCATCGTCGGGTCCGATCGTCATTACGCTTCCTGCAAATGTACCGCCTGCTGTTTACAGCGGTACCTTGTTTGCAGAGCACGGTCATTGCGCGAGCGACGGAGTGCCTATCAGCGTAAAGGTAAAGACGGTAGCAGGGATCACTCCGGGCACGATCGCGGCCGTATGTGCTGGTACGACGAGCGTATCGCTTTCTTATACGTCGCCTGTGGGCAACCCGAACCGTTATAGTATCGTCTGGAACGCTGCACCCGGCTTTGGGAATGTGACGGATGCACCTCTTTCTTCAAGCCCTGTGAGCATCACCATACCCGGCAGCGCTGCGCCTGGTACCTATACGGGTACCCTGACGGTACGCAACAGCGATACGAACTGCGTGAGCACGAACTATAGCATTAGTGTTAAGGTGAAGACAGCAGCGGGCATCACGCCTGGCACGATTGCGGCGGTATGTTCGGGTACGACAAGCGTGTCGCTTCCGTACACTGCTCCTGTTGGTAATCCGAATCGCTACAGCATTGTGTGGAACTCTGCGCCCGGCTTTACGAATGTGACGGATGCAGCGCTTCCTTCGAGCCCGGTCAGTATCAGCATACCTGCCGGTGCTGCACCCGGGACTTATACGGGTACATTGACGGTACGCAACAGTGATACGAACTGCGTGAGTACGAACTATAATATCAGTGTTAAGGTAAAGACGGTAGCGGGCATCACACCTGGTGCGATCGCGGCGGTGTGCGCGGGTACGACGAGCGCGTCGCTGCCATACACGAGCCCTGTCGGCAACCCGAACCGTTATAGTATCGTATGGAACGCTGCACCCGGCTTTACGAACGTGACTGACGCTGCGCTTCCCTCAAGCGCGGTGAACATCAGCGTACCTTCCGGCGCAACGCCGGGTACATATACGGGTACTTTAACGGTGCGAAACAGTGATACAGATTGTATCAGCACGAATTACAGCATCAGCGTGAAGGTGAAGACGGTAGCGGGTATCACGCCTGGTGCGATCACGGCTGTATGCGCGGGTACGACGAGCGTATCGATGCCGTATACGAGCCCTGTCGGCAACCCGAACCGTTACAGCATTGTATGGAACTCTGCGCCTGGTTTTTCGAATGTGACGGATGCAGTGCTTCCGTCAAGTCCGATCAGCATCAGCATCCCCGGCGGCGCTGCACCAGGTACATACACGGGCACGCTGACGGTGCGCAACAGCGATACGAACTGCGTGAGTACGAATTACAGCATCAGCGTGAAGGTGAAGACGGTAGCAAGCGTTACCCTGGGTACAAACCCGTCTGTATGCGTGGGTGCTCCGTCCGTTACGCTGCCATACACGGCCCCTGTGGGCAGCCCGAACCGCTACAGCATTGCCTGGAGCAGTGGTGCGCTTACGGCAGGGTTTACAGATGTGTCGAATGCGACCTTACCGGGCAGTCCGATAACGATTACTGTTCCAACGACAGCAGCACCGGGCGCATATGGCGGTGTCCTGACGGTACGGAATACAGATACGGGCTGTGTGAGTACTGATATTCCGATCACAGTGACGACGACGACACAGACGGGTATTACACTGGGCGCCACACCGGAAGTGTGCACCGGCGTTACGGCAGCTACGCATACTTACTCAGGCGCCTCCGGCAGTCCGGATCAGTACAGCATCAGCTGGCATACCGCCGCCGCGACAGCGGGTTTTGCCCATGTGACGAACGGGACACTGTCCGGTGGTACGATATCGCTTGCAGTGCCGGGCAGTGCCGCTCCGGCTACATACAGCGGTACCCTCCATGTCCGCAACAGCGCTGCAGGATGCCTGAGCGATACACAGACGATCCGGGTTACGGTACTGCCGTTGCCGGCGATCACGCTGGGGGCAACACCGGAAGCATGTACAGGAGACGACAGCGTATTACTGACGTATACAGGGACGAGCCTGTCGCCGGATCATTACAGTATTGTTTGGAATGGTGCAGCATCAGCAGCAGGATTTACCAATATAACAAATAGTGTACTATCTGTCGGGGCGATTGCACTTCATCTTCCGGTGGGTCTTCCTGCCGGCACCTACAGCGGGGATCTGACAGTTGCCAATCCAACATGTACGAGCTTAGCTAACAGCTTCAGCATAATCGTTCATGAGACACCTGTCGCTGTTGTCACGACCACAGGCCCTACAGACATCTGTCAGGGCGACAGCATAGTCCTGGACGGGAGCTCACCGCTCTCCGGCGTGAGTTACGAATGGTGGAACGGGACTACGGCAACAGGTATGACCGGAGCGGATTATGCGGCTTCCGTGAGCGGGGATTATACGGTAGTGGTTACCAATGCCCACTGTAGAGATACCTCTTCGGCGGTGCGCGTTACGGTGTACAACCCGCCGCTCATCCAGGTAACGTCGGGTGATACGGCATTCTGCGAAGGAGGCTGGGTGGTGCTGAACGCCGTCAGTTCCGACACGAACCTGTCGTACCGTTGGAAGAACGGACAGGCAGACATCCCGATGGCGTTTGCTTCGTTCTATGAAGTGATAACTACGGGTAGCTACAGCGTAGTGGTCAGCCGCGTGAATGTCAGCAACTGCCGTGACAGCTCACCGGCCGTAGAGGTGACGGTACATCCACTTCCTCAGCCCGTTCTGAACCGGAGCGGTGATACATTCTTCACGACCGGAGGCTATAGCCACTATCAATGGTACCGGAACACACAGGTGATACCCGGAGCAACGGACACAGTACACAAGGCGACGGCGCCCGGTGCATATATGGTATCGGTGACAGACAGCAACGGATGCATGAATAACTCGGCCACCTACAATCTGAATCAGCTGGGTGTACCGGCTGTGGCAGCCACATGGGATATACATATCTATCCGAACCCGTCGGCGGGAATAGTGAAGATAGAGAGTCCGGTAAGCGTAAATGTCACGGTCAATGGCATGGACGGAAAACTGCTGTTGCAGCGCAACGACATAAAGGAAATAGACCTCAGGCCTTTTGCGGAGGGCGTCTACCTGCTGCGGGTATACACTCCCGAAGGTCGCCTGCTCAAAAACGAAAGGATAATAAAAACACAATTCTGATAAACGGCTCCCTGCGGACGCATGGTGTTCCTGCCCGCGTCCGCAGGGGACAGCCGGATTGCCGGAGAAAATAAAATGCATCTTATGAACGGAAACCCGCAGGTATCATATTCAGCCAGTCCGGCGTATCGAAAAATTCGAATGCCTCCTTTTCAAACACATCTGCTTTTAGCGCGAGCAGTTCCATGTGAAGATTTTCCATCTTCGCCCTGTTTGGTTTCTTGTGTAGTGATGCGGCCAGTACGTGAACGGTCAGCAGCTCCGCCTTGTAATAGCCTTTCGCATGACGATACATGCTGTACAGCGCTTTTACGAGATAGTCCAGCACTTCCGTATTTTTTAACCGGTGGTGGATCACCGCCTGCAGTATACGCGCATACCGGAACACATCCACATGTGTATCGTAATGAGTGTCGTTCAGGATATCCTGCAGCGTTTGTAACGCTTGCCCGTTATGCCCTTTTCGGTAATCCAGCAAAGCCTTGTAATATTTTATGCTGACAAGAAATACAGGATCAAGCTGGCGTGCAATTTCCCGGTATCTCCTGGTGAATTCGGCAGCGATTTTTTCTGCTTCATCAAAGTCTTCTTTTTTCAGAAGAGCCTTTATGCCAAAAAAAATCCGGAAGAACGACAGACGCGATAACACATTTTCTGATTTTACGAAAACCGGCTCCTTCCCTAACGCTTCCAGCTTGTCCAGATTATGAAGTACATCATCCGGCATACCCAGATGCAACTGAGCCTTCATCAGGTAATAGTTCATACTCAGATACCTGTTGATCTCTTCATTTCTCAACTGCGGATGATGATCCATCAGCTTTACATTGCTGTGCGTAACGAGGTAATAATTCCACTCATCCCCCAGGGCATAGTAACATCCTGCAAGGAGCGCATTCTTATGATACCGTTCCGAGAGGGTCAGCATCTCGTCGGGAGGATAGTGCATGTACTTCGACTCCAGGATCTTCTGGTAGTAGGAATGCGGGTATGCGCGTTTGTTCTCTTCGCTGAGCATGTTTTTGTTCACGATATTGATCACCCGCCACCAGGACGATAACCGTTTCACGATCTCAATGATACGCTGCTCTTCTTTATACAGGGTATTCAGTTCCTGGTAGCTGATGTGGCTGTAGGAGTTCACACTGATCAGCCGCTTCTCCATGCTGATCAGCTCCAGCAGGTGATTGTATTTTTCCGTGAGGTAGCAGTTTTTCTTTTCCCGCTGGATGATCTTCCGGCAATGGTTGTATAAGCCGCGCCGGAACAGCACTTCGAGGTTGGCCAGTACAGTCAGGAATTCCTGGTTCTTACTGTCTTTCTGGTGGTAGCTGCGCAGGCTTTTCATGATCACCTGGTACAGGTAGTTCTTGTAAAAGAACAGGGAATTGGCAGAGCCTTTGTTCCCGAATGCGATTTTTCTCAGTTCCGTATCCGGTGTGTCCGGATCCTTCTCTATTGCATCCATCAGCTTCAGGTATACCTTGTCCTGCCCCTGCAGGGATACCTGCATGCGTATATATCGCTTCTCACTTTTGGAGAGGGATATAATCAGCTCAACTACATCGTGTTTGTGTGCCATGTCTTGTTCATTTTTAATGAAGTATGACATGGAAGCTATGTGTGTTTTTTCGTATGTACAATTTTCCCTTCTGACTAATGCATTAGAATTAAACAATATTTTTCATATAAACAATTGTAATAAATTTAGTTATAGTTATAAATTTTTTTTAGAATTCTAAGAATATGCAAAATTGCGTTTGGGATAAGGAAGTTGAACCGCCATATTTGTGTTGACTGATCTGCAGGAAAAACCGGTGTTACTATAGGATGTGTTTTGCATATAAGTCACTGATAGAAAGTCTGTCGAAAAGGTTCCGGGAAACTGGTTTTACATTTTGAATATTATGATATCAAAATTTACAAAAATATTTATTAGCTGTTTGGGTTTGTGGATGTCCGTTTTCGGGCAGGTGACGGGTGTCGGCGATATGTGGACGTGGATGCACGGGGAGAATAGCACCACTACACCTGCGGTATATGGTACGCAGGGGGTGCCTGCTCCGGGCGTTACTCCTTACGGTACATATACGCCCTGTACCTGGAGAGATCCAGCAGGGAACTTCTGGATGTTCGGTGGATTGAGTGCTTCAGGTTTCATGAACGATCTCTGGAAATATGATCCGGCTACCAATCAATGGGCCTGGATGAAAGGCTCGCAGACAGTGAATCATGGAGGATCATATGGTACACAGGGTGTCCCTGCTTCTGCCAATATACCGCCGGCAAGATATTCCCCTTCCAGTTGGACTGATCCGTCCGGTAAATTGTGGATGTTCGGGGGCTTGGGTCCAAATGGTTTTTTCAATGATCTGTGGCAATATGACCCGGTCACAAACCAATGGACCTGGATGCACGGGGCCAATACAATCAATAATGCCGGCTCATATGGCAGTCAGGGAGTTGCAGTAATCTCCAATGTTCCCTGTGCCCGGCAAAATGGCGGATGCTGGACGGACAATGCGGGGAATATGTGGATGTTCGGAGGATATAACAACAATGTGGGGGGAAACCCACAGGTGGCATTCAGCGATATGTGGAAGTACGATCCGGTAAGCAATATGTGGACCTGGATGAGCGGACCCAATGTACACGGGCAGACGGCCGTATTCGGGACACAGGGCGTAGCTGCCGCCGGTAACAGGCCGGGCGCAAGGAGTACCGCGAAATCGTGGACGGATGCATCGGGTAATTTCTGGTTGTTCGGCGGACAGTTATGGACTTCCGGTTACCAGGGTACGTTGAACGACTTGTGGAAATATAATCCGGCGACCAACCAGTGGGCCTGGATGAAGGGAGCGCAGTCCGTCAACCAGAACGGAACCTACGGCACACAGGGTATGGCGGCCCCGGCCAACACCCCGGGTGGGCGTTTCAACATCGGAGGATGGAATGACATATCCGGTAATTTATGGGTATTCGGCGGAACCGGTCAGGCCATAAGCGGTGCTGCTGAAGTGAATCTTCAGGACTTGTGGAAGTATGACATTGCTGCGAACGAGTGGACTTGGATGAACGGGAGTAACCTGGGGAATCAGAATGGCGTATACGGTACAAAAGAGCAACCCGATCCCGCCAATTATCCGGGGGGCAGGGGAAGTATCATTACATGGAGTGACCTATCGGGAAATTTCTGGCTGTTCGGCGGTTCGGGCTATCCCGCTTCCGGTAGCAGCGGATACCTGAATGATCTGTGGCGTCTTGCCCCCTGTGGTGATATGCAATCGCTCGTCAGCGGTATTCTGGGCGATGATACATTGTTCTGTCAGGGCAGCAATTATACGCTGGATGCAACATTCCCCGGCGCAACCTATTTATGGAGTACCGGCGCAACCACTGCCACGATCACAGTGAATGCTACTGCAGATTATTGGGTGCGTATTACGGATGGTTCCGGTTGTACCGGTCGTGATACGGTGACTGTGACAGTTGTTCCGCCGCCGGATGTGGATCTTGGCCCGGACAGGTCGGTATGTTCCCGGGATTTCCCGTTGGTATTAACCAGCCCTCAGCCTTCAGGCAGTATTTATCTGTGGAGTAACGGGCTTTCGAATACACAAATGACGGTGATACGCGGCGGTACTTACTGGCTGCATGTTTCCTATGCCGGTTGTGAAGGGAGTGATACCATTGTGATCACCTCTGTAACGGAACCCGGTGTAACACTCGGTACCGATACAACCATATGTACATCCATTCCGGCACGGATTGGTATGGAAGTGCCGGGTGCCACCTATCTGTGGAGCACGGGCAGTACAGATCCTTTCATATTCGTGTCTGTCACGGATGCCTACTGGTTGCAGGTAGATCTGCACGGATGTGTCACCGCAGATACAACACAGATCACTGCTGTGGAAGACCCGCAGATTGATCTTGGCCCGGACCGGGATATCTGTCCGGAGCAGGAGATCATACTGGATCCGGGCCAGGGAATTGCCTTCCGGTGGAGTACCGGGGATACTACAGCCATTTACATAGTCACACAAGGCGGTTATTATTCAGTAAGCGTAACCTCTGTGTATGGTTGTACCGGGAGTGATACCGTTTTCCTGCAGCAGAAAAATTTTCCCACTGTCAGACTGGATCATGACACCACGGTATGCGAAGAAACACCGTTGAAGCTGATAGCGCAGGCTACGGATGCGGATAGCTACCTGTGGTCCGATGGCAGTACCGAACCAATGCTTACGACCACACGGGGCGGTGTGTATGTAGCTACAGCCATCAACCAATGCGGAAGTGCATCAGACACGATTGAGGTGCGCCAGATATTCTGCGACATCTGGCTGCCGAATGTGTTTACCCCAAACGGGGACGGGCGTAATGATGTATTCCGGATACTGGGCAATCTCGGAAGGATAGAAGGGTTTGGGCTGAGTATATACAACCGCTGGGGTGAGCGGGTATTCCATACGTCGGATAAAATGCAGGGATGGGACGGGCGGCATAAAGGAAGCGAAGCGCTCATGAGTACTTATGTGTATATGCTGGAATACAGCTTTGAAGGAAAGCCATTTTTACAGAAAGGAAATTTTGTGTTGATCCGATAAATAAAAAATACAGCAAGCCTGAAAAGGCAGGAATCCCGATCCATATAAGCATTGTGTAACACTGGTAACATTACACCGGAAGAGGAATGTTATGTTTTATAAAATAATAAAATCATCAGGGTATGAATAAAATTTTACTGGTTTTTGCATGGGCCCTCTGTGTGTTCTATACTGCCGATGCACAATATGCCAGCCGTACGAGGAGCAAAACAGTAGTTTCGCACAAAAACAATAACCTGCGTTTTGCAACGGGATTTTCCCAGGGGAGCACCTATGAGTTGCGGAACGGCCAGCTTTTTGCATACGGGCTGAATGCGAACGGGCAGTTAGGTATCGGCAATACGGCCACGCCGAGAATGACGCCGGCGCTTACTGTATATGACAGCAACTGGACGCATGTGGCGGCCGGATATTTTCATGCGCTCGGCATCAGAACGGACGGATCCTTGTGGGCATGGGGTTATCCGAACTATGGTCAGGTGGGAGCAGGAGATAATTTACAGCAAAAATCACCGGTCAGGATCGGGACGGACAACGACTGGATAGCTGTATCTGCCGGGTATTATCATTCCTATGCGATCAAGGCAGATGGTTCTCTATGGGGATGGGGGCTTAACGGGGATTATGAACTGGGACTCGGGCACACCACTATGCAGGTTAAAGTGCCTACCCGGGTAGGATCTGATAACAAATGGGTATGTGTATCCGCAGGGCAGTATCATAGTATCGGATTAAAATCCGACGGAACGCTGTGGGGATGGGGCTATAATAATAATGGACAGGTGGGGAACGGAGGAAACAATAACCAGCCAACACCTATACAGATTGGGTCTGAATCAGATTGGGTAATCTGTGCTGCCGGCGGGAATCATAGCTTTGCCCTGAAAGCGGACGGCAGATTATACGCCTGGGGCACAAATGGAAGTGGAGAGCTGGGTATTGGCAGTTTGTCCAACCAAACAGTTCCTGTGCAAATACCGGGGATCTGGATGACGATTACAGCTACATCCTATAACGGTTTTGCTATAAAGGCCGACGGCACGTTATGGGGGTGGGGACTTGATCATCAGGGTCAGCTCGGGAATGGCGGTGCGGGTGCCGTAACTGCTCCGGTTCAGTTGGGTAGCGATGGCGACTGGACCGCCGTTTATGGTACTGCCGTCTATACAAATATGGCCAGTAAAGCAGATGGAAGTATCTGGGCATGGGGCAATAAAGAATATAGTCAATTTGGCCTTAACAGCAATACACCAGTTATAAATCCCTCACCCCTGCAGATAGCTTCTCCGGGGAGTGTGCTCAACTGGGTAGGTATGGATGCTGGGGGAGGTCATATGCTCGCTGTGAAGTCGGATGGTACGCTATGGGCATGGGGGAAAAACAGCAGCGGAGAGTTAGGGGATAACTCGTTGACGAATCAGCATACAGCCGTAAGGATCGGGAGTGCTGCAAACTGGACAGGTGTATCTGCGGGTAATAATCATAGCCTCGGCCTTCATGCGGATGGTTCTGTATACTCTTGGGGAAATAACAGTAATGGCCAACTTGGATACAGCGGGGGTAACCAGCAATCACCCTCCCGGGTCGGTGCGGATAATGACTGGACCAGTATTGCAGCGGGTAACGCCTTCAGTGTTGCATTAAAAGCAAATGGAACCCTGTGGAGCTGGGGAAAGAATGATAAAGGGCAACTGGGTACCGGAACGAATACAGATCGCAATTCACTGGTGCAGTTGTCCGGAACTACCTGGGCGAGCGTTGTGGCGGGAGGGGGGCACAGTCTTGCTCTTAGAGCCGATGGTACATTATGGTCGTGGGGGGATAATGTTGCCGGTCAGTTAGGGATCGGGAATAATACAGATCAGAATACACCGCAGCAGATAGGCACAGACAGGAGCTGGGTGAGCATTGCCGCCGGTGATGATTACAGCCTCGCTCTGAAATCGGACGGTACCATCTGGGCCTGGGGTGGTAATGGAAACGGTCAGTTAGGACAAGGTAATAATACGGCGCATAATCAACCCGTTCAGATACCTACTGCTCAAAACTGGATCAGCATTATCGCAGGTGCTTCTCATGCATTTGCTATCAAGGCGGATGGGTTAGTATACGGATGGGGTGGTAACGGGAACGGTCAGCTTGGTCTCGGCAATACAACAGATCAGTTGGTTCCGGTAGTCGTGCCGGGAATCCCTGATGCTATTGCGCTTGCGGCAGGAAACGGATTTTCCGCACGTATAGATGTGCAACGGAGAATGATTTGTATGACCGGCGCCAATGCCGAAGGACAGTTAGGCGTTGGCAGTGCCAGCGACTTATCTTCGTTTACCTGCCCCGGCGCCTGTATCCCGCCAACAGCAACCATTACTCCCGATGGACCGACGACTGTATGTGCCGGCGGCACCGTTAAGCTGGATGCCAATACAGGCAGCGGGCTTACCTACCAGTGGTATCGTGACGCACAGCCAATATCCAATGCTACGGACCCTTCTTATACTGCAACAGCCAGCGGGTCGTATACGGTACAGGTAACGGAAGGTTCCTGTTCTAAAACTTCTGCAGCTACTGCAGTTTCTATTGATAATCCTACGATTACGCTCAGTGGTGCCGTGCCGTTTGTTTGTGCAGGCGTTACTACGGCCTCGGTCGCTTATACTGCTACAACAGGCAACCCGACGACTTACAGCATTGACTGGAACAACTTTGCAGTCGGTTTTGTGGATGTCGTCAATCAGCCATTTTCCGGTGGCAGTCTTTCTGTTCCGGTACCTGCCGGTGCACAGCCCGGAACTTACTATGGCGCTATTACTGTGAGTAATGGCAGTTGTTCAAGCGGAGGAGGGCCATTGCAAAGCATCAGCGTGGAGGTGAAAGCTGCTCCTTCCGTACCTGCCATCGGCGGCGATGATTCGGTGTGTGTCAGCGGGAGCGTAACGCTGACCAATGCCGAACCGGGGGGTACCTGGGCGAGCAATCCCGGTACAAACGCTTCGATGACCTCTGGTGGTATGGTAAACGGCATCAATCCCGGCAATGTTACCATCAGCTATACGATAGAGAACCGGAGTACCGGCTGCTCCACTACGGTGACCAAGCCGATGTACGTAAAACCGCAGCCCGCGATAACCCTGGGTGCTGTACCAGAGGTCTGCGCAGGCGCGGCAACGGTGTTGCAGTCATATACGGCAACAGGTAATCCGGACAGGTATGCCATTCAGTGGAACGGGACGGCAATGGGCCAGGGTTTTAAGATCGCCATAGATTCGCCGCTGACGGGCAGTCCCATGACTATCCCGGTTTCCCTGACGGCGGCGCCCGGGACCTATTACGGCTATCTGTTGGTTTCGGAAAAGGGATGTATGAGTAATCCTGATTCGCTGATTGTAACGCTTATCACTGCACCGACGATCACGCTGGGCACTAACCCTTCAGTATGTGAAGGAATTGCTACGGCAAACCTCCCATATTCCGCCATAACAGGATCGCCTACCCAATATAGTATTTCCTGGGATGCTGCTGCGCAGGGAGCAGGTTTTACAGATATCGCCAATGCATCGCTGCCTTTCGGTACATTTAATATAGCAGTACCTCCGGCAGCACCGGCAGGTACTTACAATGCTACACTGACCGTCCACAACACAACGACGAACTGTTCCAGCATTCCTGCCAACATCAGCGTAACGATAAATGCAGTACCATCAGTTACATTGGGCAGCAATCCTTCCATATGCCCCGCTGCCGGTATCACTACGGCTGCAGTGCCGTATACTAACGCTGTCGGAAATCCTTCCACTTATAGTATTGACTGGGATCTTGCCGCCTCGGGCGCAGGGTTTACGGATATATCGAATGATCCGTTGCCGGGCAGTGCTATTCCTTTTGCTATTCCGTCGCCTACACCGTCCCCGGCTACGTATACCGGTACTGTAACGGTCAGTAACGGGAATTGTATCAGCACAGCGCAAAGTATCGGAGTGACGGTATATACGCCTCCTGCGATATCGGTTATCAGTGGATCCGATACTGTATGTGCAGGCGATACGGTGCATTTTACTAATACTGCTACGGGTGGTGTTTGGATGAGCGATAACAGCAGCATTGCTTCGGTACATGGTAGTTCCGGCATAGTGACGGGTACGGGTACCGGTAGCACCACGATTATCTATGAAGTGACAGATCCCATTACCAACTGTATAGCGGATGCATACAAGACCATAACGGTTGTAAATGTACCGGATGTTATACCGGGCGCGAATCCGGAAGTGTGTTGGGGGGCAGTTACGGCGTCTTTGCCTTATTCTTCCGCTTCCGGTAACCCGGTGCGATACCACATCGTGTGGGATGCGACTGCCGCCGGCGCCGGATTTGCAGATGTGAGTGGCGCTCCATTATCGGGTGGGGCAGTTTCGATCAGTCTTCCTTCCAACGTTCCGGTCGGTATCTACCAGGCTATGTTCTATGTAGCGCACGACCATTGCATGAGCAACGGCCGGCCGGTAAGTGTAACTGTAAATGAGAACCCGTCGATCATACCGGGGACAAATCCGGTGGTATGTTCCGGTACTACGAGTGCATCCTTGTCCTACAGCGGCGCTGCCGGCAGTCCGAACCAGTACAGCATCGTATGGAGTGCTGCGGCTACTACAGCGGGATTTGGTGACGTGACGAATGCAACGCTTCCTTCCAGCCCTCTTGCTATTTCCGTACCCGGCGCTGCGGCGCCGAATACGTACACCGGCACATTGACGGTACGAAACAGTACGACTGGTTGTGTGAGTACGTCGTACAATATCAGTGTGACGATCAATCCGAATCCTTCGATTGTTGTTGGTGCAAATCCGTCGGTATGTTCGGGTACAACGAGTGCATCCTTGTCCTACAGCGGTGCTTCCGGCAGTCCGAATCAATACAGCATTGTATGGAGTGCTGCGGCTACTACCGCAGGATTTGGAGATGTGACGAATGCGACACTTCCGTCCAGTCCGGTTAGTATCACTGTACCCGGGGCTGCGGCGCCGAATACGTACACCGGTACATTGACGGTACGAAACAGTACGACTGGTTGTGTGAGTACGTCGTACAATATCAGTGTGACGATCAATCCGAATCCTTCGATTGTCGTTGGTACAAATCCGTCGGTATGTTCGGGTACTACGAGCGCATCCTTGTCCTACAGCGGTGCTACCGGCAGTCCGAATCAATACAGCATTGTATGGAGTACTGCAGCCACTACCGCTGGATTTGGAGATGTGACGAATGCGACGCTTCCGTCCAGTACGGTTAGTATCACTGTACCTGGTGCTGCGGCGCCGAATACGTACACCGGTACATTGACGGTACGAAACAGTACGACTGGTTGTGTGAGTACATCATATAATATCAGTGTGACGATCAATCCGAATCCTTCGATTGTCGTTGGTACAAATCCGGTGGTATGTTCGGGTACTACGAGCGCATCCTTGCCCTACAGTGGCGCTACCGGCAGTCCGAATCAATACAGCATTGTATGGAGTGCTGCGGCTACTACCGCAGGATTTGGAGATGTGACGAATGCTACACTTCCTTCCAGTCCGGTT
>JBBCJI010000012.1:0-28563 GCA_037190845.1 Flavipsychrobacter sp. | reverse complement strand
CTGCTCAGTAAAGCAGGCCGGGCATTCATTATTCCCGGATTTTCACGAATGTCTTTATGCGCACGCTACCTGTTTCTGTAGTTGCCTTTATAAAATACTGCCCGGCCGTAAGATCACTAATACCACAATACCTTGTCTGTTCCGCATGGCTGTAATTACCAGTTGACATCATCAGCCTACCCGCAACATCAAATATATCAACGCTCTTGATAATGGCATTATCATCCGTCTGCACCAGGATAAAACCACTTGCCGGGTTAGGGTATATTTTCAAGCTCCGCTTTTTGTCCTCGTTCTGTATATTTTCTACCACGAGGCCATTCTTTGTGACTCCATGATATTGGTTCACAGCCGGATTCTTCATCACAGTCTCACTACCCTCGGCATCCGGCCACACGATCTTTACTGAATCTACAACCATATTATACCCCAATCCGAACAGCATCAGGAATGGCTGCTGGCCGGAACCATTTCCCCGACCGGCGTAAACTTCGCGCATGCGCTGCACACCGCCGCTCCAAACGTAGATACGTGCCCCGATACAACTTTTATTTACACCCTCCGGCGCCATCAGCCGGACACCGATCCAGTTGTTATCCTGACCAATTTCATTACGCAGTAAGTGCATCTGTTGCGGACTTGCATCCCTGCAATAGATTATATCATCGTCCCCGTCCAGATCATAATCCATTACTTCCAGCAAATGAAGATTATTTGTTGCCGGAATGATCTTGTCCATATCTCCCGTTATATCAATCAGGTTTTGTGCATCCTGCTGACGGAACACATACAAACGATCCGTCGCCGGTTTGTAATAACCCTGGGCCATCGCAAGATCCATCTTCCCGTCATTATCTATATCAAACCACGAAGCGTCATAATCACCCAGATGGTCCGACTGTGGAGATTTACGCTGTGTAATATTGCGATCCATAGTAATCTTATAGCCATTCGCCGCCCCTCCATTTAGGGCCATCGCCGAACGCCCTTCATTTGCACCGGTACCACCGTGTACCAGGCTGAAGAAAAAATCCATATCCCCGTCATTATCATAGTCCTCCGGCACATTACTCCACATGCACAATGCCTGCCCGCCATCTCCCGGCATATAGCGTGCATTATAACCTGCCTGTACAGCTACATTGGTAAACGTTCCATCTCCGTTATTCTTCCATAATTGGCCATTTGTACGACAATAGGGTGCAGTAGCAATATCCGGCCATCCGTCATTGTTCCAGTCTATTACAGTGCTGCCGTACATTGGTTCAGGGGTCGTGATACCAGCCTGTGCAGACACGTGCGTAAATGTGCCGTTTCCGTTACCCTTCATCAGATACCCCGGATCCCAAATGTTATTATCATGATCTTTAGACCAGGGCGCTATAAACAAATCAATATGACCATCCTTGTCATAATCCAGGAAACTAAATCCGATAACATTTACAAGCCCCAATTCATGAAGTCCGTTACCAGGGACAAGATTGAATTTACCGGCGCCATCTCCGAGCAATACTTCACAACGGTCGCCCTGATCGGTAAAAGTATTCAGCCGATGGTAATAACTTCCCCGCACCATGTCTATATTACCATCGTTGTTCACGTCGGCCAATGCTACTGCTATCGTACCACGAGTAGGCTCAGCGCTTCCGGGTCTTACATTAACTCCCGATCCTTCTGTAATATTCAAAAACATTCGTGCTCCCGGACGATCAGAAGATGTGTCGGCTACATTCAGGTACAAGCGTATACCATTTTCCGCTGCCCTGTGCCACCCACCGGCAACCGCAACAATATCGGGGTAATGATCATTATTAATATCTGCCACCGAAATACAAAAAATACTTTCGCCTGTCAGACCTACATCATCCGTAACGAGGGATAACCAATCCGCAGTCTGGGTTTGCGCATTAAAACCCTTTGCTGTTGTTATACACAGCAGTAATACACACTTCAAATATTGTCTCATAAATCTGATCGTTATATAATTGCATATCAAAACACACGGATACACAGGGATACATTTCCGGAACCCTTAAACATGAGGCGCGGCAAATCGCGTTTCAACAGTTACCGTAACAAATGAAAATTACCCGTTTGATTATATGGCTCGCCATCCAGGCTATATTCCAGCAGGTACACGTATGTACCCGTTTGCGCCGGAATGCCTTTATGATAACCATCCCAGCCTTGGTACCTGTCTTGTGTAATGAAGACCTGCTCTCCCCAGCGGTTATATACACTTAGCGTAACACCCTGCAGACGTCCGGTATTACCCAGAATCCGGAATACGTCATTCATACCATCGCTATTCGGCGTAAATGCGTTGGGGAGCCATATCTCACAGAATATCTGCTTAACCATGATCGTATCCGAAGTCTCACCACATTTATTGATACCGGTAGCTATATACTCGCCACCGGAGCGAATATCCAATACATAACCGATCGTACCGGCAGACCAGCGGATGGAATCAGCATTCATCGTCCAGGCAGTCAAATGGAGCGGCGTTTCTTCACATACCACTGTATCGGGTCCCAGCGACACTGTAGGTTTGGGATAGAACGTCAGAACGATTGTATCTCCTCCGATGCATCCATGCCCGGAGGTCACAGTAACAATATATGTACCTGCGGCAATAGCTGCATAGTTCGCCGTCGTATCACCTGTATTCCATAAGTAGCGGCTGCCGGACTGATACGTACCGTCCAGAACAATCGTCTGCTCCGGACAGATATCACCGTCGTCTCCCAGATCTATATCCGGTACAGGCATTGCCGTAATTCCGATCGTATCTTTGACGATGCATCCTTCGATATTCACTTCCAGTACATAATCATCCGTGCTACTGACCAATATATAAGGCGTTACCGCGCCTGTATTCCATGAGTAAACAGCGCCTGCGATCTCCGTACCGATACGCAAAGGGAACTGTTCGCAGATAATACTGTCCCTGCCAATGTTTACCATAGGAGTAGGGACTACCCGGATGTTTATACTGTCCCGGGATATACATCCGTTTAGTTCAACTTCAAGGGCATACCTACCACTATATGATACTTCAATCTGCGGGGTTGTCAATCCGGTACTCCATCGGTATTGTGATCCGGCAGGCTGTACTGAACCTAATATATAGGGTATATACACATCACATACACCTGTATCGGCACCAAGGTCCACATCCGGCATAGGATGAACCGTTACCGACACTGTATCGAATGCTTCACAGCCATTGGGTGATGTTACCTTGACCCAATAATCTCCCGAAGCGGTAGCCAGAACCACAGGCGTCGTTGCACCGGTACTCCATTCGTAAGCGCCTCCCGGATAATGAATATCCAACTCCAGCCGTTGATCCGCACATATCGTAGTATCATTACCCAATGCATTCCCGTTAATCAAATGCACATGATCACCCGGGTAATACTGCAACGTGGTTATCACCACACTGTCGCAGGTGTTCCATACATTTCTGAGCGTATCATGGTAAACACCTGCCAACGATACCGTATTACCGCCGGGAAGCGTATACGTGTCACCTACGCATATGGGAACAGTAAGACGGGTAGGAGTGGTATCACACGGACCCAGTTTCACGATCCAGAAATCGTAATCTCCACGGCTGGCTTCATCTTTTTCACCGGAGATACCGGACATGGAATAGCCTGCCAGCAGGAACCATCCGTCATCTGTCTGCAGGGCAGTCATCAACTGATCTTCATCGCTGCCTCCTATGGTCTTCTGCCATTCTATATTACGTGCCGCGTCTGTTTTGATCACCCAGAAATCATTACTTCCGCGGGAAACATCTGTTTTATCGCCACTGATACCTGAAGCAGAGTAACCGGCAATAAAATAACCACCATCTGTTGTCTGAAACACACTATTGAGTTCTTCTTCACCACTTCCTCCCAGCCCAAGTTGCCAGTTGAAGGCTCCGGTATTGGCATCAAGCCCTACGATCCAGTAGTCCATCCCTCCGCGTGAAGCTACTGTCTTATTACCGGAAATGCCCGACGAAGAGGTATTACCTATCAGCACTTCCCCGCCAGTCGTCAGGGAAATGCCATTATCACCGGATTTAAGCGTATTTCCAATCTGGCAATCATACCCGCTTCCTGCTACTTCCTGCTGCCATATAATTACGCCTGCACTGTCTGTCCGGATGACCCAGTTATCACGTGTAGGGCTGTTATTATTCGGAACACCACCCAAAAAAGGTGTCGTTTTGGTACCTGAAGGACCCGAAACAGAAGACCCACCCGCTACATATCCGCCATCAGGCGTACGGACCATACCATATATCTGGTCGTGAAGGTTTCCTCCGTTTGATTTCTGCCAAAGCATATTGCCTTGCGCATCCAGGCGTACCATCCAATGATCATTGTATCCGTATACCGGCGCGGCGTTGATGGCCGTATTACGTTCGCCGCCGGTCCCTGCGGTGAGACCTGCTGTCATGTATCCGCCATCGGGAAGCTGAATGCCGACGAAACACATATCCGCCGCCGTAGTACCATACGTCTTCTGCCAGAGGAGGTTTCCTGTCTGGTCGAGCTTGAGCAGCCAGAAATCCCTGCCCACACTGGCACTTCCTATCGTTCCCCTGTTACCATCTGTTTTATCTCCGGTAGCGGCGGATTCCGAATACCCGGTCACAAAGTACCCGAGATCCGATGTTTGTATGACGGAGCTAAGCATATCCTTATGCGCGCCTCCATATGTCTTCTGCCATTGTATATTCCCTACCTGATCAATCTTTATGATCCAGTAATCATAATCACCCCTTGTCGCTTCTGTCTTTTCTCCGGAAATACCGGAAGTGGAATGACCACCGAGGATATATCCGCCATCTGCTGTCTTTCGCATAGAAACCAGCCGGTCGTCTCCGGATCCCCCATACGTTTTTTGCCACTGAATGATCGGTACTTGTCCATATAACGATAAGGGAACCATCGCCAGTACCATGAAAAGCAATCTCATCATTTGTATGTTTATAGGTTTACAGTATCTGTATTGTTACGTTATGGTCAGCGACCTGTATGGATCAAACGTTCAATCCCGATCAGATATCCGTCCCTGCTTTCCATACGCAGCAGATAGATACCTTCCGGAAGATGAGAGATATCCGCTTCCCGTGTGTCTGCTTTACGCAGCACCACCCTGCCGTCCATACCGGATATAACCAGGTTGACGGATACCGGGAAGGATATATAAACAATGCCGCCCGTCACAGGGTTAGGATATACTTTATAATCGTGATAACCGGGGAGATCACCAGCCCCTGTTTTTATTTCCGTTACATTATATACCCCAGAAGTATTGCTGCAACTGTTCGTATCTGTAACCGAAACAGTATATGCTCCGGTATGCCCGGGTATGAATATACTGTCGTTGGCCCCGGGTATAGGTTGTCCGCCAATACGCCACTGGTAGTTTGCATAGCCTGCATCTGCAGACAATTCCGTACCGTCCCAGTTAATGGAAGGCTCGGGCAGTGGATATACCGTCACCTGTAAATCCTCCACACTGTCCCCGCAGCCCGAAACATTATTCCAGCCAACTACAACTGTATAGCTACCGCTGTAGCGCACTTCATAATAAGATAATGTAGCACCGGCAACATCACTGTTGTCTTTCTTCCAGCGATAATTCAATCCGGTATCCCGGGTATGTACTTCATATAATACCATACCACCTTCACAAAATGCAGTGTCGCCCGGGGTTACCGTAAACTGCGGCCGGTCCCGTACCAGAATAACCGTAACAGCGGAACTATCCTTACAATTATTATTATCCGTTACCAGCACATAATAATCACCCGTCATATCCGCTGCATACACAGATCCGTTCCCTACTGTTACGCTATTCCTTATCCATTCGTAGACATAACCGGTACCGGCAGCAGCGGTAAGCTGCTCCTGATCTCCCTGACATAATTCAATCGTACCTGAAGGTGTCATGGTAGCTACCGGCAGCGGATGCACTGTAACTACTGCCGCGACAGCAGAAGTATCCGAACAGCCCGTAGACTGCTCCGTCACCTTTATCCGGTAGTTGCCCGCCTGATACGCGTTATAGCCTGGTGAAGCTACACCGGGAAGAACCCCGCCGTTATGATACCACTCATAAGTATGACCACCGGCAGTGTTTACGGCTGATAGCGTCATCGTATCACCGGCACAGAGCGACTGCGCCCCTGACGGAGTGACGGATGCAACGGGGAGCGCATGAAGGCTCAGTTCCGCAGCAACCGAAGAGCTGTCACGGCATCCGGTAGACGGATTTGTCACGACCAGTGTGTAGGTCCCCGCCTGTGTAGCGTTATATGCTGACGTGCCCGTACCCACCGGACTACCGTTGTGATACCATTGATAATTCATACCCGTTGCAGGAGCATTAATGACAAGGGTATCACCGGTACATACGGATTGCGCGCCGGAAGGAGATGGATCCGCAGCAGGCAGCGGGTGCACCGTTACCGTTACACCGGAAGACGTAACATCACATACAGCATCTGTCAGCTTCACTGTATAAGTACCGGCTGTCTTTATAATAATTGAATCGGCCGTTTGTGGTAATAAGGTCGTTCCGTTTCTCCATTCATAAGTCGCCCCGCTGACAATATTGGCACGGAGCACTACGCTGTCGCCGGGACAAAAAGAAGTAGGGCCGCCCGGCGTGATGGTAGCCGTAAGCGCACAGGGCGGTGGGCCAACACGTGCAAAACGCCAGAGATCACTTAAAATACCCCTGTTTGCTCCTGCTTCCCCCCAGCCTGCACCACCAAACATCCAGATATCATTTTCATCATCACAATAACACATAAACGATTGCCTGGAACCAGGTTGATTATCTTTATCCGGCGTATACATTGTCCCATATCTCCCATGTCTGTCAATTCCTGCATCTCCGTTTACACGAGTCCAAAGATTTGCAACCGGATCATACATCCATAAAGCATTCTGCATGTTGTTGTTGTTATTCACGGGGTTGGTTGTATAGCGCCCGCCGAACAACCAGAATTTTCCGTATTTATCTGTTGCGGTTCCTATTACATATATCCTTCCCGGTTCGTTGCTGGCATGTGCTATGCCCGGTGTACCATAATTTGCATTCGGAGCAGAAGCCCGTATCCAGGTCCACTCATCCCGGGAAGGATTATAACGCCACATATCAGACAAGAGGCTTGCGGAACCAGCAGCTCCCACTCCCGAAAAAATATACAGGTTATCATTCTGATCTCTCCATCCGGCCAGTGACTGGCGTCCTCCCGGGAATCCTCCGGGTGTACCCGGCGCCGAAGCGCCGTTATAATCCACTGCTGCATTCGTTGTCTTCACGCCGCCCATCCAATACCATTTTTCCTGTGTCACATCAAATTTCCATATATCGCCCAGATTACCGGTAGTAGTTGTTGCCGTAACACCGCTACCGCCATACATCCACAGATTACCGGCCGTATCCGTCCAGGTCACGGCAGCGCACCTGCCGCCGGGAATACCTTCTTCTCCTTTATTCACGGGATAAGTAGCCGTACGGTTACCGGTCGCAGTCTGGCTGGTCGGCTCATCACCCATTACCCACCTCCATTGCCGGGTAACCGGGTTGAATGTCCACAGATCGTTACCAAAAACACCATTTACATAGAATCCGCCGAATATCTGGCTACCACCGAATAACCAGAAATTCCCGTTTTTATCTTTCCAGCTACATGCCTGCTGCCTTGCCTTGGGCACATTATCTACATCAGCAGTTCCTCCTTTAGTACCTACGGAAACACCATTTAACGGGGCAGGACCGCTTTGCCAATACCACTCCCCATCCGTACCCGCAGCCCGGTCAAACACCCACATGTCATTCATCGGGGAATTATCGACACCAGAACCGGCAGGCGTACCGCCAAAAAGCCAGATCTTTCCTGTCTTATCACACCAAATTGTCGTGGTCTGTACCCTCGCGCGTGGATTATTCGTGCTGCCGGCATTCCGGAAGGTCCCCGTAGCAGCATTGCCCAGTGTTTTGTTGCCGGCCATCCAGGTCCAACTGGCGTTGGTATCCAAAACCTGGGCCAGCAAACTATTAGTAATCAGGCTTCCCAATAAGGTAATAAGTAATTTTAATTTCATTTCTGATTTTGATTTTATCACACATTAAAAAATAGCAAACAGCAGAAAAACATCACGGCATTAACCCTATTCACAAAAGTATTTTTTAGCAAAATCAGCCAATAGGATCTAATGATCCATATTGTAAATCATAATTCATCTTTCATATTTCAAGGGTGAATAATCATTAGATTTACATGAAACAACACCTTATGTACATGAACAGGTACTCCAAACCCTTCATGACGTTATTCGTTTTTCTGATCCTGTATTTGTTCTGTGATCCGGGATATGTGCAGGCGAAGCAACAGGATTCTTTGTTTCAGGCAAGACGACAGCAGGTGCTTGATATGGTGAACAAAGCAAGGGGGAAGAACATCGGGAAAAATGATTACATTATAGATTCCAACTTACATCTGTTGAGAAATGCCCTGAAACTCAGTACATCCATAGAATATAATAACGGTGTCCACTACAGCCTTACCGAAATAGGGATAGTATACTCTGAATTCGGGATATACGACAGCGCGCTGATTTGGTTCCGGCGAGCACTGGCATACGCGATGTTCTCAAATTTCAGTCTTGAGTATATCCTGCGGCCCCTGGTAAATATCGGAGATGTCTATTTATATCAGGGACAGTATAACGAAGCAATCATATTTTACCTCCAGGTATTGGAAAGTGGAGAGTTTGGCGCACTCGAACAAAGATCTACAGCAGATTTTCACATCAGGACCTATAACAATATCGGATCCGCCCTGCTGCAGCTCAATGAGCCGGAACGTGCATTGATATTCCTGAATAAAGGAATTGCACTGGCCCGGAAAATGAGGATGCCGGAACAAGAAGCCCACATTCTGAATAATATGGCCAAATTACGGTGGAGAAAGGGAGAAAAGGAACTGGCATGGAAACTCATACATCAGGCGAAAGAACTGGCGGAAAAAAATGCGCCATCAAGGGTGCAATACACAGCGCTTCAGACAATGGCAGAATTTCATATTGAATCGGGACATCATCAGGCTGCCATAGAAAAACTCCAATTCGTAGTGAGCGACAAAATTTATATGAATCCATATTACCGTTCCATCACTTTTTTTCACCTGGGTACCGCCTACTTCGCCCTCCGTCAATATAACGAAGCGTTGGATTATCTGACGCAAGCACTGCAGGAAGCAACCAAGTCTAATGCAAAAAAATACATGCTTTATACACATATTAAGCTGGCAGCACTCTATGAAGCCCTCAGAAGGTTAGAAGATGCGAACACACACCACAAGATCGCATATATGCTCAATGACTCTCTACTCAATAAACAAAAATCCGAGATCATCAGCCTGCTGGAAACGAAATATAAAATTGCAGAAAAAGACAAAGAGATTTATAAAAAGCAATTTCTTATCACCACACAGGAAAATAATATCCGGAAGAAAAATATTTGGATATATAGTATTACCGCAGGCTTTTCTGTAATTGCGTTGCTTGGCTACAATTATTACCGCGCCTTCCGGCAAAGGCAAAGAATTGATATCCTCAAAGCAATGATTGATGGGGAGGAAAAAGAAAGAAAACGTATCGGGCAGGATCTTCATGACGGCATCGGTGGACAAATGGCAGCCATCAACATGCACTTCGGCGCTGTACAAAAACGTTATGAAAATTTTATCGGCAATAATGAACTCGAACAGATCATAAAAATGATGGAAAACGCTTCGGAAGAAATCAGGAGAACAGCCCGCAACCTGATCCCTGATATGCTCTCCAAGTACAGCTTCAGTGAAGCAGTTTGTATTTATTGTGATCAGCTCTGCACAGAAAAATTACAGGTAACATGTGAAGTAGAAGACTTTGCACGGAACCACTTCGGAAAAAACGTTGAGCTCGTGCTCTACAGAATCATACAGGAATTACTCCAAAACATCGTAAAACATTCCCTTGCTACAGAAGCAGTGGTAGAAATAAGATGTATGAGTGAAAGGCTTGACATTGTGGTAGAAGACAACGGAAAAGGGTTCTGTGATCAGGCAACCACAACCGGAACAGGCCTGAACAATATCAGGTCAAGAGTAAAGATGCTCCGGGGAGAAATGGTGATAGAATCGGCTCAGGGCACAGGTACGATTATATTTATCACTTTCGATATGCACAAACTAAATTTACTTTTTGCACATGAACATCAAGATCGCAATCACGGATGATCACCCGATGATCATCGGAGGAGTCCGCAACCTGCTTGCCAACTATCCGCACTTACAACTCATCGGCACTTACGCCGACGGAGCAGAGCTTTTAGAAGGCCTTAAGAAAGGAGTGCCGGATGTGCTATTGTTAGATATTCAATTACCCGAAAAAACCGGAGATGAGCTGACACCGATTCTACAGAAAATGTATCCGGATATGCGCATCCTGATGCTCACCAATTTCAACAGCCCCATTTATGCCAACAATATGTTGCGATTGGGCATATCCGGGTACCTGCTCAAAACAGCGCGGGAATATACCATGATCGAAGCCATTGAAACGGTCATGAAAGGAGAAATATTCATTGACCCTGCCCTCCGCGAAAAACTGGATGCACTCGACCGGAAAGCCCGAAATGCGGTATTCAACAAAGTAACACTTACACCGAGGGAAAAAGACATACTCAAACTCATTCTACAGGGAAAAACCAGCCAGGAAATTGTTTCCGAATTATTTCTGAGCATCTATACCGTGAAAAACTACCGGAACAGGATATTGCTGAAATTAGACGTAAAAAATATGGCCGAGCTGGCCGGCAAGGCAGTTGCAATGGGATTAATGGATACGGAATAAATATTACTCCGAAACAAAATCCTACTTTCTTATAAAAGAACCTACACACGTACTCTGACCATATGCGGATGCCTTTATAAAATAAATTCCCGGAGCAAGCCCTTCAAGATCACAATAGCGCACAGCCATTTTATCACTGTATGAAAAAACTCTTCCCGTGTGTCTACCCATAGCATCAATTATTTCGACCGTCCTGATAGGTGTATTGTTTGATAATTGCACCAGAATAAAATCACCAGAAGACGGATTAGGATACAAACGAAGCTGCGCAGATACTGATGAATGCTTCACTTCATCCACGTTAAGCCCATTTTTCGTAACACCTAAATACTCATTCACGGGAGGATTCTTCACAACAGTGACACTACCCGCAGCATCCGGCCAGACAATTCTTATTGAGTCGATACTCGCATTGCTGCCCAATCCGAACAGCATGGCGAATGGCTGCTGACCGGCAGCATTACCACGGCCTGCATATACCTCACGCATACGTTGCACACCGCCGCTCCACACATAGATACGCGCACCGATACAACTCTTATTCACACCCTGAGGTGCCTGCAATCGAATACCCGTCCAGTTGTTTTCCTGTCCGATATGGTTTTCTATCAGGTGCAGCGGACGGGGCAGCGCATCTTTACACAACAATATATCATCATCCCCATCCAGATCGTAATCCAACACTTCCAGCAAATGAATGTTGTTTGATTCTGTTCGCACCAATCCTAACTCACCCGTAATATCATCCAGATGATGCATGGCATCCTGAAGGAATATATACAATCTCGGGCGTGGCTGATCGTAATGGCCCTGTGCCATTGCCAGATCCATCAACCCGTCATTATCCAGATCAAACCACGAACCGTCATAGTCGCCGAGATGAGATGCCTGAGGATTATTCCGTGTCATCAGACTGCGATCCGGTGTCAGCTTATAATTATCCGAAGCTCCGCCATTCAGGGCTATTGCAGAACGACCTTCATTCACCCCTGTACCCCCATGAACCAGGCTGAAGAAAAAGTCCATATCGCCGTCATTATCATAATCTTCAGGCACAGCGCTCCACATACACAGGTTCTGCCCATTATCACCCTGCATATATCTTGCATTGTAACCAGCCTGAGCGGCAACATTCGTAAACGTACCATCACCATTGTTCTTCCATAATTGGCCGTTTGTACGGCAATAAGGAGCTGTCGCTATATCAGGCCAGCCATCGTTGTTCCAATCCACAACACTGCAGCCGTACATAGGCTCGGCGCTGGTAATCCCCGTCTGCGCAGATACATCTGTAAACGTTCCGTCGCCGTTACCTTTCATCAGGATGCCCGGACTCCAGATATTCAACCCATAGTTCTGGAACCAGCGGGCGATAAACAGGTCTATATTACCATCTTTATCATAATCCAGGAAACTCATACCCATCACATTGATCACGCCCAGCTCATGAAGACCATTATCAGGGACAAGGGTAAAACGTCCTTCACCATCGCCGAGCAGCACTTCACAACGCCCATCAGCAATTGTTGCGGGATCAGTATGATAATAATTTCCTCGCACAATATCCACATGACCATCATTATTTACATCCGCCAATGCCGCCACAAGAACGCCTTTACTAACGCCCGCAGATCCGGGCATGGCGTTAACTCCTGATTGAGCCGTAACATCCACAAACATACGGGCAGCCGGATCTGAGGAGCCTGTGTCCGGCACATTAATGTATACGCGTAACGCGTTCTCTGTACCAACACTCCAATCTCCCTTCAATGAAACAAAATCAGGAAAATGGTCATTGTTAATATCCGTCACAAATACATTGAACGCACCGGCTGTATCCAAACCCGCTTTAGTTGTCGATAAATTAACCCAGGTATTATCCTGGGCGAACACACTTGTTGCCATTGTTGCCGCCACAAAAATGATGGCTTTAGCTATACATCTTCTTTTCATAAATTGAATTTGATTTTTTACCCCGAAAGAATGTCCTCCCTTACCTTAACAGATGAAAATTCCCTTTCTGCAGATAAGGGCGACCATCTATGTTATACTCGAGCGAATAAACATAGGTTCCCATAAGAGCAGGGCTCCCTTTATAATTTCCATCCCAGCCCTGATATTTATCTTTTGTGTGGAAAATCTGCTCTCCCCAGCGATTGTAAATACCGAAGCTTACACCGTTCATACGACCTGTATTACCCAGGATACGGAACACATCATTTATCCCGTCTCCATTCGGAGTAAACGCATTAGGCACCCATATATCACAGAACAGCTGCTTTACCACGACCGTATCCGACCCCGTACCACACTTATTAACACCCGTAGCAATATACTGCCCACCATACTTTACCGACAGAACCGCTCCCACACTACCATCAGACCATCTTACAGAATCTGTATTCAGCGTCCGGGGAGAAAGCAGCAAGGGTGTTTCTTCGCACACTGTCGTATCAGCACCAAGCATGATCATGGGTTTAGGATGATAACTCAATGTGATACTATCCCTTCCGGTACAACCATATTCAGAAATAACTTCCACCCAATACATGCCACCTGATATCACGGAGATGGCCGGCATTGTATCTCCTGTATTCCACAGGTAATCATCATTAGCACTCATAGAAGCGTCCAACACGATCGTCTGATCCGGACAAATATCATCATCCGGCCCAAGATCAACAGGAGGATCGGGCATCGCGGTAATATGGATCGTGTCATGCACAACGCACCCTTCCAGGTTTACAGACAAAACATACAACCCTGTAGTATCAACTTCCGTGTACGCCAAGCTGGAACCGGTATTCCATGAATACGTGGCACCGGGCACAGCGATTCCGATACGCACAGGTATGCTTTCGCAGATCACCGTATCATTACCCAGTGAGATAACAGGTGTCTGCACTACCCGTACATGAATCGTATCGCTGCCCCTGCAGCCATCACGATTTACATACAGCCAATAAGTACCCGTCTGATATATTGCAGCCTGTGAATCGACAAGACCCGTACTCCACAAATATTGCGTACCGGCAGGCTGGGAGGAGTACAAGATAAGCGGCACATCCACATCACAGAGAGCAGTATCATTACCCAAATCAACTTCAAGCGCCGGATTCAGGGTTACATTAACCGTATCCCTGCCCTTGCAGCCATTATTATCTATCTCCAGCCAGTAGACACCCGGCTGCGTAACCGTAAAAGTATGGGACGACGCCCCGGTGCTCCACCGGTAAACTGCATCAGTATATACAGGCGACGACTGCAGGAGGATCGTATCGCCGCAATTTGCGGTATCAGGACCAAGATCTGCCACAGGCAGATAGAATATCGGCACAGCCACCGTGTCTGATACAATACAGCCATAAGTGTTGGCTGTCACTATGTACATTCCGGAATCAGCGACAGTAACATTAGGAATAAGCGGGTTTTGCTGATTACTGCTGAATCCGTTCGGGCCTGTCCAGGTATAGGATGCGGCAGTTATAGTATCCGCTGACAAACGGAGTTCTGTTCCTGCGCAGAGCGCAGCGCCATTGCTGCCTGCTGTTACCGACACCCTGCGAAAGTCGCTGAAATAACCGTAACTGGTGCCACCGCCGCCGCCATCCAGCACGCCGAGATGGAAGGGATATAATGCATTGGTAATGGAGATTACCCCACCCTGCGGATATTGCGCCAGCGGAAGCATTACCTGCGCTGCGTACCATTGGCCGGAAGTACCTGGCACCGGATAAAAATGTGCTGCGTTGATTACCCCTGTATTACCGTTTACGAGGAAGGTGCTCTGACCTCCGTTCTGCACAACGATGTTAGCATACATGTTGGCGGTGAGCGAACGGGTGTATGAAACAGAAAAACTACCGGTACAATTGATGGACGGAAGTTGTCCCAGACCCATTTCGCAACCTGTACCCGTAAGCTGCAGCACATACGCCGGAGCGGAAGTCTGTATGTAGGTGGAATGGCCTCCGATCACCAGCCGGTGCGTTTGTCCGGCATTGATCGTCGCAACCAGAACGCCGTTCTGCGAAATCGTTGTACCATTTTGTGTTGCCAAGATAAACAACTGATCGTGTGGGGCATCCAGAAAACCGTTCACGGCAATGTATTCTGTTCCCAACAGATCCACAGGTACAATCTGATCGCCTATCAGATCGGCACAGGGGCCGTACAGGTTGTTTGATCGGCCATCAGCTTCATCATCCTTAATGGTAATGGCTACCGGCTTGTCTGCAACCACGCGTGAGCCTTGCAGATGTTGCGTCGCCAGCTTGCTGGTGGCAACGGCAGACCAGGTCTGTCCGGCATTGAGCGTGATATTAAACGGTGTCCCAGCCGGGTGTCCTACAATGGCATTAGACGGCGTGATCGTAACGTTAGTATTATTTTGTGTCGCTACAATATCAAAGGATGAATAGGCCCCTGCATAATAAGGGGTAGCATTATTATCCACCAGATTCTGTGCGGGTATCCAGAAGTCGTTACCCAGCGCATTTGTCCCTTTCAGCACGAATGTTTCCGGACTGTTCAGTCCCTGACTAAGGGATTCGTAATAGACAGTAACCGGCTGGGTAGAAATAACCTTCAGACCGTAATTCAGCACCGTATTCGGAGGCGTGTTCTTGACATTATTGATCCAGTTGGTCAGGTCAACGGTCTGTGTACTGTTGGCAGCAACATTTACATTCTGCACCGGCATACCACCGCCCGCAGGCTGACTGATAGTAACTGCAGCAGGCTGTGCATACGCGGTGATCCGCAACCTGACAGGCCTGTCGAGATTTTGTGGGGTCTGATATACATCCGGTGCTGCGAACCAGAACAGCGTATCTGTCTGTGCCAGGGTTTGTATGCAAATCCGGAGTAGCAGGATAAGGGTTAATAGTGCAGTTTTTCTCATTGCTTTATTATCTTTTCATTGCTGACAGAATATCCGTTTGTATCTGTAATCCGGATCAGGTACATACCCCGGGGAAGGCAACTCATGTCTACGGTGTGAGGTTGTTCCTTTTGCATCAATACCCTTCCGTCCATACTGCTCAATATGACATGTACCGGAAAAGGAGCATTGACATAAAGCACACCCTCTCCGACCGGATTTGGATACAGTTTTACCTGACCGGCGGCGCGAACATCTGCAATGCCGGTATGCGTCACCCTGAAGGGATCAGACATGCTGCTACAACCGTTGCTGTCCGTCACCTCGACCACATACGATCCTTTTACAGCCCGCCATACAGAGTCGGTAGCGCCGGGTACCATCTGCCCGTCTATGTACCATTGGTAGGTTGAATAATATGACTCTGTATGCAGTTCGCTTCCGTCCCAGCCGATCGTTGGTTCCGGAAGCGGATGCACCGTCACCGTTGCTATGCCGGAGCTGTCCATGCAATTGCCCGCATGCAGGCTGCCTGCTACAACATAATAGTGCCCCGACTGCGTAATCTGTAAAAAGTGGGCTGTTGCATTGCTAATAATACCATTATCGTCTTTCCACTGGTAAGAAAGACCTGTATCTGCCGTCGCAGATTGCAACGTCACACTACCGCCCTGGCAGAAAGCCGTATCCGAAGGAGTAACCGTTAACGAAGGGCGTCCATATACGGTCACATCCGCAGATGTGCTGTCCGAACAACTGTTTCCGTCCGTCACCGTCACATGATAGTTGCCTGGCAATGTTACGCTATAGGCAGCCGTATTACCGCCAACCGGTGCGCTATCCCGCTTCCAGGCAAACGACCATCCGCTTCCCTGACCCGCATCCAATATCACACTGTCACCATCACAGAAAGCAGCAGGCCCTGAAAGACTGATACTGGCAACAGGCAACGGATATACCGTCACTACAGTAACAGCGGAAGAGTCTCGGCAGTTGTTGCTGTTAGTCACTACAACCCGATAGCTTCCCGAAGAGCCTGCTTTATAAATATCTGCGCTGCTGCCGGCAGCAGCTCCATTTTTGAGCCACTCATAGTTATACCCTCCCCCTGTCGGACCGGCCGACAATGTCACGCTGTCGCCATCACAAAAGGAGACAGGCCCGGATGCCGTCAAGGTAGCATTGGGACGGGTATATACAGTCACTGTCATTATCACTGATGTATCTGCACAGGATCCGTCAGAGATCTCAATAGCATATGCGCCGGAGGCATAGACCACAAGCGAATCATCAGTTTGGCCAGGCAGTAAATTATTTCCTTCGAGCCAACGGTAGCTAATACCGTTACCCGATACCGCCCCCCGCAAGATAACACTGTCGCCCTGGCAAAAATCCGTGACGCCGGAAGCAGAAACAACGGGTGTAGGCAGCGGACAGGATACGGCGCTTGGCGCCAAGCGCCAGAGATCGTTGTTTCTCCCATCTGTAGATGCAGATGCAATCCCAATTCCTCCGAATGCCCAGAAGTTACCATCATTATCTTTCCAGGCGGCCATTGCCCCCCGACCTCCCGGTCTGTTATCCGGTGCCGGTGTACCCTTGGCTCCATAAATTCCGGTCTGAGCCCTTGTTTGAAGGCCTTTCATCCACGTCCAGTTATCCGTAACCGGATCAAACATCCACAGGTCACATAAACGACCGTCACCTGATGAAGAACCAATGCCAAGTCCGCCAAACAACCAGAATTTGCCATTTACATCCGTCCAAACCGTGGCTACAGCCCTTGATCCTGGCCGGTTTCCTGCATCAGGAACACCGTGGGTACCATATACACCAATTGCGTTAGTAGTTGTGGCCCCTTTGATAAAAGACCAGGTATTGGCGACAGGGTTATATTTCCAGAGGTCGCCTAACCGGTTGGCGCCGCCCGACTGCACAAAACCGGTTCCCCCAAACATGTATATATTACCGGTACCATCAGGCCAGGCTACAGCTCCCTGGCGGCTCCCCGGCGTCCCCCCGGAAAAATTTGCAAACTGGTTTATACCGTTCAGTCCATTGACCCATACCCATTGATTGGTAGAAATATTATACATCCATAGATCATTCATATTACCTGCAGTGGTAGTAACCCCAAAACCATTACCGCCAAACAGCCACAGATTACCTGCTGCATCCGTCCAGCCGGTAGGAGAGTTCCTGGCGCCAGGCACTGTAGTGTCGGCAGATACGCCCTGTGTACCGTAATTACCACGTTGCCCGGAAGCAGTTGCCCCCGACATCCACGTCCATTCATTAGTAACCGGATCATACCGCCACAGGTCATTCAGATTGGCGGCCACACTGCCCGTTGCCTCATACCCGCTTCCTCCGAACAGCCATAGCTTGCCGGATTTGTCTGTCCATGTAATAGCATGACTTCTTCCTCCCGGTCTGTTGTTGGCTGCCGCTACACGTAATGTACCGTATATGCCGTTCTTGCCGGATGTATCAGACCCCTTTTTCCAGATCCACTGATTGGCCGTCCGGTCATACAACCACAGGTCGTTCAGACGATTCGTGGGATTACCGTATCCATCCAATCCATCTCCTCCAAACAGCCAAAAATTACCGGAAGTATCCGTCCAGAACATGGAGTTGGTACGTGCGCCGGGGATATTACCGGGAGCGGATACGCCCTGAGTTCCATAAACTCCGGCGGCATTGACAACATCGCTGCCACCTACCCATGTCCATTGCGCACTGGTATCCGTTACCTGACCCACTGTAATATGAGCCATAGGTAACAATGCAAGTAATATTAGATAGCGTAATTTTCTTTTCATCATAATTTACATTTTCCGTTATTTATACAAATATTTATCAGCAACGCAACAGAACCTGAATAAAATCCATGAGCTGCGGTTTTGAGTTCATAAACGGTACTTTTAACAACAGTGATGTTTTTACCTTTGTTACAGATGCTGAAAACATTAATTATTGATGATGAGCCCGCAGCGTGCAATTCGCTTTACAATCTGCTGAAGGAACATTGCCCGCAGTTGGACGTGCTGGCTCCCGCATCGGATGTGCCGGGCGCTATGCGTATTATTCATAAACAAAAACCTGACCTGATATTCCTTGATGTGGAAATGCCGGAACAAAACGGATTCCAATTACTGGATTATTTTGAGACACCGGACTTCGAGATCATTTTTACAACTGCCTATTCCGAGTATGCAATGAAGGCATTTGAGGTGTCTGCTATTGATTATCTGCTGAAACCGCTCCAGATAAGCAAACTGAAAACTGCCGTGGAAAAGGCAGAAAGGATGCATCACCAAAATGGCAGCGGAGAACGGGTGAACATTCTGAAAGAAAATCTGCGGGTCAACCAAATACAAAAGATTGCATTACCTGTAGCAGACGGCCTTTCATTCGTCAGCGTAGCAGATATCGTTTATCTGCAAGCAGAAGGGTCTTATACTTATGTGATCACACAAAAACAGAAATTACTGATCAGCAAAAAGATAAAAGAATTTGAAGAAATACTTAGCGGAGATAATCGCTTTTTCAGGGTACACCGTTCCTATATCGTCAACATCCAATATATCCGGCAATATATCAGACATCAGGGTGTTTACCTGAAAATCGAAAACAATGATACGATACCGGTGGCACGGGAACGTAAGCAGGCATTTGAAGAACTTATCAGTCAGGTGCGGATATGAACAGCATAAAACTATGGATATACGTAGTAGTGTACCAGACTCTACTCATATCCGGCAATATTTATGCCCAAACGCCTGCTGAGTACGGGTTTCAGCCTGTAGACAATACGCCGTCAGAGCAAGTCTATGATATCCTGCCGGATCGCAAAGGTTTTGTGTGGATCGGACATGAGCTGGGCATATCCAGATATGATGGTATATCTTTCACTTCCTATTATCATCCGAAACAATCACTGCTGGGAACGGCAAACCTTATAGAAGATCGCCAGGGAAGAATCTGGTGCCGGAATTTTAACGGACAGGTTTTCTATATTGACAGAGAACGAATGAAATTACTGGAGACCGACATTCCGAACCTGTGGCTTTCACCTTTTGTCGTTATGGGGGATACACTTTTTGCCTCTTCCAACAAAGGGTTTTTCATTTATGATATCAACCGGCGCCGGTACCGGATCATCAATACCACTCCTGAAGTGATATGGACATCTTCCGGTATCTACCGGGATATCTTTACAGACGGGAAATCGGTATTTATACTAATCGCCACTGATAACAAAAAATATGTCCTGAAATATCAAAACGGAAAATTGAAACGATTCAGGAACAGTGTAAATAGTGATTATAACGCGATTATTAATGCAAACGAAACAGCAATCCTGCTAAAGGGCGAAATCCCCTCCAGCTATTTTTCTCATTTCAATATTCAAGGAGACGAATTGATACACGCGGGAATAAATTACCTCGGAGACAGTACACCTTTCCTGAGAGCATCCCGAAATGGCGACCACATCTGGATACATACCTGGAAACAAAGCTTCAGGTCCGACAGCACAGATACGATCCGCAACCTCATACTCAGAGATATTATAACGGATGAAGAAGGAAATACCTGGGGTGCCTCATCTATTCACGGGTTATTACTGAAAAAACGAAAACCGGAATGGGAGCTGTATACAGCATTCGCTGAAAAAGGAAAACGAATCAGTCATCTTGACACGTTCGGGGGAAAAATCATTGCTGCTACAATACATGGAGAATTGCTGATATCAGACACATCCGGATTTAAACCCGAGCTCACTATTCCGCTAACAAAAACAATAACCGGTGGTTTTCTTTCCGGAGACTACCTGCTTATATACGGGCAGAATTATATTGCTGTACTGAACAAACAATTCCGCATTGTTCGTTATATCCCTGTTGGCGGCAATCTGTTGGATGCCTGCCGGGTAGATGGTTACAGTGTATTCGCTACTCATCAGGGAATGATTGCTATGGGGCATCATATACTTCCACCGGACAGCAGCAACACGCAACCGCCACCCGATATAATCCAGTCTCACTTTAGTTATGACAACATGAATGGCACATATCAGCACATACAGGGTAAGAGGATACGTACACTTTGCTATTTAGAAAGTCAGAAAACGTTGTATGCAGGGATCAGTAACGGATTGTACGTATATACGGGAGATATGACCGATGAAATATTGTTTAACAATGCCCCAATCCATGCTTATAGTCTTATCCGCTATAAGGATAAGGTATACGCGGGCACCTTAAACAACGGTATTCTGGTATTAAAGAATGGGAAAGTGATCCGGCAGCTGGATACTAAAGAGGGTCTGCTTTCCGCATCTGTACTGAAACTGAAAAAATCAGGCAGTCATCTCTGGATATTAGGGCAGAAAGATATTCAGCTTTATGACATGGAGCAGGGAAGGTTCGTCAGCATACATACGCTACCTCCGGTAAAAGGGACACAGGTATATGATCTGCTGGAACTACAAGACAAACTTTACATCTCCACTGTAAAAGGAATTTATATTACCCGGATAAACACGTCCGGAAAAGAATCGCCCTTACCACGGCAATACCTGCTTTCCGTGATCGTGAACTCCTCAGATACGATATACAACAACGCATCACTGCCATGGCAAAAGAACAGCCTGCAATTTAACCTCGCCGGGCTGTATTACTACGATGCCGGCCGGGTATTTTTCAGATACAGACTATTGAGCGGAAGCGCTGATACCAACTGGAAAGTAAACCCGCCGGGACAGAATACTATATCCTTTTCCTATCTCCCTCCGGGAAAATATAGACTGGAAGCTGTCGCTCAGACTTCAACAGGTCTGATGGCAACCAACAAAATTACCTTTTCCTTTATCATTAATAAACCCTGGTGGTTTCAGTTATGGTTTATTATTAGTGTCATAACAGCGCTGTCTTTACTTATTATTATTATTATTCGAAATCGTATCCGCAACAGAAAAAAAGCACACCGGCGCATCATAGAAAAACTTCAGTATGAAAAAGCACTGAACGAAAGTGAACTAAAGGCACTGAAAAGCCAGATGAACCCCCATTTTATATTCAACAGCCTGAACACGATCCAGGAAATGTTTATGTGGGGTAATAAGAATGACGCTAATGAACAGCTGTCTAACTTTGCTACACTCACGCGATTGATACTAAATGTATCCGGCAAAAAATCCATCCCGCTCTCTACAGAAACGGATATTCTTAAAAAATATCTTGAACTCGAAAAAATGCGTTTTCAGGAAAACTTCAGCTATGAAATCATTATGGATGAAGAAGTGGATGAAGGATACATTCATATACCGCCCATGATCATCCAGCCATTCGTGGAAAATAGCATTAAACACGGATTACTCCACAAGGAAGGCGAAAAAAAGTTAAGCATCATTTTTCAATTAATTCCCGGCGATGAATATATCGCCTGCATCATCCGGGACAATGGTATCGGAAGGAAAAAAGCTGCTGAAATCCGTGAGGCTGCTAATTATAATTACAACAGCTTCTCTACCGAAGCCACCAAAAAGAGATTACAGCTCATCAGTAAAAACATCAACGATCAGATACTGGTTACTTACACTGACCTGAAAGATGAAACAGGCGCAGCTACCGGTACTTCGGTAAGGATTATGATACCCACATTTGTGTAGGGGTAACCGCAAGGGTTGCCCCTGCACGTGTCATTATTTTCTTATCACGCTATGTGTCGTCGTCTGTCCTTCCGTATCCGTTATATGAATAAAATAAATCCCCTCCGGTAATGGTGCCAGATCGAAGATCAGCTTGTCGCCATCGCTCGTACTGTGTTTTATGTCAATGCCCTTACCGGTTACATCCAGCAACTTTGCCATCCGGACTCCGGCTACAAGACCAGCACCTTGCACCACCACATACCCGGAAGTGGGATTCGGGAATACCTTCACGTCATAACCGGAAGGCTCCACCCTTTCCACTCCTGTAGGAAAACTGTTTACGGTAACAATCTGGTTGACCGGAGGATTATATAATGTAGAACGGGTACAATTTGCATCCGGCCATCTGATAACGACAGAGTCTACTTTTGTCACATCTCCCAGACCGAAGTTGAGGATAAACGGTTGCTGGCCTACATGCATACCACGACCTGCCATCACTTCACGCATCTGTATCTTACCATCGTAATAAACATGAATGCGCGCGCCAATTGCATTCATATTGATGCCACTTGTCAATACGATGGGTTTTACTGCAATCCAGTTCTTATCCTGGCCAACCGTGTTCTTCCACAAGGCAATCGTATTCCCGTTAGGCGTTATCAGCAGATCATCATCTCCATCCAGATCATAGTCAAATGTCTCCAGGAATGTCGTGCTCTTCAATTCCGGAACCAACAATCCCAAGGCCGACGTTGCGTCTTTGAAGCTGTTATCCGACTGCTGATGCCAGAAGTAAGTACGGTCCGTAGCCGGAGCGTATACATATTGTGCCATGATCAGATCCTTCAACCCGTCATTCTCAAAATCCACGAAAACTCCTTTCATATCACCCCGGTGAGCGCTCGCGGGTGAAGCAACCGGTAGAAAATCCTCCCGGATATCAAACGCATAATTATGATCCGGGCCCTTATTGATGCCTATTGTGGAGCGGAACTGCCCTGGTGTATTGCCGCCGTGTACCACCGCAAAGAAGAGATCCATATAACCGTCATTATTCACATCCTCAGGAGTGATCGCAAACGTACACGAACGCTGGCCGGCCCCCGTACGCTCCAGATTATAACCTAAAGCTGCGGCCATATCCGTGAATGTGCCGTCCCCATTATTCTTCATCACCTTACCTGCGCTACGACAATACGGAGCCGTGAATATATCAGGAAGGCAGTCATTGTTATAATCCGTTGATGAGGATCCGTACATGGCCTCCGGCATAGCGCCGATACCGCTCACATCCGTCATGTTGCTGAATGTTCCGTCTCCGTTTCCTTTTAAAAGATATCCATGATCAACAGTACCCGCCGATACATTTTCATAAGTTGTTGCGATAAACAGATCCAGATTCCCATCTTTATCATAATCCAATGCCGTCAGCGAACGAATATTACGCAAGCCGATCGCACCAAGACCATGACCCGACTTATAGGTAAACTTGCCTGTCCCGTCACCTAAAAAAACCTGACAGCGGTCATTCAAATATGCGTATTGCTCCTTGCGGTGATAGAAATTTCCCGTTACAAGATCCACGTTTCCGTCATTATTGAAATCAGCGAGTGTGAAACAATTTGCATGAAAACCTGTATCTCCCGGGATTGTATGAACTCCGGATTGAGGCGTTACATCGATAAACTTTCGGGCTTTCGGGTCATTGCTGCCCGGATCCTGGATATTCAGATGAATCATCATAGGCTTACGCTCCGTATAAAGAGAACCCGTAAATGGAATATGAAGTGTAACCAGATCCGGGTAGTCATCATTATTTATATCCACAACACCGGGATACGCCTGGATCGCATCATTTACCGAAAGACCCGACGAGGAGCCGGAGACCTGAGTAAACCAGCCCGACGACTGGGCATACGATGTCGCGGACAGAAACAATGCAGTTATTAAAGCAGAAAAGCGGAAGATCGAAATCATTATGTTCGTTTATTTTTTTACCATTAATCCGAAAGCAGTACCCCGAAAGCATATATTACTTCCGGGGCACTGTACTGTATACTATTTCTTAATTACCCTTTCATTACGTACAGGAAGTCCATTCTCATCCATAACACGCAGGAGATACATGCCATCAGCATAACCACCAAGATCTACCTGATGTGCTTCTGTAATACGCTGCAGCAAACGGCCATCAGCGGTGAACAGCATTACATCCACACGCACCGGGGATTTTATATACACAACTCCGGACGACGGATTAGGGTATATATCCAGTGCATCTGCTGTGAGAACAGATACATTCAGTACTCCCACATCCGTCAGATTCTGGACAGAAGAAGTGTTTTCACAACCATTCACATCTATCACCTTTACACTATATCCACCATTGGTGGATGGCGTAAACACAGAATCTGTCGCTCCGGGGATACCCTGTCCGCCTGTACTCCATTGATAGGAAGCATATCCGGGCGTTGCATGTAGCTCTATTCCGTCCCAGGTAACATTAACTACCGGAAGGTCATGAACCGTTACCGCCACTTCATTCGTGCTGTCTTCACAGGCCGAAACGGCGGCACGTCCGACGATTACCTTATAAACACCCGTTTCATCAACTTCAAGGAAGTCGGCAGTAGCCAGCGGCACCACAACCTCATCCCGCTTCCACACATACGTCAGCCCTGTATCCTGGCTATGCACATCCAGAACAACAAGACCTCCTATACAGAAGGACGTATCTCCCTGAGGCAGGGATACCACCGGACGATCATATACCCGGATCTCCACATCCTGCGTAGTGTCCGAGCAGCCACTGGCCGGGTCTGTAGCTATCGCATAATAACTACCTGAAGTATATGCAACATAATGAAGACCTGTACCTACTACAGCATTAGCATTCCGCCACTGATAATTGTAATTAACACCTGAAGCAGTGAGTAAAACGCTGTCTCCTGCACACACATCAGTAATGCCACCTGAAACTGTTACCTGCGTCACCGGAAGCGGATTTACCGTCACAGTACGTATAGCCGTATTCTTACAACCCGTAGCTGTATTCGTCCCCTCTGCAGTATAGGGCGTGGTTGCTACAGGAGATACATTAATAGTCGCTGCGTTACCCAGTGCAGGCGTCCACACATACGTATCAGCACCACTCGCAGTCAGGGTAGCGCTCTCTCCCACGCATATCTCAACCGTTGCAGGAGAGATATTCACTACAGGAAGTGCATTAACGGTAACATCACGTGATGCCGTAGCAGAACAACCATTGCTTGTACCCGTCACCGTATAAGTAGCAGTGGAAGCAGGGCTCACCGTAGCCGCAGCATTGGTACCACCGGAGGGTGACCAGCTATAGGTTGTTGCGCCGCTCGCTGTCAATGTTGCACTCTGACCTGCGCAAATAGTGACCGTTGCAGGATTGATACTCACACTCGGTTGTATATTTACAACAATCGCTGTATCACGGGAGGCAAAGCTGCTGTCCCCGGCATTATCAACTGTCCACACACGGAGTGTACCTGCGGTGGCACTACCGCTAAATGACAATACATTCGACGAAGTCGTGGTAGAGGAGGTATACGTAGCGCCGCTGCCTGTATAATGCCAGTGATAAGCTGTTGCGCCACTTACCGTCGGAACCGTATATAACACCGTCTGCTGACCCTGACATACAGGGGTGGGGGCCGCGCTGTATGTTCCCGGCACAGGAGGTCCTGACTGTACTACCGTTACTGTGTGGCAATACATGGAAGCTCCGCCACCATGAAGATTTACTCCTGCCGTCAGTTCATATGTTCCGGTAGCAGTGTATGTATGCGTAAAGGAATTACCGTTAGTCAGTGTCTGGTTACCCGTATTATAAGGCAAACGCATCGAATAAATCCCGTTGGTGCCGGCGCCTCCCATTACTGCATACAGGCTGTCGCCATATATATATGCAAACAGACCGCTATTATCTGCCGCTGCCGGCAGACCATTCTGACTTGGTGTACCGATGAGCATATTTGTAGGGGTAGATTCAAGATCAGCGCCAAAATTCAGCCTGTAAATGCTGCCGCGACTATTGATGAAACCATAAAATTGGTCTCCGCATGAAGAAGGTATAATCTGCAGCCCCCAATGGTTCGAGCCGGGCAGGCTACCCAGTCCGGTAACACGAGTATAGTTACCTCCAATATCAGAACCAAAATCATAGCGCCACAATTCATTACCACTTGTACCTGAAGCATCGGTAGTCGAGCAGAAAAGATACCATTTTCCGTCCTGCTTAACCACGTCTATCGCTGATGACCGGCCTACAGCAGCCCCAACGCCTGTACCATGAGTAACTGTTGTGACTAATAGACCCATTTGAGGGGTCAGGTTTTTAATATTATTACCAAAATTTGCTCTAATCGGGCCTCCCCAACGATTACCTATAAACAATATGAAATCTCCATTATCAGCGCGTACAAACTTACTCTGAGCAACCTGGCCTCCAACTATTCCTCCTCCGGAGGTTGCTGTAGCGTCAAGAGCGGTAGCTGTAGCGGGCGTATTGGCTAATGACGTGCCAAAATCAAGACGATAGATCAAAAATTTATTTCCCTGATCCCCATACCCCGTTCTGTACCAGAACAAATGCCATTCCTGACTTGAGGGGTCGTAAACCACTGCATGTACCACTTCTCCAACACCGGTTCCGCCGTGACTTGAAATTGACGACGGCAAACCTAATGTTGTGAGATTAAATGCCGTCACTGCATTTGCTGCGTTAGTATTCAGTGGTGTGGGATCAGAACCAAGATCAAGACGATACAACGTTGCGTCTGCACCTGGCGTTACCCCACGGGTAATTGTAAATGCAAACCACCGGTTGGCAACCGGATCAAACCAGACAGACGGATAATCGGCAACCGTCATAGTTGTATTTGCTCCAAATTTTCCACCACTTACAGAGGTTGCTGTCAGGTTGGCGTTTGCTGGTTGCAGCATCTCATCAGGCGACCAGGTGTATGGATTGAACGTTGCCGCATTATTCAATGTCCAGGTGCCGCTTTGCCCAACACTCAATGTGGCAGGGCCCGTTATCTGTGACCAGACCGGCACAGAGAGGAACAGCAATGTACTTAATGTAATAGCAATCCTTTTCATGAAACATCACTCTTTAGAGGTTAATAATAAAATACCGGAATCCATAGTGACAGAACTGTGATCCTGATCGTCATCAGTCACAAAACATTTTTATGTTTTTCCCAATCCAGCCAGTTTAGCGGATCAGATGAAATGTGCCTTTTTGTTCATGCTGCTTTCCATCCCATTCGTACTGCAGGAGATAGAGATAAGTACCCAACTGCGACTGGGCTCCGTTCAACGTACCGTCCCATCCTTTGTTTTTATCACGTGTGTGAAAAATCCTTTCTCCCCAGCGATTATATACACTCAGGCCAAGTGATTCTATTCTGCCCAGGTTACCGGCCGGCCGGAAAATATCATTAAGGCCATCGCCATTAGGCGTAAATGCTTCCGGAATCCAGATATTACAATAGATATCCTTTACAAGAATCGTATCACGGACACTTCCACACTTGTTGACAGCCGTGACGATAAACTCGCCTCCATAAGGAGTCGTAAATACAGGCGCTACAGAACCATCCGGCCAGATTAACGAGTCTGCGTTGATACGCCACGGATCCAGCACCAGCGGAGTCTCTTCGCATACAGTCGTATCTGGCCCCAGCGATACTGTGGGTTTGGGATAAAAACTCAGCACTACTGTGTCTCCACCCACACAACCATGCTCCGTAATAATCACTACACCGTACACACCCGCTGATGTAGCAGCCAGAGCCGCCTCATCTTCACCCGTGTTCCACGAGTACACACTGTTCGTACCATAAGAACCATCCAGCACGATCGTCTGCTCTGGACAGATATCGCGATCACCACCCAGATCTATAACCGGATAAGGCATGGCCGTAACCTCTATCGTATCATGTACCACACAGCCTTCCAGATTTACCGACAGTATATACGAACCCGTGCTGCTTACAGAGGTATAGGGAGTAGTGGTTCCGGTATTCCAGGCATACGTAGCTCCGGCAACTTCTGTACCGATACGC
>JBBCJI010000011.1:0-68989 GCA_037190845.1 Flavipsychrobacter sp. | reverse complement strand
TATAATTAATGATCAGCCTGAAGTAAATATTCCGCAAAAGAATATACATTGTGACGGCCAGCAGGAACCCGGGAATAAAATAGGCCAGTTGCCATACCAATACAGCACCCAGCCCAACTGTTACCAGATACAGCGTACCACGTTTTATACTTTCAGCATTCATACAAAGCCATGTTTATTTCTCTATAAATATATAATTTTTTAAAAAATCCTGTATAAATAATCAACCGGGGTAACCGCGTAGGGGCGGGGTTTCCCCCGCCCAAATAAAACAACCGCATGAGGGCAACCGCAAGGGTTGCCCCTACGGACGGATTTTACAAAAAAACAGGGTTGCTCCTAATGGGCAACCCTGTTTGGCTAAAGGAGGCGTGTATTAAATGGAAACCCTATTGTTTTACAGTTACGAAACGCAACGTCTGTACCTGCCGGTCAGAGTTTATACGTACGAAATATATACCTGCCGGCAAATCCTTTGGTGCAGCCTGCAGATGCAACTTCCCCGCGGGTGCAGACACATCTGCATACCGGCATACTACCCTACCGGTCTGATCGATGATCTCTACAGAAGCATTCTCACCGGACACGGTTCCTTCTATGATAAACATACCATTGTTCGGGTTGGGATACAACCGGAGCTTACTGCCTGCTGCATCGATCCCTGTAATACCCGTTACATTTGTAACGGCTATAATGATCGGCTTGCTGACAACACTGTCGGGTCTTGCACAAAAAATACTGCTGTATACGGTGCAGGTTATCGAGTCTCCATCCTGCAGATCGTTGTCGGTATAGGCAATATTGCTCGTCCCAACCTGCTCACCGTTCTTTCTCCATATAATAGTTGGATTAACGCCGGAGTTGGTAACCCATGAGGCAAAAGTAACGGATCTGCCCGGCGATATCTCATGTCCTGGCGTAGCGGTGATATACACTTCGGGCACAACCACCTGCTCAACGGTAAGGTTTAGGGTTACGGTACTATCGCAACCCAGACTGTTCTGCTCTTTGTGTGTGGCCACCGCTACCCCGCCCTGCGTCAGGGAGGTGCCATGCCACACAAACGGCAGTTGATCAGTACAGATAGTCAGTCCCACGGTTGTCTCGCTCGCAGGGCTGACGGTAAGATCGAGCGTTATCACACTATCACATCCCAGGCTATTCAGGGTGGTATAGACAGCCGCTGCCGGTCCGCCCTGTATTACGGTATTGCCATTCCAGGTATAAGGAAGTTCATTGCTGCATATCACCACACTTTCGGTATACGCGGATGTCTGATTAACGGTAAGATTAAGCGTTACGATACTGTCGCAACCGGCCGCATTAACAAACGTATCCCGTGCCACGGCAGCACCTCCGCCTGTTACCATGATGCCGTTCCAGGTGTAAGGCAATTCATTACTGCAGATCACGAGATTATCATCGGTGGATGATGTCTGGTTAACGATAAGATCAAGCGTTAATATACTGTCACATCCGGCAGCATTGGTGAAGGTATCCCGCGCTACGGCTGTACCTCCTGCCGGTACCGTTATACCATTCCAAATATAAGGCAATTGATTATCGCAGATGGTTTCCTTAAGCGTATCTGAGCTTGATACGCATACTATATTTGTCACTGCGGCTGTTACCTGCAGATCATCTATCCGCCAGTTAGGAGATGAAGACGAATTGGAACTGGTATTTGTACCATACCCGTATATTCTCACAGTAACTGCGGTACCTGCGGCGCCAGTGATGGGATTGAGAGATGCAGGAGTACGTAACATCCAGCTCGTTCCGCTTGCCATAGGCACAATCATTCCATAGTTTGATGCATATCCGTCTACATTTGACCTGATAGCACCATTCCCCGGTCCGGTTGCAGTAGAACGGGTGCCCAGGGTGATGCCGGTAACAGAAACAGTATACCCGGCATCAGGCGTAATGGTAAATTCAAAATAAGCACTTCCTGTTGACGACTGGCTGTATATTATACATGCGTTATTACCACCGGTCACTCCGGCATACCCGGATGATACAGATGTACTGTTAATGCCAAAGCTGCTCCCACCTCCACCGGTGATGCCGGATACCGTACAATTGGTCAATGTATTGGTGGAAGGATTGGCTGCAGTAAAATTCCAGATTACCTGCTGCGCCCGGCCGGTATGCATCTCTGCCAGCAGGAACAGTCCGGAAAGAAAAAATAATTTCATTTGTTTCATGGCAGTTGTATTTTTTACCGGTTAAGGAAGCAGCTATATGGATAGCTGTATACCGATTGCAAAATTGGTCGTATGGTGTTATCTGATCGTTGCCCCTGTATTATCTTTTTCTCTTGCTCCGGAAGCGGCTCCGTTAGAAAACAATTTGATAATAACACGGAAGCAGCCTGCTCCCGTAAATCAAAAGCGGCCGGGTGTATCAACTACACCCGGCCGCTAAACACATAAGCGTTAACGCTGAATATTTACGCTGTCATTGTCATGCCTGTATTTCCCCACCGGAGACGATCTCCTACGGATTCTTCAAGGATAAGGAACAGCAGATCAGGTGCGATCAGCCTACCTCCAGCTCTGTCAGCGCCCCTTGCGGATAACGTATCTCTTCGAGGTATAAACCGTATCCCGGCACGCTGAAATCCGCACGGGTACAGTCTTTCGCTTCGATGATCCGGCGAAAATCATCCGGTGTACCATGTCCGCGCGCGATCCGGAGCTGCGTACCTACCAGACCACGCACCATACCGCGCAAAAACCTGTTGGCACGCACCACATAATGAAGCTCGTCTTCACGCTGCTCCCAAAACGATTCATCAATCCGGCAAAGGAATGTCTTCGACTGCGCATTACGCTTGGAGAATGTTTCGAAATCCGTATATACTTTGATGATCTCCGCTGTCCGGTCTAGCGCTTCCCGGTCTGCACGGAATGGAAAATACATGGCACGGTGAAAGCGGAACGGATCTTTGCGCCTGTAGATCCGGTAGCGGTACTGCCGTGCTTCTGCAGAAAACCGGGCATTCACTTCCATACTAACGGCTTCAGATACAGTTTTCACAGCGAGCGATGACGGCAGCAAGGCATTCAGCTTGTAGCGGAACTGAGGGTGGAGTGACAGCTCCGTATCAAAATGATAAAAGTTGGATAAGGCATGAACTCCTTCGTCCGTACGGCTTGCTCCGAACGAAGCAACAGGGATGCGCAGCAAGGTAGTGAGCGCCTGATTCAGGGCCAGCTGAACAGTAGGCAGTAAGCCCTGCAGTTGCGAACCATGAAACGCAGTACCATCATACGTCACCTCAATAAAATAACGGCGCATCATACGGATCAGTGAAAAAAAGCCCGGCGTCGTCAGAAATACAGCTCCTCAGATTTCTGACGGAACATCGGAATATACCACCCGCCACGGATACCGAACAATATATCTATCCGCGAACCTGCATCGGGCCTCATCACATCATACAGATAATCCCGGCGGCCTTCTGTAAAGCCAGCCATAATATTCAGGCCGATATGATAATTGATAAGCGCATTGGATGAAAAATGATTATACCCCACAAACTGCTCTATGTACAACCCATTGGTAAGCCGGTCATAACCTTTTTTATATTCACCCGCAATCTGATACAGATCATCGTTCTTGTCTACAATACGGATACGGTGCTGAATAAAACCTACCCCGGTCATAAGAAATAATCCGTTATCGGATTTTGCGGAGCCGAAATTAATGATCTTCCCGGCCTGTACGCCCACCAGGAATCCACGCTCAAATACACCGGCATTTTTCAGCAGACCGCCTTTATCAATAAACGCACCTTCCGATGTCCTGATATTGATCATCAGGGAGTCTTCACGAATGCGGTTGCCAAAAATAAAATCTCCTTTGACACCGATCATCCAGTTGCTCCTGGTTTTATATAAAAGTGAGGGGCCGATCCGGTAGCTGGTGCCGAAACGACTGGCCATATCCCCTCCCGGCAGATCGAAAGTACCATTGGCACCGATCACAAAACCGTTACGCACCGGCTTTTTTTCCGTAAGGTTTCCAAACAGGTCATCCTGGGCAGCTAAACGGTTCGTCATAAAAACGAGCAATACCCACAGGCAGATCATGCGTTTCATACACATTCATTTTCAGGGTGTGAAGATAGGAATAACGGGGATATTCTCCCCAGGCTGGCATTTTTTTACCATCGGTTGAATGTGGCAAATGTGTTTAATGTGAAGAATGTGCTTATCACATTTTAAAATCCAGGGATTATTTTTACCTTTCCACAAGAAAATCCACGGATTATGTACCATATCATTGCCACTACCGATTTTTCAGATGTAGCTAATAATGCCATGCAATATGCCTGCCATCTGGCACAGGACCTGAATGCCTCTGTTACGTTATTACATTCGTTTGTTATCCCGGTAACGTTCAGCGATACGCCTATGCCAGTCATTCCGGTAGACGAAAGCCGGGAAATAGCCGAAGAGCGCATGACATCTTACACACGCCAATTGCAGGCAGACTTCCCCGGCCTGGAGATCAACCGGAAGATCATGTACGGGGATATTGTAGACTGCCTGAGGGAATACACCGAAACGGCCCCTCCCCTGGTGGTGGTGATGGGCAACAGCGGCGACGATGTGCCGGGATGGATGGGCAGCAACCTGGTCAATGCCCTGAAAAACCTCAACATACCTGTGATGGGCGTACCCGCTGGGAGGAGCTATGCACCTGTGAAAAATATTTGCCTGGCCAGCGACCTGAAGCATGTAACACAGGGTGGCGGCTTGCCGGTAAAGCAAATGCAGCGTTTAGCAGAAGCGACCCGGGCAAAGCTGCACATACTCCATATCAATACAGGTAATACGGCAAAGGATGTGGGAGAAGAAATATACCTGCGGGAACAGCTGACCGTGTTGCAACCAACATATCATATACAGGAACATGCGGACATTGAAGCAGGAATACGGGACTTCGTAACAGAGTACCAGATGGACTGGCTGATCATGATCCCGCATAAATATTCATTGCTGGCGAAGCTGTTCCACAAAAGCCAGACAAAAGCCGTAACACGATCAAGCAACATACCGGTCATTGCACTGCACCAAGGGTGAGTTATGAATGATGAATTATTAGTTTAATTCATCATTCATAACTCATCATTCATAACTAACTAATCCTTCTTCCGGAGTAAGGATCTTATCACCTTGAATCCCAGCGATACTCCTTTCCACTTAAGATAGCCGCCAAAGAATTCACGGACAAAAGCACGAAGGAAATTTTTCTGGGTCTTTTGAGGAAAAAAACGGAGCAACGGCAACCCTAAAGCGAAAAGACTATCCAGCGTAGTACGCGAGGTAAAAATACCCGACACCAGATCAAACCAGCCGGGATCAGCATTTTCCTCCTGTTTCTTCTCCGCACCGGAAAGATCATCTGCAGAAAGCAAGCCGGCAGCAGACATTTGTCCCAGTTCATGGCGTAACCTGAATTTTTCCCGCTTTAACGCCGCAAGACTATTTATTTTTTGTTTTTTATAGAGCGCCATCCGGGTTATTTTTCAGGTCTGCGGGTAAATCATCATCATCGTCATCATCACTGGTAAGCATCCGGATAAAAATGCCTGACAAGCCCACCAAAAGTGGCCTACGAAATAATACAAGTCCGGCTATAAACAATACGTATACACCGGAAGCGGCAAAATATCCGCCAATACGGGAATCAAACCAGGCAGAAAAAGCTTCTGCCACGCCAAAACCTGCAAATATCAGGACAAGGCATAGCAGGAACATGGCCATCAGGACAAAAATGAAGCTACCCAGTATATTAGAGATACGTTCAATAATGCCCAGCTTTATCAACTGTACACGAACCTCAATATACTGAGTGATGCGTTTTTTCCAATTACTAAAAATGTTACCAGACACGGAGATAAATTGAAGGTTGAAAGTTGAAAATGGAAAATTGCATACACTTTCAATTTTCCATTTTCCATTTTCAATTATTAAAGATGTCTTCTTCCAGCTCCCGTCCCTTCTTCGCAAATTTGTCTTTCAGATGGTTCAGACGATCTTTAATCTTGTCCATATTTTCCTGACGTGTGTCTTTGTCTGTTGCCAGTATATACCCTATTGCGGCCCCTACTGCGGCGCCGATCAACAATGTAGCTACTGTTTTTCCGGTGTTTGCCATAACATTTGTTTTTAATTATTTAGAGTTATTCTTTATTCACTACAATAAAATATCATGCCAGGTATGTAACTGCCGGAACATTTTAAGATATACTTCACATGAAGATAAGAAAAACCATCAAACTAATTTGACAATTTGAGAATGTGTCAATTTGAGAATGCCCATGTTACGTAAACAAAAATCATGGCAATGTCCCGGTATAAAGGGAGTAGGTTAAGCGGTTTTCGGGACAGTCTGCATGGCTGGTAGCGGCATGTATCACGGATGGCGCAATGCCTCATGCTTAACCGTCATTGCAAGTATTCATTTGGATGTCCCAAACAATAATAAGCATGACGAAGTTCATCATCAGAAATAATAACAAAGTTGAGTGTAAAGAAGAGCACATCCCCCTTCGCTCCCTTCAAAGGGGGACTTTGCACCGTTGTGCCGTTTGGCTTTCGGACAGGGAACGAGCTGATCGTCTCCCTTCGAGGGGAGAACGTGAGGGGTGTTGATTACAAACAACTTATAAAGTGCTTCAATAGTAGCGGAACGGAGTGGAGGGAAGCAATCCCAATATCATAGAGAGATTGCTTCGCTGCGCTCGCAATGACGCCGTTGTAGGTACGCAGTATCGTGCTGAAATCATTACGGTATTTTCATAGCAGGAGAATATTGTCATTACCGGATGATTGTGGGGATGAGGTGGTGAACGCATGCCACGTGCTCATTTATCCTTTCCAGGTGACGCTGTTGTTCATTGCTCCCTTTATCCGGGACATTACCAAAATCATTATACTCATTTTCAAATTGACTAATTGAATCGTTTTAACCCTATAGATAATAGCGATTTGCGTCAATATAATCCGCAACCCGGTCGGGCACAAGATAGCGTACCGATCTTCCTGCCTTTATCTCATTCCGGATATAGGTAGCCGATATATCCAGCAACGGCGCATCCGCAACTGTAAGGCGCATACCTTCTTTTTGTTCAACGGGGAAACCGGGACGTCGGTAAACAACCAGATCGTACTGCTGCAACAAATATTCATAGTTTTTCCAGCGGTGGATGTTCTGCAGACTATCGGAACCCATGATCACGGAAAAACGCTCAAGCGGGAACTTTTCTGACAGGTAAGCGAGCGTATCGATCGTATAAGAAGGCTTAGGTAAATGAAACTCTACATTGCTGGCCCGGAATTTCGGATTTTCGTTGATCGCCAGTTCTACCAAGTGCAACCTGTCATATTCATTCAGCAGACTATGAGCCTCCTTAAGCGGGTTGTGCGGAGAAAGCACAAACCATACTTTATCCACGTCCGTATGAGACACTATATGATTAGCGATAATAAGATGACCAACATGAATGGGATTAAAACTGCCGAAATACAAGCCGATGTGCATAAGGACACAAAGATAACAAAGACAATGTTGCCGGGAAATGATCTATTTAATGTGGCAATTTGAAAACGAGCCAATGAATGCAGTTATTATAATAACATGAGCATTTTCAAATTAGCACATTTTCAAATTGACTAATTAATCATTCACCTCACCAACGTCACATCGCCTTTATGTAATTCTTCTTTCCCGAAACGATCAGTGATTTTCAGCACCCAGTAATAAGTTCCTGCTGCGGCAGGCTGTCCTTTATACATACCATTCCACCCTGCTTTAAAGCGGTCTGCATAATATACTTCCTGTCCATATCGGTTGTACACGCGAAAGAAAGCCACCTCATTATACCCGATACCGATCGGCGTAAATACGTCATTAACGCCGTCTCCGTTAGGTGTAAAAGCGGTAGGTACAAATGCCGCTCCCTGAGCGACTACCCATACATTGATCGTATCATAGCCTTCGCAATTATTTTCGCTTCTTACATAGACCACGTAATCAAGCCTTGTCGTATCCGGGTAATAACCAAGTGGATTATGCACCGAAGGATCATCAAGATGAGTGCCGGGAGACCAGCGGTATTCCGATCCGCCGGAGGCATTAAAGCGCAGATACGATCCTTTGACAATGATCGTATCATTCCCTGCAAATGGCACAAACTGGTCGATCGAAACAGTTTTCCTTACAGTGTCTACACAGCCTTTCACCGTTTTAGACACCAGAGTAACCGTATAATCCCCACCTTGTTCATAAGCATGTCCGGGAAATTGCTCTGTCGAGGTATTACCATCTCCAAAAGACCACATCCATTCCGTGACAGGGTTATAAGTCGCCCTTGACATATCATTGAACTGCATTGTCCCTTTGGGACACGGCAACCCTTCCGTCTCAAAATCAGCATTGAAATATGGATATATTTTCACCAGCCGGCTGATGCTATCGGGGCAGGTAGATCCCCTGTTTACCACCAGCTTCACTGTATAGACACCGGTATCCGGGTAGGTAAATGAAGGTTCGAATTCCGTGGATGTAGCCGGCCTTTCATCCCCCGCACCAAAGTCCCAGTAATAATTAAATCCGCCCCTGCTCTGGTTTTTGAACTGCACCGTAAAGCCATCGCACTCGACGATATAAGTATTATACTCCGTAGACAACTGCGGAATGTCTGCTAAAACAGCCTTGGAACAGTTGGTAACCACAAATTGAAACTCACGCGTCACCGTATTGATGAGCTCACCGTTGCGCCATTCATTACAACAAACAGTTACAACAAAACGGCCCAACAGATTAGGAGTTCCGGTGATCATACCCGTAGCGGGATCAATCTGAATCTGCGGATTACCGACCATCGGACGCAACGCGCTGAAACCGCCAATATAAGTCACCGGAGGATACGGCGGCGGATGTATGTCGCCGGCGCCGGGTCCTGCGCCGGGCTTCGGTGAATTAATAGATCCTCCAATATAAGCCTCACAAAATTCATAACTAAGCGAATCTCCGTTCGCATCCGTAGCTGAATGATCATATACAAGCGGAGTGTTAATGCAAATGATCTGAGGCGGGTAGTTCTTAAAGACAGCACTGCTGTTACATACAGCAGTCGGCTGCGGTGGTATAAAACAGGAATAAGTAGCACCGGTATTCCCCGGATTAGCAACATTTATGACTGAAGCATTCCGGCAACACCGCTGATAAACGATACGGTATCCGGAAGTGTTATCAGGTAAATCGTATATCCGCTCAAAGGTTACTCTGCGGAGACATACTGATGGCGGATTATTTACACACTGATTGTGAAAATTAGGCGGTATAGCGACGTCTGCAAGCGAATCAACAAGATCATACATCCCCCCCCCAACAGGAACTCTTCTGCCATTCCCATCAAAAATAGCAAACACAGCCGGATTATCGCTGCCGATAGCATCCTGATGGCCCCCCAGGCAATCCTGGTATATATTAAGCCATATCCGATAACGGGTAAGCCCCGGGCCAGCCGGCCCCAGACATTCGTACATCATTTCTCCGCCAACAATATGCGAAGCAGTTGCCGGCACTATATCTCCGGCAACCAACCAAAACAACACTATAAGCAGCCTCCTGATCATCACTCACATACTAAGTTAGCGATTTTTGCAGTATAAACCGAATCCTGCAACGTCTGTGGCAAGCTGTTCCGGTTGTTCCAGCATACTCATATGTGCACATGCCTGATACACATGAATAAAGGAAACATCAGAAAGGCCGGCCTGTTGCAAAGCTTTTTCAGAGGGTGTAGCTGTATCTTCTTTCCCGATGATCCATTGTACAGGAAAAGCCGCATCGCGTACTACTGCAGTACGGTCCGGACGAGCTGCAATAGCTTCATAAAAAGCGATCATATCCTCATCCGGTAATTGCAGCGCGCGCGCTACCTGTGTATGGATGGTTTCCGGCTGTTCCTTCCGGAAAGATTCCGAAAACAGGTTGGGGATCATCTGCCGGACAAATGTCTCCTTCCCCCCCTTACGGATCAGCGCCACAGACTTACGCCGGGATTCTTTTTTCTCCTCGTCATCCGCATTGGCCAGCGAATGCACCAGCGACAGCCCCTGCACATAACCGGGATACAGATCCGCAAAGGCAAGCGCCGTATACCCTCCCATCGAATGGCCGGCAATAACAGCCCGGTCGATGGCTCCGGCATCCAGTATTGCATGGATGGCTTCTGCCATCAGCTCTACGGTAAGCGGAGCATCTGCAGGTCTTTTACTCTCCCCGGCCCCGGGGAGATCCGGGATGACCAACCTGAATTGTTCCGATAATGCCGGAATAACCGGCTGCCACAGATCACTGTTTTCCGGGAACCCGTGTATCAGCACCAATACCGGACCGTTTCCTGTCTCCTGCCACGAAAGTGCCGGAAATGCTGCTGTACTGATCTGTTTACGTTCTGTCATGATGTTACGCCCTCCTGTTTATCGCGTTTATAAATCGCGCCATAAATCATCAGCAGCGAAAGCAACCAGGGCCATAACTCCAATAGCGGCAATTCCTGGACCCGTAGTATATGTAAAACAAAAGATACGATCAGCAGGAGGATCGCGATCGCGGCGTACCGCCCGGCACGACGCCTGCGGAACACAAGCAATAAGCTGGTAGGTAAAGCCCACAGCACATTCAGGTTTTCCTGGCAGGACTGATGATCCGTACCCAGCCACATCACCAGTATCAGGCAGCCAAGCAATCCCGTCACCAGTAGCACGAGCGCCTGCATGATCCGCCCGAGCAAACGTAAACGCCTTACTGTCAGCCCCGCAAACGTAAGCAACATCACCGCCAGTGTAATCAGAAATCCACCATTTATTCCTGCAGACACGGAATCCGAACCATCAAGTAATAAGGTAACAGGTCCGGCGACCGGCTTACCCGACAAGGTTGCCCCCTCAAGTCCGTCACGGAGAAAATCCGGCAGGAACATAGCATCCTCACTACTCATCACCCGGTCAATCCTCGATCCCAAAAGTATGTTAATACCAAACCGGGCAAAATGTTCCACATACAGGTATTGGTTGATGATCTGGCGATACGTAATACGCGCATCCGGCGGCAATGCAGCCCCCCACTGAAACACTGTATCGAAGGTTTTGGGAAAAACATCTCTTACACGTGTGGCACAATTATCAAACAGGAAATCGTATTTATAGTACTTATTTTCCGGTTGCAAATTGTATTGTAAAAAGCCAACGATATCCTGCTTTTCGGAGGCCTGGAGCAACAACTCCTGCTCCTCCACCTTCCTCCGGGTATATTCATACTCTTCCATAAAACTCCGGAAAGACGATACGGACATATAATAGAGCAACTTGCCGCGCATGAACTTCAGCTCAAAATTCGGTTCGCTGTAGTTGAAACTGCCATAGCTATATACCAGATCTGTACCATTGAGTGTATCAATGACCCGGATACCGGTATGCCCGAACGGCTCATATATTTCATCATGTCCCGGGCCAACGGTAAGCAGGCTGACACGCAATCCGCTGCTGTCGGGAACAGCCCCCGCAAACAGTGACAGGAAAAGGAGACTAAAGCAGGTAACGAATATTTTCATGACGGCTACAAAGTAACGAAAACAAGAGATGCAAACCTTGTACGCCGCTATTTTGTTTGTTGAGGGATGAGGATTGAGAGATGAAATTCAATCCTCATCCCTCAATCCTCAATCCTCATCCCTGTATTCCCCTGAAGTCCTCCTGTATGAATGCACAAGACGGAAGATTTTTCGGTAAAACATCCCTGTTGTATCATATCCAGCACGCCGTACATCATCTTTGCAGTATATACACGATCCAGCGGAATGTGGTATTTCCGGTAGAAATCCTGCATCCATTGCTGCAACGGAATGGTGATTTTTCCAAATCCGCCGAAATGATAATCATCTGTCAAATACCAGTTCCGGTTTTGCTCCGGCGATAACCAGCCTGCAATAAGCGGCTGAAGGTAAGCCCCTCCCTTCATGGGAGCAAACCCGATAACCTGCTGTGTTAACGGCAATGCCTGCCTTAAACCCGCCAGTGTGGTACCGGAACCCACAGAAAGACAAATATGTGTGTAATGATCCGGGATATATTTTGCTATCAGACCGGCTCCCGCTCTGCCCTCCGGATTTGCACCACCTTCCGGAATGATATAAACACCATCCCATTCCTGTCTCAAGTGCTCCAGAAATCCGGGGTCATCTTTACGGGTATAATCTTCACGGGAAAGAAACCGGAGCTGCATACCCATATCCCTGCACTGCTTCAATGATGGTGTAAGGTTGTCGGCCGCATGCAATCCACGTACCATACCAATGGCGCCCAACCCTGCATCCGATGAAGCAGCGGCCATCGCCACGAGATGGTTGGACCAGGCACCGCCAAAGCTGAGCAACCGGCTATATCCTCCGGATTTGGCCGCCTGAATGTTGCGGATGAGCTTGAACCATTTGTTGCCGGAAACGACCGTGTCTGTCCGGTCAAGCCGCAGCATGTCTATTTGTATACGGCATTTTTCAGCAAGGTCAATAAATACAGGCTGTATAGGTATGTCAAACCTGTCCTCCATAGGATCATCCGTTATACCCATATTCCCGCAGGTAAGTCTCGTTGTCCCGCCATTTCGGTCGTACCTTTATAAACAGCTCCAGGTGAACCTTCGCATCCAGGAAGGCCTCTATTTTTTTCCGGGCATTAATCCCCAACTGCTTGATCATGCTTCCCCCTTTTCCGATCATGATCACCTTCTGCGTTTCGCGGCCGACGATGATCTCTGCCTTGATCACATGCAGGGCCGGCTTTTCTTCAAACGATTGTATGATCACAGCCGTATGATATGGGATCTCTTCGTGGTAAAGATTGTATATCTGTTCGCGAATCAGCTCACTGACAAAAAAACGCACGGGACGGTCGGAAATACGGTCATCCGGATAATATGGGGGGGCTTCGGGCAGATATTTCAGAATGAGGGGAATGATCTGATCCGTACCGGTCTGTTTTCTGGCCGAAACAGGCAATATATCCCAATCAGGGAATTGTGTACGGAATGTTTCCTCCAGCAGCTTTACCTCCTTCGGATCTTTCACCAGATCGGTCTTATTCAGCAGAAGGATCACAGGGACTTTCAGCTTCAGCATCCCTGCGATAACTTCCAGGTCGGCAACCGGCAATGTTATATCATGCATCAGCAGTGCAACATCAGCATCTTCAAGGGCACTCTTAACGTGCATCATCATTTTCTGGTGCAGTTTATATTTTGGTTCTACGATACCGGGGGTATCCGAAAACACGATCTGATAATCTGCTTCAGAGAGAATTCCTGCAATCCTGTGCCTTGTCGTCTGCACCTTATGGGATGTAATAACAAGCTGCTCACCGAGCAGCGCATTCATCAGGGTTGACTTGCCGGCATTCGGTAAACCAAAAATGTTTACGAATCCGGCCTTATGTTGTGCCGTCATGCGTGTAAAATTAGGTGGAGAAACTGCATTTGACACATTTTTAAGAATAATTTCAAAAGATTTATTGTTGTTACGAATAGAAGTATTACCTTTGCACCCTCATCGCGAGGTAGAGCAGCGGTAGCTCGTCGGGCTCATAACCCGAAGGTCCCAGGTTCGATCCCTGGCCTCGCTACAAAAGCCCGGTTAATGACCGGGCTTTTTTATGTTTCGACTTCACCATGGAGCCTAATCAGTAAGCCCGAGCTCCAGCGCCTTTTTTACCAATGTCGCTGTGTTATTTACGTTCATTTTGGTCTGTATGATAACCCTGTAGTTCTCTACCGTATAGGTGCTCAGAAAAAGCTTTTCTGCAATTTCCGGGCAGGTATGACCTTTGACAATAAGCCTCAGTATCTCCTTTTCCCGGTCTGTCAACGTGGACTTAAGCGACAAGCTGCGTTTACGGGCTGCACTCATTTCGCCCAGCTTATCCTGCATGGTGGGCTCAATATACTCCCCACCGGCAGCAACTGTACGGATGGCATGGATCAGCACGTCTTCGTCCGCGCTTTTCAGTATATAACCTTTGGCTCCCCGCCACATCATATTGGTCAGATACAGGGCGCTGTCGAAGTTCGTCAGCGTGATGATCTTCAGATTCGGATATTTTTTCAGGATCACAGGCGCAAGCTGGTCGCCGGTCTTTCCGGGCATCTGGATATCCAGCAACAATATGTCAGGCAGGCTCTTTTCCAGTCCCTTCAGCAACTGAGTTCCGTCCGAATAGGTTCCGGTCACTAAGATATCCCCATAGTCAGACAGCACATTCAGCAAACCTTTGATGACTATGGGATGGTCATCTGCTATGGCAATTCTTATCTGCATTTGAAACTAACTGTCTGCTAAAATAAGCTTTTCAATCTCAAATTCGATATAGATCGTCGTACTCCTGCCCTTAGCAGACATGACGGAAAGCAATCCCTCAAGCGCCTGTACCCGGTAGCGGAGATTCTGAAGCCCTACCCCTTCCGACTCTTCGTCCGGGTCAAATCCGGTACCATTGTCTTCGACAACAATGCTGATTCTCCCCTCCTTTTGCATGATCTGCAGGATCGCCTGATCAGCGTGCGCATGTTTCACCACATTCTGGATAAGTTCCTGGGCAATACGGTACAGGAAAAGCTCCACGCCCTTGTCAAGCTGCTCAGTCTCCAGGTGAACATGAACGTCCACCTGAAGCACGCCTCCGGCGCTGATCCGGGCGCAATAGATCAGGAGTGCATCCTCAAGTCCGTGCTTTATCAGTACGTCCGGCATCAGGTTATGTGCCGTCTTGCGTACCTCTGCGGTCGTATCTTCCAGCATCTTCATCACATCTCCCACCGCGGGTACCGTGCTTAGCTGCGGAAACCTGCTCCGGGCCTTACCCAGGCTCATCTTCATCGCTGTAAGCATACCTCCTATACCGTCATGCAGCTCCCGTGCCAGGCGTACCCGTTCTTTCTCTTCTCCCTTCATCATCGCCTTCAGATGGTCAACCTCATGCGCCTGCTGCAGGATCCGGATCCTGTTTTCCTGCATGGTCTGCTTATGCCGGTAATTCCGGTACAGACCTGTAAACAGCAGGACCAAAACTGCCGCACCGGAAGCGATCACGCCTATCCACAGATTTTTTGATTCGATATTCCTGTGCTGCCGGACAATGAGCAGCTCTTTTTCTGCAAGCTCCTTGTTTTTCTGTGCTGTCCTGTACCTGATCTCATACTGGTTCTTCAGGCGATTGTGCTCCTGTGTGGACAGATGCCGGTTGATAATCATCTGGCTGTCCTTATGCCGGAGCGCTTTGTAGGGCTTGCCTGCAGCTTCATATACATACGCGAGCGTACCATGGATATAAGCTGTAGTCAGCGGATCCGCCCCCTCTCCGGTTCTTAACAAATCCTGCAGGAGCAGCTCGGCCTCTTCACTTTTCCCTAACTCGCTCCACGACTTTGCAAGCAATGTGAGTGTATGATGTTTACTGTTCAGACTTATATTCCCGTCTTCATGGAATGCCTGCGCACGTTCGAGGAATTCAAGGGCTTTGCTGTACTGACCTAAGCTGACATAATAGCCCCCCAGGTTGAATAACGCACTGTGCTGCAATACCGGTGAACCTATACGATTTCCAATCACGAGCGCTTTTTGAAGGTATTCGAGTATATGCCCTGATTTTACACCTTCCTTTTCGTAGAAGACAAAAGCTTTGTTGACAAAGAACTGCCCCAATGCATATTCATTGTTCTCATGCTTCAATACCGACTCCGCCTTATCAAAATAGAAAATAGCCTCTTCGGGGCGCAAATGGGTTGCCAGATTCGTATAGTATATACTCAAAGACACAATGGACGAGAACCTTTCTGCGTAATGTATCGCCCGGTACATGGCCCTTACGGAGCTGTCGTAAACACCCAGCGCGCTGTATGCATTTCCAATGTTGTTGTAAATACCTGAAATGTACGGATAATGTTTTCCGGTATAGCCAAAGGCCAGCGCCAGGTTGAAATATCCGATCGCATCCCGGTAATATCCATGTTTCTGCGCAAGATTTCCCAAGCCCGTAAGCGCGATCATGGCGCCGTTGCTCCAGGTAAGCCTCCGGCTTGCTTCCAAGCTGATGTGCAGCAATCGTTCCGCGCTGTCAGGATGTGCGGCGATAAGTCTCTTCGCGCTGTCAATCAGGTTGAGTATCCGGGTCGTATCTCTTAATGAAACAGATTCGAAATCAAACGCTGATATCGGGCCGGATAGCTGCTCCTGACCTTTAAGCCGGAAGGCGGAAAGGCAAACAAGCAAGACAGCATAGCATAGAAAGCGCTGAAACATACATTCGATTTCACCCCGAACTTAGGACAATAATCCAAATTATGAAAACAGTGCCCATTCAGTCATATAAAGATTAAAATTATGAAGCAAATCTGTCACGGAATGAGCATTAAGGCAGCCTACTTTTGCCTTATTGAGCTATATTTTCTGCAGAAAGTAACGCTAATAAACGACCCGTTTTCCGGTGAAACAAATACAAGTTTCCCTGAGATTGCTCGTAAATAAACGGTCTATTTATTGTTTGTAAAATTGTTAAATCCCTTTTTTATGAGTTTCAGAATTACAAAAAAAACATCTGTTGCACGCCTTGCCTGCTCTCTGGGCAGATACTATCGCAGTAGTACAGTTCTGCTCACCGCCATGCTGGGTTTCGCCACAATGGCGGGTATGCCTCAATCAGCGCAAGCACAGTCCTTCGAATGGGTGACGGGCGTAGGTAGTAGCGGATTTGATATGGGGGCAGGTATAGCAACAGACGGGAAAGGAGATGTCTATCATATAGGATTATTTGAAGCCCCAACGATGGATTTTAATCCCGGCGGCACCGGTGGCATTATCAACAACCTCGGCGGAGAAGATATATTCATCGCCAAATATCATCCTGACGGAAGTTTTATATGGGTAAAGGCCATAGGGTCCCCTTTTACGGACCTTGTAACCGGAATAGCATTTGATGCTGACGATAATTTCTATATAACAGGTTCTTTTCAATCCGCCAGCCTGGATATGAATCCCGGAGGCAGCAACGGAGTGCTCAACAACACCAGCCCGGGTAGTGAAGACATTTTCCTCGCGAAGTACGATGAGAACGGGCAGCTTATCTGGGCAAAAAATTGCGGAGGCACCGGCGCTGACCTCGGCAAGGGCGTCGCAGTACACAGGAATGAGGTCTATATAACAGGGATATTCAATTCATCGAATGCAAACTTCAATCCCGGTAGCACCGGAGGAATAGCTCCGGCGCCGAACGGTCCATACGGCAGGTACGATGTCTTCCTTACCAAATACGATACTTCCGGAAATTTTGTCTGGGTTAAGGCTCTTGGTGGGTCCCTTGATGAAGACTGCTACTCAATTACCTGCGATACAGCCGGCGATGTGACAATCGGCGGACGTTTCTATTCTGATACGGTTGACTTCAATCCGGGAGGCGCCGGGGGCCGGTTCCTCAATACAGGAACCGGGGCATGCGACGGATGGGTAGCATCTTTCAACGGAAACGGAAGTTTCAAATGGGCGAAACATGTGGGAGGAGACGCCGCATTTGTGATGGAAGAAGTAAAAAGCGTAGCATCGGATATGGACGGCAATGTATTTGTCACCGGATTCTATTCTTCTTCATCCGTGGATCTTAACCCCGGAGGCACAGGTGGCCTGCTTGTTAATCTCGGAACAGCGTCGGGTATGATTGACGCTGATATTTTTCTTGTCAAGTATGATAAGACCGGCCAGTTTTTATGGGCCAGGAATCTGGGTGGAGAAAGCACTGATGAAGCGCTTGATATGCAAACCGACAGAAGGGGAAATGTATACCTCTCAGGGCATTTCGGTGATGCCGGCGCCGACTTTAATCCCGGCGGCACAGGCGGCACGCCCGCTTATGCCGGATGGTCGGATGCTTTTGTGGCTAAATATAATGGCAACGGAGATTTTCTATGGGTAAAATCTATGGGTGGAACCGCCACCATTGATGTCTCCACCAACCTCCACGTGGACAGAGGCAATGTATATGCCACAGGTTACTTTGGCTCTTTCGGCCCGGCAAGGCAGGCAGATTTCAATCCCGGCGGTACGGGAGGGGAACTTACCAGTATCGGAGCCTGGGATGTATTTTTAGTAAAGTTCAGTTGTAACGACAGCTCCTCACAACTCATACAGGCCTCCATCGTATGCGGGGAAAGTTACCGGCTGAATGACATTGCATATAAGGAAGAAGGTCGGTTCACACAGACATATGCGAGCATGATGGGCTGCGACAGTCTGATCACCCTTGAGTTGACTGTCAGTCCTATTCCTGCTCCGGAAATCAAAGTCGATACCACCAGCCTTTATGTGGATGACAATTACGCAGAGTACCAGTGGTTCCTGAACGATACGGCTATTAACGGAGCAAACGCTTCGACCTATACCGTAGCTGAGAACGGATATTACAAGCTGAAGGTAACCGACGAAAACGGATGTGAGGTCGTTACTAAGGTAACCTATATCAACAACGTGTTTGTCGGTAACGTGGCGCATCCCGGCCGACAGATCACTTTGTTCCCCAATCCTGCGCAGGATGATCTGTTTATAACGGGGGGCGCGGGACATATGCGGGCGAGTGTGTTTGCAACGGACGGCCGCCTCATCAGAGACGCGGAGGTACACAACGGCAAAGTATCTTTAAAGGGTCTTATTCCTGCAGTGTACATAATAAAGATTCGGGATGGCGAAGACCGCATCCTGAAAACGACCCGTTTTACCAAACAGTAAAAACAGCTTATCAGCCGGGGAAATCATCATAACCCAGATATTCCCGGCTGAATTAATTATTTAGGTTTCGCAAAGCAGCGGCCACGCATCGGAAGTTACCGGTTAGCAAAGATCTCGTACCTGTTACCATCCTGACGGTAAACAAGTATTTTGGGAAATGCGATAAGGTAACTTCCGAGTGCTGTGGCGCTGCTTTTTATAGTATACCGTCTCAAGACTCAGCACACTGAAGCCAATACTGGGGGAAGATTTCAACCGCAAGTAAAACACAGACCCAAAAAACCACCAGGAAACTGTACAAAACGATGCACTCCCCCTATGCTAGTCCTATGGTAGTCTTATGACCAAATAAATGTTTTCAAATTGAAAACATTTTCTTACTTTTGATTGTATGAATATCATTGTCAAAAGAGCCATTCTTTATTATGTGGACAAGTACCCGCAAGCTAAGAATGCATTATTGACCTGGTATAATGAATTTTTAAAGCAGGAGTTTCACAGCTTCAATGAACTAAAAGCTGTTTATGGAAATGCAAGTATAGTAGCCAATAACCGGGTTATCTTCAATATCAAGGGTAATGATTTCCGGCTCGTAGCATCTGTCAATTTCAAACAACTGGCTGCTTATGTGATCTGGTTTGGGACACATAAACAGTATGACAGGATCAATGTAGAAACTGTAGCTTTTGACACCAAAATTTTAATCTATAAAGCAATAAAATGATGAACTGGAAAGTAATCCATACGGAGGCTGACTATCAAAAGGCCATTGTCCGCACCATGGAGATCTTCCATGCAGCAGAGGGTGGTCCGGAAGCGGATGAACTGGCCTTATTGCTGGTATTGGTCAAGGACTACGAAGACAAACATATTCCGCTCCCTGCTCTGGATCCTATTGAAACGATCAAGATGAAGATGGAAGAACGCGGCATGAAAGCCAAAGATCTGGAGCCGATTATCGGGAGCAAAGGACATATATCCTCCATCCTGTCCGGTCGCCGGGAGCTCACCCTGAATATGGCCAAGAAGCTACGGGCATTTTTCAATTTACCTGCCGAAATTTTCATGCAGACTTAGTCGGCGTGTGGTAAATCTTTGCCTTAATAAGCATGATGACCGGATGGTGGTAAGCTGATTGTTATAAGAGACTCCTCTGCCACCCTCTCAATTGAATGTTTATTTACTTTATAGTCGAATGAAAATTTGCCCGTTACTTACTGTTTTTTACACAGGAAATGTGTAACTTACTTACACTATTCTTTTTAAATTTGCTGCTATGACACATTCCGCTACTCCTGCTAACAGAATACACGAAGGCCGCAACGTGAAACGCTTCCGAGAAATGATGGGCGTCAAGCAGGATGCCCTGGCCGCCGATCTGGGCGATGACTGGAACCAGCAGAAGATCTCCCTGCTGGAACAAAAAGAAACCATTGATCTTGCCATTCTGCAGCAGATATCAGCGGTACTGGAAATACCCGTGGAGGCTTTTCAGAAGTTTGATGAAGAGCAGGCGGTGAATATAATTACAAATACGGTTAATAATAACGACAATGCTACTGGTAATCATTTAAATTATTACCCGACTTTCAATCCAGTTGAAAAATGGATGGAGGCATTGGAGGAAATCAAACGCCTCAATACGGAGTTATTGAAAGTAAAAGATGAGCAGATTGCTTTGTTGAAGGGAATGATGAAATAATTGTAACCCCTTGTCCCCAAAGGCATTTCAGTTCAAACATACTCAAGATTAAGCACCCATTAATTCCTGTTCCAGGCGCTAAATACCTACCTCAGAACCCTGATCCCGCAAGGATTTCAGGGTTTTTGTTTTTTGATTTGGGACGTTTTGGGGCAAGTAAAAGCAAGTGGGTGATGTTTGATGTGGAGTTTTGAGGGATGGGATCAATCAATGTAGTACCATCCATTGCCAAATTTGATCAAATTAAGTTGGGGGACGATGTGCACGTAGTTTTTTAATCTCTTCAGTAAATATCAATATTTGATGATTTTGTCGGAAATATATTGCCTTAGCATCTTCAACCCACGAAATTGCTTCCAGATCATAGTGAATGAATAAGTGCACATTTGCAAATAAACACTCCATGATCCGGATCGAAACGCAAAAGTCTAATTGAACTACCTTTTCAGACATCCAGTCCAGCCAACAAAGTTGTTTACATATCTCATACCTAATAGCATCATGGCAGAACCGTACCCATTGTCAAACCTTTAAAAGCACTTCAAATGAAAATTCATAAGTCCAAGATCATTTCACCGGCAGGGAGCAAAACGTGCTGTTCAACATTCATACGGAAACACTGTTTATGACAACTATGAATTATCTTTACAAAAAGACACATATGAGGGTTTTGTCTTACTATTTGATATTTATCTTATCTCTTTTGCCATTTTATAGTGTAGCGGATGAGGCGAGTAATACGTATAAAGTCAAAACAGATAAAAATGGGAATATCTACGTTTTGGGGGCATATTATGGACGCATATCAATAGGCTCTTTTGTACTCGGAGATTCATCTCATGATAAACATTACCTTAACTCCGCTTACTTTATTGCCAAACTCACACCGACAGGAACTGTATTGTGGGCAGATTCTATTACAGGTGTCCTTATGGCTTGTGCAGGGGAATGCCCGGGCGCTATCGGATTAGCCATCGACAATGACAATAACGTTCTTATTTCTTTATTCGGTTCCGACACGACTATATACAGAGGAGTATCATACTACCAACCTACTCTCATCAAACTTGATTCTACCGGTAATTTGTTGTGGACAAAACGAATCAGAGGGAACATATTAACAGCCAGTTCAGTAGAAGCGAGTGTTGGTACCGACAATAAGAACAATGTTTACTTTGCAAGTATGTTTTGGGATGAAATTCAATTAGACACCATTAGCTTTATGACATGCGACCCCTCATCGAATAAAACGTTTGTTGCAAAATTACGGCCTGACGGATCTGCAGAATGGATTAAAGAGATTGCATCTCCTTTGGCAGGCACAACTTCCAGTAGCCAAACATGTTATTTCCTTTCAGTGGACTCTAACGGGAACTCATATGTCGGGGGATGGGGTAATGGTAAAATTTCTCTGGGAGATAGTGTTTTTGAATGGTCTGGATTTTATCCTTTTCTGGCAAAACTTGACAGTAACGGATCCCCCGGATTTTTGAGAGGGTACTATAATTATTGGGCAATAAGCACGGCCCATTCGGCTCTAATAGATGGGAGTATTTCACCAAGCCAACGGTTATATGCCTGTGGCCGTTTTAGGGATACTCTTGAAGTTTCAAACGGTCATTTTGTGGTAACCAGACCCAATGTTCAATCTTCATATATCATCGAAGCAAGTAGTACAAGCGGAGATGCAGTCTGGTATCAATTTAACAGGAATCTTCTTTCCCCAAGATGGAATGAAGCTTATTCTATTTGTGCTGACGACCTGAATAATTCTTTCGTAATTGGCAGTATTGAAGACGATATTCAATTTCTTGCCAATTCCTCACCGGTAACGTTAACCCCGGGTCTATCATTAACCTATTTTGCAAAATTTGACTCACTTGGTGATTTCCAATGCTATCAAACAGATACCTCAAAACTGATAAGCGGCGCTACACATGGCACAGACTATTATACTGTTGGCATATCTGATTCGCGCAGGATAAGTGATGTTTATATGAATTCTGTTACGATAGTTAAATGGGACATAAACAGATGTACACAGATATGGCGTCAGCACTTTCCTCAGACTGTATATAGACCATTGCTATCTACGGAAACTATTGCACAAGAAAATAAATATTTTTCTTTATTTCCTAATCCTAACAGTAGTGGTTTGTTCTATATAAAAAGCAGCGGTCTAAAGGCTGTTCGCATTCATATTTATAATTTGCAAGGCCAAGAGATCACATTTGAAAATAAGGATCATTTGATCAGTATCACGAAACACCCTAAAGGAGTTTATTTGTATAAAGTAATATGCGATGATAATACCATTTCAGCAGGTAAAATTTTATATCAATAGAGTTATACACTGGTGGCGAAAATCCATATCAGGGTTTTGTTTCTTGATTTAGGGCGTTTGGGGGGACGGGGTTTGAGCAAGTAAGTGTAAATGGGTTAGTGGATTTTTGAAGAGGAGAATAGAATTGAAAATTGTTCAATCGGTGATGGTTTGTTGTTTTTGCCCTTCCATTTTTTTGCGCTTAATCATCAAACTATCCAAGAAAGAAGTTAGTTTGTTTGCTTCATCCCCACTTAGCTCTTCTATATAGATAGGTTTGCTTTTGCCCATCTGATAACCCGTGTCAAATGTAATTTCTATAAACGCTGGTGTGCCTTTCAAAAAAGAATGGACAGTATATGCACGAATGCTTTGTAACAAGAATGAAACAAGATGTCTTTCCTTGTTATTATTCTCATCTTTTGTATAATAATCAAAATGTAACTCCCCATTGTCCACCCATGCTACAAACGGCAGTACTTCTTTTAGAGAATTGATATGCATAATCAATGGTACCACAAAAAAAATACCCAATAACAGGAATATTGCAAATTCACCCAAAAAAAAGAAGCTTATTCCGACAACAGCCAAAGCGATAAACAAAACGATTAAATACGTTTGCCTATTCTGCTTTAGGTTCCCAGAAAGTACTTTCTTTGCTGAAGCAATTATCATCATATCCAAACCATTCTTGTGTGCTGAAACCATAAGGGATAACCGACCACTCGGCTAAAGTCACTAGCACCAATGTATCCAAAAATAAGAAATTTGGAAAATACCTAAACAGAAAAACCACCCCTTAAACAATCTCCTCAATTTCATTGATTTACTTCCACAAAACATTTTATTGTTTCAAATCAGGATTTTAAGTTTGCCAAATGCGGCGATGATCCGGATCGAAGCACAAACATCTGATTGAATTACCCTTTCAGGCATCCAGCCCAGCCAATAAGGTTGCTTACACATCTCATGCTCACACCGTCATCATGGCAGAGCTGTACCCATTGTTGAACGCTTAAAATGAGAATTCGTAAATCAATTGATCATTTCACTGGCAGAGAACAAAAACGCCATGTTCCAAATCAGGAAAAGAATCACCGATACACTTCAACCGGAATTGCTCTTCTTCATCAACAGCTCTCTATGACCCTTAACCTATTGGTGGAATAAAATTCACAACATCACGACTGGCGTGCAGCACACGGACAATCCGGATGTTGTTTTTCATGATGCGGTAAAATATGACATGGCTTTCTTTTACAAGGCTTCGCAGTCCCTGCCTTATTTCATTGCGTTCCCTGCCAAGTTTCGGGTTGGCAGACAGATGGATAAAAACTTCATCAAAACTGCTCACATATGCGATGGCCTGGCTGACACCGAATTTATCGGCGGTATAGTCAAATATACCTTCAAGGTCTTTGTCGGCTTCCTGCGAAAGCACATAGGAATGATGAGATTCCGCCATCGTTTAAGCATTACGGGATTTGCGTTTTGCTGCAACAATGTCTTTCACGCTACGGTTGCTGATCTCACCTTCCCAACCCTTCCTGATATCTACCCGCAGCTCATCCAGAACCTTGTTACGGTACACTTCATGCAAACGTAATGCGTCACGTACCAGTTCACTGGCATTCTGATAATCGCCGGATGCCAATTGTGCCTGTATATATCTTTCCTGCTTTTCGGTGAGACTAACATTCATAGCAAAACTCCTTTCTTCAAAAATACTACAAATGTCCATATTTAGCAAATACGGACATACGGAATAAAGCATGAGTCAAACAAATTATCACCTAAAACTTTGGGATGTTTTTGGGACGAACCGAACAACTTCCGGACGGATTTTGATCAAATTAAAGCAAACAGGTGATACGTACAGTAGAATGAACCCCTTGCCCCGTAAAGCTTTTCATGTATAAACACGCGTAAAGTTTAGTGCCTGATATTTACTGTTCCGGGCACTTAAACCAAACCTAAAAATCCTGTTTCGGGGTTTTTGTTTTTTGATTTGGGACATTTGGGGGAAACGGAAATTGGACAAGTAAAAACAAATTGGCAATGGGGAGAATGTTTAGTGTATGGTAGCTTTAAGGCGTATATGCCGAGTATTTTTTAACTATATTTACTCTAAATATTTAATCAAATAAATAATTACAACATGAACACAAAAATCAAAATTCTTACTATTGCAGGGGCTATCGCTGGAGCTTTTACGTTAATGGCGTTAAACACATCGTCGGACAAAAAAGATTTCATAATCATGAAAACGTATGAAGCACATAAAACAGTCTTCCTACCGAATGTAATAATCGTAACTAAATCTGATGGAACAGTAGAAAGTAAGGAATTGGAACCCTATGTAAAAGACCCCAATAGTAGTATATCCAATGCGAAAAAAGTTACGGCTACAATTAATGAGATTCAGGGGCAGGGATATGAATTAGTCAATTTTTCAGGTGGTGGTGGAGTCAATGGGACTGTGTATACTTACTATTTTAGAAAAAAGTAGCTTTGAATAATTGTTTGTAAAAACACACACGAACCCTGATCTCGTAAGGATTTCAGGGTTTTTCTTTTGATTTGGGCTGTTTTGGGGACGGGATTGGACAAGTAAAAGCAAATAGGTTGAGGTGGGGGTGGAATTCTATGGGTATGTTAGGAATTGAACATTTTTAACTATTCATCAAAAAGAAATTTTATAAGCTTTTCGGGAGGTACTACTTCAATGTATCTTTCCGACAAAAGATCGTTGGGAGTAGATATACTTTCAAGTTGAAACGAGTTGTCCGATAAAAAAGCGAATGGGTGATGAGAGAAGTAGGATATATCAGCTCGTTTGGCACAAGACAGGGTTAGCAGCAATATTAATTTCTTTTGATACTTCTACTTTCCGTCAAGATTGTTTTATCCTCTTTTAGAACTTGTATTGTTGCTTCGGGATCGCCTTCGCTCCTCATTATGTTAATTGAGATAATATACGAGTAATCGTTATTGTTAAATGTGATTGTATGATTACCGCCACTCCCATGAAATTCCAATGCTCCGTCTTCAATTACTAAATCGGGTTCGGTTTTTCTATTCTTAATTTTCCAAGATGCATACCTGTATTTGTACGCAGCTTTCTCATCAATTCTTATTTCATAGTTTCTTGTAGTTATAACATATATTGGCTTTTCAAAGTCTTGAAGCGATTGTGGTAATTTACTTTTGTCCGTTTTAATAGCATTTAAAAGCAGTTGTTTTTCTTAAAACAGGAAACTACATTTGTGAAATATGCTAACGGTAAATATATTAGCCATAATCAATGTCGTTATTCTGTTCGCCTTGCTTTTCTTTAGAAAGGAGAATGCCTTATCCAATAAAATACTTGCAATATCCTTTTTAATTCCCGGACTGTACTTTGTCAATACGATTTTCATTCTGGCAGGTTACCAAAAGCTACTTTCCGTTTCACTGTTTTTCGTACAAATGGTAGCGGTATTATTTCCCGTTACACTCTATTATTATTTCAACCTGTTGCAGGGAAAAGGCTTTCGGGTCAACAAAACTTTATTTATTGGCTCCGCATTGTTGCTCCTATACATCACCACATTAGCGATACGTTTTGCTTTGCTGTCCCCATCGGCACAAACAACTTACATACAGCGACTTTCCACCGAAGATTATCCGTTGGATATGTTTCTGTACACGGTATTCTTTTACGTCTGGCAGTTGGTCTATTTTTCGGTGATCACACGAGACATAATCCGGTACAAGAAGCAGTTAAATGACAATCTTTCCAATCTGGAACAGTCCAAATTTCACTACATGGTTCGGTTTATTGTGCTGTTATGGTGTTTTAATGCCATTTTAGTCGGCCTGTACATTTGTTTTCCGCTTTATATTGTCGATTATATCCTGCTTCCCATCGTGGTCAATGCACTGTACGCTTTCATATTATACTTTAGTTTTCACCACAATGCAATATTTACGTCGGCCACTTTTAATTTGTTGAATAAAGTAAATACAGAGGTGAACAAAGAAATCCCGGCTGATGACGACGAAAAGAAAAAAAATGTACTCACGGACAAACATCATGAAGCTTATCTCGCATTGACCGAACTGATAGAAAAGGATTTGATTTATACAGATCCTGACCTTTCCTTAAAAACGATTTCCAGCAAAACAGGCATAGCGGAATACATCGTTTCGCAAGCCATAAACCACTACTACCAAAAATCATTTTTCAACCTGATCAATGAAAAACGGGTGGAAACCTCGAAGTGCCGGTTACTGGCCATGAAACCCACCGAAACCATCGAGGGAATTGCCTACGACACGGGGTTCAACAGCCGTTCGTCGTTTTACAGGGCTTTTAAAAAGTATACCGGTAAAACCCCGCAACAATTTATCCTTTCCTCGAAACCGCAATAACCTCAACGGTTTCTGTCCGCTCCGCATTCCCGGTCGCAACAACTTTATTACGAAATATTTTGTCCTGTTTTCCAAATTGCGACACTTCCAGGACCAATATTCACGATTATTGTGCCACAACATATCGTCGTAAAGCAAAGATCATCTGTTGTCAATAATTTAATCTTAAAATAAAAAAAATGAAAAATCTAACTTACACTGTTTTAATGCTGATAGGCTTCGGCATTACCTTTTCATCTTGTAAAAAAAACAACATCGACGAAAAAAATAATGACAACGATAAAGATTATTATTTCACAGTAAAAATTGACGACACATCTTTTACGGCAGACATGAGCAACCCGGCGGTGTACGGAGCATCTAAGCCCAATGCCAACTCATTGGCAATTGTTGCCGTAAAAAAACTTGCAAGCCCCGGCGATGGAATGTTCCAACTTAACTTGGGCAACACTTATACTGGTCCCGGCACTTACGATTTGGGAGAAAAATCTGATGCCAACAATTTTGCCAGCTATACCCTTACCGAAAATTCCCAGCCAACCTTATGGGAAGCACGCGATAATAACGGAAATGGCTCATCAGGCACACTTACCATTACCACCGATGCTAACGGAGTTGTAGAGGGTACGTTCAAATTTGCCGGCATACGAACTACCGGCACTATTAATCCCGGGCTTAAACATATTACAGAGGGCAAATTCAAAGTAAAATTGAACTAAGGTCTAATATACCGATTACGGAAGTGGAGAAGTCCGAAAAGTCGGTTATCATATCTCAATATTAAAATCTAAATACTAATATGAAAATAATAATCTTACTCGCTACGGCGGCAACTTTTGCCCTTAGCACACCATTATTGGCACAAAAAAACCAAGAGACCCCTGATGCTGCCAGATTTAAGTGGGAACAATCAAAACTCATTCCTAAACTTAAAAAGTTGGCCATTACCCAGCTTACGGTCAATTACAAGCTCACTACCACAGCCAAAACCGTTGCAAAAGAAAAAGGCTCCGGGAAAATTGCCGGTGCAAGAGTTACGGCCTATCTCGAAACCACCGATGGCGACCTTACCAATGAGGATTTTCAAGAGCTAACCGACCATTTTTATGCCTATTTTCAGAAGAAACTAAAAGAAAACGGCATTGATACGGTAGGGTGGGCGCAAGTGACCGCCAGCGATTTTTATCAGAAAATTAGTGCTGACGAAGAAAAAGCTGACGATACTGAAAAAGAAAGTGGCGGCAACAAATGGGTGGTATCAACCGCACATAAAGGAAAAATTGTACACAGTGGCATGACCGGTTTTGCAGGTGGAAAAGGAACACGTTCAGTGGAGTTTGTCAAAGAATTTGACTGCATGGCAGCATCGTTTAAGGTAAATGTAGATTTTGCAGATGTAGTGCTTGATCTCGACCTCAAAACTACCGAACGCAAAGATGTGTACGGTGGCTGGTACATTCCGGCTACGACCAAGAAAAAATACACCTGGGCCATTAACCCCCAATTCCAGGTGGGCAACCAGGATAAGCAATTGTCTTATGCTTGGGGAACAAAAGGCTGGCCCGAATTTTTGTACCAATGGACTGATGTGCCATCCCCGATGGCCTACGCAACATCTATGACCGAAGATGTATCAAAAGCCAGAAGCGGACTTGCAAAACAATTTGCCTTTTCCAAAGAACTAACACCCGTACTCATTCAAACCACACGCAGCAACTACAAAGCAGCCGCAACACACGCCATCGAAAAATGGGTAGATGCTTTTGTAGCACGTGCAGTGCAGATGCGTAAAAAATAAATCAATTCATTCCCGTTGGATAAAATTATTTCCCGCACTTGCGGGAAATAAAAAAAAACATGAAAACAATCATCACACTTTGTCTTTTATTGGCAGGAATGGAATAACAGCAAAAGCACAGGTAACTTCCAAAGAACTTATCGGAGAATGGCGTTTGGATAGTTTCGTGGAAAAGAACATCAGCGAAAGCGAAAAGCAAAAAAGATACATCTTTACGGCAGACAGCTTGACCTACAACAGCATAAGAAAAAATGCCACAGGAAATTATATGCTACAACTGTTGTACGTTCGCTTTTTTTGGTCTTTCAAAAATTTGCTTCCCGATATAATCATTTAGTTTTCTGTGTGTCGGCATTGCTCTGTAATATTCATTCCAATAGCTTATCATTCTGCTTTCTGTCTGCTGTCTATACATTGGATTCTCCATTGAAAATTTCAGATAGTTGCCAATTGTCTTGTCATTTATATGCCTGTCTGCAACTTCTAAAATTTCCATTACGTACTCGCCTAAAAGCTGAAAAACATATGGAATTACAAAGTAATCGTAGGTATTGTCAATCAGTTTTTCAAGTCTTTCCTGTCTAACAAAACCATTATGATGTCTTAAATAAATACAGTTTAGAATTGTCTGTTGTATCTCTGTTAAATTGTTTCCCGTTGTGTCTGTCGGATTATCAAAATATACCCGTCCGGGAATAATTAATAGTTGTCCGTCTAATATGATTTCTTGTTCCATGGTAGGATGTATATCAAAAGTCTTGTCAAGCAAAAAATCTACAACAAATTCAACATCCTGCTTTAAGTCTATCGGAAATGCGTTAAGAAGTTTCTGTCGATTTACTTGTAATCTGGAGAGCGTCAACACAGGGTTGAACGACAGAAGACATGAAGCATCCACACTGCTTACATTCTACGAGAGCATCAACAAACTCAATCATACTGGAAGAGGTACACTATCTGTTCTCATTCTATTTTGCCATAAAATTGGTTAATAGTTTGAATAGCTTGAAGGGGGATGTTAGCAGCCCAATTCCAAAATCGGTCAGTAAGCCAAGTACAGGAAGAAGAAGAAATACCCACCACTTGTATTTGAATTTGGTTGTCGTCCCGTTTGTCAGATTGTTCCAAGCTAAAACTACCCTGTCTTTGTAGTAATATAAAATTAAAAAGTCGGAAGCAATCATACCTATGAGTCGTACTGGCAAAGCCCAACCGAAAACCTCCGTTGTGAAGGCAAGGTCAACTAAAAATATTTGTACTAATACAGGCAGTAGCAGCAATGCTCCTACTAATACAGTTCTGTTAATCACGATTAAGATTGCCCCAACAATCTGTATAATCCCAACACCAATATTAAAAGACTTATCCAGACTGAATAAATGCCAGGCTAATTGAACCTTGCTCACCTCTTTGAGCGGCTTTTCAAAAATATCAGGATCGTAAACACCAAATTGCTCACCCATCATTTTAGCCGAACCATAGTCAAACATATAATAAGCCAGATACCATCTTAAAACCAAAACTGCAAAGTCTAATGATTGCCCTTTGGAGGGTTTCAGCTCTGATAGTTTGTCCTGTCGATGATGCCGTAGAATATTCACAACGTAAAACCCAAAACCTACAATAAAAAGCAGGAAAGACAGATACAAAATCATCACAGATATAATCTCTAACACTGGCTTATGGAGTTTCTGTTTGGGTGTTAATTAGTTTCACTTTAAGTTGTTACTGGCCTTTAACGTTTGGATTCAGCAACTTCGTTCACGCTGAATTTCACCACTATGCACTGTAAATGCTTCCCTTACACTGCACAGCACCCACATTGAGAACCAGGCGGCTTTTAGTCCAGAATCCAGCCCACTTCTTGAAAAATGAATTCAGTTGATATGCTGTCTTGTCTGATATCGAATTTCAGGTCTTTGAGTACAGCACCACTGTAACTCATGCCTTTAGTTTTCAAAATCCCTTCAATTCCTTTTGTCGAACCTCTTACTAAAAGAACAATCTTAGCACAAAGTTCGTCACCCTGAATGTGAGCTTGAATGTATTTTTGTGCGTTACTGTCCTCTCTATAATTGTCCATCCAATAGGTTAGTTTGGACTTGTCGACTATTGCTAATTGCTTAACTAATTCGTCCTTATATTTTTTAGTTTCCGGAGCATATTCGTCGAATATGGGGTTTGTGTTTTTACAGACCGGTCTGCCGCACGAAATAATAAACGATAACAAACAAAAAATGGTCAGGGTTTTGAAAAGATGTGTTGTCATAGTTAAATGTCTTAAATAACGAAAATATTAAATTATTATTGTGCGTCTAAATAGTCGACTCTCAAAAACAATCCAACAGGATGATTGTCATTTTATACTCGTAGTAACCTGCGAAAAAATTTGCAAGCTTTTGTCAGATGTAAGTGGAATTCCTGCAATTTCCTTCATGTATGGTTAATGAGATTGCGGCTCGGGGGCCGCAATGACAAAGTGGTTATTGGCTGGTTACCTTCACTAAATGTACTGAGTAGGGATCTGTTTACTTTGTCATCCCGGACGCCGAGCCGGGATCTCATGGTGGGCATTGACTTTTAACGGCCGACTACTTACATTTTATGAAGTGTCCAACCAAGGTTCATCCATACACCCCAAAAATCACTTAGCGGGGTGTTCCGTTTGCACGAATTTTCTTTAGAGAATGGAAAATGGAATATTAGTTTTACGTGAATAATCACCCCACCCCTTATGTGGCCCAATGAAACTATACACATCAAGTTTATGAAGTATAAACTCGGCCTTACTGCATTTTTTTTAAGCTTTATGTACATCACAAACTGCGGTGCACAAATGCCGGATTCCATCCGCATGCATGTGGACAGCAGCCTGACCCTATTGAAGGAGCATTCCCTGTATACGGACCGGGTTAACTGGGAGGAGATGAGGAAATCAGTAATGGAGCAGGCACAAACGGCAACCACAAAGGCCGGCACCTTTACCGCATTAAAAGCGGCCTTCGATGCGCTTGGTGATAAACACGCCGCCTACTACCAGTATGAAGACCATTACCGGATCGATAACAGCGCGCTGCTGATTCGATATTCAGATTCTATTAAAGCTGCCTGGAGCAAAGGTCCCGGAATTGTGGCCCGAATCATAGACAGCATGGGATACATCAGCATACCCTATATGGCGGCAGGCAAACAGGAGGATATAGACAAATACGCCAACTGGCTCTATGATGCTATTTCTGGTCTTCTGAAGCACAACCCGAAAGGCTGGATTGTTGATTTGCGGCTGAATGGTGGTGGCAATATCCGTCCGATGCTGGCCGGCGTGGCGATGTTCTTTGACGATGGTATTGTTAGCTACTACATCGACAGGAACGGCCATGCAACGGATGAAACAGCGTTTGTCGAAGGGGATGTCCGGATAGACGGAGTGGTACAGGCAAGCATACAAAATAAAATCCCCCGCCTGAGCGCTGTAAAAGTGGCCGTTCTGACCGGCCCGGGAACGGCCAGCGCCGGAGAAGGCGTAGCCGCTGTTTTCCGCCAGCGGGAACGAACGAAGATATTTGGTAAGTCCAGCGCCGGTTTGGCCAATGCCACCAACGGCTTTGTATTTAACCAGGGAGAAACGTACTTTCTGATATCCGTTGCCCATATCGGCGATCCAAACAAAAAAGCGCTCCCGGAAATGATTATCCCGGATGTGTTGGTTGAGGAGGATGAATCGTTCGGAAACCTACCACAGGATGCCGCAGTCAGAGCTGCCATTAATTGGCTACAACAATAGGACAACCTGCCCACGCTAAGAGCTGCTCAAAAAGATGAACGATGAATTGATTGCTGCGGCCTATTGGTAAATACGATTCCATTCTATCTCAAGAGAAATAGCGAGAAGATGTATAGCGTAGCCGAACGGAACGCAGTCACAGACTCTCTCTATATACAGTTACCTGAGTTTACACAATGGCTTTATACTATCGTTTCGGAATGTGCCTCCGGCCATCCATCCTATTCCTGCGTGCTACATCAACGCCAGCCCAGTGCGGGGGCAACGTGCTTTAAAATGGAGGACAGTACATGCACATTGTATGCAACGCCCAGTGTATTAGGTATCGTTAACAGGAGCGTGTCTGCCTCTTTGATGGCCTCGTCTTCAGCCAGTTCTTTTATGAGCTGCTCAGGTTCCGCTGCATAGCTTCTTCCAAAAATGGCGTTCCTCCCCGGCTCAATCATCCCGATCTTATCTCCTCTATTCGCCTCGTGTCCAAAGTAGTGACGGTCCTCATCATTTACCAATGCGAAGATGGACCTGCTTACCGACACCCTCGGTTCTCGCTGGTGTCCGGCTTTTTTCCAGGCTTCTTTATACAGCCTGATTTGTTCCGCCTGTTGTATATGAAAAGGCTTACCGCTCTCATCAAATTTCAGCGTAGAGCTTTGAAGAAACATGCCCTGTTCGGCTGCCCAAACAGCCGTGGCATTAGATGCTGCTCCCCACCAGATACGTTCCCGCAGGCTTTCCGAGTGTGGTTCCAACCGCAGCAGGCCTGGTGGATTCGGAAACATCGGATTGGGATTCGGCCGGGCAAACCCAACGCCTTTTAGTTTCTCCAGGAACTCCAATGCTTTACGACGTCCCATGTCCGCATCGGTTTCGCCCTCAGCCGGCTCGTACCCAAAGTAACGCCAACCTTCGATTACCTGTTCCGGCGAACCTCTGCTGATACCCAATTGTAGCCGCCCCTCAGAAATCAAATCCGCAGCCCCGGCATCTTCCACCATATAAAGCGGATTTTCATAGCGCATATCGATTACGCCGGTTCCGATCTCAATGTTGCTTGTTTTAGCACCAATAGCGGCAAGTAACGGAAACGGAGATGCCAACTGAGCGGCAAAATGATGTACGCGAAAATAAGCGCCATCCAAACCGATTTCTTCAGCAGCAACAGCCAGGTCAATCGACTGAAGCAGCGTGTCGCCTGCTGTACGTGTTTTGTAGGCCGGATGGTTGGCCCAGTGTCCAAACGATAAAAAACCTATTTTCTTCATACACTTCCGCTTCGTTCAGGTACTAATTTAATGAGATTTACTCAATTTACTGTGGAAGCCCAATTTAGAAAGGCTTTGAAAAGCAGTTTTTGGCGTAAAACGATATCTGACATAGACTTTATTCCATAAATTTGAATGGAATAATATAAAGCTATTAATAGCTGCTAATGAACGATAACGATACAAAGCGACTTTCCCGATTAACTGCAATTTTGACCCAATTACAGACGAAACGACTATTAACCGCGAGCGAGCTATCTGAAAAATTCTCGATTAGCAAACGAACAATCTACAGGGACATTAAAGCATTGGAACAAGCGGGTGTTCCGATACTGACAGAAGATGGCAAAGGGTACACCTTAATGGAAGGCTACAGAATTCCACCCGTAATGTTTACGGAAAGTGAAGCCAACGCTTTAATAACCGCGGAAAAACTCATACTTAAAAACAAAGATGCTTCATTTATACAAGCATATTCGGAAGCCATTAATAAGATAAAATCCGTTTTACGCAACAACACCAAAGACAAAGCAAATTTACTTTCCGATCGGACGGTATTCAGACAAAATGCAGACAACACCCGAACAAGTAATTACCTGTCCACATTACAATTAGCCCTGACAAATTTTAACCTTGTCCGGATAAAATATTATTCACCCGACACGAACAAAACTACAGAAAGAGTAATTGAACCCTTTGCCATTTACAGCACACAAGAGAACTGGTTGCTGATCGCTTTTTGCTTGTTACGAAAAGATTTCAGAGCATTTCGTCTGGACAGAATGCAAAACCTAAACATACTCAATGAACAGTTTGAACCACATAAAATGACCCTGCAGGAATATTTTGAAATTTGCAAAGAAAAATATTCCTCGCAACCCTTGACATAAGGCTGTCGCAATCCCATTTTAGTTTTGTGGCTTAACAAAAAACAATTCAAAAATGGACAAAGTGAAAATTGAGCCTTTTAAAATAATCGGCATTTCTGTAAGAACCACAAACGAAAACAATCAGGCAGCAAAAGACATTGCAGATTTGTGGGGTAAGTTTGTGAATGATAAAGTTTTGGAAGCAATTCCAAACAAAATGAATAACACAGTATATTCCATATACACAGATTATGAAAGCGACCACACAAAGCCATACACGACGATATTGGGTTGCAGAGTAGAAAACCTGAATACTATTCCTAACGGAATGATTGGCCAATCGTTTGACGGCGGAAACTATGTAAAACTATCTGCGAAAGGCGATTTAACGAAAGGGCTTATAATAAACAAATGGATAGAAATTTGGGGAATGAATTTGGAAAGAATATTCACAGCAGACTTTGAGGTTTTTGGCGAAAAAGCACAAAATCCGACAGACGCAGAAATTGACATTCTAATTGCCGTAAAATAAATAAAAATGGTTGAGCAACTTCATAACTACTATCTAAAAAAAGAAGAGCCAAACAAGAGTTGCCTGCTCGCATTGCGGAGTATTATTCTTAACCAGGACACAAATATTACTGAAACGCAGAAGTGGGGAATGCCCTGCTTCTGCTATAAGAAAAAAATGTTTTGCTATTTATGGACAGATAAAAAGACGGACGAACCGTATATACTTATGGTGGAAGGAAAACACCTTGACCACCCGGAACTGGAAGAAGGCGACCGCACAAGAATGAAGATTTTCAAGGTTAATCCCAACAGAGATTTACCCATTAAGACAATCGAGCGCATTTTACAGGCAGCATTGGACTTATACAGAACAGGCGTAATAAAGCTCAAAGATTAACCGTCAGAAAAACGAATCTAATTATTCAAGGTGTTCATGGAGGTATTTAGATGGCATAGACCAGAGCCTGATTGTTATTCAGAGTGAATTAAAAAAGTGCTTAGCGCTCAGGTTACCGTAGTTAAGCGAAACTTCCCATTACTCCTGCGATCTTTTGAAATCCAGTTCCTAAAAACCAACAAGGAAACTCCAGTCCTTAACCCCGGTGACCACAGGCTGCCTGCCCCATAAAATGCAAACTATAATAGTCATTTTCAGGAAAAATGACTATATTGCATATTATAACCAACATTTAATGTTCGACAATATCACCATAAAAGGCGTCAAGTTGCACGTTGGCGAACTGATAAAAACGCTCCGTAGCCGGGCCGGCCTCACGCAGGAACAGGTGGCGCAGGAATTAGGCTTGTCGCGTATCACTATCCAGAACCTGGAATCGGGGAAAAACCCGACTATTGATACCTTCTTAAAGGTACTGCAACATTTCGATTTGCTGAAGAATTTCGACAGCTATATAGAAACAGAAATGCAAAACAACAGTCAGCAATCGCTCTACTGAGTCAAGCTATGTCCAAGAACAACCTGATCACACTGCATTGTTTCGGCCGGGAGATCGGCAAGCTCGGTTACGATGCGGACCGGGGGGCATCGTTTTTCCAATACCATGAAACGTTCCTGAAGGAAGGCTTGTACCCACGCCTGTTTCCCTTTATCTTCAAAAGAATCCCGCATACCCAGGTTTTTGACAGATATAACAACGATACATTCCGCGGACTGCCCCCCATGATTGCCGATTCCCTGCCCGATCTGTTTGGGAACATCATATTCAAAGCATGGATGGAAAGCACCAACCGGGATATGCATAAGATATCGGCGCTCGAACAACTGGCTTATGTGGGCACACGAGGCATGGGCGCTTTGGAATATGTTCCGGCTAAAAAAGTAGCTGCTCAGGACTCCATAGACATAGATGAAATTGCGGCTATTGCAGGAAAAGTGTTGCAGCAGAAAAGCCAAACCAGTGGCAGGCGGCTGGATCATGCCTCGCTGCTGAATATCTTCAGGATCGGCTCATCTGCCGGGGGCGCGCGACCTAAAATACTGGTGTCCGAAAACAAGACCCGTGGTACGATCATTCCCGGCGATATGGAATGCAGTGAGCATTACGACCACTACCTGGTGAAGCTGGCCGTCGAAGCATCTGCATCTTACAGCAGGGAGCTGGTAGAATACAGCTATTACCTCGCCGCTACGCAGGCAGGCATCCATATCATGCCGTCGAAGATGATTGGCGGAAAACATTTTGCCACACTGCGCTTCGACCGTCAGGGGGGCAGAAAAAATCATGTGCTGACCGCCTGCGGTATTGCCGGGCTGGATTTCCATGATCCAAAACTGTCCCGCTATGAAAACCTGTTTGACCTGGCCCTCGCACTGAAATGTCCGCACCGGGATATAGAGCAGTTGTTCCGACGTATGGTGTTCAACCTGGTCTTTGCCAACCACGACGACCATCTGAAAAACCAAAGCTTCATCTACGACGAAACCGCCGACACCTGGGGACTGGCCCCGGCCTATGATCTCACCTATTCCCTAAACCCGGAGCTGAACATCAAAACAAGATCGCGTGCCTTGTCGATCAATGGGAAACGGACCGACATCTCATTAAAGGATCTTGCCGCGATCGCAGAACAATACACCGTAAAAAACTATAGAAAGATCGTAGCCGAAATACAAGATGCCGTTCCTTACTGGGAGCAGGAAGCATGTGCCTTAGGTGTATCCAAAAAAACGATCCATGCCATGACTAAGAATTTCCAGACGTTCCTGTAATCTTCGGCACAAAGTTTTTTTGTGGCGGATACTGACCGGAAATCGGAGGCTATTCATGCCCCCGAAATCATTTTCTCAATTAATACCGCCATTGAAGTGCCGTAAATGCATCTATTGATTAGATCCTGCCCATATATTCCTTAATCCTGGCCAACAAATCTTCAAAAGGTGGTTGGCCTGAATAGTATAGAGAAGCGGTGGCTTTGTATCTTTCCGTAAATTGTTTTCGCAACTCATTGTTGTTGAGCAAAAAAGCTTCATTTTCTGCAACAGGTATTTCTAAATCAACCCTGGGAAATCTTGCTGCTTTATGTTTCAGGTATTCCTCTGTACCGATGAATTCCTGAACATCATTATGGCTAAGCAAGCTATACACGTCATAGTATTGGCGCATCAGATTTTGACGCGGTTCGCCGTCTTGTTGCTCCTGTCTGAATTTCGTTGCGATGGTCTGGAGCTTTTCTACAAATGTGTATCCGGGGTGATAACACGCTATGGCTACAGCTCTGTTATCCGTTATATCAACACCACTTTGAACAGCTTTATCATAGGCCCACGAGCTAATGGTAATCTTTTCGTTTGGAGTCACCGTATCGAAACCGGCTTCTAAGAGAATACCCTCTTTGGCGCCGCCTATCAGCGCAGTTTTACTTTCGTATTTAAGACGAATACCTCCACTCCTATAGTAATCCTTATCGTCAAATTCCGTATCACGAATTTGAGCGATGATACCATCGATCCTGATTGCTTCTGTAAGCCAGTCATAATAGTTCCGGCGTGATCCAATCGCATTAGCTTTCGTGTTTTTGGGATTGGTATTTACGCCCAAATCTTCCGGCGGCTTTATATGAATATCAATATCCTCAGAAAATCTGTCTATGATCTTATACCCCTTCGATAAGGATGTTCCCCCTTTTAACTCAAACTCAAAGCCCTGCTTTTTCAGCCCGTATAACACATGCATCATCCAGTAGTCTTTCTCTACCAGATATGGGTCAATGTCTTTCTCAGAAGCTACGATTTGCAGCAACTGAAGAAATTCGGGGTGTTTATGGAGGTATTTAGATGGCATAAACCTGAGTCTGATTGTTATTCAGCAGTGACTTGAAAAAGTGCTTAGTGCTCAGGTTACCGTAGTTATTTACCGCCTGCTTCAACTTTTTGTGGTCCACAGTTTCAACCTGAAGGACTACATTCTTTAATACCATATCGGCATCCTCTGCCAGGCTCTTGATATTGTTTACAAGGTCAACTAACAAAAACTCTTTAGACAACGTTTTCGGGAATCGATGCCTTGAGTGAAAGAAAAATGTTCTTCCCCCAATTTTGAATTGTCCATGCCGCTTGTGATTGTACACAACCCTTTTGTTATACAGTTGCGTAGTGCCTACACCCAGGCTGTTATATGCGTTAGGAGAAGTAACCAGAAAGTCGTCATCTTTAAGGAAACTACGCACTAAAGCCTCCTCATCAGGAGGAACCGTCCCAAAAACAGATTGCTTAGGCACATAATACAGTCCGGCAGACTGCTTTTCCAAGAAGCCTTCCTTTAAGAGTTGGGCTATATGCCGGTCAACGGCAGCAGACCACAGAGCCAGTTCCGCTCTACGGTAGACCCTACCCTCTTTAAGATGCCGTTTCAGTTCATCAAGCTTTGCCATTTGCCCTCCACACTTTACACAAAGATAGTCAAATATCTATCATTTTGCAGGAATAAAAATTGAAAATTCATGCAAAATATGTTAAAAACAAAATGAAAATCAATCTATTGAATAAATTGAACACAAACAAATATGAACAACTGATGTAGCATTTCCACCGCTCCTAAAACAGAGAAGTTCATCCGTTAAAACAAATTAGCAGTATCAATCGCGCAGATAACTATGTGGTATAGCAAAAAGGTTCGTGCCGGAACCACCCGAGCCGAACCTTTCTTTAACCATAATCCCTCTACCACTCCCGCTTACAGGCAGATCGCCAGGCGCGCCGCAGGCGGATGACCGGATGGCGGCACACTGATCAAGACAGCAGACGCCCCTCCTGCCCGGCGCTCCCAGACCGACAGCAGGTGACACGCTTCGGCCAGACGATGCAGCCGCGTCGTCAACCCGGACAGATCCCAGACCTCACCGATCAGCGCAGGCGTGCAATCCGTCAGCGAGTAGCTGAACAAACGGTAGAGCTCTTCGAGCCACACAGACAGCGAGCGGTCGGTGAACAGACCCGTGAACACCTCACCCGGAGCACTCAGTTCGGCACGGCTCAGGTGATTGGGAAAATAATCCCAGGCGTCCACCCCATCGTGCGGACAGTACAGCGACTGCGGAGGCAGCGTCATCCCCACCGATGCTTCGAGCTGCTGCGCTATCCGCGGCGGCGGACGATGACCACGCAGCAAACAGGCCGATTCCAGCAGACGGCACAGCGACACGTAGAAATCCAGGTGCAAACCCGTCTCCGCAACCGGCCACACCGGCGACCCAACTACAGACTCCATCCACGAGCTGATACGCATACGCACTTCCGGCAGATCGTAGAGGCGGTAGAACCCAACCACGACAGACAACGGATCGGCCCGCTCTTCGGCGCTCAACCGCACCGGGAACGCAGAGGCGATATCCCCCACCCCTGCTTCCGGGGCTGTGGCGACGGAGGTCTTGGCAGGCGTATGGACGGAGGTGGGACGCACGGCTGCATCGGCCACCCGCTGGATGATCTTTTGCAGCGTATGCGCCCTTTCGTACAAGACGATCGCCTGACTGTGCAGGTTCACCCTCGCATCCCGACCCGACGACAGTTGCCGCACCAGGCCCTCAGGCGTCTGCAGCATCAGCCGCACATGGGCATGAGGCGAAAGACTTTGCTCCAGCAACCGCAGCCCCGCCCGGTCACTCAGTAGCGGAGCCCCTTCGGGCAGCACCACCAGCAACTCGCGCGACAGGCGGAAGTCCATCGCGTTCTTTTCTATGGACGACAGGTTGCGCCGCAGCGTCGTGGTGGCCAGGCTGCCGAGGTAAAGCACCAGCAGCGGTTGCAGGGCTTCCTTCAGGTGTTTGCAGATACCGTGCAGCGCCTGCTGTTCCCTGCCGGTAAAATGATCTATTGAACTTTTAAGCTTCTTCATGTGGCAATTGTTTTTAAGAAAATGAATGGAAACAATGCACAGCGATCCCTGCGAACAGAGCCTATCTGGCTGAGTGTGCCAGACTGAACATGCCAGACTAAGCATGATGTCAGACTGAGCGTGTCAGACGACCATGTCAGGCTGAGCGTGTCAGACAGAGCATGTCAGGCTGAGCGGAGTCGAAGCCAAGCTCAGGCAAGGAAAGCTGTAAAATCGGGATGAAGAATCCGGCCCGTGCATACCGACGGGCAATAAGCGGAGGAACGCCTGATCATGCAAAATAAATAGGCGTGGAACTCAACTTACCAATCAGAGGTACTGGCATACCCACACACGATAAGAGAGCCCACGCCCGGGTCGTGAACTACCTACTTATCATCTCGTGTGTTGAAAAGTGCCAGTTTTCTGATTGAGATTCCAAGTAAATGGCCATTATGTTTTTGTGACGCGTCACGCGACACAACTCGTTGTATCTGAGTGTAAAGTAACGGAAAGTTCCGTACATAAAAATGGACGGAAGGAAATATTTTGGGGATAATCAAAATAATTTGGAAACAGATGAATCAATTCAAAGAAAGTGAACGTTTCTGTCGGGGGGATTGGAGGATTTATAGCCCCACGATTATCCAGATGAGAGATTTGACAACATTCACCCTAAATGTCTTTTCACAAAATCATGAAATTGTTTATGCTTTACTTTACGTATTTCCGAGACTTTCTCGAACTCCTGTTTTAAGTCTGCAGCCGGATCCCAGTTATTGTAAGTCTTCTTTTTGATCTTATACTTTTCAGCAAGCTTCTCTGATAGTGCATAAGCCATTAGTCCGAATTGACAGTAATAGAATTTGCGTTCCAGAAACCAACTTTCATAGTCCGGGGGACCGGATATATCCTCGGTAGCCTTAATCATCCGGTCACCGCCTTCAACTTCAGAAGGCAATGACAGAATTTGATACATAAGTTCGGGATCAATACTTTTCCAATCTACATCATCGGGATAAACAGGAGGTCCTGGCGCTTTTACCTGAGGAGCTAAACAACCGTCCGGTGTACGTTGTCCGAAAGACAACCCATCATCTTTGACCACTTCTGCGCAGTCCACAAGATATTTATCAAGGATGCAGACGATACGAATTGCAAGATATCTGGCGTTTTTATTGGTGGCTTGTTTGTTTGTCCAATATGCCTGTAACCACGTAATGGCGGCTCCAACTATAACTCCAATCAATCCGAATACGGCTCCCATTGCTGTGCATTTTAGAAATACCAATATAGTTAACTTAACTTAGTGTTGTCGCCCAGATTTCCATATGCGGTATCAAAACACCTGTAGGCATGGCACAAAATATTGGCAATTGTTGTAAGACAGACTGCACGATATTCGGTTACAATGAACAAGCCTGACAAATAATTAAATCTTTATCTACTTTATAGTTCAATGAAAAATTGCCCGTTACTTACTGTTTTTTTACACAGAAAATGTGTAACTTACTTACGCTATAATTTTTAAATTTGCTGCTATGACACATTCCGCTACTCCTGCTAACAAAATACACGAAGGCCGCAACGTAAAACGCTTCCGCGAAATGATGGGCGTCAAGCAGGATACGCTGGCGGCCGATCTGGGTGATGACTGGAACCAGCAGAAGATCTCCCTGCTTGAGCGAGACCATCGATCCTGCCATCCTGCAGCAGATATCAGCGGTATTGGAAATACCAGTGGAGGCTTTTCAGAAGTTTGACGAGGAGCAGGCGATTAATGTAATATCGAATACGATCAATAATAACGATAGTGCCACGATGACAAATCCGTCAATATTCAATTATCAACCATCCTTTAATCCAATTGATAAAATGGTAGAGTTGTACGAGCGTATGTTGCAACAGCAAAAGGAAATGATTGAGAAGTTGATCGGTAGTAAGTAATTAAACTTCAAAACAATGATTGACAAAAATCAGGAGAAACTTAATCAATTATTAGCTAAACGAAGCAGCAAGCTAGAGAGTGTGTCAAATTTCTATGAATATTTTGACAAGTTCGCTTATTTGCATCTAAAAGAAGTCGTTATGAAAATTGACGAGGAGCTAGAAAGTAAGACCAACGAGAGTCTTCGAATTTTTTCAGAAAATCCGTATGATAGAACCGAATCAAGATTTTTTGTAATGGTGCAATTGTTTATGAGAAGTCATAAAAGAAATACATTTTTCTTAGATAATTCTGAAAACCATCCAACTATAAAGTTTGAAGGTGATGAATTTACAGGAACTGTAAAGTCAACTATAAGTTTTGGAAGCAAATTAAATAGATCTAGAGAATTCCCTGTAGTGGAACTTAATAACAGGGATAAAGTTTTTGAAATAATGGTAACCTTTTTAGATACGATTTATAGTCTATGAATCAGAAATTCAAGATTTTAAGTATTGATGGAGGTGGATTAAAAGGACTAATTCCTTTACAAGTAATTAAAGAAATAGAAAAAATCACCAAACAACCGATTCATAAAACTTTTGATTTAATAGCAGGAACGTCAACAGGTGGACTTCTCACTTGCGCTCTTTTATTACAAGAAGATTCTATTGAAGCTAACAAGAGAAAATATTCACTTGAAAAAATAGAGGAAATCTATCTAAAAAGAGGAAAAGATATTTTTCCAAGATACAATAAATTACAGTGGTTGTTTATGCATTCTAGAAAATGGATTCGTCCAATGTATTTTAGCAAAAAATACGAAGAAATATTACATGAATATTTTGATGACTATAGGATCACAAGTTGTTTAAAACCAATTTTCATTACCTCATTTGATATACATAGAAATATTCCAATAATTTTTACCACAAGAGAAGCAACAAGAATTGATGAAAAAAACTCTAGGTTAGTAGATATTTGTAGAGCCACGTCCGCTGCACCAACATATTTCCCAACTTACACTTTTACATACAACAAAGAAAATGTAGTATGTATTGATGGTGGTTTAATTATGAATAATCCATCTTTAGGAGCCTTTATTGAAGTTTTGGGAAATACATCCTATAAACATTACAAAAAAAGTAACGAAAAACTAGAAATTAAAGATATTACAGTCTTATCCCTTGGAACAGGTATTTCTTCAAAGCAATACAATTCACACTCATCTAAAAACTGGGGGAGATTTCAATGGGTAAAAAAAGTAATTGACATTTCAATGGGAGCTCCTGTAAGCATTGTGAGTGATCAACTTGAAACTATTTTTAAATCAATGGGTTTGAGTAAAAACTATCTTAGAATTAACGTAGAAATTGATAAAAAACATTCAGAAATGGATGACTCAAGAGAAGAAACTTTACAATATTATTCAAGAGAAGCAAAATCAAAAATAACTAATAACCATACTTTAAAAGATAAACTAAAGATATTTCTCATAGAAAGTGGTATTGAAATTCCTCCCGAAGACTAAGAATATCATATTACAATTACATATATAAATATAGCAAATGCAGTTTACATTTGTAAATGTCAGGTTCCTCCAAAATTGATGGCGATTATGTGTTGGGGTTGCAGAAACTAAAATGAATAATTTGGTTGTTATTTATTGATATTCTCTTTTATCAACAGAAAATCTTCAATTGAGCACCAACCTGAGATACGCTATTCCAAGTGGAACGTAGTAAATAAATTAACTGAATTACTTCAGATTTCACTTTCGAAACATCTCTTTTATTAAGCTCAGATTTAAACGACTTAAAATCGAACATATTTCCTACTACGAGCCAAACTTCTCTTTGAGTTGAAGGGTCTGAAATGAGTTGTACATATTTATCCCAAAATTGCCTACTCGTTGCATTATTTGTGACAACTCTATCCGATACCCTTCCAATAGAAGAAACTGACCAGGGCTCCTTCCATTTGGCAATATTTTGTGCAGGAGTTCTTTGGTAATATGGTGTTAGATAGTCCAAATTCTTAGTAGCTTGCCCACACACTTCTGTAAAGTTTGTAGCGGAAAGTTTAGATTTTTTTGCTTTGGCATGTATAAATGTCACTCTCTTATTTTTCGTATCTAAACCAATAAAGTCACCAATTTCTGTAGATAAGTCATCGCACAACAGGTATTCAAAATTGAAGTTATCCTCCAGATTTTTATCACCATAACCTTTTCCTTGCCTAGCAATGAGACCAAATAAAGTGTCTTTGTGCCATAAATTAGAACTTACCTTTAATGTTGTACCTCCCTTCTCACTTTTTGTTTTGCTGATTGAACTGTGCACATTAAATAATTGGTTTAAATCAAGGTCTTTTTTCTTGCTGGTTAAGTTTAAGCTTGGCTTGAAAAAGCTCTTATGTGCATATACGTATTTGTTGCCATCTAAAACTATCCTAAACGATTGGCCACTATTTAATAAGCTAATAAATGGTGGATCATCTTCACTTATATTTGAAACTTTTTCAGCGAGATCAGAACTGGATAAATTAAATCGTTCAAACTTAGAATCGTAATTAATTGCAACTACAAAGGGTTCTCCATTAATAGTAATAGAGAATTCATTTGCTGTTATAACGGCACAATAGTCTTCTAAATCAATATTATCATTATGGTCGCCATATCCATAGCGATCCAAGGTTTCCGTATCTATATCTAAAAGAATAGAAGTGGGAACTGGATTAGGTGGAGCATCAACTTTTTCAGAAAATCTATTTAGAAATCCTTCAATTTTGTTATATGAAGTCTTAGTTAGAACCTCTTTATGTATTTCATCAATCCAATCGACAAATTCACTAAATATAATTCTAGTGTTTGAAAATTCTGTAATTCTGCCGTTTTGAAAACCAATGTATCGTTTAACATAGTTTCCTTTATGCGAAATGTTTCCCTCAATCCTTGCGGGGAAATATGAATAGTCAGATAAACCAGGAGCAGTATTCTCCACCGCGCCTGCTTGTAATTCCTTATTCCTTAAGTTGTTCGCACCAATATCTGTGTTCATTAAAAACACTTTGTTTATATATCGTTTATCCTTAAAAAGGCGAACAAGCAAATCTCGAGTAACAGGTTTTAAGTTCTCTACTTTTTGCATTGGAGAACTCTGTATACTATCATAATAGTAAACAAAATCTTGCTTAAACTTTAAAAATGTCAATGCTAATGTCTGCTCTATAAAAACGCCACTTTTCACAAGAGGTGAATTTTCGTATTTAATATAACCCGTTGGCGGAATTAATCGGATTTGACCAAAGATAGGATTTTGTTACATTTGCTGCGATAAAGAATGTAGTATCGTAACAACCCGTTGATGGGATTATTTAGAGGGACTTAAAAATCACTTTCCGCAGCAACGCTTATACTGTTTACCACTTTTACATGGGCACGGAGCAGTCCTTGCCACGGTGTTGCCGAAAGATTTAGTGACTTTCACAACACCAAAGTTCGGGCTTTTTACAAAATCTATCTCGTGTAGTGATGGGATTCTAAAAGACATACAAGTACTCCCGTTGTGGTTAGTTACGGATAAATCTCCCAAGGTTATCACGTCCATGCCTATGAGGGCTTCGGCTCCTCCGGACAGCGCGTCAACCTCAGTCGCTACGATACTTTGCACTCTGATACCATTCGGTAAGCCTATGTCTATCGTGAAAGTTCTCTGCTCGGCTTCGCCGTTCGCGGTAAACACTTTAGATATGCCTGTTTGAGCAATTCCTAACCTCTCAACCACGGATCTCGTTATTACTGATCCTGTCGCTCCGGTGTCCCAAATAGCATCTATGGTTTCATGATCGTCCCTGTTGGGGATAAGGATATGTACAGGCGTGTGTAGCACCCGCACTATGCTGTTTGGTGATTTGAATGTAAATCCAGTCGGTTTCAAATTCGCGTGTGAATTATTACTCTTGAATGGAATGTTTGAGTATACCCTTCACTCCCCGGGAGGCAATGTTGAATAAGAAAGGTACCCAGTGGATGGTGTTTTACTGTTTCATTGTAAGCATCTCCCTGACTGTCGTACGCTCCAATTACCTTCTCCCCTTTAATAACGATGAACTTACCGTTATACAGGGCCAACAGCTCATTCTGATTTTCTAAATAGTAGTTGAATTCATTTTTCAACATGAGTACGGCACGTTTAGTGAGTCATTGGAAATACACCTAAACCCAATGCTAAAGTACGACTTTTGGAGTAGATTATCAAAAAAAAATAATTTAAATTAATATCCAATACATCCCCATTAAACTGACGCGCTTTTGATTATTCAGGTAGCAGGTTTATATTTACAGGCTTAATGAAAAGAAGCAAATAAGAATTTAGTGCTATAAGAAGCTGTTTGTTCGTCCGAATTACCACAATTGAACAACCTACGCAGCAGAAAGATTATAGTGCGCCGATAAGGCGTAGCTGTGTCTTTTGCGTAGGATTGGCTGTGGTAAGCCAGGACGAGCGAAAAGTATCCACGGTTACGCCCTTTTTATGCGTGGCCGTTTACATCGTCATCAAAAACGCCACATAAATGAAACACACAACATTATCCCTTTTCGCGGTCTCAACACTGTTAATCTCCGCATGTTCCAACTGGACTCAGATCTTGTACACTTCATCAGATTTCGATGCCATACAGGAGGACTCTTCTTTCTACTTTGAAAACGACACTGTTAAGGTGCAGTACGCTTTTTGGGCAGATAAAGGCATCATGAGTTTTGCGATAACCAACATTCACGATAAGCCTATTTACGTTGACTGGAAAAAATCGTCCTATGTAAACGGAGGCGTGAAAAACAACTATTACGTTGAGCAAACGGTGAGCAACACAGTGGGAGCATCCGGAGGGTACACGTACAGAGCCTACGGCGTTCCTTACGCCACGTTTGGCGCATTCTCCGGTAATACAGTTGCGGTACAGGAAGAAAGGATAACGTTCATTCCTCCGCGCTCACGCGTGGTGTTAAGCCGCAGATACCTTATTCAGGATAGGCATCTGATCCATGAGAACTACTCGGCAAAATCTGACAGGCGTGGTGTTTCTGAGTTTAAAACAGATATTCCTGCAGAAAGGGCTAAGGTGCATTTTAGGAATTTCATAACGTACTCAACCACTGAAAATTTCGCCAAAGAGCAATACGTGGATCACGAATTCTATGTCAGTAAAATACTGACGGTCAAAACAAAGGACTTTTGGATAAAGGATTACTCCAATGCTCGGGTAGTTGAGTATTCCACAAAGTACGCAGATCCTACCGGTTTTTACATACAAGGAGTTAAGAAAAGTCAGTTGTTCCGTTAACAAGCCAAAGCATACTTCACTCGCCCCACGGGCTTCCCAGTAATAAACTTGTTGATGTACTGCAGGATCGTAAGGCTGCTTATCTTGGCGAGGATACGGGTACGATATCCTATGAAGGATTTGGCGTAGTTGCGCTGGATCGAGAACATATCACACAGTTGAGAAAACACCGTTTCTATTCGTTTGCGGATAACTTTCAGCGGATAGCAGATTGGTGTTTTCTCTTTCTGGTTGTTGCGGTAAGGCACTTCTACAGCGATTCGGGAATCCTCCCACAGCTCTTGTTTCAAAGACTTGCTGATATAGCCCCGATCGCCGGTCAGTATGCAATCAGATACTTCGTTCTTTAAATCCCGCAGGTAGTTAACATCGTGGACGGCGGCTCCGGACAGATCGAACGTTTGTATTACTCCGGATGGCGAGCACGCGCAATGCATTTTGTATCCGTAATACCACTTATCCTGGGCTGCACAGTAGCCTTTTTGCGGGGCGTAGTAGACGCCATCGCGCCCCATCTTATTGCGCTCCATACGCGCCAGCTTGCAAATCTCAAGAGGCATGCTATCCACTGCGAGCACTTCGTTCAGGCTATTCATTTGATCGGCCATGCGCGCTCTTATTTGTTGCTGGATCGGGAACAGCGTTTTCCTTCTGTCGTTGAACTGCCGGCGGCTTATGAGGTTCGGGAACTTGTCTCTGTAATCATAATTCAGAATGGCAAATAATCTGCTCTCGCTGTCTATGCTAAGGCTTTCTGCTGTGAGGCTGAGGGCGATTACTTCAATGTCCGTAAATGTAGGCTTCAAGCCTGGACGCAGATAATTTCCACCTGCGGGGAGGCTGTCCCCGAGAACGTCCGTGATGACGTTCAGTATCTTATCAAAACATCGTCTGATATTATACACAGGTAGGAATTATTTGCGTAAGTGCTGCCTATTCCCTACCTTTGGGTAAGGAATAATGAGTGGACTGTAAGGGAGTCAAACCCTTCGGCAGAGGATTCCAAGCCGCCCGCCGTCTATTCTGAACAGCCCTTTTTATTTTATGTTTTTCGAAAAAGCACCGTCGGCGACCAAACTTCCGGTGCTTTTTTTATTTCCATTCAGGTTGAAATTCAGGAAGCAACTCTCCGTCGTCATCGAACCATTCTTTCAACCCGTAGTAATAGTATTTCGATTTGTATTCAAACTTCGTGCGCATGAACAGCCTATCCAGATTCGCTTTCAATTGCCCGGACAGGTTCGATTTGGTTTTCGAATATGCACCCTCATCCGAGGTTAAATCATCTTCGTACATGAGTTCCGCATAATCCAATATGTGTTGCAGAGTCATCGGTCTACCATTTTCTCTGATGATAAAACGCGCTTTCTTCGACCAGCTCCATTCAACATTGTAAACTGCGTTTGCAGTGTTCGTAAAAAGACTTAGGCTCCTATCGCAATCCCCGACAAGAGATTCGATAAAAGCCTTTAACTTGATGAGCTGTTCTCGCTCACGACGCAGATCCTCCTTAGACTCAGGAAGGCTGTCGAACGTTACAGATATAGTAGTCTTGTGCCCCATTATGAGGCAAAGATACATTATTTAGATTAAAATGGAGAAATTTAGATTTAGAAATTAATTAGGCCACTATTTAATTCCGCCAACGGGTTTAATATAAAGAATTAACAGCGCATTATTGTCTATAAATTGGGTTTTTAGGATGTGGTAATCCCTACTATTCCATTCATCTATTAATGATTGACTTAAATCTTTAAAATCAATAGTTCCATCTTGCTGATATGCATTTACTTTTTTTTGAAATAAGATTGAGTCTTTTAAGTCAATATTATTGACATTAATTAATTCTCTAAAAGTACCTGCAAAATAGAGTGTTGAAACATCCCTGTTTACTTTCAATATATCAGTTATGTCAAATAGCTTATTTCTGCTATCAAGTGATTCATCATATTTCAAATAGTTGTTCCACTCTGTTGTAGTCTTGGCTTTATCCTTACAAAATAAAAACGCTTTTTGGTCGGGTAGCCTTTGAGGATTTCTTAAAACCCTACCTATTTGCTGAATCAATAGTCTTGTACTCTTAAAATCAGAGAAAATAGCAACAATGCAAAAGTCCGGATTATCTATTCCTTCAATCAATTTGTATTGATGAACATAAAAATCATATTTGGATTGATCTGCAGCTTTGGGAACTTGCGGAGTTAAAGTTTTTGTGGGTGGTGTAAAAGCTTCGTGGATTCCAATGGCTGATTTTTTTAATTTAGTCAAAGCCTTTACAATTTTCTTTATATCGTCAGCATTTTCGCACCTGATAATTGTTTTTGGTTTGGCAATACCTTGTGCTTGTAATATTTTTTCTATTTTTTTTATCTCACTTAAAAGCTTTGTTAGAAAAGTACTTATGGTTTGCGGTATTTCGTTTATTTCTCTAATTTCTAATTCTCTCAAATATCTTTCTTTGATACAGAAAGTGTGTTCAATTGAAAAGAACTTCTCCTTATCGACATTAAAAACTTTGTAATCATTTCGATACGGAGTTGCAGAAAATAAGATTGTTGGCTTTTTAAAACTTCTAACGGTTTCCCCCCATGTAAAAGCAGGTTCTTTATGACCTTCATCGAATATGATACACCCTACTTTTTTTTGAAATTCTTTATATCCTATTTCTAATGTAGGATTAACTGAAATTGCTTGAAGAGCTTGAATCGTGGTGACGAGAATAAATGGATTATCTCCAATCAAATTCATAGTGTCAATGAAATTGCTAGGAATCAACGAATCAATTGACTGATTTTTTAAATTTGAAACATCATAGCCAATCTTGTTCCAAAACCTGGTTTTTAACTCTTCTATTATTTGGAATTTCAATGCTGTACTTGGCGTAATTATTATGTAGTTAATATCAGGATTGGCTATTCTAGTTAAAGAAGCAAATACGCCCGTTTTACCTGTGCCAGTAGGCATTTTGACTAAAAAAGACTTGTCAGTGTATGCTTTGATGTACTCATCTATTTGAGCTAATGCCTCTTTTTGATGGTCCCAAATGTTTAATAGGTTAACTTCTTTTTGGTTTTTTAACGCCATGGGAAATTGGTTATTGGGATAAATTTGTTGGAACTAAATGATGTTATTTTGAACAGACATATCTAATTGGTTACAAAATACAAATTCTTTGAAAATGAAAAAAGGGGAAAATCCCCTTTTTTATTCCGTTTTTTTACCTGGTATTATTTGTTTTAAGTCATTAGTTTTCTTGCCATATCCTCGGCGTGAGGGCTAGTAACAAAAAGCTCGCTTCTGCCCATCATCATTTTCAAATATTTAACAAGCAAAAAGGCAGGGAGTACGCATTCTTCATTCCCCAAAAAAATGCCTTATTTATTGATGAGCTTTTCGAGGCGGGCCATCATTTCGTCCTTCTCCTTCAGCATGCGTTCGTAGAGGGCAATCTTTTCTTCGTGCAATTCTACCAACTTATCAATAGGATTGAAAGTGCATTTATATTGTTGCGCATAAGCGACTGCCTCACCTTCAAAAGTATTGGCAATAATATTCACGGCCTGTTCCTCATCAAAATTCTGAAAAGCCTCGACGGGTATTTTGAGCGCACCGGAAATCTGCTGCAGCAGGGCGGGTTCTATGTTCTCTTTGGCCTCGAGCAGCGATATTTTTTTCTGGCTCCAGTCGTCGCCCAGCTCGAAAGCCAGGGCTTCCTGCTTTATGCCCAGCATCTCGCGGAAACGTTTCACATTGCGGCCCTCGTGTATTTTCCTATCCATATATCCCTGCATTTATCGTGATCAAATTTAGTTTTTTTTAGCCACAAAACGATTTGTTTTAAAGCGGATAAAACATGCTGCACCAGCATCTAAAGTATTCCCGGACAGAATGATTCAGATTGCATTCTTTCCACTCATCCTTTATCTTTTTTCCCGGGTTTTAGTTGTTTGGATTGTTGGGGATTTTTCTATCTTTTTTATGCTATCTGCTACCGGTAAGTTTTCCGGCATTTCCCCGCCTAATTCCTGTATGGTTTTTCTTACTTTTTTGCCTACTTCAAAATGCGTTTTATGAGCATTTTGTTTGCCTTTGATGTTTTCTCTTTTTAGTTTCTCTTCGGTTTGCGTAGCACGAAAAAGGTTGGCCGCCAGCTCTGTGCTTCCCATATGATCGAGTATCTGCTGACTTTTCTTCAATCCTTTGTGCTTATGAATGGCTTTGGCATCCAAGCCGCCATATAAACCCATATACCCGTGGTTTTGGAATATGGCATAATCCAATGGCGCTATCACTCCGGCATCTTTGGCAGCGGCAGCCAACTGGATGTTGTGTGTTGCCATTTCATTGCGGAGAAACAAACGCTTTTCATCTTCTGTACTCAGCCGGTTGTATTCATCCGTCTGGCGGATTTCCTGCAAACGGGTTTGCACCGCAAAGTAGGTTTGCCCTAATGCTACTACTTCTTTGCCTGGGTCGGCATTTTGTACAATCAGGTAACAGGCATATCGTGATAGTTTTACACTTTCTGCTTTTCTTTGTGCACCTGAACCAATAGCCACCATTTCGAGGATATCCTCGAAATGGTCTGCAAGTTCTTGTCCGCTATTTACACAGGCTTCTTTTGCCCGTTCTATCACAGGTACAAAGTGCCGGTATTCGGAATACTCCAATGCTTTGGACAATGCTCTGGCGCTCCGGAATTCATTCCCATTTTCATCTGTTTGTCTTATTTGTTCAAACAAACTCAGGTTTTGATGCGTCCGTTCTTTTGCCATAGCTTAATACTTTAATTGTCTTCAACGAGCTCTATGTTTTCTTTGGCCTCAAGCAGCGATATCTTTTTCTGGCTCCAGTCATCGCCCAGCTCGAAAGCCAAGGCTTCCTGCTTTACGCCCGGCATCTCGCGGAAACGTTTCACATTGTGGCCCTCGTGTATTTTCCTATCTATACATCCCTGCATTTATCGTGGTCAAATTTAAGTTTTTTCTGCCACAAAAGATTTGTTTGAACTCGGATAAAACGTTCTGTACCAACACCTAAAGTATTCCCGGACAGAATAGCGTATACCCGTCCTCTGTGGTTGTTTTGTAGTGTTACAAAACTAATCCCGACATGGCAAAAGCAAAAAACAAATTGACAGCAGGGTCTGTGCGCACCCTGAAAGTGCATGAAACGGTCACGTCGCGGTCGTCGTCGGTGATGCGCTACAAATTTTATGTCTCGCGTTATCCGGAGATACGGCTCATCGGAAGATGGCTGGAGACCTGGGGTTTCCGCGCCGGGCAGCATATAGAGGTTGTCCAGGAGCAAAATAAGCTGACCATCAGGCCGGCATGGTTTGAGGACAAAAGCTGAACGCTGGTCCGGTCCCGCCGTGCAGTAACGGAGTTGTCCGGGAAATACCACGCTATTTATTCCGATAAAGCCTGAATACATAGTTCCCTTACTGCCCAAATTTCGTCGGGTGAATAAGCGATATCCTTATTCTCATGAAGCCAATTTGCTAAAAATGCTTTGTGAAGCCGGATTTTATGTTGATTTATTTCGTGGGGCTGGATTTCGGTTTCAAAGAGTAGATCAGGCACAAAATGATCAGGGGACGAGTTCTTTTTAGTGAAATCAAAATAATCACCCTGATACTTCAGATAGGTGTGTGCTTCCGGAATGTATGCCAAATGTGCATTGGACAGCGTAGGTTCAATGACGGGTGTATTAACGGCATTCATTTTGAAAATCCCCAGCGTAAGCCGGATACCCTCCACCCCATGTTCAATAGCTAATTGCTTTAAGATGGCATGCTTGGTACTGCACGTACCTTTATTATCTATAAAAACAGTCGTCAGGTCGTCTTTATGTACATTTCGCCCATAAGCCAGGTTTTGGATATAACCGGTGGCCTGGTGAAAGGATACAATACCTCTTTTTAGAAACTCTTTTGAAATAGCTCCGTTAGCTTGTATCCCGAAATCAGGAAGTGCTGCCATTTCATCCGCTTTAATATTCATTTCGCTCATAAAGCCATGATGCAGGCTTGCTTTACAAAAGTCGCCTTTTTATAGTCTCAGTTATCCCGTTCTATTCTACCTTCAATTTCAATAACTCACTCACTAATTGAAACACCATCGTACAAGAATTATGATTCGCATAATCCTGCCTTTCTCCATAAGTTTCCGCAAGCCGTTGTGCGTTACGAATGGCGTTTTCAACATTGCCGTACTCTTTTAGTAAGGCATACATTTCCCTGCTGTTCTTCTCATAGCGATAAGCCTCCCCTAAGAAAGGCCGAAGATTATCTTCGATCAATCCCTGATATTGCTGCCGGTTCATCGCATTTTGGTAATAATGAAAATGGAGCAGATACCATAGCTCAAATGCCTCGTTGCTCCAGGCACAGCCAATTTCCGGGATGTTTTGAGCACATCGGAGGATAGCGTTATTGAAGTCGTTGGCTGCAAAGCTATCCCGGTCAAACACTACCCAAAGTTTATCAACAGGTCTTGTCGTATTTTTCTCATAATCGGTCTTCAAACGTAAAGCCTCATCTACTAAAGATTGCGTATTACGACCGGTTCCTTCAATATCTATCTGATAAGCGGTCAATACACCTTTAGGCAAATCCTGTTTTAGCCCTTCAAAATAATTGGGCTCCGTGGCCGCGCCCTCGCATACAATGAGATAATACACACGTTTATTACGCACATCCTTTTTCCGCTGCTGCTCTTCCCGCGCAAATCGCTTTCGTTGCTCATTGGGGATCTTTATTTTTCTTGCCATCTCGTCACCACATTTGACAGGTTGCCAATAAATGGAATAGCCCCGTAACGACCTTCAATATAATCTTTCTCAAACGAACGATCCTTGCGGATTGTCTTTCCCTGTTCTTTGTATTCCACTAACGAGTACATATCAGACACCCCATACTGATCCTTCTCCACAAAATAAATCTGGTCTCTGCGATAGTTTCCATAGTATAAAAGATTGGTGTCGTGTGTGGCAAAAACCAGTTGGGCGTTGTTTCGATTGAAGTCTTTTGAATTAAACAGCTTTGTGACGGCAAGCGTTAATAAAGGGTGCAGACTGGCATCTAATTCGTCCACAACCAGCACTCCCCCGTCGTTTAAGACATCAAACACAGGTCCGGAAATATTGAAAAGCTTATTGGTGCCGGACGATTCCTGGCTCCTCATATCAAACTGTACGGTACCCGTAGCCTTGCCATGAGCATCATATTTTTTGTGGATTGTCCTGATGTCAATTTTATACGCCCCTTCTAAATCCGTAACCAGTTGCTTCATTAAACTTTCCGGCAAATCTTTGGGTAACTCTTTCCCGTCAAAAGGCTTTTTGCTGATTGATATGTCCTCGAAACCCAGATCCAGTTTCTTGTAGAAATCAAGCAACGTAGTACTGGTTTGCTTATTTTCGAGCATATCAAATGTTACGGCCTTATAACCCTCATGGCTTAATCCGGAAATAGTAATAAAGTTATTAAACCACTGCATGATCTTCTTGGCGGTCTTTCCATTGAATTGATCCACCACGGCCAGAAAGAGCGCATTATCTCTTGTCCGTTCTTCCAGGTCTTTTCCTTCCGGAAAAGTTTTCATGACTTCAATGCCATCTTCGGAGCGTAAGAACAACGGTTTTTCCGCAGTCTTTTGGGCTTCGAACAACCACTCGGCCCGGAACCGTTTATCATCTGCTTCAAAGCCGTATCTATACCGCGTGTTATCGATGATGAAAACGGCCTCGAAAAAAGAAGGTGAATGTTCTGTTTCCGTACTGAGCAGGAAGGGAGTAATACCTAATTCCTCTCTTGAAGACTGCTCAAAAGATTGCAAGACCAATCGCCTCATGCTGGACATAGCCCGGATAAAATTGCTTTTACCACTCGCATTAGCGCCATAAATGACAGCGCCTTTCAACAAATCGCTACGTTCAGTAGAAAAAATATTGGTATCGACATGCTCCTTTATGGAAGTCGCAGCGAGACTGAGCGTTGCTTTTGTTCTGAACGAAAGAAAATTGCTTACCGAAAACTCTAATAACATACCCTATTTTGAGATATTTTCTCAAAAATAAGGAAAAATGTTGAATTTGAGAGATTTTCTCATATTTCCACTTGTCAGATGATACTTATCAAAAAGACGTTCAATTCGTATTAAGTGGGAGATCTTCAATGAACTGCTATTCCCCACCCTCATCCAGCGCCTGACGGATGTCGCGTATGATATCTTCATAGAACTCAACACCGATCGACAACCGCACCAGCTTATCCGTAATATTCAACCTCTGCTTATCCTCGTCCGGGATATCCACATGGGTCATCGTGGCGGGATGCTCTGCCAGGCTTTCCGTGCTGCCCAGGCTCACAGCCAGCTTGATCAGCTTCAGGTTGTTCAGAAACCGGAACGCTGCTGCTTCGCCACCGGCAATATCAAAACTCACCATAGCGCCCGCAGATAGGCATTGACGCTTGTATGTTTCGTGCGCAGCGCTACCCGCTTCCAGGAAACCCAGATAGTACACCTTTTCCACCTTAGGATGATCCTTCAGGAACTCCGCCACACGTTCCGCATTGTAAGCCTGCTGCTGCATGCGCACCTTCAACGTTTCCAAACTGCGCATCAGCAACCAACCCGTATGCGGGCTGCACATATTGCCCAGGAAAGTACGTAAGGTCTTCACCCGCGTGATGATCTCCTTGCTACCCAATACAGCGCCGGCAATCACATCGCTATGACCGCCGATGTACTTAGTTGCCGAATAGACCACGATATCAGCCCCCTGCTTCAGCGGATGCTGCCACAGCGGCCCCATGTAAGTATTATCTACCGCAAGCAACACCTGCTTATCTCCCTGGCTATATTTTTTAGCGATATCGGCGCACATGGCTATATCGATCAGGTCATTCGTCGGATTGGCCGGGGTCTCAATGTAAACCATAGCCAGCCTGTCGCCAATACCCTCCCTCGTGATCAAAGCTTCTATATCCTCACGCGTGTCTGTAACATGAAACCCATACACACGAATACCGAACTTGGTGAGCACATGATGCATAAAATGGTGCGTACCGCCATACAACGGACTGCTATAAAGCAACACATCACCCGGCTGCAGGAATTCCATCAGAATCGTAGAGATAGCGCTCATGCCGCTTTCGAACACCGCCGCATCTTCAGCGCCATCCCACAGCGTAAGCCTGTTCTCCAAGATCTCCAGGTCCGGATTGTTGATACGACTATAAATAAGCCCCACCTCTTCACCCTCCGCTTTCTGACGCTTGCCATAGGCCAGTTCAAAAAACGCCTTCCCCTCTTCCGCGTTCTTGAAAACGAAAGTAGACGTCTGGAAAATCGGGCATTTGATAGCACCTTCGCTCAGTTCCGGCTTATAACCGTAACTCATCATAAGACTTTCGGGAGCATAATCTTTATAGTCGTTCATGATAAAAGGATTTGATACAAATCTGTAACAAAAAACAATGCCATCTGCATAATTCTGAAAAAACAGAAAATTATGCTGAAATACGCCTGATTTTAGAATAATCCACTAATTTCATCCCTAATAATCATAAAATTCAGAAAAGACAGATTCATGGCATCCCCACTTGATCCGATTGACTGGCAGATACTCGACCTCTTACAGCATAACGCCAAACTGACGAATAAGGAGATTGCAGAAAAAGTAGGAAAAACGAGCACGCCGGTCTACGAGCGCATCAAACGTCTGGAGCAACAGGGCTACATCAAACAATATGTTGCGATACTGGACAAAAAGAAGATCGGCAGAACCCTGAGCGCTTTCACGTCGGTCCAATTGAAAGAACATGAGCACACGGTATTACAGCAGTTCGAGCAGGAGATCGTGCAGCTCCCGGAGGTAATGGAATGTTATCACATGACCGGCACGGACGACTACCTCCTAAAAGTCGTGGTTCGCGACATGGACGAGTACCAGGAATTCATAAAGTTCAAGTTATCGAAGATCGCCAATATTGCCACGGTAAGAAGTTCCTTTATCATGACCGAGATCAAGCATGAAACAGCGTATACCAACAATACGGATCCGGAGATAGAAGGGAATACCAAACGACAAAGAAAGTAACGTGTTCAGAAACGTATCATCGGTATCCAACACCATGATGCGTACCCAGGCAGAAATTCATAACACACGACTGAAACGGCAATCTTCCGAAGAGGGAAAGAGCAACTTTACAAACGGCTGATCATTTTCTATGCATTCATCCTGCTGGTTGCAGCGTATATTAGCGGTATTGAAAATACCTGTGGAGGCTTTTCAGAATTTTGATGAGGAGCAGGCATTAAATATAATAACCAATACGTTCAACGATAATTCTTGTTCCAACAGAAACGTTAATTACAATTTCACTTTTAATATTAATCCTGTTGAAAAAGTACCCGCAACTGGCAAATAGCAGTAAATATTAAGCACTATGTGGACCAATTATACGGATCAAGGGATCTAAATTGTCACAAAAACTTACATTCCGAAACCGCTTTTAAATCTTCTGCCAGGTTCGACATTTCGCACGTTCTTCCTACAAAAGCCCGGTTAATTCCGGGCTTTTTATTTTTCAATTCTTCTGAATACACAAGCCATTAAAGAACCTGCTTGTAAAACTGCACATTTCACCGAACAGGAACAGGCGGGATACCTCACGTACGCTCCGGACAAAACAGGCCTCCTGTCATACCGCATATTCAGAGGTATTTCGAGAGCACATGCTGCGGCCCGGCTATTCCATTTATCGTTTTTCCGGTGTCTGTAAATCCGGCGCCAATATAAAGCCTGTATGCAAGCGTATTTTCCAGATTGACCGACAAAACAATTTCCTCAACATCCGGCATTTGCCTCTTCACGTACTCATCAACCGAACGCATCGCCCATTTCCCGATGCCTTTACCCTGGTAGTCCGGATTGACAGAAAAAGAACGAAGCAATACTGAGGACTCATTACCGGTAAGCTGAAGCTTATCCGCTCCACGGTCCAGAACAAAAAAACCGGCAGGACGATCATCGAACATGATTACGATAATATTACCTGACGGGGGTGAAAAAGAGGGGTCTACCCAAGCCTCAATCCCCATGGTGAACCTGGCCTGATGTGCATCCAGTTTATAATTGAGTGATTCAAAAAAAGCACTGTTATATTGCGCAAACATCATCATGCTGTGATCCGGTTTAACAGGCTGTAAATTTCGGGTATTTTCCTGCCTTCAGTTGATCCGGCCTCAAGATGTTTATCAGGACCGAAGCAACTTATATTTGCAAAAACACCTTATGTATTTTCAAAAGACAAATACCATCTACCTTATTTATTTTTCCACTCATATATTCCGGTACATTATAACCCATCTGCAAGCACAGGAGCGTCGAAGAGACACTTATAGTTATTTTATGACATAGTACAATGGAACAATAACAAGCTTGTCCTATATCCACCTTATAACCCGCCCTGACCCGTCCTGGAATAACCAAGACAGATAGCTCTTATCGGCTCATGTGTAACTAAAAGACAATGGACAATAGCCAGAGATTAATTCACTCGCAAACTGCTTTGAGGACTTCTTTATCTTTATCCTATTTTTTCACAAATTCGATTCCTCCGCAATTGCTTGACGCCATTTGTACCGCAACATTTCATATGTTCCTTTTACCAAAGTCAAACACATGCAATCAAACATCTAATTATACTTTACACTCTTTGACAATATAGGACTGAATCGCTCTGATGGAATGGTTTTTCAGTAGTAAAGCATATGAAAAAATCCCTCCGGACAGTCGCTTCCATTTATGATTTATTAGAGAAGGCCAGAGATTTTTTCCTGCTGGATGACACTTCAAAAAAATATACTGATGAAGCGCCCTTGCGTTCCGAGTTGCTGAGCGCACAGCAGATGGAGCAACGTGGCAAAGTTGTTGCAACTTATCATAAGCTGCTGAATAAATCCGTACCCGATCAGCTCCTGAAGCGGCTCGATGATAATGAAACCGTACTGATCGAGGTGCGCAACCTGCTGGTGGACAGCGCCAAAGAAAAAACCAGCATAAGCCCGGCGGGAGAATGGCTTTTAGATAATTTCTACCTGATCGAAGAGCACATCGTGATCAGCAAAAGACACCTGCCGAAAGGCTACATTCAGACCCTGCCGGTACTGGCCAACAAACACGCGGAAGGATTGCCGCGGGTATATGACATTGCCCTTGAGATCATTTCTCACAGCGATGGGCGCGTGGATCTTCAAATCCTCAGCAGCCTCGTATCTGCTTACCAATCGGTAAATGAGCTCTCACTTGGGGAACTCTGGGCCATCCCCATTATGTTGCGTCTGGCGTTGATAGAAAATCTGCGACGTGTCGCCTCCCGTGTGGCACTGGATAAGATAGATCAGAACATTGCCGCATACTGGACCAACAAAATGCTCGCCGCCGCAGAAGAGCACCCTAAAGATATTATCCTGATACTGAGTGATATGGCCCGCACAGATCCACATCTGTCCGGGCCGTTTGCTGCCGAATACCTGCGTAAACTCCAGGCCAAAGGCGCCATATTCACACTACCGATCCACTGGCTGGAGCAACAGCTTACTGCCCAGGGGCTGAACAGCGAAGAACTGATACAGGTCGAAGGACAAAAACAGGCTGTGGAGCAGGTATCCATCAGCAACAGCATCAGCAGCCTGCGCTTCCTGGAGACCACAGACTGGGGCGAGTTTGTGGAAACCATAAGCATTGTGGAACGAACACTGCGCGAAGATACGGGGGGCATATACGGCAATATGGACTTTGCCACACGCGATCATTATCGCCATGTAGTGGAAGCAATTGCCAGGAAAAGCAGCCTGTCTGAAGTACAAATAGCGGCGCTCGCCGTTGATTGTGCTAAGAAAGCAGCAGAGGAGGATCCCGAAGACCGGAAGGCACATGTCGGCTATTACCTGGCTGACGACGGCGTTACCGAATTGAAAAGGATAGCACGGATGCGCTACTCATTCGGGGATAAGCTGAAGCAAACCATTCAGCGTTTTCCGCTCATGATCTACCTGGGTAGTAAAATATTGATCTCATTATCCATCACCCTCGTCGTATGCAGCTTCGCACAGCGTCAGGGCGTGCCGGGTTATCTGGCTGCCGCGCTCTTCGTTTTGGTCATATGCGCGTCCAGCCAGCTGGCAATATCGCTTGTAGACTGGATCAGTACGCTGATCATCCCTCCCAAACGGCTGCCCCGTATGGACTTTTCCAAACATGTGCCGCACCGTTATAAAACACTGGTCACTATACCCACCCTGCTGACGAACGAAAAAACAGTGGCCGGGCTGCTGGAATCACTGGAAGTATGCTACCTGGCCAATAAAACAGACAATATCCATTACAGCCTGCTGACCGATTTTATGGATGCGCCGGAGCGCGACATGCCCGGCGACCATCCGTTGTTACAACAGGTACTATCAGGAATAGCGGCATTAAATCAAAAATATCCGGGGGAAGGCAAAGAGATATTCTACCTGTTTCACCGCCCCCGCGAATGGAACGGGAAAGAAAAAGTATGGATGGGTTATGAACGGAAACGCGGCAAGCTCGCAGCACTCAATCGTTTGCTCAGAGGCAATCCCGAATCATTCTCCCATACGGTTGGCGACATCGGAAAGCTGACCAATATAAAGTATGTCATCACACTCGACACAGACACCCAAATGCCGCGCGAAACGGCCTGGCAGATGATAGCAGCCATGGCACATCCGCTCAACAAAGCGGTATTCAACCCGAAGAAACGAAGAGTAACAGAAGGATATGGAATCCTGCAGCCACGGGTAGCGGTTAATTTGCCGGGACATGTTACCACCTATTTCGAGCGTATGCACAGCATAGACACCGGTCTTGATCCATATACCCATATGATCTCCGATGTATATCAGGATCTGTTTAAAGAAGGATCATTCATCGGGAAAGGTATTTATGACGTAGACATCTTTGAACAGGCGGTAGCGGGTGTCTTCCCCGAAAACAGGATATTGAGCCATGACCTGCTCGAAGGATGCCATGCGCGTTCAGGTCTGCTGAGCGATGTAAAACTGTATGAAAATTACCCGATGGAATATAATGCGGATGTTAAACGCATTCATCGCTGGATAAGGGGAGACTGGCAGATAGCAGCCTGGATCTTCCCCTTCATACGCGGCAATAAAAAACGTTATCAGAGAAACAACCTATCCGCACTCTCACGCTGGAAGATATTCGACAACCTGCGCAGGAGTACTGTGGCGATCGCCTGTGTACTGATGATGGTGCTGGCATGGACAATGTTGCCACGTTCCGGAACATTTACACTGATCGCGCTCAGTTTTATTTTCCTGCCTGTTTTATTCATCTCCTTATGGCAGATATTTCACAAACCCAAAGAAATTGACCTGAAGCAGCACTTCAAAGAATGTAGCGCTGTAGCTGAAGACAACCTGGCGCAATTGTTCCTGCGCATCGCTACCTTGCCCTACGAAGCCTATTACAGTGCCGATGCAATCGTCCGAACATTATGGCGCCTGTTGATAAGCCGAAAATACTTATTGAAATGGACGCCATTCGGCATATTCAAAACATTCAGAGACCTCGCCGCCTCATACCAGTCCATGTGGATCGGCCCACTGTTGACGGTCGTACTGTTCTTTTATCTGAACGGAAACAAACCGGAAGCATTGTCCGGCGCTACGATCATGCTCTTCCTCTGGCTGATCGCCCCGCTGATGACCTGGTGGATCAGCCGCCCGATCTATAAGCCCGGCACTGCTCTCTCCTCCGGGCAAAAACTATACCTGTACAAGCTGGCAAGACGTACCTGGTCTTTCTTTGAACAGTATGTTTCAGCATCCGACAACTGGCTGCCACCCGACAATTACCAGGAAGCCCCCCGCGAAGTAATCGCCCACCGTACTTCTCCTACCAACATCGGGTTAAGCCTGTTATCCAATCTGGCTGCTTACGATTTTGGCTTTATTACCCGTTCCGCATTACTGGGAAGAACCATAAATACATTCAGCACGCTTAAAAACATGGAACGCTACCGGGGACATTTTCTAAACTGGTACGACACGCAAACGCTGGCGCCGTTATCCCCCCGTTATATTTCAAGTGTAGACAGCGGTAATCTCGCGGGACATTTATTGGTATTAAAGCAGGGCCTGACGGGATTAAAAAACAGTGCAGGCATCAATCCCAGAGTATTCTCCGGACTACGCAGTAACCTGTTACTGGCGGCTGATGAAGATGAAACGATCGAAAAAAACGTTCTGTTCAAAGCCCTGCTGAAAAGAATGCACGGTCTGTGCGACGCTCCTCCGAAAGATCCGGGGCACATCGAAGAAGCGCTTGAAGAAATCAGGAGCAGCTCCATTCTTTTAGGTAATCACCTGGAACAACAGACATCAGAAGCAGCAAACTGGCTGAAAAAAATCAACATCCTGGTTGATGAAACGATTCAGGAAATACATCATCTTAGCAAACAGACTGACACACAGCAGCATGAGCTGATTACAAGACTTATACAAGAATGTGATGAGTTTGCGGATATGGATTATTCATTCCTTTACAATCCGTCCAAACACCTTTTACGCATCGGCTATAACCTGGACGAACACAGACCGGACGACAGCTATTACGATCTGCTGGCCACAGAAGCCCGTCTGGGAAGCTTTGTGGCTATTTCACAGGGGAAACTCCCGCAGGAAAGCTGGTTTGCCCTGGGCAGGTTACTGACACATTCGGGAGGCGAACCGATATTATTATCATGGAGTGGATCCATGTTCGAATACCTGATGCCTAACCTCGTGATGCCCACCTACAGAAACACCCTCCTCGACCAGACATCCAAAACCGTAGTAGCACGCCAGGTGGATTTCGGCCTGCATAAAGACATTCCCTGGGGCATCTCGGAGAGTGGATATTATGCCTTTGATACCAATCTCAATTACCAGTACCGCGCTTTCGGCGTACCGGGTCTGGGATTGAAAAGAGGATTGGGTGACGACCTCGTGATCGCACCTTATGCCGCAATGCTCGGCCTGATGTACGCCCCACAGGAAGCCTGCATCAACCTGAAGACGATGCAGGCAAAAGGATTCATGGGTACATACGGATTTTACGAAGCGGTTGATTATACCACTCAGAGATTGCCTCGCGATAAAGAATATGCAATCGTACAATCCTATATGGCACACCATCAGGGTATGGGATTTTTATCCATGGCGTATGTACTGCTGGATCAGCCGATGCAGAAACGCTTCGAAGCCGAGCCGCAGCTTAAGTCATCATTATTATTGCTGCAGGAACGGATTCCCAGAGCCAGCATATTCCATGCGCACACATCAGATATCGCTGAACATTATGGCAGCATTACCGAACCCAACATCCGGGTGATCAATACGCCCGACACCGCCATTCCTGAAATACAACTGCTCACAAACAGCCGTTATCATGTAATGGTCAGCAATGCCGGTGGAGGCTACAGCAGATGGAAACATTATGCGATCACACGCTGGCGCGAAGATGCAACTCAGGACAACTACGGTGCATTTTGCTATATCCGGGACGTAGAGCGCAACCTGATATGGTCCAACGCCTACCAGCCCACATTGCAGCAAGCCGGGCCTTATGAAGCCATCTTCTCCCTGGGGAAAGTAGAGTTGCACAGATCCGATTATGGCTACACCGTCCGCACCGAAATCATTGTATCACCGGAAGACGATGTAGAGATCCGGAGGATCAGGATCTCAAACCAGACCCAGAAAGCCCGGATGCTGGAGCTTACCAGCTATGCAGAAGTAGTGATCGCCGACCATAATGCAGATGTGGCACACCCGGCCTTCAGCAATCTTTTTGTGCAAACAGAAATACAGAACGATCAGCGGGCCATCCTGTGCACGCGCCGCCCGCGGGGAGAAAACGAAACACCGCCCTGGATGTTTCACCTCATGAAAACGCATAACTGCGAGGTATTGGAAGTTTCTTATGAAACAGACAGAATGAAGTTTACAGGAAGAGGCAATACAACCAGACTACCAGCGGCAGTACAGAAAGGAGGCTTGCTGTCCGGAAGCGAAGGATCCGTATTGGATCCGATAGTAGCGATCCGCCACCTTGTCGTCATCAAACCCGGCCACTCCTGCTGCATAGACCTGGTATACGGAGCTGCAGAAAAAAAAGAGCATTGCATGCATCTGATCCAGAAATATCTCGATAGCAGCCTGCGCGACCGCGCGTTCGAACTTTCCTGGACACACAGCCAGGTAATGCTGAGACAGATAAATGCAACGGAGGCAGATGCACAGCTTTATAAAAGAATGGCAAGTTCTATTATCTACCCCAATCCCCTGCTTCGCACAGAGCAAAACATTATCATCAGTAACTATCAGGGACAGCCGGCCCTTTGGAAGTATGCCATCTCCGGCGATCTGCCCATTGTATTATTGCGTGTCCACGATTCGGAACAGATCGACCTCGTACGGCAGATGATACAGGCGCATACTTACTGGCGGCTGAAAGGCCTGGCTGTTGACCTTGTTATCTGGAACGAAGATCACGGATCTTACCGGCAGGTCCTGCTGGACAGGATCCTGAACCTCATTATGGCCATGGGCGGTGCAAAAGAAGGAGACCGGCAGGGAGGTATCTACGTACGTTCGGCCGAGCAGGTATCCAACGAAGACCGCATCCTGTTTCAGACACTGGCACGGATCATTTTGCAGGACGATAAAGGCACGCTGGCCGAGCAGATCCGAAAAAAGCATACGCCCAGAGCCTTCCCTCCGGAACTGGAGCCTGCTAAAAACACTCCTGAAGCACAATACCCGGATAAAAATCTTCCGGAGTTCCCCACAGACAACGGATACGGTGCTTTCTCCCCCGACGGGAAAGAATACATCATCACTACCGGCCCGGAAATCCAGACACCCGCGCCCTGGGTAAACGTACTCGCCAATCCTGTATTCGGCAGTATCATATCTGAAAGCGGTGCCGCTTACACCTGGGCCGTTAATGCTCATGCGCATCGCCTGTCTCCCTGGTTCAATGATGCTGTAACAGACAATTCCGGAGAAGCATTTTATATAAGAGACGAAGAAACGGGCAAGTACTGGAGCCCGTCTCCTTTACCTGTACCCGGCGGTAAAAATTATGTAACAAAGCATGGCTTCGGATATTCCTCTTTTCTGCATCATACAAATGGCATCACGAGCGAGATGACACAATTCACAGACAAAGAGGAACCCGTAAAGTACATCTTGATCCGGATAAAAAATGAAAGCGACATGCAGCGGAGTCTTTCATTAACCGGTTATGTAGAATGGATACTTGCCGATATGAAATCCAAATCCGCACTGCATATCGTCAATGAACTGCATGAAGACAAAACCGCACTACTGGCATACAATCGCTACAATCCGGAATTTGGCTCACGTGTTGCCTTCTTCGACATCAGCGAGTCGTTCAACTACAGCTACACCACAGACCGGACTGAGTTCCTGGGGCGTAATGACAGCATCCGCCAGCCCGAAGCGCTGAAACGCAGCAGACTTTCAGGCAGACTGGGCGCCGGATATGATGCCTGTGCCGCCATACAGACCATATGCTCGCTGCACCCTTCCGAAGAAAAAGAAATTGTTTTCAGGATAGGCAGTGGTCATGACCGTAACGACACACACCGGATCATCACCGGGCAAAAAGGAGTGGAGCATGCCAAAAAAGCACTGGAAGAAGTTAAAAACTTCTGGACAGGATATCTCAGCGGCATCCGGGTAAACACGCCGGATCATGCGTTGAACGTCATGGCTAACGGCTGGCTTTGCTATCAAACCCTGTCGAGCCGGATATGGGGCCGTAGCGGATACTATCAGTCCGGAGGAGCATTCGGGTTCAGAGACCAGCTACAGGATGTTTTGTCTTTACTACACCATGATCCCGGAATAGCAAAACAGCAGATATTGCTTTGTGCATCCAGGCAGTTTAACAACGGAGACGTACAGCATTGGTGGCATCCACCTTCCGGCAGAGGGGTCCGCACCCGGTGTTCGGACGATTATTTATGGCTGCCTTATGTAACCGTTGCATATATCAAAGCCACCGAAGATATCTCTATTTTAAAAGAGCACATAGCTTATATTGAAGGCAGAGCACTCTTCGAGGGTGAAGAAAGTTATTACGATCTGCCTACGGTAAACCCACGGCGCGAACCATTATATCACCATTGTGTAAAGGCGATACGTTACGGGCTGAAGTTGGGGGCGCACGGCCTGCCACTCATCGGATCTGGCGACTGGAATGACGGCATGGACAGAGTCGGTATTGAGGGTAAGGGAGAAAGCGTATGGCTCGGATTTTTCATCTACGACATCCTCGTAAAGTTTAAGGAAATAGCAAAGTTATATGGCGATGAAGCATTTGCAGATGAGTGTATGCAGCAGGCCTGCCAACTCAAAGACAACCTGAACGAGCACGCCTGGGATGGCAACTGGTATCGCAGGGCTTACTTTGATAATGGCACACCCTTAGGCTCAAAAGAAAATGAGGAATGCCGGATCGACAGTATATCACAAAGCTGGTCTGTGCTTTCCGGAGTTGCAGACAACGAACGCGCTGAAGCAGCTATGCAGTCGGTAGACAAATACCTCGTCAGCCGGGAAGACAACCTGATCCGTCTGCTGCATCCGCCATTCGACAAAACGGAACAAAACCCGGGATATATCAAAGGATATGTACCCGGTGTACGGGAAAACGGAGGTCAATACACGCATGCGGCAATATGGACGATCATGGCATTTGCCGCCATGGGTGACCGGGAAAAAGTCTGGGAGCTTTTCTCTATGATAAATCCGGTCAATCACGGTAACACAAAAGAAAGAACCGCCGTATACAAAGTGGAGCCTTATGTCGCTGTGGCAGATATATACGCAGTAGCACCTTATAACGGGCGAGGCGGCTGGACCTGGTACACGGGCTCTGCAGGCTGGATGTATCAGCTCATCCTGCATTGGATTCTGGGCCTGCGCATAGAAGGAGACCGGCTATCCGTAAAACCCTGTGTGCCGGCAGACTGGAAGGAGTACAACATCTCCTTTATTTACAGGCAAACACAATATGAGGTAATCGTAATAAACAGCAATACCGGCACACAGATCGTCAAATGGGATGGCCAGGAATTAAATACAGACACAACGCTGCAACTGACAGATGATGGCGTGAAACACATCATAACGGTAGAAACATAAAGCAGGAGATTTTAGCCTAAACACTTCATCACCCTTCATTACGCTACCATTGACGTATTTTACAAAAAATATGATTTTCAATGACTTGAAAATATAAATAATGAAATTACAACAAGACTTTTAGCACCGTGGTGATAAATTAATGTTAATGGCTTCGACAAGCTCAGCCACCGACATTAAAAGACAGTCACCGAGCCTGCCGAGGTGTAACCTGTCGAAGCCATTACAAGCAACCTCGTCATTTTTATTATTGTTTAGGGTACTCAAATGAATCCTCCGGATGACACCTGGATCATTTTTTTCTAAGAGCCTGTTTAAAATGATTAGTAAAAATATATTAATGCCACACACCCCTCACATGCTCCCCTCAGCCTGCCTGCGCTATGGCTTCGGCGCGCAAAGGGAGACGATCAGTCCATTCTTCAGTAGTGCTATGACAAAAGAACGGTGCAAAGTCCCCCTTCGAAGAGGGGGAAGGGGGATGTTTCCACTCGTACAAATCATGATCTGACTAAATTTTAAACAGGCTCTAAGATATACTTGTAGTTTTTCGGATCCGGCAATTTATTATTATTGTTTTAGCAAATCATGTAATG
>JBBCJI010000010.1:0-122772 GCA_037190845.1 Flavipsychrobacter sp. | reverse complement strand
GTCTTCATAATTACTTACAGAATTGTATAAGAATGTACATGTTTTTATATCACGTCAGGTACATACAAAAGTCTATATTCAATACATACTTGCCAACAGAAAAAACACTCATTTATAAAATATAAGTAGAAGTACTTAAGCTGTATAGGGCAGTCAATAGGCGCCTGTCTGCAACCATCCGGTCACAATTCCTGAGTAGATAACTTTTCAGATACCGCCGTTGTCTGTTACTCCCTTTATCCGGAACATCACCCATAACTTGGCCTGTAAAGGTCTTTTACCGCAACAACGTAAGATTTCCTTTCTGCAAAACCGGTTTGCCTCTGATGCTGTATTCCAGCATATAGACATATACCCCCAGCGAAGCTTCAACACCTTTATGCTGCCCATCCCATCCCTTATACTTATCCGTAGTATAAAAAACCTGCTGACCCCACCTGTTGAATACCCTCAGGGAAAATTGCTCCAGACGCCCGATATTGCCCAACACACGGAACACATCGTTACGGCCATCGTTATCAGGCGTAAACGCATTCGGCAACCAGATGTCGCAGAATATCTGCTGTACGGTTATCGTATCGCTATCCGTACCACACTTGTTGATACCGGTAGCCACATAAGTTCCTCCGTAGCGCACCGTCAATGTCTGACCCGCACTACCATCCGACCACAACACAGAATCACTATGCTCTGAGAATGCCTGCAATACCAGCGGCTGCTCCTCGCATACGGTCGTGTCCGCGGACAACAACACAACCGGTAGCGGATGATAGGTAAATGTAATTGTATCACTACCGGTACAGCCATAGCCGGACCGTACGTTTACCCAATATGTACCTGCGCTCCGTACCTGAAGGAATGATGTGGTATCGCCTGTGCTCCACTGGTAACTGCTGTTTGCTTCAGCAGCATCCAGCACGATCACCTGTTCCGGACAGATGTCCTCATCCGGACCAAGGTCAGGAGCGGGCAGCGGCATCACCGTGATCTGAACTGTGTCGCTTACCTTACAGCCTTCAAGATCTACCGTCAACCGGTAAATGCCGCTCTCCGATACCGCGATGAATGGTTCTGTGCTTCCTGTATTCCACAAATAGGTTGCACCGGGTACAATATCCCCGATATGCACCGGCTGCCCTTCACATATAACGCTGTCATTACCGATATGGACAGGTGGTGTAGGGAGGACCTGCACAACAATAGTATCGCTGCCTTTGCAGTCTTCAAATGTTACCTCGACCCAGTACCTGTCCGTACGCGTAACACCTATCGAAGGCGTAGTAAGGCCCGTACTCCACAGGTATTGCGTACCTGCAGGCTGAGGAGCGGCAAGCGTCAATGGAATATCACGATCACAGATCGCCGTATCATTACCAAGATCAACCGTAAGCGCTGCATCCAGAACCACGTCTATACTGTCTGTACCTGTACAGCCCTGATCCGTTACCTGAAGCCAGTAGGTACCCGGCTGATATACCGTCAGTGTAGGCATGGTATACCCCCCGCTCCACAAGTATGATGGAGACGTATAGCTTACCGGTGAGAACAATACAAGACTGTCTGCACACAATGCCGTATCCGGACCCAGGTTTACAACCGGAAGATCATGCACATATACGACTACTGTATCTGAGTCGCTACCGCAGCCGGCAATATCTACAGTCAATATATAACTACCCGGACCCAGTACAGAAACATTCGGCACCACAGGGTTTTGCTGGTTGCTGGTAAAATTGCCGGGGCCTGTCCAGGTATATGTAGCTGCACCTCTTACTGTATCAGCATACAGAAAGATATCGCCACCCGAACATACGGAAGACGAACTGGCACTCGCCCGTGCAACTGCGGCATTGAAATTGCTGAAGTAACCATATCCCGTTCCGAATCCGTCAGACCCCTCCAGTACTCCAAGATGGAACAGGGATGAGGTATTGGATACAGCGATAACGCTTCCCTGCGGATAGGACGACAACGGCAGGGAAATCTGTGCCGCCATCCACTGTCCGCCTGTGCCCGGAACGGCCGTAAAATGGACAGCAGTGATCACTCCTGCAACTCCATTGACCATAAAATCTCCCTGCCCGCCATTTTGCAATACTATATTAAAATACAAGTTAGCATTCGTGGATCTGACATACGAAACAGAGGAGCTTCCTGTACAATTGATCCGCGGTAGTAAACCGGCGCCCACCTCACACCCCATACCACTGACCTGCCATACATAGACAGGATGAGATGTCTGTACATACGTAGATCCCGCCCCGCCGACACTGACGGGTAATTGGTAAGTATCTCCCGCATTTATTGTAGTGAGCGGCGTTCCGCCATTTTGAGCAATAGTCGTTCCATTTTGCGTGGCAGTTATGAACAACTGATCACCGACACCCGTTAATAACCCGTTTACAGCCACATATTCAGTACCCAATAAACGGATCGGAACGATCTGATCACCTGCCAGATCAGCACATACAGATGTCGTAAGGAGATCGTCCTTCACAGTGATTGCAACCGGCTTATCAGAAGTAACCCGGGATCCTCCGAGGTGTCGTGACGCCAATCCGCTGGTAGCCGTAGCGGAATACGTCTCTCCTTCGTTCAGGGCAATTGTAAACGTAGTACCTGCCGTATGGCCAAAAATATCATTGGAAGGAGTAATCGTGACATTCGTATTGTTTTCCGTCGCTACAATATCAAACGAAGAATACGGCGTCGGGGCATAACTGGTAGCATTATTAAAGAGGTTTTGTGAAGGTATCCGGAAATCAGTACCCAGCGCATTCGTTCCTTTTAATATAAATGACTCCGGGTTTAACGGACCTGTAGTTCCTCCGCTTACTACATCATAATATGCTGTTACCGGTGCAGAGGATTCAATTTTCATCCCATAGTTCAAAACCGTATTGGCCGGTTTATTCTCTATAAAATCAATCCAGGGAGTCAGGTCAATACTCTGTGTACTGTTTGCAGCAAGCGTTAACGTCTGCAGAGGCATACCACCGCCTGCCGGCTGAAATATCCGAACAGTAGCTGGCTGCACATTACTGGTAACCCGCAAATAGACCGGTCTGTCCAGCAATCCGCCCCCATGCATTGAAATCTCCGGCGCCGCAAACCAGAATACAGTATCTGTCTGTGCATACAACGGTACGGCACCTGCATACCCTACATTGATCCAGAGGATAACGATCAAAATTCTCAACATATTCCGTGACTTGTGCTTTAAATTTTATTTTGACACGCTGCATCTGCTACCCTGTGCATCTGGCAGATATACAGGAAGATAAAATGAACATCTATATGATCAGTGTTTTACACAACGTACAGGATAACCTTCTGCCTGACCTGCATTACCAGACCCATTGGCGCCGTTAGCGCCGGCCCCCTGAAACAACTGATAAATTCCAGGCAAACCTGGATAAAGCGTAAGTGTCCAGAGTTGTCCATGCGTACCTACATTCACCAGTACGCCATTAACACGCTGACGTTGACCATTCAACGGTAATTTTAGCGTGCTGGCTCCATTATAACCGGAAGGGATAACATGCAATGCGGCTGACAGCTCTGGTTGTGTTGGTGGACGCCATCCAACAGGGCAGGGATTGTTAATACCTCCGGAAGCATCCGCGGCCCACCAGCCATTTGTCTGAGTGGAAGTTCCGGTGGTTGTTTCCCAGCTATAGTTTCCCACTCCCCCATTAAGAATAAATTGACCTCCATTATTGGCATCAGGCCCAGTAACAGGTGTTGATGAAATTGTACTATTTGCACATTGATGGCCATCTCCTTTTCTGCCCCATTGATAATAGTCTCCATAGCTGTTTGCATCTGTTGCAGATGTCGGCGCCTGTCTGGCTCCTAAATTCCGGTCAAACCATAATTTCCCACCAGCAGCAGTAATCACCATATACTCAAACCCACCCCAGCAGATCTTGTCGCCCGCCACGGCCGTAGCCGGATTCACACCGCCCGTACAGCCCGGAGCCGTACCGCACGCGACCGGCACATTACCCTGAAAAGCGTCCACCGTAATAGGAACGTTACAGGCTGTTCCTGCCAGTACTACCGGAATATTGATATTACCCGCGCTGGCAGGTGTACCTGAAGCTGTCAGCGTAATGCTGCCGCTGCCTGCAGTGATCGCAGTAACCCCGCCGCCGGGAGCAGTTAACGTAATCCCGTTCACCGTACCGCCGGCAAAAGCGCCGTGTGTCTGGCCGGTACTATTGGTATAATTCAACTGAATGGTAGCCGTAGTAGCTGTCTGCGCCACAATACCCCCGGTAATGACCGGTGTACTGCAGTTGGTAAATGCAAATGTTCCACTACTACTGCTACAGAAGTTGTGCCAGCCGCCGGTGCCGGTGCCTTTATATACCTGTATACAATTATCAGTAGTGTTATAAATGGTCAATCCGGTAGCAGGACTGCCGATCGCATTACGCTGCGTGGTAGTGAGCCGGGGCAGGAGCAGGCCCTGGTTGGCGCTTTGCAGCTCCAGCACTGCACTGGCATCGCCGGGGCCGGCTGTGCCCCCGATCTTGGTTTGGGCGCCGGCCGGACATACGGCCATGAGCGCCAGGCTCAGCATGCCGAGCTTGATGTTGTTAATGTGTACCATAGTTTATCAGATGTTAGAAATATTAGACAATTAGAGATTACATACCTTTTAATTTTTTCAATAAACAATAAGTGACAATCCCAACTTGCGGAATTGTTACGGATGTATTTGCGGCAGGAAAATAAACCGGCAGGAAAGAAGCAGTACGGACCGGTATTCCGGAGTGCAGGCACGGCGCCGGTGATATACCGATGCCCGCTGTTCGTCCGGTGCTCGCCCGCGCGCCGGCCAGACATGCCAAAGGCGATGCCGGGCTCAGCGTGCTGAGCTTGATTTGAATAAGGCGTACCATAGCTTTATTACATGCCGGATATGATCAACCTGTATCATACCCGCTATCTTCCATGACGATCAATAGATCGCCCACTGTTATTATACTTTCATCAGTATTTCGTCACTTTTTCTACCTTCAGCAATATACCCCGCTCATCCGTTATCCGCACCATGTATATACCATCCGGTAAGCCGGTAATATCCACCTGCCTGGCATCTGTCGCACGGATGAGGGCTTTCCCGTCCATACTGCTTACCGTCATGTGTACCGGCGCAGCAGCTTCCACATATACGATGCCACGGGAAGGATTGGGATAGATACGGACCTCAGCGCTGACGGCCGCTGTTACACCAATACCCACCTTGTCTGCCAGGACGGAAGGCGAAGTACCGATACAACCGTTGGTATCGGTTACCGATACGTTATAACGGCCATCCTGCGACGGTACCAATATAAATGAAGTGGCGCCGGGTACCGGCTGTCCGTTGATGTACCATGTATACTCCGCATACCCGCTGTCTGTGCGGAGTATCTCCCCATCCCAGGAAACAACAGGCAGTGGCAGAGGATGAACAATAACGGAGACCGGCATAGCGGTGTCCGTACAGCGCAGCACATTGGTCCGGCTCACGGATACGGAATAGAGACCGGTCTCATCCGCTTCGTAAAAGAAAGCCTGAGCGCCGGTAACAGGATTGTTGTCTTTTGTCCACTGGTAGCTAAGCTGTGTACCGGAAGGTACTTCAAGAACTGCCTTACCGCCCGCACAGAATGCCGTATCTCCAGGCGTAATAGTCACATCCGGTAATGAGTGCCAGGTGATCTGTACCGCGGATGATGTATCCGCACAGTTTCCGTTATCTACAATAACTGTATAGTCACCGGTGATATCTGCCGCGTAGGCAGCCGTATTACCACCTACGGGTACAGCACCGTTACGCCACAGATAGGTATGGCCGGGTAACGGAGCGCCTGTACTCAGCACTACGCTGTCGCCATCACATACATCCGCAGGTCCTGCCGGTGTCACCACTGCTACGGGCACCGGATGCACAATGACGTCAAAAGCAACACCCGTGCTGCCGCAGGCTGTATTACCAACGTTCAGCGTACCGGAATAAGTAGCAGCGCCGGCTCCCGGAGGCACTGCAATATGCAGCAAACCCGGTGCTGCCGCAAGTGCGGCATTAGAGACATTGGTGAACCCGGCCGTAATTGCGGGATTACTCCAGGTAATACCGTAATGATCGGGGGCATGGGTCGTGCCTGTATAAGGAAGCTCCGCGCTGGCCGTACCGGCGCATATTTCAGGGTTGCTACCCAACGTGATCGTCGGTAATACATTTACCGTTACGCTCACCGGGTAAGACCGCTCACAGCCCGTCGTACTGTTACGTACCGTCAACGTACCTGTATAAGCAGACGGCGTAGCTGCGCCCGGCACTGTAATATTAACCGGGCTTGAGGGCAGGGTTGTCGTATTCGGAACATTGACAAAACCTGCGGTTATAGCCGCTGCGCTCCAGGTAATACCATACTGGTTCGGGCTGCCGGTAGCCCCTGTGTAAGAGAGTGATGCGCTCGTAACACCCGCACATACCGATGGGTTAGCGCCCAGCGTAATCGCAGGGTTCGGATTTATAATCACACTGATATTGTAGGCAGCGCTTACACAGCTTGTCGTGCTGTTACGTACCGTCAGCGTACCGGTGTATGTAGCCGGGGCAGCCGTGCCGGGCACTGTAATGCCCACCGGGCTTGACGGAAGCGTTGCATTCGTCACATTCCCGAATCCGGCAGTAATCGCAGCCGCGCTCCATACAATGCTGTATTGGTTGGGGCTATTTACCGCGCCGGTATAAGGCAGGGATGTGGACGTAGCGCCCGCACACACAGACGGAATAGTCCCCGGCGTGATCGCCGGCAGGGCTATATCGGAGCTTTTGCTGTAATACGCATTCCCTGTCGCAGCAGTAGCCGTATTGCCCAGCAATGTGCTGTGTGCCGTCAGCGCCCATAGTCCGCCCGACAGCGTCTCTACGGAAAACGGACAAGGCCCTGTCTGCCACAAAGGGCTGACATACCGGTTCACCGATGCTGCGCTTGATATGTATTGCAAGCCGTTCAGGCTGTCGTTATGGTATAATACCAGCGAATCCAGTCCGCCGCCGCTTCCGGTCCATATATTCCATACACGCCGGATGCCCGTTGCCGTATCCGGCGTCTGTCCGGCGCCGGGTATGCGCTGTACGCGCATGTTGACCGTTTGCTGTGTAGTTCCGTTCTTTACCAGCGCAGGCGTATAATCCGTGCCGCCCGCATTCCCGACCGGGTAAAATAAGCTCCTGCCCGCTGCCACCGTATTATAACGCACCACTCCCGTGCCGTTCGTGATCACATAACGGTCTGCCGCAAAACCGGTAAACACAGCGCTCCCTCCCATATTCAGGTTCAGGCTGCCCAGTTGCAGCCGCCCGGCGGTAAAATCAAGCGTGTCGCTGACACCTGCATCGTCGCTGCCCGCAAGCACAACATTATTCCCGTTATTGATGCGGAGGTTCCGGAAAAATATATTACCGCCGTACAACGATTGCGTTCCCGTGGCAGGCGCGCTGAACACCACATAACCGGTACCGCTGTATGCAGCGCCGGCAAGATTCCTGTATTCATTACCTGAAAAGTTCAATGCTCCACCCCCGATCGTAACCGGTCCGGCATTGACCAGCTCCATCGGTATGCTCACCTGGTTGCCGATATAGATCTCCTGGCCCGGGGCGAAGTAAACACTTTGCGACCGGGCAATGCCGGAAGTTAACAGAAATATGAAGACCAGCAGGGTCTTCGCCGGCAGTGCAATATCCCGAATATTGTGTAGTAAAATTTGCTTCATTATATCTGCTGAGTTTATGAACGTTTAGATGATGCGATGATTCAATCTGCATATGCAACCAGCTTACACCGTAAAAGCGCTGTACACGAGCCTGTCGGTATACCGGGAATTTTCTCTACATACAACATTGAAATCATGGTTTACAAAGTTTATAATATTCATACTGTTGAACAACAAGAGAAGTACTCGTTTTATCAATTTGAGTAGAAGTACTCAGCGATGAGGAGCAGCACTCCAATATTCATTTTCCATTATGATTTCAGAAAAGATTTGACCATACTTCTTACTGAGGTATTACCGGTAACGCGCACCCAATACAAACCCGGAGTCATATCCCTGACAAACACTTCGTATGTAACACGGGTACCATCGGCTTTTGTTGCTGCCACCTTCTGCCCAAACGCATTGTATACTTCAATCAACCCGCGCAGATTATCCCGGAACTGCACATGCAGCACATCTCCGCGCACCGGATTAGGATATACAATAAAGTCCTGACGTTCTTCTTGCAGATCGGGAACCTGTGTATAAAGACCATGCTCATTAATAGCAATAAACTGATCAGCAGGGATGTTTGTGATGATGGTATGTGAACACGCGGCATCGGGCCAGCGAACGTCAATGGTGTCAATATATGTATGCCCGCCCAGGCCGAAATTCTGAATGAAAGGATACTGATTGGTCCAGCTCCCTTGTCCGCCGTATATCTCGCGCATCTGTTTCAGGTCGCCTGCGGTAATGGTAATCCGCGCACCGATACAGCTTTTGTTTACCCCGGGCGGCGCTATCAGCTTGATCTTCACATAGTGCTGCTGGTCGGCTACGTCGTTACGCACTACCAGGAAGTTGAGCGAATCGTCGCTGTTATAGGCTGTCTTAAAAATATCGTCATCACCATCCATGTCGTAGTCTATCGGGAGCATGACGGAAGGCCGCCTGATCTTATCGCTGATCTGCGCAACCGATGACCCTGTTATAAACCCCAGCTCCCGGGTAATATCTGTGAACCGGTGTGTGGAATCCTGGAGGCAGAAAAACATCCGTTGCCCGTCCGTCTGCGGAGATAGTGTATAAGCCGCATCTCCCACGACGAGGTCCACCAGCCCGTCATTATTGAAATCGCTCCAGAAGCCGTTATGATCACCATGATGCGCGTTCTTCGGCGCCTTACGCACGATCCGGTCATTATCCGGCGTCAGCTTATAATTCCCGGCAGGGCCGCCGCTGGTGAAGATGGCGCTGCGGCCTTCGGCGGGGGTAGTACCACCATGTATCAGCAGGACAAAAAAATCTATATCCCCGTCATTGTCATAATCGCAGGGCATAGCAGCCCAGGGAACCATCGGCTGGCCATTATCTCCGGGCATGAAATGGGGATTGTAATTGGCAGTCACCGCCACATCGGTGAATGTACCGTTGCCGTTATTGCGGAAAAGATTCCCGTAGCCATATGCTTCATAGGGCGCGGTGATGATATCCATATAGCAGTCGTTATTCCAGTCTGCTACATTGGCGCCAAACAACGAACGGGCAGGATGTGCAATACCCGCCGCCTGGCTGACATTGGTAAAAGTACCGTCGCCGTTTCCTTTCATCAGGAAATTCTGCTGCGGTACGCCATAGCACCAGTTGTTATAGTGCGTAGCCACATAGAGATCGAGATTGCCGTCCCGGTCGAAATCGAGCGTCGGCAGCCCGGTACCCGACATGGTACCGAGATCCTCCAGGCCGCTGTTCTCTTTCAGTGTAAACCGGCCCTGACCGTTGCCAAGCAGCAAGTGCAGCCTGCTGCCGTTATCCGGGTTGGTTACACATACATTCTGCTGCACGGTGGAGTCATGAAACCAGGCATTGACCACAATATCAATGTTCCCGTCATTATTAAAATCCCCCGCGCTCATCAGGTCCTGTACCCGGCCCGGGGCAAGCAGCCCGGACCCATCCGTTGCATCCATAAACACCCGGTCGCGGGGATTACTGCTGCCAGGCGCCTGTGTGTTAATATAAAGCCGCCAATGTCCTTCTGCAGACTGATTACCGTACAGAGTGATCAGATCGGGATAGTCATCGTTATTCACATCCAGCCCGACAATTGCAACAGCATGCATCACCCCGAAGCCAAGCTGTGCCGTCACATCCCGGAACCAGGTGCTGTCTTGTGAAAAAACAGGTGTAATACCGTAAAAAACAAAACTTGTAAAAAACAAAAGAGCACAGAATACATTTCTCATAGATAGCCTGTTGTAAGCTGGCGTGCAGCGGGTACAAAGTTTGTGTTATCTGATTCCGGACACAACAAGAGAAACGCTCATTTTTGAAATTTGAGTAGAACTACTCGGCCGTACTTTTTCAAACAATACAGCACCTGAAAAAAAGTAACTGCCTGTCCCGGAAAGTAGCGTTACACAATAGTACGCACTCCAATTATCGAACGGTAGGCAAGCAAAGGCTAACGGACTAATCGTCTCCCTTCGAGGGGATTATTCGTTTTACAGACCCGGGGTATCCCGGATCGGGTTATTATTTTTATATTGCAACACACCCTGATACAGATGCAAGTCGTACAAAACAACAGGAAGTATATTTCCCTGCAGGTATTAAGACTACTTCTGTGGATTGGAATTTTCTGCTGCCCCCCAAACCGCGTAACAGGCCAGGAAAGACCTTCTTTGTACAGCAGCGGAAAAGATACAGCATACATCATGCACATTATCAATGCGGCCAGCACACTGCAGGTAACGTTACCGGACAGCGCTATCCAACTCCTCAAAGAAGCGTTTACGGAAAGCGAGCAGAGCGGGTTCCCGAAAGGCACTGCCGGATCACTGATACACCTCGCCATCATTTATATGGACAAGGGGATGTATCAACAATCCCTGACGACATTTCAGGAGGCAATAGCATTCTGCAGCCGGTACGAAAACCTGCATCCGCAGCTTCCTTTTATTTATAACTGCATGGGGAATATCTATCAGGTGCAGGGCAATTATGAACAGGCAACAGGCAGCTATTACCAGGCAATGATCCTTTGCGAAAAGTTGTCGCTTGCTTCTTCCGGCGGCATATACGACAACCTCGGATCCGTCATGCTCCGCCTCCGGCAATACAAACAGGCATATTATTACCTGGATAAAGCGGAGAAAATGGCGCTGGAACATAAAAACTATGAAGTGCTGGGATTTGTATTTGCCGATAAAAGCACATTACTGAAAGAGCAAAATGACCTGGATAAAAGCCTGCGCTATTCCGAAGCAGCCCTGTACCTGAGTCGTAAATATAAATTTCCGAGACTGCAGCAGGCTGTCTTAACCAATATGAGCAGCATTTACATAGCACGGAAAATGCCGCAGAAAGCACTTCCTTTTCTCCTCGAAGCACAAGCGCTGCGGGATAGCATAGACATATATTACCGGAATGTTGCCACACGGCTGCTTGGAGAAACATACTACCAACTGAAACAGTATGAACAGGCGGAATTCTATCTGAATAAAGCCTTGGCAGAAGCGGAGAAAACCAGCATACACCCCGGGCAATCCGACATCCATCATATGCTGGCAACAGTATACCAGGCCACCGGACGACACCGGCAGGCATTGGCATCTTACCAGGCATATGTGCAACTCAAAGACAGCCTGCTCAACCAGACAGTAACGGAGAATGTAGCCCGGCTCGAGATCAAATACCGGACTGCAGAAAAAGACCGCGAGCTTTCGGGGAAACAACTGCTGATCATGCAGCAGGAGCGGCACATAGAAAGAAAGAATCTGTGGATCGCAGGTATTACCACTGGTACGCTTATACTCGCTTTCATCCTGTTTGTACGTTACCGGCTATACCAGCATAAGCACCGGCTGCAGCAGGAAAAGATCCGTAACCTGCAGCAGGAGCAGGAGATCGGCAGGCTGAGGGCCACCGTAGAAGGCGGCGAAAAAGAAAGAAACCGGATCGCACGGGAGCTGCACGACGGTATCATGGTGCAGTTTTCCGCCTTGAAAATGAACCTCAGCGTATTACCCAACCTGCACGATACGCTTCATCATTCCGGAGAATTTGAAAGCATCATGCAGCAGCTCGATGATGCCACCGCAGACCTGCGCAAAACAGCACATCGTCTGATGCCCGATATGCTTACGGAAAAAGGATTGGTGGAAGCGGTACATTTTTTCTGCAAAAGTCTCAATTTGGGTACAAGGCTGAACATTATCTTTCAGCATTACGGAGAGATACCGCATTATCTGCCGGAAACAGAGCTTTCGATATATCGTATCATACAGGAACTGGTGCAGAACATCATTAAACATGCACAAGCAACACAGGCCATAGTACAACTCAGCTACAGCGGAGACCTGCTGTGCATCACTGTAGAAGATAACGGGAAAGGTATGCCCGATACAGCACAGAAAGAACATCCCGGAACGGGACTGACCTATATAAGCAACCATGTGACCGCACTCGGGGGGCATACAGATATTACCTCGAAACCGGAAAAGGGAACTATTGTGTATATCGAAATTGATATGCACAAGCAGGAAACTACCTATGCACAGCAAAAAGAGAATATCACCTAAAAAGGCTCAGGATTATGGCGATCAGAATCATGATAACAGATGATCATCCGCTGGCCATCAGCGGCCTCCAGAATATTATCCGCTTCTACCCGCATATTGAAATAATGGGCGCTTATACTTCCGGTGCCGGACTGCTGGAAGCGCTCAGACACGAGCAGCCTGATGTGCTGCTGCTTGATATTATCCTCCCGGACATCAACGGAAAAGAGCTGGCAGCTACTATCACGCAGCAATATCCCGGCATACGCATACTGGCCCTTACCAGCCTCGACGCGCCCAGCCATGTAGAAGGTATGATGCGGCGGGGGTGCGCCGGCTACCTGCTGAAAAATACCGACCAGCATACACTCGTCAATGCCATTGAAACCGTACACCGGGGTGGCGAGTTTATGGATCCTTTTCTCAAAGAGCAATTATTGAACAGTATGCTCAAAATGAAAAAAAACACCGAGATCGTGGCTGCGCCGGTGCTTACCCAACGTGAAAAAGATATCCTGCAGCTTATTGTTGCCGAATATACCAGCCAGGAAATTGCAGAGAAATTATTTATCAGCCTGCGCACCGTAGAGAATCACCGCTTCAATCTCTTGCAGAAGCTGGATGCGAAAAATACAGTGGGGCTGGTAAAAGTCGCTATCCGGATGGGGTTGGTAGAGTGATGACGTAAATAATGATATTTTTGCCGGTAATAAAAATGCCCGCCGGGCAGAAGACTCCTCTTTATGATATACCGGACTCTCAGCATCCTGTTACTGCTCCCTTTCATTTGCGCCGCACAGGCGCCATCCTTCATCCTCAACGGATCTCTCGGCGTAGAAAGCGGCGAAACCTTTACCTATCAGCTTGTCTTTACCGACTCTGCCGGATCCATCAACGGATATGCCGTCACCTACATGCAAAAAGAATATGATACCCGTGCCGCCATCACGGGTTATATCGACCGGCAGAAAAAAACGATTTCCTTTACCGAAACAGAGATCATATATAATCATGGCTTCCGCAGTCACGCTATCATTTGCCTCATCAAATCCACCCTCACCTACCGGAAAGAAGGAAACAGCTATGTCCTTGCCGGACCAGTGACGAGCAAAGACATAGGTAACGCTTCATGCAGCCGGGGCAGTGTGCGATTCGAAGATGCAGGTGTGCTGGAAACATTATTCCGGGAAGAGCCAGTGCCGGCAGTAACCCCTTTACGCCCGGCAGCACCGCCAAAGACTGTGATCATTGACAAAACGAAACCAGCCATCCGGCAAACACCCGATAATACAACAGCCTTGCTACCGGCACAACCTGCACAGATCACCGAAGGGCAGGAAAAAATCTACGACTGGTATTCGGACACCATCGTTTTTGAGATATGGGACGGCGGACGCATTGACGGCGACGTAGTAACGGTTCGCTATAATACTGCGACCATACTCAGCAAGCACCAACTAACGAAAGAAAAGAAACGCATCATCCTGCCCCTCACCGGTAAGGAAACAGAGATGATCACCGTTGTTGCCGGCTATGAGGGAAATGAGCCGCCCAATACGGCCAACATTGCACTCCACGACGGCGACACCATACACGAGATCGTGGCGCACAACCGGATCGGCAGGGAGGCGCATATCCGGATACGGAAAAAACAATAAGAAGCTGTCTAAAATTGATTGGCAAAAAATGATTACACCCAACCTTCCCTGACCCGTTCCTGTGATTGTTGTTTTTTATATTGCCCTTTCAGGGCGCAGGGGAGATTGATTTTGGCTGCGGCCCGGGGCGATGCCCCAGGCTAAATGTATCACAGGCTTTCAGCGTACTTCCGGCGGTATAATAGAAGTGATTGCCAACGGCGCCTGTGATACCAGCGACTCATTTACAAAGTCTGTCTATGTTTTCCCGGCACCAACGGCTACCATAACGGTGAACGGAGATACAATAAGGCACTTCCCAAAGATTTTCCAACTACCAAATAAAGGTGTGCGGGAAGCAGATATCAGCAGCCTGCCGGATGGTATGTACCTGGTTTATGTCACGGACAATAAAGGCACCCTGCTGTCTGTAGGCAAACTGGTGAAATCGTCGCAATAAGACAGATACATATCACCTGCGTTTCATCAGGTCTGACTAATTTCTGAACAGTAATCTTTCTTCTTGCCTTGCCGGACAAAGAATGTCCGGCAAGGCTGTTTTAAAAGGTACGTATATAGCTTACTGCTTTGTTCATCTTAGTGTAAACCCTATACCGGCCATCCAGCTACGATTATAAGATTTTGCCTTACCGATGGTAACGCCATTCATATCGGAGACATTGACATCATATACCGGAAGAAAACCGGCGCGGTACCGGGCTGATAAAAACAATCTCGGTAAGACATAATATCTCAGACCTGCATTCATACCTACATCCAGGCTGCTGTATGTAAAAGCAGTAAGCGGCTTTTCTTTCGAAGAGAGAAGCAATCCCACATCAGGCCCAGCCTCGGCATGCAACCCCTTAAAGATTTTATAGGAAATCAATATCGGTATTTCGATATAGTTGAGCGTAAGTGTTGATGTGCTTATTTCGCCTCGTGCATTCAGGTTCCTTCTCGACATGCCCCGCTGAGAGAAAAGGAGCTCCGGAGCCAGGCTTGCACGGCGGAATAACGGAATCTGCGCATATACGCCGGCATGAAAATCTGTATGGCTGCCCGTAAACCTGCGGAAAGCACTATTGTCTCCCGGTGTGCTGTGATAAAAATGGTTAATGTTCAGTCCACCCCGCAACCCGCCTGTAAGCTGTGCCGTGGCCGTCAGGCAAAAGCAAAGCGCCATGCCGGTAATCATAAAATGCGCTACTTTCATTACATAACATTTAGTGCGCTGATCAAACGCCACACGGAAAATATATATTGTGCACTCCTTAAATTACTTTTTATGATCCGCATGACGTCTCAGGTGATTTTACAGACGCTAAAAACGCATTTACGATCATAATATTTGTATTTATATTGATTAATTTCAAATTCTATTTCTTACATTTGAAAAAATGATTTCTGGCAATTATGACAGAATCATCCGCCCGGGTATTTGCCCGGCGCCCTGTTACCATGTATGCCGCAGGGAGGGAAATGCGGCAGTTCCTTTTATGAATCATTGTCCGGACGAGGCGGCGCCATTCAGGGTGCAGCTTACCGGCAATGTATTGGTTGACCTTAAAACCAGCCTATGGAATTGCTCTTTATACCTACTGTACAGACTTGTGCCCTTACCCGGGACAATGCAGCACCTCCGCCGGGAATGAGCCTCTGGCCCGGTGTTTCGTTGTGTTGCCGGAGCCACGGCAATAACCATATTTATTCCCAGCGTATTGAAGGGGGGTGTTACCGTCTTGTAAGGTTTCACATTATGCTTGCTACACGTATAGAACTGATACCGTGGGTACGGCAGCGCTGCCTGGCCTTTGCCTTCCTGCATAGGGGCCATGTCTCCGGCAGGCTGGGGAGTGTAGAGGGCATATTACACTTCCGGGAAAACTATTGCTATATACCACTGCTGTTACCGGATACCAGGCAGCATTCGTTGCTGGAACTGGAAGCCGGCACTTATGAGGTGACCGTCATCCTGCTGGAGAAAGACCGGGAGGCAATGATACTGGACATGTTCCCGGAGTTCTGCGACGAGCATCGGCGTCTGCAGACGCACAGCGGCAAAAGCCTCCCCTATCCGCCCTTTCCCTTCACGCCAGAGCTGCGTATGCTGCTGAAGCCGCTCACTCATTTCAGAGATCTGCCGGCGCATCTGCCGTGGGTCGCGGACCGCTGTGTCAGCGGCCTGATCACCGCACTGCACAAAGAACGCATACAGCGTGAACACATGCCCCATGATTTCCACCGCATCTATACCTATCTGTGCGCCCACCTTGATGCAGCGCTTACAGTAAAAAAAGTGGCGCTTGCCCTCCGCATGAGCGAGCGGCAATTATGCACTGCCATCAGGCAGCACCAACATACGACCTTTAAAGCATTGCTTACCGGCCTGCGTATGGAGCAGGCGCGAATCCTGATGGCCGACCCAGGCCGGCAGCAGCAGGAGATTGCCCTGGAGCTCGGGTACAGCAGCAAAGCCCACTTCAGCCAGGCCTTCCGGAAATATTGCGGCATAAGCCCATCCCGATACCGGGCAGCAGCCCACCAAGAAAAGTCAGTCTTTTGAAACCACCGGGGCAGGAATATGTAACCAACTTAAGGGATGCGTAACGAAACTTTGCAGCAGTATCATTATCCATGAAATGATTACCGCCATGGCAATATTCCGGGCACGGCCTTTTTCCCAAAGCAGCGATGCTGCTATCCTGCCGCTGTGCCCGCTGCTATGGCGGCGGGGAATGATACACCAGTCGCAGCACCCGCCGGCGGGCTGGGGGCTGTGCGCCGCGGCGAAGGCCGGCCATGCTCCCACCAGTCTATAACAACCGCTCCCGCTACACAGAGCGGCACACGCCTTCCATCCATAAAAAAATCAGCCCCGTCCCTGCCAGGACGATGAGCTGATCGTTATTAAACCTTAACAATAAAGTTATGAAAAAAATAATAATCGCGGCCTGTGTGGCTGCTTTTGCCGCCACCGGCGGCGTACAGGCACAGACGATACAACCGTGCGACTGTGAAGACCTTGACACAGACATTACCGCCCACACCACCCTTACGGAAGACTGCTACTTCCTGCAGGGCTGTGTACGGGTGACTACCGGATTTTCGCTCTCCATACCTGCCGGCACAGTGATCTTTGCAGACGCTAATGCTGAGCTGCAGGTAGAGCGCGGGGCATGGCTCAACGTGAATGGCGCCGGTAACAGCCCGGTAGTCTTTACCAGCGCACAGCTGGTGAGCAACCGGACACCCGGCTACTGGAAAGGGATCACGATCGCCGGAAACGGGATAAACAACGTGAATCCCGGCAGCACCATCACCCTGCTGCGCAACAGTTGTAATCTCCTGGCCGGTGGCTCGGACAATGCTGACAGCTCGGGCGAGTTGCGGCATGTACAGATTCATTACGCCGGAGGGCAGGGCATGAGCGAGACCGACGTCAACGGGCTTACACTCGCCTGTGCAGGCAGTGGCACGATCATAGAAAACGTGCAGGTCACTCATTCGCTGACCAACGGATTCAGCTTTATAGGTGGAGCAGTGAATGTCAAATACGCAGCCGGGTACAACAATTACCAGACCGATTTCCGGTACGACCGGGGATATACAGGCATGGGGCAGTTCCTGGTATCGCTGCGGATGGATCCTTCCGTTTATGATGCCGGCGCACCGGCGGAATCAAACGGGATACTGGTGGAGAACAATTCCACAAGCATCGCCTTCAGCGGTACGCCAGAGACACACCCGGTGCTGAGTAATGTGAGTATTTTCGGGCCGAGGTATTGTGATGAAGAAACCAACACCGGAACCATCGTTGGTGTTACATTACGGGGAAAGGCAGAGATAGATATCTATAATAGCTTTGTAAGTGGATATCCTACCGGGTTGTTTATTCTTGATACCCTGACAATTGAGAATGCACATAACGAACTGATCAATTTCGGATACAGTTCATTTTACCGGAATGTCAATCACTTTGTAAGTGATCCTGCCAATTTTGATCCGAACAGTGATTTTTGTGTCAACACCATTGCCGACTGGATGATTGATAACGGTATTGGCTGTGAGGAACCGGACAATGAAATACTGGCTTTGGAACCAGAATATCACGGCTCTATCTGTAATGAGTCTTATTGCGGTTCCGGCAACAGACCAACCTTTGTTTTGACAACCAATAATATGCTTCCTCCCGATTTTGATGCAGATGCATTGGCTGACAATTTCTTTATCAAAATGGGGATCGGTTACCGTGGGGCATTGGGCAGTACTGACTGGACGGAAAACTGGACGGACTGGTGCCCTATCGCTACAGATTATTGCCCGGAACAACTATACCAGAGAAAGACAGTACCATCCGGCAAGCTGAATATTGCGCCTAACCCTGCCGGTAGTACTGCCTATGCCCTGTTTGATGTTTCTCAAACAGGAAAGGCGATCGTCAATGTGCTGGATAAGGTCAGCGGGCAAGTATTGCAAAGCAGTAACAGTTACATATCTGCTCCCGGAGCACAGCGGATTACAATTCCTGTAAACGGATTGCAAACCGGCATTTATGTGGTAAAAGTTACATTACCCGATGGCAGCATTCTGACCGGGCAACTATCTGTTCGGTAGTATGCTCATGGAAACAAAAAGCACCCGGCCCGGGTGCTTTTTGTTTCGTTTTATCACTTGTTAGTCTCTGAAGTGACCAGCTTTTACCAGCTTTTCCATATGGTCAATGTTACCATCAATACTTACAACTCTTAAGAGATACACACCATCCGCAAGGTCACTGATATTTATAGCGTCTGATTGTACTGAATGCAAGATTACCTTACCTTCCATACTGCTCACTGTCACAGATACCGGTACTGGCGCCATGATATGCACAACGGAGTTTGCGGGATTCGGATAAATCTGTATGCTGTTATTTGTTGTGAATAAGGCAATATGTACCGGCGTAAATGCTGCTGACGTGCCTACACAACCGTTACTGTCCGTTACCGTCACACTATATGCCCCCTCAGCAGCATAAGTATAACCGGATTGAGTAGCTCCTGTAATAAGTTGTGTACCATAATACCACTGATAGGACACATAATATGGATCAGTACTCAGCACATTCCCGTTTTGTGTAATGACTGGCGTGGGTATAGTATGCACTGTGATTACATCCGAAGTATCAGTGCACTGTCCGGCTTTGGTGATAACACGGTAATCACCGCTCTGCAATGCAAACAGTACCGAATCCGTTTCTCCGGTAATTGCCGCATCATTTCGCAGCCATTGCCAGGATATGCCCGGCGAAACGGATGATTGGAGCAGCACACTGTCACCTTCACATAATGTTGCCGCATTGGTTGTGACCGCAGCTTCAGGGATTACTGTAATGACCAACAGGCGGTCTGTACTGCTGCCACAGGAAAAGTCGGCCGATACGCGAAGCGTATCAGTACCGCTCCCCACTGTAATATGAATACTGTCTGCAGTACTACTACCTGTCCACCCTGCCGGTAGTGTCCATGTATAGGAAAGTGCGCCGGCCATAACAGGGACACTATAAGTATGCGTACTGCCTGCACATACAATCGTATGGCCCAGGATAGTATCCGGACGGGGAATGGCAGACATATCTTCCCGGAACTTTACCAGGAATCCACTATTGGTGCCACCACCATGCGTCCCCTGGTATCCGTTGGCGGTGGCGATGCCGGTTGTACTTTGCGTATACCCGGCGGTATAGACATTCCCGAAAGGATCGGCATATACGCTATTTAGTGCATCGGCAGCGGCTCCGCCATAATAGGTACACCACAGCCGGTCTCCATTACCGGAAAATTTAGCGAGAAAGCCGTCCGAACCGCCTGCTCCTTCTTCCTGGTAACTGCCTGGTGTAGCTATGCTGTCTGTGGGGTTGGCAATACCTGCCAGATATACGTTCCCAGCCAGATCAGTTTTTATGGCAGAGAAACCAAATACCGAAGCCTGGTTAATGCCGCCATAGAAAGTGCCCCATTGACGGTTACCCGCGGGATCAAATTTGACCAGAAAGGCATCCCACAGGCCGCCCTTGTTTATTTCCTGAAAGCTGGCCGGTGATGCTATGTTATCATTGCTCTTAGTGCGGCCGGCAAAGAAAACATTACCGGCAGTATCACAGTAAACGCTATGCCCTTCATCCGTATTACTACCCCCGTAGTAAGTTGCCCATTGCAACTGGCCGGCACTGTTGAACTGTGCCAGGTATGCATCGCTGGCGCCACCGCCATATGTATCCTGATGGGTACCTGCTGAGGCTATATTACCTGTGCTGTTAGTGAGACCAGCCAGATACACCCTTCCGTGCTTATCCACATGTACCGAGTGGCCTCTCTCACTTTTATCACCACCATAGTATGTTCCCCATAAACGCTTGCCGAAACTGTCAAATTTGACCAGAAAAGCATCAATTTCCCCTGCCAATGTCGGTTGGTAGCTGCCGGCAGTGGCTATACCCGCCGTGCTGTTTGTATTGCCGGCAAGATAAACATGTCCGCTGTCGTCACAGACAACAGCAAATCCGTAATAGGTCCCTCCAGTGGTATTAGTCCCTTCTGCTGCACTTCCTCCATAGTAGGTGCTCCATACCCGTTGTCCGCCAGTATTGAATTTTACAAGAAACAGATCGCCACTACCGCCCCCGGACGTATCCTGATGACTGCCTGTTGTAGCCAGGTTTAAAGTCGGATTGCCGCTGTTATTGTTGGCATATCCTGCCAGGTAGATATTGCCATAAGGATCACAACTGACAGCCCGGCCACGTTCGCCACCCGCGCCACCGTAATATGTGCTCCATGAAAGCGTACCATCGCAATTGAATTTCGCCAGGAATGCATCTCCCAAATTTGCACCCTGGTTGCTGCCGGCATAAGTAAACTGGAAAGCTCCTGTTGTTGCAATATTATCTGCGCTTAAAGTAAAACCTGTCAGATAAACATTTCCCATATAGTCGCCCGTTACCGCATCTGCCATGTCATATGCTCCGCTCCCCCCAAAATAGGTGCCCCATTCCAGTACCGGGTCTATGGTCAGTGTGCCCTGATGGGCTGCGGTGGCAAAGCTGAGCGTATGGTTCTCAAGCATAAACTTACCCATAATTTGTTTGCCATCCTGCTGAAAACAGTAGGGTGTACCTTCCGTTACGGAGCCGAAATGGGTGACGGCCGTTACACTGCCGTCGCTGCTACATCGCAGGTTGTCTGCGCCGTCATATTGCAGCCGGATGTCGGAGACCTTCCCACCGGGACGCACAATAAAGTCGTGCTCCAGCTTGCCTTTATCATTAATGTAGAAGACCCAGTCTATATGGGGGTAAACCTCCTTATAGGTGATCTTACGGTAGGCGTGTGCCGTAGCGCCGTCCGGGCCGGTGTGAGTAACATAATACTGCTCGTAGTAGGATTGCCTTGCTTCAGCGATGATCTCCGCATTTGGATTCGCGTTCAATAGTGTTACATCCATGCGATACATTTCCACACGCTCGTCACCCTGAGCGGAACGAAGTGGAGCCGAAGATCCTCCTTCTGTTATTGTGAGATCCCTCCACTGCGGTCGGGATGACGGCGTTGTTGTTTTGTGCTTCGTCCACTGGTAATGGATCTTGCCGGTGCCTATGAAAATGTTCAGGCCATTGCCAGTGGGTATTTTGAAGTCTATGTCATGACGCGGATTGTGGTATTGATCCACGACCTGGCCTTTGTTTTCTATAAAATGGAGTGATTTCGATTTAGTGAAATCAACAGCATTGCCGGTATTCGGCACAGCCGTGGCATCATGGATAAGCAGGTTTCCCAACAGGAGGGGAAGCAGCATTTTTACTGGTTTCATTGTCGTTTGTTTTTTGAAGGGTTAAAAAATGGTTTGGTTGCTTCCATGGTGGATGGGGGTTGTAATGGTGGGCTTGATCCGCCATCGTCAGGGCTGTCATTGCGGCCCCCGAGCCGCAATCGTCTGAAGGGACATGACGCTTGATAAAGGTTGTGGTTTCATCAGGCGATCCCGGGTCAAGCCCGGGATGACATCGGCTATCTCACCAGCATTACATCCCCCTTTTGCCGGATCATCTGCCCGGTATGGGTCTCCGCTTCTATCGTGTAGTAGTAAGTACCTACCTGCGCGGGAACGCCATTACAACTGCCGTCCCATCCTACCGCGTCACTACTCCCCTGCCCGCTCCAGACATCACGTCCCCAGCGGTCGAAGATGCGGAAGGTGCGCACGGTGACAGGCCCACCGCTGATTGCCGGGCGGAAGTAGTCATTACGCCCATCACCGTTCGGAGTAAAAGCCGTGGGTAGATACAGCAATGGATGTGTCGTCACGAGGACAGAAGCCGTATCGGTACATCCGTAATCCGATATAGCTGTCACGGTGAAGGTGCGTGTGGTGTCTATCCTGACATACTGATCAAATGCCGACTGGTCCGTGAAAAATGATTCCGGCAGCCAGGCAGTGACCCGATATGCCTCCGGAGCTGAGGTATGCAGGGTAACAGATTCCTCCACATTAAGTACAGATGGACTTGCGGATAATGATAACAGGAGTTCTTTCACTTCGATCGTCTTTACAGCGGTATCCCGGCAGCCTTCTACATTCTCTGCTATCAGCATAGTTTTGTATCTGCCCGATTCCCCATATATATGCTGTGGATCCTGTTCTTTAGCAGTGTTGCTATCACCAAAATGCCATGTCCACACAGGTGTGTCTGAAGTGTTGGTAAACGATAATGGCACTCCCTTGCAAATGATCGTATCCGCTTCATACGATACAGGCGGCAAGGGAAGGGGGAGCACTTCAGCATACAGTGTAGTATCGCAACCGGACGTGGTTGTAAGCTGTACCGAATAGCGACCGGCAGTTACACTAATTAGTGTATCCCCATTATCCGTTTCCCGCTCCCGGATTGGATGGCCTTCACTATTCCTCCAGGTATAATTAAACCGGGTGTTATCGGCAGGGATGATGGTAACGTTACCTTTCTGTTCATTCGGGCAGCTATATGCTGCGGGCCCAATGTCCGGCAACTGCACAAATTGCACTTCAAAGCTGTCGATGTGAAGACTGCAATGAGCATTGGTGTATTGCACCCAATAAATGCCGGGCTCCCTGACCATTCTGGTAGTCTGACCGCTGCCGTCGTCCCAGCGGTAGCAACTACCAGGGGTATTCGCCTGCAGCAGGACGCTATCGCAGAAGCAGGCGGTGACCGGCCGCAGCCCGCCATACACAGTATCCTGCTCAGGTGGGAGTACAATATCCGGCGGCAGGTCTATACCCATCCAGGTGTTTACCCAAATAGCATTCTCCACCGGGTTACACGCCACACCCGGCAGGTTGGGGTGATTGATCACATGATAGCCGCCGGTGTAGCGTGGGGTCTGGACAGATTGTCCTACATAACACGGTACACTCTGGTTGTAACAGTTGCTGATATATATCTTTCCGTCCGGGGCGATCTTCAGGTCGCCCAGCGGATCTGCCTGCGCCACCCAGGCTATATCCGTCCATCGCCAATACGTGGGGCTGGTAAAGACCAGCGTTTTGGACGCTGCGACAGCGGCAGCCGTAGGCAGCGACAGATCGAACTGGTACAACCTGCCTGCATACGGCCATTCGATGGTAGTAGCGTAGAGCTTGCTGTTGTCCGGTGAGAAGCACAAGCCGTAGTAATAATCTCCATCGGCAGTAAGCAATGCGGGGTTGGTAACCTGTCCGCTGCAACGGTCAAAATCGAACAGTTCGATGGCGCCTTTGGCTACGATAGCCAGCTTACGCCCATCCGGGGAAGCTTTCAATACACCCTGATATACGTTGCCTTCATAATCGCTTACCGGCAGCAGCCCCGCTTCCGAGATCACCGGACCGGGCTGTACGCCAGCAGACGTTACTGCAAAAGCGCGGAACTCCTTCGCGTACCGGGAGCGGTATACCAGCCAGTTGCCGACACATCCTTGTACAGAAACGGTTTTCGCGTTCATGGTAATACCGTCTCTTCCGGCAAAGCTGTTGAGCGATACATTTTTATACTGCGGCATGACGGCACCCTGTCCGTTGTTGGCATCCATATCCACGAGCGTATAGTAAAGTCCGCCGTTGCGGTGGGTAAAAATGGCATAGCGGCTGCCCTGACCGGGTACAGGCATAATGACCGGCGGCATGCTGTAACCCGTGCCCCCACCGGGGTAGATAAGGTCAGCGCCGTCGGGCATCACCTGCCCGGTCCGATCATAAACGGTTTTGCCGTTGGTATAGAAAAGCGGTTGACCGGCGGCATTACAAACGGCATTGCTGGCAGATACGCTACCGGTAAAATTGTAGGGTGGATTACTGAAATGGAAGAGCTGGGGACTGCCGCCTGTAAAGTCTATCCCGTTGCGGGTGCCGCCTAACGGGACGTTGTTGACCATCCAGATGTTTTGCTCCCCCTGGGCGCAGAGCAACAAAGGGGAAAACAGGTTTATGAGAAGTATATAGCGTACATGTGTGTTCATCTCCGTTTGGTTTGAAATCAGAAAATTGAGGGCATAGCTTCGCCAAGGCCACAGATGCAGCAGGTTTATGGCTTATGCCATGCCAAGCAGTATAGGTTCTCAGGAAATGAATCTTTGACCGGTCTGGAAAGGCGGGCAAATAAGGGAGGGGCGCCTGATTATAGATATAAAAAGAGCGTGGAACTCACCTATCGCCTTGAAGGGTTGACACGCCCTGCGCACGAGTAAGCAAGCCCACGCCCGGGTCGTGAGCTATCCGGCTTCTCGTCTCATACGCAATCAAAATGTGTCAAATTTCAAGGCGAGACTCAAAGCGAATGCTTCAATATCTTATGAAGTATCGCAAAGTTAAAGAAGTATAAAACTCTTTAACAAGCACAAATATAGCTCCTCTTTTTTGTTTTGTCAAATTTGACAATGAATATTTTTTTCTTCATCGCACCTTCATGAGGTGAAGGAGACAAAAAAGGCATATTACATCGCTTTTGGCAAGCATCTGGAGGAGCTGATGAAGCTGCATGATACAGATGCACCAACGGTTGCTGCATTAGGTAAAATTGAGCCCAAACAGGTCTACAGAGTCCTTAATGCCGAACATGCCGCTTCGTTAGGGACTATCATTTCGATTGCAAAAGGTCTTGGCGTAGCGCCTAAAGTATTGTTTGATTTCGAGTTCGATCTGGGAGAGTAGGATTAGAGGAGCCACTTATGGAGTTGCTTAATACGGCATTCCCATCTAAATCATAATCACCAATAGGTGACTGAATGAATTTCAAATAGTCAATTGGCGGTAAAACGGCATGCATCGCTGAATGATATCATTTCGATCTCACTGGTCGTTGCGGATAAAGTACAATGGTGTGCAGATAAGTTTTTGATATTTCAGAGGGAATTTCTGGATGCGAATGTTTTTCTCAATTATTAGACAGCAGAGTGATGTTTAAGACTACTGCAGATGTAGCATTATTAGTGCTGGTGAGTTTTGATGTGGTGGAATATTCTTTGACACATTAAAGCTTATAAACAACTCTTTAATCAGGACAGTCATTTCTTAAATCAGAATAAGAACTCATTATGAAATAAACATTACTTCCAAATGAGTCTTTTTATTCTATGTCCTAATTACGATAAAAAAAAATCAACACATTATTAAATAGAAAAAATGAGTTTTGTATCAAAATGATTATCTTAGTGTTTATGCAACCTTGTACTGAACTATATAGTTGCCCAAAACTGAATGAACATGGCATACATAGACTTGCATGAAAAGCCGTTTAAAGATGCAACAATTGCCAAGCTGGAATTGTTTGAGGACTATGCCCAGGCATGGATACCCACCTTTGTTATGTCCGGCCATCGGGTGATCTGCATTTTTGATTTCTTCGCCGGCACCGGGTATGATAAAAACGGCGTTGCCGGAAGCCCTATACGCATCTTGCAAAAAATACAGGAACAGGCAATAACCATGCTGCAGAAGGGTTGTAAAGTCAAGGTATTCTTCAACGAGAAAGAAACGGATAAATTCAAAACCCTGGAGGAAAGCTGCAGACAGTTTCTCGTTGCGCACGAAGATACAAGACGAATAACCGAGCTGTCATTATACAATCAGGATTTCAAAGATTGCTTTCCACTGCTCGAATCACAGATACGGCAATATCCCAGCCTGGTGTACCTGGATCAGAATGGGATCAAATTTCTGGCAGATGAATATCTACTGGCGTTTGAGCGTATGGCCCAAACGGATTTTCTATACTTTGTATCTTCATCCTACTTTATAAGGTTTGGAAATCTCCCGGAGTTTAAAACCCACCTCAGCATAGATATTGAAGAAGCCCGGAAACAGCCCTATCCGCTGATCCACAGGCATCTGCTACAACAGCTCAGAAATAAATTACCGGCCAATACCCAACTCAGACTTTACCCTTTTTCCATTAAAAAGGGAGCGAACATCCATGGTATTATTTTCGGCTGCTCGCATCCCCGTGCAGCAGAAAAATTCCTGACCCTCTCATGGACGAAGAACGAATTGAACGGCGAAGCTAATTTTGACCTGGAAGACGACCATAAAAAAGCGCAGCTTGATATGTTTGAAGGGAAAAGGCTGACAAAGGTAGAATCCTTTCAAAGGCTTTTTCGCGAACAGGTACTATGCGGGAATATAAAAAACAACCTTGAAGCGTTTAACTTTGTTCTCGATAATGGTCATATCGGGAATCATGCTGCTGATGAGCTTAAAAAGATGAAAAAGGAGAAGCTGGTTGATTTTGAAGGTACATCGCCATTGATCAACTACGATAATGTGTATAAAAAGAGACGAATGCTGGACTTTAAACTGCTCAAGAAATGAAGTACTCGAAGATAGAATGGACAGATGCGACCTGGAATCCCTCTACAGGCTGCAATAAAGTGACGGCCGGCTGTAAATACTGCTATGCCGAAACGATGGCCAAACGTCTGCAGGCGATGGGCACACCAGGTTATGAAAACGGGTTTGCCTTTACGCTGATGCCGGAAAGACTGGATATACCGAAAAGGATCCGCAAGCCGACCAAGTTTTTTGTCAATTCGATGAGCGACCTGTTTCATGAACAAATGCCTTTTGATTACCTGGACAGGGTCTTCCAGGTCATTACGGAAACGCCCTGGCACCAATATCAGATACTGACGAAACGGGAAGACATCCTGCAAGACTATTTCCGTCAAAGGCGGGTGCCACGCAACGTATGGCTTGGGGTAACGGTGGAGGTTGCTAAAACAAAACACCGGATTGACGTGCTGCGGGAGATTGAGGCGCCGATCCGTTTTCTCTCTATAGAACCGCTGATCGGTCCGATGGGCGAGCTGGATCTGTCGGGCATCCACTGGGTAATCGTAGGCGGCGAGAGTGGTCACAAAGCCCGGCCCATGCAGCCGGAATGGGCCATAGACATCCAACGGCAATGTGATGAGCAGGACATTGCCTTCTTTTTCAAGCAATGGGGCGCTTGGGGGGCAGACGGCGTGAAAAGAAGTAAGAAGGCAAATGGCAGAATATTGCTGGGACAGGAATGGAATGAAGAACCGGTAGTATAGGATTGGCTGCGGCTAAGTAACTAAGCCTTCGTCTTGCCCGAAAGACTTGAGATGAAAGCATTGTTGAATGTAATCGTTCCTGCTCTATGATTTTCGGACGATAAATAACTTTCCATGACGAGGAAGATAAAATAGCAGATTACACGTAGCATGCAGCACATCATCTTACTCCTGTTCCTGACTATTTTGATGACCAACTGCAACAATGGAAATTCAACACGCGAAAAAGAATTGGCGCTGAAGGAGCGGGAATTGTTCATTAAAGAGGAAACGTTGAAGCAGCAGGAGCTGAACCGGAAAGAACCGGCGACCTCTACGAAGAAGCCAAGGAAGCTGCGATACCTGTACTTCGCTAATGGTGGTTTGATCGGTTATTTTGACGAAGGTACAGTCACCGTCTGCCCCGGGTGTGAACTGTTGCAGGATAATATCAAAGGGGTGTATCAGACACGGGTGATAAAGAAATATACCCTGCAGTCTGACGGAAGTTTGCTGGCGGACGACCATGAGCGGAAATACCCGGGCAAGGGATCAAACGGCTTTACGGAAGGCTGGGCAATGGTAGATTATAAATGCTGGTTGAAGTGACGGAATAAGGCAGTTGAGGCAGAATTTTTGAGAAGTCCATCGTCAACTTCTTCCGGAAACTGAATACCGGCGTTCATGACGACGAGCTGGTACCATGGACAGGCAAACCGGCAAATATGTGGTACCCGGTGGCGGATACGGTGGTGAGTCTGTCGGAGTTTTAATTATAACTTTATTGATCCAAAATATTATAAATGAAAAGAATTGTATTATTACTGGCAGCATACTGCATGTTCTTTTTCACAGCAGGCGCACAGTTGGATATTCGACATGCAGACAGTACCCCGCTTAGACACACCTATTGCCCTACCGAAGAAGACGTGATACTGATGGGCATACCTGCCGGTGGTACTTTTTCCGGTTGCGGGGTTTTTCAGCAAAATAGCCGGTGGTACTTCAGCCCGCAACAAATCTCATCCGGTGGCAGCATGACAAGGAGCTGCTCATTGAAGTATGTGTTGGGAAATGACTCTGTGATAAAAGAATTGTATATCGATAATTTCGGCGTCGCGATTGACGATGACCGGGTTTCATGCAGCGACAGCTTTTTCCTGCTCGGAGAAGAAAAAGTAGTAGGAGATTTCAGCAGGGTATGGACGGGACCTGGTATATACAGACATAGCACCAACAGCAAATTAGCTTATGCCTCCCTGATGCCTGGTACAAGGGGCACCTATATATATGAGGCAAGTAACAAATATACAGGATGTATCGTCAGAGACAGTGTCGTTATAGAAGTCGGAACAAAACGGCCACTAAACCTGCACTTCAACGGTTATCGCGATAGTGTTACCATCCATCCCGGCACTATTACTTTAGCGACGCGCGCCAACCGGGATTATCAGGTAATCAAATGGCTGCCGGCAGATAAACTCCCCGACCAGACAGCCCGGGAACAAATATATCCGGTACCTGATCCGCAGCGACGGTATTATGCCAGCGCCTATGCGAAAGCAGATGACGGCTGTGTAGACGCTGTCTACCTGTTTATCCGGACGAGCTGGCCGGCACAAATAGAAAATACACCTCCGGAAGATCAACAAATCTCCATATATCCCAATCCGGCTTCGGAAACGATAACCATACATGCTCCCGGCGCCGCATCAATAAAAATCTATGATATTTCGGGGAAGATCCTGTTGCACCAGTCAGTGAACAAAGCATATGAAACTATAAATATACGCGACTTTGCTGCCGGAACTTATACAGCAGTAGTAGCCGTACCAGGCAAAGAAGCACAGCCGGTTCGGTTTATTAAGATTGAGCATAAGTAGTCACCTCTTAAAAAAGTCAATGCAGCCATGAGATCCCGGGGCAAGCCCGGGATGACAAAGTGAACTGATTCATATTCAGTACGCACACAACAAACTCATCTTCTGACAACAATTTTTTTGAACATCACCTCATCATCAAAAACGAAACGTAAAATATAAATACCAGGTGTGAGATTGTTCCTCACAACGTTATACCCGCTTTTCAACATTGTACGTTGCATGACACGGCCTTTTCCGTCAATGATACTCATATCGGCTGTCGTTCCCGGATATCCGTGATACCAGTAAACATTAAAAACATCGGTAGCCGGATTAGGAAATATCTCCAGATTAGCTTTATGCTTACGTTGGAAATCTACACCGGCAGGGGAAGATTGCCTGACCCATACCCGGGCAGGTTCGGAAGAGCTTACCGTATGAAGCCCGTGTATCACAGTAGCACGATTTGAGATCAATGTTCCGCTTGCCAGACCGGCTTTTGTTTTTACAGAAAACGATACCTGTATTTCCTGTCCGGGATCCAGCTCCAGATCATTGAATGATATACGCATGATATGATCGTCAATAAGCGCAAACTGATGCGAAGCGCTAATCCTTTGTAACACCAGTGTGTTCTGTTCAAAATAATCGTTCAGCGTATCTGTAATAAATATCCTGCTTATTTTTTGCTGCGTAGCATTCCTGAACCTGATCGTATAAAACAACTCGTCTCCGGGATAAACACTGTCCCGGCTGGTATTATTTGTTACAACTGATTTATGTAGTTCCGGAAAATGCAACACAACATCATCACAAAGAGAGAAATGATTATTCGCTGTGTTTCTTTCCGGGAATGCGGCCGTAATCTCAGCATATACGCATAGTTCTTCTCCCCGGAGCATGTCGTTAACATCAATTGCAACCTTGATCACGTCCGGCAGCGTTTGCATGGAAGAGACATTCCACGACATAGCACCACCGGATGACTGTGGCTGCCCCCAGGAATGGTACAAGATCTTCATACGCGGATCCAGTTTCAGCACAACCTTCCCCGGGTCCGGAACACAACGATGCCCGCTTATGTATAAATATATTGTGTCGATCAGACCCGGTATCCAATGTATATGTGTCATCGAAACCGATAAGTCCGGTAAACCGGCACATGTATATGGCACATCCACAACAGGCGTGTCAAAAGGATAGGATATCAGTTGTTCTTCCGGACGGCCGCAGGAGAGGTTCAGATTCCCGGTATGGGTGGGATAACGAAGATCAAATACATCATATTCATCAGCCGGAAAGCGAATCTTTCCCCCAGCATCTGTATAGCCGGCAACCGGGACACCGTTTTTAAAGCCATGAACATACGCATTGACTAAACCGACATCAACCCCATCACGCACACAATTATTGTTGACATCATGGTAAAGATTAACTGTTAGCCTGCCGCCGCATGTATCTGTTACCCCTACCGGATCAGAAGTCTGATACTCGTATACGGCTATATTTTTGGTTTCATTAAAAACACGCATTCCCGGATAATATATTCCCGGCAGATAAGTATGACCAGGCTGTATCCACCAGGCATATGACCAACGTGACAGATCATCCATCGAATGGCTGATAACATTACCATCTCCCGGATAATATTCCATCCTGTATATATCACCGGAAGTATTGCCGGATACCCATACAGAAACTAATGGCATATTACGGTTTTGGCAAGGATTAATCCCGGTAAACTGGATGCTACCCGTAAAGCTGACACTATCAATAAGCGGGAGCTCACTGAATTGATTAGGCGTATTAAATACAGGCCAGTTACAGAAAGAGCCGGTAGTGTTCCTGTTATACAAACCATAATTGCGTGCATTTATATTACCTACACTATCCGCCGCGCCATATATGGTACAGCGGGCAATTCCGGTTGATATATCCGTACTACAATCACGGCTGGTCATCCGGGCAGCATAATCATTGATATATGGTTCGCCGGGGTCTTTTACGCAGTTTCTGTTCAGATCCCGGTATGCCCTGACATAGTTATAATAACAATCTCCCACACGGTAGTCCATCCTGAATGTATCCTGTATTGTACCCAGTTGCAGCACAAACATGACAGCCATATTCCCCGATGAGATATACATGTGCCGGATTTGTGCGGTGAGCGTATCCGACCGGAACACGACATCTACCGAATCAGCAGTTCCATCCCCCCAATATCCGGTTAGCTTTCCCCGTGTATTATACGGGATCCCTAAGGTACCGGAGAACACAGAAAATGTCAGCGTATCATACATACAAGCCTCATTTGCTGATGAGCCACCCCACTGTATTTTTCCATACGGGCGATATGGCGCCACTAAAAAACTGTCATCCCATGTTATTTTCCGCTTGCCGCAAACTTCAACTGAGGATATCTTATGAGGTGTATAGTACCCGGGAACAGCATGAACCTCTACAATACTATCAATGATAACCGTATCGCCCGGGTATACACTCACATTCAAATAGCCACCGGTATCCGCAGAGACCGGATAACGATTCCGTATTCCTGAATACAGCCACACATCATGTGCCGGAAGCGCCCGCTCATTGCTATCCTTAATGCAATTAGCATTTGCATCATAAAAAAGCGACACTACCACGTCCTTACAATCTGCCGCATACACCTTTCTCCGGGAAGCCATAATAGGGCCATATGTTCCATGTATACCCCCATACAGCAGTATCGTAGTATTGTAGAAACCGGCAGTGTCGTATCTGGCATATTGGTAGGAACGGTCTGTCTTAGAATACGGTATTGGATCAAGGGGGGCGCCGGCATTTCCAAGTGCAAGTTTGGTATACCTTGTACCGCCTCTCGGAGAACTAATCCCAAAAGAAAAATAATAATCCCCGGTCTTGGTACAGATATAATAAGGGCCATAATCATCACTACTTGTTCCAAAAAAATGCGGCTGATTGAGTCGTACCGGTACATGCTTGTTATAGACCTGCCCGGTTATCGGAGTCCAGGAACAAGCAGCATTACTGATATATGCAGTCATCCATTCAATCTCCTGATCCGGCAGGGTAATTGTATCTCCGGGAAAAACCGGTACATTAAAAAAACCGTCCAGATCAAGAAAAGCACGGATGCCTTGTCCATTCACTGAAAACCAGATAAAATGATTTATCAGCCTCAGTTCATCCCCATCGTGTATACAGTTCTGCAATGCATCGTAAAAAACCTTCCCACTACCGCCCTCACAATTATTCACATCATACTCCCGGACAATACTATCCATTAAGACATTCCGGTCATCAAACAGACGGATCTTTACTGTGGTTAATCCCGCAGATGAAAACATACCCGTAACTCTGAAGGTATCCTTGAAGTCAAAATTGAGGTTGGTCGCTTTGTGTAATGTATCTGTTGTCCCGTTACCAAAATCTGCAGTAATGAGATAGGGTTTCGTTATATAGTTATATGCATTTACCTGCCCTGTAAAAAACACTTTTTTATTCAGATAGCAAATGTTGGTATCTGCATAAGCAGTTGCATGGTCCAGACTTAAGGTCTGCCCATGCGCTATATTACTTATACTGGCAATAAAATACCAGAAAAAGAAAACTGTTATTGATCCCTTCATAAGGTGAAAATAAAAAAATTCAAGCTCAGAAACTGTACTGTGCGTTTATTATTATGCACTACTTTATCACTACAGTCACCATGCTCCCGGCATTCCTGTTACCTGATCAGTTGTACGCTACCCTGAAACCGGCGTTCCAGCCCGTCTATCCTTTTCACCGCAACATGATAGAAGTATGTCCCGGACTCAGAAGGCTTTCCATTATAGTTGCCGTCCCATGCGCTGCTACCATCAAAGCCGCCATATACCAAAAAGATTCGATCAACAGCCCGGAAGTTAAAAGACCAGGGCACTGTCGCAGACACTATCACCCTATACACAATCAATGGCGATTTTTCCGGACTTCCCGGAACGCCGTCCGGAAACGCTTCGCTTAAACCAGGTAAAACAAAATCTGCTACCTCAACAGATGAAAGTTACCTTTCCGGATAAACGGCTCGTTGCCTATCCGGTATTTTAAAAGATATACGTACGTACCTATCTGTGCGATCGTGCCTTTGAAATGCCCATCCCAGCCTGCATATTTGTCCTCCGTATAAAAGATACGTTCTCCCCAGCGGTTAAATATGCTGAACTCCATGTGGTGGATTGTGGCAATATTGCCCAGAACGCGGAATACATCATTCAGACCGTCTCCGTCCGGCGTAAATGCATTTGGAAGCCATATGTCACAGAATTTCTGCTTTACTTCAATTGTATCACTGGCAGCGCCACATTTATTCAGCGCCGTAACAGTATAGAAACCACCGTAGCGAACCAACAGACTGGCGCCACTGCTTCCATCCGACCAAAGCAAAGAATCAGCATAGCTCACCTGCCGGGGAATAATCTGCAGTGGTGTTTCTTCACATACGGTCGTATCCATGCCGAGAAAGACCTCCGGTTTCGGATAATCCGAAACGCGTACGGTATCGCTACCATCACAGCCATCGTCTGTAAAAACGGTGAGATAGTATATCCCTGCATTACGTGCGGCAATAGTTGCCGTGGTATCCCCCGTATTCCAGAGATACCGGCTGCCATTGCCATTACTATCACTCAGGAGGATTTCCTGGTCCGGACAAATATCCTGATCTGCTCCCAAGTTTACATCCGGTGGCGGCAAAGCCGTAATCTGTACGGTATCATGGACGATACACCCATGCAGGTCAACCGTCACCCTATACGTCCCGGTAGCATTTACCCGGATAGATGATGTTGTGTCGCCCGTGCTCCAGAGATATGCGGCACCGGGTATATTACCTGCCGAGAGGACGAGCGGATACTGTTCACAAATCGTACTGTCGGGCCCTGCATATACAACGGGGGTCGGCACAACGGTAATAGCGACGGTATCACTTTGCCTGCACCCCATATACATTACCTCCACCCAGAATGTTCCGCTGTTGCCGACATACATTTGGTCATCTGACCGTCCGTTACTCCAGAGATAGGTGGCGCCCGGGGGCTGTGGTGCAGACAGGATGAGTGGCAGGTCTTTATCACATACACCGCGATCCGGGCCCAGATCCGGTGCAGGTGCAGGTACTATGCTGACTGTGACGGTGTCTCTTAAAGGACAATAATAACTATTGGCATTTATTTCCAGCCAATAGGAACCGGCGGCAGAAACTTTTATGACAGGTGTAGTCTCCCCGGTACTCCAACGGAAAACAGCGCCGGGATAGCTGCCGATCGCCTGCAAAGTTGCGGTATCACCGGGACATATGGTGGTGTCTGCGCTGGCAACGACGGTAGTTATGGGTATCCAGGGTGTAGTACTTTCTTGTATTACCAGGTCAGTGGATACTGCACCGGGTTGTCCCGGTCCGGCTCCATGATAACTGTTTATGTGGTGGGTATATCCGGCTGCTCCGCCCGAGGTATTTGATGAGATAGCAGATTGAAGAGTAGAGCTGCTCAACAGGATGGTGCCGCCCCCGCCGCCCCCGCCGGCACCGTCACCGCTACCGAAAACGTAGTTATCGCCTCCTTTCCCACCGCGGGCATTTACAGCAATAGTGCTGCCCGTAATTTGCTGTGCATCTATAGCAACAGTGCCGCCTGCACCTGCGCCACCCACACCATCACCTGCTGACCCATTTATATCACCGGACGCCAGGCCATCAGCCGTAAGGGTTATACCGGACGCAGCATGAATGATACCGGCACGCACCAGTATCAGGCCACCACCGTTACCGCCGGTGCTCATCACCCCGTTATTCTGGTGACCACCGCCACCACCACCGCCGAGAAACAATCGATGCTGACCGTAATTGAGCGCTCCGCCACCTATACCACCGGTATTCAGGTAGTTGCCGCAACAGTTGATGCACCCATTACCACCATTACCACCTCTCCCGTAGTTGCCACCGCCACCGCCGCCGGCGTTATGCAGGTTCCCGCCGCCGCCGCCGTTGGCCAGCTTACCTCTTCCACCGTTCGTGGCATTGTTATAAACAACAATACCTTCTCCTTTATAGGCACCGGAGCCACCCGATACCGGCACCACAAAATCCTGTATATGACAATTGTTGTTACCCGAGGACGCCGGCCCTAACCGGAATCCCATACCTGCGACATCCATACCTGCATTCAACGTAAGCGTACCCGCAACTTCAATTACCAATACGCCGCCCGTGGATCCATTCCATGCCGGACAGGTAAGCGTACCCGATACAGTGATATTGTTGTATTGCGGTACACGTATCAGTTGCACAGCACCTGCAATATCGTACTGATGCAACAGCGTCTGTACAAAACTTATATTATTTCCGGTAACCGAAGCAATATAGGCAAACTCCGATTTACCTGCGCTACCGTAATCAATGATGTCACCAAAGGATGCCGTATTCGTCAGATTTATCGTTGCACCTTTCATCTGGATGATAAGCACACGGTCTCCCGGATTAAAACCTGCAGGAGCAGAAACCGTTATAGAATTGGTACAGGTGTCAATAGCCGTTACCGGCGTGTACACGTTGATGATACCTGAAATGGGAGTCTGGGCATAACCTGAGTAAACAAAAGCACATAGCAAGGTAAAGAGTAAACCAAAACGCATAATAAATAAATTAACTAACCGGAACAGACAAACCTTGCAACATCATAAATGCGATGCAAACTAAGCATTTTTACAATTGATAATATAATCAATGACTTATGATTTATCACAACATATATATTTAATAAGGACAGGCGTTTTGAGCATAATAAAGGCTATCTGAATAACCCTGCTTTCTCATATTGTAGTAGATTCATGAAAAAATGTATGGTCAAAAAGCCGGTCAATCATATCAACCCGGATCAACCATAATGATATTATATGAAAACAGTCCTCTTCTTTTTATTCGTCTTAAGCATAACAAATGCATTGGGGCAAAAAGATTTTTCCAAACTGACGCAACCCATTATTGATGAGGGAAAAAAACTGTACAGATCGGAAATGGCTTCCTGGCATGGTACAGACATTTTTATGGAAAAATACAAGCAGAAAGAAAATATCGGCGGTTATTTTTCATATACGGAAAATGAGATCACGAAATGTATTTTTTTCTCCAAAGACGCAAAAGTGATCGGCACCATTTCCTTTGATAGTACGTACAACCCCGGTACAGCAACAACAGATCTGGCAGAGCGGGATTTTAATCCTGCTGAAAAAGATTTGTATACAATCAGAAAGTATGCTTTTGATATAATCGTATCAGACACCTTATTTAAAACCTATACCAACACAAACCTGAACGTCATCCCACTGATCAGCGGAAACGAAAAGAAAGTGTATGTACTGACCGCATCACAGCAAAGCGGCGTTGTACTCTTCGGAAATGATTACCTGCTCACATTTGATAAAAACAATAACCTGATAACAAAAAAACGGCTCCACAGGAATCTGATACCTGTATACTACACGGATCAGGAAGAGACCAATAAACCCCTTGGAACTATGCATTCGCATGCATCCGAAACAGGTGACTTCATGACCGCAACGGATATATGTACCCTGATGCTTTATGCCCGATACGCCGATTGGAAGCAACATACCGTGGTTTCAGAAAAGTATATGAGCATATGGAATTGTGAAACACAGCAGCTCAATGTAATTCCAATGGAAGCCATGAAAAAAATATGGAAAGATCAGGAAAAGAAAAAAGACAGAGAGAACAAACAATAAATAACATTTACCTTATTCATTAGGATATTCTATAAGCTGCTCATAACAATGTGCTTTCCGGAGCAGCCTGTTTTATGGATTTTTTGTGTTGCACCGTCTTTTATACAGACTAAATGCTGCACAACATGTATACGCATCAGATCCTTACCAGCGATTACCTCGACATCCTGTTCGACGGACGAAATAAACTGTATGGCAGCTATGTGCTGCGACGAGCATATACCCTTCGGCTGTGCCGGGCGGCGTTTACAGGCATATCCATTGTAACGCTCGCCATTTGTACGCCTATTTTTCTTCATAGTATGAAGGAAAAACTACCGGATACTATAATACTTCATGATGTGCCCGGAACGATTATCACACCAATTACAGAAGCAGAAAAGAAGATACTGCCGCCCAAACAGGTCACTCCGCCGGCAGCGACAAAGCCTACTATTAAATTAACACCTCCTGTCATTGAAAAAGATGAAACGGTATCGGATGATATGCGCCCACCGGCACAGGAAAATATAGGCGACAAAGTAATCAGCACAACGACACAAATAGGGATTGATGACGGCATTGATCCCGGCATGGCAACAGGCAGCGGGTCAGGTATCGTAGATGCTCCACCACCGGCAGATGTCGTGCTGGAATACGTAGATCAAATGCCGGAATTCATAGCCGGAGACCTTCTTCGTTATTTATCTGATCATATCCGCTATCCGGAGGCCGCCAGAGAAAATGGCATACAGGGTCGCGTGCTGTTGCGTTTTGTAGTCAATGAAGATGGTTCTGTTTCCGATGTTAATGCATTCAGGCGGATCGGCGGAGGTTGCGATGAAGAAGCCATCCGCGTAGTAAAGGCCATGCCCAAATGGAAGCCCGGGAAGCTCAACGGACGCAGTGTGAAAGTATACTTTACACTGCCGGTGTTTTTCCGCCTGGAATAGCACAACACCGGACTATTCTCTGATGGCCCTGTGACCTTCGGAAAATCAGGACAGATAAATAAAGCGGTTGTGAACAAGTAAGAAAACATGCGACAACATTGGCGCTTCCCTGCAGAGCCCTTATATTTGTTATCTGACCGCTTTTTTAACCATATCCTATGAATGCTGCCATCATTGACCTGAGAAGTGATACGATCACAAGACCTTCATCTGCCATGCTGCAGACCATGATAGAAGCAAAGGTGGGTGATGATGTATTCGGAGACGACCCGACCGTCAATGCGCTGGAACAAAAAGCGGCGGGTATGTTTGGCATGGAGGCTGCTTTGTTTTGCCCGTCCGGCACGATGACCAATCAGCTCGCCATCCGGGTGCATTGCCATCCGGGCAGCGAAGTGATCTGCGACCAGCTTTCCCATATTTATCTCTATGAAGGCGGCGGCATTGCCCTCAATGCTTTTTCTTCCGTCAGAACACTGCAGGGCGATCAGGGACGTATCCATGCGGAGCAGGTACGCAACGCAATCAATAATGCAGCAGATATACACCAGCCTGTAACGAGCATGGTGTCGCTCGAAAATACGGTGAACAAAGGCGGCGGAAGCATTTATGATTTCAACGGGATCCGTAATATAAAGCAGGTATGTACTGAAAATGACCTTATCCTGCATCTCGATGGTGCACGACTTTTTAATGCGCTTGCAGAAACAAACGAAACACCTGAAGACTATGGCAAGGTTTTCGACAGCATCTCCATTTGTCTGTCCAAAGGGCTGGGATGCCCGGTAGGTTCACTGCTGCTGGGCACTAAAGAAGTCATTAAAAAGGCGCGGCGTTTCCGTAAGGTAATGGGCGGCGGCTGGCGGCAGGCCGGTTTCCTGGCTGCGGCGGGTATTTATGCGCTGGATCATAACATAGACCGGCTAAAAGAGGATCATCAACGGGCGAAGGCCATCGGACAGATACTCTCCAAAAAGAGCTTTGTAAAAAATGTCTATCCTGTCGCCACCAATATCGTAATCTTTGAATTACCGGATGATATACTTGCAAAAGACTTCGTTGCTGCCATGGCAGGGAAAAGTATCCATTGTGTTACATTCGGCAAAAACCTGGTACGGTTCGTGACCCATCTTGATTTCACAGATCATCACCTGGAATTATTCGAACAGAATCTGGTTCTTTAATTTCCAATCCACCCGGAAATTTATCATTAACAGCGCTTTTCCGGATGTCATAAATTACAACAGCCTTATTATCAACAAATCAAAAACTGTTGTACAATTTAAAAAGAAGGACACCTGTTTTTTTACCAGTATGCCTCTCAGGAACAACGTCGTCCGTAGGGGCAATCTCCATGGTTGCCTTCCTCTTGCGGTGATCCGTTTTATCTGGGACCTGGACAAACAATGTAAAAAGCAGGGACAACAATACAATCAAAAGCATATTTTGCTTATATAACAGCACATACAAATGCTGCTTATTTGCAATTTAATAATTTCCCGGATCTCCATGGCATAAATATTATAGCATTACCCTAAAGATATAATTATGAAAACCCGGCTCCTGCTGATACTGATCGCTGCCGTTACCTTGCTTCCGGCCTGCAAAAAAAAGAAAGAAGGTATCTGTTATTGCAAATACCTCAGCGGCGACAAAACAGAATACGACCTCAGAGACCTCAACCGGACAAACGCCCTCGATTCCTGCCGCACCCTTGACCGAAATGCAGAGGCATTTGCCGGATCATGTAAACTGAAAGATTGAAATCACTGTTGTCCGGGGAAAAAGCTTAGAAACACCTCAAGTCATTATCTGCTAACTGTTTCAGGTATTTATAAAAAACAGGGGCATGCTTTGACAGGAACAGTGAGCCTGTAGAGATGAGACTTGTTTGTAGGTAAGCATGACAAACGTCCCTTAACCACAGGAGGTACCACACACGTTACCGGTACGCCTATAATTGCATTCCCGGACAAACAACAGTGGATTGAAATCTATCTTCCGTCTGCATGAAATTCGCTGTTGATTGACGTCGCGTTATACAAAAATTTTAGATTTTTTGTATTTTACCGTGCACAAACAGCATCCTTATGAAAAATCTGAAAAAACTATGCATCGTATCTTTATGCTTACTTGGTTTTAACCAAACCTATGCCCAGACTGATGTCATCTTTTACACAAGCATGGGCGATATTGAAATAAAGCTGACAGACACGCTCACACCAGTTACTGTAGACAGCTTTCTCACCCGCGTAAACAGGAAGTTTTATGATGGTTTGATCTTCCACCGTGTGATGAACAACTTTATGATCCAGGGAGGAGATCCCGCAGGAAACGGTACCGGTGGAACAGGGACCACCATACCGGATGAATTTCACCCTGCACTTAAAAACCTGCCCGGGGCGCTGGCTATGGCCAACCGGGGTACGCCCAACACAGGCGATTGCCAGTTTTATATCAATCTGGTTACAAACAGTCACCTGGATAATGTGCATACAGTATTCGGTATGGTAAAGCAGGGGTTCCCTGTAGTACAGGAAATAGGCAAGGTACCCGTGAACGCAGTTACCAACAAGCCGCATACAGATGTAGTGATAGACAGTATCCGGGTGAAGCCCTTCCCTGCGTCTGTGCATGACATGACGGTCGCAGCAGACATACAGATATCGCCCAATCCCGGCAGCGGATTGTTCCGTATTGATCTGCCGGATGTGGCTACACAGGTTGAGATCGTCAATATGAACGGACAGATCGTGTATCGTGCAACAGCCAAAGGCGCATTAAATATTGATCTCCGTAATCAGCCAACAGGCTTATATATAGCACGCTTCACCAATGTGCACGGCGTATTCAACAACAAGGTGATCGTACAATAATGAAACTGTCTGAATTTTACCGGTAAAAATTTTAAGAGATACCCATGTCCATGGCTGCTTTAACCAATCCGTTTGAGTTTTTTACGTTGAATTTGTATAGCAGACTCTTCCGGTGATTATCCACTGTACGCGTACTGAGAAAGAGTTTCCCGGCGATGTCCTTGCTACTGTTTCCCTGCAGCAGCAGCTTCAGAATCTCCATTTCCCGGCGCGTTATATTAGGTGTACCGGCGGCGGAGCGGGATCTGTTCTGATACAGTGTTTCCTTCAGCAGCTCTTCACGGATTAAAGGATCCAGGTATTCGCCTCCTTCATAAATAGTCCGGATAGCATGTGTAAGCGATTCCGGACTTATGTTTTTCAGGGAATAACCCCGGCACCCGATCTGCATCGTTTTTTTCACACGAGGTATCGCATCTATACTGGTAACAATGAGGATCCTGATAGACGGGCACCTGTCCAGCACCTGTGCAGCAAGTTCTTCTCCCTGCATATCCGGTAGCTGAAGATCAAGCAGCAGTACATCCGGCACCACTTGTTTCAATCCTTCCAATAGCGAAATTCCGTTTATATACAAACCGCAAAGTTTGATACCTTTTTGTGCGGAGAGCATATGCTGCAGGCCGGTCAATACCATCTCGTGGTCGTCTACGATCGCAACTTTAATCATGATCATTACATTGCCTCCCCAACCGGAGAAATTAACGGTATTCAAAATTAGCTGATTTTGCTTAATTCAATAATTGAGTAAAATCAGCTAAAAAAACGATAGAGGGTACCTGTAATTTTGTTTGATCACCTCTTTCATAAAAAACACAGATTATGACTACTTTAAAAATTACTTTATCTGTACTGTTTCTATCGCTTATCTATTGTTGCCCTGCGACGGCGCAGCAGGCATTTAACAAAACAGAGGCATATCTTAATGCCAACAAGGTTTGGGTTTTCGGGGATTCCGGCGGGCTTGATTTCCGGAGCGGCGTTCCGGTTTCCATCAAAACAGCTATGATCCATGGCACAGGGGGATACAGCTCCGTTTCCGATACCGCAACAGGAGATTTATTGTTTTACTCCGACGGCACAAAGTGCTGGAATGCACAACACGAGCTGATGCCGAACGGAGACACCCTATTCGGCAACTCGGGTACACTGTATCTTACCCCCAGCGGGGTGAGCCCCTTCGGGAGAAGCACGATGCAGGGCAGCCTGATCGTACCGGTGATAGGAGATACGGGGAAATACTACCTGTTTTCCCTGAACAACGAAGGGCAGCTCCGGCCGAACGGTGCGCTTTTTTACAATGTTATTGATATGAGTCTCGACAACGGTAAGGGAGATATTGTACCGGGGATGAAAAACATCCTGCTGGATTCATCCAACCTGAGCGAAGCGATGATCGCGATTCCCGGTAATTACTGCGATATATGGGTGCTGGTGCATGCGCTGGACAGAACGGTGAAATCAAATGTCTATAAGGCTTACCATATTACTGCCGCCGGCATTGATCCCGTACCTGTGACTTCGACGGGGGAGATCGGAAGCTGGGTAGGCATGATGGCAGTCTCTCCCGACAGGCAATACATAGCGCTGACCGGATTCAAATTAGGTGCACCGGCGGGTGTGGGCGGCCTGGAGGTGGCCCGGTTCGACCCGGCAACTGGTATGGTATCAAATGCGATAGAACTACAGACGGCAGCCTTTGGCACCTTTGCCTGTGAATTTTCTCCGGATAACTCAAAGCTGTATGTCAGTGATTTCATATTTCCCAACATGGACCTGGTGCAGTTCGACATTTCCAATTATACTCAAATGGCGATTACTGCTTCCAGGGAACTCATATCAAGCGGTCTTTTCAGCGATATGAAGCTGTATAACGATACGATCTATGTCCTGTCCCAGACGGCCGTAGGAAGTTATTTATCCTCCGCCAAAGCAGCATTGCATATCAGCGCCATTACCCATCCGGATGTATCCGGCACCGGTTGTAATTTCACTTCGAATACCATAGCGCATAACTTTGCTTCGACGATTACCTTCCCGAATGATGTGGCGCTGCCATTTTCCGGAGAAACGTTTAATACACAGTTGCTCGATACGCTGCATTGCGCAGGATGGTCGCAGGGCCTGACCCTGAATCCGGGAACCGCATTACCGGGCGCGGAGTATACATGGAGCAACGGTACGGACAGCAGCTCGCTGAATGTAACACAGGCAGGCGTTTACTGGGTACGCTATTCCGACAGATGCGTTACCCGGACAGACACATTCCGGCTTGCCGGCGGAACACTTGTGCAGCCCGGCATTACAGTAAACGGATATGACCTGTCTGCGAGCCAGCCTTACCCTGCATATCAGTGGCTGCGTAACGACACAGTAATCCATGGCGCCACCAACCGTGTATTCACCGTTACGGAAAATGCGAAGTATCGTGTCGCCGTTACAGATGAAAATGGCTGCTCGGATACGTCTGAAGTATATGAGGTGAAAAATGTACAGGTAGCACATGGCCTGGATATTCCCTTTGCCGTTTACCCTAACCCTTCCCGTGACTACGTTTATATCGAGACTTCCCAACCGGTAAATATCCAGGTTCTGGGCATGGATGGCCGGCTGCTGGTGGCGGACAATGATGTGAAAAAGGTCAGCGTGCAAAATCTGTCGCCGGGTGTATACCTGCTGCATATCCGTAATCAGGCCGGTATACTGCTGAAAACCGAAAAGCTGGTTAAAGAGTAATTTTGGCGTGGAACCATATCTTGTGAGCGGATGGAAAAATATGAATACAGAAGACTTTGCTGCACCGGAATCCTTGCAGTGATCATGCTTTTGCTGGCGGCCGGGAAGCTCCGGGCACAACATGAGCAGATCTGGACATTCGGAAAGAATGCAGGCCTCGACTTCAGTTCCGGATCACCTGTAGCCATCCGGACCAGCACCGGCGATTTCGGAGAGGCCAATGCCTCAGTCTGCGACCAGGACGGACGATTGCTGTTTTATACACAGGGTAATCATGTTTGGGATAAAAACGGGAACCTGATGCCCGGCGGTGCAAACATCGTACCCCTTACCGGCCTCAGCCAGGACCCGACGTCCAGCACAGCACAGGGTGCGCTGATCGTGCCGGTGCCGGGAGACAAGTCCAGATACATAGTGTTTTCCCTGACTTCGGCAGAGCTGAACAGTAATTTCGGAAGATTGTACTATAGTGTGGTGGATATGTCGCTGAATAGCGGTCTGGGCGATGTGGTGTCTTCACAGAAAGGGATATTTGTGGATTCGCAGTTCAATGAATCCATGACCGCAGTACAGGGGAACAATTGCAATGTGTGGCTGATCCTTTACGCCCGGCTGCCCCTAAACAGTTTTAAAGTATATGAGATCACAGGCGCCGGACTAAACCCGGCGCCTTCTGTTTATCCTTTTCTGCCGGGATTTACCAGCGCTGCAGGTTGTATGGCCGTCTCGCACGACCGGCGGAAGTTTGCCTTCACCGGCAATTTCGGATTTATGCTCTACGATTTCAATGCGGATAACGGCGCACTAACGTCGCCGCTTACCGCGTCGTCTATGCAGTTCTATACAGGCTACGGCGTCTGCTTCTCTCCGGATAATACCCGGTTGTATGTCAGTCGCCAGGATGAGCGTGTTCTCTATCAGTACGACCTCACGGCGGGTAATGGTATGGATATTTTGAATTCGCGCGTCACCCTTGGCTATTGTTCTTTTTCTCAGCTCAAGCTCGGTCCGGACGGAAAAATCTATTTCAACTCATCGGCAAACGGACGTTCGCTGGGCGTTATCCCTTATCCCGATCTGGCTGCGCCTGCATGCGGATACACTCCCGGAGTAGTACAATTGCTGGAGAATACATTCTTTAATGGCGGACTGCCTAATACGGTTCCGGTAGTCCGTGCAGACACGATCCTCTCTGCCAGGCACTATACCGCTGCCTGCTTTCAGGACCGGATCACGGTAACGGCGAGTGAGCACCACAACGGACGAGACTATCTCTGGAATACCGGAGCAACAACGGCTTCTATATCCTTAGAAACACAAGGCGCCTACTGGGTAACATATACAACGCCCCCCTGCAACTATCATGCTGATACCTTCCATCTTGATTTTCCTCACGGCCCGTTACCGGATATTTCTATCACTCCCGCCTGCCGGAAAGAACGTAACGGCGCTGCACGGGCAACATTGCTCCGCGGCAACCCGGCGCTATATACTTATACCTGGATGGATAAAAACGGCCGCGTCCTGTCGGCCTCCGATACCCTGCAGCATGTGCCGTCCGGTGATTACCGGGTACGTATACGTACCACTTCCGGCTGTGATACCATGCTTGATTTCCGGATACCGGAACAAGGCGGACAAATAGCTTTCTCTGCCTCTGCAGAGCTGATCTGCCTGGGTGATACCATCCGGTTTACCCCAACTTCTGGTAACGACTTCCCGGTCCTGTTCTGGGACTTCCGCGACGGTACTACAACCACCGGTCCGGCGCCGCAGCATGTTTACACACATCCGGGTGTTTACCGGGTGTTGTTGTCCGGATCCGGCGCTTCCTGCAGCGATACTGCCTACCTGGATGTAACCGTAGACGCACCGGTAAAAGATATTTCCTTTAACGCTGACCCTCAGGAGTCTTGTGAGGGGGCAACCGTGACTTTTATACCAGAGACAGACAGCACGATGACCGGTCTGGCCTGGGACCTGGGAGACGGCACAACCTTCGTTACGGCACGCCCTGAATCCCTGCAGCATATCTATGAAAACGACGGAATAATGCAGATAAGAATGGAAGCGGAGTTCCGTGCATGCCCCGCCATATCAGCTACAGACAGTATTGTCGTCCGGCCCAATCCCCGGGTAATACTGAAGGAAGATCTTACCGTATGTCCGGGTGGCGTGCAGGCGACACTGGAAAATATGGAAGCGGCGAAAGAAGGCGACAAATACCTATGGAATACCGGGTCTGTGGCAAGCCGGCTTATGGTAGCAATTCCCGGCTTCTATCATCTTGCGGTGACCAACCGTTATGGCTGTACCTCATCTGCAGAAACGGAAGTGAAACGGGGCTGTTTCGTAGATATTCCCAATGCCTTCACCCCTAACGGAGACGGCATTAATGATTATTTTTTCCCTGCTGACCTGCTGACCCACGGTGTGCAGATATTTCACATGCAGATATTCAACCGCTGGGGACAACGTGTATTTGAAACGAAAAAAGCAGACAGCCGCGGTTGGGATGGCCGTACCAACGGTACCATGCAAAGCGAAGGGGTATATATATACCTGATAGAAGCTGTATTCATAACCGGACAGCGGGAAAAATATACCGGTTCGGTAACCCTGATCCCATAGCGCCGGCACGGAGATCAACAGATCATGGACAGCTCAAAAACCAGGTATACCGTAGTACCCGTACCCTCCCTGCTGTCTATTTCGAGCGAGCCTCCTATGGCAGACATCCTCGTTGCCAGATTATTCAGACCGATCCCTTCTCCTGTTTTTGCATCCCGGCCGGAAGACATTCCGCTGCCATTATCTTCTACCGTTATTTTAAATACTTCTTCTTCCCGGCCGAGCGTCACAGTTACCTCGCTGGCACGGCCGTGTTTCAGCGCATTGTGGATCAGTTCCTGTATGATCCGGAACAGGAACAAGGCTGTATGCTCCGACAGTTCCGGCATTGCTCCGTAATGCCGGAGCAGTACATGGAATATACCGGGATTGCTTATTTTCTTACAATATTGTTCCGTGGTGGCAAGCAACCCTTCTTCCATGATCCGGGCAGGTGTCAGCAGGTTGTGCGCTGTCTGCCGGATATCGCTGTAGGCCTCGTCGAGCAATAACAGGGCATTCCGGTACGTTGCTATATCCTGTTTCGTCAATCCGTCCTGCCCCACCGTCCCCAGATTCATCCGCGCAGCCGCCAATACGCTGGCAATACCGTCGTGCAACATGTTTGCAATACGATTGCGTTCCTGCTCCTCCATACGGATCATATCCCTGACGCGCTGCTCATGCTGCCGTTGCTGTGTTTGTGCAAAATAAGCTTCCTGTAATTTTTGTTTATGCTTTACGTTGCTATATATCACCATCAGCAGGGTTACTATCAGCACCGAGCCAAGCGTGATGCCTCCGATCCAGACATTCTTCTGCAGTATTTTGTTTTGCTGCTGCAGAATGAGTCCTTTTTTTTCCGATAGTTCCTTTTTTTGTTCCGCCGCACGGTACCTGTATTCCATACGGTTGACGATATCCGATCTTTCTTTATTATAAATCGTATCGTTGAATGCGAGGTAGGTTTTCAGATAGGGATAGGCAAGCAGGGGCTGACCTGTATGCCAGTAGGATTCTGCCAGCGTATAAAAGCTGTTCAGGTGAGCGCGCTGCACCCCTTTCTGATAAGCGATCTCAATACTCTTCCGGTAATAGGGGATTGCCTTCAGGTACTCCTTTCGGGAGAAATATACGTCCGCTATCCCGGCCTGTAATACTTCGTCTGCTGCAGCCCCAGCCGGATCAGCAGCAAGAGCAGAATCGAAATATTTGATTGCAGGATCTATCTGTCCGGTCTTGCCGCTGGTAAGCCCGAGATAATAGTAACATTTCCGGAGCTCCCGGGTAGATTTTAAACGCCGGCTTATGGCCAGGGACTGTCGGTACTGTTGTATAGCGGAATCATATTTGCCGACGGCGTGGTAAACCAGTCCTTTATTCTGATAGTTGACTGCCAGTATTGCGCTATCCCCGTACCTGGAGGACAGACTGATGGCACGGTCGAGGTAGTAGAAACACTGTTGTTCCTGTTTCTGGTAGATCAGGGATATACCAAGGTTGGAATACAGCAGGATAAAGACGGATGAGTCCTGCTCCGCTTCGGGGACATCGGAAAAGGTGCGTATGGCATAATAATAATAACGGGCAGCGCTGTCCTGGAATCCTTCCCGCCCGGCAATGATACCCAGCAGGTTGTATAACCGGGGCGCCAGCATCGGCATCTCGCCGGCAATGATGAAGTGCAACGGCAGAATCTGTAACAGGTAAGTCTTTGCCTGGCTGAATTGTTCCTGTTTATGGTAGTAAATGGCCAGGTTGTACAAAGAAATAACCATTCCCCTGTAATAAGCATTGCGGTAGCTTATTTTCAAGGCCTCCGACAGTAACAAAACGGCACTGTCAGACTGTAGCGGCATAAGCTCTTCCGAACGATGAATCAGATGCCGGACAAGGATACTGTCCTTGTCGCCCCCCGATATAATACGGCGCTGTTCCTGCGATGGGGATACCACAGGAAAAGCGCAAAGCAGTACAAACAGGATGGCCTTTATGTATCCGGACATTTCCAGACGGATGTTTACGAACAAAGGTAAGCAAGCGGCAAGTACTTAACTATGTTGTGCAGGTACTTACACTGCAAATATGAAGGCGGGGAAACGTATGTCCATATCCCGGAGGGACAATCAGGTATACTCCCTGCTATTAAAAATCAGCAAAAACAAAGCATCCTCTATGCTTAATGTATAGATTTGCCGTACAATAATAACTTTAAAACAGTAAATTGGATTTTACCCTGCCCTGGTAGTGTGGCATCTTCGTTTTGCTAAACTTTAAAAATATTACCCCGATGCAACCTTCTATGTTTAAAAAAACAGTCCTCCTGCTTTTTTTCCTGTGCGCTGCTTATTGTGTTGATGCAACGGCACAGCAGCAAATGCAGGCAGCTACACGTAACTATAAGGAGTTCCGCAGGGCGGTTTCGTCGCTTAGTGCGGATGCGGCAAAGCAAAATGCAGGGTTGTTCACCGGCCATCCGGAATTTGGTTTGCTATATCCCGGCGCCCCCTGTAATGATTGTTATGAAATACTGGATAAAAGAACAGAAACCACAAAAACTTTTACGGAGCGGAGCAACGGAAAAGGACGCATCTGGGTACAGTCATCTACCGACCCGATGCACTATAAAAACGAACGGGGACAGTGGCTGACCATACAGCCGGAACTAACTCCGCTGACGGAACAACCCGGTATATATACCTCTGTATCATCGCCCTGGCCGGTAGTGATAGACACACGCGCCGGGCATACCAGCATCGGGCAGCCGGGCCAGCGGGTATTTGTAAACCGGGAGCTGGAGCTGATAGCCGTTCATGCAACGGGTGAAGAACGGTCGCTGGGCCGCGCCGACTGGAGCCGGCACACTGCCGGAGACGACGGGGTATATGTAACGGACATATGGCCCGGGATAGACATGCGGATCACGGTGTTCCGGGGGGCCGCCAAGACGGATTTCCTGCTCAATAAGCCATTGCCTGAATATGCTGTCAACGGCCTGGTCATTCGCGATCACCTGAAAACGGATGAAGGGCTGTCCCTGTTTCGCCCGGATGAAGCGGAGCTCAGCGGGCCGCTTGAGCTCCGGCATGTTTCCGGCACAAAAGCGTTTTCCATAAGCAAAGCGCTTGCGTGGGATCAGAGCGGGGCAAATACTTCATCGCTGAGCTACCGGATCCCGGAAGGCAGTGACAGCAAATTGGATATTATCATTCCCGGAAGATGGCTGAATCTCCCCGAAGCTTCTTATCCGGTTACGATTGATCCCTTTGTTCAATCCAGCAATGCCGTTTCCATTGGCGGCTCAGGGTATACCCCAAGCTGTTTTTACCCTGTTACGAGCGGATGTGCCTATACTAACACGGTGCCGGTACCGGGTGGGGTTACCATTACGGATATACGCTTCACCTTCAGATTTTATGTAGATGCCTCTACTACCCCGGTTGCAGGATTCACCATACACAAGGATAATTGTACCTCGTCAGGGGCAGGAGGTATCTGGACATGCACCTCTCCGTACCCTACCGTGCTCATATGCGGAGGAAATAGCAACTCCGTATATGAAGACCTGAAGAGCTGTCTTTCCCCGCCTCAATGCTCACCGTATAACCTGGATATAACACTCCGTTTTAAACGCTGCTATGTACCTTCGGCCCAGACTTGCGATACATACCCGGCAACCGCCGTTGATCCGTTTGTAGTGACCATAGAAGGGTATACTATGGATCCTGACAGTATAGCTGCTATTGCCGCGCACAGGACGATCTGCGAAGGCGCTTCCACTCAACTGCGGGTAGAAGCAAAAAATGGTGTTCCGCCATTCCGTTTCCTGTGGTCTCCCGGCGGAGAGACCGATTCTGTCATCACAGTAAAACCTGCTGCCCGTACCGAATATACGGTATCCACAACAGATCAATGCGGATCGGTGGTTTCGGATACGGTTGTGATCAATGTCCTGCCCAATGATCATCCGGGATTTACATTTAGTCCGGATTCCGTATGCCCACGCAGAACGATAATGGTAAAAGGGAATGGCAGCGGCCCGCTTTCCTGGTATAGCTGGGCTGCCCCCGGTAGCGCACATCCTTCCATGAATAATGTAAGAGAGTGGACAACCACCTATAGTTCGGGCGGTGTATATGATATTACCATGTACTATCAGAGCGGTCACTGCAAATTTCCTGCTACAAAGCAGATAACCATTCCGGTGCCGGTACCGGAAATTATATCTGACGGCACGGCTTTACTTACGTCCGTTCCTTTTGCTGCCTATCAATGGCACCTGGACGGGGTGGATATTACAGGTGCTACAGACCGGGAATTTGCACCCGGAACATGGTCTGGCATCTATAGCGTTACCGTAAGAAATGCAGCAGGATGCTCCGGGATCTCTGCCCCATATACCTACAAGCTGGGTGTCCGCTCTGCGACAGATAGCGCAGCAATAATCAGCATCTATCCCAATCCCGCAACGGATATGGTTTATATAGACGCCCCGGTAGCGGTGCATATAACGATCAGCAGCATGGATGGAAAAACGTTATGGCAGCAAGCCTATACAGACGGGATACACACGGGAATACTGCCGGAAGGCGTATATCTGCTGCGGATCACTGATATGAACGGACTGCCGCTCCGTACGGAACGGCTGATACGGACCAGGTAAATCTGCCGGATAGGGCAACAACAGTTGATATCTCCAAAATGAAAGACTATTCCTTCATCACTCTGGCCACATAACGTTTTCCCTGCCTGTCCGTAGCGATCACCATATAAATACCCGCGCTTACGGTCTGTCCGGCAGCATTCTTCCCATCCCAGTAAGCGGTGGTGCTGCCGGGCGCTGATTCCATAACCAGCCGGCCCGTAAGGTCCAGCACCTGAAGTGTGGCTATTTCATCAGGACATTGTATGGTGAGCACTCCTCCTGTAAAGGGATTCGGGAATACCTTCAACAGATCCGTACCTGATAGTTCGTGCACTGATCCTGTTGAGGCACCACCTCCGGAAGGCTCATTCTGAGTCGGCACTTTCAAAGTATCTCCCGTTTCCAGGGCAAGAAAAGCGGTGTAATCAAACAACAAACGGTTGCTGATGCAGGAATCAATGATCTCACTTCTGGCGCCATATGCCTTAAGCAGCCGCAGATAATTAAACACCCAGCTTTTATATGTATGAGCATTGCCGTTGTATATCCCCTTCAGCGGTGTGATCGTCGTCTGAAGACCGGAGGATGTAACGTATGTCACTTCCACACTCCCGGTATCCGGCCAGGTACCATAATAAGAACCCACCTGGGAAAAATAATGGCGGGGAGTGTATTTCCCCTGAAATACCGGCTCTATCACATTTGCAGTGATGCCATTGACCGGCAGCGTAACGCTATAACCTGTACCGGCCTGTCCCATATCGTATAATATCTGCCGTAGTGCTACGGATGCATCCAGATCAATGCTGGTGACATTTACGTAATCGTCAAAGAAAGTACCATTATGCCGGTATTGGCTACCTCCTCCCGGCCGGCAGAGCCGTTGGTAGAAACGATTATTATCCTGGGACGGATGAAGATTGATCACATCAATCCGGTTGGTGATGCCTCCGAGGTAATTATCAAGCACGGTAAATGCCGAGTCGGCAGCATGTTGTCCGGCAAATAAGGTATTACCGCTCCAAAGTATTGTCTGTGCGGCGCCCGGTTTTGATTCACTCATAGCTAGCCCTGCTTTCAGCAACGGGATATAAGCCGAAAGGTCGCTCTGGAAATGGGGTATACGGCTTAAGACTTCATGGATGGTCGCGCTGTCGGCAGCGTGCCAGGTATTACCAGTATGAGCGACATTATTACGATCTGCATAGAAGATCGCAAATGAATCCACAGGATCAAAATCGGCCAGCAGGCTGTTTTTGATAACGCGCAGCATGTCGGAAGGATAGGAAGACATCTTTTGCCATCCTATGGGATGCAGGATAAAAACAACATTTCTTGGGGAAGCGGGTGCGGTCGTTGCCGGGATGACAAACTGATACACTCCTTCGCCGGCGCCCGTAGGATAAGTATACAGCAGACCACCGCCGCCGGTGTTGGCTTTGTACGCAAGCACCATATCCGAAGCGCTGTATGCACCTGCGGGTATCTGCAGGGAAAAAGAACCAGGTGTCTGCGCAACAATATAATTGCTGAAGGATTGATGCAGGAATGAGGGTTCGCCAAACATCGTATCAGTATGCACGGTAAGTGAAAATGCCGGCGGCACGCTCGACGTCCGGAAAATATTAACCGGCAAAGGAAGTATAGTCCGGTTATGTTGCCAGGTAAATGGTGTTGAATAGACGATGCGTACTTTCCGGGCATAGTCTGTCCGCACGGGAAAAACATTCAGGCGGTAATTGTTCGGCAATGTATTGATCAGCAGTGACGGATCACGCTGGCGGCGTACGATACCGGTGTATGTCTCTATCGCCTGTTCGCGCTCTACAACATCGGCAGCAATAATGGTGGCATCGTCGAGCCAGAGCCAGGAGTCATGGATGAAGCTGCCGGCCGGCAGATCGAAAAAAAGAACGCTCTCCAGCAGATCTGAAGATCTGTATGTGCTGGCCGTATTTTCAATATTGATGGTAAACGTCAATTGTACCTGGGCGTACAGACCCTGGGGAGTTACATCCATCTGTATGTCTGTGATATTACCGGGCGTACCGGCACCGGACCACCACCCGGATGGAATTTTGATATACAGGGAATTGTTGTTGTCATTCCCATGGGAACAAAAGCCGGATAATAAAAACAAAAGGATAAAGATCTGATGTTTCATAGCTATGAATTTTGTGTAAGGAAAATTGTTGAAAATACAGATGATGTAATTTACTAATTTTTTGATAAAAATCACAATCCGTTATATTATATTAATATCAACTCCTGGTAACATGCTATCCTCTACAGTTTGCACATTTGGCTATTGTCAATTCTATTTATGCAAAAGCCCGTTTTTATGATATTCAATGCTATGTCACCAGAAGAACCAGACTCCCGTGCGCCGTGAAAGGGCCGCATAAAAAGCTACAGTCTGTTATAAAGAAGTTTTTTGAACCGTTCTTGTATCATAGAATGTATGTCTACTTCCGGGGAGCATGTCATGGATGCTTTCCTGTATTCATTTTTATCAGGCGATTTTAGATAGTTCCTCTGAAAATTCAATATCTTGACCAAAAATTGAGACTCATGAAAAGCATCATTTTTTCCCTTGCATTTTGTAGTTTTCTTACACCCGCAATCGCCCAGCTCTCATTTGAGCATACTTATAACCGGGCGTTTGTGATTTTACCCTGTAATTTAGACGAGGATGGCTACAAATATGCCTTCTATGACTCCCTGTCAAAAAGCGTGGCTATTTATAACCTTGATCATACCATATGGAAAAATATCAACGTAAATGTACCTTCCAGTACAATGGGTACCACCCAAATACAATGGGTTTCCAAAAAGCTCTTCCATCTTGATAATAAAATCGAATTTGTATTAAGTTACGCTCAGTTCATTGATCAAAAATTGATATACACTACCAGGGTATACAATGAGGATGGAGCTATATTACACACATTGGATGATGTATTTATGACGGGCGTGTTTGATGTAGGGGGCCAATATAAACTGCTTGCGTATAAAACAGACAATTATACAAAAGATGTGTATGGTTTACCCGGGAGATACAACGACCAACTCGGTATAGGAGATAAGGAAAGAACAGAGTCGCAGTTATACCCGAATCCTGTGCAGGGAGTTGCTAAATTATCCTACTCCCTGCCTGACAATGTTTCCTCAGGTCAAATAAATATTTATACTGCAACAGGTTCCCTGATAAGACAATTACCCATTGGCCGTGGATTTGATCATGTAATTATTCACCGCGACAACCTGCCTGCAGGAAATTATACATATGAGATAGTAGCACCGAACTACCGGTCAGCAACTAATAAATTCACCATATTGTAATCGCAACTGTAAAGACGCGATACCTCACGTCTCTACAGATTATCACGCAGCCCCGGATGTCTTTCCTCCGCCGGTACTTCCTTTGATTCGCGCTTTACAATGTACACCGCCGTATCATACGGTTTTATGCTTTTACCGATATTAATCGTGTAGACCTTGGTAAACTCTGCACCAAAATAAAGGATCATGGACGAATAGTATATCCATGTCAGCAGCACGATCACCGACGCCGCCGCTCCATAGGCGCTGCCTACATTCGAATGGCTGAGATAAAGCCCGATCAGAAATTTCCCCGCCAGGAATAAAAACCCGGTAAAGAAAGAGCCCACCAGCGCATCCTTCCACGAAATATACGCATCCGGCAGCACCTTATATACCACTGCAAACAAAAAGGAAATGACCAGGAACAAAAACACCAGATTGACGCTCTTGATCAGCAGTACATTGTTGCCACCCAGAAATTCAAGCAGCTTTACGGTAAGCATGTCTACAATGGTATTTACAAACAGCGTTACCATCAGCAAAAAGCCCAGCCCTATGATCAGCGAGAAAGACAACAGGCGGTTGGTTACAAATTTCAGCCATCCTTTCTTCGGCTTGGCGCGTATAGACCAGATGTAATTGATGCTGCTCTGAATCTCTATGAATATACCACTGGCGCCAAAAAGAAGCACTACAAAACCAATAATGCTGAATACCGTGGCATTGCCCTGGTGCTGCATGTTCTTTATGACACCCAGGATGAAGGTAGCGCCTTCCTTTCCGAGAAATTCATCCAGTTGTTCGGCGATCTCTCCTGTTATCTTTGCGGGATCTACAAATATCCCTGTAAGGGAAATGATCACCAGCAGCATCGGGCCTATGGAAAAAACAGTATAGTATGCCAGGGAAGCAGCCAGCTTGGTAGCATTGTCTGCACCGAATTCCGATGCCGCCGATTTCAGCAATTCAAAATAAGTTTTGACTTTGGGTTTCATAAAATAACAATATTGGACTGGTACAATGGCATGGTGGCGGCATGGTGTATGAATCTGTCCACTATGTCATCCTGACGAAGGAAGGATCTCACAAAACATGGACACAAATACGTGAGATCCTTCCTTCGTCAGGATGACACCGTTCCCTGATTCAACGCCATAATTATACCCACATTCCGTTCATTTTCAAATTGGCTCATTCTCAAATTTTCAAATTAAAAAGTGGTCACCACCGGCTTCGTACCCATTACTTCATCTATCCGTTCCATCAACTCGTCAGTCAGCCGGGGATACACCTCCAGCGCTTTCAGGTTTTCCGTAAGCTGCGATTCCTTTGTTGCGCCCAGAATTGCCGTAGTCACATAAGGATTACGGATACACCAGGCTACCGCAAGGGTAGCAAGCGATGTATCCAGCTCCTCTGCTACGGCAGATAATGCGCGTACGCGTGCAATCCGCTCGTCACTCAGCGTCCTGTCCTTCAGCCATTCAAATCCATCCAGGGCAAGGCGCGAGCCTTCGGGAATGTCGTTGTTGTATTTCCCCGTCAGCAGACCCGAAGCAAGCGGGCTCCAGATCGTGGTGCCCATACCGATGTTGCGGAATATCGTATAATAATCGGCATCCACCTTCTGCCGTTCAAACAGGTTGTACTGCGGCTGCTCCACCGCAGGGCCTTCCATACCCAGCTCGCGCGCCACCATATGCGCTTCCATGATCTCTGCCGCTGTCCATTCGCTGGTTCCCCAGTAAAATATCTTTCCCTGTTGTATCAGGGTATTCATAGTGCGCACGATTTCGTCCATCGGTGTACTCCGGTCGGGACGATGGCAGAAATAAAGATCGAGGTATTCCACCTGCAGGCGCTCAAGCGCTTCGTGGCAGGCTTCCATGATGTGTTTGCGGCTGAGGCCTTTCTGAGTCGGCTTATTGGCTTCGCCGTGCCAGCCAAAAAACACCTTGCTCGAGACAATATAGGAGGACCGCTCCCAGTCTTTCTTTTTCAGGATACGGCCCATCATTTTTTCCGATTCGCCGCGGCTGTATACTTCTGCGTTGTCAAAAAAATTAACCCCGTTGTCATAGGCGAGGCTCATCAGCCGGTCTGATATCCCGTCGTCTATCTGCTTGGCAAAAGTCACCCAAGACCCATACGATAAGACGCTCAACTGGAGGCCGGTACGGCCCATACGACGATATTCCATATTTCCGTTTTTTTTGTATCTTTAAAAGATAAGCCTGCTATCCGTTATTTCAATAAATAAAACTATGCCGCCTTACTGCTGCCGGCATATACCCACCAGATCGGCTTCCATACTTTCCCGTACAGTCTCGACAATACGCCCCAGCTCTTTCCCGTTTTGTGTAATTATAATGGTAGGCACCCATTCTATTTTATATGCTTCATGCAATCCGTCGGCCGATTGTTTAGACCGGTCGAGTCCGTACAACTGCACCTGTCCTGCAGGATATTTTATCTCCCGGAGTATTTTGTATAGTTGTGGTATCAGGCGCTGCGAATCTTCGCACCAGGTACCCATGAAGATCACCAGGTCATGATTTGTCAGTTGTTGTGCCAGGTAAGCAACTGCCGCAGCATCCGGCTCATAAGCTGCAGCGCCTTCGTGAAACCAGGAGAAGTCCGGGTTGTTGCCGAGCATATCAAATGTAAGGATACCGGTAACGATACCTTCCTCCGTTGCTCCGTTGTCAGTTTGCGCCTTCAATGACCCCCAAGCCATGGCAACTATTATGATTAAAAAAAGTGGTTTCATGATCAGGTTGTTCCGGCAAGCTGGTTGCGTATTTCCAGTAATTGGTTACGCAACGATTGCAATGATTGCTTCAGGCTCACCGCTTCGAGCTCTGCCTTTTTGTTTTCTTTGAGCTTGGTTTTCGCACCATTCAGGGTAAAGCCCCTTTCTTTTACCAGGTGATAGATCATACGCAGCTCCTGCACAATTTCAGGTGGATACAGCCGGTCGCCCTTGCGGGTAGTACGGACCCTAAGCCCGAACTCGTTCGTCCAGAAGCGGATATGCGATATATTGACTCTGAAAAGGCCGGCCACTTCCCCGATCGTATAGTATTGTTTTTCCGGCTGCCAACCGGCCAGTATCGCCGGCGCCTCACCCTGTGCCATCTTACCGGCAGGCTTTTCTTTCTTCCTGCGCGGAGCCGGATCCGCTTTTTTCTTCAGGCTCTTTTTTACCGTCTTCGTTTTCTGCTCCGGTTCTGCTGCAGGCGGCTCCGTATCCGGCTGTTCCGCCTTTTTTGTTTTATGTTCACTACTTTTCCGCTTCCCGCCCCCGGGGGCAGGCGGTTCGGGAGGCAGCTCTTCGCCGAATAATGTGAGAATACGGGTTGTCATTATGTCAAAGTAAGGAACTTTTTTAATAGCATGTATCAATTCATCAGGGCAATTTCCCTTAAAAACCGGTCCCAGTCTACATGCTTCCTGGTTTTTCCCAGACGCACGATAACGATATTTTTCTCCGGCAGCACGTATACATACTGCCCCAGGATGCCCCGGGCGTAGAAATCACCGGCAGGCGCCGCCAGCATTTTATACATAGCGCCAGACGATCCGTTTACCTGTATGGACTGATAAAGTCCCGTCAGCGTAGCGCTGTCGGCAGGCTCATAGAATATCCTGTTATGCCACCACTGCGAGGAATACCGGAATTCGTTTTTCGGCTGGTCAAACATTACTGATCTGCGCACCCATGCTTTCGATACGATCTGCTCCCCGTTCCAGTTGCCTTCATGCAGATATAACCTGCCCAGCCGGGCAAAATCGCGCGCACGAGCGTTGATGCAACAGAAAGCTTTTTCTGTCTGGTGCTTCCGGCTGTCTATGCTCCAGCTTGCATCATACTCCATATCCAGGCGGCTCCATATTTTTTCCTGCAGGTATTGTGAAAGCGGCCGGGATGTGGCGCGGCTTATGATCATCCCGAGCAACTGTGTGTTCACACTCCGGTACTCAAACGCTTCCCCCGGAGGACGTTCTGTTTTCAGTTTCCGGACGTATTTATTCAGATTAGTGCCGTAATAGTATTTAGCGACATCGCCAAACGGATTGACATACCCTTCATTAAACCGGATACCGGAACGCATATCGAGCAGATCCACGATGGTGATCTTTCCGAAATCCCGTTCATTCAGCTCCGGCAGGTAACGGGTAACAGGATCTTCCACACTTTTTACATACCCTTCGTCTATAGCAATACCCATCAGGGCAGACACAAATGATTTGGCTACTGAAAATGACGGCACGATCACGTCCTGTTCGTATTTCCCGGGATAACGTTCGTACAGAAGCGTGTCGTTGCGGATGAGCAGGAAAGCTACCGTACCGGATTTTTCGAGGAATGTTTCAAAATCATACTTGTTGTCTTTATAGGCTACAGATGCGGGAAATACCGGCATTGAGCCGGCAGACGGGGAAAAATAAAACCGTGTTTCTCCCTTGCTGATCTCCTTTTTCGGGAATTTTTTATAATCCCCGATATCCGCAAAATTCAGCGTAAAAAAACGCACCACATGGCAGGAGCTGAGGGTTACGGAGAGCAGGATAACCACCCATATTGTTTTCATAAATAAGCGTTTCGATACCCTAATTTACTGTTTCCTGCAACAAAAAAGAAATCAGGCCGCATGCAATGCCGGGCGAAGCTATTCACTCACAACCCCGGATATAAGCTCCAGAAACTTAGGTCCCATCCAGCTCATCCTGCTGCTTGCCGCCGATAAATCACAGGATTGCCTTCTGATAAAAATCAAATCCAGGTCGGGAAAAATAATGGTCATTTGTCCCAAGTCGCCGGTTGCAGCATAATTCCAGTATTTGGAGCTTTTATCAATCCACCACAGGTAACCATAATAGGGCGCCAGCGGACTTGGTGTTATGGATTCATTGACCCACTGCTCCGAAACGATTCTTTGATCTTCAAACAATCCCTGGTTGCGCATAAGCATGCCTATCTTACAGGCATTATCAACAGTGGTGGTACAGCCTCCATATACCACCACATTACCCACGGCATCTTTTGCCAGGCTTGATGAATCCATTTTCATCGGCCGGAACAGGTACTCATCAAAAACAGCATCTGCTTTTTTACCGGTCACTCTTTCCATGATGATGCCGAGAAGTTGCACGGATTCATTGGAGTAACGGAACCTGATCCCCGGGAGTGTATCCGGTTGCAGGTTCAGCACATAACGGTTCATGTCTTCGTGGGCAAGTATACTTTCCGCACCGGGCCGCTTGTTGATACCCGCAGTCATGGTCAGCAGATGCCTGATGGTTATTTTATTTTCGCAACCCGCTTTCCATTCAGGAATGTATTTGCAAACAGGATCATCAACCTGATTTATCAGACCTTTGTCAATCAATATACCTATAACTAACCCTGTCCACGATTTAACCATGGAAGCGGTGTACATATAAGCGGTGCCGCACTCCCATATGGCCGTGTCTCTTTGCAAAGCACTGAAATCCGTTCTTTTCCACCGGGCTACCGTTTTCCCCTTATGGCTGAGGAGCACTTCATCTGCTTTTGTTGAATCGCAAAATGTAATCAGCCGGTTCAGGTTGTCTGCATTAATCGTTTGAGCCGACGATTGCTGTTGCCATATAATATACAACAACAGTAAAATTGAGTATTGTTTCATGACACATTAAACTTACAAATATTTCGGTTAAGTTTCTGTGCTGGTATTACCGGTCATGCTCTTTCTTTCCATCCCTGTTTCCCGGGTTGTCGGATTCTTTTCCGGCATTAAATCCGATCCGGTTGCGTTCTCTCTGTTCGGTATCCTGTTGGTCTTTTTTCAGCAGATAGCCAATTGCTTCGTAAACGTCTTTGAATTGCTTGTTGTACTTACGTTCCAGTTTTTTTAGCTTTTCGGTCAGATCCTGATGGCTTAACGCATATTGCCGCAGGAATACAAAAGCTCTTACTATCTGTATGTTTACCTCTATGGCTTTAGGACTGCTTAATACACTCGCCAGCATGGCAACACCCTGTTCGGTAAATGCAAAGGGCTTGTACCGGATACCCCCTCTTTTTGAGGACGCAAATTGCGTCCTCAAACTTTCAAACTCCTTTTGGGTAAGTTCAAACATAAAGTCAGCCGGGAAGCGGTGTATATTACGCCGTACGGCTTCCTTCAGGCGTTTTGTTTCTGTTTCATACAATACAGCAAGATCAAAATCCAACATCACCTTTTGCCCCCGTATTTCATAAATCCTGCTTTGGATAGTTTGTAATTCCATATCCCGTATAGTTGATCTGAAATACAAATTACAGCATTAAAACGAATTAAAAATCATATAACTATATTTTATGTTTTTTATTATAAATAAATTCTAACGTTCTGCCGGATTCTATTTACCTCACTAATAAATATGCTATCTGATTTTGTCTGAAACAATATAACAATGCCACTTTACAGACGGGTTAATGCCTCAAAAAAGCTGTAATTTGCCGCCATGTTATCATTGACCACACGCATTATTCTCTCTGTGAGCGGACTTATTTCCGCCATTTATTTTTTCGCTGCCGGCAACTGGACGCTGGGTACGCTCTTCCTGACCATACCCGTCTTCCAGACCATTGGATTTTTCCTGAACGGAACCGTTTTCCTCGCATTACGCAAACTGGGCTCCAACGATTTTGAAGCCGCCGAGCGTACACTCCGCAAGACAAAATACCCCCGGTATCTCGCCAAAACACAAAAAGCATATTACTATCTCGCTGCTGGTCTGATCGAAGCACGGAAAAACAATTTCCAGATAGCCGCGCCGCACCTCGAAGAAGCGCTGAATATCGGATTACGCACAAAGCACGACCGGACCATCGCATCCCTGAACCTCGCCGGGATTTATTTCAATATCGGAGACCGGGATAAATCCGCCCATTATCTGGCTGAAGCAAAAAACAACAATCCCGCGCCGGCGTTACAGCCGCGGATTGAAGAGCTGGAAGCAGCGCTGGACCATAGGTAGATCTTCCATTTAGATGTGAGGGGATGTGTTTGATGTGGAAAATGTGTCGGATGTGTTTAATCCTTGTACAACATATCCGGCACATCACACACATTTGTCACATCTAAACAACCCTACGGCACTTCCACCACGTTCAGTATTTCATTGAGGATATGTTCGCTGGTCATGTTCTCGGCTTCCGCTTCGTAGGTGATGCCGATACGGTGGCGCATTACGTCATGACAAACAGCACGGATATCTTCCGGGATCACGTAACCACGGCGTTTGATGAACGCATAGGCTTTTGCCGCCAATGCAAGACTGATGCTTGCACGGGGAGAAGCGCCATAGCTGATCAGCGGCTTTAGCTTGTTCAGCTTATATTCTTCGGGGAAACGGGTAGCAAATACAATATCCAGAATATACTGCTCGATCTTTTCATCCATATACACTTCACGCACCAAGTGCCGGGCGCGGAGTATCTCATCCGGATGTACCACAGGCTGTATCTGTTGCATACCGCCGGGATTCAGGTTATAACGGATGATATGGCGTTCCTCTTCTTTTTTGGGATAGGAAATGACCACCTTCAGCATAAACCGGTCCACCTGCGCTTCGGGCAGTTCGTACGTTCCTTCCTGCTCTATCGGGTTCTGGGTAGCCAGTACCAGGAAAGGTTCCTCCAGCTTAAAAGACTGATCGCCGATCGTAACCTGACGTTCCTGCATCGCTTCGAGCAGGGCGCTCTGCACTTTGGCGGGGGCACGGTTGATCTCATCCGCCAGGATGAAATTGGCAAAAATCGGACCTTTGCGAACGGCAAATTCATGCGACTGCGGGTTATACACCATCGTGCCGAGCACATCCGCCGGCAGCAGGTCGGGCGTAAACTGGATACGTGCAAACCGGGCATGGATCGCCGAGGCAAGCGACTTGATCGCCAGTGTTTTCGCCAGACCCGGCACACCTTCGAGCAATACGTGCCCGTTAGCCAGCAACCCGATCAGCAGCCGCTCTACCATGTGCTTCTGGCCTACTACGGCCTTATTCAGCTCCATCGTAAGTAGCTCAATAAATGCGCTTTGCTGATGAATGCGTTCATTCAGTTCCCTTATATCCAAAGAAGACGCCGTTTGTTCCATATTTCCAATTTGAGATTTGAAAATGTGTCAATTTGAAAATGCCCATGTTACACAAGCATAATCATTTATTTTCAAATCGCCTGATTATCTATTTGAGATGATTCTTTTGCCAAAAATAGAACGTCGAAGGTAAATATTTAGTATGAAATACCGGTTTTAACTTTTCTTAAAAATGCGGTGTTACACGTAAAATGTGACAGATGTGTTTGATGGGGGAAATGTGTTTGATGTGTTTAAAGTTATAAAACACATCTGTCACCTCCGACACATCTAACACATCACTTACGATACGTACCTTTGCCGCCATGGATCAGTTTGAACAACGGTGGCAGCAGGTAGAAGAAATGTTACAGCAACGCTTTGATAAGGTGCCGGATATGGAAGGCATCCTGTTCCTGATCGGTATTAACGAACTGGGGCAGATGTCGCAGCGGAAAAAATTCACTAAAGAGCAGAAGCAGGATCTGATGCATATTGCTGTCTGCACGCTGCTCAGCCAGCTCGGCTATTTCGAATACGAAGGCCGCGATGCCGACGGCTGGCCGCATTATATGGTTACGGAACAGATACAGGTGACTGGTCTGGCCGACCAGGAACAGATACTGAAGGAATGTATTGTGCGGTACTTCGGGTGTTAATCTGGAAAAATCATCCATTTAAATTAATGTGACAGATGTGTTGAATGTGGAAAATGTGATAAACACATTCGTCACATTCAACACATCTGTCACATTAACCACGTTCCTCACACAACTCCACCAATACCCCGTTTGTGCTTTTCGGGTGTAAAAAACAGATGCGTTTGTTATCCGCGCCGTTTTTAGGCATCTCATGCAGCAACTCAAAACCCAGCGCCGCCAGCCGCTTCATTTCGGCCTCAATATTTTCTACCTCAAAGGCAATATGGTGTATACCAGGCCCTTTCTTGTCAATATATCTGGCTATCGGACTGGTCTCTTTCGTGGCTTCCAACAATTCGATCTTGGACTCCCCGGTACGGAAGAACGCCGTATTAACACCTTCATCAGCAACCTCTTCTGTTTTATAGCAGGGCGTATTCAATAATTGTTCAAATAAAGGGATGGACTCCTGCAGGCTTTTTACCGCTATACCGATATGCTCGATTTTCAGCATCAGACAATCAATTTTATAAATGGGAACATATAGACCTCAAATAGGGTCGTACGCTAAAGTAGTACTCTTTGGCGTAACTTTGTAGTTAGCTTTCTCATAAAAAGCCAGGCAAATTATGGCGCTTAAACTGCCGGTATATCTTGATTACAATGCTACAACACCTGTAGATCCGCAGGTGTTTGAAGTGATGCTGCCTTATTTTTCAGACAAATTCGGGAATGCCGCCAGCCGTCACCACGCTTTCGGCTGGATGGCAGAAGAAGCGACAGACTTTGCACGGGAGCAAGTAGCTTCACTCATCAATGCTGTGCCACAAGAGATCATCTTTACCTCCGGCGCTACCGAAAGTAATAACCTCGCCCTCAAAGGCGTCTTTGAAATGTATGCTGCCAAAGGCAACCATATCATCACCTGTGCCACAGAGCATAAGGCTGTATTGGATGTCTGTGCACATATAGAAAAACGCGGCGGACACATTACTTACCTGCCCGTGCAGCCCGACGGACTTATTGACCTCAGCGAGCTGGAGCAAGCCATTACTGATAAAACAATCCTGATCGCCATCATGTATGGCAACAACGAGACCGGTGTCATCCAGCCGGTTCGCGAAATAAGCGCAATTGCCCGCAGGCATGGCGTGCTTTTCTTTACTGATGCCACACAGGGTGCAGGGAAGATCCCGGTGGATGTACAGGCCGACGGCATTGACCTGCTCTCGTTCAGCGCCCATAAAATGTATGGGCCCAAAGGTGTCGGCGCGTTGTATGTACGGCGCAGGGACCCACGCGTAAAACTGACCCCCCAGATAGACGGCGGCGGACACGAACGCGGTATGCGCAGCGGCACGCTCAATGTACCCGGTATCGCCGGATTCGGTAAGGCCTGCGCCATCTGCACAGACGAAATGGATGCGGAAGGAAAACGTATCAGCATCCTGCGCGACAAGCTCGAAAACGCCCTGCTGCAACTGGAAGGCGTCCATGTAAACGGAAACCGGAAGCACCGGCTGCCGCATGTCGCTAATATCTCTTTTGAGCACATAGCAGGAGACGGGCTGATGATGGAGATTAATAAAACCATTGCCGTATCGAGCGGGTCGGCCTGTACTTCGGCTTCCCCGGAACCCTCTCATGTGCTGACAGCGCTCGGTCTCGGCAACGACCGGGCACGCAGCTCCCTGCGTTTCAGCCTGGGGCGGTTTACCACAGAAGAACAAATTGACTATACCATAAAAACAGTTTCTGAAGCCGTAGCCGCGCTACAGGAAAAAAGCCGGTTATTGCAGTCTTCGGATTCATTCCGGCATTAAACACATTTACTATTATCTCACCGAAAGAGCAGACAGGATATGATATACATCAGTGACAAAGCAAAAGAAAGAGTAGCACAGTTGATGCAGGAAGAGCATCTGGGTGCAGATTACTTCGTGCGGGTCGGCGTTGTGGGCGGCGGCTGCTCCGGTCTTTCCTACAAGCTCGATTTCGACAACGAACAGCAACCGGGCGACCAGGCCTTTGAGGACAAGGGCGTAAAGCTCGTGACAGACCTGAAGAGCTTCCTGTATCTCTGCGATACCACACTCGATTTCTCGGAAGGGCTGAACGGCAAAGGCTTTCATTTTATCAACCCCAATGCCAGCCGTACCTGCAGTTGCGGCGAAAGCTTTGCCGTATAAACATATGACCGGAATATCCGAATATACCTTATGATACACCCCGGGAATGCCGGGTTATTTTATCATGGACGGATTCCCTGAAGGGGTGGACGGGTTTTTCCGGTATTGTAATTCTGCCCGGTGTTGTAATTCTGGTTAAGCTCCATACCTCTTTCATCAGCACGGATCACCGTATCACCGCTCCATACTTCGTTACCGGAAGGCTTTTCCACAGCCGGATCGTACGGTTCCACAACGATCATGTTAGACTTGGATTTTGTCTTTTTGACCTGGCCCTGACAGTAAAAACCGATAATACCTGCAATCAGGCATAATAAGACCTTTTTCATATAAATGACCACATTTTAGGTGTTATATATAACTTTTCCTGCCCGAAGATATAAAAAATTAATGCCAGTATCATAGTGTTTTCCGGGAAAAGGAAAAAGAAAACCCAGGGAATATTATAACAAGACGAGAGAAACGGAGGAGAAAACAGAATCCCTGCCCAACGGTAAGAACACTATTAATACAACCCAAAATCTCTGTTTTTTGGATTATATCAGTAACATATAACCAAAATAAGGCTTATCCGGATGCTATAGCTCGCGCAGCTCCGGCAGTCGCAAACTGGTCAGCTTACTAATACCCGCCGCATCCATACCCGTTTCCTTTAGCTTCTTCGCAATCAGCAGGCGGGTGTAATACTGTGTTTCTCGCACCAGTTCCTTTTCCTTGTGCTCCCGAAGCAGACGGTCCAGTTTCCTGACGATCTTCAGCGCCAGCCGGTGCAGCGCGGTACGGAAGACATCCGGCGGATTCACCGCCACGCTGTTCTGGCGGCCAAGGCCGATGAGCTCAATGTACAATAGTTGGTTCGCATTGTTAAGCCCCATCACCCAGAAATGCTCCTGGCTGCGGCTAAGGCGGTTTTCGCGGAGGAGTACGCAGTGCATGAGTTGGGCAATGTATTCGGGGCTGGTATATGAGTCGTTCTTTTGCTGCTCGGAGAGTCGGATATTCATAAAAAATGGCTTTTACCGGTTCGGAAATGGACAACAGTTGCCCGCGCGCCTGCGTAAGTGTTTTTGCAGGTGCGTGTTTAGTGCAACAATTTAAAGGAGGAATCTTTTGCCGCGCCGGCTTGGACATAGTAGTGAGGCGCCCTGTTTATGAACATAAAAAGGCGTGGGACTCAACAACCTACCACTTACGAGGTACCAGCATACCCATAGCACGAATAAGTAAGCCCATGCCTCTTTCATCGTGAGCCATCCACTTATCATCTCATGCCATTTCGAAAATTGCTGGTTTTCGTAAGCGAGATTCAAAGCGATGATCATCAAATCAATTAATGATGCTTCCGCAGACACAAGTTGTTGTGTCTTAATGCAAAGTAGAGAAATTTCTTGAATTGACAATCATCTGTATTGTATAATTTATTCATTATTAAATTGAAATAAGAATACAATATTGTCGTCAAGTATCAAATACACGTCATCCATTCATTTTTTCGAATAGATAAAAACAAATATTAACTTAACATCAGTTTTGTCTTTTTCATCCAAAAATATGGGCAGAAACATCGGAATTATCCTCATCATACTTATTGCCTTGCTGACACGGCGGATACAGCTCGAAGGTATGGAACAAAGAAAAGGTATTGTGACCGATATTGAAATGGTACCAACCGGACGTATGGGAAGAAGTACGGCAGAATTACCAATTGCTACATTTCAACATTATGATGGAAAGCAATATCAATCAAGAAAAGACATAGGTGCTAAATTCTACAACAATTATGATATTGGCGACAGTATCACAGTTTACTTTCCCAAATCGCAGCCGAAACTGGCAGAGATATACTCATTTACTGCCTACTGGCTCTCGCTTCCGTTTATTTCTATTGTCCTTTTAATTATCATTGCCTGGCTTGGTATTCATAATCTCATCACCATGCACTCCCGATCATGAATACTTACTGCTATACATCCGCATTGCATCAGGAACGCAAACATTTCTTTTTTCCGGCAACCAAATGGCTGCCCGGAATTATTCTGATGCTGATCACAAACATAATGAATGCGCATGCCCAGCCATTTGCTATTTCCAGTCTCCTGCACAATTCTTTTTATGCAGGTATGTCTAATAGCCTGAATGTGGTAGTGAGTGGTCGTCCCTGCAGGGAAATATTTCTGACAGCAGACAGCGGGGCAATTGAACAACAGACACCAGATTATCCGTGTCAATTTGTCCTTACACCCTATAATCCGGGACGGATCCAGGTTACCGTACATGCAATCAGAAAAAAGGATACAGTAACGATCGGAACCGCCACTTTTATCTCAAAGAATCCACCAGAACCAGCAGTTTTCATTGATCGGGTAAAAGACGGGTACCTAAAAAAGAACCGACTGATACCCCAAATCGGTCCGACAGCTGAAGTAAGAGGATTGGAATGCTCTCCCAGGTATGTCATCCAGACTTTTACTGTTGTTTTGCTTCGGGAAAATAAAATCATTTTTTCTCAAACCATTAGCGGAATCTATTTCTCTGAAGAAATGAAAGACGCATTCCGGAATGCACAGTTGTCCGACATACTACTTATAAAAGACGTAACATGCAAAGGGGTAGATGGGAAAATAAGACAATTACTGCCGGGAGTATTTATGATTAAAGATTAGGTGTCTGCTCTGAAATAAATATTATTTTTAGAACAAACAACTCTCATGACCCCAAGAAGCATTTTTCTGATCCTCCTGAAAGTACTGGGCATCTTTCTGATCAAGGATATCATGGAAGCTGCATTGCAGGTTGTGTTTTCCCTGCTGTCACTCACCAATACATACAATATGGGGGATTCCATATCTACATTGATCATTTCCATTTTAATACTGGCATTTTATACTTTGATTGCATGGTACCTGCTCTTCAAATCCAACCTCATCATTGACCGGCTGAAGCTGGATGAAGGATTTGATGAAGATCGGCTGAACCTGCACATATCGCTTCCCGCTATAACAACGATCGCCATCATTGTCACGGCAACCTATATACTCATTCAGGAAATCCCGAATTTATGCCGGACTTTATTTGCCTACTACCAGCAAAAACACATGCTGCTGGGGACTGCTCCGGATTGGTCATACACTGTATTTGCATCAGTCAAAATCATCATAGCGCTGCTGTTGATCGGTGAACGGAAAAGAATTACAACATTTATCGAAAAAAGAAGTGCAAATAATGAAAACGTATAAGAATCGTGATTAACGTGGAAATTTAACACTATTTGTTTATACCTCGTTACAGGCAATATAGCTCTTGCGCTATGACCGGCTGCACCAATTCTTTGTACATAGAGATTCCTTAAGCGCATTTTGTAAGAAAGCAACAAAAAACTCGAAGGTTTCGTCCTGGTATGAATGTGAGCAGTATATACGAATGCTTTAAAATGGTGGGAAAAATAGCGTTGCAATTTATCTTAGGACAAAAAATGTTCCAAGAACTATGTGCTATAATGGACTGTACTTACTAACAGTAAGCAAGATACAGAAAGTTTTCAAAAGACCTCCGGCATCCAAATATTTATTTTAAAAAACAGTGAAATATAACATATTAGTGAGCAGTGAATTAAGACATGAAAACTTTACCTACCCCCTAAGCTCAAATTTCCCCGCAGGATATTCCTTCCCGTTCAGGATCACCGACAGCCGTTGCTCACCGGTGTAATACTTGCGGGTGGTGATCGGCTTAAAGCTTTGTTTGCGCTGTATGGTAACCGAAGCGCCGGGCGCATATTCCTTTTCGCTGATCTTGAATACCTTTTTGGAAAAAGATCCGCCGGCCCTTTTGAAGTAAACCGCATATTCCAGCCGGATGGTCTGTGGCTTCCTGCTACCGTTGGTAAATGAAAAAGTAAACTGCAGTTCTCCTCCTGCCGGTACACGAAGTGTTTTTATGGAAAAATCATCGAGTGAAATAGGACGGCTGTCGAGCTGGTAATAACGCAGCATCTCCGGATGCCCGTGCTTGAGCAGCGTACGACAGCCGTGCCGGATCACCGCATCGGTCTCAGGACTAATGTTTTTCCATCTCCGGGCTATATCCATAACAAGCTCCGGATGATCCTTGCTGATATCATTGAGGTTGTTGGCCACACTGCGCCGCACCCACTCGTGCGGATCATTCTTCAGGATTTCCAGTATCCGCAGCACGGGCGCCGGATCTTTTTTCAATGCCGGTACCGCCATCGCCCAGGGCAACCGCGGCCGCATACCTTCGCTGGCCAGCCGCCGCACCCTGTGATCTTCATGCTGCGACCAGACCTTCATCTGCCGGATCATCCGGTCGCCGTATTTCAGGAGGAACGGACGGACAGCAAACTCACAGGTGATAAAACAGGTCACCAGCTCCATCGCACGCACCGAACGGGTAAAATCTTCCAGCCCGTACTGCTCAATATAATCCGGCAAAAACAAACAGGGCAGGATACTGATCTTCTCTTCTTTTTGCAACCGCTTTACAAGCTTTTCAATAACCGGTGCCGCACGGGCATAATCTGCCGGCAGGAACTGACGCAGCACCTCCGTTGTATGGCGCATTCGCTCCTTCAGTTCTTTGCCGTCAAAATCTTTCACGAAGATCATCCGTATAAACTTCCGTTTATCGAAATCCGGTATGACAGCGGTCAACGCATTTGCCAGATGGTTGTAAAACTCTTTTGAATAAAGATCCTTCAGTAAGGTGCTCATGAAATTCGTTGAGCCGTAAAAATAAACTTTTCATATTGTTCGCACCATCCGGATAAGCCGTTGTATCAACTTCTGTAAATCCAGTGCACCTTGCTAAGCGGGTTGCATTTTATTGCTCACAATAAAGTAAAGAGCGCCTTTGAAAGGTATTTCATTTTATATGCTGAGCATGAGCAACGGAAATTCGGGGTACGGGCTATCGTCCGGGCAATTACCTGATCAGGTGAAAATTTCCTTTCTGCATATAGGGTTTGCCGGCAATACTATATTCCAGCAGATACACATACGTCCCCAGCAGCGACGGACGGCCCTGATGCATACCATCCCAGCCTGCGTACGGGTCTTTTGTATGAAACATCAGTTGTCCCCACCTGTTGAAGATGCTGAACCTGAATCCTTCCACACGTCCCACATTCCCCAGCACATGGAATACATCATTAATCCCGTCCCCATCCGGCGTAAATACATTCGGCACCGTGATATCGCAGAATATCTGCTCTACCCGGATCGTATCCGAGTCTGTGCCGCATTTATTGATGGCTGTAACGATATACTCCCCGCCGTAGCGAACCATCAGCTTACTCCCCACACTTCCGTCCGACCATACCAGCGAGTCGGCATCACGCTGCCCCAGGGGGGCAAGCAGCAACGGCGTCTCCTCACACACCGTTGTATCCCGGCCCAGGGATACGGTTGGTTTCGGGTAATCCCTCAGTATGATGCTATCGCTGCCTGTACAGCCGTATACGGAGGTCACCGTCAATCCGTAAACACCTCCCGAGGTCACGGCAATGCCTGCCGTCGTATCACCCGTATTCCACAAATACCTGCTCCCGGGATCATGACTCCCGTCCAGCAGCACCGTCTCACCGGGACAGATATCCCTGTCCGTGCCCAGGTCTGGTTCCGGCGACGGCATCGCGGTGATCTCTATCGTATCATGCACGATACATCCTTCGAGGTTTATCTCCAGCACATATCTGTTCGTGCTGCTGACAAGGATGTAAGGCATTGTCTCTCCTGTGCTCCACAAGTATGTCGCTCCCGGTATTACCGTTCCGATCCTGGCCGGGGTCTGCTCACAGATCGTACTGTCAGGGCCTATGTACACAAAAGGTGTGGGTACAAATGTAACCTCTATGGTATCGCTGCCTGGACAATCATTACGTGTGACCTCCAGCCAGTACTTACCACTCCGGGTAACCACGATCTGCGAATCAGACACTCCGTTGCTCCAGCGGTATTGTGTACCTGCCGGGAAAGACGCCTTCAGCGTCACCGGGGTGTCCCTGTCACAAAGCGCAAAGTCCCGGCCCAGGTCTACTGTCATATCTTCGACGGTTACGGATACGGTATCAGAGCCTTTACACCCGTTCTCTGTGACCTCCAGCCAATACTGACCCGTTTGTGTAACGGTGATAGACGGGGTTGCAGCCCCCGTGCTCCAACGCCATACGGGGCTAACGTAAGACGTCGAGGAACGCAGCACGACCGGTCCGCAGGCGACCGTATCCGGGCCAATATCCACAACCGGCCGCACACCCCTCTGGAAGACTTCTATTGTATCGCTCCATGCACACACACCCCGGATTATATGAACCCAGTATTTGCCCGGTGAGCTGATGGTAATAAAAGAGTCGGTGCTCCCCGTACTCCACAGATTCGAAGAGCCGGGGAATGGCGCATGTAATACGAGCGTATCCCCGAGGCAGATGCCCTGCTCCGTATAAGATTCCATGGCCGGCCGCACATACACCGGGATCACGAAGACCTGTGGGACGATGACCCCCGGCGCACGGCAGGCAGAGTCGCGCGCGACAATCGTCAGCAGCCGCAGGCCGGTGTCTGCACCCGACCAGGAAACGCAGGCCAGTACGGAATCGGTATACATGTTGTTATACACAACCGAAGAGCCGGGAAGCGCTGTGATGTGATTATCCTCTACGACCAGAACAGAATTCGGGAGGCCGGCCACCGCCTTGTAGCAGAAGCTGAACGGAACGCCGGCACAGGCTTCGACCCGGCCGTTGATATACTGCGCACCGGTAACCGTGGTCGGGATTACATCCACCAGTATCGGCGGCATATCGCAGGGCAGCACCTGGAACTGGACATCCCGCATCACGGAACCGAGCCGCACGCCGTTACGGAATTTATTCACCCGCACCGTTACCGTATTCTTGCCGGTGACAGACGGCGTAAACGTCATGAGGCTGGTAACCGGGTCGAATACGAAGGTATTGTTGGCGGCAAAGGGATTCTGCAGGTCAAAAGGCGTTACAAAGACATGCGGCGCAGGCGTGAACAGCGGCTGGCAGTGGGCGCCTATGCTGCCGCTGCCGATATACCGCGGGGTGATAAATTCATAGGTAAGCACATCCCCATCGGGATCAACCGGCCCGCCGCTGTAGCTGGTCGGCGTATTCACGCAGATATACAGGACAGGCTTCAGCGAGAAAAATGGCGAAGAAAAACGCGCATGTGTCCCGCCGCCGAAGCCCGCCGGATCCATATTATTCAGCGTGGCTTCTATATACATGTTGTAGTTCTGGGCATCGACCAGGTTACTGGATGGGTTCCGCGCATTGACGGAAACGGAGAATATCCAGTTGTCACACCGGGAAGGCAACTGCAGGTCTACCGTATACCACCATTCCCGGAAGCCGGGGATCGCCGCCATACCGGTGCACGTCGTGAGCACGCCCGGGCAGCCCGTACCGATGGGTGTGCCGTTGGGGATGTTGCCCGGCAGCAGAGTCATCTTCCCGATCTTCACCCTCCCGCTGAAACCATTGCAGGGATTATAATAGCAGAGATCAAATTCCTGAAGGGCAGGATAATTGCCCCCACAGTCGTCATAGAATTTAAAAAAGAAACGGTAGGTCGAGTCGCTCCGCCACTCATAAATCAGCTCGCTGCCGGCAACATGGGTCGCGTTTCCCGGCCGGGGCATACATACGGACAATAAAAACAGGATAAAGAATATGACTACCGGGGTAAATCTTTTACTCATAAAATACGCTTCTTCAAAACCATACAATACCAAGCTACACTCGGTACAATACTACGCGTTTCAGTAATCCCGGCTACCAGAAAAATTGCCTGTTTTTTTATGAAAAAATACGGATAGCATGCCGGTAAAATTACCTAACCACATCAGGGCCGGCACACTTAGCCACTATCCTTAAAAGACGGTCATTGAGCCTGTCGAAATGAATACCTTGAAAAATGCAGGCGAAGATGAAACATACCTGCCACATATCATTTGCTCAACATTGACAAAAAATAACGTAATTTACTTTGTAAACAATCCTGTACCCTGCATATCCTTGCATGAAACAATTGCTGACCAGCCTTTTCCGTTTCCTACCGGTGCAGTTGTTTCTGCTGCATTTCCGGAAGTACCAGTTGCTCCTGGTATTCTGGATGATACTGGTTGTTACGATCACGGGTAATTTCGCTGAAACATTCGGCGCTGCAAGCCTGTTCCTGGCGCCGGAATACCGAGGCCGGATCAGTTTCTTGAGCATGTCGCTGGTGGGGGCGGGTATGGCGGTATTTGTCATGTCGTGGCATATCACCACTTTTATCATTCACAGTCACCGGATCCCGTTTATGGGCGCCGTACGGCAGGCATTCCTCAAATACTGCATCAACAATTCAATACTTCCTGCAGCATTCCTGGTTTTTTATTCAGTTGTCACAATACGGTTTCAATGGTATCAGGAGCATATGCCGCTAAAGCAAATACTCTTACTCCAATCCGGTTTTTATCTCGGGCTTCTATTCATGATCGTTGTATCGTTCCTGTATTTTTTCAGGGTAGGACGCGATCTGCTGAAAACGGTGATCGACACGATCACCAACCCCTCACGTATCCGCAGCCTGATACCCTACGACACGCTCGACGACGAATACGATCTGATACGCGCAGAAACATACCTCTCCGGGAGACTGGCCATACGACGCATCCGGGAGCTGGAGGCACATCCCCCGCGCCTGCTGGCCACCGTTCTGCGACGCCATCACCGCAATGCCGTCACCGCTTTTTTCTTTGCCGTGATCAGCCTTGCCCTGCTGGGTATATTTATAGACAAACCTGCACTACGGATACCTGCCGCCGCAGGCTTCCTGATCCTGTTCACCGTGCTGACCGGGTTTGTAGGCGCCATGAAATATTTTCTCAGAAGCTGGGAATTGCTGGGATGGATTACACTGTTCAGTATCTTTTCACTGCTTGTACATTACAAAGCTTTTGACCTGCGCAGCATTGCCTATGGCCTCAACTACCGGACAAAACCACATCAAAAACCAGCGTATGATTATACTTCCCTGCGGAATGTTTTCACACCCGCACGCTATGAGCACGACCGGCTGCTGGGCTTACACCGGCTGGAGCAATGGAAACAAAACCAAGAAACGCACGATCAGAAACCGCCGCTGATCATCATCAGCGTGAGCGGGGGTGGATCCAGATCGGCCTACTGGACGTTCCGCAGCCTGCAATATCTCGACAGTATTACAAACGGGAAGCTCTTCCGACAGTCCGTACTCATCACCGGCGCTTCAGGCGGTATGATCGGCGCCACTTACTGGCGCAGCGTACATGCGGCATATCAAAACAGAACTATTACCGATCCTTATAATCCGAAATACCAGGACAACATCGGTAAGGATCTGCTGAATGCGATCATTTTTTCCATGGTCAGTTCTGATCTGTTCACGCCATTCAATAAAACACTCTTTTCCGGCTATTCCTATACCAAAGACCGGGGGTTCGCTTTCGAGCAGGAGCTGATATACAATACAGAAGGTCTGCTCGATTACAAGCTGGGCGATTATGCCGGAGCTGAAGCTGCCGGTAAATTACCGGCTGTAATTATAAATGGCACCATTGTAAATGACGGAAGAAGACTAATGGTCTCCGCGCAGCCTGTTTCTTATCTCACGCAACCGGCCTACGCGCTGTCGGGAAATAAAATCCCGCCCATTATTGATGCCGTGGATTTTGCCACATTCTTCCGGAAACAGGACCCCTACAGTATGCGTATTACGTCCGCCCTGCGCATGAGCGCTACCTTTCCTTTAATCCTGCCGGCACTGATGCTGCCAAGCGTTCCACAAATGAACATCATGGATGCCGGTCTGCGGGATAATTTCGGCACGGAAGTAGCTACCCGCTACCTGTTTGTATTCAAAGACTGGATCAAAGCACATGCCGGTAATGTGATCTATCTGCAGATACGGGATACGCGCGAGGCAGAAATGTCACGGGGGTCCGAACAAAACTCGCTGATCAGTATGATCACCGATCCTTTATTTACCGTGCAAAGTAAATGGGGACCTATACAGTCTTTCTACAGCGGCGATCTGCGGGACCTGAACACATATGTTTTCGAAGGAAAGCTGAAATACATCAGCCTGGAGTACATTCCTGAAAAAACAGACAGGTCAGCTCCGCTCAATTTCCACCTGACGCAGCGGGAAAAGACGGATCTGTACCGATCGATCTACTGGCCGCAGAACAAAGCTGCGATAGATACCTTACTGCATCTGCTGCAATAACAAATCCCAGTCGGGCATTACAGGCTCCCAGCTCTTGCGGCGGATTTTTTCCCAGCCATTTCTTGCCCGGTAAAAGCTGATCATTTCCTGCAACTGCACCTGGGGTTGTATAAGGGCGCTGTACCGGCTCAGGTCTGCCCATGAAACGCCGGAAAAATGTGCGAAGAATGATTTAAGATACTGTCGCATCTCCTTGAAATTCCAGTAATGAAAAATATGGGCGGCGCTGCTTTTTATATAACCCGCCTGTTGAAAATAAAGAGAAAAGGCAAACTGCTCTACCACATGTTTTGGAAAAACACGGTACACCTCGTCTGTAAATACTATTACTTCATCCAGTAAAGAAGCACGATCTGTGTGAAAGCCCAGCATACCCGCATTCCACATCGCCGTATCTGCCGTTATGTTTATCTGTTTTCCTTTTACGGATATGGGATTGTTCTTTTGCAAAAACCGGTTCAGCTTACGCAACATCGGGTTTACTTCTTCTCTCAGGATACTTTCCTGTACATGCATGTACAGAGCTCCATTGCGGATATGTTCAAAAACACTGCTCACCGGAGCAAGGAAGTATGTATCGGTATCGAGATATATTACATCCCCGGAATGTTGTCTGCAAAAATCCCGCAGCACTTCAATTTTAAGCCGGTGTACAAAATTGATATCACCGCGCCATTGCCGTATTATTTCCTCATCGATCTTCCTGAAACGAAGTGGCAGCGGGCAATCCGGAAAGTTACTGCGAAACCATTCTTCCTGATCTGTATATATCCATATTTCCAGACCCTCCGGCAGAGCTGCCACATGTATGCGGGAAAAGGTAAGCAACGCATACATACACTCTTGGAGAATGTACTCCGGTCCGTATGCCTGGAAGATGATATAGGATGGTCGCTTCATGAGAGCAGGGGTATCAGCAATGAAAAAGTACTGTCATGGCGGACTTGATCCGCCATCGTCTGGTAGCGATATGATGCATCATTACGATTGAAACGATCCCGGGTCAAGCCCGGGATGACATGTCTTTTATATAGCAGGTCCATCATTTTTACTCAAATTATTTTCTATTGTCAAGAATCTTACATTTTCCGGGCATCAGGAAAGTGGCGCTTTACCCAGAAACCGCTCTGCTGCCACCAGATCATCATGCAGCACACGGTCGGTTTCCATAAACGGGATCTCCTTCCGCAACGTAGCAGCCACCTGCTCCAGCTCCGGAGAAGTGTGCAAAGGACGACGCAAATCCAACGCCTGTACAGCAGTTAGTAATTCAATAGCGAGTACTCTTTGTACATTTTTCACAACCCGGTACAGCTTGGTCGCGGCATTCGCACCCATACTCACATGGTCTTCCTGCCCGTTGCTGCTGACGATACTGTCTACGGAAGCAGGCATACACAACTGCTTGTTTTGGCTCACAATAGCCGCCGCTGTATATTGCGCGATCATGAATCCGCTGTTCAGCCCGGCGGAAGGAGCCAGAAATGCCGGCAAGTCGCGCTGACCGCTGATGAGCAGATAAGTACGCCGTTCAGATATATTGGCCAGCTCCGAAAGCGCTATGGCCAGGAAGTCCATATGCAGCGCCAGCGGCTGACCATGAAAATTACCACCGCTCAGTATTGCATCTTCATCATGAAATACGATCGGGTTATCCGTTACGGAATTGATCTCCGTTTCCACAACAGCATTAACGGTATCTATCACATCGGCCGTTGCACCATGCACCTGCGGTATACAACGGAATGAATACGGATCCTGTACCTGTTGCTTGGGTTGCTCCTGGAGCTGGCTGCCGGTCAATAATGTCAATATCTTTTGTGCTGTTGTGATCTGTCCTTTGTGCGGACGTACACGGTGTATCGCATGGCGGAAAGGCTCAGCCTTGGCCATAAACGCATCGGCAGACAATGCGCCAATCACATTCGCCCAATCCATCAATCTCCTGGCGGCCATCAGCGACCAGGTAGCATAGCTGCTCATAAACTGCGTACCGTTGAGCAGCGCCAGGCCTTCTTTTGCCGCCAGCGGCATGGGTTCCAGTCCGGCATCCTTTAATGCAGCAGCAGCGGACATTTTACTGCCTTTATACCAGACCTCACCTTTACCAAGTATCGGCAGACTCAGATGTGCCAATGGCGCGAGGTCTCCCGAAGCCCCCAATGACCCTTGTTCATAAACAACCGGTGTGATACCATGATTGTAAAAGTCGGCGAGCCGTTGTACCAGCTCCGGCCGTACGCCGCTGTAGCCCTGGCTGAGGCCGTGTACTTTTAACAGCAGCATGAGCCGCACGATCTCCTGAGGTACTTCGTCGCCCATGCCGCAGGCGTGCGAGCAAACCAGGTTTTCCTGCAGCAGCTCCAGCTCTTCCGGCTGTACACGCACATTACACAAGCTGCCGAAACCGGTGTTAATACCATAGTAAGTACCACCTTGCGCGATCACGTCTTCAAGGTAAGAGCGGTTATCCCGGATACGCTGCTGTGCCGCTACAGAAAGGCTTGCATCGGGTTGTGCTGCCAATCGTTCCAGGTCGGTCAGGGTAAGGTGGTGGGGTAGTTCCATAATTGTTTGTATTGTTCAATAAAATGTGACAGATGTGGGGGGATGTGTTTGATGTGTGAAAAGCACATCTGTCACATCTCACACATCAAACACATATATCAGGTACATCTTCAAATTAAATAAACCACCAGCCCGTCCCGCAGCTTCGGCTCAAACCAGGTGCTCTTCGGAGGCATAACGTTGCCGCTGTCGGAGATATCGAAAAGCTGCTGAATGGTTACGGGGTAGCAGGCAAAGGCTGCGGCCATCTCCCCACTGTCTACACGCTTTTCCAGCTCTTTCAGCCCACGGATACCGCCTACAAAATCCACACGTTTATCAGTACGGGGGTCATGTATATCCAATAATTCCGAAAGCACATTCTGCTGGAGTATGGATACATCGAGGATGCCGATCGGGTCTTCCGTATACGTGCCCGGCTTTGCGGTAAGGCGATACCATTTCCCGTCCAGGTACATACCGAACTCATGAGCACGTGCCGGTTTATAAGGTGCTGAGCCATCTGCAGGCGCTACTTCAAACTTTTGCTCCAGCGCTGCGATCAGCTGCTGCGGTGTTTTTCCGTTCAGGTCTTTCACCACGCGGTTATAATCAAGTATCGCCAGTTGGCTGGCGGGGAAAATACAGGTAATAAAAGAGTTAAACGCTTCTTCGCCGGTTACGGAAAGGCCGTTGTCGCGCATTTCCTGGCATACTTTAGCCGCGGAAGCCACACGGTGATGGCCATCCGCAATATAAGTTGCGGGTACTTTTTCGTCAAACAGGTTTGTGATCGCAGCTACTTTTGCGTAATCGTCTACCACCCAGAAAGTATGACGAATACCATCTTCCGCAACAAAATCATAAACCGGGGCATGTTCTTTTTTCCATTCTGCGATGATGTGCTGTACATCTTCCTGATCATTATATGCCAGGAACACAACACCGGTCTGGGCACGTGTTGTACGGATGTGGTTGATGCGGTCCAGCTCTTTTTCCGGACGTGTAAATTCGTGCTTTTTGATCACACCGTTAAAATAATCATCGCAGGATGACCCGCAGACCAGGCCGGTCTGGGAGCGGCCGTCCATCACCAGCTCATAGATATAATAGCACGGCTCCGCATCCTGTACCAGTATTTGTTCTTCCACGAGACGGTCGAGGTTTTCCTTTGCCTTTTCATACACTTCTGTGCTGTGCACATCCACATGTTCGGGCAGATCTATTTCAGAACGGGTAACATGATAGAAGTGATACGGTTTGTCTTTGTATTCCCGCGCTTCCGCCACGCTCATCACGTCGTAGGGTAGGGTAGCCACTTCGGCGGCATATTCCGGTTTCGGTCTTAATCCCTTGAAGGGTGTGATCTTTGCCATAAGCTAATTTATGTTTTTGTGTTCAAATGATGTCTGGAATGTAACATCCCTCTCACTCTCCCTTCAATGGGAGACGATTGTGCTATTGTGCTTAACGAACTGTCGTGCCTGGAACGATGTGATCGTCCCCCTTCGAAGGGGGACAGAGGGGGATGTGTTTCCCATACGTTTTAATTTTTAAAAGTTTATTTACTGTAACCATATTCAAATTCCTGCATCACCACCACCAGCTTTTGCACAGCTTCAACGGGCATACTGTTATATAGAGACGCCCGGAAAGCGCCTGCGCTCCGGTGTCCTTTAATATTGACAATACCGTTATCTGCACATAACGTCAGAAAAACCTGCTCCACATCCGGGGTAACGGCTTTAAATACTACATTCATCAGACTTCTCGAATCTTCCCGCACGGGCGCATGAAATAACGGATTCCGCTCCAGCTCTGCGTATAGCAATCCCGCTTTTTCCCGGTTCTGCTGTTCTATCCGGTCTATACCTTGCTGTTTGATCCAACGCAGCACCAGCAGCGATGTATAAATGGAAAACACGGGCGGCGTATTCAGCACCGACCCGGCTTCTACATGTGCATTGTAATCCAGTATCGGCGGCAGCGGACGGCAGATTCGCGGCAACATATCTTTCCGGATCACCACAAGCGTAACGCCGGCAGCTCCCAGGTTTTTCTGCGCTACTGCATAAAATAAAGCATACCGGGTGTAGTCGCGCTTCATGCTCAGGATATCGCTGCTCATATCTGCCACAAGCGGTGCAGGGATTGCAGGTAGTGTTTTTATTTGTGTACCGTAAATAGTGTTATTGGTCGTGAGATGCACATAGGCAAGCTGATCTGTATTATCGGAAAGCAGCTTCGGGTAATACGTATAATGCTGTTCTTTTGAAGAAGCAAGTATGGAAACATTACCATAATGAAGTGCATATTGTATCGCTTCATCTGCCCAGAATCCGCTATCTACATATCCTGCCGTTCTATCCTCTTTCAGGAAATTCATAGGTATCATGGCAAACTGCAGACGACCGCCCGGCAGCCAGAGCACTTCATAATCTTCATTCAGATCACACAGCTCTTTTACCAGCGCACGACTCTCTTCCATGATAGCATCAAACAGCTTACCGCGATGAGGTATTTCAAGAATAGAAAGACCGGAACCATTATAATCAAGCACGGCTTCGGTAGCCTGCTGTAATACAGATTCCGGTAATGTTGCCGGACCGGCATTGAAGTTCCATATTTTTTGCCTTCCTGTCACTTTATAATTTCTGTTTTTCCGGAGATGCCCTCTTCTGTACCTGCGACACCGCCACTGACGGCAAATTTCATGGCCTCTGCAGCGTTCATCCCTGTTACCGGCTTTATCATTTCTTTATCCGCAATCAGCACATACCCCGATATGGCATAGGAGTGTGGGAGATAAACAGCCACCTTGCCCGGCTGCCCCATCGGGGTCAGGTCTTCCTGTGTCAAAAATCCGATACGCCACACTTCCGGATTCCGGTTAATACAAACCCATACCGGTTTATTGAATCGTTTTTTATCACCCACGAAGGAATCCATAATATCCTTCAGGGACGAATAAAGATATTTGACCCCCGGTGTGTGTTCCATCAGGTAATCAAACGCATCTATCAATGTGCGCCCAATGAAGAAACGCGTACCGAGATAACCGATCACTGTGATACAGACAATGATCAGGGCAAAGCCCAGACCACGTACCGGCATAAAAGGCAACAGGCTGTCTACACTGTCGAAAACAACATAAATAATATAAGCTGTAAGGCCGATAGGACACAGGATCAGTAATCCCTGCAAAAAGGAACGTACAATAAACGCGATCAGACGCTGCATGGTGCAAAGGTAATATTATATTTGCCTGGTTTTTTCATTGTATGGCAACCGGTAAAAGATGTATATCGCTCTTATTATCAACCTGCATAATTTCCGCAGCAGTGGCACAGGACAATAAACCCTGGGCGGGATTTGCTATTGAAACAAACTTCATGGGCGGCAAGGTAATGAAGCATACACAGAAGTTCCGGGCGCCGGTACCGGATCTGTCTACCGGTATTGATATCAATTTTGTACACCGGACGGCCGGGAAACGCGCCTGGCAGCGGAGCCGGAATTTTCCGGTGATCGGTTTTGGTTTTACATACACAAACTATGGCATTGATTCGATCTACGGACAATGTTTCGCTGTGTATCCCAATATAGAAATCCCAATTATCCGGAAAGGTAATTTTGAATGGACCATCCGGGCCGGATACGGCGGCGGATATGTAACGCGCAATTATGAAAGAGCACCTTCCTGGGATACCTTCAATACGGCCATTGGCAGCAGGCTCAACAACTTCACCCAGTTTATGACCGACCTGCGCTACCGTGCAAGCGAGCATCTTGAAGTTCAGGCCGGCGCTCATTTCTCGCATATCTCCAATGCGGCCTTCCGGCAGCCGAATCTCGGGGTGAATATGTATGGCGGGCATATTGGCCTGAGGTATTACCCGACAACCAACCGGATCATCAAAAATGAATATCAGGATCCGCCATTATCTAATCGTTGGTTGATCCAGGCCAAAGTGGGACTCACGGCTACGGAAGGGGGCTTTACAGATGGTCCTTTATACCCGGTGTATCTGGGGTCAGCATTTGTAAGCCGGCGATGGAAAAGCTATAATAAAATGATGGTTGGGTTTGATTATTCTTACCATAATAAAATATACGCCTTCCTGCGTAACAATGAGATCCATCCCGGTGATGAAAAAAAGTATTCCTGGAAGGGTAGTGTGTTTGTTGGGAATGAATTCCTGTTTGGCCGTGTCGGTGTGCTGCTGCAGATTGGGGTTTATGTAAAAGAAGCCTATCTGCGGCTGGCGCCGGTGTACCAGAAGCTGGGCAGCAACTATTACATTATTCAAAGTGAACACGGCTTTCTGAAAGAGCTGTTTGCTTTTGGCTTGCTGAAGACACATCTTACACAGGCGGAGCTGGCGGAGTTTGGAGTGGGGTTTGGGTTTTGATGCATATACTTAGAACCTAAGTATGTTCTCTGTATGAAGGCAACACTTAATCTCACCATTGACGAGGTATTCAAATACGATTTCGTGCCGGTGCAGGAGCGAATTGCATTCGCCCGCAATACGCAGAACAAAAGCAAAGGATCCCACACAATGCGTACACACATTATGTGGGATCCTTCCTTCGTCAGGATGACATGGTGGACAAATACATGCGCCACATCATCATATCAACGCAAACCCGCTTACCTGGCCGATTTGGTAATCTTTGCCGTGTAAATCAACTGCCCGTCTACTGTTGTAAGACGGATCATATAGATGCCATCCGGCAGCAACGATATATTGCAGGAACGTGCAGCCTGCTGGTACAGCAGCATTTTACCATCCATACTGCTGATGCTGACATCCACAGGAGCCGGCGCCATGAAGTGTATCATATCCGATGCGGGATTGGGATACACCAGCACGTCCGCCTGCTGATGCCGGTTGGCGACACCCAGGGAAACCGGTAATTCCGGTGAAATGCCTTCACAGTCATGAATGTTCTTCACGGCAACGGTGTATTTTCCTTCGGATATAACGTTATATGTCGGATTGGTAGCGCCGGGAATGATCTGGCCTTCCCAATACCATTGGTAGCTGCTATACGGCAGGTTTGTACTCAGCGTATTCCCGTTTCGTACAATAACCGGTGCAGGTAGCGGATACACATTCAGCACATGCTCTCCGGAAGTATCCGAGCAAAGGCCCTCCGTCATTACCAGGCGATAGCTGCCCGAATCCGATGCCGTATAACTGGCTTGTGTAGCGCCCGGTATGGCATTATCATTCCGTAACCATTGATAGGCTGCAGCTCCACCACCGGCTATCAGCTCTACCTGACCGGCACCGGCACAGAAATCGCTGTTTCCGTTTGCAGTGAAGAATGAGATGGGAGCAGGGAGCACTGTAATCGTTACAGAATCGCTGTTCGCACAACCACCAAATACGCCCGATGTATTATCGGTTGCCACCACATGGTAAGTAGTAGTCACAAATGGTGAAACACGAATAAAATTACCGCCTGTATTGACCGGCATCCAGTGATAATTATAGCCTGAGTTACCGGAAGTTACCTGTAAAACAGCATCCGTACCATTACAGATCGTATCGCCTGAAGTAGTGATCGAAATAACCGGCGCCGGGTTGATCATCGCACGCACCGGTGTACGGGTTGTACTTTCGCAGCCTATGGACACAACCCAGTCGAAAAAGTAATTCCAGAGACCGGTAACGCCACCGGGACCGGTTCCTTCCCTGATAACAAGAACTCCCTGTCTTTCTGCCGGGAAAGCGGGATTGCCACTCCAGAATGTAGGAATGATACCCGACGGGCCATCCATCACCAACCGGTATCCTTCCCCTTTGGGAATCACAAATCCCACCCATACTTTATTGGGTTGATGCTGTGACGACGTGCTCAGCTGCATGGATGCCACCGGTATGGTCTGACGCTGCAATTCATTTCCTCCGGCATCCAGCAGTTTGATGTACAGGTCTCCGGCGCTGCCGTTTGTAAGATAGAGTGTTACGGAATCCAGCCGGAATGTATTCAGCGCATCAAATCTCAGCCCACGCAATGCCGTATTGCTGTTGTAGCTGTTTGGCGTTGGCGTCGTGGACCCGACATGCAAACCTGAAAGCAGATTGCTGTAGGTAGCCACATAATAATCACGCGGAGCGTGCAGAGCAGGTGTTGTGAATGTAGTACCGGTATGGATGGGTGCGCCGCCCGTAGCGGTTTCATACCACAGGAGCGAATCGGTAGCGCCTGCCGATGCGGAAAGCGTAACAGAACCATATCCGCAGCGGCTACCCGTATTGACGGAAGGCGCCGGCGCTGCAGAGATAGAAACGGAAACCACATTCGACTCTGCCACCACGACTCCGTTACATTTGATAACCGCTCTGTAATCAGTGCTTGCGATCAGGATACCGGACACGTACGCAATGCTGTCAGCTCCGGGAATATCCTGGAAAGGATTCGTACCCCGACGTTCCTGCCATTGAGGCTTCGCAGCGGCAGGCAGCGAAGTGAGCTTCAGGTAAGCCGTACCGTTCATGCAGTATTCGGACTGTCCCGCCGTGGCGGTCATTACCGGCAGAGACAGTATGCGATAGCCATAGCTGACAGCCGTAGCCGCACCTACAGAGGGGTCAATATTCACGCTGGGCAGTGCACATCCGTTCGAGAACGTGACGGTATTCACCGCCACATTGGGCGTACCAGCGTTATCCTGGGCGATCACGAAGTACATGATCGAATCTCCCGCCGCAGTGGCGGAAGTGAGCTTGGAATAGTCAATGTTGAAAGTGAAATTCGGAGCGGCGCCGATTGCCTCTACATACTTCCATCCGTTGAAAGAAGCATTGTTATCCCCCGGGTAATTGCCGAAGACATTGTTCTCGGAAGACTTTTTATAATACAGCCTGGGGGCTGTGCCGGTAGTGGTGTTAATGCCGTTCTGTCCGGTGATCTGCACACCTACCGACGCGGCATCTGTGCAGTAAGTGATCACCGGCATACGCTGTGTGAGGTTGATCGCCGGCGGCAGGTTGACCGGAGCGCTGCCGGTAAACTGGAAGGCGCCGATATCCGGCGTGGTACCCCGGGCAGCGCCCGCATAATCCGTAGTCACCAGTACGTGCAGATTTGTTGCTGCAGTGCTCTTTGCAAAAGAAGAACCGGAAGGCAGGTAAGTGCCGGCTGCCGTACCCGGCGTAAGGTTTTGCTCCCACCAGGTGGCGCTTTCCCTGCCGTTGCCGATAAATGCCTTATAGCGGCTGCACTGGCTGTTGAAGCCCGGATCATTCACAATATTTTTTGCCGCATCTTCTGTTACACCACTGACGCCAAACCCGTTACGTAACAGGGAAGTAGCGTTGTTGGAACCCTGGCTGTATGCCTCCACGTAATAGAAATTATTGGGTCCCGGCGGCAGGTAGTAAATGTTATTGTTCAGGTTCAGGCCGCCATGAGGCACATCTCCTGGAGCGCCTATGGTATCCTGACCACCGACTTGCGGGCGGTTATGCAGGTAATCGACCATAATAGCTGCAACCTTGTTCAGTGTTCCGGAAACGGCGTTCAGGTGGATGATATTATTGCGGATATCGGTCGTATCGTTACGCAGATGCGCCCGGATGCCGCTCACCTCTATACCGGAAAAACCGGATGTGCCGCCGATAAAAATGGTATTATGATAAATAAAGGTTTTGGGATGAAAGCGATCGGTCGTATGCGGGTAGTTCTGGAAGTCATAATACACCGCCTCTATCCCGGAAATACGCCCTTCATTGGTCAGGTTGCTGATAACATTATTGTAGATATAGGTATTTCCCCCCATCACTTCAATACCAACCGTTTTTGCCTGGGTCGTCGTACCACTGTTCGCCACATGGAGGTTGTTGAGTATATTATTGTAGCAATGGATGTTCGACTCAGTGTATGGTGTAGCAAGTGTACTGCCGTAGCTATACTTGGTATAGTTGGAGCCGATGGAAATAGCCCTAATAGATCCCCCGTTATTGTTCAGGGAAATATTCGTGATCCGGTTGCCACGGATCAGCCCCTCCCGTGCGGTTCCTATGATAAACGTTGATCCGTAGTTATTGAGGGCGCTATTGGAGACAATCCCGTTAAAGATATTATCCGTGATCTCATAATCCACGCTGTTCCCCCAAGAGGTCCACCAGGGGGCGAACTGAATACCATGAAATACGCCTGCAGCCAGGGTGATATTTTCTGCCCGGTTACCGGATATGGTCGTTTTACCCCAGAGATGAATATGATTAAGCTCGACAGATATAAACTGGATCTGCCCGGTCGTTGTACCTATTTGCTCCAGCCCGTCTATAACATTACCTGTAATCACTGCATCTGAAGTATCGGGGCTGGCCTGAGTCGGATTATACCCGCTCTGCGGCATTTTATAGATAAACCCTAACAAGCCCCCGGATTTATTCAGTCCCGTCTGATTAACTACCTGGTTGCGGCGTATATAAATACGGCGTATGACCGCCTCCTGGCTGATCATGGATGAATTATACCCGGTGTTACCGCTGGCGCCGGTGAACTCCCACTCACGGAAAACATTGTCATCAAAGACGACATTGCCGTTCTCCCTAAACAGGGAGCGGATACCATAAATATCTGCGGTACCGCGGTGCGACAGCTTAAACACGTTATCCGTAACCGTTGCTGTTCCGTCGGGAGTGGCGTCCAGGAATACAGCATATGAGGTGGACGCAGCCATAACCGCTCCCGAAACGGAGATATTCCCGAACTGGTTATTGCGGATATTCACACCCTGCTGATTCTGGAGGAGTATACCTGAAGCGACAGGACTGGCAGCACCGAAATTCACGTAGTTGCCGGTAAACTGGTTGTTCTGGTCGTACAGGTGCCGGGAGCCTGCCGGAGCCGCATATCCCCGCATCATAATACCCTTGGTCCCGAAGATCCGGTTGCCGGAAAAGGTATTATTACTATGTGTGCCCGACACGTTTGCAGGTGTAAGCAGTGTTGTGACGGCAGAGGTGGTAATAGTAGCGGTAACCGTGTGATTACCCGCATAGATGGCTGCGCCGTGAACGCTGGTATTGGCTTCACCGAGCGCCACCGTGCAGTTTTTGATCGTGACGTTATTACATCCGTCCACGGGGCCGTCGAGTTTCAGCAATACATAACCCCAGTGCATCTGGCGGTTGCTGTTGGTATTCACCGCCAGGTTTTCCACGAGGTTCAGGCTGTCGATCGTTACATAATCCGTACCCAGCAGGTAAAAAATACCTTTCATGGAGGCAGCGGTACCCGAGGTGTTGGCATAAGCAACCAGCGTATCTCCGTTGCCGCGGATGGTCAGCTGCTTATTGGAGGCCAGCGTGGCGTTCAATGTCGCGCTGCCCAGCCGGAGGCCGCCAGCCGGCACTTCTTCCGGCGCTCTGCCCGGCGCCATGTTGATTGTAACATTACCCGCAATACCGGCGGCGTTCAGGGCAGATACTGCATCTGCCAGCGTAGCATAATCCCCCGGCACATTATAGGTACCTGCAGGCAGTTGTGCCTTCAGCGTTCCTCCTGCCAGCAGAAAGATGATGAATAAAAACCTGCTTAAAGTCATTTTTACATGCATAGTTCTTGTTTTTAGATTTGATATTCCGGGTCAATACAGAGACCGGATTTTGTATGTTTAACTGTTCTGATCTTATCTCACAAGCGTCACGTCTCCCTTAAAGGTATCCGTAGTCTCATCCGGATACTTAACACGTATATGATAGAAGTACACACCCATATCCTGCGGTATGCCTTTCCAGGTACCGTCCCACCCATCTTTGCCATCCAGGGTCTGGAATACCACTTCTCCGAAACGGTTAAAGACACGGAATACTTCCAGCTTCTGAAAGGTAAAATTCCCGATACGGAATACGTCATTCATGCCATCACCATTCGGTGTAAACGCCGAAGGTATAAACAGCTTCCCCCGTTGATCTACCCGGATATGTATGCTGTCGGTAGCGATACACACACCGCTCTGCCCGGTTACGGTATAAGTCACCGATCCCTTCGGTGTGGCGAAAGGGTTTGCTGTACGGGGATTATCCAGGTACATATCAGGTTCCCATGTATACTGCGCTGCGCCGCGCGCCTGAAGCTGCAGGCGCTCGCCATACCCTATCAACGTATCATTGTTCAATATAGATACCTGTATCGCCGGGTCTACCTGCACCTGAACCTGCAGGGTATCGGCACAGCCGGCCTCATCGGTGGCCACAACTGTATACAGCCGGTCTGTTACCGGCCGGGCTACCGGCTCATAGCATTGATCACAGCTTAAGGTAGACGGCGACTCCCAGGCCTGCTCATACCAGCGGGCGGTAAACGGCAATGCGCCCTCCAGACGGTCTTTTATATACAGCGTTACCGACTGGCCTTCACAGATCACAGTATCCGGATGTACGTCATATTCATGTACCGGGATAATAACATCCAATGTATCTGATGGCATACAACCGTTACGGCCTTCCGTATGCACAACGATCTTTGACGATGCATCAATCCAGGTAACGGCGCTGCTGCTGTCCGGTGCATTGAAGGAAAACACACTGCCCGACCAGGTATAGGAAAACGGCTTTTCAGGAGCACCTTCCCAGCCAAACCGCATTTGCGGCAACTGACCGGATAACAAGGCTGTCGGGCTCAGGCCCGGCCCGCCGTTACATATATTACCACCGAAGTTGTAGCTATACAGGGTAGCATCATAATCTGTGGGATAATAAGTGGTATACACAGGCGTGGCGGTACCGCCGGTATTGGCATAACAAATATCCACCAGCAGATCAGACTTCCCGTCCCATGAATAATAGCCGTCAAACGGAAGATATATCCAGCCCGTCGCAGCGGGTATGGTCAATGGACCGGAAGGTGTATAAACCGGTACGGCGCCGGTCTGGAAGATCCCGGCCCGGCTCAGCGGTTCATCCGTGCACTTAAGGGACACAGAGAAGTTGCTCACGGTTACGGTAGCAGTTGATGTGGTGACATAAAAAGCGAGACTGGTCAGGCGGCCGGGACGCATACCGGAGCGCAGCATATCCGACGCCCGGACGAGGTATTGATGCCTTGCCGTGGTATAACCGGTGTTGAACGGAGCACTTTCGGGATTATTATTTCCCTGCAGATTGCCCGTCAGCACCCGTATATCTGTCGTATCGGTCACAGCGGTTTGCCCGCCTTGCACAAATCCGCATTCCACTGTCTCCCAGGGTTTCGGCCCTCCGGCTACGGCCTCCAGGTGCAATGAATCCGGACGGCACAATACTACCGGCCCTTCCGGAAGCAGATCAATATAATTCTCTGTAACATTCGCTACGACGGTATCACCGGTGCCGCAGGTATTGATCAGCGTATACTTTGCAACGTAAGTGGTCGTTGTCTTCGGACGGGCAACGGTTACAGAACACTGCGGGCACGCAACGCTGCCGAGATCATCCCCGCCGGGGAGGACAGACCAGCGTACATTTACAGATCCGTTGGAGTTGAGCAATAACGTATCTCCCAGGCAGATATCAAGCTCCTGGTAAGAAGCAATGGCCGGACGTACATAGATGGGTATGGCAAACGTCTGTGGCACCATCACGCCCGGAGCGCGGCAGGAAGAGTCTTTGGCGACAATATTCAATATTGTAACGCCCGTATCTGTGGGCGTAAAGGAGATACAGGCCAGTACGGAATCGGTATACTGATTGACATAGGTAGCCGAAGAGCCGGGAAGCACAGCAGCATGGTTATCCTCCACGACCAATATGGAATTACTCTGATTGGATACCACCTTGTAGCAAAACCGGGCAGGAACATTCAGGCAGGCTTCAATACGCCCGTTATTATATTTTGACCCGGAAACGGTTGTAGCGATCATATCCACTTCTATCGGGGGCATCGTACAATTAATAACCTGGAACTGTACATCCCGCATTACCGAACCCAGCTTTACGCCGTTCCTGAATTTATTCACCCGTATCGACACCGTATTGGCGCCCAGCAATGCCGGCGTAAACGTCATGACACCGGTAAGAGTGTCAAAATAAAATGTATTGTTTGTGGCAAAAGGATTGGCAAGATTATACGGCGTCGTAAACACATGTTGCCCGGGCTGGGACCCCGGCTGGCAGTTGGCGCCGGTACTCGGAGGGGTTGCGCCGCCGCCGCCGATATGACGAGGCGTAATAAATTCATACGTCAACTGGTCGCCATTGGGGTCTACCGGTCCTCCGCTGTAGCTCATCGGCACATTGATACATATATATGGTACCGGCTTCAGTACAAATTGCGGCGATGAAAAGTCTGCATGATTTCCGCCGGCAAAGCCTGCCGGATCCTGGTTATTGAGCGTTGCTTCAATATAAAGATTATAACGGTCTGCATTTACCAGGTTGGATGACGGATTACGGGCATTTACGGACACGGAAAAAATCCAGCTGTCACAACGGCTGGGTAGCGTAAGCTCTGCCATGTACCACCACTCGCGATAACCCGGTATAAGGGCCACAATATTATCACAGGAGGTAGCGACACCCGGACAGCCTGTAGAAACAGGGGTTCCGTTAGGAATGTTGCCGGGGAGGAGACTCATCTTGCGGATCTTCATACTTGCGCTGTACCCGTTACAGGGATTGTAGTAACACAGATCAAAAGCTTCCAACGCCGCGTAATTGCCGCCGCAGTCCTCAAAAAATTTGAAGTAAATACGATAAGTGGAATCCCGCTGCCATTCGTAGACCAGCTCACTGCCTGCCACATGCGTTGCCTTGCTGTCTGTAGTAATACAGAAAAGCGACAGTATAAAAACAGATAAGAAGGATCGTGTAAAAATTTCTTTCATTTCAATGTTTATCCGATTCACAAAAGACACTACAATAATAGTTTTGTTCATAACAATTTATCCGGGCAAAAACACTCGTTTTTTACGGTATTTTTCAGCAGATATGCATAGGTATTTTTACTGACGCCCTCCCTCATACTGATCAGCGTAATAAAGTTACATTCCCCTGCTTATAAAAAAGACGTCCTGCCGGAGTCTCTGCCTCCACGATATAAACATATACACCGACCGGTTGCGGCACACCTTTGTACTGCCCGTCCCAACCGGCATCCAATACGGACGTTTCAAACACTTTCATACCCCATCTGTTAAAAACCTTAAATGCCCTGATCTCCACCATTCCTTTCCGGACCGGGCGCAGCAACCCGTTAGGTCCTGTTCCGGGGATAAAGGCATTCGGCATATCTATATAGCTATCGGACGATACGTATATATCAATAGAATCCAGGCCGGTACATCCATGCTCTGTTTTACCGGTAACAAAATACCTTGTATTTACCTCAGGTGTTGCAAAAGGATTGGCAATGCGGGTATCGGTAAGGCCCAAAGGCGGAAACCATTCAAAATAAAGGCAATTTCCCGAAGGGTCCATCTGATATCCCTCACCCGGAAAAATACGCGCAGAGTCCGGTAAAGACACAACAGCCTGCGGTGCAACCGTAACCGTAACCATACGCTGATCCACGCAACCCTTACTGTTCACTGCCCGCACTGTGTATATGGTGCTTTGCTCCGGGTAAACCAACGGTCTGTCTGCCGCCGTATCATTCATATAAGCTGACGGCGACCAGGCATGGCTTACGTAATCTCCCTCCACGAAAAGCTGTGCCGTATCTCCGGGACAGATCAGCGTGTCCGGTCCTGCCGTTATGAAATCTGTAGCGATCACATCTACCAGCACATCATCCTGCCCCTTGCATCCGGCAGGCGTACTTACCGTCAGTGTTAACGTAACCGGAGACACCGCCGTAAACAGGGGATTTGCAACACTGCTGTTGTTCAGGCTGCCGGGAGGTGTCCATGTATAGGTGTAATAAGGGTAGGCCCCCGGACTGATTACCGGCTGCAATGTAAATGTATCACCGGCACAAAGCGCGCTGTCTGCTCCTGCATATACATCCGGGATGGGCTGCACATCTACATACAGGGAACGGATGCTATCCCGGCACCCCGGATATGAGGCTGTCAGCACATACGTGCCGGAACGGGCAGGCCAGATCTGCGGCCTCATAACCCCCGGATCCGACATGTCTCCCGGAGGGCTCCATGAATAACCATAGCGACTATCTCCCTGTACGTTGGGGATAAGCGTATCCCCTGTACATATCGCCGTATCTCCCGTCAGCAGATCATATCCCTGCAGCACTGTGATATGTACAGAATCTTCTGACACGCAGGACATTCCTTCCATCTCCACACGCACTACATACGTTATGTCACGGGTGGCAACCGCAACAGGATTATGTATCTTGTTATTGTTCAGACCTGCCGGCGGTGTCCAGGTTATATCGTAAGGTAAGCCGGCGCCGTTCCGGACAGCAACATTCAGCGGAACAAGATGCTGCACACAAATGACGGTATCCCCGGTCACCGCAAGATCCGGAGCCGGCAATACCGTTATCGTAACCGTATCATATTTTTTGCGGCACAGGTTGCTGTCCGATGCAACTATATAGCTTGTCGTAACACCCGGCCGGGCAACGGGATCGGTACAGGCAGTGCAGCTAAGCGATGTAAGCGGGGCGCCCCCGGGCAGCACATCCCAGGTAAATGAAGGACGGCCGCTTACCACCGACAAGGCAACGGGATCGTAAGGACAGATCGTATCATTGCGCAATGCACTGATCTGAGGCCATATATATACAGGTAAGGTAAAGACCTGAGTAGTCAGTACCCCCGGCGGGCGACAGGTTGAATCTTTCACCGTGAGCAATAAAACATGAAGCCCGGTATCCTGCAGATCCGGGATCCACTGTATGCAGGCCTTCACTGAATGGCTTTGCTGGCCGGTATACGATACAGATAGGCCCGGCAATACCCGGCCATGATTATCTGAAACCACGAGTACGGCATTCCGGTCCATCGGCGCCACGAGATCCATACAAAACGAGAGCGGCGTCTGCACACATCCTTCTACCCGGTTATCCTTCCATACAGAGTTCACAAAAGAAGGAAGATCCGGATCCATCATGATCGGAGAAGAGTAGCAGTCATTCCGTACGATCACCTGGATATCCCGCATAACGCTGCCGATCTCTATTCCGTTCCTGTATTCACGTATCCTCGTACCAACCACCGCTATCTGAGTGAGTGACGGCGTAAATGAGATAAGCCCGCTAACCGTATCCAGATGATACGACTGATTCGTGGCAAACGGATTATCCGGGAGCCCGTACCCGGGCAAAAAAGCCATATCCGGAGCCTGGGGCGGATAACCGCCGCAGGCACTATTCGTATTGGGCCCGGTACGCGGTATGATCGGCTCATAAACAATCCTGTCCCCGTCAACATCCATAGCGCCGTTGTTATAGACATACGGCACACCGACACAAACATACGGTATCGGCTGCACGTAGAATACAGGAGAAGAGTTGCCCTGCGCCACCAGATTATTTAATGTGGCTTCGACGTACATGTTTATATCGTTAAACGGCAGCGCCAGGTTTCCGATAGCTGTATTTCTCGCCTCCACGCCTACCCAGAACCGCCATTTATGACAACGCACAGGGAGGGTCAGATAACCTTCATATATATATTCCTGGTAACCGGGCAAGGCTCCGCCCGAACATCTTGTAGGGTAACCGGGGCATCCTGTCCCTATCTCTACTCCCGGACCGGGCGGGTTTAATCTGATAGACGATGTCACAAACTGGCATTCGCTGCTAAAACACATCGAAACATACGGCGGCGCAGCTACACCCGAACAATCCCTGTAAAACTTGAAAATAAACTTGTAGGTCGAATCACTCACCCATTCGTACAAAAGCTCCCCGCCCGCAGCATGGCTCCCCCGCGCTTCAAACTTAATACCGGTAGCCAGGCAGCATAAGAAAACAGGGATATAATAATACCTCATGCCCACAAATGAAAAGGGATTTATAAGTCAGTGCAATAATAACATGACGAAAAGAAAGAAGAATTGGTAATAGCACCTATTTTGTATTGTAATAAATACCGGGGTACAATTAGGTATATTTATCAAAGAATAGTGCACAATTATAGCCCGTCTAACATCGTTATACCCTTTCGGAACATACAATTTAGCGTAACTTGCAATCACTTAGCATGACACAACAGACGTACATGCGGTGAAAACAAAACAGCACTGCCTGAAACAAATACTGTACATATTATCAATAACAACACTGCTCTTATTCTTTGGCCGACAGACAGCCGGTCAGGAGCAATCTAAAACGCAACGCAGCGAAAATGAAATCATTAACACGCTGAATGATTCTGCTTATACACTGCAAATACCTGACTATGGCATTTTATCCGCCATTCCCGCAGATTCCGCCGCAGTCATATATAAAAGCTTTATATCAAACGCCCGGAAACATGGATTTTCCGCAGGCATCACCTCTTTTGCATTAGAACTTAGCCGTATCCTTGCCAGCCAGGGATCTTATGCATCCGGACTGGCCATACTCCGGTATGCACTGCCATATTCGCTGCAATCTTCTTATTCAAGAAACAGGGTACCCCTTGTCTATAACAATATCGGAAACATGTATCTGTTTATGGGACAATACAAGGAGGCCAGCCAAGCCTATTATCATGCGATCCAGTTTGCCGAAAAAAACCCGGGATCAGCCGGGATCGAATATGCATATGCAAACATAGTCGGCGTATTTAATTTATATAACAAATTGACTAACGGTCTTTATTATCTTGAAAAAGCCGAAAAGCTGGCCATCCGCCAGGGTAATCAGGGCCTGCTGGAAAGTATTATTATAAACCGTGGCATCATCTATATACTGCAGGGGAATAAAAAACAAGCAGAACAGCAGTTTCTTACTGCGCTGAAATGGGCAGAAACAAACAACCGTGTCCAGCTTCGTACCCAGGCGTTAAAACAACTTGCCCGGCTGCACCTGCAAAGCAACCAACCGGAAAAAGCACTACCCTATGTGGAGCGGGCATACCGGGACACCCTTGGCAACCCCTATTATGAACACATCTTTACCCTGGTGCTGCTCGGCGAAACATACATGGCACAGCAGCGATACCAGGAAGCGGAAAGACTCCTGCTGAAAGCGCTCAAAGAGACAGAAAAAAAGCAGATGAATGCCAAGAAAGCTGCTGTGCATGAAGTGCTGTCCAATTTATACTATGTTACCGGGCGTTATCAGGAAGCTTATAAGCACAACAATATCTTCGCAACAGAATTAAACGAACTCAAAAACCTGGAAATTGCCGAGAATCTTAATCAGCTTGAAGTAAAATACAGAACCGCCGAAAAAGACAAGGAGATCTTCCAGAAGCAAATGCTGATTGCCCGGCAGGAAAGAGACCTCAAGCATAAAAACATCTGGATCATCAGCATCAGCTCCGGTATCCTCATACTGCTGCTACTGTTTACCGGGACATACCGGGCCAACCGGCACAGACAGCAGATCAGCCAGCTCAAGGCATCTATTTCCGGTGAGGAAAAAGAGCGAGCCCGGATAGCGCGGGATCTGCATGATGGTATCGGGGGTATGCTGGCATCCCTGAAAATGCATTTCTCAGCACTGCCGGCCAATCACCACTATCTTGCCTCGGCTTCCGACTACCAGGAGGCCTTGCAGATACTGGACGAGACAGCCAATGAAGTCCGCGTCACAGCACACAACCTGATGCCGGAACTGCTCCTGCGCTACGGTTTCGAAGAAGCCATGCGTATCTTCTGCAATAAAGCAGGGAAAGGGCATAACCTTTCCATCAACTTCCAGTGCCTCGGTATGCAACATCAACTGGACAAAAACATGGAGCTGTCCTTGTACCGGATGCTGCAGGAGCTGGTGCAGAATATTATTAAACATGCCAACGCCACAGAAGCGCTGGTACAGGTGAATATGTTCGGCAAAAAACTCGAAGTTATGGTGGAAGATAACGGAGAGGGTATAGACCTCTCCGTACAAAAAAATGGTATGGGGCTGGAGAGCCTCCGGCAAAGAATCAGGGCGCTTAACGGAAGTATTGATATAGATTCCACGCCCGGAAAAGGGACTACCGTATATTTACAATTCGATATTGATAAAATAAATTTTTCCTGATGGGCATTTCAGTAGCAATAGCAGACGACCATCTGATGGTGATAAAAGGCATACAGGTCATGCTGCAGGCCAGTGAAGACATCAAGATCATTGATATATACAACAATGGCAAGCAGCTCATGGAAGGTCTGAAAAAAAGACAACCGGATGTATTGCTACTGGATATTCAGATGCCGGATGCCAACGGAGAGGAACTTACTCCGTTTATCATGTCTTCATGGCCATCTATCTGCATCCTTGCGCTGACCAATCACGACCAAAGCATTCATGTACAGAATATGCTGAAAAACGGAGCGCTCGGATATCTGTTGAAAAGTACCGGACAGGAAACGCTGATAGAAGCGATCAGATCTGTGTACAAAGGAGTTCAGTTTGTCGACCCGGCGCTCAGGGCGCAGTTTATTCAGGATATGTTTTTGCAGCAAAAAAAAGAAGCGGAAATACCGTCTCTTACCCCACGGGAACATGAAATACTGCAGCTCATCGGCAACAACTATACCAGCCAGGAAATTGCGGACAGGCTATTTCTCAGTAAACGTACCGTAGATCATCACCGCGTAAGCCTGCTGCTGAAGTTTGATGTAAAAAACGCATCAGGCCTGGTCAAAAAAGCCATAGAGATGGGGCTGATCAAGGCAGGGTAGACCCGCATCAGTTATTCCGCCATTCCGTTTTTTAACGCGATCCGGACCAACCCGGCCGTGTTTTTCGCATTCAGCTTTCTCATCAGGTTGAACCTGTGATTCTCCACCGTATAAAGACTGAGGTGTAATTTGTCTGCAATTTCCTGATTGCTGTGTTCATTGACGATAAGCTGCAGTATTTCCCGTTCCCTCCGTGTTATTTTAGGTGCCGTGCTCCTGTTATAATGACGGACGCCCACCATGTCCTGCATCACCAGCTCCTTTACTTCGTTATCTATGTATATCTTTTCGTCATAGACCTGCTCTATTACATCAATCAGCATTTTATGATCCGTATTGGTTTTCAGTACATACCCTCTGCATTTATGCATCAGCATTGCTTTCACCTGAGCCACGGACTCAACACTGGTCAGTGCGATTATTTTTACATCCGGATACTGCTTACTGATCATCCCGGCGAGCTCTGTCCCGGAGATATCAGGCAGTTGTATATCGAGCAGCAGTATATCCGGCTGCTCTATAGCCAGCCCGTCGAGCAGCTCCTTTCCGCTGGCATAGTCTGCAATGACATGAATATGATCACAGACGTTTAAAGCATTCCGGATTCCACTGACCACCAGGCGATGGTCATCACAAACAGCAAGTCGGATGGGCATAAAACATTATTTTTTTACATAGTAAATATCAAATTCCAGATAAACCGCAGTACCGTTTTGATCCGAATCAATATGCATTTTTCCGTTCATCACTTTCATTCTGGCGTCTATATTTTTCAACCCCGTACCCGTACTGTGTTTCCCATCCTGATGTGCATAAATACCCACACCATTATCTTCTACGGAAACATATAATCTGTCATTACGCGAAGATATCTGTATGATCATACCGGAAGCCCGGGCATGTTTCACTACATTATGGATCAGCTCCTGTATCATCCGGTATAACGACAGCTCAAAATCCTCCTGCAACGGAGGCAGGGTGCCGATCGCTTCAAAATCAATTTCCAGGCCCGACACCTTGCTTATTTTCCTGCAGAACTGATCTACGGCATCCAGCAACCCGTTCTGCATTAATATTTCCGGAGTAAGGTTCTGAGCCGTCACCCGCAGCTCCTGGGTAGCATCTGCGATCTGATCCAGTATTTCCCTGAATTCCTCTTCATAAGAGGAGTTTTTGATACGGCTCACCAGTGTGCTGAAGTGCAGCCTTGTTGCCGAAAGCGTACTCACAATGCCGTCATGCAGTTCGCGGGCAATACGGGCCCGCTCTTTCTCTTCTCCCTGCATGATTGCCTTCAGTTCGGCAATTTCCCTTTCCTGCCGGAAGATCTCCTGATCCCGCTGCAGCATCTGGATATGATTGGCGTGCAGCTTCTGCCGCTGCCGGTACATACGGGCAATACCCATCAGTATTACAATCAGTAAAACAGTGCCGGCAAGGGCCAGGTACAGCCATGTCTTATTACGTTCCAGATCGCGCTCCTGCCTGTTGAGCTGCAGATGCTGCTGGGCGATCTCTTTATCTTTCTGCGCCGTCCGGAATTTTGCTTCCAGATGATTGATATTATTTAAAACCTGCCTGCTCTCAAATTTTTCGTTGAGAAAATGAAATGTATCCTTGTGGAGAAATGCTTTCCGGAAATCTCCCTTTTCCTGGTACAGGCGGGATAATACGTCGTGGGCTTTGATCAGCTCATTGTTCAGTTCAAACCGTGCTGCCTTTGCCGCTACTTCTTTCAGCAACCGCTCTGCATGATCCATCTGGCGCAGACTAAAGTAAGCTTTGCCGATCGCCAGATCACCGGCAGTCGCATTATATGGATTGATGTAGCCGTCTATCCGCTGCATTTTTTGAAAATAATACAATGCTTTATCGGGCATTTCCCTGGCCATATATATCATCCCGATATTGTACAGGGAGCTGTGTTCCATCTGTACGATTTCCTTTTCACGACTTAGCTTCAGCAGGTTTTCGAAATAAAACAGCGCCCTGGAATAATCCTGCTGCAGGAAAAAAACACTGCCTTTATTGGAAAGCACATTACACAAAAGCCTGTCATTCTGCTGCTGTTCGGCCAGGGTGGCTGCTTTTTCCAGATAGTTCAGCGCCTCCTCATATCGCTTCATGCGTGTCAGCACTCCTGCAAGATTATTGTAAAGGCTCCCGGCAGCTACCCCTGTCGTATCATAATGCAAAAGAGAGATACCCTGATGAAAGCAGCGCACCGAACTTTCCATTTGCCCCTGCACCAGGAATATGGAGCCTATGCCATTGTAGATCTTGGGAAGCATTCCCCGGTAACCGCTATTTATGTAGCTCAACCCAAGCGCCTCTCTGAATACAGCCAGCCCCTTGTCATAGTCACCGCTGTTCTTATACGCAAGCCCTAACTGATAGGCACAATGGATGACCCCGTGTATCCATTGAGCATCTTTACATTCCTGAAGCTTTTCTCTGTAGAATACCGCCTGCTGTTCCGGCGTCTTCCAGTTTTTTGCGCCTGTAATGTCCTCCCATAACGCAAGCGTATCTGTACTGTTGTATAACACCGTCCTGCCGGCTCCCTTTTCACCCAAAGGGCCGGCATCCGACCGGATAGTGCAGGCAAAAGACAACACCGAAGTGATCGTGACGATCCTTGCAATGCATCCTAAACTCCGATATCCGTGAACATAATACATGCTTCGGCATTTTCAGCCTTTACAAATTAATCATTTACCCGCTGAACAACAAATTATTATAGCTGTGGTTTATCTGATTTACCGCACAAGCATTACATCTCCCTTTATTTTCTTTGTATGCATGCCGGTACCCGTAGCATATTCGGCAAGGTACATGTACGTGCCTGATTCTGCCGCTGCTCCCCGGAACATTCCGTCCCAGCCCGAACGGTAATCGGAAGTACGGTAGACCGCCTGGCCCCAACGGTTATAAATGGAGAGCTGATATTTTGCTACCGGGCAGGTCTCATCTGCGATCATCCGGAAGTGATCATTCAGCCCGTCACCATTCGGGGTGAAAGCTCCGGGGAAGTACGTATCGCAATCGCAAACTTCCGTTCTGACACGTACAGCATCCGAATCGCTGCACCTGTCATAAACAACGAACACGCTATACACACCATCCTGACTGATATATCTGTCTGTTGCGCTTTCACCATCATTCCATAGAATAGTAGCCTCCGGGGATACATCCAGATGTAATGCCAGGGTGTCTTTTCCGTAGCATAATGTTGTATCCGCACCCAGATCTATCGCTACTGATACAACCTCTACCCGGATCGTATCCGAATGCACACATCCGTTATCATCCACTTCAAGCATAACCATTCCCGCCTCGCGGGTCTCGAATACAGGCCCTGTATACTGCCCCTGCCACAGATGCCCGCCCGGCACATGCGACATATCCAACCGCAGCACCTCTCCCTGGCAAAGCACAGTATCATTGCCCAGCGAAAACCGGGGATCTTTTTCGCTGACAAAAAATACCCGGGTTTCCCAATGGCAATCTTCCAATACAGTATGGTAAACCTGATAAACGCCGGGACTGTCGGCTATCCTTACAGAATCCGTAAGCCCGTCTGTCCATATTACCGGGGAAGGGAAGCCGGCGATCAGCTCAATATTTTCGCCAGCACAGAAAAATAGGCTATCGGATGTCACGATCACGGTATCCGGGGCCAATGCACGGACCGCAGGATTCCCCAGGTTGAAATCACTCAGGGTTCCCGGTGATAACCCGATCGCATTTACCCTATGATTACATCCCGTGCCGGCTACATCCGGCATTTCCACAACACTGATACTGTCGCTGCTGTTAAATCCCGGCATGTATATTTTACCATCGGGCCCCCGTCTTAACTGTTTGGAAATATACGTTTCTCCAAGAAAGGTCTTTGTAGCCCTGACACCTGCCATACCTCCGGAGGCATTCAGATCAAACTGACAGAGAAAATACCGGTTCCCGGCAAGCTGCTCATTCCGTACTCCGCTTATGTATACCTTGCTGTTGTCCGGTGAAAAGCAGATACCAGAATGGGTGCTGTGACCGCCTATCGTTGGTGTAATGCTATCCAGGACCTGACCGTTGGACACGACACCCAGCGCCGGGTCGAAATCATGCAGCTCTGAATAATTTGCTCTTGTGCTGCTGTAACCGATCCGGACTCTGTCCGGCGACACGTTCATCTGCCCGAGCAGATGCCATTCATTACGTTGTTGCGCATTCAATTTCGCCCCATGTACGCCACTATAGGAGCGTACCGGCCTCGTGGCAATTCCCGCGCGGGTTATTTCATAGGCCTTGAACATATTGGTATCCCGGTCATGCACCACCAGCCACACGTTACAGTCCTCTCCCGGGATCGCGATCATCTGCTCGGTCAGGTTAAAGTCCATCGCAAGCCATTTTCTGCCAGGCACTGCATCACCCAGGCCATTGTCGAGCGACATGTCTATAATACTGTAAAACAACCGTCCCCCATAAGAAGCGTAAGAAGGATTGGTCGAATAAAAATCCGATTGTGTAAGTGAAAACACATAGTAAAGACTATCTGATCCAATAGCAGGTACGATAACCGTACCCTGGTATGTGCTTTCTGTAACGCCTGTGCTATTGGACAGGGGGTGCAGCGGCTGTGCATTGCTCATCAGCATATGGTTCCGGTTCCACACCCTGCTGCCGTCTGTATAAAACAACAGGTTACCCTGTGCATCACATACGGATGCGGCAGCCTCTCTGTTACCATAGCCGATATCAGAGACAAAAGAGGCAGGCGGACCGGAATTAAAGTCCAGGCCCGCCTTGCTTCCGAATATCCATACATTATTCTCCTGCTGGGCTGCTGCACCACAAAAGATCAGACAGCAGCACATACAAGACCATACTATAGGCAGCATTTTTTTCATGCACTTCTCCTTCCCTGTTTCCATCCATCAGCTACTGAAATCTTTTTACTGACGGATCAGCTTCCCGGTATGTACAGTGATTTTCCGGTCATCTGTAATCCTGTACAGGTAAAGCCCTGCCGGCAGTGCATCAAGAGACAGCAAATGTTTACCTGCACTACCGGAATGCTGAAGCAAAACCTTGCCGGTCAGACCGGATATTTCCATGTGGAATGATGTAACAGCATCCACAGTCAGCACATTACGGGCCGGGTTCGGATAAATTTTCACAAACGGTTCGTTATGCTCAAATGCAGCTACTGAAGAGGCGGGCAACGTTACACTTTCTACCGGAGATACACCGGTACATCCGTTACTATCGGTAACAGATACGCTATAATCCCCATCCTCAACTGCCGTCCAGGAACGTGTATCTGCCCCATTAATATCACTACCATTCAGCATCCAGCGATAGCTTACATATCCTTCCGGTACATGAAGCTCTGCCTCGTCACGTACGATCTGAGGCGCCGGTAACGGGTTTACGGTAATCACGGCCGTATCAGAGATCGCATCACAGCCTATCGCGCCGGATCTGCTTACGATCACACTCCATAATCCGGTCCGGTTTATTTCAATAAAAGCAGAGTCGCTGTCCGTCACCGTGTCCTGCCCATGCTGCCATAAAAACAGAAGATCCGGTTCTGACACAAGCGCTTCGAGCAGCACCGCTTCACCTGCGCATACAGAAGTATCCTGAAGGCTCAGCGAAACCACAGGAGGTGTACCATCATTCACCAGCAGCACATCGGATGTATCCACACATGAGTTGGTATCTGTCACCCGCACCCGGTACGACCCGCCTTCCTCCACGGTATAGGTCGGGTTCACCCCTACCATACTACCGTCTTTGAACCATTCGTACTGAAATCCCGTATGAGATCCGGCATCAATGGTCACTTCTCCGCCGGGGCAGATTTCAACCGGACCGGTGAGATCGATTACTGCTACCGGCAGCGGATTAACCGTTACAATGGTAAGGTTGGGTGAGACGGCTCTGCAACTGGTACTTTTTTCTGTCAGGATAAGCCTGTATTCACCAGATGTAGTCGCATTATATACATTTTCTATTGTGCTGATAATTATACCGTCTTTCTCCCACTCCCATATGTAATCGGATGGATCGCCCATGATTCGGGCACTCATAGAGACAGAGCCGCCTTCACATATGCTTCTGTTACCGTTAGGTGTCTGCTGTGTAGAGCACTGGGCATTCGTTTTTATTGCCGAACCGGCCATCAGACAAATAAGAATTGCTAAAAAAGGGATAAAAACCGTGCGGCCTGTAATTTGTAATTGTTTTTTCATGATAATATTTTTTATGTAAAAATTATACACTGATACCAGTGTTTTGCCAGAAAACGCTGCTGATAAAAATCAGATCCGGAAGCTCTTAGCAAATGTAGTTTACCTACAAAGACGAAAAACGGTCAGTTTTTGTCATTTTATTTTTCGAGAGAAAATAGCGGGAAATGGTCAGTTTTGGTATCTATGGGGATACCCGATCGCTATATTCATAAATATAGCAGGGTAAGAAAAACTATTCTTTAATTAGCTAATGTCTGGCCCGATTTGTCGGGATCAGCCAATTGGGTAATTTCCTATTTGGTAATATACACCTGCGACCCTACACCCACCAGAGAATACAACTCCTCCATATCGCTGTTCTTGAGCGCTACACAGCCGTCTGTCCATCCGACGCCCAGCTCTATCAGGTCGTCGCCGCCGGCCCAGATGCCATGTATACCTACAGCACCGCCGATACGCGCCGTGGCAGGTAATACGCCAGACTCTTTCAGCTTGTTGAACCGCACACGATTGGAATCATTAGGATAACTGATGAGCAGAAACCGGTGATATTTGGATGCCGGATTTTTGGCGGATATCTTGTACCAGCCCTCCGGTGTACACCGGTCGCCCTCCATAAATTTGTCCTGCTGGGGCTTGGGGCCAAACACGGCCTTATAACTGCGGATCACTTTTTTGCGGTAAAACACCTGGACGTTATACCTTGATTTGTTTACAAAAACCACTACCGAATCCTTGATCAATGTGTCCGGATTGATCGGCGCTTTAAAGCCAATCTGTACAGCGCGTGGCATGATGATCGTTTCTGTAACTTTCATCAATCCCTGCGAATACTGGATCACACGAACCGTGTTGCCTTTTTTATCATTGTATTCTTCAATGACCTTAACATTTCGGGGTACTGGTGTCTGTACGGTCGCATCTGCAACCTGGGCCGCGACCTCCGACCGTAACATAAATGCGACCACCATTAATCCAATAAACACCCGACAATTCCTGATAACCATCATATTCCTGTAACTGGATAAAACATAACAACTGACGAAAATAATAAAAGTGACGCAATATAAAAAGCCAATGTATTATAGTAGCAAGTATTAAGTAGAAGGTATCAGACTCTTTTAATTTATAACAGCCTGATACTTGCTACTCACGACTTGTTACTGATTTTAACAGTTGTTTGCTAATTTTAGCGTCTGTATGATCACGCTCAGCTTTACGGAAGAAAATTATCTCAAAAGTATCTATACGCTCCAGCACAGGAGTGAGGCCGGTGCTGCCTCTGTAAATGAAATAGCCGAACGTATGCAGACGAAACCCGCAACGGTCACGGATATGCTGCGTAAGCTCTCTGAAAAAGAATTGATCCACTACGAAAAATATAAAAAGATACAGCTCACTGATTCCGGCATCTCTTATGCACTGCAGATATTACGCAAACACCGGCTGTGGGAGACATTCCTGCACAAGAAACTCCGGTTTTCGTGGGATGAGGTGCATGAAGTAGCCGAACAACTGGAACATATTCATTCGAAAAAACTGATCGAACGGCTGGATGAGTTTCTCGGATTCCCGGCTTACGATCCGCATGGCGACCCTATTCCCAATGATGCAGGAGAGATCCCGCCCTCATCGGCAAAGCTGCTTTCTGATGCACCCCTGCATGTTTCCTGCAAGATCGTAGCAGTAAAAGACACTTCTTCCGCTTTCCTCCAGCAACTGGAACGTTTCGGATTACAGATCGGCGTTTCGCTTGAGGTCACAGAGCGTTTACCCTACGACAACAGTATGATGATCTCGGCCAACGGGAAGTCATTTCTTATCTCTGAAAAGATTGCCGCAAATATACTGGCGCTGGCCGGGAAATGAATGCGGCCAATGTGTTTCTACATTTGTCACATTACTTCTGCTTATACACCGGCACAGTAGAGCATGGCTCTCCGTACATGAGCGTTTTTACAACCGGTAAAAGAATGGCTGATGCAGCTACATAAGCTGCTTCCGGAATGGTAGTGTCACCGCATCCTTTTAATACTACCCGCTTGTCCCGGTAATCTTCAGGCGATATGGATTGCAGCAAGGCTGTCGTTACCAGATGTTGTTCCAGCGCTTCTGCTGTTCCGTAATAAACCGTGGCAGCCACAGGTTGCAGGTACATTGTGACAAGCATATAAGCCCATAACGGAATGATCGCATCCGCAGTACAAGCAACCGCCACATGCTTACCCCGGTATGGTTCCCAGTCGTACTCCTGTAACGCCACACGGTAATCCTTTTCACGCAGGATCATTTCGCGAAAAAGAAACGGCTTTAGATCAAATAATACAATATTTTTCTTTTCCGGCAGCCAGGGCGCCAGGTCTAAAGTGATGATTCCGCTTTGTGCTACTTTATTTACGATCATATGATATTGAGATTGCTTCGCTGCCAATGACAAGTTGTACTGAACTGATTTTGAGCATTCATTTTTCTTACCGTGCATCGCAAGGATTGCCCGCTGGTCGATGGGAGAACGTGAGGGGTGTTTCTTCAACATCCCCCTCCATCCCCCTTCAACGGGGGACGACCACGCCATGCCATCACAGTACTGAGTTCACTTTCTGTCACTGTCTCATTCATTAAGGGAAACTTATTAATACAAACTCCTTCAGTTGCAAAACTACGGAGATAATAAAAAAACAGTTCCGCAAATACGGAACTGTTTATCAATAGGCACTTATATAAAATCAATACAACAGTTCGCCGTTGTATTCAATTTTTGCTTTTCTGCGTAATACATCCATCAATCCTCCGGAAATGCTGTTCTTCAACTGCATGCTCATCATCATCTGCTGCTGGGTGACCATAAACGGATTTTCCTCTACCGGTTTTTCGTGGCGGTCTTTCAGCGAAATGAATAAGATACCATCCTGTCCCTTTATGGCCGGTGAAACCGTATTCGGCTTGAACCCTTCATAGAAAGCGTAACCCACAACCTTCGGTTCAGGACCGAGGAAAGGCAGGTACGTGCTGCTCGCATTGAACGAATCGGCATTGCCTACCTGCTGACCGGAAGCAGTTGCCAGACTTTGCAGATCTTTTACCCCTTTGTATTTTTCCTTGAGTATACCGGCTTTCTTTTCTGCTTTTACAGCGGCTTCCAGCATCGGACGGTTATTGGGATCAGGCTTCATCAGACCTTTTTCCTGTATATCCGTCAGTTTAACTACGAGATAACGATTATCCAGGTTAAATATTGGTGACACATTTTCTTTTTCTGCTTCAAATACCCAGCGGATGATCTCACGTGAAGGACCAACCCCTTCGATCACAAAATCATTCACCTTAATGTTAGCGGCTACGCGTTTATCAAGTCTTCCGGCTTTTGCGGCTTCATCAAATGCTTTCGCATTGGTATTTCTCCCGGCAAATTCGGATGCTTTCGAAAATATCTCCTGATTGGTAAGCTGGCTGGGCATGAATGTCTTTACTACGGAAGCCAGTTTTACAACCGGTTCAGGGGTGCTCTGGCGGACTATCTCTATATAATGATAGCCGGAATAATTATTATTCTCCACTTTCACCACTTTGGTCTGCCCTGCCTTTCCTTCGAAAATGAAATCTGCAAACTCTTTGGATATCTGCGGGCGCTGCTGGAGTGTAAACTCATATTCACCACCGGTATTTTTGCTTCCGTCATCATCAGAATATTGCTGTACCAACTGATTGAAATCCACGCCCGATTTTAATGCGATCAACACGCTGTCTATCCTCTGCTTGGCCAGTGTATCAGTAAGTGTGGTTTGTCCTTGTTGCGCCGTACGCACGAGTATATGGCGACAGGTTACGGAATCCGGTAATACCTGTCTTTCCACAACTTTTGTAAGTTTATACGATCCGCCTTCATAATAGGGACCAAATACTGAGCCGGTTGGCAGAGCCACAACGGAATCAGCAAACACAGACATTAAAGACTTCCTGCTTACAAATACATCCGTGTAAGGTTCATCGGAATTACGGCCCAGGAATATTTCCATATCCGTAGCCGTTTCAAAATCACCACGGATACGATCCATGTCTTGCAGCACCTGGGCTGTATCTTCGGCAGAAGGATTTATATCAAACGAAACATATTCTATGGTCCGGGTAGGATCGTCTATAGTATACTGCGCACCTCTTTTCTTTATATAATCCTGTATATCGGCATCTGTAACTTTTGCAGCAGGATCATTATCATCTACCGTATTGAAGGGTATTTTTACATAGCTGATGCTTGCGAGCCTGTGCTGGTCTTTAATTTGCTGTTTTATCAGGAAACTTGGCTGATAGATACCGTTTACAATAAGATTATTATACTTCTGCATTTTATAATTCCGCTTCACATACTGCTTTACTACTTCCCATTCGTGTAAAGCTCTTTCAGCATTGGGATTTGACATGTCAATCTTCTTACCTTCAAAAGCAAGCAAGGCATTCATGTCAAAGCCGCCGGTTTCAGGATTACGGAAGTACGGGAACTGCTGTATCATAGGATCCGTATTGACACCTTTTATGATATCGTTTTCTTCTTCTTTGGAAGAAGCGATACCCAGTGCATCCAGCTCTTCACTGATGATACGTTCGAATATCAGCTCACGCAATGCCTGATCATGCACTTGTGCTTTCAACATATCGTCCAGCGTACGTCCACCATATAATTGATAGATCGCCTCATAATCATTGATGCGCTGCATGTATTCCTTCTGATCCACCTTTTCTCCATTCACTTTTACAACGGTAGTACTGTTACCAAACAAGCTTGCGATATTTCCACTTGCAGCATCGCTGAGAATAAAACCAACAAGCGCCAGGGCAATCACAAATCCTGCCAGCTTCGCATATTTATCCCTGATTTTCTGAATTACAGCCATAAAGGATGTTTATTAACTTTAAACTAATGAATTAAGGACGGCAAATTTATAAGAAAAATTGACATAATGCAGGTATTCCTGCCTTATTTTATATTGAGTTATGAGTTATGAGTTATGATAGATAAATTATTTACTCATAACTCGTCATTCATATCTCATAATTATTTCAATTTTCATATCTGAATAAGCTGTGTAATGGTGTGTAATGGTGTGTATAAACTGTCTGTAACATTCCGGTTATCCCGATATCCACATGTGCACAATTTTCTGTAAGATTTTTATCATCGTCTGTTTACGATTTATTAACACTAAACCCCAATTCGGTTATCATGTAATTTATACACACCATACTTATCCACTTCTCTATACTTTATGTTAATATCCGCCTGAAATGCGGTTTTTTGATGTGGGTAACCAGTTAACCGGATGTGGATGAACATAATTCTGTTATTTTGCAATAGGGAGCTCTTTTTTGTTTCCCCAAATCAACAACCATAACTGTAATAGTCCTTTTTAGAAAATTTAAATACTTCTATTAATATGGATGTGCATAACGGAACTGCAGAGCTGGAAAAATTGCAGAAAAAAGGATTTCTGGACATAGATATCGATCCTTCGCTCGACCTGTTTGATGAGATTGGACGATTGAAAAAGGAAAAGAATGCTGTATTATTGGCTCATTATTATCAGGAGCCTGACATACAGGATGTTGCAGACTATATAGGAGACAGCTTAGGTCTTGCACAACAGGCAGCAAAGACAGATGCGGATATTATTGTTTTTGCTGGTGTTCATTTTATGGCGGAAACTGCTAAAATATTGAATCCTGCCAAAAAAGTGCTGATACCGGATTTGAATGCCGGATGTTCATTGAGCGACAGCTGTCCCCCACCTTTATTCAAGTTGTTTAAGGAACAGCACCCTGATTACATTGTTATTTCATATATAAATTGTTCTGCGGGTATTAAGGCATTGAGTGACATTATCTGCACCTCGTCGAATGCCCGGCAAATTGTTGAAAATCTGCCACCGGAGCAAAAAATCATATTTGCACCTGATAAAAACCTGGGGGCCTGGATCAATAAGGTAACCGGCAGGGATATGGTTTTATGGAACGGCGCCTGTATGGTGCACGAGATTTTTTCTCTTGAGAAAATTATCCGGCTGAAAGAGCGCCATCCTGACGCGTTGCTTATTGCACATCCCGAATGTGAGGAAGCTGTGTTGCGTATAGCAGATTTTATTGGTTCTACCAGCCAATTGCTTCAGTTTACGCAGGAGTCAGCTGCACGCACTTTTATTGTTGCAACGGAGACAGGTATTCTTCATCAGATGCAGCAGCGTGCTCCTGACAAGACATTTATTCCGGCTCCACCGGATAATGCCTGTGCCTGCAATGATTGTCCGCATATGAAGCTAAACACACTTGAAAAATTGTATATCTGTATGAAATACGAACAGCCGGAAATTCTGATGGATGAAGAACTGCGTATTGCTGCCGGAAAGCCTATCCAGCGCATGCTTGAGTTGAGCAGACAGTATGGTTTGGTATAGTATAATTGGTGATTTTCAGACGGTGTAACAAAAAAAAATTGTAACCGGATTTTTTGTTTTTTCACACTATGTTTATAACTTTCCGGCTCAATTCGAATTTTTATGCAAAAATCTACTTTTTTAATTTGGTCTCTTGCTCTTGTTGCTACGGTTTTTATGCACGAAACCTATGCACAGCATTCCGGCGTTGCTCCTCGTTTTTCGCAGGTTGGTGGTGCTGATGTTAACCCGACTAATTATCATAAGGATTATGTGAGTCGCTTTTTTATTAATGAGCCAGCTTCTGTAGCAGGTTCTAAGGTTTATAATATAACTAATAACGGAAGAGGTGGAGCAAATGTCTGGGGCGGTGCAATAGATGATGTATGGAATAATGTTGAGATCGTTGCAGTAAAAGATTCGCTTGCCTGTGCCACTTTAAGTAATGCGGCTGCTATAAATAATAACTGGGCCCTCATATACAGGGGTGACTGTGAATTTGGGGCTAAAGCATTGAGAGCACAGCAGGCGGGTGCTGAAGGTGTAATCATTGTAAATAATGTAAGTGGTGGTCCCGTTGGTATGGGTGCCGGTGCTCAGGGTGCTCAGGTTACTATACCTGTGGTGATGATATCTAAAGAGGATGGAGATGCGATCAATGCGGAGCTTAATGCAGGCGTTACAGTTAGACTGAGTGTTGCTCCGTGGGGTTTTGGTGTGTCTGATGATCTTGGATTTCTGCCTACAGGCGGTGCATTATGGGGAGCTTATGCTATACCTCAGAAACAGGTAGCAGCAGGAAATGGAAATCCGGCTGCTTATAAAGCAATTACAGGAGCATTCATTGGTAATTTTGGTTCAGATGATCAGACCAATGTAATTATAAGGAATACTATCTCCTTTACACCTGATGGAGGAAGTGCTTCTGTTTTGAAAAGAGATTCTATACTTATTGCCAATTTTGATGCTGCTGATTCTATCATGTATGGTTTTACTGATGATCTTACAGATTTTCATGCCGCTGGCAAGGGTCGTCTTGATGCTGAATACACTTTAGAATATGATGAGACAGATGAACTTCCGGGTGATAATGTATGGAGTGCCTCCAGCTATGTTACGGATTCAATCTATTCAAAAGCACGTTATGATTTTGAACGTGGCAGACCGGTTGTTACTTCATCTTATGGTTTTACAGAGCCGACTGCCTTTTTGTGGGGGCCAATGTATTATTTAGCTAAGGGTGGCGATGCATTACGTTGGGTACAATTTAGTGTATCTAATGGGGATGCTAATAATCCGGGTTTAGAAAATTCCGGAGAAGTTAATGTATATGTGTATGAATGGAATGGTACAGACACTATGGGCCGGATTGTAGGGCAGGAACTTACACCTGTGGGAATAGGTACCAAGCAATTCCGCCAGGGAGATTCCAGTGGTCATATTTTCCGTGCTTATATCACTGATGTTGATGTTCCGGAAAAAGCATTTATTACTAAAGACGACACCTGGTATTGGGTTGTTGTTGATGTGCCAGGAGGATGGTTTTTAGGTGTAGACGGTTATCTGAATTATTACCCGCGGAATTATTTCCGCCGTAATAATACCGTATCCCGTTTTTATGATCATTATGGACCGCTGTATCCAGGTAGCAGAAGTGCACTGGAGGCAGATATTGTATCCGGTACACCGTTTGAAGCTCACTACAATGGGGATTCAGCACGATATAGTCAGCAGGCTAATGGTCTGGTTCCTTCTGTGGCATTACATTTTACATCTGATACCAATTATGTTTCTGTTAACAATATTTCTGAGGTTTATCAAGAACTGTCATTATATCCGAACCCGGTAGCTGATGTGCTGAATGTTAAGGTTGGCTTGACTAATGTGGCATCCAAAGTTACTTTTTCTGTTATCGATGTTATGGGTAGGAACATTATGCGTCAGGAACATCACAATGTGCATCAGGGACAATTTACAATTCCTACGACTTCTCTGGCTTCCGGCACTTATTATCTGGTTATTAATCCGGGTGAGGGTAAGGTTACTGCAAGGAAGTTCATTGTTGAAAGATAGGTTCCCGATAGTTTATTGTTAACTATTAGGTTAGTATAAGAGAGCATGGTGTAGTTTGATCTGCACCATGCTCTCTTATTTATTTTATGTTCCACGTGGAACATTTTTTTGTTGAGGTTTAACGTATACGTCTCTACAGATTCCCGTAATTTTGCTGTTTATGTTCCCAGAGTATGATATAATTGTAGTTGGAGCCGGTCATGCCGGATGTGAAGCGGCGGCTGCGGCCGCAAATATGGGGTCAAGCGTGTTACTAATTACCATGAATATGCAGACCATTGCCCAGATGAGTTGTAATCCGGCAATGGGTGGCATTGCAAAGGGACAGATTGTCCGTGAAATTGATGCATTGGGAGGATATAGTGGTATAGTAAGTGATCGGAGCATGATTCAATTCCGGATGTTAAACAAATCCAAAGGCCCGGGTATGTGGAGCCCACGAACTCAGAATGACCGGATGTTGTTTGCCGGGATATGGCGTGAGATGCTGGAACAGACTCCGAATCTGGATTTCTGGCAGGATATGGTAAAAGGACTGATTGTTTCACGTGGAACAATTCAGGGTGTTGTTACCGGTATGGGGCAGGAAATCAGGGCAAAAGCGGTAGTGCTGACTAATGGAACGTTTTTGAATGGCGTCATCCATGTTGGGGAGAAGCAGTTCGGTGGTGGAAGAATGGGGGAAAAAGGTGCTACAGGTATTACAGAACAATTAGTATCGCTTGGTTTTGAAAGCGCTCGGCTCAAAACAGGAACACCGCCGCGTATAGACGGAAGAAGCCTGGATTATTCCAGCATGGAAGTACAGGACGGTGATGAAGAGATTGTCGGGTTTTCCTATGCTCCTGTAGAAAGAATCCGTCCGGACCAGCAGCGGTGCTGCTGGATTACATATACCAGCCCCGAAGTACATGATATATTGAAGACCGGATTTGAGCAATCCCCAATGTATCAGGGCCGGATCAAAGGAAGCGGACCCAGGTATTGCCCCAGTATTGAAGACAAGATCAGCCGGTTTGCCGAAAAAGACCGCCACCAACTGTTTGTAGAGCCGGAAGGGTGGAATACTGTGGAAATTTATGTAAATGGATTCAGCACCTCCTTACCGGAAGAGGTACAATATAAAGCATTAACCAGTGTACCCGGGTTCGAAAATGCCAAGTTCTTTCGCCCTGGTTATGCCATAGAATATGATTATTTCCCGCCAACACAATTACAATTTACACTTGAAACCAAATTAATCCCCAATCTCTATTTTGCCGGCCAGATCAATGGGACGACAGGATATGAAGAAGCCGCCTGCCAGGGGCTGATGGCCGGGATCAATGCACACCGGAAAGTACATAAACAGGACCCAGTAGTGCTGCAGCGTAGCGATGCCTACATCGGTGTGCTGATAGATGATCTGATTAATAAAGGAACCGACGAACCCTATCGGATGTTTACCAGCCGGGCAGAATTCCGGACACTGCTGCGGCAGGATAATGCCGACCTCCGGCTGACACCGCTGGGTTATAACATCGGGTTGGCTTCAGAAGATCGTATGCAGCGCGTACGGGAAAAGCAGGAAGCGGTAGAAAAAATCAAAAATGGATTGGCAACAGTGGGGATAGAGCCGCAGGAAATAAACACATTCCTGGAACAAAAAGGATTCCCCCCCTTGCAGGAAAAAACAAAAGCCCGAAAAATATTATTACGTCCGGGCATATCCCTGCAGGAGCTTTGTGAAGCCGTTCCACGTTTGTCTGGATCTATAGGAGCGGATAATCACCCGGCCCTGCACCTGCAACAGGCGGAAATACAGGTGAAATATGATGTTTATATCGAAAAAGAAAAAGAACTGGTACAGAAAATGGCTGCGCTCGAAGACCTGGTGATCCCAGAATCATTTAACTATGATAAATTATCCGCTATTTCTACGGAAGCCAGGCAGAAGCTCACCAGGATAAAACCCCGTACCCTGGGACAAGCAAGCCGCATCAGTGGTGTCAACCCCAGCGATGTGCAGATATTAATGGTGTATATGGGGCGGTAGAAGTGAGGGTTAATGATGTGGGAGATGTGTTGAATGTGAAAGATGTGTTTTTATACACATTTCACACATCAAATACATCTTCCACATTTAAAACTACAAATAAGTAGATGAGCATTACAGATATTTTTGATGCAGATTCTGCATTTATAGCTATTGTACGGTATTGCCATTACCAGGAGCGATGTCATAGCGAGGTGCGGCGTAAGCTGTATGAGCTGGGTGTTCGTTCTCCTAAAACAGATGAGCTAATCGCCGAATTGATCAGCAGGGATATCCTGAATGAAGAAAGATTTGCAATTGCATATGCAGGTGGTAAATTCCGGATGAAACAATGGGGCCGGATAAAGATAAAACAGGAACTGAAACAACGCCAGGTATCGGATTATTGCATCAATAAGGCATTAAACAGCATTCAAAGTAATGAATATTACAATGTGTTGGTGCGTCTTACCGAAAAACAATCCGAAAAGCTGGAAAAAGAAAAACACCCACAAGTACGAAAAGAGAAACTATTTCGTTATCTGATGCAGAAAGGTTATGAAAGTAACCTGATACAGGAGGTTGTGAATGCAATGTTATCTGATTAGGGCGGAAAAACTTTGGTATCAAATTTGGACTATATTTACAAATAACACGCTGCAGGATCATGGTGCAACAGGTCACGGAAGGGGTAAGCATAACGGTAGAGACATTCTATCAACCGGAACAAAGTAATCCGCTTGGTTCCGATTACCTGTTTGCATACCGGATCACCATCGAAAACCTGAGCACCATGCCGGTCAAATTATTACGCAGACACTGGCATATACTTGACTCCAACGGTTCGTTCCGGGAGGTGGAGGGAGAAGGCGTAGTCGGTCAGCAGCCGGTCATTGAGCCGGGCGCCAGCTACCAGTATGTATCTGCTGCGAATCTCAACAGCGATATGGGAAAGATGTACGGAACCTACCGGATGGAAAATCTGTACAACAAAAAACAGTTTACTGTAGCGATCCCCGAATTCCAGATGATTGCACCGTTTAAAATGAATTAAAATCCGTGTGTAGGGGCAGGCCTCGTGCCTGCCCGTTATACACATCACGGGTTGCCCGTATTACGCAGGAGGGCAGATGCGAGTCCTGCCCCTACACGCGTACCAATCCCATCAGTAACGCCTTTTTAATCAGCCCTGCAGAATTATGTACTTCGAGTTTTTTCATCAACCCCTGTCGGTAATTATCTACGGTGCGGAGGCTGAGGTGTAGCAGCTCAGCGATTTCGGGGCTGCTCTTTTCGTCCACGATTAGTTGGAGTATCTCTTGTTCACGTTGGCTTAGCGCTTTCTTTTTTATATCGGCAGTATCCCCTTTCAGGGCAGATGCCACCAATATTTCCTTTATTTCTCCTGAGATATATGTGTCGTTTTCAGCTACGGTTTTAATAGCGGTCAGCAACTCTTCCTTAGACGATGACTTGAGCAGGTAGCCTTTTGCGCCCGCAGCCATGACGGCCTGTACCTGAAATGGGTTGTCATTACTTGTAAGCATTATGGGCTTAACGGTTGGATGTTTTTGAGCCAATATTGTTACCAGTTCATTGCCCGGTATGTCCGGCATCTGCAGATCAAGCAGAACGATGTCCGGGGTTTGTGTTTTGAGACCATTCAGTAGTTCGGCGCCGTTTGCATATATGCCGATGATGGTAACGGTTCGTTCCCGCTTCAGCATTTTTTCAAGCCCGTCACGGACTACCGGGTGGTCGTCTGTGATGGTGATCCGGATGCTCATTCAAATTTTCTTTGATGCTAAAGGTAGGGATATTGTTAGTTTATGCCAACGCGAGGTATTGGGCTGTGTATATCTAAAATTATTCCGGAAACGTAATCGCAACAATTGTTCCCTTCCCGGGAGAAGATTCAAGGGTAAGATTCCCATTGTGCGCTTTCACGCGTGATTTTATATTTGCCAGTCCAGCCCCTTCGCGTATGTTATCTGCATCGAATCCGCGGCCGTTATCTTCTATGGTAAGATTAATGGTGTGGTCGGTGATGTCTATCAGGATGATCACCTGTGTGGCGCTTGCATGTTTAATAATGTTGTGCAGCAGCTCCTGAATGATGCGGTAAATATTCAGCGCAAGGTTTTTGTCAAGGTGGGTGCAATCACCATAGATCTGGAAGTCGGTTTCTATGTTTTTACCTGCAGTGACGCTGTTGATGAAATGCCCGATTGAGTCCGCAAGGTTACGTTCTTCGAATGACAGTGGCAACATGTTGTGCGCCACCTTGCGTATGTCGGCTGAGGTATTATGTACCGTAGCGAGGATTGTATGGAACGTGTCGTTTTTATCCACATCAGGAATTTCATCCCTGAGCGTATACAGGTACGAATTGATGCCGGAGATCTGGCTGTTGATGCCATCGTGTAATTCCTGCGCGAGTCTTTTTCTTTCTTTTTCTTCTCCTGTGATTTGCAGTTGGAGATCGCGTAATTTGCTGCGGTGGCGGAGTAGTACCTGCCGCCACACAGCGATCAGCGCTATGATAGCCGCCGCCGTAAATCCACTGAATATCCACAGGTTTTTCTGCGCGATCTTTTTCTCCTGATTGCTGATCACAAGCTGTTTCTGTGTGATCTCCCGGTCTTTCTCGGCGGTTCGGTATTTTGTTTCCAGTTCGTTGACGGCGATGGCAGTTTCTTTTCCCGCGATGCTGTCGCTTAATGTCTGGTAGGCTTTCTGATATTGGTAGGCGAGGTCGTTCTTCCCGCGTTGGTGATAGTAAGCAGCAAGGGGTTTATAAATATAAAGTTGTTCTTTGGGCTGACCATTAGATTTTTCAAGCGCCATGAGGAAATATTTTTCCGCTTTCCGTATTTCCCCGGATTCCATAAATGCATTGGCGATAGCGCGATAGGTCCCTGTTTCGATATTCAGACTTAAATGATGTTCCTGCTCCAGCGTTTTTAATTCCATCAATTCTTCAGTTATTTTTTCCGGCTGTTTTTCTTCCAGGAATATTAATATTCTGTTTGTTAAAGCAAGTGTCAGCAGGGACGGTAAATGATGGTTCCGGGCATAGTGTATTGCCGCATCGGAATAAACAAGAAAGGAATCCAGATAGCGCTGCGAATAAGCCGGATCCTCTTTAAGCCGGTAATAACAGCTGCTTTTTATGTTGAGCAGATTACCGTAGAGCTTCTTTTGTGTGTTCAGGTATTCAGGGTCTTCCGATAAAATCTGATCTGTATAAGCGAGCGACTTTTTGTATTCCTTAATATAGAAAAGTATGGTGGCGATGTTGTATTGTATATTGACAGCGGGGATGACGGAGTTATCAGGGGCTGATTGCACCAGTCTGAGCGCCTGCAGGTAAAGCGCCAGCGCTTCTTTATACCTGCCCGTAAAGTTGTATACATTGGCAATCCCATTATAAATATACCCCCTGTAAACCGGCCGCACCGGGTATCCGGATGCTATGCCGAACTGGTGAAGCGCCAAGGCTGCATTGCCTTTATTGGTATTTAAATAACCAAGCTCTGTAAGCGATTGTATAATACCACTGGCATATCCAATATGCCGGCTTTGCTCCAGTGTTTCTGTAAAAATGGCGCCTGCTTTTTCAGGTTGCTGCTCCCGTAATATTATCGCCGAGCGAATGTCTGCCGCAATCGCAGACGTGTCCGGTAGTGTGGATATGCCGGTATACTCCGGTCCTGCTTGGGCCGTTACTCTTCCCGGAAGAAATATTAGGCAGATGAAGACCGGGATAATGATATGTATACAGCCGGAGAATCTATACATTTTGTCAGCAATGGTGAAAGTACATAAAAATGATTTTCTCCTTCATGTCTGCCGTGCACATATTGTCATTGTTTCGTCGTTTCTTTTCCGAAAATTACAGGAAAATCCGCTTGGAAAATTCTTAGCACCTGTTTTGATGTGTATTATATAATTATGATAAAATGCATAACAGGGTAGAACTACTCTGTGTAAAATTGAGCTGTTTTGCTCTGATTGTCTTAATAATCAACATGTTAACTTTGCTTTGTGATGAAGACAACCCTGTTATTTATACTGTCTTTTTTGTGCGGCTTCTGTGCCTGTGCCCAGAAGGAGAATAATGTCTGGGTGTTCGGGCGCGAGTCCGGCCTGGATTTCAACTCCGGGCAGCCGGTGCCAATCCGGACGGCTATGGGCTATTACTATGACTCGGCAAACAGCCGGCCCCTATACAGCCGGGCCGGTTTTACTTCCGTATGCGATCGTAATACGGGCGGGCTGTTGTTTTACAGTGACGGACAGATTGTATTCGATCGCAATCATCATGTCATGCCCAACGGGCTTCTTTTTATTACCAGCGGAATAAATCCTTTGCACTTTCAGTCGTCAGTGATTGTACCTTTCCCAGCAGACAGCACCCGCTATTATCTTTTCATTAAAGAGGATAAATCTGCCAATTACCGGCCTTCTATCGGTGCATCGGCGCTGGTGTATTATGTGGTTGACATGAAGCTGAACGGCGGGCTTGGAGATGTAGATACGACGATCGGACGCGTGATCCTGAACCATTCCTATGACGGGACAAGCGGAGGTACTGCCTTGTGTGGGATGGGTATGGCGGCGGTTCCCGGAGATCATTGCGATATGTGGGTTATTTCCCATGAAGACTATTACCCGCGATTTCAGGCGTATCATATAACGGAATCCGGCGTAGATACGATACCGGTCGTTTCGCCGGGCATACCTTTGGCAGATCCGCGTTTAAGTCATTTTAACTCCAGGTACTGGGTCGCAGATCTTGCGGCCAGCTCAGACGGCACGATCATTTCCGCCGGGCTGGGGTCCACTTTCGGGTTTGTTCAGAATGTGGGCTATCCGGTTCCCTTCCCCAGGGGTTTGTACCTGTTCCGTTTCGATAAAGCGACCGGTGTATTGAGCGACCGGCTGACCATCATCCCGGAAACGCCTTCCCGGTCTGTGATGAGCACCTGTTTTTCTGCCGATGATTCGAAATTATATGCCTATGAGATTGAGCACGGACTCAACCAGCCCCGGCCCAATAATATTGTGCAGTATGACGTGCGTAAATATGATGCGGACACGATCCGGGCCAGCCGGGCGTTAATTGCCGGTTTCAGCCTGGGACAGATCTCAATTGGTGATTTCCGTGCAAAAGGGGACTCGGTTTATGTATTGCTCGACCGTACCCCCTTTGATAAGATCAACCTGATCCATGCATCCAATCAGCCCGGCGCCTTGTGCGATTTTGAGGAAAATGCAATCACGCTGTTACCCCTGGGGTATTATCAATATCATCATTATTATCATGAGCTGGGCGCAGATGTGACGTATCCGCTTCCGAAAAACCGTTTTTACCGGGATACGCTGATCTGTACGCACAACAATTCATGGGAGGGGGTATTCCTTCAGGCGGAAGAGGGCTGGCGTGCGTATGAATGGGACAACGGCATTACTGCCTCCGCAAGAGAGATAGATGCGCCCGGCACATATTGGGTACGCCGCAAGACGGTATGTAATACCTGGAATACCGATACCTTTCTCGTCCGCCATACGGATATTGCTTTCAAGCTTCCCGCAGATACAACGCTCTGTAACGGGGAGCATTTTTTATTACAGGCAGATGTGCCCGGGGCGGATCTTTTATGGCAGGACGGCAGCAAAGAAAATGAATACACGGTTACAGGATCCGGCGTTTACTGGCTGCGGATAAGTAAAGACGGTTGTGCTTATACAGACACGACGCGCGTGACGATCATCCCTGCGTACCCGCAGCTCCTGGGCAACGACACTGCCTATTGCAATACGGACGGTATTATGCTGCTGCTTGAAGCGAGTACATATCCCGGCGCAAAGGTGCAATGGAGCACCGGAAGCACGGAGGATCGGATCATCATTCGCGACAGCGGTGTGTATCGGGTGCGCGTGGAGGTGCCGCCCTGTCCGGCAGAGACGGCCGCGATACGGGTTGAAGAAGAGATGTGCGATTGTGCAGTGCAGACGCCTACGGCCTTTTCCCCGAATGGGGACGGGCGTAATGATGTGTTCCGTCCGGCAGTAACGCCGGACTGTCCGGTACAGGGGTATTCGTTGCAGGTGTTCAACCGCTGGGGTGAGCGTGTGTATCAGAGTGGCAGCGGCGTTGTGGAAGGCTGGGACGGGATGTACAAAGGGCGCCCTGCGGAGCCGGGCGTGTATTATTATACGCTGCGGCTGGAGGCTGGTACGGAAAGAAAAGACTATAAGCGCCGGGGTGAAGTGACGTTGGTAAGATAAAAAGTCTGTACTATGATTGTATGATAAGGCGGTATTGTATGAATCTGCCCACTACGTCATCCAGAGCGAAACGAAGTGGAGCGAAGGATCTCACCAAATACCGGACAGTCCTGCATTCCGTGAGATCCTTCCTTCGTCAGGATGACGTACGTCGCTTAAAAAAGTAAAGGTGTAAAACGAACAGGGTATCAATCACAATACAGAAGTAAAACAGTTCGCGAACATAACGGAGCCAGCCGAAAATCCGCAGAAAAGAGTAGGCAGCATGTTTTAAGATTTAATCAAATCAGGATGAAGATGAAAAATACAATGATCCGTGCAGCGTTGCTGGTCTGTGTCGGTATGTTTTCCGTGTGGTCTGTGCAGGCACAGGAGTTTCGCTGGGCGAAGAAGCTTGATAATAATGCGATCATTAGTAGTAGTAACTCCGTCAAATATGATACCGCATCCAATGCCCTGTATGTTTACGGGTATTTTGAAAAAACAATAGACCTGGATCCGGATCCTGCGCAAAACCATAATGTAACGCCGCCTTATACCGGTACAGGTACCCAGAATGTGTTTCTGACAAAGTTGGATACGGCCGGCCGGCTGATCTGGGGACGTACGTTCCATATGCTTTTTAAACCATCAGGTACCATAGGCGCAGCTGCAATAGGAGGCGTGGACATCGATGGGGAGGGGAATGTATATATTACCGGAATGTATACAGGTAATATGTTTTTTGGGATGATAGGCAATGACAGTGCTTTTTACCAAGGTATAGGTACATCAAGCATGTATATTGTTAAATTTAATGCAGGTGGGACATTATTGTGGGTAAAAACCATATCTGGAAATACTACTAATGCAAAGTGTACCCCTTCGGACATATCAGTAGATAAAAGAACGGGAGATGTGTATGTTGGTGGCAACATAGGAGTAAATCCTCCTGTTCCTACCCCAACAATTACAGTTGATTTTGATCCTGATATTAATAATACTTATCCAATTACTACACTTGGTCAAAATGATATATTTATATTGAAGCTGGACAAAGATGGTTCTTTTGTTTGGGTGAATGCTTTTCGTTCTTCAGTAAATGATATATTGTCTCACTTGAATGTGATGGATGGATATTTGTATATGAATGGCTCAACCGGTGGGACCATAGACATAGATCCAAGTGCTAATACTAATAATGTATCCGGAGGTATTTTGGCAAAGTTTGATACATCAGGAGCCTTAATATGGTCTGTTGGGGGAGTTAAGAGTGGATCATCAATGTGTATTGATGGTCAGTCTAATATTTATATGTCTGCTACCTTCTCCGGTACGGTAGATTTCAACCCGGATCCTGTGTTAACCGATGTTTGGACGCATTCTCCCCCGATGTCTGACATTTTTATATCCAAATTCGATTCTTCCGGTGTTTATCAATGGACCCGGGTATTGGAGACACCGGCTACAAATTCTTTAAGCTCCTCACCGTCAGTTGGTGGGATTGCAGTAGATGAATATGATTACCTGTATATAACGGGTGCTTATCGTGATGCTATAGATATGGATCCGGCTGTAGCGTCACACGTGCTGCAAACACCCACAATTAGCAGTACTGATAAGAATGTATTTATCGCCCGTTATAATGCTGGTGGAGATCTGATCTGGGCAGTGAATCTGGGCAACGATCATACCGATGAAGGGCTGGATCTGGCCGTAGATCCGTGGGGGAATGTGTACAATACGGGTTGGTTTACGTATGATGTGGATTTTGATCCGGGGCCGGATTCTTTTAAGTTGAGTGCAGGGAATACGCTGGGTAATTATCTTTTGAAGCTTTCCGCATGTAACGTTTCCGGAACAGAATTGTATGACACTTCCTGCGCTGCCGGTTATGTTTTTTATGGCGATACATTGACGGCTGCCGGTACCTATGTCCGCCGGTATCCCAATGCTGCAGGCTGCGACAGCAGCATTGTCCTGCATCTTACGATAACCAGTGATCCGCATATTAGAGAGCTGTATGATACTTCGTGCAGCGCCATATATGTGTTTGATCATGATACCCTGACAGCTTCGGGCACGTATACTTTCCCGTATCTGAGCGCTGCCGGCTGCGACAGCAATATTTTGCTGCATCTTACCCTGCCGGCTCCCGATGCCCGGCTCACGGTCAACGAAAATGTATTGGGCACTACCCAGCCTTATATCGCTTACCAATGGCTGCGCAACAGCCAAAAGATTGACGGCGCTACGAACAGTGTCTACACCGTAACGGAGAATGATGATTATTCGGTAGTGGTGACAACTCGGGAAGGGTGTACCGATACATCAAATGTGCATACGGTCAACAACTTGTCTGTATCTGACACACAGTCTGATATCTTTGTGCGCGTCTACCCCAACCCCGCTCAAGACCGCGTCTACATTTCCGCCTCCGTACCGGTAACGGCCACGCTGAGCAGTATGGAAGGGCGTGTGGTGTTGCATCAGGATCATGCCAGCGGGATAGATCTGTCAGGCGTAGCGGACGGCGTGTATATGCTGCGGATCACGGATGCGCAGGGCTACCTGCTGAAGACGGAGAAGGTTGTGAAGCAGGCACGGCGTTAAGCTCCTGCCGGTGATTATTAATAACCTGAGTTCGGGATAAAAGTACACCCCTCTCTATCTCCCCTCGCAAGCAGGGTTGTTGCATTCTATATTGCCCTTTCAGGGCGCAGGTGATATTGTTTTTTGCCCATATCCCGGGGCGTTGCCCCAGGCTGTATGTATCCAAGGCTTTCAGCCTTTTGGGGTTATCAGGCCTACCATGTTTTTTACGTGGATGACTTTTTACATTTTGAGGATCTGTAACAACACCGCCCCGCAGGGGCAGCATATACAGAACCCAACGCAGCGCGTTGGGCAGAAATCTGTCA
>JBBCJI010000009.1:0-8990 GCA_037190845.1 Flavipsychrobacter sp. | reverse complement strand
GGCGATACAGCCGTCTTCCGTACGGCCGGTAACGAAATACCGTGTGTTTACTTCCGGCTGTGCTACCGGGTTGGAGATCCGGTGATCCGACAATCCCAGCGGCGGGAACCATTCAAAGTACAGACAGTTACCACCCGGATCGAGCTGGTACGACTCCCCGGGGAAGATACGGGTCGAATCGGGAACTGATACCACCGCTGCCGGCAGTACACGCACATGCACACTTTGGGTATCCAGACAATTGTAAATATCACGGCCATATACCGTATACGTTACCGAGGTAACGGGATACACATACGGATCTGCACTCAGTGTATCGCTGATATAGTATGACGGCAGCCATATCTGTGATACCTGACTGCCCCAGACATGAAGCTGGATCGTATCACCGGGACAGATCAGTGTGTCATTGGAGGCTTCAATGATATCCGGTTCTATTACTTCGAGCAGGATATCATCATTACCGGTACAACCGGCCGGAGTCGTAACCGTAAGTGTGAGGGTAGCCGTCTGGTAGCCGGTAAATATAGGGTTGGGTACATTGGGTGCGGGATCAAGCGCTCCGGCCGGGTCCCAGGTATAGGTATAGAAGGGATAATCGGGCGGGAGGACTTCGGGCGTTAACGTCAGTGTATCCCCGAAGCATAAAATCTGGTCGTCTCCGGCATGTACCGTCGGCACCGGTTGTACATCTATTTCAAAAGAACGTATGCTGTCGCGGCAGCCGGGAAAGGTTGCAGTAACGACATAGGTACGTGTACTGTCGGGCGTGATCTGCGGTGCCATGGCGCTTGTGTTCGATACCCCCTGCGACGGTGTCCAGGTATAGGTGTAGCGGTTATCGCCCGTGACACGCGTGACGACTGTTTCTCCGAGACAGATCGCTGTATCTTCATTATCAAGTTCGAAACCCTGTATAACAACAATGTGGATCGAATCTTCATCCTGACAACCACCGTCGAGCGTTACTACAGCCTTATAAGTAACATCCTGCAACGGACTGGCCCATGGATCTGTAGAGGAAGGGTTATCCAGGCCTGCGGCAGGCGTCCAGGCAATGGACATGCCTACAGTAGGATCATAGATCAGATTCGCATGCAATTGTACCGGATTATTGACACAGGTGATCGTATCACCGGATACAGATATCTGAGGAGAAGGATATACAACGATTACACGCTGGAATGTATCATGTGTAACACAGGCGCTGTCATTATTGGCATACAAACTTACACGGTAGGTACCGGGTACGGAATAGGTATAAACCGGTGACCGCTCCGTAGAAAAATTCCCGTCACCGAAATCCCATAAAAACGTGTCGGCGATAATAGAAGTATTGACAAAATCAACGAAAAAAGGTGCGCACCCTGTATCACTGCCACCCTCAATCCGATAACCGGCCCGGACACCGGAGGCATCAAAATTAAACTTGAAGCTGATGATATCCTGCCCGGATTGTGTAGGGTTTTTGCGTTCGGCCCAGACACCAGTTGTAGTGGGGTATGTAGTGGAATTACAACAGACGGAATGGTATACCACACCGGCGGGATCCAGACGATGCACCCCTACATGCGAATGGTCTGCACTCGTACCAAAATAAGAAGCAAACAACAGGTCCGAAAAACCTTTTTGCAACACCCCAAACCAGAAAGGCCTCTGAGCCGCCTCAACCTCCTCTTTCAAAGGAAGACCTGCTGCAGCCCGGAGTCCGGCAACATATACATTGCCGCAAATATCCAGCAGGAATGCAGACGGTGCATAGGCTGTACCTGATTGCGGGTTGCCCAACCGGGTAGAACGCAGGGAAGACGTCAAGTCAGAAGACAACACATCAATAAAAATATCTGATGCGGTAATATGATATGCTCCCGGGGTAATCGGATAATCTCCTTTTGTATGCCCCATCACATATATGTAATTGGTAACCGGCTCAATTTGCAGAAAAATGGCCAGATCGGTATTATTCGTTCCCAGGTAGGTAGACCTAAGCAGATTACCCGTAACCGGATTTACGACAGTGACAAACCCATCCCAGGAGCCTCCCGGAGCAGTATTGATCAATACCCCCGATGTAACCGGGAAATTATTACTCTGGGTACCACCACAGATCACCACATTCCCGTCCAGATCAAACGCAATACCAAATCCGACATCATTACCTGTACCACCAATATACGTACTGTATAAGAGCTGTGAACAATTGGCATTTAAGCGGAACAACACAACGTCGAGTCCTGAGCTGCCTGCCTTGGCGGGCTGAAGCGCATTGGGCGTAACGGGAAAATCAGACGCAGCAGTATTGCTTACAACCCAAATATCTCCGTTTGGACGGCAGATAACTTCTACAGGGCTGGTTTTATGCTGCGCAGTCTGACTTGCAGCGGTCATATCCAATGCATCAATATCATTACCTGTTGTACCACCCACGTAAGTAGACCCGATCAGCCCTGTCCCGGTCGTATTAAAATGCGCTACAAAAATATCCCTGGCCCCGCCCAGTGTACTGTCGTAACAACCAGTCGTATACGGCAGATTAGCTGAAGTTGTCTGGCCGGTCACCACCAACTCATTCTGCTCATTTACGATCATTGCATACGGTAAATCCTGGCCGGTACCTCCATAATATGTAGAGTATATCAAAGCGCTTCCATCACTGCTATATTTATTAATAGCGACATCCTGCCCTCCCATATATACAGCCTGAAAGGCGCCTGTTGTCACCGGCCATCCGGCCTGATGTGCCTGGGAGCCGGCATAGAGATTACCTGCGGCATCATAGGTCGTAGAATAACTGTAAAAACCGGTAGTGCCGCCGCCGCCGCCGCTGTATGTTGCAAATACCAACTGGGGATCAATCACCAGCGGATGATTCCGACTATATCCTTCCGGGAAATGAAAAGAAAGACGACCTTTTACCAGACTGTAATTACATCGCACTTCTACTTCCCGGCCATCTATCTCCTGATATACATAGGGCGCCTGCTCCAGCACCTCATTAACAGTTGTTTTTATATAAAGGTTTCCTTTATCATCCAGCCGTGGTTGTACCCCCTCAAATGACAGGGCAATTTTATCGACATCCGCTCCCGGTGCTACAATAAAATCGTATTTAAGGGACTGCCCGCTACTGTATATGGCCACGTCTATTCCATCGTACACATTCCGCTGCACAACGCGCCCATACAAACTTACCCCACCTGCCCACTTCGAACGATCATTACCAATAAAATAGTTATGATAAAACGGACGCTTTTCTATCGTATCATATGCAATATTTTTATTAGCTCCGATAAAATTTACCCGGTAAGCATGATAGCGTACCAGTTCATTTGAAATATCACTTCCACCATTTGTCATATCATGTATACGCTGCAAGTCTTCCTCACTGTGATAATTATATACGAATCCCTTGTCTGTAATAAAAACAGCCCCTCCCGGCACACCGGCACGGTATTTTACCTCTTCCGGCCACTGGGTTTTATTCTCTATAAAATGCAGGCTTTCTGATATAGGATGCTCAGATTTATGTGCATATGAAGTCATTACTCCTGTCAATGCATATACCACGATCCCAACCCCAATAATGGATTTTTTCATTTTGTTACACTTCATGTAATACAAATGTAATAAACACGCATCAAAAAACACCATCCCCAGGCAGCAATATATTAGTGCGGACTATTATTACTTTTTTACTGTCCGGTGCTGCAATAAAACACCACTACCAGTTTTTCCCGATCGCTATCGCTACCTGGTTCATATCGAGACTGTTCATACACCTGAAATGCCCTCTGGGACAGGCATCATATCCGAGTTTGCTGCACGGATGGCAGGATAATTTTTTATTTTCCATGATCACCGATTGCGGCGCCGGGCGGTCGTTGAGATTATTATTGCCGTAATATGGGTACATTCCGAATGCAGGTGTCGTATTTCCCCACAGGGAAATGACCGGCTTCTGAAATGCGGCGGCAATGTGCATCAGACCGGTATCATTGCTTACTACGACCCGCGCACCCTGTATGAGACGGGCAGATTCATTCAGGCTGTATATGCCGCAGGCATTATATACCCGGCCGGGATAAGCTGCCGCAATCTGGCCTCCTGCTGCCTGATCTTCTTGTCCGCCAAGCAGTACGACGGGATGTGGGGTCATCGCACATAATTCGGTCCATTTTGCAACAGGCAATCTTTTGGTATAGTAGGACCCACCGATGACACAGGCAACGAAACCCATACGATGGCTTTCCGGCAGACCGCTACAAACATCGCTTGCCTGGTCCGGAATAAAATAATCAAGACCTTTCCCATCATTGTGCACACCCAAAGGTAAAACGGCTTCAAAGTAGCGGTCTACAATACTTGTATCCGGCATCAGGTTCATTTTCGTATGTACCAGAAGCCATTTGCGGATATTCAGCTTGGGAAAGCTGAAACTTTTAATACCCAACGCGTGCTTTACCCGTGCCGTACGCAGATTATGGTGCAGGTCAATTATATAATCATACTGTTCGCGCTTCAGATCCGTCAGTAAACCGTTCAGGTCATCCGACAAATAAAATATCTTATCGAGGTAAGGATTAGTAGCAACAATCTCCCGGAAGGCGCTTTTGGTCAGGTAATGGATCTCTGCACCGGGTATCTGGTCCTTGATACAACGGACTACAGGTGATGTGAGTACGATATCACCAATTGACGAAAACCGGACAATAAGCAGTTTCACCGATAGAGTTATGAGTTATGAATGATGAGTTATGAATGATGATCGGGGGAATTCATCATTCATAACTCATCATTCAAGTTAATATCCCGTATAAGACAATTCACACCACATCTTGTTTTCGCGCACGCCTAATTGTGACTTGGCCCGGTCGGATATGCCGATAATCGCATTGTGATACTGCCTGGTATTCGGTAATGGCCCAAGCACCTTCACATAGGCCACCCTGCCCGTACCCGGATTCATGATCTTTATCACCGTTCCTTTAGGCGCCGTACTATGAAATGCATAAACATCGCCGGAAGACTTGACCGGCATACGGAAAAACGCAGCGGTTCCTTTTTCGGTGATAAGATTATGTCCGTCCTGCACCTGTTTCTGATACAATTCTTCCAATGTGGTAACCGGAACTTTTGCAGAAGCCGGCGGCGGATCTGTAACATTGGGAACCGGCACGGGCAAATCTGTATGTTGCCGGGCCGCCAGCGAAATATGAGCCGTATCATAAGACACCCAGCCAACCAGCATGTATTTTCCGGCTACAAGCTTACCATCTTGCAACTTGTTCCAGTGCTTCAGCTTATTGGGCGATACATTAGACCGCCAGCTGACACGATACAAATCATCTTCCGGACGTACCTGATAATACAATGGCATTGCCTGCTGCGGATCAGCAGGCTTGTTCGCCAACTGGTTATATACCCCTACCGGCACCAGCAATTCTGATTTCGTCTGAATAGCATTCTCCTGATAGCTGATACCATTGGCATCGGCAAGCATTGCAGGCGGCACATGATATAGGCCGGCGATCGTAAAGACCGTTTCACCTTCCCATACTTTATGGACGATGGCCAGACCGTCTTTAACGGGAACTACTATAAGCCCGTCCTGTTGCTGTGCCCATATATCCGGGCGCAGAAAAAGCAGGTTTATCGTAAGCAGCACTCTGAAAATCATGAAGCTAAAAAAGATTTCGCGGCGGGTGAAGGTACAATATTTTGCGCTGTATTGCTGCAAACTGCCCGGACATATTGCCGCTACGGACCGGGAGGAGCATCGTCCACCGGGTCTCGTTGCGTTTTACGCGGTCGCACGGCGTTTTTGGTCAGCAGGTAATAGATCCCGATGAGGGTGCCAAAAACAATAATATTGAAAACATGGTCGTGGGCGATGAACATATATTGAGGGATGTACAGCGCCACCAGGCACAAACCCGCTACCCGGGCAATGTTCAGAAGAAAGGTAACCACTATACCTGTTATCATGCCACCTGTCTTTTTGTATATGCGCATAGGGCTAACCAGCAGCAGCAGCACATAGTAATACATTAGTTGGATACCGATGCAGTAATTGCCCATAATAACACCGCTGGTATCCTTAATCCAGGCAATCCGCTGTGATGCATATGCTTCGTACCCAAATAGTTTCAGCAGCGCTGCGCTTCGCTCTATAATGAAACTTGCTATTTGCAGGTTCCATGCTTCCCATTGCGCGCTCAACGCCGGAAACATCCTTTCGTGTAAAGGAACGCTCTCTTCTCCGAGTATGAAAATAATGACTTTCCAGGACAGCCAGATCAGCAGCAGCTTGATAAAGAACAGGGCCAGTTTCCTTTCTTCCGGGCCGAAAGGTTTAAGCAACCTAACCAGGTATTGCGCCATTTGATGATTTTATGGTATGCTTGTAATGGTAAAAGACTTTCAGATACACAGAGTAGTGTATTTTTTACACAGAAGCAGCATGTGTTTTCCTGCCTGACGACCGTCAGGCAGGAAAACAACGAGATCCTCAGCGTCCGGAAAATTAATTGTAAAATTGAGCAGTAGCCGGGATGATCTCATTTCCCCGTATCATCATTCTTCCTTTTCTTCTTCATATCCCTGTACTTTTTGACCGCGGCCGCACCACCGGCGCCCAGCAGGGCCCATGATAAAGGATCCAGAGGAACTTCCTGGGGTGGAGGAGGCGGAGGCACCTGGGCTGTAGCGGAAAGGGAGCATACCAGCAGCAACGCCAGCAGCAATATTGTTGTGATGTGTGTGTTGTTCATCTCTTGTTTGTTTTAAGCTCCGTGCGCTACGGGATGATGTTTCACCTGTAGCGCATGGAGCATTGTTCTTTATTGTTTAATGAGCTTCAGTGTAGTGTTTTCAATACCCGTCAACCGGATGAAATAAACACCAGAGGGCAGACCGGCAATATCCAGCGTCTGCAGATCACTGCCACTCAGGGTATGAGACCTGACCGCACGGCCCGACAGATCCGTCACCGTGGCATCCCGGTAGCCGTGGCCATCACCCAGCAGCAGCGTTACACTGCCCCCCGCAGGGTTCGGGAACATTCTTATATCACCATCCCCGGAGAACGAAGAGACCCCGGACGGAAAGTCACCTTGGAAATGAAGCACATAACGGTCACGGCTGTCGCCCGCATCCGTGGTGAACACGTACGCATACCCCTCGCTCAATGGATAGGTCTTGTTCAGCTTCAGGTCCTCAAGCGTCACCCGCGCCTGGAGCGTTGGTATATCATGGAAGATGAGCGTGCCGGTACTGCCCGCTTTGGTACGTACACTCAGCGGTACGCTCTTCGTCTCACCCGGACTTAGCAGGGGCAGCCCGTTATAGCTGAGCCGCTCATCACCAGACAGCGTATAGACCATCGGCAAATCACCACCGTCAGCCAGCCGGTTCGCATCGTAAGGCGCATCAAAACCATCCGTGGCATCGGCCATGAAGTACACCATAGCCTGATCGGTGTCGCCACCCTGCCGCAGCCGGATGTTCAGGTAGCGCTCACGGCTTGCCGTGGGCTTGTAGAAGGCAGGATCACCGGCAGTGCGCATCGCATTGGTAAACACAAAGTCTGCCGTACCCCCTTCCGAGGTCTTACGTACCTGGAAGCTCTGACCAACGGCTATCGTAACCGGGCTCAGCGGATCGCTCACCACCCAGGAACCATTGTTATACCGATGGGTCTGGCCATCAAAGCCCATCGCCGTCAGGTCGCTGCCCTCCAGCGTCACCGGGCTTGGATAGGGATTGCCCACCAGGTGCCAGCCGCGACTGACTGTAGAGCCCTGACCATCCGAAAGCGTACCGGACTGGCGCGTCAGCCCTGTATAGCTGACATCTCCGTTGTTGACTGTTCCGCTGAACACCAGCGTGCCCGCAGGGACGCCGAGTGAGTAGCCGCGCCCGTTCTCCAGGTTGCCCGCAGACTTTACATGCCAGAGCGATTGCGCACAGCCGTTAAGCACAGAGGCAGGGTTCTCCCGCAGCTCCAGGATGTTGCCGTAAGGTGAGGATGCATCTACGGAATTGGGATTGCAGGGGTTTTGCTGGTTCGGCACCACCTGGCCCCCATCGGGGCCTGTGGGCGTGACGCCGAAGCCAGATACCGAAATATTATTTACCGGTGAGCTCACAAACGAGGTGCCGCCTGGGATCGCCCGTGCTACGTTATAGGCGCCCGTGCCGGCCAGCGTGCTGCCGGTAGCCTGTACCAGGCTGGCGCCGCTCGCTACCGTCACCGTGCCGTTGTTGGTCAGCGCATCATGGACCGTCAGCGACTCACCGCTGTTTATGGTAAGCGTGGCATTGGCATCGATGGTGACGCTGCCCGCCTCGCCATCGGCAGCCAGCACCGGGAAATTACCACTGGCGCTACTCACATCACGAATAATTACATCATCCGAAGCGGTGGGTACCGCGTTATTGCTCCAGTTGGCAGGGTCTGCCCACGAGGTGGAGACGGCCCCGGTCCAGCCAGAGAGCGTACCCTCCAGCTTTACGACCCAGTAATCATAGTTTCCTTGTGACCCCTGGCTCTTGTCCCCGTCTGCCGGGGAAGCGGACATCCCCCCTAAAATATATCCCCCGTCCGGCGTCGGATGCACGGATTGAAGTTGGTCGCCGCCACTCCCCCCGAAGCGGGCATCCCATTGTTTGGCCCCACTTCCATCTATCTTTACGGCCCAGTAATCACCGTCTCCTTGTGATCCCTGGCTCTTATCCCCGTTTGCCGGGGACTGGGACATCCCCCCTAAAATATACCCCCCGTCCGGCGTCGGATGCAGGGAAAGAAGTTGGTCGTCGTTGCTCCCCCCGAAGCGGGCATCCCATTGTTTGGCCCCACTCCAATCTATCTTTACGACCCAGTAATCATAACCTCCTTGTGACCCCTGGCTCTTGTCCCCGGCTGCCGGGGACTCGGACAGCCCCCCTAATATATAGCCCCCGTCCGGCGTCGGATGCAGGGATGGATGATG
>JBBCJI010000008.1:0-115859 GCA_037190845.1 Flavipsychrobacter sp. | reverse complement strand
CCTATTCGCTCATGGGATGTGAGCTTTTAATCGTACCAAAGTGGAATTGAAATGATCTTCGAGCTGCTGTTTAAGCTGTTCCCGCAGCTTACTTTTAATCGTACCAAAGTGGAATTGAAATTAGCGCCGGGCTTTCTGGTTAGCATTTGCCACTTCTTTTAATCGTACCAAAGTGGAATTGAAATTTATATATGCCTGTCCGCCATATTGGTAGGGGGGCTTTTAATCGTACCAAAGTGGAATTGAAATATTAGATGCCCAATGCTTAGCTAAGAAATCAGCACTTTTAATCGTACCAAAGTGGAATTGAAATACCTGGATCAGTACCGCGACTACCTTCAGAAAGGCCTTTTAATCGTACCAAAGTGGAATTGAAATGATATATTCCAGCCTGCATGGCTTACGTATCTGGCTTTTAATCGTACCAAAGTGGAATTGAAATTAGTTTGCCTATAATTGGATTTATATTATTCCCCGACTTTTAATCGTACCAAAGTGGAATTGAAATTTGGGGTACGTAATGATTTGCTGGCTGCATTACAGCTTTTAATCGTACCAAAGTGGAATTGAAATTGCAAAAATGCAGAGCCAGCATAAAGAGCTTTGGCTTTTAATCGTACCAAAGTGGAATTGAAATATATTTAACAATGTGTTGCCCTGCTGTTGCAACACTTTTAATCGTACCAAGTGGAATTGAAATTGTCCCGTGTAGGTTGTACGTTGCTTTTCATATGCTTTTAATCGTACCAAGTGGAATTGAAATAAATTTTCCACGTCATTGGTCTGCAAACGCGCACCCTTTTAATCGTACCAAGTGGAATTGAAATAACTCTTCGGTGATGCTGCCGGTTTCCTGCAGAGCAGTCTTTTAATCGTACCAAGTGGAATTGAAATATATCATGACAGATCAGGCCGGAATAAGTTTCCAGACTTTTAATCGTACCAAGTGGAATTGAAATAAAATCCCAGCGTGGCCAACTGCTTTTGCTCCGCTCTTTTAATCGTACCAAGTGGAATTGAAATGATGATTCAGGCGCGGCTGCGATTGGGTGACAAACACTTTTAATCGTACCAAGTGGAATTGAAATGCCGCCAGTGTTTCAAGTTCCTGTAACAGGTTTATCTTTTAATCGTACCAAGTGGAATTGAAATTTTATTATAATAAATATGTTAAACAATGTTTGACACTTTTAATCGTACCAAGTGGAATTGAAATACGTGAAAGGCATGAGCAAGTCCGTGGACTTGTCCTTTTAATCGTACCAAGTGGAATTGAAATGTTTTTCGTCCGTGGGCAGCACGCCGGGTGAACCGTCTTTTAATCGTACCAAGTGGAATTGAAATTCTTTTAGAAAGAGAGCTAAAAACTATCCCTAAATTCTTTTAATCGTACCAAGTGGAATTGAAATAGTACACGGGCAGAAGAACCCGGGGCCGCAGCTTGCTTTTAATCGTATATTTAGGAATTGCAACCATCCTGTGGTATTATCAGCTTTGGCGCTGATGCTTATAATAGTTGATAATCCGAACCGGCCCATTATGGTACACTGGTAAACTATCTTTACGCATTAAAGTAAAGCCAGGAGATACTACCCCGGAACCGACAACTTCATACACCGGAAGGTGAGGAATGAATGATTCATCTTGTCCTCATTCCCCCCTCCCCTCTCATTCCTCAAAATATACCGGTCTGTCAGCCATCATGTTCCTCCAGATCCGTATGCTGATCTCCGCCCAGGCTGTAATAATTGTTTTCCTCGTCCTCTGAGCCTATAGATTCGTTGGCATCATCCAGCTCCGCGCCCGGTACGTCCAGCCCATCGTCCAGCGAAGGCGTTTTTTCTTCGGCGGGTTCCTCTTCCGTATATGGTTCTTCTTCACCCTTACGGTAGATATCATCTTTTGCAGGATAAGACGGATATCCGGGAAAGGCCTCGTCTTTCCGTTCTTCCTGTGATTCTTCGGATGGCTGCTTTGTTTGTTTCATTGGTAATGATTTTATTCGGTTAAAAAGATTGTTTAATAGCCAGTGCGCTGATTGCTGATGATCATCCCTCACGACAGGCAGCAGCTAATCATCGTCTAAGTTATTCCCGTAAAATTCATGCCTGCAATATTATTTCGAAAAGGAAATGATTGAAAGAGATGGTAATGTGCTGGTCAACAATGCTTTTCCCCGGACTCCGATTGCTGCTGTAGAAAACCATGATACGCTTCTGCCCAGCCATCCCATTCCGGATCCGTGCCCAGCGAAAAGTTATGGAATATTGTGATCAGCCGGCTATGGGTTGTCTTAAGCAGCAGCGCCGTCTGCTCAAGCTTTGTGAAGGCTTCTATCGCTGTTAGCCCGGTCTCGTACCGCGCTGTGGTGTCCATGAAACAGAAAGGATGCAGACGAAGTGTCGTTACGCTCTCTGTTGTGAGATCATACCAAAGAAATGATTCTCCTGTAGCCGCACGGAAGCCCAGATGTGTGCCATACCCAATACTGAAATCGTCAGTGATGCCGGCACGGAGCAGCATCTGGCAGGTATCCGGCAGCTTCATTCTGATATAATGCTGTCGTGAAAAAACGATCTCTTTCCGGAGTATGTTTTCCAGTTGTTTCTTTTCGTCGCTCAGGTATTGGGGATATTGATCCGAATAATAGGAAGGGTGTATGCCAATGGCGCCGTCTGAGGCCAACCGCCGGATCAATGCCTGCATGGCGGGCTGCCCGGGGGAGATGTTTTTGTCGAAAGCGGTGGTGCGCAGGGAAGCCAGTATGAAGTAATAAGGATGCAGCCCGTACCGGTGATGCCATGCCTGCATGGTGTCAAAGGCGTCATAGGGATCTTTCTTTTTTTCTGCACCGGTGGCCAGACGATCTTTAACGGCACTGAAATTACCGGTGAGCAGGTCTTTCAGCATGGCGCCGGTAGCACGTTTCCAACCCTTGTGCTTATACGACCAGGCGATGTCTATATCGTAGGTGGGCTGAAAAGAAAATGTCGGTGTGGGTATGGGGAGATTATATTCCTGTTGCAGCAACAACCGGAAGGCCTGTATCCATTCGTCCGCTAACGGCCGCTCCAGGCAATTGCTTTTGTATAGAAGACTTTCTGCTGCCGGGTAACGGCCGTGCTTATCCGGTGTATAAGGAAGATATTCTTCGTACCTGCTGATATGAAAAAACAGGGCGGAGAAAAGGTCAAACTGAAGCGTATAGCTGGTTGCGGGAGATGAAAAAATAACCGGCAGATCCTGCCAGGTACCGGCTGCCGGCGCCTGTGGCCTTACAGATTGTTCCCATAATAATCCGGTATCCGGGATAGATAAACAATGAGATAACGCAGTTCCGTACGCGATACAAAAAGGCAACGTCACCGCTTCCGCTTCGCTGGTTACAATACGAAACCCTGTACCGATCCGTTCCTCAAACAGCCAGCCCAGTACATAGGACAGGCGCGGGCTGATGCGTGGTACGAATACGGGGATTGGGTTCATAATTTTAAGCCACTATTGTCCGGGGGAAAACCACCTTGCCTGACCTTGGAAGAAATTGCGTTATGAAAAATAATGTAATGGAGCAGCTATCAAAAAGACATGTCATCCCGGACTTGATCCGGGATCGTCTTGTATTAATGATGGGATTTGTTAAGTGTCGTGTCATTTCATACGATTGCGGCTCGGAGGCCGCAATGACAGCTTTTGCCGGACAACAATAATTTTAAGCAGACATTTGGCAGGGTATGGGTAAATATCCTGCTATCTAAAACCTATTTCTTCTTTTTCATAATTCCCTTCAGCGCATCCTTAGCTTTATCTCCGGCATCCTGTCCTGCTTTTTCAAGATCTTTCTTCAGGTTGGTGCTGTCTTTTTTACCGGCGAGCTGTCTTTTCAGCTCATCTTCTGCGGCTTTCTTTGCAGCCTGTTTGGCATCTTCCGCAGCCTTCCGGGCCTCGGCTTCCGCCTTTGCCTTTACGGCATTTAAGCTGTCCGTTACAACGCGCTTCACACTATCTGCTTTGGCCTTTACTTCTGCTTCTACCTTTTTCTTCAGGTCTTCTATAGCATTGCCGGCAGCTTCTCTCAGGTTAGTCTCTATCACCGGTTTGTTAATTGTACCGCCGATCTTTACAGCCAGATTGATCGTTTCGCCGATCTCTACCGGAATGCCTTTGGCTTTAGCCTGGCTGGCCAGGTTATTGATCAGCGCATTGCCCTGGCTTCCTAAAACGGAGCGCGGTGCAGACAGATTCACAGCATATTGTAATGTCTGGTCAAACCCATGACTGCCGCCGGCATCAAAAGAAATTCCGGACTGATTGAATTTGAACGGATCCACCGTTACCCGTCCGTTTTCAAAACGGAAATAATTTTTGATGTCCTTCAGGGAAATTTTCTGCAGTTGTTTGATGTTCAGCTTTGCCGCCAGTTGCTCTACCGGTTCAAACTTGCTGAGCACGCCGTCTATCAGCAGCAGATCGCCCTGACCGTTCAGACTGTTCAGCACGGGATTCATTCCCTGGTCGAGCTTCCCTTTTACGGTCAGGTTGGAGGTCATTTTTCCGGACATGTATTTCCCGGCAGGCATCATCTTTTCTACCGTATTGAAGGTCGCGAATGTTTTTTCTATATCCAGTCCCTGGAGCTTATAGCTCAGGTGAATGTCGGGATTCTTTTTATCATTTTTGGTACTGTAAGATCCGTCAATCTGCATGGACCCGTCCAGACCTTTTCCCGAAAGACCTTGCAGATAAACGGTTTCATTACGTACGGCTACAGTGCCTTTTACGTCGGAAAGCACGAGCTTGTCGTAGATTACCTGGCCTGCTTTGGCATTGAGTGTAATGTTGAGGTTAGCCGGTACGATAAATACTTGTGTGCTGCCGGCAGGCGCTTCCGCTGCAGGTGGTTGCTGCTCCGGCGCTGCGGAGGCGTCTCCCATAAATTTGTTTACATCCACCTTGTCAACAGCGATATTGATTGTGCCGTCGAGCGGATCGTTGTTGAGATAGTAATTCAGCAGATTATTGACATACCCGTCGCCGGAGAAATTGGTTTGCAGATAGGAGCCTTTGAGATTGGAAACTGTAACATTTTTCGGATTGAATTTAAGCAGCAGGCTGCTGATACGTATGCCGTCCGGGTAGTCTTTGGCTGCGTAGAAGAGATTGCTGATGTCAATACTGCCGGAAGCGTCTATTTTTTCAAACTGCTTTTTCTGTGCCGCTGCAATGGACCCCCGGATGGCCATATCGGCAAGGATAATGCCGGTTAATTTTGTCCCCGCTTCGAGTGGTACGAATTGCTGCATCTGCGAGAGATCGAGCCGTCCTTTGGCAGCCGCGTCAATCCACTGGCTGGTTTCGGGGTTCTTCAGCAATAAGCGGAAATCAAACGGGGCACCCCCGAAAACGATATGGCCCCTTTCCAGGTTCACAACGGTATGATCCGTTACGCCGTCCGGGTTGTCGGCCTGCAGCTTGATCTGGATATCTGTTACGGCCTGTGGCAGATCCGGGTAGCGGAATGAGCCGTTCTCGATCAGCAGGTTGACACGGTATGCAGGCAATTGTTTTTCATTCAGTGTGCCTTTTACAAATCCGTCGAGTGCGAGCTTACCGGTTGTTTTGATGTCTTTAAAATCTTTCTGGTAAATACCCGGAACAAGAGACAGAATGTCTTTGAAGTCATTCGATGGAGTTTTGAAGGAAACATCTATTACCGTATTTTTTTCGTCAGGTAGTTGTACAAATCCACCCGCGCTCAGTTTCAGTCCGTTGAGCTGTATGGCATCTGTGTTGAAGCTGTATTTTTTATTGTTGTTATCAATATCCAGATCGATATTCAGAATGGTTTTTACCCGTGTGAGGTAAGGGATGTTCCCCTGAATAAAGCTGACGGCATCGGCATTGGTTTTGGTACGGAGGACAAATTTGTCGCTGGTAAAGTCCCCGCTGCCGCTGTGGGTGAGATTATATAGCTCTGCCTGCATGCCACTTTTGGCGTCTTTATAAAAGATATAGGCTTCCTCTATGCTGTATTTCTGTAACTGTACAGCAAAAGGTGCAGGAGCGGAAGTATCTTCCGGCTTTGCAGCCGTTGTGTCCGGTTTGACGATATCCCAGTTGGCTACGCCCTGCTCATTCACGAGCGCATGGATACGCGGCCGGATAATGGCTACCTTACGGATCTCATACTCCCCTTTGATCACCTTCATCAGATCGAGCGATACCTGTATGCTACGGGCGGAGATCAGTGTGTCGCCTTCAAACGGGGTAAGATTGGCAATGCTGAGGTCTTCGATGCCGACAGAGAGCTGGGGAAAGCTGCGCAGCAGGGAGATATCCACATCGCGGAAGTCTGCAACGGCATTCAGTTGTTTGTTGAGCTCTGTTTTAACGATCGCGAATATTTTATCCTTAAAAAGGAAGGGGGCCAGGATCAGTGTCAGGAGTAATAATCCGATAATGATCCCCAGTGTCAGAAATGTACGTTTTATGATTTTTCCTGTTTGCATCGGTAGTGTGATTTTTTGTTGTGGCAGGGCGTATAATTACATGCCTCTGCAATCGGATCAAATTTACGTAAAACAAAATGTTACACAAATTATATAAGCTGCCTGAAGTATAACAAACGACTTCATTTTCATGTATTCATATCTCTTTTCCCGGAGGGATTTGATCGCTTCTGTTGCGGGCGCGTAAAAAGTTATTGCGGGTTTTACCATACAGGAGCATTTGTATTTTTTGAATTTTTACAGGGCTACATCAGGTAGCACGAGCGCTCGGTTACATTCAAACACCCTTTTTTAACCTCAAAAAATGCTGTATGAAACAAGTATTTCTTTTGTTATGGCTTATCCCGGCCTGCGCCCATGCGCAGCTTTCGGTGCAAACGTATTATAACCCTGTTACCAGATCCGTTACGGTCACGGATAGCGCAACGGGTGCTGTCATACAATCACCAAATTCGCTAAAGGTATGGGAAGACGGCGGCGGCAACGGTTATCCCTGCATAGTAACTCCGGATGTGACTGCAGAAACGTTCAGTGATGGTTATGACCTTATTTTTCATTTTAATAATACTACCGGCGATACCAGCGGGATCGGCGACTTTTACGTAGCGGGCTTTCGTTTCGACACGACAGAGGTATATGTACGTGATTTTCACAATGATGGTGATGAGGATACCCTGTTCCATAACCCCGATACTCCTTCCTATTATGGCGGCGGGCAGAATTATCCCAGATCCCAGTATGCTCCCGTGTCCGTTTTAGGTAATGATGTATACACAGTAGGGGTTAGTTTCCAGTACCCGCTGACTGATTATAAGCATGATATATTTATGAGAACGGAAAGCCCGGGTGGTCATCCTTCCTCAAGCGGGAAAAACTGGCAGGTGCATATAATGGCCAACAGGGATGAGGGAGCCGGGGAGCACAGGCCGATGAAATACGATCCCTTCGGCGATATCAGGCCGGAGGAAGAAAGGACATACCGTATCTCGGTACGGTTTAAGTACCGCAATGATCACTGCCGCCCCTGGCTGACCTTGCTGGAGCCGTATAAAAACTATTTCCACCAGTTATACGGCGACCAGGTATCTTACACCCGGGACAACAGGCCGATAGCCGGTCATCATTCGGCATTTACAGCCGATACCAGCGCGTCCAACCCATATGGTTTCAGGGGGGATTATCCGAGGCCGGATATAGTGGGTTATGGTCCGTATGCACGGTCCATGAACGAGTACCTGCAGCGGAACGGCTACCACCGGATAATGCTCTGGACACCTACCGGTGTTTATAAGAAATTCTATAAAATGAATTATACGTTTAAATTTACCTCACACTGGCAGGAAGGTGATACGCTGTTATTCCCGCGTTCTTACGGACACAATATGGGAGACGCAACTGATTCTCTGCAGCTCGTACCACAGAGCGGCCATCAGCTCGGTTTGTGGTGGGGGCGCTCTACGACCGTCATGACGGATTGGGATACTACGGATGCAGAACTATTGAATCCGGATGACTCCGTACATATAGCCAAGGCATTTCATGAGCTTGACCTGGCCGTGCAGGCGGGGGCAACGATGATCGGGCTGGATGCATTTCCCGCTATCCCCGCATGGGATGCCTACCGCTGGCTGCAGATGTTAAAGGAACATGCGCCGGGTGTACAGTTTGTTGTGGAGCAGGGCAGCGCAGATCTGCTGCATTCCAGGGCGCCTTTCTTTTACTACAGCGAAAGATTATCCAATGCACATTACCTGGCCAATTACCTCCTGAAAGGTAACGAAATATGGGCACACGTCAGGTATGACTCAGCAGTCTCATGTCATCAGGAACAGCAGCGTGTGGCCGGTCTGGGATATGTGCCCGTCAATATTGCCTGCGACAGTGCGTTAACCCCTTCGAATCTTGTTGCAGCAGAGGGATGGTACCTGAGCAATCCTTATCCCGATCTGCCGGATACGGTAAATCTCTTACCCAAAGGGGTTTGGCTGAATGCGGGATATGAAAACGGGGTAAGCTATTACTGGTCTACCGGGGAAACAACCAGCAAGATCAAGGTTACATCTGCCGGCACGTACAGCGTTTATACCACCAACAGCTACGGATGCAGCTTTACGGATACTGTTGTGGTGCGCATGCAGAGCATTGGCACAGCCCGTTTGGCAAGGACGGGTGTTGAGCCGGGATTGTCGCAGGAAGACGTATTTACGCTCTACCCCAACCCTGCCCATACGCAGATCGTTATAGAGCGGAAGATAACAGACAGCCATCCTGTCGAGGTAACGATATATGATATGTCAGGGAGGTCTGTCTTAGCCGGCCGGCTGTCCGGACAACAAACTTCGTTCGACATTGCATCGCTTGCATCCGGTGTATATATGGTCAGGGTGCAATCCGGCGGAGATATATATCATGGAAAGTTTACGAAACAAGCTGCTCAATAGGAGTGCGTTGATTGTGTAACCGGATAATTAAAAGAGGCTGTCTCTTTTTTGAGACAGCCTCATCAATATATGACACACATCCGTCACCTTCCTGTTTACTAACTGCTTCCCGGTGTCGGTTCTTCTACTTTTCTTTCAGACTGATCAATGGTGAAGAAGATCTTCTTCTCATCATCGTTGTAATCGGCTGTTACATGATCGCCTTCTTTGATCTGCTGGTTGAGTATTTCTTCGGCCAGCGGATCTTCGAGGTACTTCTGGATCGCCCTGTGCAGCGGGCGGGCTCCGAATTGCTGATCATAGCCTTTTTCAGCAATGAAGAGTTTGGCTTTTTCGGTTAGCGTCAGTGCGAATCCGAGTGCATTCAGACGTTTCAGCACGCTTTTCATGATGATGTCTATGATCTCGTTGATGTGCTGCTGCTCCAGCGAATTGAAGATGACCACATCGTCAATCCGGTTGAGGAACTCGGGAGAGAATGTACGCTTGAGCGCCCGTTCGATCACGCCGCGGGCTGCTTCTTCACTGCTGCCCACTTTAGCAGACGTGGCAAAACCTACACCTTCTCCAAAATCTTTCAACTGGCGTGCACCGATATTGGACGTCATGATGATCAGTGTGTTCTTGAAGTCCACTTTCCGTCCCAGGCCGTCGGTCAGTTGCCCGTCGTCGAGCACCTGCAACAGAATGTTGAAAATGTCGGGATGCGCTTTTTCGATCTCGTCGAGCAGCACTACGGAATAGGGTTTGCGCCTTATCTTTTCCGTAAGTTGTCCGCCTTCTTCATATCCTACATATCCCGGAGGTGCGCCGATCAGGCGGCTGAGGGAGAATTTTTCCATGTACTCACTCATGTCTATACGCACGAGGGCGTCTTCGCTGTCGAACATGTAACGGGCCAGCGAACGGGCCAGCTCGGTTTTACCTACGCCGGTTGGTCCGAGGAATATAAATGAGCCAATTGGTTTCCTGGGATCTTTTAAGCCTACGCGGTTGCGCTGAATAGATTTAACGACTTTGAGGATCGCTTCATCCTGCCCGACCACAGCGCCTTTCAGGTCTTCGCCCATGCGGCGCAATTTGGCGCTTTCGGCTTCCACCATCCGCATTACCGGTATGCCGGTCATCATGCTGACTACTTCGGCGATATGTTCTTCATGGATGGGGTAGCGTTTGTTTTTTGCTTCTTCTTCCCATGCCAGCTTGGCGCTTTCCAGTTCTTCACCGAGCCGCTTTTCTTTATCCCGCAACGCAGCAGCTTCTTCGAAGCGCTGGCTTTTGACTACTTTGTTCTTTTCCTGTTTAATGTCCTCAATTTTCTTCTCAAGGTCGAGGATATTCTGCGGTACGTTGATGTTCTTCAGATGTACGCGGGCGCCTACTTCGTCCAGTACATCAATGGCTTTGTCCGGCAGCAGGCGGTCGGTCATATACCGGTCGCTGAGTTTCACACAGGCTTCAATAGATTCCTGATCATAAGTGACGTTATGAAAGTCTTCGTATTTCGGACGAATGTTGTTCAGGATCGTAATAGTTTCCTCTACACTGGGCGGCTCTACCATTACCTTCTGGAAACGGCGGTCGAGTGCACCGTCTTTTTCGATGTACATGCGGTACTCGTCGAGTGTGGAGGCGCCAATGCATTGGAGGTCGCCACGGGCGAGTGCAGGCTTGAAGATATTGGAGGCATCCAGTGATCCGCTGGCGCCGCCGGCGCCCACAATGGTATGTATTTCGTCAATGAACAGGATGACATCGCGGTTCTTTTCCAGCTCGTTCATGATCGCTTTCATACGTTCTTCAAACTGGCCGCGGTATTTGGTTCCTGCCACGAGTGCAGCGAGATCCAGGCTGATCACACGTTTGTCAAACAGTACACGCGATACCTTGCGCTGTACGATACGCAGCGCCAGACCTTCTACAATGGCTGTCTTACCGACGCCCGGCTCGCCGATGAGGATGGGATTGTTTTTCTTTCTGCGCGAAAGTATCTGCGATACGCGTTCGATCTCCTGCTCCCGCCCTACAATGGGATCAAGATTGCCCAGCTCGGCCATCTTGGTAATGTCGCGGCCGAAATTATCCAGCACCGGGGTTTTTGATTTGGTATTACCGGCCGGCCGGCGTTGCTGAAACTGGCGGCGTTCGTCCTCTTCTTCAAACTCTTCAGATCCGGGATCATTGCCGTAGTCCGATACGGGACGGTCTCCCTGAAGGATGCTCAGCTCATTTTTAAAACGCTCATAATCCACTTCATATTGATGCAGGATCTGAGTAGCTACGTTCTCCTTGTTTTTCAGGATTGACAGCATCAGGTGCTCTGTTTCGACTGTCATGCTTTTCAATGCTTTTGCCTCGAGCACGGTGATACGGATCACTTTTTCTGCCTGCTTGGTAAGCGGCAGGCTGTTTATATTGGCCAGCGGTTTATTGTTTTTATCCCTGATAGCTGTTTCCAGCTCTTTGCGCAATCCGTATATGTCAATCTGCATGGTTTGCAGTACGCGTATTGCCATACCTTCTCCTTCACGGATCAGGCCGAGCAGTAAATGCTCGGTACCTATGAAATCATTACCCAGCCGTAACGCTTCTTCACGGCTGTACGAAATGATCTCTTTTACCTTGGGTGAGAAATTAGAATCCATGTATGATGTTTCTTGTTTAAAAAAATAAAGTTAACGATAAAAGGAGGCAATTTGGAAATTTGAAAATGAGTTAATTTGAAAATACACTCATATTCAAATTGTCACATTCACATATAGACGTCATTTTATCCTCCAGGTTTAAAATTAAAATGCGAAAAATGATCGGGTAGTATTACTTTTAAGAGCGGTTTAATAGTACCTTAACATATCCGCGGATAATATCCTGATCACTCTATGGAATTCAAAATTGATACCAAACCTGTTTATACTACTATAACACCCGTTTCGGATATGCTGGATGCTAATTTGGCAGCGGCGCTTACGGAAAAATGCCGTGAATTGTCCGGAAATGGCAGCAATCACTTCATTATTGACCTGTCGTATTGCCGCGATGCAGACGTATCGGCATTCCCGGTCCTGGCCGATTTACATGAATATTGTTATAATAATGGACAATCGCTTGTATTTACAGGTATTTCCGGGCATGTGAATGACCGGGTAAATGATCATGAATTACCGCAAACGCTTAATATTACACCTACTATAGCGGAAGCAGCAGACATCATCAGCATGGAGATACTTGAGCGGGACCTTTTTAATGAGGAATAATTTTGCGGGTCTAAATATTTTATATCTAATCTATTATGAAGATAACGATACTCGGGAATAATTCAGCGCTACCTGCATATGGAAGGTATCCCAGTTGTCAGATTGTTTCACTTTATGGAGTGGATGTGATGCTCGACTGCGGTGAAGGCGCACAGGTGCAGATGCAGCGTTATGGTGTGAAATGGCGTAATCTGGAGTATATTTTCATTAGTCATTTACATGGCGATCATTATTTTGGCCTGCCGGGTCTTATCAACAGCATGAATTTGCTCGGACGTATTGCCCCGCTGCATGTTTTTGGTCCTGCCGCTCTGGAGTCCATCATCCGGCAGATCCTTGGTGTAGCAGATACGACGCTTGGTTTTCCTTTTCATTTTCATCCGTTACCGGAAGAGGCCACCCTGCTGGTGGATACGCCTGCTTTTTCAGTAGCCTGTTTCCCGGTGGAGCACCGCATTGCCTGTCATGGCTTTGTGGTGACGCTTAAGACCAGCGGCCGGAAACTGTTGCCGGAGGCCTGCCGGAAATATGATATTCCTCCGGCATTTTATGAACGACTGAAACAGGGTGACGATTATGAGTCTCCCGGCGGACTACCGGTAAAGAATGAGTGGGTAACGACAGACGGCCCGCCTCCGCGTCGTTATGCCTATTGTGCGGATACGCTGTTTACAAAGTCATTTCTGCAGCATATAACGGGTGTGGATATGCTGTATCATGAAGCTACTTATCTGGATGCAGACGCTGAGAAAGCAGCTCTGCGGTATCACAGTACGGCAAAACAGGCTGCCCTGCTGGCAGATATGGCAGGTGTGAAGCAATTACTGCTGGGTCATTTTTCTTCAAAATACAAGGAATTATCTCCGTTCCGGGAGGAAGCGGCTATGGTTTTTCCCAATGTGCAGATTGCGGAAGAGGGGATAAGCTATGAGATATGATGTGTTAGATGTATTGAATGTGACAAATGTGTTTTCACATTTTCCACATTCAACACATTTGTCACATTAAATGAAGAATAAAAAAACAGCAGACCAGGAATGGTCCGCTGCTGATAAATCCATCCTCAACGATATATATAGAAAACACCGGTGAGCAAAGGAGGGGGTAAAATCTTAATCAATATTTATGGCGCTGATAGCGGCTCTTTGTTTTATATAGGCATATTGGTTGCCGTTATGCGTTTCTAATGTAATGCGGAAGGGAACAACCTGTATCAGCGCTGAATTATCCGATACTACAGGCAGATTCTGCATTTCCGCAGCAGTGAATGAAATGCTGGTAGCATCTCCACCAACAGCCGTCTGTATGAATTGATTGCCGGCTGCAATAACCAGATACACGGAATCTGCATTGCTTACACCGTCCAGATCAATCGTAACGCCGCTGGATTTTGAAACAGACGACGGAAGTGTACCGGTATAGTCCGGGAAACTTACGTCATGATTATACGTAAATGCAGAAATGCTGCCCGCACCGCCTATGCTCCAATTGGATGAACCGCCGGAAAAGTCCAGGCTGGAAGGCGTAGTACCGGGCACAGCCACTACATAGTAAGCATTGTTGTCCGCTTTTTCAAGCTCATGTGAGTTGACGGAAACGGTACCGGCGGGTAGCAGGTCGGATCCGTTGGCAGCCGGGAACGCAGCAACAGCCACATCATATTGCATTGTTACAGGCGTAGATACATATGGGTTCGTATAGGAGTATTCCATAATAACGCTGACCAGTGTACCGCTTACCCCATTGATAACAGGTGTAGTAGGTTTGGGGGTTGATGTAGTCGGATTAGTGGGATTCGGATTAGTGGGGTTGGGGTTGGGGTTCGGGTTATTGTCATCCTTATTGCAGGAGGAATTAAATGCCAATAGTGCAATGGCGCTTAAAAAGAGGATTTGTTTTTTCATAAAATTGTTGGTTTGGAGTTATCAATTGTGTTGATCTGTGTAATGAATAGTTTCAATGCTCACTACATGAGTCTGCACATGATGCAAAGGTAAAAGCCCGGATGTATATTTGGAATACCCCAAATGTGGTATTTAGTAAGCGTATTTATACGGCGGGAAGGAGGTATATATACCTGTATCTATACCTTAGATCAGGTGATTTTCCATGGCATATTTAAGCAGCCCAACAATCGTTTTGTTGTTGGTTTTCCGCATCATATTTTTCCGGTGTGTTTCTACGGTACGTTCGCTGATGAACAGTCGGGAAGCGATCTGGGCATTGTTGTACTCTGCTGCTATGAGCCGGAGTATTTCGATTTCGCGGTCTGTAAGGCGGGGTGGGTTTGCCCGGCCACCTTCCTGCTGCTCTCTTAGCAGTGTAGCGATCTTTCCCGAAATTTCGGGGGAAAAATACAGCTTACCCTGGTATACGGTTTGGATGGCTTCGAGCAATTGCTGGTTGTTGGCTGTTTTGAGCACATAGCCTGTGGCTCCTGCTTCAAGCATAGCCCGTATATAGGTGGTGTCGTCATGCATGGATAGTGTAATGACACCTGTGGCGGGATGTAACTTCCGGATGCGGGCTGCAAGTTCCGGTCCGCTGATCTGAGGCATGCTGACATCCACCAGGGCAATGTCCGGCTGTTTATCCGCGAGCTCATCCAGCAAATGCTGACCTTCGTTATATGTACCGGCTATTTCAAGATAATCCTGCGCACGCAGCAATGCGGCCAACCCATCCAGCATGATATGATGGTCGTCCGCAATAACAATCCGGATTTTTTTAGTTAATGTCATAAACGATACGCCTGCCGGTATGTTTGCAGCGGTAAATATATGACATAATATATTGCCTTTTGTGGCCGTTTTGCTAATAGGAACGCAACGATAATTCCCGCAGCAGGTCGTCTTTCAGACGGCGGGAGACTTCAACCTGTGCATTACTTTTCATAACTACATAATATATATCCTGCCGGATAAATTCCGAAACATAATCCAGGTTGATGATATGGGAATTATGACAACGGAAAAATTTTTCATCCGGTAGTTTATCTTTCAGTCGTCCGACACTTTTGATCACGACAACCTGCTCTTTATTTGTGAGGTGGATATGGGAATAACTACCCAGTCCGCTGGCATATTCTATGTTATCCTTTTCCAGGTAAATAAATCCTTTTTTGGTGGGAAACTGGACAAAAGACACACCTGGCTTTACGTCCTTTGTTTGTTTTTTATGAAGAAGTTTCTCTCGTACATGGGCTACTGCCAGCACAAATTCGGCTGGGTCAATAGACTTGAGCAGATAATCTGCCGCATGCATTTTTATAGCCTGCAATGCATATTTGGAGTGCCCTGTAGTAAAAATGACCTCAAAATCCCGCTGGGGAATTTTCTTAAGAATTTCCATACCGCTCATGCCCGGCATATCAATATCAAGAAATACAAGTTCCGGTTTTTTTTCTGTAATCAGTTGTAAAGCTTCAAATCCGTTTGTGGCGGTGCCGATGATCTCCAGGTCTTTGGCCAGGTCCTTTGCCAGGGTTTTGATAAAAGTTATGGAAGCGCTTTCATCATCTGCGATTATAGTTCTGATCATTTACGATGTTCTTTTAGGGTATAGGGGATAGAAAAAATAACTTTTGTACCGGCAGGTTTGCCTTCGTCATCTTTTTTATCGGTAACAATGTAAATATACTTTTTTTGCTTCTCTTCATGCAGCAGCAGGAGCCTTTGCAGCGTAACGGGGATGCCGGTTGATTCGTGCCCGATCTCTTTATGTGCATTTATTTGTCCGGATAGCGCTCTCCCAACGCCATTATCCTCAACTGTACACAGGATCAGGGATTGTTGCAGATCAAAAGATATTACAATGTGCCCCATTTTACCGAAGAGATGCATGATGCCGTGATTGATGGCATTTTCTACAAACGGTTGTATCAGCATGCCGGGTATTTCCGTATTGCCGGGATCTATTGCCGGATCTATGTCAATTGTGTATGTAAATTTATCAGGGAAACGTATATGCTCGAGCTCTAAGTATTTTTCAAGCAGATCAATTTCATCGCGTAGCATTACATTCTTCTTTCTGGCAAGTTCGATAGACATGCGTATGAGTCGGGTAAACCGGCTGATAATGGTGAGCGCATTCATTTTGTTCTCTGTAGCAACGGCTGAGGAGAAGGAATTGAGTACGTTAAAGATGAAATGTGGATTGATTAGTTGTACCAGCGCTTTTTGCTGATTTTCGGCAAGGGAAAGCAATAGCTGGTTTTTATTTTTGACTGCTTTCAGGTGATTGGTAAACATAATGAAAGCGATGAGCAGTACCAGCATCCCGACAGCATATGGAAACCACCATTGCTGCCAGAATGCAGGACGGATGGTGAAGGAAAACGTTGCCGCCTGAGGTATAAATATGCCCTGGCCGTCAGCTACTTCAACAGTGAATGTAAAGGATCCGGGAGGAAGATTGGCAAATACTACCTGGCGTTCTGTTGTGGTGCGCCATGTATTGTCGAATCCGTCCAGCCGGTAACGGTATATCTGGCCGGGGCCATTGGCCAGGTTAATACTGTTATAGTTGATTTTTATAGTGTTCTGATTATAACGTAATATGGCTGGCAGGGAGATCGTGTCGGACTCATTGACAAGGATTGATTTTATCAGGGGCGGGGTGGAAGGATACAGATTTTGCAGCTTGTTTTTCTCTATGGCTACAATATTGCTCACCCAGTCAAAATAGATCCATTTCTCCGATACGGCAAGCTTGTTGATACCCAGTGTCGGTAGTCCGTATGCACTGCCGTAATGCCATACCCTGAAACTGTCATTCAGGAATATTATTCTGCTGATACCTTTGTTTGTGCCAAGCCAGATAGTGTCCCGGTGAATATCCATGTCGTTGATAATAGTTGCGGGGAGGCCATTTTCGGAGTGCATGGAATGCAGGATACTGTCTTTGATAAGGATAAGCCCATCGCCGAGCGTCGCTACGGCAAGATATTTTCCGGAAAGAAACCCCAGCCCGGTGATGCGACGGGAAAATCCGGGATGCCGGGAAGAGAAATCCGTCAGTATCCCGTTCCGGTAATACTTAAGCCCCTGATATGATCCTATCCAGATACCGCCGCGTTCATCATGTTGCATACAGGTTATGTTTATGTTTCTTCCCGGACCGGTTTCCGGAAGTGACGGGAGTTTTTCATTTAAACCTGTATCTATGCGTTTTACCTGGTAATTTGTTTTATTGAACAAATGATGTTCATGTGTTGCATCTGCCTCCATTGGCGCATGTATGCCCTGCACCATACCCTTGTCCCGGAATACACGTATCTGGCCCGAACTATATACTGCATATGTTTTCCCGCCCCTGGAAGAGATAGAATTTATTTTTCCTCTGCCAGGCCAGTAAACGGCCTGAGTGGGGTGCGTGTAAAACACACCGTTTTCAATCGTCGTAAACCAAAACCCGTTCTGGATGTCCCGGTAAATGTTGGTCACGGACAAATCGCGCAGCCAGGTATAATATGGCCCCGTCAGTATCCCGGATTTAAATTCATAGAGACTTACACCATGATTTCGTAAGCCGATCAGGACATGCGTTTCATCCAGCATGTGAAAAGACAGAATATCGCTCGGGAATGATTTGTGCCATTGTCTTTTTCCGTCCTTATAGCATAATATCTGAATGCCGGCAATCAACAGATCGAAACTGTCCATCTGTTCGTGGTGCAGAAAGTTAAGTGTACGTGTTGGAGGAAGTATTATACTGTCCCGGGTTTGTCGCTGATTTTGCCATGTAACAAATACAGGGATTGTGTTACTGGCTTTGCCCGGGTTGATCAGATACATATAATTGTGCTGCTGGTTATAATGCAGACCATCCGGATGACTTTCCCGGAAAATGTTTCCATCAGGTGTGTATAACATGATGTCATTTTCGTTATCGAAACTAAACCAGAGGCTGTCCCTTTTTGCGGAAAATGAAGTAATACCTGTCGCAATGGGTATTTTTTTTAGCATGTTGTTGTCGGGGTGCAGTGTCAGCAGCCCGTTTTTATATAAGGCAACATCCCCGTTAAATCCTGTAAAGTAAATGGTACTGTTGTAGGGATCTCTTTTAATGCCAAACCAGGGATATATGGCATGTGTGCCGGCAACGGGCAATTCGCGGAATGAATAACCGTCGTATTGCATAAGGCCGCGATCGGTAGCCAGCCAGAGCAGCCCTGATGAATCTTCCCTGATGCTGTGCACTTCATTGCTCAACAACCCGTCATTTATGGTATAATGTCTGAAATAAAGTTCCTGGGCAGGCGTATAACCGGGTAGAAAGGACATGGATATAAGCAGTAACAGGATAAAGATTTTCATATGGAATTTAGATGTATGCCCCATAAAATTAGCGGCTTATTCCGGTAAATTTCAAAACCATAAAGCATCCATGTTATGGATCATGCACCCCGTAAAGTAATATATGCAATCCGTAAACAGAAGCTGCCGAATATAAAATGCAGGACAATTATATACTGTAGCCGGTTATTTTCGTTTGATTCGTTTCATGCTCAAGATATTAAATGTTTATCTATGAGAAAACAAGTACACTGTCTGTTTTTGTTATTGTTTTACGCTTTTGCCGGCAATGCTCAGATTTCCGGTCCGGCGATTGCTCCGGCAGGTGCACCGGTTACCTTTTCGAGCACGATATCCGGGCATACCTATAACTGGAGTGTCGGTGGCGCCCCCGTGAATGTAGATCCGGTATCCTATACGCCTGCCGCTACCAATGTGGCGGGAGCCGGAACCCTTCCCAATCAGGTAAAGATGGTTTTTGACGGTACGAACTGGTATTCATTTACCATACTGGCAACCAGCGGTACCATTACCCGTGCATCTTATGGTGCAGATCCGAGAAGTGTCCCTACGACAACACCGCTTACCCCGCAGGTAACTACAATTACCTCCAACCAAACGAAAGCAATAGATGTGGTGTATGATTCCACAAATGCACGATGGTACATTTTTGTAGCGCATGGAGGGCAGAATACATTTTATAAGCTGACGATGGGGGCTACCGGGTTGACTGACCTCAACCCGACCATAGAAAAAATCCCGCTGGTAGACGGTTCAGGGGGGGCTGTAGGATTTGATGTTACGGATCAGCTGACCATAAAGAAATATAATGGAGAATGGCTTGCCTTTATAGGTGGTGGAGGACAATTTGCACGTTTGGATCTGGGTACTTCGCTTGCTGCCCTGACGCCATCCACCAATCTGGTAAAGCATGTACTGGGGAACGGTATTGCCAAGTATTTTTCTTTGTACCAGGAAAACGGAGAATGGTTTGCCTTCTCTTCAAATGGTGTGATTGCGGCGATAAACTTCCGGCGTATTGAGTTTGGTACGGATCTTAAGAATAATAGCCCGGCCGCAGTATCCGTGACGGTCCCCGGATCGCCGTCATATGTGCGTTCTGTGCTCGTAGTTGCCGGGTGTGATAATGAGGTGTTCGGATACGTCATGGGGTCTGCACCCACAATACATATGCTGGATTTTAACGGAAGTATTAAGAACACTCCGTCTGCAACTACACGTTCTGTAAGCGGGCTGGGCTTTACCGCAGATGGTGTGGCTGGCGTTTCACCGTTTGTGTATCGCGATACGTTGTATGCCGCCATGTCTGAATGGAAAGGTAACCGGCTGTACACATTACGTCTCCTCCCTTTAACGGGTTCCCAAACAAAATATTATGATGCCTCTTATCAGCATACATTTGCTGCGCCGGGTACTTATACTGTTAATCTGTTTGTCAATCAGGGCGACCAGTCCGGCCCATCGGCTTATTGCCATACGATCACAGTAAATACGTCAACAACCGGGCCTGCAAGGCCTGACCCGTATACTGCGGCGCCCTCGCCGGTATGCCAGGGTCAGCAGACAGTAACATACACCGTACCGTCTGTAACAAATGCGGTAGCCTATCATTGGCATTATACAGGAAGTGGCGCCACTTATACGGCATCTACAACAGCTCCTTCGAATGTGGTATCATTCAACAGCAGCGCAACCGGTGGTGCACTGCGTGTATGGGCAGTGGATAACAATGGCGACAGCAGCTTCTCGCCAAGAGATACCGTAATCACGGTGAATGTATTGCCGAACGTAAGCATCAACCCGGCAACGGTGAGTATATGTGCAGGTGAAAGTGTGACGCTGGCTGCGAGTGGCGCTACGACATATAGCTGGTCTCCGTCTGGCGGGAGCAATGCATCGGCAACGGTAAGCCCGTCTGCTACGACAACATATACGGTAACGGGTACGAGTCTGGGCTGCTCAGATACGGCGATCCGGCAGGTGATAGTCAACAACCGCCCTGTTGTGGACATAGCTCCGGCAACGGCTGAAATTTGTGCAGGAGATAGTGTAACGCTTACCGCGAGCGGTGCGGATACGTATATATGGATGCCATCTGTGGGTAATACCGCGACTGTAAAAGTATTCCCCGGATCAACAACTACCTATACGGTAGAAGGAACCCATACGGCAACCGGCTGTAAGAATACGGCAACACGCCAGGTCATGGTCAATCCTTTGCCTGTGACCCGGATCACAGCAGCAGGCGGTATTACGGATATATGTTCCGGAGACAGTGCCGTGCTGATCGCCTCCGGTAGTGGCTATGATTATGAATGGAAAAATGGCGGGATAATTACGGCGACCGGCAACCGCTATGCAGTATATGCGACGGGCAGCTATAAAGTAATAGCCACAGATCAGGTCAGCGGTTGTTCAGACAGTACGCAGGCAATAGATATCCGGGTACATACCCGTCCGGTAGTATCGCTGGAGCATAATGATACTTCATTCTGTGACGGGGGGCGTATCATATTTGAGGTTTCGACACCGGATACGGGACTGACGTATGTATGGAAGCGTGATGATCATACGGTATCTCTTGCTACGGCTTATTTTCTTGAGATATCTGAAAGTGGCAGTTACAAGGTGATCGTCGGACGTGCCGGTATTGCCTCTTGCGAAGACAGCACGAACGAGGTATCGGTTACAGTGCATGATCTTCCGGTTGTAGTAATTACCTGGGACGGCGAAGCGCTGCATGCACCCTCCGGCTACGTATCCTATCAATGGCACACCGTGGATCGGGGAATAGACGGAGCTACGGATTCGACGTATAAGCCTTCATCTGGCGGTAGTTACCGTGTAGCAGTTACAGATACGAATGGTTGCGTGGGTGTATCTCCGTTTACGGATCTTCCCAGGGTAAATGAAGTGGATATGTTGTCATACACCGGTATCCGGGTATACCCGAATCCGTCTGAGGGCATGGTGTACATCGCATCTCCGGCGCCGGTGGACGTGCTGTTGTTCGGATCAGACGGCCGGATATTGCAGCGTGTACAGGATGCGCGGTATATCAATCTGGGTGATTATGCCGCAGGATTATACCTGTTGCGGATAACGGATACACAGGGACGTCCGGTGCGTAATGAATGGATTAAAAAGCAATAGTGGTATGCTGTATTGTTGTCCGAAGAGAGACATTCAGGAACAGCAGGTTTCTATCATCCGTAAAATATTCTGCACTATCCATAAACAAAAGCAGCCGATTATATAATCCAGAAAAACTGTGTGCTGTAGCCGGGTATTTTCGTTTGGTTAATCCCCCTTGTTCACTCAAGCTAAATTATTGATTCATGAAAAAATGTTACTCTGTTCTGATATTGTGTCTGATCCTGGTTTTCCCCGGGATAACTTATGCCCAGATTTCCGGACCAACAACCGGTACGGTAGGAACACCGGTTAATTTTTCTACCTCTACGGGTGGTGTCTCCTACAACTGGTCGTTTGGAACCACGAACCGTGATCTGAATGTGGCCTATACGCCGACTGTTGTTCATGCGGCTTCACTTTCTATTTCGCCAAACTATACCAGTATGGTCTTTGACGGGACGAACTGGTATTCCTTCACTATTAGTGCGACTTCCGCGGCAATTGTCCGTGGTAGCTATGGCGCCAATCCCACCATTGCTGCTCCGACGCTTGCTACGTTGACTACTACACCTACGCATGTCCCTTCTAACACTACAAAAGGTATAGATGTCGTATACGACTCAACGGATCAGCGCTGGTATGCAGTCATTGTTACTGGCTGGACCAATATGATACAAATACTGGATTTCGGGGCTACAGGGCTTAGTAATCTGGCCCCCACGCGGGTAGACGTACCAGTAAATCTGGGTGCCGATGCCAATCATCTGATTACGAACCAGCTTACCATGAAAAGATGGAACGGCCAGTGGCTGTGTTTTATCGCTGGCAGTGGCGGTAAGAACTTTGTCAGGTTTGATATGGGTCCTAATCTGGGGGCGCTTAACGCTTCCTCTACGCCCCTGGTACAGCGTAAACTGAGCAATTTTGAGCTTTTTAATTTCTCCCTGTATGAAGAAAACGGGAACTGGTATGCCATAGGAGCCAATTTGAGTACAATTTCCCGGTTCAGTTTTGGCGCCGATCTGCAAAATAATGCACCGGTCGCTACCACGATAAGTAGTAATATTTCTCCTGCCGTAGGGGGCAATTTCCGCTCTGTTATGCTGACAAAAGGGTGTAATAGTCAGGTATTTGGTTATCTCGGTACCGGAACGCCCAATACGCATAAACTTAATTTCCAGGGCAGTATTGCAAGCGCGACTATTACGTCCTCGCCGCTGGTAGCTACCGGTGGCGGCACGGGGGCAGACGGAACAGCCGGTTTATGTGCGTTTGTTTATAACGACACACTATATGCGGCGGGCAGCAGATGGAACAGCGGTAATGCATTGTTCCTGATGAAGCTGTTGCCGCTTACCAATTCCGAAACGCGCTACCGCGACAAGACCATTTCACACACGTTTACTGCTCCCGGCACTTATAAGGTGGATCTGCTGATTGATGCCGGCGCTAAAAATGGTCCGCAGGCGTACTGCCATGAAATTGTGATATCTGCCTCCGGTCCTGCGCAGCCTGGTCTGTACACAGCGGCTCCGTCCCCGTTATGTGCGGGTCAAAGTAATGTAACGTATACGGTGCCTGCGGTGAGCGGAGCAACAGCTTATCGCTGGCATTATACAGGCGGCAATGTTAGCTATACTGCTTCCACGACCCAGCCGACCAACAGCCTGAGCTTTGCTGCCAACGCGACAGGCGGTGCGCTGCGTGTCTGGGCAGTAGATAATAACGGGGACAGTAGCTTCTTGTCACGCGATACTGCGATCACGGTAAATGCGTTGCCGGTAGTTGCTGCGATCACGGGCACAGCGAGCGTGTGTGTGGGCGGAACAACAAACTTATCTAATACTACTGGCGGTGGTACGTGGCTGAGCGCAAACACCGCAGTTGCGACGGTTAACAGCAGCGGTCAGGTTACGGGTGTCTCTGCGGGTACTGTGAATATCAACTACCGCGTGATCAATGCGAGCAACTGTACGACTACTGTTTCATTGCCTGTGACGGTAAATGCGTTACCGGTAGTTGCCACGATCACGGGCACAGCGAGCGTGTGTGTGGGCGGAACAACAAACTTATCTAATACTACTGGCGGTGGTACGTGGCTGAGCGCAAACACCGCAGTTGCGACGGTTAATAGCAGCGGTCAGGTTACGGGTGTCTCTGCAGGTACTGTAAATATCAACTACCGCGTGATCAATGCGAGCAACTGTACGACTACTGTTTCATTGCCTGTAACGGTAAATGCGTTACCGGTAGTTGCCACGATCACGGGCACAGCAAGCGTGTGTGTGGGCGGAACAACAAACTTATCTAATACTACTGGCGGTGGTACATGGCTGAGCGCAAACACCGCAGTTGCGACGGTTAACAGCAGCGGTCAGGTTACGGGTGTCTCTGCGGGTACTGTAAATATCAACTACCGCGTGATCAATGCGAGCAACTGTACGACTACTGTTTCATTGCCTGTAACGGTCAATGTACTTCCAGTTGTGAGCATCAGTCCTGCGAGTGTATCAGTCTGCGCAGGGCAGAGTACCGCGCTGACGGCCAGTGGTGCAAATACATATGTCTGGAGCCCATCTGGTGGCAATGCAGCGACTGCCAATGTATCACCCGGTACAACAACGACCTATACGGTAGAGGGCACGAATACCTCAACGGGTTGTAAGAATACAGTGAGCCGTCAGGTAACGGTCAATGTTTTACCGGTGACTCAGGTAACAGTGACAGGTGGTATTACAGAAATCTGTACCGGCGATAGTGTGGTGCTGACAGCATCCGGCAGTGGCTACAGCTATGAGTGGAAGGAAGGCTCAGGTAATGTAGGCACAGGCTCCTCTTATGCGGTGTATACGACAGGGAGCTACAAGGTGGTAGCGACGGATATCAGTAGCGGATGTATAGACAGCACTCAGGCAGTGGATATCCGTGTATATGCTCCTCCTGTGGTATCGCTGGAACACAACGATACATCGTTCTGTATCGGTGGTGTGGTGACGCTGGAGGTGAGTACACAGGATACAGGACTGACGTATGTATGGAAGCAGGATGAAGCAACGGTATCGCTGGCTACGGCTGATTTTCTTGAGATCAACGAGAGCGGTGTCTATAAGGTGATTGTAGGTCGTTCCGGTATTGCATCGTGTGAAGACAGTACGAATGAGGTTACAATTACGGTTCATGATCTGCCGGTAGTCAATACCACATGGGATGGCGAAGTGCTGCATGGTACCCCCGGCTATGTGTCGTACCAGTGGAATACGGGCAGCCAGGGTATACTGGGCGCAACAGATTCGACGTATACCCCTTCTTCCAATGGCGGTTACAGTGTAACGGTAACGGACGGCAACGGATGTGAAAATACATCGGCGGTTCAGAATCTGACGAATGTAAGTGTAGGCGCTATGGATTCAGAAGTGGTATCAGTGTACCCGAATCCCTCTGGCGGGATGGTGTATATCGAATCGCCTGTTCGTGTGGATGTGCTGCTGCTGAGTGTGGACGGACGCTTGCTGCAGCGTGTGGCAGATGCACGTCAGTTAGACCTTAACGGTTATGCAAACGGGGTGTACCTGTTGCGGATTATGGATGCAGAGGGTGTGGTTATAGGTACAGAACGTGTGATGAAACAATGATTATACAGGTTATGTAGAGACAAGGCATGCCTTGTCTCTACATAACCTGTAGGTAATTTGTATAAAAACCATAAAAAATGAAATCAATATTACTATCCCTATCTTTTTTGCTGGTCGTGCTGTATGGCCGTGCGCAGATCATCGCGCCGGATACGGTGTGTGTGAACGAACCCGTTACCTTCCGGTCGGCAGATACATCCACCAACCATATCACCTATGCGTGGGAATTCAATACCTCGACGCTCACGCCTATACTGGCGCCTGCAATCCCTTTTCCCGGTACGGGAACCAATGGAGGCATGCTTAGTGTTGTAGGTGCGGAAATGATGGTTCTTGATACTTCTACCGGCACTTGGCATGCATTTGTGAGCAGCCACGGCAGTTTTACCGTGCAAAGGCTGGATTTTGGCACTAATCCTCATAATACAACGCCGGTAGTGACGGATCTGGGCAACCCGGGCGCTGTATTTAATGGTGCCGGAGGTAATATGGAGGCTGTGGAAGTCATAAAGGATGATAACGGCGACTGGTTTGTGTTTATTGGCAACGGGACATTGGTGCGGATGGAGCTTGGGCCGAACATTATGAATAATACCCCGGTTTGCACCCGGCTTCCGCTCACCCCCCAAGGCATGCCGATGCAGGTGACGATCACAAAATTCGGTAATGAATGGATAGGGTTCGGAGGACATCACTGGGGCTTCCTGACGAGATATGATTTTGGCAGTTCTTTAGCTAATATGCCGGCGGTGCATCAGTTTTCCACTTATAGTGGGATGATCATCAATCCGAACTACTTTGCCCTGCATGAAGAAAACGGAGAATGGTATATGCTGGTGGCCAATATGCTGGCGGCTAATCTGATGCGTTTACATTTTGGTACCGATCTGAAGAACAACAATCCAACTATCCAGAATCTGGGTAATCCCAGCAATTTTATCAATATTAACCGGAGCCTTACCACAATAAAGAGCTGTGATACTTTTTTTGCATTGACATTAAACCAAAACGGGCATGTGGGCCTGTTTGACTTTCGGAACAATATCACTAATACTCCGACTGTAACACCATTGGGACAGATTTATAGCGGCACTGTTGCCATGCAGATGTTTAAGCCCTACTGGTTTCAGGATACCTTATGGGCTATGTCCGGATCATTCAACAATAACCCCTCTCATGTACTGTATCGTTTCCCGCTGCTTACGATCCCTTCCGGTAATGCAGTGATAAAGTATTATGATCCTACTGCAACGTATACGTATACTGCTCCCGGCGTATACAATATATCCCTTTATGTGGATCAGGGCGATCCGAAGGCGCCGTTTGCCTATTGTAAGCAGATCGTTGTTGTCTCGGGCCGGAACAATCTGCTGGGACCTGATACAGTTGTATGCGATGGTACAAGCTATACGCTGGATGCCAGCCAGACAGGGGCTACGGGTTATACATGGAGCACGGGCGCCACAACACCTTCGATTGTAGTAACGGTTCCCGGAACTTATTCCGTGCAGGTATCAGGCCAGGTGTGCGGTACTGAGGATACGGTAGCGGTAGATTTTGCCCCTACGCCTGTTGTGGATCTGGGGAACGATATAGATGCATGTGAGGGTGATGTAATAACCCTGAGCATGGGTGGCGGTTCGTCTCAATATAGCTATGAGTGGAGCACGGGTGCGACGACACCTTCTATTCCGGTGACGACTGCGGGCAGCTACAGCCTTCGTGTATCGGATCGCGGTTGCGTGGATGCAGATACGGTAGCAGTAATGTTCCATCCCACCCCTGAAGTAGACCTGGGGCGGGATACAAATTTGTGCGTTAGCGCATTACCTTATGTGCTGACATCTCCACAGCCTTCAGGGAGTCATTATCTGTGGAGCAACGGATTGTCTGCCACAGAGCTGTCGGTTACGCAAAGCGGCCGCTATTGGCTTGAAGTCACCCTTCATGGCTGCAAAGGAAGTGATACTATTTATATAAATGCCATTCCGGATCCTCACGTATACATTGGCGCAGACAGTACGATCTGCGAGCAAACACCTGCCCGGATCGGCACAGAGATAGCAGGCGCTTCATATAGCTGGAATACCGGCGCTTCCACTCCTTATATCGATGTTGCGGAAACGGGAGATTATGTATTGGCTTTGAACCTTGATGGCTGTGTAGTGAGCGATACAGTCAGCATCACGGCGATGCCGGATCCGGATATGGATCTGGGCGATGATGGGGACATATGCCCTAAAGAAACGATTGTGCTGGATGGAAGCTACGGCAGCAACAGTCAATATGAATGGAGCACTGGTGAGACAACACCTTCGATTGCAGTAACGGAACCGGGACAATACATTGTAACGGTGATTACGGAACATTCTTGTGTGGGTAGCGACACAATCCTGCTGAGCTATTATCCTTTGCCAACGGTATCGTTGGGTGCAGACACGACGGTTTGTGAAGAGACGCCGCTCCGGCTGATGCCATGGGCGATTAATACGGATTCTTTGTTGTGGTCGGATGGTAGTTATGGCAACATGCTTTCCATTCGTTACGGAGGAGAATATATAGTTACAGCGATCAACAAATGCGGTACGACCAGTGATACAATAGAGGTAAAACAGATCTTCTGTGATATCTGGCTGCCGAATGCATTTACGCCGAACGGCGACGGGGTGAATGATGTGTTCCGGATATTGGGTAATCTGGGGCGTCTGGAGGGTGTGACGCTGAGCGTGTACAACCGCTGGGGTGAGCGTATGTTTATAACGAACGATAAACTGCAAGGGTGGGATGGTTATTATAAGAGTGTAGCATCGCAGATGGGTACGTATGTCTACCTGCTGCAGTACAGCCTGGATGGTCATCCGTATACGCAGAAAGGTAACTTCCATTTATTACGATAGGTATGGTATTTAATGTGTTCAATGTGACGAATGTGTCTGTGTATATCTTAATCACATTCGTCGCATTCCCCACATTTGTCATATTCCTGAATTAAACAGAACATTATTATACTACAGAACCCATGAAACAGATCAGAAAGCAAGTATTGTCCGTAGCCGGCATGTTGTGTATATCGTTAAGTGTAACGGCTCAGACTCCGGCGCCGGGATGGTTTACAAAAGTGAATGATGAAATGGACTGGAATGTACCTAATGCCTATACATTCTGTATTGCTGACATTAACGACGATAACTACCCGGATATTCTGGTATTGGATATACCTGCCGGAGAGAATGTATATACTGTACGTAAACCATTCAGAATATGGTTGAATGTAGTGGACACGCAGGCAGGGAATACTTCAGGCCGTAAGTTTATAGATATTACCGGGCAGAAGCAGATAAATGCAGTCCCGCCGGATACGGGCAATCATGCTAATTGTCTTACACTGGCTGACTTTAATAATGACGGACATCTCGATCTGGTAACAGGTAATTTTTATTATAGAATAGAAAATTATACCCTGCCAGGCGATCGCTGCCAGGTTTTTTTGGGCGACGGAACGGGTAATTTTACCTGGCGTGCCGATAATGGTCTGCAGGATCTGGATCTGATCAATGTGCGTTCATTGACGGCGCTTGACTATGACCGTGACGGTAATCTGGATATTTTTATTGCACCGTGGTTTGAGGATTATACAGGTAATGTTTTTGATCATGGCCGTCTGATGAAAGGTAATGGTGATGGTACATTTACCGATGTGACGGTATCGGGAGGCCTGAATAATTACAAGGAGCCCATGTATAGCGCCGCAGCGACAGACTGGAATAATGACGGTAATCCTGATATTCTGACGGCGCCATATTGCCGTACAGGTGGAATGGTATTGCGTAATGACGGGAGTGGAGGTTTCACCAATGTAGCGTCTTCAGTAGGCTATGATTTGTTTCGTATGGGTGCGGGTCAGCCGGCATGTACATTTACGATAACCCCGGAAGATGTGAACAATGACGGATATATGGATGCATTTTTATCGGTGGTACATGGTGGTAATCTGCCGGGGCAATTCCGGTCAACGATAGCAATCAATAAAGGGCCGGCTGATAACTACGCATTTGATATAAAGGAAGATCTCCTGCCTGTGTTTGCCCCGGCGTCTTCTCATCGCGGAGATTATGATGGTTCATTTTTAGATTTTGACAATGACGGACTGAAAGATCTGGTAATGACTCAGGCCACTTACATGCCGGCCACAGACCGTACTTATTTCTGGAAACAAAACACCGATCATTCATTCGAAGATATTACCCATGCTTTAGGTCTGGTAGTGCCGGCTATGAAAGGATCTTCTGCTATAGAGCCTTTCGATTTTGATCTGGACGGAGATGACGATCTGGTAATCCTTGCGGCAGGGAGCACCTATTTTAATATCTGGCAGAACAACATTGGCCAGGATAATAACTGGGTAGCAGTTAAATTGCATCCACATGCCGGAACCGGGGTTAACAGAAGCGCAATAGGTGCACGTATTTATGTTTATTACGGCGGGGGAAAAATGCAGATGCGCGAAGTAATGGCCGGTCGCGGGATGCATATGGGGCAGCAGCCATTCATCCTGAATTTTGGTCTGGGTAATGTGTCCACCATAGATTCTATTATAGTACAATGGCCGGACAGGAATAGTACCCGGAAGACAGTGGTTAACCCTCCGGCCAATCAGATTGTGTTTATTGATAATTTTCCTGTTGATATTGCAGATATGCCCGATATCGGCCGGGATCTGAAAGTATTTCCCAACCCCACGGCTCAGTATGTGATTGTGCAGGGTCGCGGTGTGGCAGGCAGCATCCGGGAGGCAGGTATATTTGATGTAACCGGCCGGCATACTAAAGCTACCTGGAGCAAAAGCGATGGAGATAAGCTGATCTTTGACCTGGGTTTACTGCAGGATGGAATTTACCTGGTGTTGCTGGAATTCGATAACGGTATCCGGCAATCGTATCAGATTATTCGTCGTGGGGAGTAACCGGTACCGATTAAAGATTATACGGTATTTTCTTTTTCGGAGCAGGATGGGTGTACACTGTTGCCCGGGGAAAGAAAACTTATCCGTACTTGGTAATGGTTGTTGTACATAGTCCGGTTAACATGCTGACGAAGGAAGCATCCCGCAAAATACTGGAAATCATCCATAACGTGTCATCCTGACGAAGGAAGGATGACATCGCGATTCAGTGCAGACAATCACCATCATTATAAGCTTTCTGTATTTGTCAAAAGCAAGCCCCTACCTTATGTAAAGGTCTGAAACAGTTTGCCGGTAACGACTTCAGGAGTCTGTAATTTCTTTCCCCGGACAACAGTGGATGGATATACTATGCCTGTATCTGCAGTGGCAGGTATATGATATAGGTGGTGCCCTTCCCCGGCCAGGAATCCAGCTCCACTGTGCCGCCCAGATAAGCAATACGGGAGCGTATGTTTTTCAACCCCAGCCCATCGGCGCCGGAAGTAACATCAAATCCCCTGCCATCGTCGTATATCATGATGTTTAGCTCGGTACGATGATTGACCATTTCGAAATGTACCGTAGTTGCTCCGGCATGGCGGATGATGTTGCTGAATATCTCCTGTATGGTACGGTAAAGCATGAGGGTCTGGGAGGTATTCAGGGTGAGGTGGTCCATATCCACCCATTCGGTTTGAATGTCGAGGGTTGTTGTGTGGCCGGTACGTTCTGTCAGTTCTGAAAGAGCTTCTGCCAGCTCTTTGTTGCGCAGGGACGGGGGCATCATGCTATGGGAGAGCTGCCGTACTTCACGTATGGATTCATCCATCAGGGAGAGCGTTTCTGCTGCCCGGTCGGTAATCTTTCCGTCCTGGTTGCTGCCGGTGATCTGTATGCTGCGCCTGGTTGCTGCCAGCATCTGGCCGACCCCGTCGTGCAGCTCGCGTGCCAGCCGCTGACGTTCGTGCTCTTCGGCATCCATGACGGCCCGTGCACGTAATTCCTGCTGTTCCATAAGCGCAGCATTCATCTTGGTTTGCTGCCTGAGCCGGTACCGGTTATACAGCAGGTAAGAGATGCCAGCTATGAGTATGGAAATGATGGTAAGGGTAATGATTGCAGTCTTACGTTGTGTTAATTTGAGCGCCTGTACCTGGTTCTTTTGCTGGAGGAGTATGTTTTCCTGTTCTTTTTTGTCTGTTTCGTATTTGGTTTGTAGTTCCTCGATGGCTTTGGTGCGTTTTTCGTTGAGCACCTGGCTATGTATTTCCTGGTGTTTTTTTATGGCTGTATAAGCGCCGGCAAAATCTTTTTTCAACTCCAGTGCCGATGCTTCCATTTGCCAGGTATGGGCTTCGAGATCGCTGAAGCTCAAAGTACCGGCTATTGTTCTTGCCTCCCGGAAATATGCCAGGGCTGCAGCATAATCCCCCCGCTGCAGTAAAGCTTCGCCAATATTGTTGGCGATGATCGCCTCCCCCATTTTGTCATTCGATTCTTTTTTCAGCTCCCTGCTCTGCTTCAGGTAATCCAGGGCCTTGTCGTATTCCCCGGTTTCGGCATAAACCGAAGCCATATAATCCAGCCCGTAAGACATACCTACCCGATCGTTGAGGTACCGGTGAAAATGATATGCTTTCCGGAGGTTGCTCAGCGCGCTGTCATGCATACCGCGACGCATCATTAATAACCCCCTGTTATTATGTGCATTGGCCAGCAGGGCCGTGTCTTTTATCCGGGTCGCGATCCTTATGGCTTTTATACTTACGGAATCACCTGCATCAAATTTTTTGTGTTTGGAATAAAATACAATCATTTCATTGTAAGTGGCAGTAAGTTGTGCCTGATCTCCCAGTGCCGTGTATAAATATTCTGCACGCAGAAACCATTCCAGCGCTGCATCATGATTACCTTCCAGGTAGTTGCCATAACCGGCTGTAAAGCTTGCCTTAGCCGCTGTTGCCGAATCTGCTTCCCCGATAGCAATATGATATGCTTTCTCTGCAAAAGAAGCCGTTTTGCTGAAATTATTGCCTTTATACCGGGTTGCAGAATCCAGCAGATCCTTTGCTGTCTGTGCATAGGCAGCGATTCCCGCAAGGAGCATAAAAACGGTAGTATTTACAACTGTCCGCATATTGTTGATCATGATTTATGAGATCATTTGCAAAATATAAAAAAGGGTGACTATATAATAGCCACCCTTTCACTTTTTAAATTGTTGATTCTGTATTGCGACTAATTAATCTTCGTCAATATTCAGATTACGAAGCTCACCCATCGGTTCACGTGATGAACTCTTGCGGCAAGAGAAGTTTTTGGAAACACCGATATTGAATTGTTGACCGAATGTAAAGTCAAATCCGGAGCGTGTAGGAGAACCCACGGCATCCATTGTTTCAGAATGATATCCGATGTGACCGAATGCAAAATTCAACGCAAAGCCTTTACCCACGTGCACGCCGATTGCAGGCATAATATTTGCGTAATATCCGTTAGCTTTTGCGAAAGCAGGCGCTCCGCCCAAGGTAGTGTATGTACCGTTATAGCCGCCATTAAACTGGGCAAATGCAAAAAAGATATTGCTGATCGGGTGCGTATAACGGAAGAAAGCACCTGCGCTATACCTGTTTATTACGGTAGGATCGGGTGTGCCAAGCGCTTGTGTAGAAATTTGTGACCAGCCAAGGTTAAGACCTGCGGTCATGTTATTATTAAACTGATAACCTACGCCCGGTGTAAAGTTCCATGATAGGGACTTGTCTTTGTTGAATTCATTAACTGTTGAAAATCCGGCATCACCATAAGCGAGAATACTTCCTGCCTGGGGTGCTGAATGTTGTGCCTGTACACCGGCAAAACTGCCGATTGCCAGGAAGAAAAGAATTGCTTTTTTCATATCGTTGAGTGTTTGAGATTAACCAGACAAATGTAGGGTCAATTACATTGATATACAACAGGTGATCGCATTTTTTTGATAAACAGTAACTACGTTACTCTAATGATGAGCTGGTTTTACATGAGCATATTTACAATGTAAATATGGATGTGTTCAAATCACTTAAACCAACTGCTATACATAACATAATTATTTGCGATCCGCGCTACTTCTCCCTGTAGTAATTCCTGGCTGATATCTTTTACCTTTTTGGCGGGCACTCCGGCATAAATGCTGCCGGGAGGTATTTCTGTATCTTCCAGTACAACGGCTCCTGCGGCGATAATACTGTTGGCGCCGATACGCACACCGTCCATTACGATAGCGCCCATGCCGATCAGCACATTATCAGCTATCGTACAGCCGTGTACTATGGCATGGTGGCCTATAGAAACATTGTTCCCGATGATCGTTTTTGTCTTTTGATAAGTGCAGTGAATACAGGCGCCGTCCTGTACATTTACCTTGTTACCCATCCGGATGCTGTTTACATCACCGCGTATCACGGCATTAAACCATACACTGCATTCCGTACCCATAATCACATCCCCTGCAATAGTGGCATTGGGCGCCAGGAAACAATCGTCAGGGATCTGAGGATAGACATTTTTTACCGGCAGGATAAGCGCGGACTGAACCATGTGTTATTTTTTATTGGACGTGGTAAAAATACAAGATTAGACGGACAACAATAATTTGGGGGCAGCCACGGGTAATTAATTACGGCAAATTGCTAAATCCGATTCTTACGCATACATTTAGCGTCCGTTTCAGGGGTTACGATACTGTTTTTATTTCTGCATCCCGGCATGTGCGGATTGTTGGCGGTGATAGCGGCAGAACAGGCAGCAGATAACAGCGCGTGCGCCCGTGGGAATAGAAATTATTATGCAGTGAAAAAATACGTGTGCATATTGCTCCTGTTGCTTGGAGCCGTTTCCTGTAATCCTGTTTCTGAAAAAAAAGGTCCGGAAACAAGTCTTTCTTCACCCCGCAATCAGCATCTTCCTTTGCTGGAAGAAGGGATACAACAATATCAATCGGGAAATTTTGATACTGCAGAAATGTTATTCCGGAAGATCATTGAAGAAATAACGATTAAAGACAACGAAGCGGTTATCATCAGAGCGTACACCAATCTGGGCAATATATATGCGGATAAAGGGCAGAACCCCCGTGCGCTCGAGTTTTATAATACAGCGTTGGAAACGGCAGAATCGGTTGCCGCACGGCAGTATACAGCTCATATCCAAAAGAATATAGGGGCGCTTTATGTAAGCTGGAAACAATTTGACCAGGCGCTTGTTTATTATCATAAAGCTTTGGAGACCGCCGCTACCCTTCAGGATGAAATGCTTATTGCCGATTGTTATAACAATATCGGGATTGTGTATGAACAGCAGGATAATCCGGATGCGGCACTGGATATTTACAGAAAAGCGCTTGGGATTTACGAAAAGCTGGGGCACAAAGAAGGGATTGCTATGGCTGAGAGCAATATGGCCATTGTGTACAGACTTCAGAAAAAATATGCATTGTCTCTGGCTTCCAATAAAAGAGCCTTACAGGTATCCGAAGACATCGGAGACAAATGGACGACAGCTTCCATACTCAATAATATCGGGAACCTGTACCGGGAAACGGGTGATTACGGGCAGGCAATGCAATATGCTTCCCGCAGTCTGGAGCTGGCAAGGGAGATGGATGCACGGGAAATTATCATAATGGCATACGAAACGATGGCGTTTGCTGCGTCCGAAAGTCGAGCGCATGATCAGGCGCTTGTCCTGTATAAACAATATGCTGCAGTTAAAGATTCATTTATCAATATCGAAAGCGCCAGGCAGTTCGCTGATCTGCAGGTAAAATATGAAACCGGTAAAAAGCAAAAAGCGCTGGCAGAAGCCCGTCTTGTTTTAGCAGAGAATGAAGTAGCCTCCAAGCAAAAAAATATCTGGCTGCTGCTGCTGGGTGCACTGGTGATTATCGGTTTTACGTTGTTCCGGAATGCAAGGATAAAAGCCCTGCATAAACAACAGCAACTGCAAATGGAAAATAAACTGTTGCAGGAGCAGGCCAGCTATAAAATACAGGAGCAGCGGCTGAACATATCCAGAGAGCTGCACGACAGCCTGGGATCGCAGCTTACATTTATCGGTACTGTTCTTGACGGATTGAAAAATACGCAGGAGAAATCGCAAGCGTTCATGGACCAGAAGATCCATACCATGTCTGGCTTTACGGAAAAGGCAATAGCAGAGCTGAAAGATACTATCTGGGTCCTGAATGCAAAGGAACTGGGATTGAATGAGCTGAAGCTGAAGATGCTCAATTTTATAAAACACGCAGCAGAAGCCGCGGAGACATCGCAGTTTCATTTTGATTTTGAAGTAACGAAAGATATACAGTTAAGTTCCAAGCAGGCAATGAACTTGTTCCGTGTGTTCCAGGAGATCATTAATAATTCCATGAAGCATGCGCATGCCGATGATATTTTTGTTTCCATAAACCAGACAGAGAACAGGCTGATCATGAACGTTTCCGATAATGGCGCCGGGTTTGATTTTGACAGCAGAAAGGAGGAATCTTTCGGATTGACGAATATCCGGAACAGGGTGCAGGAGCTCGGTGGCATCCTGAAAACAGAAACAGCGCCGGGCAAAGGAACTGCTTATTTTATCGAAATATCGTTATGAAATGATCCGTGTAATCATCGCAGAAGATAATCTTTATGCAAGAAAAGCCATAAAGGAAAAACTTTCCCCTTTTCCTGATGTTGTTATTAAGGATACAGCGCAGAATGGCCGGGAGATATTGGATGTCCTGGAAAAAGACCCGTCGGTTGATGTGATCCTGATGGATGTGGTAATGCCTGTAATGAACGGCATACAGGCGGTGGGCATTATCAGGGAAAAGTATCCGCACGTCAAGGTAGTGATGGTCACTATATATGACGATGATGATTACATCTTCGACGCCATCCGTGCAGGTGCAGATAGCTATATTCTGAAAGAAAGCAACGGTCAAAAAATATATGAGAGCATCAGGGATACATTGGCCGGTGGCGCCGTCATGTCTCCTTCTATTGCCGTCAAGACGTTAAAACTGCTGAAAGAAAAGATTAGTTCCGGTGTTCCGGATAGTCCCGGTGCGGTAGAGCTTTCAGCAAGAGAAACCGAAATTTTGATGCAGCTCAGCAAAGGGCTGAAAAATAAAGCCATTGCCGAAAGTTTATTCATATCCTCCTTTACCGTAAAAAGGCACATCGAAAATATTTACGGTAAGTTGAAAGTTCATAACAGGGTTGACTTGCTGCAGGAAGCCCGGAAAAATAAACTGATCTGAAAACTGGGCCGAACGGCCCATTGTGTCAACATTTTTTGTGAAGCAACTTTGTGCTTTCAAAATGATCACTCAATGTATTGGAATTTTAAGAGCATTGTATGCTGTCTGTTGGTGGCCTGTTCCGTTATGACAGCATGTAAAAAGGAAGACAATCCGGCCCCAGATACCACTACCACTCCGCCTACACCTGATCCTGACCCGGAACCTGCTGATCCCGTGGATACCCCTGGATTTTTTTATGCTGAAAACGGTGCGACCACATTTATCCCTGCTGATGACGCATGGGTGAACGAAGAATACAACACGATCATTGCACAAAATGAGGGCAGCACCATATGCGAAATCAATCTGACGGCGCTTACGGAAAGTGAGTATACCTTATCATCCGGGAACGCGTTAACGTACATTAAGTCCGGTGCCTTTTATGCTTCGGATGGCGGTAAGGTGACGATCACTAAAAATGCCGGTGGCAAGCTGTCCGGAACGTTTACTTCCACAGGTACGGGGATCAGCGGAGTCACTTCTGTTTCCGGTAAATTTATCGACATACCTTTAAAATAATTTCAATACCGTACCGCCTCATTTAACCGATAAATAATTATTGCCTGTAGGCATGTTAGTTAAAATCCACACACAATGAATACGAGAATTATTGCGATGTTTCTGCTGTGCAGCACAGTAACAACCGTGAGCTATGCCCAGACGCCGGTATTGTTTCAAGATCTGTACCCGGGTAAAGCGCTCAATTCCGGCGTAGCAAACCTGTTCTTTGGCACGGTTCATAATGACCATCTTTATTTCAACGTCCGTGACTCGCTCGGCACGTATGATATTTACCGTACGGATGGTACGACCGGTGGTACTATATTGCTTAAAACGATTCCCCAGGTTGCCAATTTTCATGTTTATAACAATGAAGTATATTTTGGCTTCGTAGACGTGTCCAACGGTGGTTCGCAACTTTGGAAAACCGATGGTGCGGTCACGGGTACACAGATGATCCAGTCTTTCGGAGGCAATTCAATAGCCCCCAACAGCTTTACCGTACACAATAACCGCTTATATTTTATTGCAGATACCGCTACTACACCACAACAACGCAGACTGTTCATTTCTGACGGAACCGCGAGTGGCACACATATCCTTGATCCCGATTTATTCGAGGCCGGCTCTTCTTTTTCTGTCATCAATAACAAACTGTTATTTGCGGCCAGCTCAGACCCCGACTCGCCTATGAGTAAGGAGCCATACATTACGGACGGCACCCCGGCGGGTACGGTCTTGCTGAAGGATGTGAATCCCGGTACTGCCGGTTCTAACCCGGCAGGATTCGTCACGTATAATGGCAAGGTGTATTTTAGCGCTACCACCGGCGCTGAAGGCACGGAGCTATGGGTAACCGATGGTACCGCCGCCGGTACGGATATTGTTAAAGACCTGAACGCAGGCATAGGAAACGGTCTGCCCTTTACCCTGTCTGCCTGCGTATACGACAACAAGCTGTTTTTTGCAGGGGATGACGGGGTAGCAGGAAGGGAATTATTCGTTACCGATGGCACTGCTTCAGGCACTCAGCTTGTGAAAGATATTGCAGCGGGGGCTTCCGGCAGCAATGTCAGCAATCTTATAGCTGTAAACGGTAAGCTGTTGTTTTGCAGTAATGATGGTACATCCGGCTCTGAGGTATGGAGCAGTGACGGCACTGCATCGGGAACATCGTTGCTGAAAGACATCAATGCCGGGGTCGGTTCCGGCGTTTATGCACTCTTATCTGTCAACCTGCTTTGTGCTGACCGGCTGTATTTTGACGCGGATAACGGCAATAGTAATATCGAACCCTGGGTAACGGATGGTACTGTCTCAGGAACCGTACAACTGGGTGAAATCAATACGAACACAACAACACCTGGCAGTGTGGATTATGAAACCCGTTACCTGCGCCTTAATGACAATATTTATTTTGCAGCATTTGAACCTGCCACCGGAAGGGAATTATATACATTGCCAGATACCTGTGCTACTACAGCAGTAGTCGCATTGCAGGCTGCTCCCGGATTTGATATTTTTCCTAACCCCGCTTCGCATTCGTTAACGGTAAGCACAGGTGGGGTTCAAGGATCTGTTTTGTCCATTTACAATACGACAGGCATGGAAGTATACAGGTACAAGCCTGCAGGTACTGCTGTCAAGCTGGACATTACTCACCTTGCAAGCGGCGTTTATACCGTCGTCCTGCAAACAGGATCAGGCCGGGCCGCCAGAAAACTGGTTGTGTATTAGCAGGGCGTGTGGGGATATTATCTGTTTTTCCATTATCCGGGGTGTTGCGCCTTGGATAATATATCAAAATTACCCGGGACGTTTCCCCGGGCTATATATCAAGGGCTTTCAGCTATTAGCAGCTTATGCGTTATGGCAACAGCGGGCTGCGCACTACAACAATATCCCCCTGAAAGGGCAGCCTACATACAGCGTTCAACACATCGCGTTGGATTTATTTGGTCAGAACCGTCGGAATCCAAACCGCTGCACCAGCGGATCATCAGACATACTGTTTACGGCTGCGGCATTCTGCGGATCGGTCAAGCTGCTTACTTCCAGTATATGCAGCGGATATGCCCCGGTATTGCCGGCAGTATATGAGATCCCTGTATCCTGCTGCTGCTTCTGCCGGGTGATCTGCTGTGCCGGTGTTTGCTTAGTGGCTGCCTGTGTTATATAAATGGTGTCGTACACAGTTTGCGTCACGGCCACCTCCTGCGTAAGGTAAACCGTATCTCTGATGGCAAGTGTTTTTTCCTGCGGTGTGGTATACTGCACGGACCACCAGACAGCTCCTGCGATGATCATCAACGCGGCTGCGGCCTGCCATACCGGTATCATGCGCATCAGCAGTGGCTTAGAATGCTTATCGCGCATCCGGGCAGATAATGTTGCCGCAAGCGCCGGATCCGGTACCAGCAATGCCTCATCTGCCCGGAAAACGGCTTCCGTATCCTGTATGAATGAAGCCGCCCGGTCAAATTCCTCTTCCGTAAACCATTGCAGCGTCATCTCCTGCTGCCGTTCATCCAGCTCGTGGAATTTTTTCTTCCCCATCAACCCGAACAATTCATCGGGTATTTCATGTAGTTGGTCCATATCATTCATTTATAGGGATGGTATATTTTCAGTTTCCCGGATAATTCTTTCACCAGGTAGTACAATCTCGATTTTACTGTACCGGCCGGCAGCCCCATGATCTGCGCAATCCTGCTGACCGGTAGCTCCTGCTGAAAACGCAGCAGCCATAACAAACGGGATTCTTCGCTCAGGGCGTCCATCAGCTCATACAACCGCTTGCGGAACCGTTGCAGGTCATGGCCTGTATCTGCTGATGCCGGCGCGGTTGCCCCGGAGACAGCAAGTGATTGAAGTATTCCCTGTCTTGTACTCTGATTCCGGTATTCGTTCCGGCAGCGGTTAGCTGCTATGGTGTATATCCAGGCAGAGAATTTTTTCCCGGCATCAAATTTCTCCGGGCGCTCTATGATCAGAAGGAAGATATCCTGCAGGATATCCTGTGCTTTCTCCGTATCATATCCCAGCATCTTTAGCAGGAAGGCATAGAGCCGGGCAGCATACCTTTTATACAGGGTATTGAATGCCGGCTCACTGCCTTCCCGTACCAGCAGCATCAGCGCCTCGTCGGAAAGCTCTGTGTGCTGATCGTTATTCTGATGCGTCATGCTCCTGTGCAGTCTGGTTTTCGAAATAAACTTTCACTTCATCTCCGAAACCAGCTTTACCGGCCAGTTGTAGGGCCATCTCTTTCATTGTTTTTGCTTTTTGCATTTCGCCGGAAGTGCGGTAATGCTCGTAAAGATTCATGGCCGGTACGACATAATTTCCATTGGCAAGATCTACTACGTTCTGGAAGGGTTCATAGGCAAGTGGAATTTTCTGGTAATCCAGTATAAACCGCTGCTCGAAATTTTTCCGTAGCAATGCAAGATTATCTATCTTCTGTTCGCTGTAGCGGTAGGCCAGCCCTGTCAGGTATAGTTTGTCCTGTATCGCTTCAGTGTGTGCGGATCCGGATGCTGTAACTGCAACGTACACAGGACGTCCCTGTTGATTTTTGGCTATGTGTGCCACAAGCTGTTTCCGGAATGCCTGTCGCTCTTCAGTATCAGGATTAGACCCGAGTGGCAGATTAGTTGCCCCCAGTGCCGAAAATATCTGCTTGCGGTAATCGTCTGTCAAAAGCATATGTATATTGATAACCATTACGTCCGGCCGGATGTTGCGTGCGGCCTGAAGAATCCAGGCAGGGTAGGTGTCATTATCCCCTGCAGTAAGCAGTATAGCGTTTGCGTCGAGCGACATAAGCACATTATAATTGTAATGGAGTAATCCGGGAATGGGATCCCGGGACTCAAACCATTTACGCAGGATTTCATCCCTGTGCTGCAGATCCCGTTTCAGTTCATAATAAGTCACCAGTCCGCTGTATGTTTCCGGGCGTACAGGATCCAACTGGTAGGCTTTTTCGAGTGAGGTAAATGCAGCGGGGTCATTGGAACTGTTGTACCACCGGGTATAATGATATTCATAACTTCCCGGTATATGTTTTTCCATCTGATCTACAATGCTGTTCAGCATTTTAAACCGTTCAACCGGAGCTACGTCGCCATCTTCATCATATATACGCATCATCCGGTTAGCCATATAAAAATTAAACCAGGCAGCGGTATTTTTGGGTGTACGTTTCGTTATTTTTTCCCATGCTGTAGCCTGTGATTCGTACCATTCCCGGGGTTTTATCTCTTTAGTCATGCTGTAGACCGGTTCCGGTTTCTGCCCGTATACTATTGTGCCTGATATCAGGCAGCAGGCAACCAGTACGATGAGTGTGCGCTTCATAAAAAGTTGTTTATAGTAATACCCCCGGCACGGATAATAGTTCAAATAATTTTTTTGTGTATATTTTTTGTTTCAGGTAATGAATTTGATCAATACAGAAAAAGCTGTCTCAATTGAGACAGCTTTTTCTGTATTGTAATAGATGTTAATCTGGATAATGGAGACTATGCGTCCATTTTCCTCCCTTGAAAGATTAAGGAGCAGGAGTCGGTTCAACTGCAGGCTCAGTAACAGGGGCTGTTGTTGTATCCGGAGCGATGGGAGCGATAGGCTCTTCAACTTCGGGAGCAACAGTTGTTTCTTCGATTACAGTTTCGGTTTCTGTAGTTTCACCACCACCGCAGGAAGCAAAAAACAGACCTAACGTCAGGGCAAGTACACCAAATTTTACGAATTTCATGATTTGATTTTTTATTTAGGTATTTATACACATTCCGGGGAAAAGTAACCCAGGCCATTTAAATATTATTTTTAATAAATCATTTTCAATTTATAAACAATAATATAATTTTTACAACTCCCGAAAATAATTCAGTTCTTCCTGTAAGTTCAGGAACGGGTAACGGCTGATAAGGGATTGTATCCGGGCGGTATAGTCAGCTTTGAATTTCCGGTGGGCTTCCGTAGCGGGAAATCTGGGGCGGTGATTGCGGGCGGTGGTGATATCAAGCACTTCTTTCATCACTACTCTTGTCTCTTGCGTCAGACACAGGTCTGCAAATTGTTCCCAGACAAATGAAGTGGCTGCATAGTTGGGGTGCACCATATCTATATCATAAAACCGGTAATCGCGCAGTACGTCGATAACCAGCTCATATGCCGGGAAATAGTGCGCCTGCATGTATCGGGCACATAAAGTATGCACGGACTCGAGCAGCCGCGCTTTGCTGCGGTTGTTGTCCACCACACCATCGCGGATATGCCGTACAGGGCTGATGGTAAACAGTACCTGTACACCCGGATTGTGATGGATAAGGTTTTCCAGGGTGTGCGAGAGCGTATCTGTAATATATGTGGTCTCCAGCAACCGCTTTTCGAACCATTGCGCCGGGCCACGGTGGTTGTTGGCCACCGGCCGGTTGTTTTCTTTCAGGTAATATTGGAATGCGGATCCGAGCGTGATGATCACGAAGCCGGCCTGCTGAATAAAATTCGCAGCAGCTTGTTGTGCGCTATTGATGAGTGTTAATGCCTGTTGTTTGTCCGGGTGGGAAAACCGTGTGTGGTGATCCCAACTGTTCCACAGTTCGTTGAGATAAAACAAGTCGTTTTCTGTGTACTGTTTACCGGCGATATAGCTGTCCAGGCCCGACGCCACACTCAGCGGGTTGAACAGTATCCCGTGTGGATTGCCGAGCACGGAGAATTTATGTTGCGCCAGCCGGTCATGGATATGCTCTGTAAAGCAGGAACCGGTAAGCAGTATCCTGTCGGCATAGGTGATCTGCGGCGACAGGGCCGGGAAAACCGGATTGAGCATGAATTGCATGGTACAAAGGTACGGACATGAAATGTCACAATGCTTTCCCGGATGTTCCGAAGGACATCCGGGAACACTGATAGAGCAGGATTTGTAATCCTGCCTGTTTTTACCGGGGTTGCAAACCCCGGATCATCTGTCGTCACGGATGTCCTTCGGAACATCCGCGACAGCGCCGTTCTTTAATCCTGTTTCCTGTTCTGAATTAATCGCCGTATGTTTATATACTCAATCTTAAGTTATGAAGAAGCTAATTTCTGTTGTCACATTATCTTTTGCCTTGCTGGCAGGGTGTGGCGATTCTCAGCCGCCACAATCGGATGTACAATCATTCCTCGACGGATATACAAAAGAGTATGTGCAGCGCTATACCGATCAGGCAGAAGCACAGTGGAAATCGCTGACGGAGATCCGGGAAGGTGATTCGGTCAATGTGATCCGGGCCAGAAAAGCGGATGAGGCGATGGCCGCTTTTACAGGCAGTAAGGAAAACATTGAGAAAGCACAGGCTTTCCTCGACAACCCGGAAGGTCTTACCCCCGTACAGAAAAAACAGCTCGAACAGGTCTTGTACGCTGCGGCCAACAGCCCGCAGACCATTCCCGATATCGTGAAGGAGCGCATCAAAGCAGAAAACGACCAGTCGCAGGTGTTGTATGGCTTCCAGTTTATGCTGGATAAGAAAAAGGTAAGCACCAATGAAATTGATGACATACTGAAAAACGAAACAGATATCCCGAAGCGGTTGCTGGCGTGGAATGCCAGCAAAGAAGTAGGATCGGTACTGAAACCGGGATTGGTAAATCTGCGTAACCTTCGCAACCAGACGGTCCAGGCGCTGGGTTATCCCGACTACTTTACCTACCAGGTGAGCGACTACGGTATGACTACGGATGAGATGATGCAGACCATGGACAGGCTGATCGCCGAATTGTGGCCACTGTATCGGGAACTGCATACCTATATGCGTTACGAGCTGGCGAATAAATATAAAGTGGCCGAAGTACCGGATCTCCTCCCTGCCCACTGGCTGCCCAACCGCTGGGGTCAGGACTGGAGTTCAGCAATTGAGGTGAAGGGCCTGAATCTCGATAGTGTATTCAAAACCAAAACTGCCGAATGGATCGTACGGGAAGGTGAGAAGCTGTACACCAGCATCGGGTTTGAGCCGCTGCCGGATGTGTTCTGGAAAAAATCCAGCCTGTATTCTTACCCGCCGGATTCTTCTGTTAAAAAGAATACCCACGCTTCAGCATGGCATATGGACCTCAACTATGATGTCCGCAGCCTGATGAGCGTGGAACCTAATGCAGAATGGTTTGAGACCGCCAACCATGAGTTGGGGCATATTTACTATTACCTTACCTATACCAACAAAGATGTGCCGCCTTTATTACGTGGCGGCGCCAACAGGGCATATCACGAGGCGATCGGTACGATGATGGGGCTGGCTGCCATGCAGCAGCCTTATCTGGCCGGTCGTGGATTGATTGGCGCTGATGTGCAGACCGACAATATTCAGGCCTTGTTAAAAGAAGCAATGAATGCAGTGGTGTTTATCTTTTTCTCTTCCGGCACGATGAGCAATTTTGAGAAGGAACTGTATGTGAACGGGCTGCCGGAAAGCCGGTTTAATATCCGTTGGTGGGAGCTTGCTAAAAAATATCAGGGTATTGTACCACCGTCGGAACGGGGTGAGCATTTTTGTGATGCTGCCACTAAAACACATATTAATGATGACCCTGCACAATATTATGATTATGCGCTCTCGTATGTATTGTTATACCAGTTGCATAACCATATTGCCAAAAACATCCTGCAGCAGGATCCCCGGGCTACCGATTATTACGGCCGGAAAGAGGTTGGCGATTTCCTGAAGAAGATCATGTACCCCGGCGCGTCGAAAAACTGGCGGGAGGTGCTGAAAGAATCTACCGGCGATGACCTCAATGCCAAAGCCATGCTGGAATATTTCGATCCGCTGGTATCCTGGTTGAAGGAACAGAATAAAGGAAGGAAGTACACGTTGCCGGAGGAGTTGCAGTGATTATTTAATGTGAGATAAATGTGACAGATGTGTTGGATGTGGGAGATGTGATGACACATCCGTCACATCTGTCACGTTTTTAAACAAACTGGTTACTTAGTCGGCCCTTAAAAAGCTAATTCTATTATGAGATCCCGGGTCAAGCCCGGGATGACATAGTTGACAGGTTCATACTCAGTACATTTAACAAACACCATTACACTTAACGAACGTATCTAAACAATAACCACTTTGTCATGGCGGCCACCGAGCCGCCATCGCACTCAGTACTCTTATCTATAATTGCAAGATTTTCACTTACAGTCGTAACCCTTGCAGATTTTTTCACCCAATACTTTGAGTATATATCTGACAAACAATTTATTAAAGCGTTTTTAAGAGACGACTACTTAATACGGCCCTTCAATCCAACAACCCCAGCGCAGTTGCTTTCGATATCAGGCTGACGGCATTTTTGGCATCCAGCTTCAGGAATATATTTCTCCGGTGGGTTTCTACCGTATGCAGGCTTATATGCAGCTCAGATGCGATTTCCCGGCTCTGCATGCCCTGCGCTACCAGCTTCAGTATTTCATGCTCCCTGCGGGTGAGCAACCCGCCCTGGGCAGGCAACTGTTTCTTATGCCAGAGCATTTCGTTGAACAGTTGCTCCTTCAGCTCAGGCGACATAAAAGGCAGTCCTTTGTATACGCTTTCAATCGCCGCTACCAGGATTTCCGGGCCGGCGCTTTTCAATACATAGCCGAGGCATCCTGATTTTGTCAACTGCTTTACGCGGTTGGTGTTGTCCACACTGCTGACGGCCAGTATCCTTACCGCGGGGTAGATCTTGTGGATCACAGGCACGAGATCTTCCGCGGTACTATCCGACAGCATGACATCCAGCAGCAGTACGTCCGGCTGTTCCTGCTGCAGCCCTGCCAGTAGCGCTTTGCCGGAGGTATAGGTGGCTTGTACCCGGATATGCTGCGCAGCGCCCAGGATATGTTCCAGTCCGCTGATCACCATGGGGTGGTCGTCTGTAATGGCAATATGGATGATCGGATGGTCGCTCATCAGCGAATGTGTTGCTGTGCAAGATAAATTATTTTCTATGGCCTTCATTGTTTCAATACAAAGCTCATATAGACCGTAGTGCCGGTATCTGCCCTGCTATCCACTTCCAGTGTGGTGCCGCCCCATATCGCTATCCGGGATGCGATGTTTTGCAGGCCTATGCCGTTATGTCTGTGCTGCTGCGGTTCCATGCCCACGCCATTGTCTTCGATGCTCAGGAAGAATACCTCCCCGTCATAGCCGGTCTGCACATTCACGGTAGTTGCCGCTGCATGTTTCTGGATGTTGTGCAGCAGCTCCTGCGCCACGCGGTAGACGCCGATCGTCATATCATTACCGAGCGGAGGTATCTCTCCGAAATGCCGGTAATGCATCTCGAAACCGGGCATGCTGATGCGCCGGCAGTAATCGTTCAGGCTGGCTACCAGCCCGTTTTGCAGCAGTTTTTCGGCAGAGAGGTTATGGGCGGTATAGCGTATTTCATCGTAGGCTTCCTGCAGCAGGCCCAGTCCGTTCTGGTACATATCCGTAGCAGTCAGTACCGGCAGATCTTTCCGGCCGATGTTGCTGAGCTGCATTTTGGCGGCTGAGAGCGTACTGGCCACGCCGTCGTGCAGCTCCCGTGCGATGCGTTTCCGTTCGTTTTCTTCACCCTGCATCAGCGCCTGCAGTTGCTCTATCTTCTTTTCCTGCTCCAGTTGCCGCAGGGCGGCCAGTTGCCGGCCCTGGCGGTAGCGGCTGAAAGTGTACAGCAACAGCAGCACGGTGAAGATGATTACGGCGCCGGACGCTATACCCAGTATCCACAGGTTTTGCTTCGTTATTTTTTTATCCCGTTCGCTGAGTTTCAGTTTGCCTTGCGTCAGCAGCCGGTCTTTTTCCACGCTGCGGTATTGTGCTTCGAGCTGGTCTATGCTGCGGTTGCGCGCTGCGTTTTTCAGGCTGTCATTCACGCGGGTATAGCGTAACTGGTATTCATAGGCATTGCGATAGTCGCCCATGTCGCGGTAAAGAGTTGCGAGGTGTTTATAAACCTCAATAAAAGTGGTTCTTTTATGCCCTGTTCCCTCTGCTATTCTTTGTGCATTCAAAGCATAATGCAAAGATTGGGGGTAATTTTTAAGTTGATAATAAGCATAACTGAATCGTAATTCCTGTTCAAGACGTTTTGCAGGAGAAACGGTGCTCTGGTTATTTAACTGTTTTCCATGGGTTAAAAAATATATTGCTGAATCAGGTTTATGAACAGACAGGTAATGCAGCGCATGGAGTCCCAATGCTGTTCCTTCTTCCAGTTTATTCCTTGTTTTCTTGCTTAGTTTCAACGCTTGCTGCATATGAGTGAAGGCCTGCAGAGTGTCTCCCAAGTTGAAATGGTTCATGGCGTAATTGTTGTAGATATGGGCCAGTGCACGTTGTGCGCCCTTTGTCCGGGCTATTTGTTCCGCCTTTCTGAAATAGTACAATGCATTTTTATACTGGCCATTGAGGTTCCAAGTAACGCCTGTCCGGATATACAGTTCCATGGCTATCATGGTGTCTTTTACGGATATTGCATAACCGGCACCTTTGATCAGGTAGATGAGTGCAGTATCATATTGTCCCTTTTGCGCATAGGGAACAGCTATGTTGGAATACCATTGTGATAACAGGCGCTCTTTCATATAAACAGCCTGATAGCAGAAAGGGGCGGCGGCTTTCAGGTACTGAATAGCGGTATCGTTTTTTCCCATATGGGAAAAATAAAATCCAAGTAGCATCAGGGAATGGGCAATTCCGTCCAGATAACCCATTGCCAGACTGTAATCTTTTGCCTGCTCTATCCATGTAATGGCACTGTCTATATCTGCCCGTCCATAGATATCCACCTTCCGAAACAGGCTATGGACAAAAGCGGTATCGGTGGATAAGAATGTACCGACTTTTTCTGGGGCTGCAACCTGCTGTGCCATCAGGCTATAGTAGCAGGGGAAGATGCACAGCAGGAGCAGGAAGGTCTTTAGCAGAAAGGGTTGCGGGTTAAAGATCCGGGACATGCACTAATGATAAGGATATAAATTTAGATGTTTTTTGTTTGATGATAGCTGATGGGGTTGTTTTACGGTGTATGGACGCCATAACGCTCATTCCGAATCCTTTTCCCCGGCTCCGGGTTGCTGAGTCACATTACATGGCATTATTGCCTTTGAAAAATGGAAAATAATAGCTATTATTGCTTTTGAAAAATGGAAAATTAATCTTGTTATTGCCTTTGAAAAATGTACTTTGAACGGATTGCAGATAAAATACTGGAGGATTGGCGTAAGGAACAGCAAAGAAAGCCTTTGCTGGTTAGAGGGGCCCGGCAGGTAGGGAAATCCTCTGCTATCAGGAATCTTGCACAAAAATTTGAACATTTTCTGGAAGTCAATTTTGAAGAACAACGGTCGGCTCATGCGCTGTTTGAGGGAGACCTTGATCCTCATGTGCTCTGTGAGCATCTTTCTGCCATGTATAATGTGCCGGTAATACCTGGCAAAACGTTGTTGTTTTTTGACGAGATACAGGCCTGTATCCCGGCGATCTCATCGCTGCGTTTTTTCTATGAGAAATACCCGGAGCTGCATATTATGGCGGCTGGTTCCCTGCTGGAGTTTGCACTGGCAGAGATCCCATCCTTCGGTGTAGGCCGGATACGTTCGCTGTTTATGTACCCGTTTTCGTTTGATGAATATTTGATGGCGCAGGGAGAGCGCCGGCTGCTGGAAGCAAAACGAAGCAGCACCCCTGCAAAGCCGCTGCCGGCTCCGCTGCATGACAAGCTGGTGCAGCATCTGAAGCGTTTCCTGATCGTAGGGGGAATGCCGGAAGCTGTGGCGGCTTATGTCACCCGGCGGGATATAAGAAGCTGCGGACAGGTGCTGGACGATCTGGTCGTATCATTCAGGGCCGATTTTGCCAAATACAGGAAACATGTGCCTACGCTGCGTATCTCGGAGGTGTTTGATGCAGTCGTCAGGCAGTCGGGTAATAAGTTTGTGTATGCCAAAGCGGCAACGGAAGCCAATCATAAGCAGGTGAAAGAGGCCGTGGATCTGCTGATCATGTCGGGGCTGGTGATCCCGGTAACACATACATCGGCAAACGGGCTCCCGCTTGGCGCGGAGATAAATCCAAAGAAAAGAAAGCTGCTTTTGCTGGATACCGGTATATTTTACCGGTTGCTCGGCCTGGATCTGTCAGCAATATTATTTGAAACGGATTTTGATACAATTAATAAAGGGGCCATAGCCGAACAATATTGCGGCCTCGAATTGCTTAAAGCCACTACCGGCTACCGGCAGAAAGATCTGTATTACTGGCACCGGGAAGCATTGAACAGCAACGCCGAGGTAGACTATGTAATTCAGAAAGGCCGGGATATCATCCCGCTGGAGGTAAAGTCGGGCAAAAAGGGTTCGATGCAAAGCCTGCACCTGTTTTTAAAAGAGAAGCATCAGCCTTATGGTATCCGTACCTCGCTCGAGGGATATGCAGCATTTGAAAACATACAGATCTGGCCGCTTTATGCGGTGTCTGATCTCATATCATCTATATCCTGAAGTCTTATCAACAATAGTCAGCGCTTTCCCGGATGTTAGCGCCAGCGCATCCGGGAACCCCGATAAAGCAGGATTTGCAATCCTGCAAGTTGCATTATCGGGTTCGGAGAACCCTGATTATCTGTTGTCCCTGATGCCCTCCGGAACATCAGGGACAGCGGTGTATTAAGGCCACAATAGGCTATCATTGGCCACGCCGTCTGTATAACCCACCGCCAGACTGGCGGCGACGGCCTGCTCCATGAGCCCGATGATGGAGTCCGAGCCCGTTTTGAGGTATCCGTCTGCCTTTATAACTTCCCTTTTAATAATTGAAAGCTCCCGCCATTAATTTTTTCTCTGCGCTCGAAATTCCTATTTTATCCGATATATTTTCCCACTGACTGACACTGGCTGATACTTCTGCAATGATATGATCCATTTGCTTTTCATCAAGCCTGAAAAAATCACCTACGCTTTTGGCAACATCAAAATCCAGGGCATTGTTGTCCATATCAATATTTATGGCTAACCCGTTTTTATCTATGGATGGGTTCAGATCGTAAGCAGGTGATAATATCCACCCTTCATCTGTTAAGATAAATCCATGATTGCGCAAGTGATCATCTGTATTGGAAACAGCAATATTGAAAATAATTCTTCGCCATAACTGGTGCAGGTTTTGTTCTATGTTTGCCCCGTAATTACTGATAAATTCAGCAATATCGAGATAACTTGCCGTATAATCACGTATTGTATCCTCGTTATTACCTGTCATCGTCATGGCAGATGCAAAATGGATACGTACTCCTTTTTCCCTGTCAAATCGTTTGGTGAAAAATGTATGATACCTTCCGGCGATCTTTTCTATCTTACAGGGAGCCATTGTTATTCCTGCATGGATTGCCAGTTCATACGCCAGATATTCCCAGGCGCCTTTATCAATAGTATCGCTTTTTGAAGGAAATTTCGCAATCCATAATTCTTTCTCCGTATCCAGTATATTCGCTTTAGGCCTTGCTCCGCCCAGAGACGAGCCGGGAGCCATTAAAATGGCCAGCCATTTTTTTGTTTCTTCATTATCGTCATCTTTTTGCAAATTGTCCGCTGCATGTTGTAATTCACGTACAGAAGACCAGGGCGGGGTTGGCCTTTCACTATTATTATCCAAAAACGGACCTTCAGGCTCGGTTTTGAAACGTAAAGCTCCCATACGGCTTTCATCATAAACACCTAATAAATAATCTATATCATATAATACAGGCGTTTTTTCATTTCGCTCCTTTGCCTGTTGGGCAACACGTCTTTTCATCAGTGAACGCCCCCAGGTGTCAGGCATACTGTCCAGGAAGATACCAAAGTTTTCCTTGTTATTGGGGAATTGTGCACCTGAAAAGAATTGAATGTCCGGATCTAATAGCTGCTGTTGTTGTGACTTTATCCATGTTTTATCATACTCAAAACCAAATGCTTTTTTCCCTTTTGCAAAGTGAGCAGAGAGCATACCGATGAGTTTAGGTTCAGGCATTCCTTTCCAATGTGCATAGACGTATATGTCGCGTTTATTGTGTGCCATTTTTTACTTCAACAAATCCAGATCCTGTAATTTTCTTCCATAATCATCATCTGATGCCAATTTCAATATATCCTCCTGTAGCCCCAATACTCTAAGCACATTAAAATAGGCTCCAAATGCCACACTTGCGTCGCCCTTCTCAATGAGATACAAGGTAGAGCGGGCAATACCTGCACGCTCGGCAACCTGGATAGTTGTCAGCTTGCGACGTTTCCGCGCAAGTTTGATATGCTCACCCATCTGTTCCAATACTTGATTGTGCCTGGGGAAAATGATTTGTTTTTTCTTGTTCATCTCAATAATGAATGATTGTTATTTCAAACAAATTTATTCAATCTGATTGAAATAACAAACAAATTATTTTGAACGGTAGAGACAATAAAGCGTCATTGCAGCGATAACTATATATCAGCGGTCCGCGTAAACAGCCGGGATCTTTTCGGACAGGTTCAAGGCAATCTTTTGCCCACCTGACGCGGCCTCGTCAGCGCGACAGAAGGGCTGCGTCCAAGTACCTGGAGCATATATGTATCCAAACGTCGCCGTATTATCATTGCAGATTAAACATAAAATATTAAAATTGCAGGGTTTCAGATAGGTCGCTTTCCCGGATGTTAGCGTCAGCGTATCCCGGAACAGAGATAAATCAGGATTTGCAATCCTGCGTCATAAAAGATCCATTACCGGGGCCCCAGACCCCGTATGATCAGTCGTCCCTGATGTTCCGGAGGGCGTCAGGGACAGCGTGACTTTTTAAGGGACGACTATTTACGGTATTTCAGCCCGGGATCACGGGCTGGTACAAAAAACAGCTACAATATACACCTGCTTTTTTCTTTGATTGACCTTATAAACAATCATATACGGAAAGTCCTTTAAACATGCCTCTCTATATGGGTTGCAACCATAACCATACACCAGCGGATGTTCAGCTATTTTTGAGATCAGTTCATCTACAGCCGCTTCAAAACGAATACCCAGGTCTTTCAGTTTGTCTTCGTACTCCTTATAACTTTTAGCGTATTCGGCATCCGCCTCCGGGTGAAACGTAACCTGGTAAGCCATTAGCTTCCTGATTTAGAACGCTGCCTCACCTCATCCCAGCTATAGCCCTTCACATCGCCACTTTCCAACTCTGAGGCTCTCTTGTTGAAATCCGATACCAAAGCATCGCTATACACGACCCCGGAGGTTTCGGATTTCCGGGCAAATGTTTCTGCCACCAGCAAAACAGCCTTTTTCTGTTGTTCATCAAGCAGACCAAGGCATTTTATAATCCGACTATCGAGATTTGTGGCTGGCATAGCTATAATATGATTCATTTGAGACAAATTTACTTTTTTTAGACAATGCTGTTTTCACACCGGGAGCCTATAGCTACAAGATGCAGCACGATTGCTCCCAATAACGTACCGAAAGGTTGCGTTATAATTAACAACCCGAAATTAAATAATAAAATTGTAAAACAATCAATTACAAAACTATATTTGTTTGTTTTGTTGGATTTTAGAAATATAAATCAGGAGTTGAATAAGTGTTTGATATGATTTCTTATCAGCGTGCCTTCCTGATTCTATAGAAGCTGTTTAAAGGGCGTGCTCCTCCCGCCTAATGGTTTACCATTAGTTTTCGAATTGGCAGTTTGCAGGTAGAAAAACGGAGTCATGCGTCAATACATTTGTCTTGTTCTGCAAATAACTTTTAACAGGGCATATTGCTCACCCGGCTAAATATTTGCTTTCTTAACTTGATAAATAAATAACCTTATGAATCAACTATTATCTGCCAGAGTCGTCTTTTCTATCCTGATGTCGTTCTGTTTATATGTTCATGCAGGAGCTCAGGCGCTCGATTTTGCCTGGGCTAAAGGGATAGGCGCCGGGGCTGATGAAATCTATCCCACATCCATAGCTGCTGGCCCGGCAGGCAGTGTATACGTTACCGGGTACTTTTTCGGTACAGCCGATTTTGATCCTGGTCCGGGTGCTGCGCCCATTACTGCTGAAAGTCCCATGATGGAGTATGATATCTTCGTGGCCAAGTATGATTCTATCGGTAATTATGTATGGGCTATAAATATACCATGTGATTGGGATGAATATGACCCGGGAATAGCCGTGGATACCGCTGGCAATGTATATGTTACAGGAAATTTCCAGAGTATGTGGTATGGAACTGTGGACTTTGATCCCGGTCCGGGCATAGCTCCGCTTATTTCCGAACAGAACCCTGGTCTTTTTTTCGCCAAGTATGATGCCAATGGCAATTATGTATGGGCAAAGGCCCTGGAGTATACCGGTGCCAGCGCTAATTCCTATGGGAGGGCAATTGCTGTGGATGTAGTAGGTAATATATATATTACAGGAAACTTTTTTGGTAATGTGGATTTTAACCCCGGTCCGGGTAGTGCTATAATCTCAGTTAATGGTACTCATGCCTTCCTGGCCAAGTACACTTCAGGCGGTGATTATATATGGGCAGGCAATATTGGGGGCAGCAGCTTCTCCATGTGGGGGAATATGGGCCGGGCAATAGCCGTGGATGCCAATGGGCAAGTATATCTTACCGGATATTTTAGCGGCACTGTAGACTTTGACTTTGGTACGGGTACAGCGTCGCTTAGCGCCGGAATGAAGGATGCATTTATAGCCAAGTATGATACAAATGGTGGTTACCTGTGGGCCATCAGGATGGAAGATGGTCTTCCTGCAAATCATGATGAGGGGCGGGGAATTGCATTGGATGCTGCGGGAAATGTATATGTTACCGGCCATTTTCAGGGAACTAAAGATTTTGATCCCGGCACGGGCACGGCGCTGCTTACTTCCGCAGGAGCCACTGATGTGTTCGTGGCTAAATATAGCTCCAGTGGGGGCTATCTGTGGGCATTCAATATAGGAGGTGATCTGAGTAGTAGTACGGGGTGTGAAGATACATATGACGAAGGCCGGGGAATAAGCGTGGATGCCAGTGGGGATGTATATGTTACAGGTACTTTTTCCGGAACAAATGTAGATTTCGATCCCGGATCGGGTACAGCCTTGCTGAGTAGTGCCGGGAGTTGTACGGATGTTTTTGTTGCCCGGTATGATGGCAATGGCAATTACCTGTGGGCGGGGCAGGTAGAAGGTACCGGAAGAACGATAAGCAATGGCATAGCCATAGATGATTTGGGAGGCATCTATACTACGGGGACATTCTACGGAGACAAAGCCGATCTTAACCCTGGCCCGGATACAGCTATATTGTACCATCCGGACGGAAACTGGTTTCTGTTTAAGCTGCAGCAGCCTCAGCCTTGCGACACCGTTATTACATTTACCGTGCCGGCCTGTGACAGCTTTATCTTTAACGGGGTGACGTATACCCAAAGCGGTATATACACCGATACATTTACCACTTCTGCCGGTTGTGACAGTATTGTTATATTGGCTCTGACCATCAACACCGTCGAAGCCTCTATTGCAAGGACGGAAACTGGTTTGACTGCCGGCAATGCAGACAGCTACCAATGGCTTAATTGTGATGATCAAAATATTATCTCGGGCGCTACCGGTCAAAGCTATGTTCCTGCACAAAGCGGCAGCTATGCCGTAATTGTTACACAGAACGGATGTACCGATACCTCCGACTGCCAAAGTATTACCATAGATAATAATGGTATACGGAACCAGGGATTCACAGAGCAAGTAAGCATATACCCTAACCCCGCGGCGGATATGGTGCATATCACTTCATCCATTCCGGTACATATTACCCTTACCGGCATAGAGGGGAAAACAATACTACAGCAGCGTAACGCAAATACTTTGTCCCTTCAGGGAATAGTACCGGGTACGTATATGATGCGCATCACCGATAAGGAAGGAAAGCTGTTAAAAGTGGAAAGATTATTGAAGCAATAGAATAAATTCAAAAGCAGCAGGACGCACTCCGGATGCGTTCCTGCTGCTTAAACATGAGCTCATGAGCAGAGGGTTATTTTCATTCCTTGTTTTTCTATGTGGCAGTATCGGCGCCGGCAGTGACGTGCTGGCGCAGTTATACTATAACCAGCGTCCCGAATTTTTAAAAGCCAACAGTCAGTGGGCATTTGGCCGGAGGTCAGGACTTGATTTTAACACGGCAAATCCGGATGCTTATTGTACGGGTATGGTGTTATCTTATGAAGGGGTAGCATCCGTAGCAGATCCAGTCACAGGAGCGCTGCTTTTCTATACAAATGGTGTACAATGCTGGAATCGTAATCATCAGTTAATGCCTGTTTTTGCCGGCGGCAATTTTTTTAATGGGAATGTGGTCTACTCCACTACCCAGGGCGCTTGCATTGTACCTGTATCGGGTAGTCCGAGCAAGTACTACGTGTTTACTTTAATTGGTGTTATTGATCGTCTTCATCTGTTCCCTAATCCATTTACAGGACATCTTTACTATTCTGTAGTGGATATGAGTCTTGATAACGGATTGGGAGACATAGTTCCGGGTCAAATGAACATCCTGCTGGATACAGAAATGCTGCATGAAGGGATGATTGCCATTCCCGGAAATTGTGGTGATGTATGGCTGATGGTGCACCATGCAGAACTGGCTCAGTTCAGGGCATACCATATCACTGCAGAAGGAATTAACCCTAACCCGGTAACTTCTGTAACAGGAACTCAGATACAGGGAACTGCCACAGTTACCTTGCCGATTATCGGCACCAGGGTAATGCCGGCTTATTTAGGAGGCGGTATGGCTGTTTCGCCCGACAGACAGCGTATAGCCATTGCCAATACAGGTTTTGCTTACGACTACCCATTTAATGGTGTACTGTTATGTAAGTTTGATCCCCATACAGGAGTGGTTTCAGATGCGATTATAGTAGATTCTGCACTGGCTTCTTATTGCCCTGCGTTCTCGCCTGATAATAGCAGGCTGTATCTGTCCCATCCAATTCCTGATCCTAATAATGCACTTCGTCCGATTGTGAATCTGCATCAATATACAATCACTAATTATGATTCGGCAGCAATTGCCAGTTCAAAGGTCGTAATAGGATCTGTTAACAATTATAACAACAGCGCTAATAGTTATTTAAAGTTATATGATGGTAAGATTTACATTAACCCTCAAAGCGGTGATACTACGTTGAGCGTCATTCATCAGCCTGATATGCCGGGTCTTGCATGTAATTATCAGACCGGCGCTGTTTCTGTAATACCTGCCTATTGTCCTGCGGGGAGTAGTGGTTATACACCTCAAACGTATCTTACACTACCGAATGAGGTAGTTTATCCCTATTCCAATGATACGATTTATGCCTCATTTGATACTACTATCTGCTTATTCAGCAGCGATATTTTTGAGCCTTATCAGATTTCGGTGCCCGGCGGTTTCGATAGCTACTTATGGGACGATGGCAGCTCCGACACTATACGCACGATTGACCGGCCCGGTACTTACTGGGTCTGGAGGATAAACAGGCCTTGCGAGGCAATGGCAGATACTTATATTGTCCGTCGTGCCGATATACCGGAGTTCAGCCTGGGCGAGGATCAGGTGTTATGCAGTGATGGTATAACCCTGGAGGCAGATATAGCGGCGGACAGATTTCTGTGGTCAGACGGCAGTACGGGTAATGCAATACATGTTATCCATTCCGGTACTTATTGGGTAACGGTAAGCAATGCCGCTGTTTGCTCCGTATCGGATACGGTTACGGTAACGTTAGTGCAACCCAACCCACAGGATTTAGGCGAAGACTTCAGCATATGCAGAGGAGATGCGCTGCACGAGTTGAAAGCCAATGTATCTTCCGGTGCTTCCGTACTATGGAGCAACGGTAGCCGTGAGGCTTCTGTAATGCCCGATACGGCAGGTATATGGTGGGTAAGCGTAACCAATCCGCCCTGCATACAGACCGACACCCTGTATATCACAGAAGAGGTATGCGCGTGCTTTTTTGAGGTACCTACGGCCTTTACCCCCAACGGCGACGGGCGGAATGATGTGTTTCGTGCGGTGATCGAGCCGGGTTGTCCGGTTGCAGGTTATACTCTGAATGTCTACAATCGTTATGGCCAGCGTGTGTTCGGCAGCAATGACCCGCTTACAGGTTGGGACGGTTGGTATCGGGGAAGCCCTGCGGATGTGGGCACTTATTTCTATGAGATTTTATTTGAAGGAGGTACACATCGCAGGCAGTATTATAGAAAAGGGGATATGGTGCTGATGAGGTAATCATACTGCTCGCCTGATGGTGATATAACGGTGTCTTAAGATAAAGGGGATTATGAAACAGGATAGGACAGTTTGCATGATAAGTTTAAACTACTCCGGCTTGCACATGAAAGGCATAATCATAAGTTTGTTTCTATGCTTCTCCTGGTCATTGCCCAAGGCACAACCCTATTTTGGCTGGGCTAAGGGAATGGGTGGTGGTGGTCATTCCAATATATCCAAAAGCAGGGTAGATGCAGCAGGGAATATTTATATCACAGGAGAGTTTGCCGATACCGGTATTTTCGGGAGTGCACGTCTGATCGCATCAGGGTTCAGTGACAGCTATATCAGCAAGCTGGATGATGCAGGCAATTTTATCTGGACAAAGCAGATAGGGGGTAATGCCATTATCCGCAGCCAGGATATTGCGCTGGATGATGCAGGCAATATTTATATCACGGGATTTTTTACCGGCACGGTGGATTTTGATCCGGGCTCCGCGGTTTATAATCTTACTACGAATAGTACGGCATTTCCTGCAGGCAATGACATTTTTGTCTGCAAGCTGGATAATAATGGTAATTTCCTTTGGGCTACCCAGATGGCAGGATCTACAGTGGATTATAGTTATTCTATAACAGCAGACGCGACAGGGGATGTATATATTACCGGTTCGTTTACTGGTATAGTGGATTTTGATCCGGGTGCAGGTACCTTCTATCTGGATGCGGGTAGTACAGCGCCCGGTAAGATTTTTATCTGTAAACTAAGCTCGTCCGGCAGCCTTGTCTGGGCTTGCGCTCTGACCGGATCCGATAATCACGGTGTGGGAAATGCTATCTTTTCAGATCGTTCCGGTCATGTGTATATCACAGGGTCATTTGCAGGTACAACAGATTTTGATCCAGGCCCTGGCGTATATAACCTGCCTGGTAGCGCCGGATCCCCGGATATTTTTGTGCTGAAGCTGACCGCAGCTGGTGGACTGGTGTGGGCAAGGCATATGCATGGTACAGGGAATGGTTCTGCATTCGGGATATTTGCCGATGCAGCGGGGTATGTTTATTATACAGGAGGTTTTAGCGGTACTATTGATTTTGATCCGGGAGCAGGTACATATCCATTATCCGGTCCTTCCCTTAGCAATATCTACGTTTCCAAATTAGATAACGCCGGAGATTTTCTTTGGGCCAAGGTAGTTGCAGTAACATCCACTTTGTACTCTTCTACGGGAAAAGACCTTGTAGCCGATCATTCCGGAAATGTGTATGTCACCGGGAACTTTGCCGGTACGGCAGATTTTGATCCGGGTCCGGGTATATTTAATATCAGCACCAATGGCGCCAATAATATTTTTGTACTGAAGCTGGATGCCGTGGGTAATTTTCGTTGGGCTTTGGGCATGGGGGGGACTGAAATATATTATCATGACCAGGGGCATTCAATAAATCTGGATGCCGCCGGTGACATTATCCTGTCGGGGAGATTTTATGACACAACAAACTTTAATCCATGCCGCTCCGTTATTGTGAATCTGATAGCGCCGCCGGGTAATTATAATCATTACCTGTTAAAGCTGAAACAGGCAGCCCGCGATACAACTCATCACTATACAGCCTGCAATTCATTCGCTTATGCCGGACAGGTCTATTACCAGAGTGGTGTATATACGCATTCCTTCTTGGATGCATTTGGCTGTGACAGTACTGCTGTTATGAACCTGACAATCCTGCCGTATACTTATTCCGCCAGCACGGATACGGTGCATGCAAATTGTCTGGTGAGTTATCTGTTGCAACCTTCAGATACTGCTGTTAATGGCTATCTGTGGGATGACAATAGCACGGACAGCATCCGCAGTGTTTATAACACGGGCGTTTATCAGGTAATTTATGAAAAGGAGGGATGTGTTATTCAGGCGGACTCTTTTATCGTGTATTTTTATATGCCCGAACTGCACGTAGGCAATAGCTGCGGTGGCCTGCCCAACGGCAAGGCATGGATAACCCGTCATGCTGCTGATCCCGGTCCGTATTCCTATACCTGGTATAACGATGTATCCCAGTTAATGTCGTCCTCCGACTCCATCAGCAATTGTCCTCCGGGAAATTACCGTGTGCGTATTACCCATTTTTCAGGATGTGATACCACGATCAATTTCACCATAGCAGATGAACATTATCAGGTTTTCTTTACGGCAGACAGCATCTTATGCACAGGTACGCCTGTCCGTTTTTTCAATACCTCGGATAGCTATTTTCATTCCTTTGAATGGCAGTTCGGAGATGGTCATGTTTCTTCGGTGCCCACCCCGGAGCATAGATACGATTCTGCCGGAGTCTATAAAGTGATTGTAGCCGGTAAAGGCCGGGTTTGTAGTGATACTGCTTTGAAAACCCTGGTTGTAGATGCGCCTTGGGAGACTTTACGATTTATTGCTGACAAGAATGAGATCTGTACAGGAGAAACGATACGATTTATACCTGATGCAGGAGATAACACGCTTGTCTCTTTTTACTGGCAAATGGGCGATGGCAGTACCTTTACTTCAACTGATCAGGTAGTCTCCCATTCCTACGATACGGAAGGCAACAAGACGGTAACCCTTACTGCTCATTTCCGGGCCTGTCCTGATACCAGCTTTACGGATAGCATCATGGTGCACCCCTTCCCTTTGGTAGCCTTAGGCCCCGATTCTGTGGTCTGTCCCCAGGGGCCGCCTGTTACGCTTCAGAACCAGTATCCCCACGAACAGGGATACCGTTATCAGTGGAGCACAGTAGCCACAACACAGCAGACCAAAGTCACGGCTCCCGGCGATTACAGCCTTACCGTTATCAATCAGCATGGCTGCGCGACTACGGAACGGATAACGATAGATAAAGGCTGCTACGTGGATATTCCCAATGCTTTTACGCCCGATGGAGATGGAGTGAATGATTTCTTTCCCGGGCAATTGCGCTCTGCAAATATTACTGCGTTCCGCCTGCAGGTATTCAACCGCTGGGGACAAAAGATTTTTGAAACAACAAGCATGACAGACCGGGGGTGGGACGGACGATTTAATGATCAGCCGGTACAGAAAGGAGTATATATATACCTGATTGACGTCCGGTTGGATAACAACAAGGAGGAGCAATATAAAGGGAATGTTACGTTGCTGCGTTGAATAGCAACCACAACACCAAATAACTACAATATGCCGGAGAAGGGAAAACTATGTATGTTGGGGGCGTCATTTATGCTGAGTGTTTTATGCTCGTGTGGCAGAGAGGATGTGCCTGTCAATAAGCATACGGATACCGGTAAGCCGGAACTAGTATTGCCGGAAGGGGTGGAGCCATTCCGGTATGATACGGAGCGCGGTGTGCGGGATAATAATGTGATACCTTATCTGTATGAAGATGCGTTTACCCCGCCTGCCTTGTATGTGGATAGTCTGCCTGCAGGATAATGCCGTCCTTACTAAGGCATCATAATTTTGAGTGCCCGATATGAGAGAGACCTCGTGTGCGTACATTTTTGTAACGGTATCCTGATCCCGCTAATCATTGTCCTTCCGGCTCAAATTCGATCACAGCCGAATTAATACAGAACCGCTTGTGCGTCGGAGGCGGACCGTCATCGAAGATATGCCCCAGATGAGCATCGCAACGTCCGCAGAGCACTTCAATGCGGTGCATGCCGTGCGAATGATCTTCTTCATAAAGCACACTGCCGGGCCGGATCGCTTCGAAAAAGCTCGGCCAGCCGCAGCTGCTGGCAAACTTTGCATCTGAGCGAAAAAGCGGGTTGCCGCACACGGCACAGTAATACAGGCCTTTCGTATCCGCATTCCAGTATTTACCCGAAAAGGCCCATTCCGTTCCTTTCTCACGGGCAATATGATAGACTTCCCGCGGCAGTATTTTCTTCCATTCCGCATCGGCAACGTGCAGCCGGTTCGTGTCTGTGCGGGAATAATACGGGTTGTTTTCGTGCAGCTCTTTATTAGTATCCATATGCGTATGTTTTTGCGCGTCGGCGCAACGGGTCATGAAAAAAAAGCAGGGAACCATCGCTATCCATATCACGGGGTTCTTCATGGTGTTCGTTTTTGTATGATGCCGGTAATGGTTAATGTGTTTAGATGTGTGGGATGTGTTAGATGTGACAGATGTGTTTGTAAAACATTAAAACACATCTGTCACATCTAACACATTAACCACATCCCCAGTAAACTGGCCGGTTAACACCATCGTTATACCTCCCCTCATCCCTGACTAAACGACCACTACTTCATAAAACCGTTCCCTGTCAAAATACTTCTGTGCCAGCGCCTGCAATTCATCCGTGCTGATTGTCTTATAAATCTGCACATGCCGGTTGAAGTCCGCTTCCGTCATGCCGTTCAGGATCAGTGTACGCCATCGGCGGAGTATGGAAAACGGACCATCAAGATCACCGAGGAGATTGCCAAGCAGGTAGTTTTTTACCAGCAGTAATTCCTCTTCGGGGATGGGTTCCCGGCAGATTCGCTCCATCTCGTCATATATCTCTTTCAGCGCAGCGTCCGAAACATCGCGCCCGACTTCAGTTTGTACAATGATCGAGCCACCATGTACGTATGGGCTCAATGAGCTGTATATGCCGTATGTATAGCCTTTATCTTCACGGATATTACTCATCAGGCGTGAGCCAAAGTATCCTCCGAATAGGGTATTCAGCACCACCATAGGAGCGAAATCGGGATGATGGCGGCCAGGGAAAAGGCTGCCAATACGTATAGCGCTCTGTACTCCTTCCGGATCATTCATAAGATGCAATATCTTTTGGCCGGGGGTAACTGCCGGAACAGTTACACTGCCCGACTCCGGTTGTATTAGCGGAATACTGCCGAATATCTTATTGAGATATTGCACCTCTTTTTCTCCGACGCGCCCTGCCATAAATATCTTCATACCCGACAGATTGTAATGAATCCGGTAGAATTTCAGCAGATCTTCACGTGTAAGTGATTCTATTTTCTCTTGTTGCGAATATCGTCCGTAGGGATGTTCCGGTCCGAAAAGCAGGGCATCTATACGTTGATTGGCTACAAAATCACATTGCCGCAGGCTTACCAGCAGGCGCTGTATCGCATTTTGCTTGTAGATGGCAAGCTCTTCTTCCGGGAATATGGCGTCTGTCAGCACTTCATGTACCACTGGTAATAATTCCGGCAGATGTTTGGTCAGTGAGTAAAGGGTAACCGTGGTGAAGTCGTTACCCGTGTTTACATTCAACGAAGCACCGTAGAATTCAATAGCCTCGCTCAGGGCATGCGCTGTATATTTTGATGTACCGTTTTTGATCTGGGCTGCCACGGTCTGAGCCACGGCAGGTTTCTCTTCGTACCAGAGACCGGCGGGGAATACAAAGTCGATCTCTGCTACGTCCTGTACGCCGGCATTCATCCAGTATAAAGGTAGCCCGTTGCCAAGTGTAACCTGTTGTATAGGCGGCAGCACATAATCAAATTCTATGGCATCGTGTATGACGGGTGGTATGGTACGGTTGGGCATAGTGTGATTTTCGTAGTAGGGGTAATCCTACGTGATTGTCCTGAATAATTTTATAGGCAATCACGCAGGATTGATTGCATATTATGTACGCATTAGTGTATCAGTCTTTAAACAAGGCACGCAGCTCACCGGCGTCTTCGGGTTTCATTTTCCCGCCGAGAATCAGGCGGAGCTGCCGGCGTCGGAGGGCGCCGTCAAACATTTTCTGTTCTTCCTCGGTTTCCGGTATGACACCCGGTACTTTATGCGGTTTGCCATTGGGGTTCAGGGCTACGAATGTCATGTAGGCTTCGTTGCTCATGTATCTGAATTTGTTGTGCAGGTCTTCTCCCCAAACACGGAGAAAAATTTCCATTGAGCTGCTGAATGCGCGTGTTACCTTCGATTCGATCGTCAGCAGGTTGCCCAGCTTTATCGGGTTAGAGAAAGAGACGTTATCCACGGATGCGGTCACTACCGGGCAATTGCAATGCTTCATAGCGGATATGGCGGCCGCGATGTCCATCCAGTGCATCAGCTTGCCGCCCATCAGGTTGCCCAGCGTGTTGGTGTCGTTGGGCAGCACCAGCTCGCTGCGCATATTATAGGAATCCTGTGGTTTTTTTGCTTCCATAAAGAAGATACGTGAAAACGTTTGATCATGCAAGTTACCAAGTTTTGATACAACTCGCGTATGGAAATGACGGGGTTATGCTTTGGGGCGTGCCATCGGTTAACACAACAATTTTTATACCCGGGTATATTGACTCTTTTAATTATACTTTTTATATTTGAGAAATTATTACATGTTCTAAATATCATCATTATGAAATATTCATTACTTTTCTTTTGCCTGATATCTGTAGGGTTGGTACAGGCCCAGCCTACGCTGACTGCTATTTCAAACCCGGAGGCCAATGTACATTACTGGTATGTCCCGGCGTCAACTACGCCGACACTTGGAAGCGGAGGTGCGCATGTTACCTGGAATTTTTCATCACTTTCAGCAGGCGCTGTGGAGCTGTTTCCCAATCCGGCAAGCGATCTGCTGCAGATTCGTTTTGCCACGTCAGGAGCTACTGATGTGCGCATTTCACTGACAGATATGTTAGGCCGGCCGGCATGAGGTGCAACTGCAGACGGCCAGTCTTTCTACAGGACTGTACCTGGTACGGATAGACACCGAGGGACATTCTGTTATCCGGAAGATTGAGCTCAGGTAAGCATCCTGACCATGGAGGATATCATTCCGTGATCCCCATTGATATTGCTGCTTTTACCAAACCTGCGGTATTCCTGACATGCAGCTTCTGAAGCATATTCAGTCTGTATTTTTCAATGGTACGCAGGCTCAGGAATAAGGTGTCCGCAATTTCCTGGCTGGTATATTCCTGTACGATAAGCCGGAGAATATCTTTTTCCCTGCGGGTCAGTACAGGAGGTGTGTTTGCAGCTGCGGGCTTTTTGATTTTCAGCACATGCTGCAGCAATTGTTCTTTCAGCGCTTCGTCGATATATGTTTCACCCCTGTTTACAGTTTCGATGGCATGTACAAGCGTTGCCTGGACCGTATTTTTGAGCAGGTATCCGAGACATCCTTTCTCAAGCATATTCCGCACGTAGAAAGGTGTATCGAATCCGGTCATGGCAAGAATCTTAACAGCAGGCCATTGCTGCCGGATTTTTTCTGCAAGCTCGTCTCCTTTCATGCCGGGCAACTGGATGTCAAGCAGGAGTACATCAGGTTGTTGCCCGGCTAAGTCCTGTAGTAAATTATCGCCGGATTCATAAGTAGCGATCATTTCAATATGCGGACAAGGCGCCAGCATATTCTGAATGCCGGTAATCACCATCGGGTGATCATCTATGATAGCGACTTTTATCGGATCCTTCATTATTTTGTCCCGTCCGGACGAATATCAAACTCAATATCAATGGTTGTGCCTTTATCCTGTCCGTATTCGATATCAACACGGCCGTTCAGGGCGTCAATTCTTGAAAGGAGTCCATTGCCGCTTTCAAGGGGGTGTACGGCTCCGGTATTCATCCCAGGATTCATGTCGTCTTCAAGTATAATGCTGAGCATATCATCCTGCCAGTTAAGCTGTACGACGACTAAGGTAACATTTTTTTGTCTGATGGAATAGGCAATCAGCTCCCGTGTAATCCGGTATACAGCCCGCCGCAGGTCCTGAGGCAACTCAACGGGCGGCTGACCGTAAGAAAGGAAGTGAATCTGTACATTGTATTTTACACTGTTTTTTTCACAAAAATGCTGCAGTGCTTCATCCAGCCCTCCCTGGAGCAGTGAATCGAGCATGAGGTTGTGCGAGGTCTCCCGGAGATCCGTAGATGTCTTGTCGAGCAGGTTAAGAATATCCTGATACTGTGCAGACCCTGCCAGTTCTTCATGTTCCCGGGGAATCATGCTCAGGTTCATCTTGATTACGGAGAGCATACTTCCGATGCCGTCATGCAGCTCCTGTCCGATGCGGATGCTTTCCTGGTCTTCTCCCTGCATGATCGCTTTCATATGTTCAATTTCTCTTTCCCTTTTTAAAGAACGGATGGATTCTTGCTGGATGCGGTTTTTTGTCTGCATGTTCCGGTAAACAACCCAGACGCCTGCAGCCAGTAGCAGGAGACCTCCGATAATACTGCCGATGATAATGTTTTTACGTAGTATTTGTGTCTCATGGTGGGAAATGGCCAGTTGCTGAATCGCCAGTTCCCGATCCTGCTTTGCAGTCTGGTACTTTAGTTCGAACAAATTGGCCGTTTGTACCGTCTGCTCGCTGGTAAGGCTGTCGCGCAGGGTAATGTATTGTTTCTGGCTAAGGAAAGCTTTGTCGTATTGGCCGGTGCGTTCGTAGATATTTGCCAGCAGGTTATATGTACGGATCAGATAGATACGGGTCTGCAGTGCTTGTGCAAAACGGATGGCCTTAAATGCCTGTTGTTCTGCAAGCTTATCCATGCCCAGCATAAAATATCCTTCGCCTTGTCCGTTATAGAAATCAAGTTTATTGAATGGATTTTCATCGGCAAGCTCAATAAGACTGTCGGCTTTTTGGTAGTACCGGAAGGCTTCTTCTTTGTTTCCCTGAGATATGTAAACGCGGGCGATATTCTGCAGTGAGGGAACAATTGTCTGAAACTGTCTGATATGCATACCCATTTCCAGCGCCTTATGGTAATGTTCCAGCGCAAGTGAGATGTTGGTATCCTGTATATAGAGCCCTTTACGGAATAAGATGGTACTTAGTGTAGATGTGTCTTTTTCTGCTATAGCTGCCTTTTCTGCAAGAAAAGTATATCTGTATTGCTTTTCCTCGTCCTGCAGTAAACTCCACATTGCAGACAGGTTGCCGTATGTACGCGCTAAGGGCGGGTTCTTTTCTGCACTTGTTTCGGCAATTTTCAGATACTCATAAAAAAGCCAGACCGCCTGCTTGTATTGTGATCTGTAAATGTAGATGCCGGCAAGCCCGGTGTAGATGTCGGATATGATCCGGAGTGATGATCCGCGGCTATAGTGCAGTGCTTCACGGTAATTCCGGAGCGCTTCGTCATAGTCGCTCGAATAAAGACTTAATATGGCGAGGTCGCTCAGTCCCTTCACCAGCCCCTCCCTGAATCCGGAAGATCTGCTTTCTGCTATTGCCCGGAGGAAGAGGTTTCTTGCAATGGATGGGTCTGTATATGCATAGGATCTGGCAGAGTCAATGATACGGAAGATGCTGCGGGAGATGGACGTGTCAGTTCCGGTATAAGACCTGAAAGCCAGAGAGTCATTGTATACTTCCTGGGCATGGGAAGGCCCGTTCCATCCGGAAAAAAGCACAATGAACAACCATATCCGGTACCCTTTCATAGCCTAAAATTAATACCGAAGATTTTTGAATAACATGGAATAGGAAACTTAGAGCCAGTTTAAAAAAGATTGGTGAAAAAGCACTAAGGTAAAACACCCCTCACGTTCTCCCCCGAAAGGGAGACGATCAGGTCGTTGTACAACTGAACTATGATCAAAGAACGGCGTAAATTCCCCCTTTGAAGTGGGGCAGGGGGATGTTCCATTATAATAGATGATGATCCACATGAATTTTAAACAGGCTCTTATAATAGTTCTGAGGTGCTGGCTTCGACAAGCTCAGCCACCGACTTTTAATGTCGGTCACTGAGCCTGTCGAAGTGGAGCTTGTCGAAGCCAGCACCTCAGAACCGGATGCTTACTTTATGATCAGCTTATTCATATACAACAACCTGCCGGAAGCATCGCTCAGCCGGATAAGGTACATACCTGGTGTCAGATGACGGACGCTCATTCTTTTTACAGATTCCTGTTGCCAGATCACTTTACCATCCACACTGCTGATGGCAGCAGTAACCGGTACAGATGAACGGATGTGTACTTCGTCTGTCGCCGGATTGGGATAAACTGAAATATCTGCGATATCAGCAACAGATCCTACATTCAGGGTTACACTTTGCGGAGCCGAAACAGCAGAACACCCGTTCGCATCTGTAACACGTACTGTATGATCTCCGCCTTCAGTAGCTGTGTAGGTCTGGTTGGTAGCCCCGTTGAGTTCTATTGACCCGCGATACCATTGATAGCTGCTGAAGCTGCCGGTACTCAGGTTTTCATTGTTCGCCCCTGATGCTGTGATAACCGGTACGGGCAACGGATTGACCGTGATAGTTACCGCATCAGAAGTGTCTGTACAGGTGCCGCTGCTGACGATCACGCGGTAGTCGCCGCCGGTGCGCGTGGTATACAGCGCATCATGTGCGTTGCTGATATCCGTATTGTTCTGCTGCCACTGGTAAGTGTAGCCAATGTTACTACTCGCAAAAAGCGTCACACTATCGTCAGCACAGATAGCCGCCGGACCCGATGGAGCAGTAATGAGCGCTGTTACCGTATCAATGGTCGCAGTAACGGGTGTGCGGGGGCTTTCGCAGCCTGCGTTAATCGCCCAGTTATACAGGAAGTAGTAATCAGCCAGATTCGGATTGGCGCCGCCACCACCTGTGATCGTAATCGCGCCACTGAGTGAATGGTATGGATAATTCCCCTGTGTGGTATACAGCGATGTAATGTTGCCCAGAGAAGTAGAGAGCGTCATTTTGTAGCGTCCTACGGGCAGTGTTACATTGACGGGAATGGTAAATTCACGCATGGTTGTATCTACAAAGAAGGATACTTGTGTTCCCTGAATTGCCGGCGATCCGGTGTTGATCTCATCAGTGATCCAGGCATTTACAAACACTGTTCCCGGGTTACTCTGAGCCAGGTATGTTTTCACAGAGTTGATCGTTGCTTCACTGTTGACGGAGAAGTACTGGCCGTAACTGCTGTATGTACCCCATGTACCGGAAGGTGTACGGGTATCACCAACGGGTGAGGGCATGGTTTCGCCGCCATTACCGTTGAGCGCAGATACATAATAAGTAGTGGTGGTATTGATCACCGGTGTGACAAAAGTAACGCCGGTATCAAGGGGTACGCCACCGGCAGGTACATTATACCACTTCAGGACCGTACCTGCAGAGCCGGTAGCCCCCAGTGTAAGACTGGCAGCGCCGCAATGGCTGGCCGGCATAGTGTCGGTAACACGTGGGATCGTAACATTGACATGTACCGGATCAGATTGTACAGTAGCGTTGCATAGCGTCAGTACAGCACGGTAATTGTTATTGGTATCCATCGCCGGTGTTATGTACGTTTCACCTGTAGCATTCGGTATGTCGGAGAATGTACCTGTGTTATTGTCGTGCTGCCACTGAATGGTGGCGCCGGCTGGATGCGGTTCTAAACGCAGCGTGTTGGTAGCGCCGGCACAAACATTACCATTCAGACTCAGTGTGGTGAACTCTGTAGGAATGAGTTCATACACCTGCAAAGCAGGCGCAGCCTGTACGGGACCTGCTGCCGGTGGCAGGTTGACACTGGTGGCGCAAAAGCCGGGCGCAAAACCTGCAGTGTTGATCGCAATATTAGGTGTGGAATTGTTATCCTGTGCAATAAGAAAATACACGATAGACTCTCCTACAGCCGGTGCTGCAGTCAGCAGGCTGTAGTTGATCGCAAAGGAGAAATTGGGCGCAGTACCGGTAGCGGTTACATACTTCCAGCCGTTGAAGCTGCTCACGTTGTTCCCGGGGTATACGCCGAAAGTGTCTTTTTCCGATACTTTCCGGTAGTAAAGACGTGGCGCAAGATTAGCAGTTGTATTTACCGGATTAGGGCCGCTGATGGTAGCGGTCAAAACGGGACCCGTGTTCAGGCAGAATGCCAGGAGCGGCAGCGGAGTATAGCTGATGAGCGGTCCTGCTGCACCGGTAGCCGTACCTGTAAATTCGAGGGCGCCTGCGTCCGGTTGCTGCGGACGGATATTACCGGCATAGTCGGTAAATACCTGTGGGTTAAATGTTGGTACACCGATGCCTTTTGCAAAGGAGCTGCCGGTAGGCGCCCAGGTATTGGGTAATGTACCTGCTGCCAGGTTATTTTCGGTAAAGGAGCGGCTTTCTCTCGGCGCCATAAAGGCTTTGTAGGTGCCGCAGCCGGTGTTGATCAAAGCCGGATCTGCCTGGTAGGAATTTGCCAACGGAATAGAAGTACCTTCTCCATACAGATGGCTGTTGGCAACATTCGGTGCATAATAAACATTGCCGTTTGTTGTTAATGCAAGATTTGTTGGCGCTGTAGAGCCGCTGGTCGCACTTCTCTGCAACGCCGTAGTAACACCGGTACCTTTGGGTGTTACATTTACATTGACAATGTTATTACGCAGATCAATAAGGGAGGCGAAAGCCCAATAGAAAATACCTGAAGCTCCCAGATTGGCACCGGAGGTATTTTGCTGCGGGATACTAATCGTATTATGGTAGATACGATTAACTCCACCATTCAGCGACATACCAAATATGTTGGTGCCACTGTATGTATTTGATACAGACATTCCCGAAATAATATTGTTGTATATGGACAAAGTCACACTTGCGCCAGTTTCAACAAAAATGCCGTATAAGGATCCGCTTGCTCCCGTAATGGAAAAATTGCTGAATATGTTATTGTGGACGGTTGCATTACTACTCCCATTGTAATAGTAGCCATTTATTCTCCCAGTTGTGGTTTTCAAATTGTTGAAATAACAATGATGAAATGATGTGTTACCGGGAAAGCTTACTGTATAGGCGTTTAGAGAACCTGAAACAGTTGTTATATTACTTAATGTGTCATAAGCCATGTCCATACTTATAGCTGACGGTGTAGTATTCTGATAATAGCCCCGAAATGCCCCTGACCCCTGCGTTATAGTAACACTATCCAGTTTGTTGTGCTCAACAACTGATTTGTGCCCATCCCCCGGGTAGATATTAATACCGTCTATTGCAGCAGAACTCGATACTTTTACAATCTTATTGTTACTTATTGTATGAGTTCCTGTAGTTGTGCCGAAGAAGTTTATCTGATTATTCAAAAGCGACATAGTACCAGATCCTAACTTGGTTACGTTATAAACTGCATTGTTCAGGATTTCTGTCCATTTCGGAGCACTGGTCGCTCTATTGAATATAATACTGGCAGCATTCATTTGAAAAGAACCCGGATCACTTCCTATGGAAATATTGCGAATTGTATTTCCACTTATCTTTATCGAGTCAAAAGATCCGACATTATAAATAATATGTTGTTGTCCGGCATTTATTGCTGGCATATTCCAATCAGTGATTGTATTATTGCTGATGCTCAATACGCCATTTGCTCCGCCTGTACGTGTATTCGGGATGTTGATGCCGTAATAATTCCCTGATGAGCTGGAGGTGCTAAGTCGTAAAATGTTATTGTTGATATGTACATTGCCTTTCCCTTCTTTTATGTCAATTCCGGTAAAGAGAGCAGCATGTCCTGTAGCTGTTGTGATGTTGTTATTTACAATAAGTACGGAGCTGTCGAGCCCTGAGTAAATACCTACAGCAGGAATATTCGTTCCACCTACTGTTATAACATTACCTGTTACAATGTTGTTGTTATCCAGGATAAAATTACCGGTCAACCCCCCCATAAAAATACCACGACTTGTCCGGGTAATGTTATTCCCTGTGAAATTATTACTTCTATTAGCATCGGATAGGGCTGCATTTGTACCGGAGAGTGCGGTGAGGTTACTTGCCGTATGATTATTCATATAGATGCCGGTAACGTCTGCACTTGTCGTATTCAGTGTAATATTGCAATTTCTGATAGTAATATGCTGTGCGCCGTCATAGGGAAGTGTGCCGCTGTGCTTCAGGATACCATAGCCCCACTCCATTGCTTCTAACGCAGAACTGGTATTGGGATCATTGAGGTGCAGGCTGTCTATAGTCACATAATCTACACCAGCGATCGTGAAGATACCGTCTAAAGTACTGTTGCCGGCATTGGCAGTGATGGTATTACCCCGACCGTTTATGGTGATCGTACGGGCTGCGTTGGCTGAATTAGCGCCGCTGTTGAGCTTGGATGAAGCTGTACCAAGCACATAACCTCCACCCGGTGCAGTTTCGCCGGTGGTCATATTAACCGTCAGTGGGCCTGACAGTCCGTATAGGTTCAAAGAATCCACCACGGCTTTGAGCGTAGGGAAGTTGGGAACGGCAGGCACGGTGATGGTGCCGCTCAGTTGGGCAGATATGACATTGCTGAATAGCAACGACACTGCCAGGAGCAGGTATTTGTTTTTCATTTTGTAATAATTACGGGTTAAAAAAATCATATGAATAGTTAATCGGGGTTAGCGAATGAGTGTTACGTCTCCTTTATATAAATCTGTGGCTCCGTCCGGATATGCCAGGCGGACGAGGTAATGATAAACACCTACGGGCTGAGGGATACCATTCCGGGTGCCGTCCCATCCGCCCCGTGTGTCGGTAGTGCTGAAGACTTCCTGTCCCCAGCGGTTGAATACCCGGAATTCCAGAAGCTTCTGGAAGGTGAGGTTGGCTACCCGGAATACATCGTTTTTACCATCGCCATCCGGTGTGAATGCAGAAGGGATGAAAAAGCGCCCGCGAAAGTCCAGTCTGATCTGCACGGAATCGTGGCTGCGGCACAGATGATTCTCAGCGGCCAGTCCGGTAACAATGTAAATGGTGTTTTCGTATGGAGTAGCCACAGGATTGTATACCATCGGGTTGTCGAGCGAGCGTATCGGAGACCACAAGTATGCGGCTGCGCCGGTAGCTTCCAGTTGAATGCTCGTGCCGTAGTCTATCAGTGTATCATTATTTAAGATCCGCACTTCCGGTAATTCCGTCACGCCTACCCGCACCTGTAAGGTATCCCGGCATCCATTGGCGTCTGTAGTATATACGGTGTATACGATGTCTCCGAGCGGAGATGCAACGGGATCGGGGCAATCTGCACAGCTCAGCGTTACCGGAACTGCTGTTCCGTTTTCATACCATTCCCAGGATGTGGCTCCCTGTACGCGAAGCCGTATCGCATCTCCGGCGCAAATCCCGGTATCGTTGGATATCCTGGGTGGTTCCGGGATGATTACATCCAGCGTATCGCCGAGCAGGCAGCCATAACTGTTGGTGGTGTAAGCGTAAATGGCTGTGTTGCCGGTAATAAATGTCATGGGATTATCTATCGTATCCGACGGGAAAAATGTTCCATTGCGCCAGGTATAGTTATACGGCAATGCCGGCGCCGGATCAAAACCGATACGCATATGGGGCAGCTCCGGTGCTATGGCCAGTGCCGGCGCCGGGGGGGTGCAGACATTCCCGGACGCTGCGTATGTATATAAAGTACTGCTGTATCCGCTGTTGAAATAATAGGTATATACCGGCGCTGTAACGGAAGTATTGGCGTAACAGATATCCACAACCAGGTTTTTTGTAGTATCCCAGTCGTAGGCCTGATCAAAATAGAATGTCGTAAATGCACCTGCGGATGTAATGGCAACTGGTCCGGGAGCATTATATACGGGTGTGGTGCTGATGAACCCGGCAGTTGTACTCAGCGCTGTTTCGTCGGTGCAGCCGAGTGCAATACTCAGGTTGCTGAATGATGTGCCGGGAGTGAAAGACGAAATATGAAATGCAATGCTTTGCAGTCTGCCGGAGGTAATACCGGATCTTTTTATGTCGGCAGCGCGGATCAGGTACTGATGACGGGCGCTGGGGTAACTTCCTGTAAACGGGGTGCTGGCGTTGTTCTGTACACGTTGCAGTGCAGTATTGGCAATCAGTATCTCTGCAGAATCAGCGGGTGATCCCGGAGCAGTAAGCATGCCGCAGGCAAGGTTGGTGCGGAATGGATAACTTGTTGCATGTGCATGTAACTGAATGCTGTCAGGTTCACACAATATATAGGGTGATTCCGGCGTGATGATCACACGGCCGGTATCGATTACCACGTTAAAACGTTCTTCCAGCAAACACCCGCTGTTGTCCAGACCATACCGGGCGATATAGGTTGTCGGAATATCCGGAGTAGCCTGGGGATTTCTGCAATTGGTACAACTAAGGCTGTTCAGATCATTACCTCCGGGCATTACTGACCAGTCGACGGAGGCATTACCCGAACCAGGCTGCAGGTAGACGGATCTGCCGGGGCACAATACAACGGTACGTTCGGTAGGAATGGCTGCAGAACGGATCCGGACTGGTACAATAAATGTTTGTGCTACCAGGATGCCTGGCGCCAGGCAGGTGGAATCTTTTACGGTGACTGCAAAAAAGCGTAACCCGGTGTCCGTACAGGAAGGTGTCCAGGAAAGACAGCCGACGGCAGAATCTCCCAACTGGTTTGTGTAAGTGACGGAAGATCCGGGCATTACCAGGTTGTGATTGTCGGATACGGACAGGATCGTACCGGGTACAGACCGGGTGTAAAAACAAAAGTTTATGGTTTTACTGGTCGTACCTTCAATAATATCATTGACATACGTACCACCTGATACGGATGAAGGTATAACAGCGAACGAAGGCTGGTTCGAGCTGCAGTTCACTACCTTCATCTGTATATCACGCAGTACAGATCCGATCTTTTTCCCGTTCCGGTATTTATTTACACGTATTGTGATGGTATTCACACTGATCAGCGCTGGCGTGAAGTCCATCTGCCCCGTAAATGGAGAGAATGTAAACGTGTTGTTGGACGCAAAGGGTTCCGTAAGACTGAACCCTCCCAGGAAGGGCAGGTCCGTGGCGCTGTAAGTTGACTGGCAGAGTACGGAATTGACGAGCGATATGGTGCGCGGATGAATAAATTCAAAAGCGATAGAATCATTATCCGGGTCTATAGCGCCGCTGTTATAGGTATTTGGCGAATTGGCACATACATAAGGTACCGGCTTGACGGAAAAGTACGGTGAGGAGCAATGAGTTACATCCAGGTTGTTCAGCGTGGCTTCGAGATAAAGCGGCACACCGAGTGGTGATGATGAGGGGATGTTATCGCTCGGATTCCTGCCATTCAGGGAAATATAAAAAGTCCAGTAGTCGCAACGGCTGGGCAGGGTTACAGTTCCTGAATACCACCATTCCCGGAATCCGTTTAACGTACCACCGCTGCAGTTGGTATAATATCCGGCGCATCCGGGTGATACTTCTTCCGCATTCAGGAGACCGCCCGGCAGGACGGTCATCTTATGAAGCATTACCTGATAACTCTGATTGGTGCATGAATTGAAATAACACATGCGCTGGCTGTCCGGCTCCGGTATACCGGAGCAATCCCTGTAGAATTTAAAATAGAAACGATATGTAGATCCGCTTACCCACTCATAAATAAGCTCTCCGCCGGCTGCATGGGAAGCAAAACTGTGTTTTGCGCCGCAGAACTGGAAAAACATGAATGCCAGGAGCACAATTACATTTTTTCTGACACAGTTCATGTTGAAGGGTTATATGTTATGACGGTCATTATTTTATCTCTTACCAAAAGAGAATAAAAAACATACCAAAAATATCGGCTTATGATACGTTTAACAAGATGGGAAATACCACTTATCGAAGTGTAGTAGAACTACTACTTTTTCTACAATTAGGAATTTTATGTACGTTTGATATATAAATATCAGATCATGAAAAAAGGATCCCTGGTTTTGCTGGTAGTAGTCGGATTATTGTTGATCGGTGGGTGCGCAACGTGTAATGTGCAAGGCACATTCGTCAGCGCTGAGGAAGACGTAAAAAGTAAATGGGGCGAAGTGCAGAACCAATACCAGAGGCGTGCCGACCTGGTGCCCAATCTGGTGAATACAGTAAAGGGCGCTGCCGATTTTGAAAAATCCACGCTTGATGCGGTTGTCAGTGCCCGTGCCCGTGCAACGTCGGTACAGGTAAATCCGGATGATCTGACGCCGGAAAAACTGCAGGAATTCCAGCAGGCACAGGGTCAGCTCAGTCAGGCATTAGGCCGGCTGCTGATGGTGACGGAAAATTACCCGGAACTGAAAGCCAACCAGAATTTTCTTTCCCTGCAGGATCAGCTTGAAGGAACGGAAAACCGCATTACGGTGGCACGGAAGAATTTTAACGATGCCGTACAGCATTATAATGTGAATGTCCGGACATTCCCTAATAATATTTTTGCCCGGATATTGGGCTTTGATGCAAAGGTAATGTTTGAAGCCGATCAGGCTGCACAGAAAGCGCCGACTGTTCAATTCTAAAACAGGAATTTGTGTGGCGATTATTCTCCTTTTTCCGGAAAAAACCTTTGCTGGATGTTGCTTCGAGTGAGCAGGTCGTAGCATCTATCCGTGCTGCCGAAGCGGAGACTACCGGGGAGATAAGAGTATGTATCGAATCCCGCTGCAGCTACATGGATGCGATAGACCGTGCTGTGGAATTGTTTATACAGCTTGGAATGGACCGGACAGAACATCGTAATGGTGTGTTGTTGTATCTGGCCTTGCAGGATCACCAGTTTGCTGTTTACGGAGACACTTCTATCTATAAAGCCGGGGGAGAAGAGCTGTGGCAGCATGCTGCCGCTGATTTGCAGCAGCAGTTACGTACAGGAAATGTAGCGGCAGGATTGTGTGCTTGTATTATAGAAATCGGTGTGGCGCTGTCCCGCCATTTCCCTCCTGACCCTGCAGTGGAAAAAAATGAACTTCCGGACGAAATCATCTTCGGCAAATGAGTGGTATCAGGTTATTAAGACGAAGCGGGTATTTATTGCTTTTAAGCGTCTCTTTCTTTGTGATGTCCGCCGCTTTTGCGCAGGATGGTGATTTCCCGAAACCCATGCAGCCGCCGCAACTGGTGAATGATTTTGCCGGTGTGCTGAATAACGAAGAACGAACATCACTCGAAAGAAAGCTGCTGGAGTATGAGCAAACAAGTTCTACCCAGATCACAATTGTCATGATACGCAGTATCGGGGCTTATGCGCCATCGCAGTATGGTGTGGAACTTTTTAACCGGTGGCAGCCGGGCAGCCAGGGTAAGGATAATGGTGTGCTGGTGCTGGCCGCCATCGAAGACCGGAAAATCAATATTACCACAGGCTACGGACTGGAAGGTGTGCTTACGGATGCCCTGTGCGGGCGTATTATCCGTAATGAAATCGTTCCGGCATTCCGGGAGGGGAAGTATTATGAAGGGTTTGATAGAGCAGCGGATGCGATTATAGCCGCCACGCGTGGGGAATACGTTGCTGATAAACAGGGCGGAGGAGAAAAGACAATCCCGGGGTTGGTCGTTTTTGTTATTATTATCATTTTTATTCTGATATGGCTGATCTCCCGTGGTGGCGGTGGCGGCGGCTATATGAGCGGACGCGGCAGCAGGAGCCTGGGCGGATGGCCTTTGGGTGGTTTTGGTGGCCTGGGCGGCGGCTGGAGCAGTGGCGGCGGTGGATTCGGAGGTTTTGGCGGTGGCCGGTCCGGTGGTGGCGGGGCAAGTGGGAGCTGGTGATGGAAACCCTGTTTTCATCGGTCAATCATTTTCTTTAGGCAGTATAGAAATACAACCGATACAATCCCGGCACATTGTAAGTAGCAGGCCGAAGCGGTCTTTCGGATTGATCTTCCAATTGTTTACCGCAATGTTAAGTAGCCAGCCCTCCGGAATAAGTCCGTCAAAAAAGGGAAATAATGTTTTGCTCTGATAGTCCCCTTCCTGATTGGGTGCAGCTTCGTGTGTGTAAGAGATAAAAAACTAAATCCTGCATGCTTCGCGGAGATTAAAAATGCTAATCTCCATACCTGTTTTGCTATGAAAATAGTGCATTTCAGAAATCTTGTATTCAGTAATGGCAGGATACTTTATTACTTCCCGATACAAAACTTGCTAAAAATATAATCCAGCTTATCTTCCGTGGTCACCTGGCCGGTGATCTCGCCGAGGTAATGCAGGCAACGGCGGATGTCGAGTGCGAGCAGGTCGCCAGGCAGGTGATTATCCATACCCTGTTTGATGTCCTCCAGAGAACGAAGTACTTCCTGCAATGCCGCATGATGCCGCGCATTGGTAACAACGGTGCTTTCTGTGTGTATGGTTTCGTGTACTACCGTTTCGTATAATTGTTGTTTCAGCAGATCGAGATATTGCTTTTCACGGGCGGAAATGTATATCAGTTTTTCGCCCGGAATGAAGAAGGGCCCGTTACCCTCCGGCAACATATCCGCCTTATTAGCTACCAGAAGATATTTTTTACCCTGCCGTTTCATTTCGTTTACTTGCTGAAGAACCATCTCCGGTGTTTCTGTCACAGCATCCAAGAGACAGATAACCACATCCGCCTGCCGCATAGCCTGCCTGCTGCGTTCGATGCCAATGGTTTCTATACTGTCTGCGGCCTGTTCCCGGATGCCGGCTGTGTCTATCAGGCGAAACAACACACCGTTGATGTTCAGTGTTTCTTCGATCGTATCGCGGGTTGTGCCGGCGATATCACTGACGATCGCCCGCTCTTCGTTGAGCAGGGCATTGAGCAGGGTACTTTTACCGGCATTGGGTTTGCCGATGATCGCTACACCCACCCCTTTTTTGATCACATTGCCCAGACCAAATGAATGTATCAGCGCACTGGTGGATCCGATGGCTTGGTTGATCAGCGCATATAATTGAGTGCGGTCTGCAAACTCCACATCTTCCTGGCTGAAGTCCAGCTCCAGTTCAATGAGCGCACTGAACTGTATCAGTTGCTCACGCATTTCATGAAGATCTTTACGGAAACCACCCCGCAGGTTGTGCATAGCGGACGTATGCGCAGCAGCGCTTTCGCTGGCAATCAGATCGGCGACGGCTTCAGCTTGTGTCAGATCCATACGGCCATACAGGAAGGCGCGTTGTGTGAATGCACCAGGCTTCGCCGGTACCGCTCCGTAGCGGATGCACAATGCGATCACCTGCTGCAATATATATGAAGATCCATGGCAACTGATCTCCACAACATCTTCTCCGGTATAACTTTTTGGGCCTTTATACAGACTTACCACTACTTCATCAAGTATTCGTGCTGGATTGGTTTCCGGATCAATGATCCGCCCGAAATGCAGGGTATGGCTTGCCTGCGCTTCCAGATCTTTACCCTTGAATATTTTATGGACAATCGTAATCGCATCCGGTCCGCTCAGGCGGATCACGCCGATCGCGCCCTGTCCGGGAGGTGTGGCTAAAGCAACAATCGTTTCGTTGGTTGACAGCATGATACAAAATTAGGCATAAACACCCGTGGGGCAATCCTGTTGGGGCAATCCTATGTGATTGCCCCCCTAAGCAGAATTATTCGCACCTTTGCGTATGCGTACGGTAATACAGCGGGTATCCCGCGCGGCGGTCCGTGTCAATGGTCAGGAGCATGCGGCCATAGAGCATGGTTTTATGATATTGTTGGGTATTGAAACTGAAGATACGGAAGAAGACGCGGACTGGCTTTGTAAAAAAATTGCCGGGATGCGTGTATTTGCTGATGAGGCCGGTTTAATGAACAGGGACATCTCTGAAATTAATGGGGATATATTGGTCGTCAGCCAGTTTACGCTGCATGCTTCCTGCAAAAAAGGCAACCGCCCTTCTTTTACCCGCGCGGCACGACCGGAGCAGGCCGTTCCACTGTATGCTTATTTCAATAAGCAACTGGGGGTATTATTGGGGAAACCTGTTGCTACCGGGGTCTTCGGGGCAGACATGCAGGTGTCGCTGATTAACGATGGACCGGTAACCATTATATTGGACACTAAAAACAAAGAATAAACGAATCGTGATCTTCGACGACGAATATTTCATGAAAGAAGCGCTGCGCCAGGCCAGGCTGGCGGCAGATGCCGGAGAAGTACCCGTGGGGGCCGTGGTGGTCTGGGACAACCGCATCATTGGCCGGGGCCACAACCAGGTGGAGTTGCTTAAAGATACTACCGCTCACGCCGAGATGATCGCAATCACAGCAGCAACCAACGGTATCGGCGCTAAATACCTGCCTGAAGCAACTTTGTATGTGACGGTAGAACCCTGCCTGATGTGTGCTGGCGCTATTTACTGGTCGAAGGTGGGCAGGATCGTTTACGGCACAGCGGATGTAAAGAACGGATACCGGAAAACAACCGGTGACAATTACCCATTCCATCCCAAATCAACAATTACGACTGGAGTGCTGGCAGAAGAATGTGCTATGCTGATGAAGTCTTTCTTTGCGGAAAGAAGGTGAAGAGGTCGTCAATATTTTATGGTAGGCTCAGAATTGACCTCGACAGGCTCGGCGACCGTCTTTTAACGTCGGTGGCTGAGCCTGTCGAAGCCAATAGCATAGTCTCCTTACGCCAGTTCTGCTCCCAGTATATCCACCAGTTGTGCAGTTTTAGGTTTGGCCGTAAAATCTCCCTTTTCTACGATCGCATCGGGATAAAGCACCAGTGATGTATTGTATTGCCGCCACCAGTTTTCGCGCAGGCGTGAAAAATGAACAAGCCCCGATATGGTACAGCGACGATCGTTACTGCTCCATTCATCTATGCGTTCAAACAGTTCATGCGGCACCTGTGCAAGGCTGTCGAAGCTGACGTATACGCGCACATAAAAATCATCGGTAAGTGCCGGTTTTGTTTTCCGGTATAGCTTTTTGTATTCATAACGATAGTCGTAGCGCAATGCCGACAAATCACTCAGCACAGCAGAAGCGGTCGGGAAACCACCCGCACCCTTTCCGTAGAAGAATTGTTCCTCGGCCAGTCCGCTTTCAATGATCACACCATTATACTCATTGCGAACATCCGCCAGCAGGCTGTCTTTCTTTACAAACTGAGGTAATACGAAAGCTGCAATGTTACCGTCCTTCAATTTGCGGGCCTGGGCAACCAGCTTGATGTCGAATTGCTTTTCCTTGGAGAATACGGCGTCCAGCTCATGCAGCTTATGAATACCGGAGTGAACAAGTTCCGACGGATGTGATACCAGTCCATATGCGTGTGTCAGCAGGATCGTGAGTTTGTTGACCGCATCAATACCTTCGATATCAAGAGAAGGGTCACTTTCAGCAAATCCTTTCTCCTGCGCCAGTTTCAATGCCTGTTGAAAATCCAGTCCATCTTCGCTGATGCGTGTAAGAATGTAGTTGGTAGATCCGTTTACAATACCCTGCAGACCTTGCAGCAGATCGTTGTCATAATATTCTTCCAGATTCCGGATCACCGGGATACTGGCGCAACAGGCTGATTCATACAGGAAAGGTGTATGATGTTCCCGCTGCAGTTTCAGCAGATCGGAGAGGCGCTCAGCTACCAGTTTTTTGTTGGCGCTTACAGCCGCCTTTCCGGAAGACAGGGCGCTGCTTACGATTGTCCATGCAGCATCCGCATCGTCAATCAGCTCTACGATCACATTGATTTCCGGATCGTTTAGCAAAACAGAAGGATCCGTAGTAAACAGCTCTGATGGAGCATTACGCGTCTTGTCCGGGTGTTTGATACAGACTTTCTTTATCGTTGCATTCAGGGAAGCTGTCTGGTTCAGAACTTTATACAGACCTTCTCCTACTACACCAAAGCCAAACAGGCCAATGGTAAGTTGTTTTTGTGGTATGGACATTTTGATTTTAAAATTTGAGAATGAGATGATTTGAAAATGTATTTAATGTGCCAGATGTGTTTGATCCGCGTAATCCTTTAATCCGTGATCTTTTTTCCGGGTAATGCTGTTGAGTGCCTGTTCTATATCACGGATCAGGTCTTGTGCATCTTCCAGGCCAATGCTGAGCCGGATCAGGCTATCCTGCACACCGGCTGCATGGCGTTTTTCATCCGGTATGGATTTGTGGGTCATGCTGGCGGGATGACAGAGCAGGCTTTTAATGCCGCCAAGGCTTTCTGCCAGTTTAAAGTACTGTGTGCCACACACCACTTTTGTAGCAGCAGCTACGGTATCTTCTTTCAGCGAGAATGAGATAATGCCGCCGAAAGCACTTTGCTGTTTTGCTGCGATTTCATGATTGGGATGATCAGGAAGTCCGGGGTAGTATAGCTGGTCTATTGCAGGATGACCTTGCAGGAAAGTAGCCACCGAAAGCGCTGTTTTACTGTGTTTTTCCATGCGCAGGTGGAGCGTTTCCACACCACGGATAATGAGCCAGCTATCGTGCGGTCCGAGTACTGCGCCGCTTGCATTTTGGATAAAGCGAATCTCTGCGCCCAGCTCTTCTGTACGTGTTACGACAAGTCCGGCAATCAGATCGCTGTGTCCGCCCAGATATTTCGTCCCGCTGTGTACAACGATATCTGCGCCGAGATCAAGGGGCCGTTGCAATACCGGTGACGGAAACGTATTGTCCACACACAACAGCAGGTTGTTTTGCTTTGCTACTTTGGCAATCGCTTCAATATCGCTGATCTTCAGCGTTGGGTTAGTAGGAGATTCCAGCCAGATCAGTTTTGTGGCGGGTGTAATGGCGTCAACGACATTCACTACATCAGTTGTATCCACGTAGTTGACTTTGATACCGAACTTGGCATAGATTTTTGTAAATAGCCTGAATGCACCGCCATAAATATCATCTACCGCAAGTATTTCATCTCCGCTTTCTAACAATTTTACAACAGCATCAATGGCAGCAAGGCCACTGGCAAATGCTGAGGCAGATGCGCCGTTTTCGAGTTTTGCGATCAGCTTTTCAAGTGCTTCGCGGGTAGGGTTGTTGCTGCGTGCATATTCAAACCCTTTGTTTACACCGGGTGCTTCCTGCACAAAGGTAGAGGTCTGGTAAATGGGAACTGAAATGGCGCCGGTTAAAGGATCTACCGGAATGCTGTGGATGAGTTCGGTGGCACTGCTCATGAGTTTTCGAGTTTTTACTGTTTGAAAATTTTGTTTTTCAGTACAGCATTACTCATCAGGAGACTACCGGTAGCGCGTGTTTATCTTCAGCCGTTATGATGTTGGCTGAAAATAAAAAAGCACTCCCGATAAATCAGAAGCGCTTTTGGTTATTTGAAGCCCGCGTCCGGGCATTTCATCCAACTTATTGCATCTGACTTATCTTTCCTGCACCCAGGTTTGCACCTGTACAGGATGGAGTTAGCACCAGCTTCCCCGGGGTTACCGGAGAGAGGTTGCTAAGGCGTCAACGGGCCATATCCCTCTGCCTTTCTTGATAAGTGATGTTGTAAAGAACTGGATGCAAAGTTATAATCGGAGAAATCAATTCTCCAAATTTTTTTTGTCATAAAGGTGAAAAGTCCTGATATACATATGATTTGTGGGCGAGTCATTCTGATTCAGACTGCCTGGCGGATCAAAAACCGATCCGCATTTATCTGCAAATTTGCACTAACTTGCAGCCCCACCTTTGCAACAGCATGGATTTACCCAAAGGCAAAAAAGTATATTTCGCATCCGATTTTCATCTGGGCATACCGGATAAGGCATCCAGCCTGGCACGTGAAAAACGTATCTGCCGCTGGCTGGATGAAATAAAACATGATGCCGCCTGCATATATCTCGTAGGTGATATTTTTGATGCCTGGTTCGAATATAAGCATGTTGTACCTAAAGGCTTTGTGCGGTTTTTCGGCAAGCTCGCGGAACTCCGTGATGCAGGTATACCTGTTGAAGCCTTTACCGGTAACCATGATCTCTGGATGCGCGGATATTTCCAGGAAGAATTGGATATACCTGTACATCACCATCCTGTGATACGCATCTACAACGGTAAAAAACTATTCATTGCCCACGGCGATGGTCTGGGTCCGGGCGATAACGGATATAAGCTGTTGAAAAAAGTACTTACCAACCCGGCGGCTCAATGGTTATACCGGCGGATACATCCCGATACCGGCGTAGGTATGGCCTCATGGTTCAGCAGACTCGGTCCGAAGCATACGGAACAAGATATGAGTAACAGGTTTTTAGGGCCTGACCGTGAGTGGCTGGTACAGTTTGCTGAGACAACATTGAAGAAAGAACATTTCGATTATTTTATTTTCGGACATCGTCATATCGCACTCACCTGGAAGCTTTCACAGGATAGTGTGTATGTGAATCTCGGTGACTGGATCGTACATAACAGTTATGCGGTTTTTGAAGACCAATCGCTCAGACTTGAATTTTATAAAGGATAAAAAGGTATCATGAAGCGAACCATTGTACTCATCCGTCATGCAAAAACAAAGCCCGCCGGTTTGTTGCAGGATGACTACGACCGTCGGTTGAGTGAACGTGGGGAAAAAGATGCACCTGAAACGGGACAACGGCTCCGACAGTGGCAGCTTATACCTGACCTGATCATTGCCAGTACCGCCAAACGTGCAGCTCAAACGGCCCATGCTATAGCTGCGTCGGTAGCATATGATAAAGGCAGGATACAATGGGAAAAACAGTTGTATCTCTGCACATCAGATGTATTTGAATCGGTTTTATCGGGTGTACCTGACCATGTAAACACAGTATTTATCATTGCGCATAATCCCGGCATTACAGAATTTGCAAATACGCTGTCTCCTCGTTATCACATAGACAACCTGCCAACGTGTGGTGTAGTAGGTTTTCATGTAACGGAAAATAATTGGGCGGATTTTCCCGCAAGCAAAAAAGAAGTATTTTTATCAGACTATCCTAAGAAGCATATATGACCCCCCTAAAGACGATCGTGCAGGCCAGCAGTATTGTAGAAAAATTATTTGAAGAACATTATGGAACATCGCCGGAACAGATCACACATTTGCCCGTATCCGGTTCAGACCGGCGCTATTTCCGCATTCAGGGTGGTGGACATTCGATAATCGGAACGTACAACACCAACATCGCTGAGAACAACACGTTTTTTTATTTTACCGAACTGCTGCGTAAACATGAAGTCAATGTACCTGAGATCTATAAGGTAAGCAAAGACCGCCGTGCCTACCTGCAGCAGGATCTCGGTAAACGTTCTCTCTTCGATCAGTTGATGGAAGAAGGACTTACAGATGCGGTGCGTAAAAACTATCACAAGAGCCTCGAACAACTGGCGCGTGTACAATGGGTCGCAGGTCGTGAGGCGGATTATAAACAATGTTTCGCTGCTCATCAGTTTGATGAAAAAGCGATCATGGCTGATCTGCTGTATTTCAAATATTATTTTGCTGATCTGCAGAAGGTGCATTATGACAAGGAAGGTCTGATGAGTGAAATGGAACTGCTTAGCCGTGAACTGGGGCGCATACAGCCGCAGATGCTCATGTACCGCGATTTCCAGTCGCGTAATATCATGCTGCATGACGGGCAGATCTACTTTATAGATTATCAGGGCAGCATGCAAGGGCCGCCGCAGTACGATATAGCTTCTTTATTATGGCAGGCAAAAGCGCAGTTACCGGCGGCCTGGCGTGAGGATCTGCTCAATGGTTATATCTCCAGTCTTAATAACCTGCATGTCTCCCGGATGGATGAAATTCATTTCCGGCGTGGTTATGCGCAGTTTGTACTGCTGCGCCTGCTGCAGGTACTGGGCGCTTACGGATTTCGCGGACTGATTGAGCACAAGCCGCATTTTATCAGCAGCATCGGGCCTGCGTTAAAAAATCTGGCAACCTTTCTTTCCGATTATCCGCAAATCCCTGCTTATCCTGAGTTACGTTCTTTGCTGGAGAAGCTTTGTGCCGCCGAAGTGCAGGAGCGTTATACGCAAGCTGCTCATGTGGAGAATGCAAAATTGCAGGTGCAGATCAACAGTTTCTCCTATAAAAACGGTATACCGAAAGATAAAGGCAGCCATGGCGGCGGATATATATTCGATTGTCGAGGTTTGCTGAATCCCGGAAGGTATGCAGCGTACAAAAACTTTACGGGACACGATGAATCGGTAAAACAATTTCTCGAACAGCAGACGGATATGCCCCAGTTTCTTGAGCATGTGTACGGACTTGTATCCATGCATGTGGAAGATTACCTGGAACGGGGATTTGAGCAACTGAGCATTTCCTTTGGCTGCACAGGTGGACAACACCGTTCTGTATATGCTGCAGAGAAATTAGCAGTCTTTCTGAAAATGAAGTACAACCTGTCTGCAACAGTTACCCATCTCAATGAAAAAAAATGGGTGCTGGGAGAAGATAAGGAGAAGTAAATGCTTTTCCTGTTTTTTAATTCAGACAGACGGAAATACGGCCTGCCATACGGTGATTACCACATTGCCTGTTTTCTGTCCGGTTTCCACATACCTGTAAGCGTCTACAATCTCTGCTAACGGGTATTGGCGGTCAATAACCGGCTTGTACTTTCCGGTTACGACGAGTTCCTTCAGGAATACGATATCTTCTTTGCGGGTTTTCGGGATCGGAAACAGTACCTTTTTGCCGCCGGATAACGGAGTGGTTAAAGCTAAAAAAACGTTCTCGGATCTTTTACCCAGCTCTGTAGAGATGTAGATGCCTTTGGGGCGGAGCAATGGTTTGCATTGCCCGAAAGAACTTTTGCCAACGGCATCAAACACAAAATCGAATGTCTGGTCTGTTTGTGTAAAATCTTCACGGGTATAGTCTATCACTACGTCTGCACCGAGTGATCGTACCAGCGTTACATTTTTGGTATTGCATACGGCAGTAACCGTTGCTCCGAAATGTTTTGCCAGTTGTACGGCCACCGAGCCGATAGCGCCGGTAGCTCCATATATGAGCACGTTGTCTCCTTTTTTCACTTTTGCAGCTCTGATGTTACCCAAAGCATAATGTCCACCTTCGGTTATAGGTGCGGCCTCTTCGAACGTCAGGTGATCCGGCATCGTTGTGATGGCGCCATTTTCCGGAATGACCATATACTCGGCATGTGCGCCAAATGTTATGTCGTTATAACCAAATACTCTTTCGCCTGGCTTGAATGATGTAACGTTTTTACCCACTGCTTCGATTACCCCGGCAAATTCGTTGCCCAGGGTTTGATATTTCGGCCGGAACAACCCGCTGAAAAACCGGGAAACAAAATACTGGGCGCTCCGGAATCCGCAATCGGTACGGTTTACAGTAGCGGCATGCACTTTTATCAGCACTTCGTTGTCTTTGGGCGACGGTTTGTCAACCTGCATTACCTGTACCACTTCCGGCGGCCCGTATTTCGTATGAATAGCGGCTCTCATTTTATTACTTATGTTCTAAATGTACAAAAATACCCCTGCTTTATAAATTTTATGTTAACAATGTAAGTTTCTTTTAATCAATAATTTGAAAGATAATTATCTGTCTTTCCGGGGCATTTTTCAGACTGGTTTCAATACTTTTATTCTTTTTCCGGTCAGGCAATAAACAAATATAGCGGCGTCTATGCAAGTACAGGTAATACAACAGAAGATATATGAGATCAGAGGTCAGAAGGTGATGCTGGATTTTGATCTTGCGGAGTTATATGAAGTAGAAACACGTGTGTTGAACCAGGCTGTAAAACGAAATCTTGACATTTTCCCCGAAGATTTTATGTTTCATCTTACGGACGAAGAATGGAAGACTATGTCATCACAATTTGTGATGACATACCCGGCTAAACGTCCAAAAACCGCTTTTCCATTTGCGTTTACCGAACATGGTGTGGCCATGTTGGCGAATGTGCTGAAGAGTAAAAAGGCAAGACAAATCAGTGTCTCCATTATCCGGGCATTTATTTTACTCAAGCAGATTGCCTTGCATTACAGAGAACTTTCTGACAAGCTCAAAGAACTGGAAGATCTGTATAACAGACAATTCAAGGATGTATACGAAGCCATTAATTACCTGCTCAAAAAAGATAAGCAGGAAACCGAACAGCGGGAACGAAAGCGCATTGGCTTCAACACCGGGAAGACTACGGAATCGTAATATCCCTGTTCCCGCTCACGAGATCTATATGGCAGCAGTCATCACGCACCTGGTATTGTTCTTTTACGACAAGCATACCATCCTTTTCGCCGCGGAATTCAACTGTTTCACCCCGTGTGCTGATCTGTTTCTGTTGTCCGTCTGTCACTAAAGGATAACTGCCGGTTACTTTCCGGGTAGAGTCTTCCCATTGATTGGCATCAGTTTGCAGGTCAAATTCGTGCCCGTCGGAGGTACGTATTGTTCTGAATCTATCCAGTGCAACCGGGTTGCCTGTGCCGTCGGTGACTGTGACATGAAATGATCTGAATTCCATGGTACACATCAGATCTGGTGGGCAGTCTCCGTTTTGTCTGTTGCTGCCTTTGTTTTTATTGCAGGACATGGATGTACATGCAAGCAGCAGGAAAATGCCGAATAGTGGGGTTAGGAGTTTCATAAGAGTACAGAGTTATTGCATAGGTGTAAATTAAAGTAAATTTTTATGAAGAAGAATATTTAATAGTAAAGAATTCATATCCCGGTAACACAAACTAAACATGATTTGAGCGTAACATATAAAGTAATGATTTACTAATGCTGCGTTCCGAATCCCATAATATGCCACAGATACTTTTGCCCCGGTTTTTAAACAGAAGGTGATTGCATGTGGTCCTCCAGTTTGGTGAAAAAATGTTTCTGGCAAAGACGGTTATATCTGTTGTTTGTAGCAGTTAGTATAATGATTGCCACAGTGCAGGGTTATGGTCAGGTGATCACAATTGCTCAATGGAATTTTGGTGGAATCGTACAAGCTGATAATTATGGGGCTTCTCCTTATGCTCCTGCTACTATAGCAACAAATGTTTCTATTGTTGGTGTGACGCGGGGAACTGGTTTTACCCGTAGTGGTACGGCTGCGGCGTCGGGCTGGGGAGGGAACGGATTGACTGAATCAAGTATGAATGCTGCCATAACGGCTGGCGATACCGTAACATTTACGATAAAGCCGGACGCCGGTTATGCTATTGATTTCAATCAGATTGCAGCATATAATATAAGGCGATCCGGCACGGGGCCTACAACTATGCAGTGGCAGTACAAAGTCGGAAACAGCGGTACCTTTGGGAATATCGGCTCCTCCATTGCAATCGGCAGTACAACCACTGATAGAGGAAATGATCAGGCTGCTATTTTATTGAGTAATATCCCAAGGTTACAAACCATTATCCGGGATTCTTCAGTTACGTTCAGGATTGTTTTGTGGGCAGGGAGTGGTGCAGGTGGTAACTGGTATTTTAATAGTCGTACCAATGTACCTGAAGCCAACCGATACCTGACGATCACTGGCACCCGTTATCAGGCGGTTATAGATATCACTTCTCCCACGTCTGCTTCATTTTGTGTCAATAAAATGCACAGTTTCTCTACGGTGTTTACCAAAACTTTGCCGGGTACCAGAACTTATACGGTACAGTTGAGTAATAGCGCGGGTAGCTTTGCATCACCGACTCCGATAGGTTCAGGTACGGCCAGTCCTATCGCTTGTACGATTCCAGCCAATACTGTTGCTGCAGGTACGGGCTACCGGATGCGGATTGTAAGTGGTCCGGTTATCAGCGATACAATTCCCGTTGTCGCCAATGCCGTACCGAACGGTACTCTTACTGCTGTCAGCAGCACTGTCTGTATCGGAGCAACGGAAGCTTTGTTGCGGTTTACGCCATCCGCAGGAACAGCACCCTACTCTATTGAATATCGTGTAAATGCCGGTTCCCCACCCTATAATACACGCAGCAGTCTGCCTGCCGGGGTAACTAACTTCCCGGTATCGGTGCCCCTGCAACCTGACAACACCTATCAGCTTATGAAAATAACCGATAACATAGGCTGCATCAGAGAATGATTCATTAACGACATACCATATCACCATTAATATTTCTAAACAATTTCCCCACAAAACAAAAATCAAACAAAATGAAAATCTCCAACAAAACAATTAAGAAAATGTTCCTGGCTGCGGGTTTGCTGGTGGCTGGTTACACAACACAGGCCCAGATTGGTTCCTCTGTTACGATCAGCTTTACGGAAGTCGGTACCCTTACGGCTCCTGCAGATGACACAGCATGTGCCAACGCAACCGTAGCAGCCTTATCGTTTAACCTTACCGGCTCTGCGGATTCTTTTGTAATTGACGGTGGCACATCCGGTTTGGCAAACACTACCGTGACTACTGCACAAATACCTTCATTTACTGCCGCTTCAACTGCTGGTTCGCACACGATTACGATCACCCCTTTCCTGAATGGTTGCGTAGGCACTCCTGTGACGTATGATTTTGAAATATTGCCCGTACCGACTGTGAATACCGTAGCGGATATTGTCGTATGTGTCGGTAACCCGATAAACGCAACATTCAGTGGTACCAATGCTACCGGTTTTAACTGGACCAATACCAATAGCGCCACTGGTGTTCCTGTTTCCGGATCAGGAAACATTTCTGTGACTGCCGCCACAGTAACAGCACAGGAAACAGGTACGGTTACTGTTATACCCATTCATACTACCGGGACCGTATCCTGTCCCGGTACATCGACTGATTTTGATGTGACGGTCAACCCGCTGCCGGCCGGCTCTATTGCTGCCGTAGATGATGAAATCTGTACCGGAGCACAGGCACAGCTGATCTTTACCGCTACAGCAGGTACAGCGCCTTTTGAAATAGAATATTCAGTCAATAGCGCAGGCAGTCCTTATACTACAGAAACGGCAGCTACATCACCGCATACATTTAATGTGAATGCGCCGCTTTCAACAATAAACTCCTACCAGCTTTTCCGCATCGAAGATGCCAATGGCTGCGTACTTCAATAATCAGGTATTGATGTGAATAAGGCCATTTCGGAATGCATAAAATTGATGTGTTTTTGAAATGGCCTTATTCTGGTTTAAAATAAAATATTTTGTGACGAGACTATATGCAGGTTTGCAAATGACAAATATGAAACGCTTCAGACAAATACTATCTACCGCCATCATACCGGTTCTGTGCACGGTTACATCCGGCGCCCAGATCAATACACCTGTATATATTGACATCACGTCTCCCGACAGGGTGGCTGCCGACGGTTTCCGGGATACATTCCGGCAGGAGGCCAATACGATACATGTTTACACTACAGACCATGCCTGCGAATCAATTGCCAGAGTATGGACATTTGTGGATCTGGGGCTGGTTTCCTGTGAGGTCGTTGTGAATAATGAAGCATTTACGTTTTTTAATAACCCGTTTGTAGGCCGGTATTTTAAGATCATTCCGGAGCATAATCTCCTGCACCCTAACTGGGTAGCACTCTATTTTACCCCGCAGGATTTTGAACGGTATAACCGGCATCCGCGTGTTGTTGCCGGGCATTTTCCTGCAATTGATGCCCGGGCAGACAACCTTGTGATCACGGTATTTCACGGTGTTCCGGACGATGATAATACCGGACCTGACAATGAGTATGATATTAACCGGGCAACTGTGATAAAGCCCGAAGTGATTTTGAATGCGCAGGGATATTACGAGGTTTATTTTAATGCACCTGCTTTTTCCGGTTTTTTTGCGCATACTGAAGACCGTAGTGGACTTTCCGCAGAAAATATCAGCAATCATGATTTTCAGGGTATATCCGTGTTTCCTAATCCGGTTTCGGATGAGCTGAATGTTGTGATACAAGGAAGTGTAGGAGCGGATCCGCAGATCATCATAAATGATAATCTGGGTAAGGTCATATATCGCGGTAAAGTTGCTCAGGATGGATTAATGAAAATCGGTACTGCACGCTGGGCGCAGGGTATTTATTATGTCAGGTATCAGGATGGCATGAGGCAGAAGGTCATAAAGGTGCAAAAACTTTAACCGGCAAAGAATAGCTGGTTGCCTACGACCAGGATCCGGATAAATTATTTCATTGTTTATAGAATGTATCACCCCGCCATTTTAACGGGTTATTGATGATATATCGGGTAATCCGTTGATAGGATTGTTCGTTGCGGATGATATGTTCGTAATAATTGCGTTGCCATAATTTACGATCAAATGGTGGCCAATCCAATGTTTTTACACCGCGAATATATTCATTGGTTGTCATTGTTTTGAACCATTGCATCACCCCTCGTAGGGGCAGGGTTGTTGCATGCTAAGTATATGCTGCCCTTTCAGGGCGATGTTGCTGTGTTGACAGGTTGCTGCCCAACGCGCTGCGTTGGGTTCTGTATATGCTGCCCCTGCGGGGCGGTGTTGTTATAGCTCCCCAAAGGCAGAAATCCATCCTCGTAAAAAACATGGCAGGCCTGATAACCCCAAAAGACTGCAGTCCATTGATACATATAGCCACGTAATAAACATGATGATGGATCTGATCACCCCAAAAGGCTGAAAGCCTTTGATACATACAGCCCGGGGCAACGCCCCGGGCTATGGGCAAAAAACCAATATCCCCTGCGCCCTGAAAGGGCAATATAGCATGCAACAACCCTGCCCGCAGGGGCGAACTTATGTGTTCGCCCCATGGTTCCCCATTTTCATTCCATGTTTGAGGGCAGACACGCAGATCTGCCCCTACCCCGACGGATAATGCGCCATTATTGATAATGATCCCATGAAAATGGTTGGGCATCACAATATATTCCCCCAATTCAATGTCCGGAAATTTATTGCACAATTCCCGGTACCATTTATCTATCATGTTCCCGGCATCATTCAAAATCATTTCCCCACCGACAACGTTTCCAAACAAACATTTTCTGTTCTGACAGCATATCGTTATGAAATAGGCGCCCGCCTGCGAATAATCATAGCCTTTTAACCGGATAGACCTGCGGTGGTGTATTTGGGGGTTGTAATTGATCTTCTTCATCTCACACGTTTTCATCCCAATTTCAAAGCAACAAATTTTGACGTAATTATTTGATTTTCAGTTTAAATTTGATGTTTGATGCATTGTGTTTTCTTGTGGAAGAATAAACGCCTGAACCATCCTGAAATAATAAAACAGCTACCTTTAAGCCTTTATGCGCATCATACACACAGCGGACTGGCATCTTGGTAAACGGATGGAGCAACATGAGCGTACGGATGAACACCGGCATTTCCTGGAATGGCTGCTGGAAGCCATCCGGACGGAGCGTGCAGATGCCCTGATCGTTGCCGGAGATATATTTGATACAGGAAGCCCTTCAAATACAGCGTTAAGACTTTACTACGATTTTCTCTCCCGTGTGCGGGATACATCCTGCCGGGATGTGATCATCATTGGTGGCAATCATGATTCGATCGCTACGCTCAATGCCCCGCGCGACCTGCTGCGTTTTTTCAATGTACATGTCATCGGTGGTGTGCCGGATGATCCTGCAGATCAGATCATTGAACTAAGCAATAAAACAGGTGAATTACAGGCAGTAGTTGCGGCTGTGCCATTCATCAGAGATAAGGATGTGCGGCTTTCCATTGCCGGAGAATCGCCGGAAGAGCAGGAGCAGCGATTGAAAGAAGGGATCATCCGTCACTATACGAACCTTGTGCCGTTGTTGGAGCAATACAAGGAACAATCTGTACCCCTGCTGACCACTGGCCATTTATTTGCACAGGGCGGCGTGAAATCGGATGATGAACGTGATATCCATATCGGCAATCTGGGCAAGATCGCCGGAGATCAGTTCCCGGACATATTTGATTACGTGGCGCTGGGGCATCTTCATCGCCCGCAGATAGTGAGCGGCCTGGAACATATACGCTATTCGGGTTCTCCCATACCGCTTGATTTTTCTGAAAGAAAAGATGATAAGCAAGTGTTGCTGCTGGATATACAGCCGCGGCTTCCGGTGACGATAACGGCAGTTCCTGTCCCGGGAAACCGCAAGATGATCGAAATATCCGGATCGCTGGAGGATGCGTTGGCAAAGATCAACCGGATCTCTCAGGATGCAGAAAGTTTGTTTCAGCCCTGGCTGGATATACAGGTACAATTGTCTGAATATCGTCCTGATGTGGAGCAACAAATAAGAGAAGCGGTACAGAATAATCCTTGTGTTGGTTTCTTCCGGTTAAGGATGATACAACTATGGCATACCGCGCAACCCGATGCAGAAGATGCAACCTTGCAATCGCTGAATGATCTCGGCCCGCTGGATGTCTTTGAGATTAAATGTACTGAAGAACAGGTGCCGGAAGAAGATGAAATACTGCTGAGCGGAACATTCAGAGAAGCATTGGAGCTGATGCAGCAGCAGGAACAAGAATAGTCAGACCGTTTTAATTATTTTGAATGAAGATCTTATCCGTCCGGTTTAGCAATATCAACTCGCTGAGGGACGAACATTATATAGATTTTGCTGCTCCCCCGTTTTACGGGTCGGGCCTGTTTTCGATAACAGGAGCAACGGGCGCCGGCAAGACGACGATACTCGATGCCATTACCCTCGCACTATATGGACGTACGCCCCGACAGAAGCCAGGAGAGCAGATTACGGAAGTGGTGACACGTTTTACTGCATCGGCATTTTCCGAAGTGGTGTTTGAATCGGGAGATACACAGTATCGCGCGCGCTGGTCGGTGCGCCGCGCACGTAATAAAATCGACGGCGCCTTTCAGCAGGTGCAGATGGAAGTTGCCGATGCGGTATCCGGTGAGCTGATAGAAAGTAAAGCCAGTGAGGCCCGCGTAAAAATAGCATCGCTGATTAATCTGGATTATGAACAGTTCTTACGTTCCGTATTGCTTGCGCAGGGCGACTTCACCCGTTTTCTCAAAGCGGATGATAAAGAGAAAAGCGCTTTGCTCGAAAAGGTGACCAATACAGCCATCTATTCCCGCATCTCTGCATTTGTCTATGACAAAGCGGAGCGTGTGGAGAAAAGGAAACTTGAAGACCTGCGGCAAAAACTGGATGGGGTTGTATTGCTCAGTGAAGAGGACGAGATTGCTCAGCGACAGCTTCTGGAGCAGTTGGGTATACAGGAAGCGGGACAAATGAAAGAGCGGGAGTGCTTTGTGACAGAAAAGCAATGGCTGGACCGCCTGGCCGAACTCCGTACGTCTGTCAGTCATTGGCAGACGGAAGAGGAGCAGTTTAAAATAGAAGAAAAGGCGCAGCAGCCGCAGCTTTATTTGCTGCATCGCCACCGGAAAGCGCTTCCCTTTCAGGGGAAGCTCACGGAGTTGCAATTGAAGCAGCAACAACTGGATCAATATCTGAAAGAAATCAATTTGCTTGAATCTGACCTCCCGCAGCAGCATGCATTGATCGAAACATTGTCGTACAAAAAAGAGGAAGCGGCGAAATTGCTGGATGGCCTGCATAATGATCAGGCAATGCTGGAGCGTCTTATCACACAGTTGTTGCCACTGGATACCCGGATTGCGGATGTTGCTGTTTTATATGATCGGATGGTACAGCAGACGCGAGAGCTGGAGCATAATCTGACACTGGAATCAGATCATCTTTCGGATCTTCGTATGCAATACGATCAGCATCAGCATTCGTTTGCCGAAACAACTGCCTGGCTTGAGCAGCATCAGACAGACGAACAGATTGCTGCATTCCTGCCGGAATACAAGAGCATGACAACTCAGATCCTTGAATTAAAGACAAGGACAGAGCGGATGGCATCGGCCAATACCAGTGCGCAACAGAGATTACTGGACACACAGCGTCAGTTAGCGGGCATAGAGAAGCAGACTGCACAAGAGGCTGCACTCAGGAAAACGAAAGAGGAAGCGGTCAGCGCCAAAGAAAAACACAGAAGTGAGTTGATGGGAGCGCAGGATCTTGCATCGGTCCGGTCGCAGGTGAATGTATTGCAGGAACATGCGTTCCTGTGCGAAAAACAGTATGAACTGGCTTTGCGCATTGCAGGGAGAAAGGAACAGGTGTTGGCCGTCACGAAGGATCTGGCGATGAAAAAAGAAATCCTGGATCAGACAACACAAGCGCGTACTGCATTGTATCAACAGCTTCCTGGCGCTGTAGAACTACAGGATGCATACGAGCAAATTGTACGCAAAGACCGATTGATCGCAGATTATGAATCAGCACGCCATCAGTTGTCAGAGGGTGAACCTTGCCCGGTATGCGGCTCTACAGCACATCCTTATATCTCGGAATACCACAGTTTTCATTTTGATGAGAACGGGAAGAAGTTGCAGGAACAGAAAGCGGAAGTAGAGCGACTGCGCAGGGATATCGCCGCTTTAGAAACAGAAGTTGCGGGTATGTCAGCAGGTATAGGTGGCTTGCAGCGTTCGATAGATGAGGCGAATAGAGAAGCTGATGCTGATATGGGGCGTTTTCAGGAGAACAACGGGAAATTGCCTGTTCCTCTGGATGTAAAGGACGCATCGTTGCTGCAGCGGCTTGCGGCGAAGAAACAGCAGGAATTGATTTCGTTGCGGGAGCTTATTGAAAAAGTGCAGCAGGCTGATGATGAGATACGCATCTTGCGGGATGCGTTACAGTCTGTAAAACTGCAGGAAAAGGAATTGGCAGGGAAAAGGGAAACCTGTATTGCCTTGCTCCAAACATTGACAGGACAGATTGCGGACGGTGAAAAAGAATTGCAGGAATCCCAGACACAAATACTTGCACTTGAGCAGAAGTTACAAGAGGGGTTACATGCGTTCCGCATCGCTTATGATCCGGTGTTGCTTCAGGAATTCGCGACGGAATTGCAGCAGCGGAAAGACAATTTTGTTTCAAAACAAGAGCATTTGAATACGATCCGGCAAAGGATGGAACTGTTGTATAATAACATGGATCATGCGGATCGTAAAATGAAATCCACTGTGGCAGAGCGTGATCGGTGTGCCGGAGAACAAGAAAAAATAAATACGGATTTAGCAACGTTACGAAGTGAGCGTGCCGCGTTGTTTGGTGATAAAGTGCCTGATGCAGAGCAACAGCGCATTCGGGAGCAAATATCAGCGGCATCGTCTTCGATGGAGGCCTTTCGGGTTCAGCTGGATCAGGCGGTGACACGAGCTGAACAGTCGAAGGCGGCGCTGACAGACCTGGGGCATAAGTCCGCTTCTCTGAACGAACAGACAGGACTGATCACACGTGAATTATCAGAAACAGCACAACGGGTTGGATTCGTTTCGCTGGAAGATTTTTCAGCCGCCATGCTCCCGGCAGATATAGCCGGAAAGCTGGAAGAAACAGAGCGTTCTCTGCACCGGCGTGCCGCAGAGATCAGTCAAAGCCTGACCCAGACACAAAAGATGATGGCGGAGGAAACAGAACGTAACCTGACACAGCGAAACTCCGAAGAGCTTCATGTCCTGATCGCTCAGATTGAAGCCTCACTGCGGGAGTTAAATCAGCAGATAGGCAGTGTCCGTACATTACTGATACAAAACGAAGCTGCGGCTCAGCGTCATAAGGAGATGCAGGATGAGATGATGCGGCAGGAACAGATTTATCGCCGATGGAAGCGCCTGAGTGATATGATCGGTTCATCGGACGGAGATAAGTTCAAGCGTTTTGCACAAGGGGTAACACTGGCGCGTCTGGTGCAACTGGCGAATATCCGCTTGTCGGCATTCAGTAAAAGATACCGGCTGAAAAAGCAGACAGGTAATAGTCTGGAACTGGAGATTTCAGATGCGTGGCAGGCGGGCGTTGTGCGACCGGTTTCTACATTGTCGGGCGGTGAGAGTTTTCTTGTGAGTCTGGCGCTGGCGTTAGGGTTGTCTGATCTGGCCAGCAACCGCATACAGATAGACAGCCTGTTTATTGATGAAGGATTCGGGACACTGGATTCCGAAACGCTGGAAGTAGCTATTGATGCGTTGGAAAATCTGCGTGCCGATGGTAAGCTGATTGGTATCATCTCTCATGTGGATGCACTGAAGGAACGGATCGGTGCGCGGATCCATGTAGAGAAGTTGTCTGGTGGTGTGAGCTGTGTGCGGGTGTCGGACTATGGCGCGCCGATGGCATAAACGTTACAACTTTCTGGTATTTTTCAGAATGATATAGCCGCAAGTAACAGATAGTAACGATCCCGTTAGTACTGCAAATTTGGCAATCGGTAACCATGCCGGATCCGAAAAAGAAAGCAGGGCAATAAATATAGACATGGTGAAACCAATGCCGCCTAATATGCCCACACCCAATATGTGCATCCATCCTGCACGCTCCGGCAAAGTGCATAGTCCGCTTTTCACGGAGAGCCACGAGAATAAGGTAATACCCAACGGTTTCCCGATAAATAACCCCAGAATGATGCCGTTTCCCAGAGGTGTAAATATGCCAGTAACCATACCCGGCTCAAACCGGATATTGGTATTCGCCAATGCAAACAGTGGGATGATCAGCAGATTTACCGGTTTGATCAGGATATGTTCCAGACGTCCGAGCGGAGCAGCTCCGTGCTTTGTCGTAAGCGGAATTACCATAGCCGTCAGCACACCGGCAATGGTAGCATGTATGCCCGAATGATGGATGAAGTACCACATTAGCACCCCTGGAATCAGGTAGAACGCCAGCGATCGGATGCCGATGCGGTTAAAGATGAGTTGCACGACAAAAAAGCCGCCGGCGAACAGCAGGTAATCCATGTGGAGTTCCGAGGAATAGAACAGGGCAATCACGAGTATTGCCATCAGATCATCTATGATGGCAAGTGCTGCGAGAAAAATTTTCAGAGATGCCGGTACACGATTGCCCAGCAGGTTGATCGCGGCCAGTGCAAAAGCGATGTCGGTGGCCATTGGTATGCCCCAACCATGTGCGGTAGGTGTGCCATAGTTGATGGCTGAGTATATTAAGGCCGGCATCAGCACGCCTCCCAATGCCGCAAAAACAGGCAGCACTGCTTTTTTAACGGAGGATAGCTCGCCGGCTACCAGTGACCGTTTTATTTCGAGCCCAACAAGCAGGAAGAATACAGCCATTAGTCCGTCATTGATCCAGGTCAGGGTAGTATACCGTAGATGAATATGATCAGTATGCAGGCCGGTTTTATATTGAAGTAGTGTATTGAATGCACTGCCCCAGGATGAATTGGCGATGAGCAGGGAGGCAACCATACTGCATATTAAAAGGAGTCCGGCTGATGAACCCGGCCGGAAAAAATCCCGGAACATTTTGATATTGATGCGGCGTGGCATGGTTGCGAAAGTAGTGATTAGATGTTAATAATGATTTGAGTTCGGAGGAAACATACGGTGATGGCCGAATAATAGTGTACGATCAATTATTGGAGATGCGATATGCCATTAATTACAACGGTGTCATTCCGACGAAGGAGGAATCTCACACAATAAGTGTCCCGTATTTTGTGGGATTCTTCGCTCTACGCTACCATTGACGTATATTTAGGCATGTTGAATGACAGTGTATTTTGTATGGCATACAACTTTACAGTAAGGAACGGTGTCATCCCGACGTAGGAGGGATCCCACACAATACCGGACAATCCTGCATTATGTGAGATCCTTCACTCCGCTCCGCTGCGTTCTGGATGACGTAGTGCACAGATCATACAACCGTCATTCTTATCATTGTTTGGGTAACCCAAATTACTCCTCAGGATGACATCGTTCATCGCACCTATGCAAGAGACCTTTTTCAAACGTTGGTAGCGTTTGGCTCCCAATAAATATTCTTAATCAGGCTTTAACATAATCCCTCCTATTTTTGCATAACAATAAACAATCAATGTCAACGCTTTTCAGTCCTTTGCAGATACGTGATGTAGTATTCCGCAATCGTTTTGTTGTTTCCCCGATGTGTCAGTATTCGGCTGTTGACGGTGTAGCCAACGACTGGCATCTGGTACATCTGGGTAGTTTTGCCAGAGGTGGTGCGGGTCTTGTAATTGTCGAGGCTACGGCCGTATTGCCTGAGGGACGGATATCGCCGGATGATCTGGGACTATGGAACGACACGCAGGTTGCGCCACTGAAGCGCGTTGTGGATTTTGTACATAGCCAGGGTGCAGCAGCGGGTATTCAACTGGCGCATGCAGGGCGCAAGGCATCGACCTATGCGCTTTGGAAAGGCAAAGGAGAAGTTCCTTTGGAAGATGGAGGCTGGCAGATGGTGGCGCCGTCGGCTATCCCGTTTTATGATCAGGACAGAACGCCGGAAGCCATGGATGAAGAAATGATCGGTGATGTTATAACGGCTTTTGTCGCTGCTGCTCAAAGAAGTCTTGATGCTGGTTTTGATGTAGTGGAAATCCATGCTGCGCATGGTTATTTGATACACCAGTTCCTTTCTCCGATTACCAATAAGCGTACGGATCAGTATGGTGGTTCTTTTGAAAACAGGACACGGCTGCTCTGCGAGGTCGTCACAGCCGTGCGCGATATATGGCCGGCAGAGAAGCCTCTGTTTGTACGCATTTCAGCTACGGACTGGACAGAGGAAGGATGGACGCCGGATGATTCGGTGGCGCTGGCAAAACTGCTTCAGCCATTTGGTGTGGATCTGATGGATTGTTCTTCGGGCGCCATTGCTCCTAAGATCCGGATACCCGTGGAGCCGCTTTACCAGGTGTTTCTGGCAGAGAAGGTGAAAAAGGAAAGCGGTATGATGACCGGCGCTGTGGGTCTGATTACCACGGCACAACAGGCGGCGCAGATCATATCAGATGAACAGGCTGACCTCGTGTTCATTGCGCGTGAGATGTTGCGTGATCCGCATTTTCCGTTGCGTGCGGCGGCAGAACTGGGCGTGGATGTGCCGTGGCCGAAACAATATGAAAGAGGGAAGTGGGGGTAGGAGACTTAACGATTATTTCCCTTAAACGCTGGAAACACCGCGGAAATCGTGGTTTACGACAGTTTGGCAGAAATGCCCGATCGCTTAAACAGCTCACTTCATTTCGTTGATAATCAATCTGTGATCGTGTTTTCGAAAACATGCGTATGTTTTCAAAAATGTAAGCATCATTTCTCCAAAACATAACTATGTTTTTCGGAAAATATAACTACCATTTTCCCGAAGCATAAGCATTCGTTTTCCAGAACATTTAAAACTGCTATTCTGTCATTCATAACCCCAATACCTGCTTCAGTACTTCTGCAGTCTTTTTATCATTCCCGATATAAATGCTTCCGTTGTGTATGACAACGGGGCGTTTGAGGAAAGTATAATGTTCCAGGATGTAATGGCGGTAATCCTTTTCGGTGAGTAGTTTTTCTCCCAATCCTAAAGCTTTGTATTGTTGTGAGCGCCTGCTGAACAGTGCTTCGTAGCCGCCGGCCATTTCCCTGAGGGTATCGAGTTGTTCGGGTGTGATTGGCGTGCTTTTAATATCCTGCAATACAAAGTCGTATTGCGCAGCATTGATGTCTTTGAGAATGCGCCTGCAGGTGTCGCAGGTGGAGAGGTAGAATATGGTGTTGGTCACGGGAATATTTTACAGGCGAAGATAAAGTATGACAAAGAAGGAATGACGATATACGGACTGAAAATCTTGTTTTATTCCCTTCGCCGTGGGGCTTTCTTGTATGTGCGAACGGCTTACAGATGTCCGCTGTATCCCGCTGATCCGATAATGTATAAGTGTTTGATAATTTCAAACTACTTCGCAAAGTATTACCATTCATCTCAAAAACATTTTTGATGAAAAAGAATTGAATGAAGCGGCAACTTGTAAGGAAATCTTACAAGTTGGGAAAGAAGGAGAGCGGATGATAGAATGCAGACAAAAATTCTACAACCTGGATGCAATCATCTCAGAAGGAATTTTGAAAGTGATTTCGATGTTACGGTAAAAAATATTAATCCCCACAGTAGAGCCAGTGCAGAAGAAGATTTCAAAAGGAAAAAAGAAAGAATGAGGGACTTGCCCAAGGATAGGGACATTTTGTCCCCATCCTTGCAGGAAACAAAAGCGTTGGAGTTAGAAGGCAAGAAGTAATATCTCCGGAAAACTATTTACCGGAAGCGAAAAAGAAAAAGGAATTGCAGAAAGGTAAGAAGTAGTAAATGAATCTGTTGCCGGTATGTCTGCCTGTTGGAACGGTCTTTATACATATACCCTGAACCAACACCTGTTCATATGTGCAACCGTAAGTTCCTGCCGGCGCTGTATCTCGTTCTGATTACACTTTCCATAACCGGGTGTGCGCCCAAATATTATGTGCCCAACAGCGTTAATACACCTATGCTCACCGAAAAGGGCGAGTTTGTGGCCAATGGGCTTATGAATGATAATCGTGGTGAGCTGCAGTTTGCTTACGCGCCTGCAGCCCATTTCGGCCTTGTGGCAAATGGTACTTTGTTTTTCCCGAAAGATGAGTCTAATGGCAATGGAGGTAAAGGCAGTTTCTTTGAAGCCGGTGCAGGATACTTTCTTCCAATGACCAATAATTTTGTGTTTGAAACGTATGCCCTGTTTGGGTTTGGCTCCCTGGAAAATTATTTCCCCGAATCTGTACAAACATATCCCGGTACGAATGGCAGGCTGGATGCCAGTGTTTTCCGGTTGGCCGTGCAGCCGTCTTTAGGGTATAAATCCCGTTATTTTGAAGCGGCTGTTTCAGCACGGGCGGGCATGGTGAATTATTCCGGTATTTCGGGCAGCCTGATGACGGGTGGCGAAAACCAGCAGCAATACCTTGAAAATAACAAAGGACAGTTCATGATAGAGCCTGCGCTTACATTGCGGGGTGGGATTGATTTTCTGAAACTGCAGTTACAACTCGGCAGCAGCGTCAACATGACCAATTCTGATTTCCCGCAGGATAAGAGCTGGATGACAATCGGGTTACATTACCGGCTGCGTTCCTGAAATCATTATATTAAAAGATAAAAAACTCTTCTATTTGCCGGATAATATTTATCTTTGCACTGAAAAGGCAGATGAATGTTTTCCAAAACATGCGAATACGCCATCCGGGCGATGTTATTTATTGCACAGAAATCCAAATCGGGCAATAAGATAGGCATTAAGGAAATTGCCAAAGGCATTGATGCCCCGGAATATTTTATCGCCAAGATCCTTCAGGATCTCAGCCGACGCGGACTGGTCCAGTCTGCGAAAGGTCCCAACGGTGGTTTTTATCTCGAAAAAAATGAGCTCAAATGTTCCCTTGCAGATGTGGTGCGCGCCGTAGACGGTGACCGTATTTTTTCAGGTTGCGGGCTCGGGCTGAAGGAATGTTCAGAAACACATCCCTGTCCTATCCATCACGAATTTAAAAAGATACGTAAAGACATGCGCATCATGTTGGAAAAAGCCAAATTGGGCACATTTAATGAAAGCCTGGAGCAGCACCTTGCGTTTCTGAAGCGGCAATAAAATTTTTTTAATAAAATAAAGGATAAAAGGGTATTAATATCATTTTATGAACATGTTCAAGGTCAAAAAATTAAGCAGGATAATGTCATTTTTAGGGTGTCTGTTACCTCTTCAGATATATGCGCAGGCAACCGGTATTTCTGATTTTTCCTTTCATACGCCAAAAGGTATGATCCTGCCGGTGCTGCTGCTGGTACTATTGTTGCTTGCGGTTGCGTTGATATTACGGGCACGGGTAATGAAGATCATCGCCATCAACAGGCAGCGTCGTCATATTCCTGAAAAAGAACGCCTTGGCAAGCATATCCGGGAACTCGACAGCCGGCAGATCAGCCGGTTATTGAATGCCTGGAAAAGACAACGGAAAAATACCCATACAGCAGGGACGCTGTTGTTTACAATCCTGATGACCCTTACTGGTGGAAGAGTCTTGGCACAAACCGGAACAACACCCGGTTCGGGTTCGCTGATGGGAGAGCCCGGCATTCTCATAACCATATTCCTGCTGCTGATACCGATACTCGCCGGCATCGTTCTGATGGTTATAAAAATAACCCGTGTGCTGGGGCAGTATAAAAATAAGCAGAACCTGGAGGAAGCAGCACGTCTTGCTGCTTACCTAAAAAGTATGCCGGAAGATGAAACCATACATCTTCTTGAAAAGAGAAAAAAACAGCTTGATTACCAGCTTGCGCATAATGAATTGTCCGGTGTTTTGCCACCTGAAGACACGAAAGGACTTATCTATAAATATGCAGAGCCGGGCATGCCTATTGTTGCCCCCAAGAAAAAAGCGCAAAAGCGGCCTAATATAGATCCTGCGCTCTCCAGGCTTGTGCTTTGGTATATTGGTTGTGCTACTTTCTGGTTACTGTTCGGTACTACCGTTGGTGAATATCTCGGTATTAAATTTCTCGCTCCCGATGCCGATCATCTGAGCTGGCTCAGCTTCGGGCGGCTGCGACCGGTGCACACCAATGCCGTGTTTTGGGGATGGGCTTCGCTCGGCATGCTTGGTCTGGGCTATTATGTGGTACCCAAAGTCAGCAATGTGCCGCTGGCAAATATCAGGTACGGATGGTATACGCTCATTCTGATAAACGCAGCCGTAGTGCTGGGTACGCTTTGCCTGATGGCTGGTATTAACAACGGCGGCGGCGAATACCGGGAATATATCTGGCCGGTGATGCTGCTATTCGGCATCGGACTGGCGCTTACACTGATCAATTTCCTGCAGACCATCGGGCGGCGGAAGACACGTGAGATCTATATTGCCAACTGGTATATTGTCGCGGCGATCATTTTTGCTATAGTAATTTCAGTAGTTGCCTATGTGCCTTTCTGGCAACAGGGACTGGGTGAAACGATCATCCAGGGTTATTATATGCACCAGGGAGTAGGCATGTGGTTTATGCTGTTTACGCTCGGTATTGTTTATTACTTCCTGCCGCAGCAGCTCAACCGGCCGATCTATTCTTACAGCCTGGGCATCCTGGCTTTCTGGACACAGATACTTTTCTATACGCTGATCGGGACACACCATTTTGTATTCAGTTCTATTCCCTGGTGGCTGCAAACAGTGGCTATTGTGGGTAGTGCGGGGATGGTAATACCCGTTGTGGCCGGCACTACCAATTTCGTAATGACCTTCAAGGGCGCCTGGTACAAGATCAGCGACAGTTACACATTGCCTTTCTTCCTCGTGGGTATTATCTTTTATTTTACCGGATCTATGCAGGGTACTGCAGAAGCCTTCCGCTCCACCAACCTCATCTGGCATTTTACCGACTTTACTGTGGCGCATTCCCATCTCACGATGTACGGTATCATCTGTTTCTTTTTGTGGGCCGGGATATATGCGATCGTACCGCGACTGACGGGTAAGGAGCCGCCGCAGATCACAATAGGTGCACATTTCTGGTTGGCATTGATCGGATTGATGTTTTATACTGTTCCGCTGATGTACGGCAGTACGATGAGAGGACTGATGTGGATAGAAGGGAAGCCGTTTATTGACAGCGTGGTGATGATGGCACCCTACTGGCTGTGGCGTGCAATCGGCGGAAGCCTGATGTGGCTGTCTCATTTATTCTTCGCTTACAATGTTTATAAGATGATGTCTGCGGAAAAGGTGGTGGATGTAAAAGAAGCAGCCCTGCAGCAGTTAGGTGATCCGGGTTGAAGAAAATGACAGCGCATTATCATTTTCAAATTAACTCATTTTCAAATTTTCAAATTTCCACGAAATGGAATTGTTCGATAACCATAAAAAACTCTTTACAACGGCGTTTCTTTTTTTCGCCGGCCTTACCGTACTCATAGCGATTATTCCCGCTGTAAGCAATGATCGTAATAACGCGCCGCTTCCCGGCGCTGATGCGCTCAGCGCTGATGCGTTGAGCGGGAAAGCGTTGTACGTATCCAACGGCTGCGTGGCCTGCCACACGCAACAGGTGCGGAATGTGGATATGGATAAGCCCTGGGGTGAACGGCCCAATATACCTGCGGATTATGCAGCGATCGGGCGTATGGATTTCTGGCGTAATACCGCTACATTGATGGGTACGGAGCGTACCGGACCGGATCTTACGAATGCCGGTGTGAGGCAGCCCGGCCGCGACTGGAATCTGGTGCATTTGTATAATCCCCGTATTGTAGTGAAAGAATCCGTGATGCCTGCATATCCCTGGCTATTTGAGGTGAAACAGGAACCTGAAGATGGTGATATTGTAGTCCCTGTGCCTGCTGAATATATGTACGGAAAGAGTGGTAGGGTTGTCGCTAGAAAAGAAGCCTTGCAACTAGTGGCGTATCTGCAATCGCTGAAACAGGTAAAGCTGCCAGACGGAGCGCCCGCACCGGAGTTTTTATATAAAAGAGCACAAAAAGAGACTGCCGGTACAAGCGAAGTTATGCAACTGGATGGACCAACGCTGTACGCCACACACTGCCAAAGCTGTCATCAGCCTAACGGAGAAGGATTACCCGGCGCCTTCCCTTCGCTTAAAGGCAGTAAGATCGTGCAGGACGACAATCCGGAGATCTTTGTGGATATTATTATGAACGGATATAACGCCAGGGCATCACAGGGATATGGCCCCATGCCGGCCATAGGTACGAATGTCGGCCTTACTGCAGCAGAGATCACCGCGATCATGAATCACGAACGTACAAGCTGGGGCAATGAAGCCCGCGAGGTAAGCGAAGAAGAGGTACAGAAGATCATGGATTTTGTAAAACTTAAAACATTACCCTGATGAAAAACATAATGCTGATTCTTGTTTTCCTGATACCCGGACTATCTGCAATGGCTTGCCCGGCGTGCGAAAAGCAACAGCCCGAAATGCTGCGGGGCATCACGCATGGCACAGGGCCGGAGAGCAACTGGGATTATGTGATCGTCTGGGCAACGGTGATCATTGTATTAATCACCCTGTTCTTCTCTGTAAAATGGCTGGTGCGTCCCGGTGAAAAATCGGAGTATCATATTAAAAGGAGCATTTTAAATAAAGAATAAGATGAAAGATAAAAGCGACATACTCATCTTTATAGACGATGAACCGGTCCCGGTTGCCTCGTTTGTTTCTCCGGTAAATTTTGAGCTGGATACACGCAAGCTACCTGACGGAGAGCATACGCTTAAGATTATAAGCAAGGATCCCACGGGTAAAGAGGGTATCCGTATAATTCCGTTTGTAGTGCGCAACGGGCCGGCGATCGCGGTTGAAGGAATAAAGGAAAATGCAGTGGTGGACGGTATTCTGCCATTGATGATCAATGCATATGGTAAGGGAGACCAGAAAGAATTTCTTATAGAAGGAAGTGAAACGCCTCAGAGTATACCTGCGTGGGTATGGATTTTGATTATTTCCTTTGCAGGATGGGCGTTATATTATATTGTTCGTTACCTTTCCATAACATCATAGCATATGCAACCGCAAGATGATATACTGACGCTGGACGATGTGAAGCTCCTTGTTGATACTTTCTACGACCGGGTGCGGGAAAATGATATGCTGGCTCCTATTTTTAATGAACAGATAAGAGACCGCTGGCCGGAACACCTTGAGAAGATGTACCGGTTCTGGCAGACGGTGCTGCTGAAGGAGTATACCTATGCGGGCAGTCCGTTTGTACCGCACGCTAAATTGCCGGTAGAGCATGAACATTTTGAGGAATGGATGGAGCTGTTTACAGGGACGGTAGATGAGCTTTTTACCGGTGAAAAAGCCAGAGAAGCAAAATGGCGTGCCGGCAAGATGGCAGAGATGTTTGAGATGAAGATCAAACATTACCGTGAGCATGGATTTAAGGATCTGTTGTAATTGAAGCAGAGCTTATTATGAAGAGCCGTGTCAACATAAAACGGGTATACGAACCTGCACAAAAGAAAGACGGATACCGGGTGCTGGTAGACAGATTGTGGCCAAGGGGCGTGAAAAAGGAAGATGCCCGGATTGACGAGTGGATGAAATATATTGCGCCTTCTCCGGGATTACGGAAATGGTTCGGGCATCAGCCGGAACGCTGGGGACCGTTCAGCCGGGCATATCGCGCCGAGCTTAAAGAAGCAGTGGAACCCGTACAAAAGCTGGCAGACTGTATACGGCAGCACAGTAAAGTAACGCTGATATACGCTGCCCGTGATGAGCAGCATACACATGCGCTGGTACTGCATCGGTTTATGGAAAAGTATCTGGAAAACCAAAATGACATGAAATGACAACACGGAAGCCGATCAGGCGAAATGAACATATTGTTCCCCTTTCCCGCGATCACCACATGGGTCTGTTGTTTTGCTGGAAGATTCGGCAGGGGATCAGGATGAATGCTGCACCGGAACGGATCCGCAAATATGTTCATTTCTTTTGGGAAGAGCTGCTGCAGGAACATTTCCGGCAGGAGGAAACGATCCTGTTTCAAAAAATATCGGATCCGCTTTGTGAAGAAGGATTCCGTCAACACCGTGAGATAAAAGCGCTGATCGGGCAGATAACCGGCAGCAGTTTCGAAAACCAGGACTACGGGCTGTACGAAAAGTTGGTCGACATGGTGGATGATCATATCCGGTTTGAGGAACGCACGTTGTTTCCCTTTCTGGAATCATCGCTCACCGCTGCGCAGCTTGCGGCGGCAGGGTCAGCGCTGACCGAATTGCATGCGGTTGTTCCTAAAGACTATTACCCGGATGAATTCTGGGTACAGCCACGCACCTGAATATGAGTGAAAGCCCTGACAATATTATCATTACAGTTGTGTGCGAGGGTGAAAGCCATGTGATCAAAACCCGTGCCGGCGCTTATCGCAACCTGATGATGCTGATCTATGATAATATCTATCTCGAAAATTTTGGTGAATGCCGGGGTATGGGAAGGTGCGCTACCTGCATGGTCGAAGTGCTGCATAGTGACAGCCGTTTACCTGGCAGTGAAAGAAATGAGCAGGCAACATTATCTAAATCAGGAGTGGATATAACAAACGTACGTTTGTCCTGCCAGTTGGAGGTGGATAAAAATCTCCACAATATCCATATTCGGATATGTGGAGATTAATGTAGTTGGTTATTTTGTTCTTTTCAGGAACCGGAACAGTTCGTTATCTGTTGTCAGGATGATACTGCTGTTTTCATCCAATGAATTTTCCAGTGTCTCCATGGATTTTAAGAAGCCGTACAATTCTTTTGCCTGTGCGCTTTTGTTGTAAGCGGCGGAATAAATGGAAGACGCTTCTGCATCGGCCTTACCACGTATTACCTGTGCTTCTCTTACAGCTTCCGACTGGATTTGTGCAAGATCTTTTTCTTTGTTACCACGTATCTTAAGTGCTTCACCCTGACCTTCCGAACGGAACTGATCTGCGATCCGTTTCCGCTCGCTGATCATGCGGTCGTATACGCGGTCGCGTACTTCATCTACGTAATTCATACGCTTAAACCGGAAATCCAGAATGCGAATTCCGAGATCGGTAGTGCGCTGATTGGCACGCGCCAGTACTATTTTTTCAATGGTATCCCTACCGATGGAGATGTTTTCCAGGTTCTCCAGTTGCTCCATAAATTCTTCCACAATTTCAGGATCACGATTGGTAGAGCGTACGATATCCAGCAGATCATGTGCCGCAACGGCATTTCTTGTTTCGCCGTCGAGAATATCGTCCAGTCTTGATTTTGCGGAGCGTTCATCACGGAGGCGGATGAAGAACTGAAGCGGGTTGGTTATTTCCCAGCGTGCATAGGCGTCAATAAAGATAAACTTCTTGTCCTTGGTAGGTACCTGGTTGGCATCTCCGTCCCATTCCAGATAGCGTTTGTCGAAAAACTGAACGCGTTGTATCAGTGGAACTTTAAAATTCATGCCCGGTTTTGTACGTGGAGCGCCGACCGGTTTGCCAAACTGAGTTACGATTGCCTGTTGTGTTTCGTCGAGTATGAAAATGCCGCCATTCAGCAGGATCAGCCCGAGTAGCACAGCGATAAGCGCCAGAATATGTTTAGGTTTCATGTCTTAGTCTTTTTTTGCTTGTTGTTGTGCCATGTTTAATAAGGGCATCACATTATTCCCCTTCTCGTCTACAATGATCTTGTTGCCCAGCTTGGGCAGGATGCGTTCCATTGTTTCCAGGTAAATCCGTTTTTTGGTTACATCCGGCGCTTTTCCATACTCCTGGTAGAGTGCATTGAAGCGTTCTGCTTCCCCTTTTGCACGGTTTACACGATTGAGCGCATAGGCTTCGGCGAGCTGGACGGTTTCCAAGGCTTCACCACGCGCACGTGGTATCACGCTGTTATATTCGGATTCAGCCTGGTTGATCAGCGTTTCGCGCTCCTGCTGTGCCTGGTTGACGGCATTAAATGAAGGCTTTACCGTCTGCGGTGGATTTACGTCCTGAAGTACCACCTGGTCTATACGGATGCCGTTTTCATAATCATTGCACATTCGCTGCAGTATGGCTTCCACATTGGAGGCTACTTCCTGTCTGCCGACGGTCAGCACCTCGTTTACCGTACGATCGCCGACTGTTTTACGCATCGCTGCCTCCGACATGTCGCGGAGTGTTTTTTCTGCATTTCTTACGCGGAAGAGGTATTGATAAGAATTGACGATCCTGTATTGAACGACCCACTCCACATCAGCCATATTCAGGTCGCCGGTCAGCATGGATGATTCGTCGGAAAAGTTCCTTTTGGAATATTCCGTCCGCGTGCTGGTGGCAGAAGTCCGGAATCCGAATTCATGCTTCAACTGCCGCTGCACCGGTATTTTGTACATTTTCTCTATGCCGAACGGAAGGATGAAGTTCAGCCCCGGCTTTACCGTACGGTTATATTTACCGAGATTGAGCACAACACCTTCTTCTTCCGGCCCTACGGTGCGGATAGAGGTAAATATCAATAACAACAGGACTATACCCAGCGCTACCTTTTTAAAATGTTTTTTTGCCAGGTAGAGATAATACTTTAGCTGGTGCTCCAGGTCATTCATGTTGTGTGTCGCCATGTTTGGTTAATCTGATAAATTGTTTAAGTAATAGATCATGTGGTACCTTGCTCCTGCTCCGGAATCACGAGCAACGGCTGTTCGGTGAGGTAGGCGATATGATTGGTCATACTTTCCATGTAGAATCGTTCGAAAAATGTCTTCTGACGTTTTACCATTACGAGGATGTCGTAAGGTACCTCCTGATGAAGTTTTTCAAGATTATCGGATACAGAAGAACCCTCCAGCAGCTTATGTTCCAGAATGATATTGCCGGCAGCTTCCTGTAGTGTTACTGAATAGGATTCCAAAGATTTTTGTGCTTTCTCGGCATCCTGTTTATTACCTGCGAGCAGATGCACTACTTTTACCGAGCTGTCAAACATGGCTGCCAGATATGCGGAGATCTGTATAGCCTGTGTATCGTCCTGGTGGTATCCTGTTGCCAATACAATTTGCCGGGGTTGCTTCCATTCATATTTTTCCGGTACGAGCAGCAGCGGTATTTTCGATTTTTCCATGATCCGCACAGCGACTGTGCCGACAATTACTTTTTGCAGCCCGCTTGCTCCCTGTGTACCCATCACAATGATGTCTATCTGGTTGTCTTCTGCAAATTTCAGGATCGAGCCTACAAGCGGAGATCTGCCCAGTACGGTAATGATCTTTACACCTGCGGCTTCCGGCTGCACTTTATCGCGGAGTTTGTGCAGATCGCTCATGAGGTTCATCTCATGGCCTATATTATAGCTTTCTCTTTGATCGACCGTTTCTATAAAAGGATTGCTGATGGGGGTATAGATATGGCAGAGATACACTTCGCCGTTACTGCGGGAAGCTATCTGCAAAGCATAGCGTAACGCTTTTTCTGCGGTTTCCGAAAAGTCGGTAGGTACGAGGATCTTCGTCATAATTCACTTTTTTATTTTGCCGGTATATATAAACGACCTGATAAATGATAATCCGTATCAATAATGTATGTGCCGGAAACAGGCGTGATGAGGGACACGGTGCGCTAAAATACGAAGCAATCAGCAATAATCGATCGCATCATGTGTTTATTTCTGTATGAAATATACAGATGAAGGGATTTTCGATTGCTGTTTTTGATTTTATGACTCAAATATTTCTTCCGGATTTCTTTTTTTACGTGGCGGCCAGAAAAAATCAAACGGATGTTTGCGGAAATAACGGAAGATCAGCCGGAGCAGATATGCGTAGCTGCGGATTTGCATCCCCCGCGAACGCATGGCTACCCAGAAGGCCAGCCCGAAACTTACCAGGAAATTAAGAAACCCGATGCCCAGTACACCGATGATCACGACCAGCAACTCCATAACCGGCAGGTTGTTATTCAACCCCTGCAGTCCAAAGGCGAAATTAGCGGTAGAGATGGTGATATGCCGGATATCAAAAGGAATACCCAGGCTTTTCCCGATCAGTGGGGCAAATCCCAGGAAAAAACCAAGTGCAATGTTACCGGCAAAGCCTCCCAGATTTTCGTCAATGTAAGCTGCGATCCTGTTGCGCCGCTCGGGTTTGAATAACATTTTCAGTGCAGGATGGGCACGTATCCGCCCCGGAACATTTCTGAACCGGACCATGTTATCTACATACCCGGAAATAATGCCGGACAGGAAAAGAAAAACACCGGTAAAGCAGGCATACAGCCATGCAAGGCTGACGAGCGGATTCTGGCTGTCCAGGTATCCCTGCGACTCTGCCGGCGCTGTAAGTTTATGGCCAAAAATCAGTTCATACACGTAGGCCAGCAACCAGGATAGTGGAAATACGATCATCAGATTCCCGATAAATGAAGCAGTCTGGCTGCGCCAAACCAGTACAAATGAATAGGCAACATTCTGTACTGACGGCCGGTTTTGTTTTCGTTCATCTAAATAGGATGCCAGTGTTGATGCCGTCATGGCAGGCTGCTTGGTGGCCAGTGTGGTATGTGTGATCTGCAATAACAGGAATCCCACAGCATAGTTGGTGCCATACAGGAAATATTCCCAGAAGGACGCCATGTCTACATGATGCAGTAATGTTTTAATGAGGGCAATAAAAGAAATGATAGCGCCCCCGCCTGCCGCAGAGAGTACGAATACGCCGTATTCACGGCGTGTGTTGGTAATATAATGTTCTCCGGTATTTCCTTTATGTTCTGCAATCTGGTATGCTACCAACCCTGTATTTTTCCGTACCAGCTCCCGTATACTGTTCCGCTTGTTTTCACTTTCGATAATGTCTTTGAAAAAACGGACAGATGCCTGTAAGCTTGTTTCGACAGGATCATCATCTCTTAATAGTGAAATAATATGCAGCATTCTGGTTATCTGCTGTTCGGTACGCACCAGCAGATAAGTCTGCGAAAGGCTGGTGCCGTAGCGTTCGCTGCTTTTCCGGATGGTCTGCAGAATGCCCGTACAGGTGTGTAGCAGCCGGATAGCCAGAATGGCTTTTTCGTTTACATACGCTTGATTTTTGTGCTGAAAAGCCTGGATAAGCTGCAGCATGACTGCATTCTGTTCCAGAAAGGGACTGGTCAAATTGGCATCCGATGAAATGTTGCTGTGGATATCTTCTTCGAGGCCCAGCGAAGAAACACGGTAAGAAAGTACGGTCAGGGCGTTAGAAAGATACCGGCCCAGCTCCGGCGCTTTTTTATCCATGTCGAAAGACAGAAATCCGAATAGTTTTACCCACAGTGCATCCGGCACAGAACGCACCCAGAGATGATCACCGCGTTTGTTGAATGCCTGACGGATGACAAATTCGAGGCTCCTTTTATCAGGTAGCGGCGGCAGGATTATATGTTTCATCTGCCTGGCCAGCTCCGGAAAAAAACCGGCGCTGTTCAATATGCCCACCTGAGTAAAGAGGCTGTAACAATCCCGCCGGTTGAGGAGGCCAGCTAACATTTGCTGCATGGCTGCCCGCAACTGCTTTTCCTGCTCAAGGCGTGTTGTGAGGTAGGTGATTTTCTGCTCGGATGTAATTCCGTCACCGGGACGTAAGGCAGCAACAACCCTGACAAACAACTGGGTATGCCGGTTACTGTCCGTATTGTCTGTGATGTCTTTTAATACAGCGGCTAACATCGCATTGTTGACGATCAGGTGCATTGGCGCGGCAAGATTTTAAAACAACAGTTCGAATAATGTAACCGGCTGCAGCACCTTATGTTACATTTTCCATGTCAGCGCATCATAGCCCTGCTATTGCGATTACTTTAAAATACTTCTCGAAATAACCAGCTTCTGTATTTCGGAAGTGCCTTCGCCAATGGTACAAAGCTTGGCGTCACGGTAAAATTTCTCAACCGGGAAATCTTTGGTGTATCCGTAACCACCGAATATCTGTACGGCGTCGGTTGCTATCTGTACAGCAATTTCAGAAGCATAATATTTTGCCATTGCCGATTCTTTTGTCATCGGAACGTTGCGGTTCTTCATATCTGCCGACTGGTATATCAATGCTTCGGCAGCTTCGATCTTGACGGCCATATCGGCCAGTTTAAAGCTGATGGCCTGGAAGTTGGCGATCGGCTGATCGAACTGCTGACGTTCTTTGGCATATTTTACCGAAGCTTCATAGGCGCCCTTGGCGATACCCAGCGACAGCGCTGCGATCGAAATCCGTCCGCCATCCAGCACCTTCATGGCCTGCTGAAAACCTTTGCCGACCTCGCCCAACCGGTTGGCATCGGGGATACGGCAGTTGTCGAAAACGAGTTCCGCTGTTTCAGAAGCACGCATGCCGAGTTTGTTTTCCTTTTTACCCGCACTAAAGCCGGGCGTACCGCGTTCTACAACGAAAGCGGTGATGTTATTGCTGGTGCGGGGTTCACCGGTGCGGGCGAGCACGACGGCTATGTTGCCGGTAATGCCGTGTGTGATCCAGTTTTTGGTGCCGTTCAATACCCACTCACTTCCCTCTTGGACGGCGGTACATTTCATATTACCTGCGTCACTGCCGGTATTTGCTTCTGTAAGCCCCCATGCTCCGATCCATTCACCGGAGGCCAGAAGGGGTAAATATTTTTTCTTCTGTTCTTCATTGCCGAAATAAAGAATATGGCCGGTGCACAACGAATTATGCGCTGCTACCGAAAGACCTATGGAGCCGCAGACCTTTGCAATTTCACTGATTACCGTTACATACTCAAAATAACTGAGGCCACTCCCTCCATATTCTGCAGGTACAAGCACACCCATCAGTCCGAGCTCGCCCATTTTCCGGAACAGATCCACGGGAAATTTCTGGGATTCGTCCCACTCCATCATTTCCGGGCGGATATGTTTGTTGGTAAAATCGCGCAGCATATCTGTGATCTGTACCTGCGTATCGGTAAGATTAAAATTCATAATAAACTTATTCAACGGTAAGATAAGGCGCAATTTTACGATAATTTTCCTCATTCATCAACGGAATACGCTTTAATTCTGTTATATTTTTATAGTTTCCAAGCTCTTCCCGCAGCATGATTATACCTGTTGCTGTTTGTTTATTTATATAAGGATGCGCATTAAGGATTTCAATGTCAGCCGTGTTTATATTGATCTGTTTTATTTTATCTGGATTGATGGTAAGCTGTCTCCGCAACGTAGTTATCACGGTATCTTTGAATGGATAAATTTCCAGCAATTGTTCGTGCTGTACAAAACCACCCAGCGCCTTTCTACGTTCTGTTATTTTGCGGGCAAGCGCCGGGCCGATTCCCCGGAGACGTACCAATGATGCGGAATCAGCAGTGTTCAGTTCTGTGATGAAATGCCTTTGTTCTTTGTTGATTGTATGGTTACCTGTAATCCGGATGTATGGATCCAGTCTGTAGTATGTTGTTTCGGCCAATGTATGCAAGGATTTCAGGTCCTCCTTTTTGTAAAACACCTTTCCTTTTTTGCGCCAGTTGAGTAACATGCGGGTGGTTTTTTCCTGCAGGCCGAGCTTGCGGAAACCCGTGCTGTCGAGTGTGTTGGGATCAAAAGTAAAGAGTGTGGCGGGAGCAGATGCAGTATTGATTTGTTTTTGTCTGCCGGCTGTTTTGAAATCTTCCCAGGCACGAATCAATCTTGTTTCTTTTTCCGGGTTCATGCCGGGCTTAATCCATAAATGCAGTGTAGCGCGACAGCAAATAAGTAAAAGCAACACCGTGGAAAGCGTTATAAAACCGATCCTTTCCGTTTTACTGAGCTGCGCATATGCCATTATCAGTTTTTTCATCATTCCAATCCGATCACACCTGAAAAATACCAGATTCATTCTATTTTCATGAAAATCATTTGATTGCAAGTTTTTATTTTAATATTTGCTTTGTTCCGTATAAAAAAGATTGCTTATCAGATAACCCAATGATAATATATCTGATGCCGGTTTGGTACGGGATATGTGGTTAACTTTAGGAACCGTTAAATCACATCTTATGTTATGGCGTACATTCAATGGAGAGCAGATCAGGTTACCTATTAAAGATGCCGTAGAACAGGCGATTGTCCGGGAAACAGAAGCCGGTTATCATCTGAAGGTGTGTATCGGTACAGATTCCCAGGTACACGGCGTTGATACGGAATTTGCTACGGTTATTGTTTTTCTCCGGGAGAAGCATGGCGGCTTTATGTTTATCCATAATGAGAAAGACACGCGCCGGTACAGTATACGCGAACGTATGCTGGTGGAAGTAGCCAAAAGCATCGAGATCGCTTATGAGCTCTGTGATCTCTTTAACCGGTATGATGTAGATATGGAGGTGCATGCAGACATAAATACCAATCCGCAGTTCAAAAGTAATGAGGCTTTACGGGAGGCGATGGGTTATATCCTGGGTATGGGATTTGCGTTTAAGGCCAAGCCCGAAGCATTTGCCAGCAGCAGTTGCGCTAATAAGGTGGTCAACTAATATAATGGTAATGGGTTCGGGTACGACAGGCTCACCAACCGGGGTTTAAGAAGGTGGGGGAGCCTGTCGAACC
>JBBCJI010000007.1:0-190588 GCA_037190845.1 Flavipsychrobacter sp. | reverse complement strand
TCAGTCACCAAATTTAAATGATGGTGGCTGAGCCTGTCGAAGCCGGTCATAAAATAATCCGATTCAATTCATTTCGCTTGGCGTGGAAGGTCAAATGAGTCTTACAATATTATGTTACCTTTGCAAAAATTATAATAATTGTCAACAGAATCCAGGAAAATAAATATCGTTCGTTTTGCACCCCGCAATGCCGAAGGTTTTTATGATACGCTCAAGAAAAGGATAGATACCTATTTCGCTGAAAATAAGGAAACAGCCCCGGGCAACAGCCGTATGATCGGTAAAACGATTATTATGGTATCGTTGTATATTGTTCCATACATTTTAATGCTGGCCGGTGTAGGATCTGCAAACCTGTTTGTGTTTTATTCTTTATGGTTCCTTATGGGGGTCGGTATGGTAGGGATCGGTTGTGGGATCATGCATGATTCCAATCACGGCTCCTATTCGGACAACAAAAAGCTGAACAAATGGATGGGGCGGATTATTGTCCTGGTAGGCGGCTATGATGTCAATTGGCGTATACAGCATAATATACTCCATCATACCTATACAAATATAGATGGGTTGGATCACGATCTGGAAGCCGGTTTTTTCCTTCGGTTCTCTCCGCATCAGAAGCGTTATAAAATGCACCGTTTCCAGCATTTGTATGCTTGGTTCCTGTACGGCCTGCTTACATTACAGTGGGCTACGATCAAAGATTTTCGTCAGGTGATTCAATATCATAAGCTGGATCTGCTCAAAAAGGAAAAACTGACCCTTGGGAAAGCATTGTTCCAGGTTGGGCTGTACAAACTGATCTATTACACCATTCTGTTTGTGATCCCTGTTTTTATTTTTGGAATTGCATGGCAGCACGTATTGATTGGCTTCCTGATCATGCATTTTATTGCGGGATTGTCGCTTTCGGTCATTTTTCAATTGGCGCATGTGATGGAAGATTGTGAGTTTCCTGAAACACCCGAAGACCGTAAGATGCCCAATAACTGGGCAGTACATCAGTTGCTGAATACGGCGGATTTTTCTCCGCGCAGTTCTTTTGTGAACTGGTTTGTCGGCGGGCTGAATCACCAGATTGAGCACCATCTGTTTCCTCATATTTCTCATGTCCATTACCGGAAGATCGCACCCATCGTCCGAAAGACGGCACAGGAGTTCGGCTTGCCTTATTTTGTGCAGCCTACATTTGTACATGCTTTATGGGAGCATGGTAGGATGCTCCGGAAAATGGGGCGGTAATTTTAAAGAGACTGGCTTCAATAGACTCATCTCGACAGGCTCGGTGACTGTCTTTTAATGGCGGTAGCTGAGCCCTGATTTTGTCGAAGGGCCGAAGCCTTTTTATTACTTGTGATCTTCCCGTAATTCTTTAAACCCGATCATCCGGTTGCGTTCCGGGTCCCAGACTTTCAGTCGGAGGCAGGCTGCTATTTCGGTGGGCGCAAGTGAGGTTGTTCCTGCTTTTTGCAGCGCAGGGATTGCTTCCATCGTTTCCGGAAGCCGGTAAAACGGTATGCGTGAATTCAGATGATGGATGTGATGAAGCCCGATATTGGCGGTAACCCATTGCATAAACCACGACATTTTCATATAGCTGGAAGACTCCATTGCCGAGATCTCATATTTCCATTCTGCATTGTCTTTGAATGTGACCCCGGGGAAATTATGCTGTGCGTAAAACAGGTAAGACCCGATACCACACGCAATGAAGAACGGAATGAAGATACACAACAGCCACGCCTGCCATCCCAGCATAATAACTACCAGCGCCGATAATGAAAAATGAATGATCAGCGCGATTAACGAATCTATATGTTTTTTCGGGCTGCTGATAAATGAATTGATACACATGCCGATGATGAACATGAACACATATCCAAACATCATTGTCAGCGGATGCCTTGTAAACAGGTACATTCTGCGCTCTCCGGGAGGCATGTTCAGATATTTCTGCTTGGTGGCAATAGGGAATGAGCCGATACTTGCGCTGAACAGTTTTGAGTTGTGTTTGTGATGATAGTCGTGAGACCGCTTCCAGATGCCTGTTGGTGCCAGTACGAATATTCCGAATGTCGTCATAATGATATTGGCAATAACAGACTTATGCAGGATCGCATGATGCTGATGATCGTGGTAAAGAACGAACATGCGGACGATCATCAGTCCGGTAAATATGCTGAATGCAATTTTTAACGGCAGCCAGTTAATCAGGTACACACCCGTGATGCAACCGATCAGCATTGCCAGGGATGTCAGGGTATATAACCAGCTTTTAGATCGTATTTCCCGGGCATAAGGTTTGGTGGCAAGGATCAGCTCTTTGCCGCTCAGTGTTTTATCTTCAGGATGATGTGTTATGGTTTTTTGTGTTTCCATCGTCTGTGTGACCAGAGCCACGTTTCCGGTTGTGCAATTATGTCTTTTTCCAGCCGCCTGGTATGTATTTCTGAAATGGCATTGTCAGGCATTCCTGCAGGATCGGGCACGAGCATTTCGGCGTGTATATCGTAATATCCGCGTTTGCGTCGCAGCACGCTTGCATAAACCACCGGATAATTGATCTTTTTTGCGATGATCTCTGTACCCTTGAATACCGGGGTGTCCTGATTCAGGAACGTTGTCCAATATGCATTGTCGGGTCGTGGTGTCTGGTCTGCAATGAATGCCGTTGCATTTATCTCCTGTTTTTGGGCCAGCATAGCACGGAAGGTATCTTTCATGGCAATAAGCTTTGTGCCGAACCGGGTGCGCATCCGGTACATCAGGCCGTCAAAAAATTTATTGCTGATCGGGTGATAAATTACATATAACTGCTGACTGTTGACAAGGCTGAACGTATTGCCTGCCCATTCCCAGTTGCCCAGATGGCCCATGACCAGTATAATATTTTTACGCTCTGCCGCCAGTCCGGCAAACAGTGTTGTAGCTTCGGGCGTCAATCTGCAGTGTTTCAGCATTTCATTTCTACTGATTGTCAGTGTTTTGAAGGTTTCGAGGAACAGATCACAGAGATAACGGTAATATTTTTTTGAAATGGCTTGTATCTCGTTATCATCTTTGTCAGGGAATGCGTTTTTCAGGTTTTTCACCACCACATTTTTCCGGTATCCGATCCCGTAAAACAACAACACATAAAAGAAGTCGGAGAACAGGTATAACAGAGGGAAGGGCAGTAGCGAAAAAAAATAAATAAACGGTAGCGCCAGATAATAGGTGAGTGCAGCCAAATAATACCGGATTTTATATTCAGCTATAAAGGTAATTCTTTTGGAGATCAGGCGCTACAATTGCCGTCTTCCGGATGGCCCTTTTAACATGCTGCAAACAATTGGTTGTAATAGGGCGAAAGCATTAATTTCGCTTCTTTTCAGTTGATTATGCTTTCTGTAACAGATATTAAACTTTCCGCGCTGGCTACCCATTTCGTGGGTAACAAGGCTTCGGGAGAAGAATTGGATCTTTCGCGTGAAACGGTAGATATAGATAATGCCGGCCTGCGTCATGTATTGCTGCAGTATTTCCTTACCCCTTTTCAGGAAGCGGCGTCTTATCATTTCCGGCATCCGTCTGATCTTAGTCTCAATGAGATTATGCATTATGCCAAAGCTGTTTTTGATGATCCCTCCTCGTTGCTCCTGCAATCGGCCAACATAGCCCGGCATCTGTATGAGGTGACTAATCTCCCGCATATTAAAAGCGGAGAATTACATGTGGCTTATTTTGAAGGCTGCCCGGTCAATGGCATCATGACAGATGCTTTGGGCATCTATAAGACAGAATCAAAAGAATCTTTTCTGCGGCTCCACCAGACAAAAGACAGTTTTGTTTTTGAAGCGAATGAGGGTATTAATCCCAACAGAATGGATAAGGGATGTCTGATCTTTAATGTCAATGAAGGTGATGGCTATCAGGTGCATGTAATTGACAAGACGAACAAAAGGGAAGCGGCACAGTTCTGGCAGGATATATTTCTGCAGCTTCGCGCAGCAGGGGATGAATTTCACAATACGACCGATTATCTGAAATTGTGTAAAGATTTCATTGTAGAGCAAATACCAGGCGAGTTTGAGACCACTAAGGTTGAGCAGATAGATCTTCTTAATAAGTCGGTAAGTTATTTCAAGAAAAATGAACAGTTTGATAAAAGCTCGTTCGAAGAAGAGGTGTTCCGGATACCCGAGTTGATAGATTCATTCCGTAAATATGAAAAGCAATACCAGGAGGATTATGAAGTGGCGTTTGAGGATGGTTTTGGTATTTCGGGTGCTGCGGTTAAAAAGCAGGCGCGTGTATTCAAAAGCGTGATCAAGCTGGATAAGAATTTTCATGTATATGTGCATGGCAACAGGGATCTGATTGAGAAAGGGTATGATGCGCATATGGGGATGCATTACTATAAAATATACTTCGAAGAGGAGACTTAAGCTTACAATAGAGTAGAAATACGGTACTTTTGCCAGCTGTGTTGCATATAGGGTATATAGTTGTATTTTCACTTAATGAAACTATTTGCATGTGATTTTAGGTGCATATTTGCATGTTTTTCCTGTATTGCTTTTTTACTGACCGGTTCTGTATATGGTCAGACAAATATTTCTGGCGTTATTAACCAATATGCCAAAGTAACCTACATTAACAATACCAGAGAGGAAGCGCGGGTAGCGCCGGGCATATTTGCGCCGGGAGATCGCGTGTTGATCATTCAGATGAAAGGTGTTTCGATCAATACAGCCAATACTTCGGATTATGGTACGATTACGGCAATGAATAATGCGGGTTATTATGAACTTACAGAAGTGAGTGCTATTCGTCAGGACACGGTAGTTTTCACCAATCCACTTTGTCATGAGTTTAATCCTGAAGATAGTGTGCAGCTTGTTAAGATACCGGTATATTCCGGCAATGCGACGGTTGTATCAACGCTTACCTGTACACCATGGGGGCCAGGTGGGATCGGAGGTATACTGGTCTTTGAGGTAAGGGATACATTAATTCTGAATGCGGATATAGATGTAAGTCATAACGGTTTTCGCGGCGCTCATACATTTTCTAACGGGTTTATCTGTAATAATAACACTTATTATCAGGCAACGCCGTCTGAGGGATTAAAAGGTGAAGGTGTGGCTCATTATGTGCCGAATCAGTGGTATGGTCGTGGTAAGCTGGCGAATGGCGGTGGCGGAGCCAGCTCTGGAAATAGTGGCGCTGGTGGCGGTGGGAATTATGGGGGTGGTGGAAAAGGAGGTAATCAGTACACGGGTTGTGGTTCTGCCGGTGATTATGCAGCTTTGGGGGGAACTGCGTTACCAGCTGCCGCCGACCGGATATTTATGGGCGGTGGCGGCGGTGGCCCGCAACGTGATAATGGGCGGGACGTATACCCCGGAGGGAACGGCGGCGGGATTATTATTATTAAAGCCCGGGCTATTCGTGGTAACAATCATTTTATACGTTCCAATGGTCAGGCTGTATTAATCCCGGTTGCAGACGAAGGTACTTCCGGCGGCGGGGGCGGCGGGAGTATTTATATCGTATGCGACCGGTACGACGGGCAGCTACAGCTGAGCGCATCCGGTGGAGCCGGTGGATCGACAAATAATATTACGTTTGCTACTTATTGTCATGGTCCCGCAGGCGGCGGGGGCGGCGGGGTGATCTGGCTGTCAACACCCACGCTTCCCGTATCGGTAGCTGCGGCTGTTGCTGGCGGGACAGCTGGCGTAGTATTGAATCCATTAAGTCCTTGCTATAATACAACGCATGAATCGCAGCCCGGGCAACCCGGTAGTGTGTTGTTTGATCTTCCGGATGGACTACATGCATCTTTGGGTTTGCGTGACACTTTTATATGCGTGACGAATTCTCCGGTTACTTTTGATATTGGAACGGGGTATTCAAACATTCTGTGGTACAATGGTGCAACCACGCCATCGGTCACCGTACCCGGTGTCGGGACTTATCATGTGAGGGCGACTACCAATCTTGGGTGTGTCGTACGTGATACTGCACATGTATTCCTGGATACGATGACATTAGGGCCTGATACGGTCATTTGCCCTGGTCAGTCACTATCATTATCTCCCTTCCCTCCGGGTAAGTATAATACTTATCAATGGCAGGATGGCGCTACGACTCCGGTGTTTAATGTGTTGCAGTCTGGCCGGTATTATGTGTCGGTAGAGACGATATACGGATGTACATTGTCTGATACAGTACATGTATTGCTTGATACTTTTCCGGTATTACGGGACACCATTCTTTGTGACGCTGCATTCAATCTTACATTATCATTGCCTCCTGGATATCCTTCTTATCAATGGTCTACCGGCGATACTACGGCTGCAATCACAGTGACGACCCCCGGCGAGTATTATGTATCTGCGGTTACGGCAGCAGGGTGTCCGTTCATGGATACGGTATTGGTGACGGTTGATAGTGTTTCGATAGGGGAGGACACCCTGTTCTGCGTGGATGTAAACTATACTTTGGTGCCGCAGCCGCCGGGTAACTTCACCACCTATCTGTGGCAGAACGGAAGCACAGCGCCTGATTATTTGGTCACAGAATCCGGTACTTATCATGTTACCGTCTATACAGTGAATAATTGTACGCTTAGTGATACGGTTACAGTATCGGTTGATCCGTCACCGGAGCTTACGCTGACGGCGCTTGATACTGCATTATGTGCCGGCAGCCGTATACGATTGCTGGCAAATTATACTACAGAAGGTCTGGATAGCCTCACCTGGACATTCGGTGATGGTGTGCCTTTTACTGCCGGGGACACGGTGACTTACCTGTATGATGAAGCCGGTACATTCCTGGTGCAAATCAAGGGGTATTATCGCGTCTGTCCTGATGACAGCGCTGTTCTGGATCTGACTATCTACCCCTATCCGGTGCTGAATATCGGTGAGGATACAGCTATCTGTCCCGGTGGTGAACCGGTTCTTATTGCAGATGCCCGGAACGGAGTGACACCCGGTGCAGCCTGGTTATGGAGCACCGGCGAAACCGGCAGCAGTATTTATATTACGGAACCGGGCAACTATCACGCTACGGTTACGATCAGCGGATGTAGTACTACAGATAGTATACTGGCGCGGAAATCTTGTTACATAGATATTCCCAATGTCTTTACGCCAAATGGGGACGGGTATAACGATTATTTTTTCCCCAGGTCATTATTGTCACGTGCGCTGACATCTTTCAGGATGCAGATATTTAACCGCTGGGGGCAGCTTTTGTTCGAAACCACAAAACCGGATGGTCGCGGATGGGACGGCCGGTTTAATGATGAGCTGCAGCCGCAGGGTGTATACGTGTATATGATTGAAGCTGCTTTTGCAAACGGGGTTGCGGAAAAATATCAGGGAAATGTGACATTGCTCCGATAGAGGGTGTTTCCTAACAAGGTATCGGAAAATCTCTGGTAAAGAACATATCTCGTATAACCTGAGTTCGGGATAAAGGTACATTCCTCTCTGTCTCCCCGTCAAGGGGAGACGATCAGTCCGTTCTGCTTTGTCTGTGCATCGTTTGACAGTGTTTGTATACGCCCTTGTTGGTCCAGGGGCCTGTATAAGTATAGCATGCCATTCCAAACAGGCCGCTGCTACCCATTCCAAGCTATTACTTCCGGGAGGGAATAACGTGGTCGTCTCCCCTTGACGGGGAGAACGTGAGGGGTATCTGCCCGTTTCGTGTACGCGAAAATAGGATCGCTCTTCCTTGAATCACATGTAAACAGGTATAGAGTGCTTATCCCGAACTCAGCTTCGTAGGTACTGCATAACTATGTCAAACATATGGTTTAAGACACTTCCGGCCAACAGTCCGGCTTTGTTTCCTGAAGATATTTTTTGGTGAGGTTGATGATTCTCCTTTTGTCTGGTCAATGAAGTAGTCGACTCATTGAATATAGATCATATTATTGGTCAATACAAAGGTGGGGGCATCAGACAGCCATCCCCGGATGCTCATTAAAGTATTGTTACGCCACATACATGCCCCAACAGGGCATGGCTGCTTAGCGCATACAGTATACGCGTACTAATCGATAAAAAATGAGGCTGTCACTTTCGGGACAGCCTCTTACATGTACGTTATTGCGTGTGTAGAATTTATATTCTGAAGTGTGAAAACGCTTTGTTTGCTTCAGCCATACGATGGGTGTCTTCTTTCTTTTTGAAAGCGCCACCTTCACCTTTGCTGGCTGCCACGATTTCATTGGCCAGCTTATCGGCAATGGTTTTACCGTTGCGTTCACGGCTGTAGCGGATCAGCCATTTCATGCTGAGCGATATTTTGCGATCAGGACGTACTTCTGTTGGTATCTGGAAGGTAGCGCCCCCGATACGGCGACTGCGTACTTCTACCGCAGGTGTGACGTTCGTGAGTGCACGTTTCCACACCTCGTATCCGTCTTCTCCGGTTGTCTGGCTTACCTTATCCAGTGCGGTGTAAAATGCGCTTAATACGGTGGTTTTGTTTCCTCCCCACATCAGGCAGTTTACAAAACGTGTAACCTGCTTATCATTAAATTTCGGATCCGGCGCTAACGGAAGCTTTTTGGCTTGTGCCTTTCTCATCTTAAATGACGGGCTTTATGACTTAATTAAAGATTATTTTTTTGCTTTTTCTCTCTTCGTACCATATTTGGAACGGCTCTGTTTCCGGTCTTTTACCCCGGCTGTATCCAGCGCGCCACGAACAATGTGATAACGAACACCCGGCAGATCTTTCACACGACCACCGCGGATCAGCACGATACTGTGCTCCTGAAGGTTGTGGCCTTCACCCGGGATGTATGCGATCACTTCCTGCTTGTTGGTCAGACGTACCTTGGCTACCTTACGCAGGGCAGAGTTTGGTTTTTTAGGAGTGGTGGTGTATACACGGGTGCATACGCCGCGGCGTTGCGGGCAATCGTCCAGCGCCGGAGATTTGGATTTGGCGCGGATTTGCTGGCGACCCTTACGAACTAATTGTTGAATAGTAGGCATTACTTACCGTTAATGTATTTTGAATTTTGGACTGCAAAGGTAAAGGAGTTTTCCGAAATACCAACAAAAAATTAAAAAAAATTGCTCAAATGTGCATCCTAATATAAAGAGAATGAAATCCGTGCAATAAAGTTATACTTTGTTTTAATGTGTTTGGGTAAGAGCAGGTTGCAAAATTTGCACGTTTGACATATTTGTGCCTCTTCTGAAGTTTTTTTCAGAAAAATTGTTGCAACATTGTTTCTTTTGAAGAAATGTGTTTAATATTGCAACATAATTGCACTAACGTATCCCGTTTTATTAAAACACACAAACATGAAAAAACTATTGACCTTAATGAGTGCCGCCGGGCTGGCTATGTCCGTGCAGGCGTCAGAAGACACATTGAAGAACCATGCAGCCGGTCTTACGCTCGTATCGGATAAATATACGGGTACTGGCGAATGGGGGTATTTTCTGGGGCACAATCATCACGAGCAGCAGCAGTTTGCCGAAAAATATTATGTAGATGATCATATACACGTATTGGGTGTTGTAGTGCATGTAACAGGTACGGTAACCAATGCAGATAATGAAGTGTCCGCCCGGATATTTGAAGTGGATGCAGATGGGGTGCCGGGATCAGAGCTGGAAGACGGGCATATGGATTTCGGAGACCTGGATCTTGGCGGTGGGCCGAATGTTATCTTATTTCATGACGAAGCACATGTGGAAGACAGCTTTTTTGTTTCCTTCGATCTGGGCGACTATGCACACGGCGGACACGAAGGCGACACGATCGGTGTATTGTATGCACCCGATGGCTCCCGCAACAGCGCTGACCTTGCCAGGTTCGGCAGGAATGTGATCCAGGAACACGGGCATGGTTCGGCCAACTGGTCGGATGTATATTCACAGAGCTTCCTGAATCTGGCTACGCATCTTGCTATTTATCCGCTTGTGGAGTTTGAAGATGATCATACCGGTATAAAGCTGGTTTCGGGAAAAACACTGGCAGTGGCGGCGCCTTATCCGAATCCTGCTGCGGCCAATATTACGATTCCCTATACAGTGAAAAAGAGCTCCGATGTGCACATTGATATCGTAGATATGGCAGGTCGTACGGTACAGGCGGTTTTTAAAGAAGCCGCATCTGCCGGTAGCTATACCGAAACGCTTGACCTTTCCCGTCTGCAAAACGGATTGTATCATGTGGTGGTACGTACAGATTACGGCGCTTTGGCAGTACGCATTTCTAAAATATAGTAAGTCAGACAAATCCGGAATGCTCCTGCTGCGCATTACAGTGCAGGGGCATTCTTTTTACATTACCTTTGCAATCCATAAATCATGAAGTATCCTCTGTATATCATATTGCTGTTTGCCGTGTTCTGGGGCAGTTGTAAGGATCCGGATGATCAGCCTGAACCCGATACGCCGGGTGTTGGTGGGCCGGTCATCACGGTAACCGAGCGGTCTGTATCTGTTGTTACAGCTTCCCTGTGCGGCGCTTCATATGATAATGTTTTGAGGATAGCCACGGGAGAAGTGCTGCAAATGAAGATTCGTTTTCAGAGTAACAGCGTATTATCACAATATAAAATTGATGTACACAGCAATTTCGATTGCCATACTCATGGACGTGTTGTGGCGGCCTCCAATCCCTGGAAGCTGTCTAAAACAGTGGATTTAGCAGGTACGGATACAATTATTACGGAAGATATTCCAGTGCCGGCAGATGCATCTGCCGGTAATTATCATTTTATGATCCGTCTATTGGATGCTACGGGTAATGAAGCCGATTTTGTAGAGTATAATATTATAGTGCTCAATCCGGATGATACGGAGCCTCCGGTGATCCGCATAACAGAGCCGTCACGGGATTCTATTGCTATCGCTGCAGGCAGTGTGTTGCATATCGAAAGCCGGATCACAGATAATAAATCCCTTGATAACGGTAAATATGAGCTTACCTATACAGATGCCAACGACAGGGAATACAAGCTGGAGCAGAAACAATTTCCTGCTGGTACAGGTGTGGCCTATCAACTGAAGACTACCTATACCATCCCCGCGTATGCGGTAAAAGGTTCTGCGACCTTTTATGTCAAAGCCTATGATGCAGTGAATAATGCAGGTGTACAAACATTTAAAGTGTTTATTCAATAGGGCGGATGAAACAGTTGCTATGGCTTGTTTTTGTAGCAGTATCGTTTCCCTTTGCTCATGTACGGGCTCAGATTACTGAGGATACCACTTTTTCTCTGGACGGGGTGGAAGTGCGCACCGGCCGGAAGTCTGCTGCGCCCGTAGGCAATACACTGGATTTTATTTACCTCACCAAAAGTGCACTGCTCAAAAATCAGGGTAATACTTTTATTAACACACTTGAGAAGCTGCCGGGTATCAGTTCGATCAATACCGGGGTCGGGATTTCCAAGCCCGTGATCCGGGGGCTGAGCCTCAATCGTGTGATCGTGAATGAGTATGGGATCAAGCAGGAAGGGCAGCAATGGGGTGTTGATCATGGACTGGAAATAGATCAGTTTAATGTGGACCGGGTGGAAGTGCTCAAAGGGCCGGTTTCTGTTTTGTATGGATCGGATGGGATTGGCGGGGTCATCAATGTGTTGCCGCCGCTGATCCCGGAGAAAAATACATTTGGTGGCGAGGCGCTGGTGAATTATAAATCCAACAACGACCTGTTTAGCGCAAGTGTCCGTTTGCAGCAGAATACCAATGATTTTTATACGATCGTCCGTGCCACATGGCAGGATTATGGTAGTTATCGTGTGCCGGCTGACGAGTTTACCTACAACAGCTACAAGCTGCCGATATATAATCGCAGGCTGAAGAATACGGCCGGGAAGGAACGCAGCATTTCGGTATTGAACGGTATCCGCAGGAAGTGGGGGCATAGCAGTCTTTACTTGTCCAATTATAATCAGGATGCAGGCTTCTTTACCGGCGCTTTTGGCATTCCCCGTGCGTACCAGCTTACGGATGATGGCAAACCCCGAAACATTGGCCTGCCCCGGCAAATGATCAACCATTTTAAGGCTGTATCCAATACACATTTCCATTTTCACCGGAATATACTTGAGTTGGATCTTGGTTACCAGCACAACCGGCGACAGGAATTATCCCAGCCCCATGCGCACGGGAACGGTCCTGCTCCTGAAGGGAATCTTGCCCTGCAACTGGATCTGCATACGTTAACGGGCAATGTCCGTTATAAATTCCATCCCACAGAAGCATGGGAGGTGATTACCGGCGTGTCCGTTCAGCATCAGGAAAATGTACGTGACGGGTATGAATTTCTGATACCTGCTTATAAAGTGACGCAGGGAGGTGTATATGTATTCTCAGAGTATAGATTTACCAATCGCTTTCTGATCTCCGGAGGCATACGGGCAGATGCTGCGGATCAGAAAGCTGATCGCTCGTATATATACCTGTATAACGAAGCTGGTGAACAGACAGGGGCACAACAGCGCAGTCCGTATATCAGGCGTGATTACGTCAATGGCTCCGGCTCGCTGGGGCTCGCCTGGACCATTGCGGAGCAATGGAAGCTGAAAGCCAATGCCGGATCGGCATACCGGATCCCTGCTATGGTGGAACTGACAGCGAATGGCGTCCATCATGGCACATTCCGTCATGAAATGGGCGATTCATCCCTCCGGGCAGAGCGGGGGTATATGCTGGATGCCGGCCTCTATTTTCAGAAAGGACGGATAAAGGTAGATGCAACACCTTTTCTGAATTATTTCAGCAATTATATTTATCTGCGGCCTTCGGCCAGATTTTCGTCGTTACCGGAAGCCGGGCAGGTCTATCTGTACACACAGGCACAGGCATTATTTACCGGGTTTGAGAGCAATGTTGATATTGAAATTACACCTTCGCTAAACAACCGCCTGTCTTTTGAATATGTATGGAACAGGAATCTGGACACCCGTGTCCCGCTCCCGTTCACACCTCCGTTTTCGGCACTCAATGAAATAGAATACAAACCGAAAATTTTCCGTCCATTGCTGCATGATTTGTTTCTTGCCGTTTCCGGTCAGTATTTTGCCGCGCAGCGCCGGGTAGACACCAATGAGCCGGAAACAGACGGCTATTTCCTGCTTCATTTTTCTGCTGGCAATACATTCACTACCGGTAAGCATAAACTGTCCCTTTTGGTTCAGTTGCGCAATTTGACGAATGCGCGCTATCTTAACAATATGAGTCGTTACCGTATTCTCAATCTGCCGGAGCAGGGTTTCAATACGCAGGTTATACTACGCTACGAATTTTAATGGTGATATTTATGCAAGTACCAGTGCCGGAATTGTTGTTTTTGATTCAGAGGATTTCTGATATTCTTTTAATCTTTTCCTGAAAAAGGATATGGTGATACTCCGCCCTCATAGCACTCATGCAATCTGTGCACAGGCAGTCTTCATAATGGCGGGCTATGTAATCCCGCTCTTCCTGTTCGAGTATCACGGTTGTGCATTGACATAAAAGAATAGATCCCACTTTACACTCAAAGGATTTTTGACAACGGGGACAATATTTTTGCTCATGGGTACACATGTACATTACAAGGTAAGGAATTTTGGTAATACATTTGATAAAAACACAGGGTCATTTTCAAATTCTTAAATCACTACATTTAACATGGACCGCCAGTGAATTAGCCAATTAAATGATAGATTTGCTGACTTGAATAATCTGGTTATAATTTGTGATTTACTGATAAAACAATGATAAGACAAAACAGGATACGGCTTATGCCGGTGTTGCTTTTTCTTCTGTTATGTACCGGCATTCGCCAGTCCGCCGCGGTGGAAGGTGTGGCTTCCGGTACGGTTTTTTTCCTGCCGGGTGCAGACGGACTGGTAGGGGATGCATACCTTGAATTGTACTGGCAGATCAATCCATTTTCACTTCATTACAGAAAAGATACTACAGGAGCGCTTACAGCCAGAGTGCACACTGGTATTATTGTACGACATGATACGGGTATTGTGTTAGAGGATCATTATATGCTACACACAAATCCTGCTGCTCCCGAACATGCCTCGTCCCGGAATATACTCGAACTGAAGAGGCTGAGGTTGCCGTATGGTAAGTTTCGTGTGGAGTTGACACTCACAGAGCCGGACTTTCCGCAGCGTCCGTTTGTGTATACTCAGGATATCAATATTCCTTCGCCGATGCCCGACGCCGCCTGTTACAGCGATATACAGCTGGTAGATACGCTGTTTGCCACTATGGAGCAATCCAGTATTTTTTCCCGGAACGGGTATATACAGATACCGTTGGCTACCAATTTCCTTGACGATGACCGGAAGATACTTCGTTATTATGCCGAGTTATATCAGGCCGACCGTATTGAGCAGGCATTACATCCGCTTGTGCAGCATGCCTATATATCCAGAAGGACAGACGGCGGTATGGTACAGCATCTCCAGCAGCGTGATACGGTCCCTGCCACTGCGGTCATACCGGTGATCGGGAGTTTTGACCTGTCTTCGCTTGCCTCCGGCAATTATTATCTGAATATCCGCCTGCAGGACAGGGATGAGCGCGAGCTGGCTTCAAAGACGTATTTCTTCCAGCTTGTAAACAAACATCCTGTAGCAAGGGAGGCTGCGCCTGTAAAGGATGATACCACAGAGGGGACTGGTGTCGTATTCCTCGATATGAGCAAGACCTTTGTGTCAGCGTTTACTTTTCCCCAGGTAAAGGCGATACTCGAAATGCTGCTGCCGGTGTCTGATGTCTGGGACAGAAAGGCGATTGAGAATTTCCTGAAGAGGCCGGATGAGATGTACATGCGGTATTTTGTATACAACCATTTCCTGAAGATCAACAGTAAGGAACCGGAGAAGGCCTGGAAAGAATTTTCGGAGAAAGTGCGGGAAGTCAACCGGCTGTTTGGCAGCAATGCCATGCCCGGATACAAGACAGACCGTGGGATTATTTACCTGAAATATGGCAAGCCAAATGATCGTATTATGATCAAGAATGAGCCGGGCGCATTGCCTTACGAGATCTGGCAATATTATTCGCTGGGCAAACAAAGTATGGAAGGGGTCTTTCTTTTTTATCAGGCGGGGTCTTCGGTACAGGATTACAGGTTGCTACACTCTACAGTTAATGGTGAATTGCGCAATAGTCAATGGCGTACGTCGCTTTACACCAAAGGGGAAACCAATGCAAATGTAAATTCGCGTGCAGAGCAGTACATCCGTGGCCGCTGACCGGATAGGGCAATAAAATCACGTGTAAATTATATCTATGTATGCTCCTCTATAACATCTTCATGTGATGTCGTTATTTTATCACATTCATTATCTTTGTAATTAACAAAATCTATGCTCCCGGGAGCTGATGGATAACCATATAGCTATTGTGTAATGCTGAGCAAATGTTTTATATTCACAGTTGAAAATTATTTTGGCATTATATGATCCCTTATATACGAGTGGTGCTCTGTTTAGGCATGTTTGCGTTGCTGAAGCCGGATAATGCTGTACAGGCGCAGATAGTAACAACGCTCCGGGATACTTTGTGCAGTGGTGATACGGTTTTTGGATATTACAATACAGGGATTTACAGAGATACATTTACGGCTGCCGGTGGTGGAGACAGTATCCGCGAATTGGACCTGAAGGTCATTCCGCGTATAGGTACAAGTCCTTTACCCAGGTGGTTTAATACCGGAACCAATGGAGCCGGGGGGCGCTTACCCGGTGGTAGTCAGGACATGAACTGGGAGGTAAGCACCGGTAATATTAACGGGCCTTATACCCCGGCGATTGTAATGAGTAGCAAGCCGGGTAGTTATGTGACCAGTAGCTGGCCGGATTGTGACTGGATTTCTCATTCGGCTATAGGCAGTCATTCAGGAAATCTTGATTACTATTACCGGATTGATTTTGATTTACCCTGTTTCGACAGTTGCGGAAGCAGCTTTGATGTGGACAGTACATTTTGTCTGACGCTTGATTTTTTTGCAGATAATTCGGTCTATGAGATCTATGCCAACGGCGTGCCCCAGAGTCCGCTTATGGGTGGTATCATTCCTGTTGCCAATCCGTACGGGCATGTAGGATTTAACAGTGCAGGTATGGTTTCGCTGACCTTGTGCAATAACTGGAAGCGGGGATATAATTCGTTAATTATCCGTATTGCTTCCGGCGCCCCTTACGCTGCATTTCTGGCGCAGGCATCTGTTAATGCACCGCCGCCGCCACCGCCTATCCGTGCGGGTTTCGATATAGTGTCCTCGGGTACGGGGCCTGATGATACGGGTTGTGCACCGTTTACCGTTCAGTTTGTCAATACCTCGGTTTCGGCTGCTGATTATATCTGGGATTTTGGTGATGGCAGTCCGGTTTCCTATGTGCCTTCCCCGGTACATACGTATACGGCTCCCGGTGTTTATACGGTAACCCTGATAGCCTCCAGCACGATTTGCGGACACCAGCAGGATACTGCGGAGGCAATTGTTACAGTATATGAAACAGACTTGCCCGATATCGTTGTTTCAGACACGCTGATTTGTACGGAAGGTCCTGTAAATCTCAGCGTTCATGTACGTAATCCCAGTCCGCACAATCGTTTCCTGTGGGGGCCGGCAGGAGGTATTATGGGCCCTGCCGATCAGTCTTCAGCGCAAGTAGATCCTGTTCTTTATACGACTTATTGGGTGACGGTATGGGATACCATACCGGGCATATGTGGTTTTTCTGTCACCGATACGATTCATATTGAATATGCCCCCAGAGTATTAACTATTTTCAATAACGATACGGCTGTGTGTGAGGGGGATGTCGTATCCATATCCGGTCAGGGGACTGCCGGCTATTTTTATTTGTGGACGCCTGCAACCGGAGTCAGCGATACTACATCCCTGACCCCGGATATTACGGTTACTCAGTCAGAGATCTACACGGTCACAGGTCGCTATCCCGGCTGTCCTGATACTTCGATCTCTATCAGTATTGAGATGCAGCACTATCCCATAGTTACCCTGGAGGGGGATACTGCCGTATGTGCAGGAGACCATATATTTCTCAATGCATCGGTAACACCCTACAGGGATGATTATTCTTACCAGTGGACGACAGTTGCGCCCGGCCTGAACGGGGCGGACAAGCCGGTTGCAGATTTTATTGCGACGGTTTCGGGAGTGTATGAGTTATTGGTCAGTACGCCTATCGGATGCTCGGGCTTTGATGAAAGGCTTGTTGATGTATATCCGGGCGATTTCGGAAGCATTATGGCAGATACGGGTTATTGTCCTCCGGATTCCATGTTATTATGGGTATCGGGAGGGAGCCGTTATATCTGGATACCGGCTTACGGATTGAGTGATACGGCAGCAGCCGAACCGGTTGCACGCCCTTACGAGACTACTGATTACACGGTATATGCATACGATACTTTAGGGTGCAGGGATACCCTGCATATACGTGTGTCTGTCTATCCCCGTGCGGTGATCCGCTTGCCGGATACGATGCATGTTTATCCCGGAGAAGAGCACTATATGGATCCCGGTACGAATTGTATGTATTTCCAGTGGTTTCCTTATGCCGGTTTGAGTAACCCGGATATTTCCAATCCGGTTGTTTACCCGGAGGTAAACACACGTTATTTTGTGACGGGCATTACGGAGCATGGGTGCGTAGGCAGGGATTCTGTAGATGTACTTGTACATTGTTCACGGATGGCTATGCCTAATGTATTCACGCCTGGCAACGGACTTAACAGTCATTTTCGTCCTGTCAGGGAAGGGCTGATGCAGTTGAACCGTTTTGCTGTCTTTAATCGTTGGGGGGTGAAGGTGTATGAAACGACAGATATGGATCCCGGGTGGGATGGTACCTATAACGGTGTGCCGCAGCCTTTGGGGGTATATGTATATCTGATAGATGCAGTGAATAGCTGTGGTGAGTCGTTTGTGAAGCAGGGGAATGTGACGCTGCTTCGATAATAAAGATGTGACGGATGTGTGAGATGTGTTTTTTTCGCACATCTGTCACATCTCACACATCCAACACATTAATCACACCTCACACATCTCTCATTTACTGAATCTCAGCTTGTAATTCCGGAAGAAAAATTTAGAAACCGTCAATGGCAGATATGACAGAATCATGATAAAGGTTTTGCTGAAAAAGAATTGTCTTATGGCATGAAGCCGTTCCCGTGAAATGTCACGCTTACCCGAAAGCAGATAGTAAGTAGCGGCGCCCAGATATTTTCGCTGGATAAAGGCAGGGCACAGGGTATCAAGCTGACGTTCCTGCAGGAACCGGATGGTCAGATCCTGCTGTAATGCAAATTTATCTGAATTGCGGATGAAGTTATCGTAGGATGTGAGCCTGAGCGGAGCGTCTTCATTGACTTTGACCAATGTGTTGTTGAATGCCGGTATTTTATGGGAAAGGCTGATGTCCAGCCACGTCAGCAACTCGCATCCCACACCGAGTATTTCGGGATAGTCGCGATACTGATAGCCGTATGACCGGAAGGTGTCGCGTTGAATGACCGGTGTAAAATCCCCTTTCAGGGTCTCATTCAGGATGTCTACCGTCTGGATGTAGGCAAACGATCCCGGAATGTGCCCCTTTGTAGTGGCAAAAAAGAAAACAGGGTACGTTGTGTAATCTTTTATTTCCTGTATGCGCCGGATGGCATTGCTCAATGTGTTTTCGATCAGCTCATCATCATCGTCCAGCATAATGATCCAGTTTCCGGAGGCTATTTCAATGCCTTTGTTCCGGGCGATATGTGGTCCGCTGTTGCGTTCCAGTTTGATGTAACGGACATTTTTCCCGGCAAAATCACCCGTATCCACCTGCTCCACCGAACCATCATCTACAACGACAATCTCCGGCGAAAAAGAGCTGTGATCAGCTTGTCTTAAAACGGACTTAATAGCCCGTTTTAATAGTAAAGGTCTGTTATATGTAGGGATTACTACGGATATATTAATCATTTACCTGGCATTAAAAACTACCCGCTGCCGGTTTTTTGCTCCAAATTCTTTTTTGCACGGGGTGTAAAAGTAACAATAATATCAGTCGATCAAAGTATTAATATCTGAGTACATTTTTAAGTGCCTGTGCTTGTTTTTCCATTGTGTTTTCGAGCTTGAAATAACGCATGTTTTTTCTTATCTGATCCAGTGTTTCGGTATGCAGACCCCGGAGCAACTCCCTGATAAAATGTTCCATCTGTAGAAGATCGTCAAAAAGTATGCAGATTGTTCCGTAGGTGTGTACCAGCCAGTCGAAATAGTGATTTCGGATAGCAAGGACAGGGATTTCGAGTTGTATCGCTTCATGTATCGCTCCGCTGGCGCACCAGGTATAAGCAGTGTTGTCGTAGAAAAACAGAGCCAGATCAAACCCGGCAATAATTGCTTCAAATGCCGGTTGGGTAAGGAACCTGTCGGGTTCGTGCAGCGTAACCAGACCATTATGACGCATATGGCTCATGGCAGGTGTACATTTGCCTGCCGCATGAAACGTAATATGGTTTGTTTCTATTTCCGTTCTGAGCGCTGCGGCAAGCCGGAAGATATAGTGTGTGTTTTTTCGTTCCTGCAGGGCTCCGAATGTACCTGCGATCCATTTTTGGGGAGGTATAGGGGCTCCGGTCCGTTCGATAGATGTATAGTGGAAGGGGTGTGGCAATATACGTATCCTGTTGAAAGAACGTAACCCCAAAGATTCCATCTTTTCTTTTATATGGTCTGCCAACACAATGAACCCTGTATTTGCGGGGGCATGGTTCAAGCCCCGGTACAGTAAAAAACGCAGTATACGTTCTGTCGGCTTTTGCATCGCCTGGTTAAAGTATTCAAGCTCACCCTGCAGCAGTACATGCTGTTGTTGCTGTTGTAGTATGATATGCGACAGTAGTTGGAGCATCCATTGTCCTGTCGGAAAGAGCGATGTCCAGATCAGGAGGCGTGGCTTATGTTTGCGTGCATACCGGATGACGCGCAGGATGTTGATCCACTCTCCGGTTATCTTGCAGGGCCAGAAGAAGACCCCGCCGGGATTGTATGACTTAAAAGTCCTGAACTCCGTACGTTTACAATATATATCACCATACGCCTGCATCGCGTTTGCATGTTTCTGTTCGCAGATCATGACGATCCGCTCGTCGGGGAATGCCCGGTGCGCCAGTGAAAGCAGCGCGCTGTTCAGCCGGAGATGTCGCTCCCCAGGGTGCACGATTTCTGCGATCAATATCATTTCCTGTCGTTATTTTTTTTCATACACAGGCTGCAGAGAGATACATCAGCGAATACTAAGGAACGGTTTTTCCGGATCATTATGCCGGTAATAGATCAATACGAGTGAAAGTGCATACAGAGGGAGACAAGGGATTTTATATCGTGACAATGAGCCGAAATTGTATGATGAAATGCCTACAGCAAAAGCAAATATCAGGGTGAATATCAGAGCAAATTGGATATTGGGATCACTGTTTATAGTGCGCCATACGCGTGCCGGGCCGATCTGCACAAGAATCTTTATAGTAAGCAACAGGAATAATAATGCTTCAATAGCACTCAGCATCACGATCGCTTTCCGGGCTTCCCAGGGATAAGGTCGGAAGAGAGTTACATTCACTGCCTGTGGAAACTTGGTCAGCATACCGGTGAAGGTGGGAGAGAACTCTCCGAGATCGTATGCAGAGCCCTGATCGCCGGATGAATAGGCAATCCAGTCACGGGTGACATAAGAGGTCTTTGCCAGATTATCGAGCGAATAACGCCCCAGCTCTTCAGAGAATCGGCTGGAAAAGAAGATGAAACCGGCGCCCGCAAATGCAAAAACAGCCAGTTTGATAAAGAACCGCACAAAAGCGATTTTGATTTTATGGGAATAAGTAAACAATACCCATAACGCGAGGGCCGGCAAAAAGGCGATCAGAATGTATATTTTAATAGTTCCGATCAGGTAGGAACTGAGTACCAGCATGAGTATGTTGGATAGTGAGAACGCCCGCTGGATCAGTAACTGAAATACAGAATAGATCAGCCAGCCAAGCCCGAACATACACACCGTATCTTTAAAGATCCCTGATCCCCAGATAAATGTACTCGGTACAAACAGTATGGCAAGGGCAATATGACGGGTCAGCGAAGGATATTGAGCTGCGAATGTCCGGAACATAGCCCAGATACCGGTAAAACAAATGGCGGCAAATAACACGGATGTCGGCAGAAAGGTATTAAAGCAAAATATCCCCAGGAAGGCCGCTATGGCCACAACGGGATAGGAGTGGGAGTCCATATACCATTCCATGCGCGAAGTGTACTGAATATACTCGCCGTCATACCAGGCCGGTATCCGTAAGAGCAGGTTAATCCACTTTACGGGTGATTCCGAGAATGCGCTGTTTACGATCCTGGCCTGGTAAAAATAGTTGAATGTATCGCCTCCGCCGTAGTAATACTGGTAGATCAGGCCGATAAAGATTGCCCCTATAATTTTCACCGTAAGGCCAGGTAAAAAATAGGGACGCCAGGGATGACCCAGGGGGTATTTACGGTTACGGAAATTATAAGCAATTGCATAAATAATTATCAGGTAAAAAGGCAACAACAGGTAATCTGCCAGTGTGATAAATTGCATCCGCTTATGCTTGTTTTTTTATGTCTTGAATACCGTATAGGAAGTACTGTTATAAAGAATGGGTAAACGACAAAAGTAATAAAATTTGATCGTGTACTTTCCGTTTGTCCGGCAATAACTACTTTTGCAGCCAATCTTTCTTCCGCATGTGTGGTATTACCGGCGCTTATATTTTAAACCCCTCTGCAGCTTCGCACTTGCAGCATATCGGTCCGTCGGTGGAGCAGATACATCGCCGGGGGCCTGATGCAGGCGGACATTTCAGGGATGAAGCTGTTGCGTTGGGGCATCGTCGTCTTTCGGTGATAGACACATCCGAAGGCGCTGCACAGCCTATGCCGGATCATTCCGGTCGTTATTACATTGTTTTCAATGGGGAAATCTTTAATTATCGCTGGTTATCAGAACGCTACCTGGGTGATGTGTGGAAAAAATCCGGCCAGCCCCGTACCCATTCTGATACAGAAGTGCTGCTCTATCTCCTGATCGAATATGGGGCCCAATGCCTGCCCTGGCTGCAGGGCTTTTTTGCTTTCGCTTTTTACGACCGGGAGACCGGTACGCTTTTGCTTGCCCGCGACCGGTATGGTAAAAAACCATTACTTTATTATACCGGTGCGGATTATGTGGCTTTTGCTTCAGAGATGAAGGCGCTGCTTGCATGGGGTATCCCCAGGGAACTGGATTATACCGTGCTGCACCAATATCTCCAGCTCAATTATATTCCGCAGCCGCAAAGTATGCTGCAAGGTGTTGCCCGACTAAAGCCGGCGCATTATATGACTATTACCCGGCAGGGTATATCGGAATGCCAGTCTTATTACCGGCTGGATATACACCCCGGACGCTATAGTGATTATTCATACGAAACGGCACAGACGCAGCTCGTATCGCTAATGGATGATGCAGTGCAGGATCGTATGATTTCGGATGTGCCGCTTGGCGCTTTCCTGAGCGGAGGGATAGACTCTTCCGTTATTGTTGCACTTGCTGCCAGGCATGCGGGTGAACTGAATACATTTTCTATCGGGTATAAAGACAATCCCTTTTTCGACGAAACAAAATATGCACAACTCGTCGCGGATAAATATAATACCCGGCATACGGTGTTCTCTCTTTCCAATAATGACTTCCTGGAGCACGTGGACGGTGTGCTGGATTATCTGGATGAACCCTTTGCGGATTCTTCGGCGATCCCTGTATACATCCTGAGTAAATATACCCGGCAACACGTTACGGTAGCGCTCAGCGGTGATGGCGGCGACGAAATTTTTGCCGGATATAATAAGCATATGGCGGAATGGCGGATCCGCCGTCAGTCGGTTGTCAATCGTATGCTGGCGGCCGGACTCCCGTTGTGGCAGATACTGCCCAAAAGCCGTAATAACAAGATAACCAATGCCTTCAGGAAGATACACCGTTTTGCCGCTGCCGCCGTTTTGCCTGAAAAGGACAGGTATTGGCAACTGGCCACCTTTCTTACTTCAAAAGATGCTTCCGGCCTGCTTTCTCCCGAATCGGCCGGTCGTGTTATAAAACCGCGGCTGGAACAGGAAAAGCAGGCAATCCTCTCGGCCTTCCGTTCCGGCGATTTTAATGAGGTACTGCTGACAGATATGAATCTGGTGCTGCTTAGCGATATGTTGGTGAAGGTAGACATGATGAGCATGGCCAACAGCCTTGAAGTACGCAGTCCTTTCCTCGATTATCGTGTGGTGGATTTTGCTTTCGGATTGCCCGCATCCTACAAAATTGATGGGAGCATGAAGAAAAAAATACTTCAGGATGCTTTCAGGGATATGCTGCCCGCAGCTATTTACAATCGTCCCAAGCATGGCTTTGAGATACCGCTGCTTGGCTGGTTCCGGAAAGAATTGTGGGGGATGATCCATGAAGACCTGTTGAGCCATCGCTTTGTTGCAGATCAGGGCATTTTTAATCCGGAAGCGACTGAATCCCTGAAGAAACAGCTTCAAAGCCGTAATCCCGGCGACAGTCATGCTACGATATGGGCGCTGATTGTGTTTCAGCATTGGTGGAAGAAGTTCTTGGGTTGAGTGTTCTGAAAATGACTGAATGAATGTGATCAATGTGTCAATTAAGGTCAACACATTCGTCACATTCAACACATTTGTTACATTTGTAGGTGATTTGGGATCATTCAAGTTATCCACATAATTACCCTGTTTTCATAAATGTCATGGATGAACATTAATTTTGTGTACTTACATATGAAACTATATACAGAAATATTTAAATGGAATTAATGGAACTAACATACTATGGACATTCCTGCTTCTTGATAAAGGTGGCAGGTAAAAAATTGTTGTTTGATCCGTTTATCACCGGAAATGAATTGGCTAAGGATATTGATATCAATAGTATACATGCGGATTACATATTTGTATCTCACGGTCACGGCGACCATGTCGGTGATCTCCTTACCATAGCAAACAATACCGGCGCCATGGTTGTCGGCGCCTATGAAGTGATGGAGTGGGTTCAGCGTCAGGGGTATGCGAAGGTGCACGGTATGAATTTTGGTTCTTTCCGCTTTGATTTCGGGCGGGTGAGTTTTGTACCAGCCTGGCATAGCAGCTCGTTGCCCGACGGCAGCTATGCTGCAAATCCCGGTGGATTTGTAATCAGTACCGAGACCGGTAATTTTTATTACAGCGGAGACACCTGTCTGATGACGGATATGCAGCTTGTACCGCATTATGCCCGTCCGGACTTTGCAATAATGCCGGTAGGTGGCAACTTTACCATGGATGTGGCCGATGCTGTAGTCGCTTCGGATTTTATTAAGTGTAATAAGGTCGTAGGTGTACATTTCGACACCTTCGGGTATATAAAAATTGATCATGACGCGGCGCGGGAGACATTCCGGGTGGCAGGTAAGGAATTGATACTCCCGGGGATCGGGGAAACGATAATAATGAGTTAATTTGGAAGTTTGAAAATGGGGATATTTTATACAGATGCGCGACTTAAATTGAATTTGAAGATGAGCAAGTTTGTGTAGTGGTGAGGTTCATTTTTAAATTTTCAAATTGTCTCATTTCCAAATTGAACGTAGTGTATGTCTAAAGTAATTGCAATTGCCAATCAGAAGGGGGGGGTCGGGAAGACCACATCTGCCATCAACCTGGCGGCCAGTCTGGCGGTGCTGGAATATAGAACCCTGCTGATAGACGGGGACCCTCAGGCCAACAGTACTACAGGGAATGGCTTTGATCTGAAAAATATTCAGCTGAGCCTGTATGATGCTATGGTTAATGAAACCCCGGTAAGCCAGATCGTGCTCGAAACGGAAACGCCTAATCTTTTCCTGTTGCCGTCGCATTTGGATCTTGTTGGAGCGGAAATAGAACTGATTAACCAGCCAAACCGTGAGCATATTCTCCGTAATGCGCTTGATGAGGTACGTGGTCAATATGATTTTATTATTATAGACTGTTCTCCGTCGCTTGGGTTGATTACGATAAATGCTCTTACTGCCGCGGACAGCGTAGCAATCCCTGTGCAGTGTGAATATTTTGCGTTGGAAGGATTGGGAAAGTTGCTGAACACGATCAAGATCGTACAAACACGGATCAATGCAGACCTCCAGATAGAAGGCATCCTGATGACGATGTATGATGGCCGTTTGCGGTTGAGTAATCAGGTGGTAGAGGAAATCAAAAATCATTTCGGTGATCTTGTGTTCAATACGATCATTCACCGGAATACCAAACTCGGAGAGGCGCCCAGCTTCGGCAAGCCTGCGCTTATGTATGATGCTGACAGTACCGGCGCTGTCAACTATCTTAACCTTGCCAAAGAGATCCTGCAAAAAAATGATATGACGCGGATCAAAAATGAGGACAAAATATTTGAAACAGATGAGCATGGCACAGACCAATAAAAAACAGGCTTTAGGCAAAGGTATCCGCGCCTTGCTGAATACTATCGATGAAGATCTCAATAAAACGGAGGGCGCGTCTCCTGTTGTTTCCGGTCAGAATATTACCGGTACGATCAGTCGTATCCCCGTTGCACTGATAAGCGTCAATCCCAAGCAGCCGCGCCGTGATTTTGACGAGCAGGCTTTGCAGGAGCTTGCAGACAGCATCCGTTTGCATGATATTATCCAGCCTGTAACGGTAATCCGGCTTGATAACAATAAATACCAACTCATCTCCGGAGAGCGCCGCTGGCGGGCATCCAAAATGGCCGGATTGAAAGATATCCCGGCATATGTGCGTACGGCAGACGATCAGCAATTGCTGGAAATGGCATTGCTTGAGAATCTGCAGCGGGAAAATCTGAATGCCATAGAAATTGCGTTGAGCTATCGCCGCCTGATGGATGAGTGCGACCTCACGCAGGAACAGGTAGCTGAGCGCATGAAAAAAGAACGGAGCACGGTGGCCAACTATCTGCGTTTGCTGAAGCTCCCGCCCGATATCCAGAAGGCCTTGAGGGACGGCTCTCTGAGTATGGGGCATGCCCGCGCCATCACCGGTCTCGGCCAGATTGACCAGCAGCTCTATGTATTCCGGGAAGTGCAGGAAAAAGGACTTTCCGTACGTCAGGTAGAGCAATTGGCAAAGCAAATGATGGCCGGGAAAGAAACCGGGAAAAGCAAGGGACAGGATACGGGAGCCCAATTACCACCTGCATATAAACGCATAGAGGATTCTATGGCTTCGCATTTTTCCACCCGTGTAAAGCTGGATCGTAAGAAGAACGGGAAAGGGGCGATACTGATCGAGTTTTATAATGATCAGGATCTGGAACGCATTATGAGTGCGATGCAATTGTGAGCCACATGTCTGGGTAAGTTCAAACGAGAGCGCCTTTTTTTGACATATGTCAAGTAATTTGTTGCTTATTTGTTATTAAGCGCTAATTTTCTTGTTATTCCCAAACTGTTGTTTACATTTGTCTTTACCTAAATTGACATTGGCTATTTAATATTATATACGTAGTTTTCATGGTGATAGGGTTTATAGGGGCTGGCCTGTTCTCAGGCTGGCTTTTTTAATTTAGAAATTGAAATTTGAAAATATCCATAGAATAGGATCCTTCCCGGTTTCAAATTGAATGATCATGAGTAGCTTTTCAGGTAAAGTATATGAACCGCCTGGCAACTGGCAACGTCAGGCGCATGACCGGAGAAAGGTGTACGACCGTATGCTGAAAAAAGGTAACCGTAACCAGATGTTGAAAGTGTTACCTGATCTTCATGAAGAAGCATTCGACCAGATAGACTGTCTTGAGTGTGCTAATTGTTGTAAGAATTATTCTCCTCGTTTCAAGCAGCCGGACATCAAACGCATTGCACGAAAACTGGGTATCCGTGAGGGTGATCTTGTGGCGGATTACCTTCGTCTTGATGAAGATGGTGATTATGTAGTAAAAAGCAGCCCGTGTCCCTTTCTGGAGGCAGATAATACCTGCCGCATTTATGAAGACCGTCCTGGAGATTGCCGCCGCTATCCATATACAGACGAAGATGTACTACTGAAACGTGTCAGCCTTACACTCAAAAACGCAACTGTATGTCCTGCTGTTTTTTATGTGCTGGAAGCGCTGGCAAGGCTGGAGGGATAGTGAAGCCGCTGCTTGTTACCGGTATATACTTACGCCCTGAGGGTTGAACAACTTCCGAAGAGAGTCCAGTATCCGGGTTGTATCGGCAGCAGGGGTATTCATCGGCATTACTACATAGTGAGTGGATGAATCTTTTGATCTTACCCGTACCTTGTTGCCGAAGCTGATCAGTTGTTTTTCTCTTTTATCAGCGCGCGCAAAATTGTCATATTCATTCAGGATTACTTCGTATGAAAGCAACCCGTCGGCAGTGCCGACAAGTTCTGTATTTGTGGCGTGCTGCGTTTCCGTTTCAGCATCGGATAATAAGGTCGTATCGGATGTTACATCAGTTAATGCCGGTTCGGGCTCCGGAAGTACCGGTGTGATTATGTTTTCTGCCGGTACGGGGGTATTTGTTGCGGCTTGCTCTGATATAAATTGTATCCCGAAGATAATGCCTGCAATGACAATGCCCAGGATCAGTATCCAGATAACGATCTTACCCTTATTTACGGATGGCGGACGGCTGCTGCTTTGACCGGTTTTTTGGGGAGCTGTTTTTTCTTCTTCTGTTTTTTTAGCAATCCGTACTGTTGGGATGGCTCGTGGCGTATATTGAAGATGCGGATCCGTTACAAACCGGATCATGTTTTCTTTTTGTACAAAACGTCCCAGGGCAGGAATGATCACCTCGCGGCCTTCCTGAAGTTCCGCACGCGCGCTGATACTAAAATCACGAAGTGCATTGGATGCTTTGGCAATGCTGATCTGTTCGTTTACGGCAATGAAATTTGCTAGGTTATCATCAATGGAACCGGTAGGAGTAAGCAACACTTCGTATTCCGGCCCTTTCAGCATTTCTCCATCATGTGTGGCCGGTCTTTTCTTTAAAGTCAGATTACCCAGGCCGTGTATATAGCAAAAGTTATTTTTCAGCAGAAAGAGTCCAATGTAGCGCGCAATGTCCATGTGATCGGTTATGAATTGGGATGTAAATTAAAACATTACACCTGAATTCAGGGAAATTTAGTGAGCCTTTTAAAATTTGAGGCGCAGACCGCCGTATATATTGAATCCATAGGCCGGATAGTAATGCCAGCGCTGATAGCTGTTATTCAGCAGGTTGTTTATATTCAGGAATGCCGACAGCCTGGGTATGATGGTATATTCCGCTCCGCATCCCAGGTCAAGTATGGCTTTCAGCCTGACGGCTCTGCCGGTGATATCCGTTGCATATATCTGGTCGAGCGCCATCATGTAGCCGGTTATTGTAAGTGCAGGCAACGGCCGGAACTGAAAATCTGCTTTTAAGTGCACACCAGGTTCGTGCCATACATGTGTAACGGTGCTCTGGTAATAATTGAACCAGGCCCCGCTCAACCCCAGAGCAAAGGTGCTGGCTACCTGGTAACGGACATTTGCCTGTAGGGAAATGGCATTGATCTTTGGATCAGTTATGATGTCAAATTGCTTGCGGTCGGCCGGGTTATTGATAAATAAGGGCGTATGCAGGAACTGCCACCAGCTTACCCGTCCGGAAACTGTGATTCTGTTGCCTATGTTGCTTTGGATGTTGCCGTATACTTCATCTGTCCGGTTCTGGGAGACCAGCGTATTGATCTGAGACGGTGAGATAAAAGGGTTACGCAGGAAAAAACGTTCATAGCTGTTCTGCTGCAGCAACGCTTTCCACCCGCCTTTTATATTGAACTGACTGTTGCGCACCTGCAGAGAGGCCATGATATCCGGGAGCAGGTAGGTATTGCCGCCTGTGCCGATCGTGGGGCTCAGATATATGTGTCCGCGGAATACCTCTTTGCTAAGGCTTATGCCGGGGTGTAAGGCGGCTATGGCGGCGCTGGCATCTACACCGGCAACTTTCAATCCGGTATAACTGCCTGAAATGCCAAGATGGATGCTGATTAGACTATCAATGCCTTTGGAGAAAGGAGCAGATACGGTAACTTGTTGTTCCCCGTTTATGCGGCTGCCGGTAAAATAGGATGCAGTGATTTGAGGCTGATAGCTGATACCCGAGGCATTTTCCGATTCATTTTCTGCTCCTGCATGGAGTCGGACGCCCGTCAATACCTGCGTCGGTGGCGTATACCCCGGCAGAGCGGCATGATCGTATCCGTATTGGTAATGGCTGTTGCGTAATCCGCTTATGCCGGCGTGCCAGGCATGCCCGGCAGCATGTAATGTGCCTGTTGCCTCAATGCCGCTAAGCATGGATTCCTGGTATTTTATAATCCCTTTCTGGGAGAGGTGGTGCAGGTGAATAGCAGTCTCATATTTTTCTCCCTGCAGGCTGCCGATGCCGGCATCTATGTAAAACGTAGATAAATTGCCGCCTCCCAGCTTCAGATAGTTGGAAAATGGCAGATTGCCAGTATCCTTACCCAATAAGGCCAGGGGTTTCAGGGGTTGGGAGCGGTAGGTGAAGCTCAGGGTTTGTACCGGCACATCATATTGCAATCTGCTCCCGGATGTATCGGCAGGAGGTAGCTCCGGTGTCAGCTCAGGCTTCTGGGATTGTTGTATTTCCGGCCGGTATGATTGCACGACCTCGATGGTATTGGTCCGGATCGTATCACGCGGCGCAGGCGCACTCCTTCCTTTCCGCTGTGCGAAGGCTGCCTGGTGTCCCAGGATAATGATGATCAGTATGGCGATAAGCTGTTTGTTCATGAGCAGCCTTTTATTCTTCAAGTTTACTTGCGTTCTTTTCCAGTTCTTTTACTTTATCCAGCTTGCGTGTGGCTTCTTCTTTAAGCTCCGGTATTTTTGTGTTCTTTACCACACTCTGCAGGGTGGCTTTGGCATTAAAGTAATCTTTTTGCCGGGTCAGTATATCGCTTAGCAGAATGTACGATTTTACAATCCAGAAATCCTGTCCGGCAGATTTTTTAATAGTTTCTCCGGCCATTTCTTCCGCTTCTTTCAGCTTGCCCTGCTTTAGGTATATCTCGGCAACGCGGAACCGCGCTTCGGTACTTATAGCGCCATTCCGGGCAGCGCTGAGCTGACGGAACAACGCCAGTGCTGTATCCGTATGGTTTTGTTCGTTCAGCGCTTTGGCTTTATAAAACAATGCTTCAGTACTGTAATTTTCATCCAGTCCGGGCAGCGAGGTCAGGGTATCTGCATATTGCACAGCTTCCGCAAACCAGTTCTGATGATAGCTGCTTTTCATCATGCCGGTATAGGCGAGCTGCAGGTTCGCCTGGTTCATGGCGTTGGTGCGGAGGGAACTGTAATGGCGGAAAGCTGCTATGTAGTCTTTGTTCTGATAGGCAATAGCTGCGGCTTTGATAGCGCTGCTCTCGGAGAAGTCATTCCGGGAGTGGGTTAAAACGGCTTCATAGCCGGCCAGGGCATCCTGGTATTCTTTCAGCTGATAATGACTTTCTGCCTTATAGAAATGTGCTTTTACCGTAAATAATCCATTGGAGTACTGATTCAGGTATTGTGACATGGCTTCTTTGGCAGCCTTATAATTTCCTGCAGCGTATTGGGTTTCTGCGGCGGCGTAATAAGTGGAATCCAGTGTTTGCCCGTCAGTGTCGGGCAGGTCGTGTTCTTTGAGCAGCAGGGCATAAGCACCGGGTTGATTGGTTTGTATATACAGGCTCTTTAGTGCATCCAGCGCTGCAATGCGCTCGGGAGACGCAGGGAAATCGGTTACTATCCGGAGATATGCGGCAATGGCATTATCATTATGATTCAGTTCCTGCCAGGAAAATCCTGTCTTCAGCAGCGCAGCGGCTGTTTTCCGGTTTCCCGGTCCGGTTATCAGCGGCTGCAGCGTTTCTATAGCCTGTTCATATTTATTTTCATCCAGCCGGGTAATCGCCAGTTCATAACGGGCATCCGGCTGATAGGGAGAAGGAGGGGCGGTGTTAATGATTGCCTGGAGCAGCGCTGCCTTTTCTGCCGTTTTGTTTTGCAGCCCCAGCAGGATGCTTTTTTGTAAGCGGGCATAGTCAGCATCGGATGTATTGCTGATGGCGATCACTTTGTCGTATAATACGGCTGCCTGGACAAACTGCCGGCGCATAAAAGCAGCATCCGCTTCGCGTAGGATAGCAGTAACGGTCATAGTGCCGCCGCCTGCTACCTGCGCCTGCTGGAACCAGGACTGTGCCTGATCAAATTTTTCCTGCTGCAGCGCGGCATAACCCATAGTCATGTAGGCGTGCTGCCGGGTAGCGACAGGACTTAAATGAATAATGCGTCGTTCGTCCCGGATATGATCCAGGTACAGACTGGCGTACGCAATCGCGGAGTCGTATTGCTGCATCCGGTAGGCAAGCTCACTCATCCAGAAAGCGGCAACTGCACGGTATGCATCGTCTGCCGGGTATTGGAGTGATTGGCCGAGCAGCAGCCAGGCATGTTGTACATCTCCTGCTTGTAATTGCTGCATTGCATAGCCGTACGCTACTTTCTGGTATACCCGGCGGGCTTGTTCCGAATGGCGGTCTATATCCTGGAGATTGCGGTAGGCGGCTTCATAATTATTGGTCTTGGCCAGCAGATCGGAAAACAGGGTTTTGGCTTCCGCTTTGTAAGGTGAATTGGGGTATAAACCCAGCAGGGCACGGATATGTATCGCTGCTTCGTCATGGTATCCTGTTTCATGGGCCAGCTTGCCTGCCAGCAGTAAAGCGGCTTCCTGCTGGCCGGGGTTGTATTCCATACCGGCGCAGATCGCAAACGCATTACGGGCGCTGTTCTTGTCTCCTGTTTTCAGGTAGCAGTCGCCCAACAGGTACATGGCCGTTTGTCCAAGCGCGTCTTGTGTATTACTGAGTTGTCTGAATTTTTCTATTGCCTGTGGGTAATCATTGACGCGATAATAACAGAATGCCATTTCATACAGCTCTTCTTTCCGTATCCGGGTCGTATGTTCGTAATAATGCTCAAAGTGCTTCAGGGCCTCCCGGTAGTTTTCCTGTTCAAACAGGCATTGTGCGGCCAGCAGATGTAATTCGTTGTCGTAATATAATTTTTCAGGTCCGTTAATCAGCTTCAATGCTTCCGACAGGGCTTTATTGCGGTCTCCTGTAAAATAGTATAGCTCTGCAACATAATAGGGCACAATTGTTTTGTATTCCGGCAGCCGGGTTATGCGTTTGAAGCTTTTGAGTGCATTCTCGTAATCTCCGCGATTGTATGATAGTAAGCCGTAATAATAATTGCCGGGGTTGTAATAAGTACCATCTACCTCGCGGATGGTCGCGAATAAGGGTTCTGCTTTGTCAAATTGCCGTACGTTAAAATAGCAATAGGCAAGCTCAAATTTGGCGTCTGCTATTTCGTGGTTGTCAAGGTTGGCGATACCGGCGGTTTCATATAGCGGGATCGCGTCTGCCAGATGGTTATGAATGAAGTAATAACGCGCCAGCGCTATGGAAGTACGTTGTTTATATGCCGGGTTGGCGGTATTGCTGATAAACTCCAATGCTGTATCTGTACACCCGGGTGTATTGGTCTTTAGCATGGCGATGGTACGGTAACAGGCAGCCTTATCCGTTTCTGACAACAGAATGGCAGTTGTATATCCCGTCGGGGATTGCAGGAAGCGCTCTGCCGATTGAACGGCCATGCGATAGTGTCCTTCCCGGAACTGTTCTTCAGCAAGTATCAACGATTGGGTACGGTGCTGAAAAGGCGTATGTATCTGTGCCTGCACATGATTCCACGAGCATATCAACAATACCGCAAATGCCAGTCGCCGGTTGATGAAAGAGGCTTTCTTTTGTAGTTTCATCAGCAGGTGTTACAGGTTTAGAAATTCCATGTCAGGTTTATGCTCGGAAATACGGGTAACTGATAGACCCTTGTATTGGCAACACGGTCCACGTAAAATATATTATTCCTGTTGTACAGGTTACTCACAGCGAAGGTTGCATCCAGATTTGAATTTTTAGACATTTCGAATCTTCTTCTGACAGAAATATCAAGGCGATGATACCAGCTCAGCCTGCCGCCGTTGATCTCCGAAGCGTACAGTAATCCGAGCTGACCGTTTTGTTGTGTGTAATTGGTGCCAATACCATTTTGCAGCACATTGATATTTTCATAGAACCCCTGGGTTTGAGTGAAGGGGAACGGAGAACCAACATTGTAGCGTCCGGAGAATTCCCATTCTTTTTTCTTGCCCAGCGAGTAGGAACTTACCAGGTTCATATTGAACCGGCGGTCGAACGGAGGAGAGAAAGTCTGCTTCTCACCCTTGTCGTCAAGAGTAGTAAAGGTTACATGTTGATAAGAAACAACCCCCCACAGGTACAGACGCTGATAATTGTAGCGGGCAGACAGATCAACACCGTAAGCCCTTCCATCGCCGGCCTGGAAGTCCGGATCGCCGACTACGCGTTTGTTACGGTTCAGCTCGATATGGCGGGTGAAGTTTTTGTACCATGGTTCGAGGTTTAGTTCCACACGGTTGATGTCTACTTCAATGCCACCTACTAAATGGTAGGCTGTCATCAGGTTGGTAGTAACAGTGCTGCCGTCCGTATTATAGATCGTCTGATCCGGGCTGAGCAGGAAGCCGTTAAAGAAGTTGACAATATCACGGTCGCTCTTGGTACTGAGAATATTCTGGGAATACATACCGGCAGCGCCTTTCAGCCGTACGTTTTTGGTAGCGTTGTATTTCAGGCCGATCCGGGGTTCGGGAGATATCTTCGATAATGTAGCATAGTACATCATCCGTACACTCGGTTCCATAATCAGCTTCTCATTAAAATTTTTCCGGTAGGTAGCATACAGGGCAGCCATGGTATTACGGCGGTCCAGGTCTGTTTCGACACCCAGCGAGTTGACATAGTTCAGTGAAGTATGCAAACCACTTACTTCAACGCCGTATTTCAACTGACTGTATCCCGGCAGGAAGTAAGTAAAGTCAATAGCGCTTTCAAAGCCGTCGATGCCGCTGGTGCGGGGACGAAAGTTAGCTTCATTATAGTCCATCAGGTATTTGGAGTAGGCTACACGTCCGCTGATCAGGGCATCGGAGCTGCCCGGTGATACTACAAAGGTGGCGCCACCGCCGGTGGCTTTCCATCTGAAATCAGCAGATGGAATATCGGTTTCCGGTATCAGCATTTTTGCCTTGTCATCGAAGTTGAAACCGAACAGGTTCAGCTTGCTGCCGTTGCTGGCATTGAAAGATACTTTTCCGTAGAGGTCGGTGAAGCTGTATGGAAGCCCGTGGTTATAGGGTGATCCCAGCCCTCCGTAGAGGGAGGTAGAGGTTTGGTCGAGGTAGCTGTGCTTGGCAGACAGTAGAAAGGTGGTGCTGCCGCCCCCTTCCGTTTTTGGTTTGGAAATAGGTCCTTCAAGCATTACTCTGCCCATGATGGGCGAAGCAGAGACCTTGCCGGAAAGCCTGTTTTTGTTTCCATCTTTTGTCCGTACATCCAGGATGGCGGACGTACGATTACCGTATTCGGCATTGAAGCCGGCAGTATGTATGTCTACGCTGCGTATGGCGTCTGTTTCGAATACAGAATACAGACCTATAGAGTGAAACGGATTATAGATGGTAACACCATCGAGCAGGATGCCTGTCTGAGAAGGGGCGCCACCGCGGATGTATAATTGCCCTCCCTGGTCTCCGGTAAATACAACGCCGGGAGTTACCTGCAGGAATTGGGCGATGTCGGGTTCCCCACCTGTGCTGGGCAGCAGCTTCATTTCACGGGGCGTGATTGTGAGTGACCCGGCCTTTACCTGTGTCTGCTGTTCTGTTTTACGTGCGGATACCTCCACTGTCTGTAATTCTGTTTCTTTTCGCGACAGGTATAGCTTTTGTGTGATGATATCATTCCCTTTAATCCGTACCACAACACGGGCAGTGTCATAACCGATCATGGTCGAGGCAAGCGTATAACTACCCTCCGGAACGGCGCGGATCGAGAAATATCCGTTCAGATCTGTTTGTACGCCTATCCCGGTTCCCTCAATAAAAACACTGGTATAGATCATCGGTTCTCCATTACCTTTTTCGTAAACGAAACCTTTGATAGTGCCGGTTTGGGCATATGCGGCTACAGACATAGCCAGAAGCAATGAAGATAAAATGCCAGAACGTTGTAGCATGGGATGTCTTTATAATTTAGCTGGTGAAAGCTGCTTTGCTTTTGGGCAAAGACGAACAAAGATAGGGATTAAGAAAATCCGGTCAAATTCGATCGGTTGGGTTAATTATAATAATTGGGGAATTTGAGAATCAGATTAATGTGACAGATGTGTTGAATGTGATGAATGTGTTATATCACATTTCCTGTATTCAACACATCTGTCACATTCAGCACATTCCCCACATTTTTGCTTAATTTGCCCGGTATATAATTGTGATGAAGATATTTTCAGCAGCACAGATACGCGCCTGCGATGCTTATACTATTCATGCTGGCGGTATGGCATCCGCAGACTTGATGGAGCGTGCCGCCGTGGCTTGCGCCGACCAGATTATAGCGCAATACGGACGCGACCAGCCCTTTGTAGTGCTTTGTGGTATGGGGAATAATGGTGGCGACGGACTGGCGATAACAAGAATATTGCATCGGAACGGTTATGGGGTAAAGGCTTTTGTAGTGAGGTATGGAGCAGAATTTTCAGGCGATTGTCATGCGAATCTGCAACGCCTCCAGGCAATGGATGCCGGCCTGGTGAGTCTGATGGAGCCGGGGACATTTATTACGGATATACCATCCCATATCGTTATCATAGATGCGTTATTCGGAACCGGTCTCAACCGGGAACCGGAAGGCTGGTTGGCCGAGCTGATACAGCAGATTAATGAGCTGCCCAATGCTAAAATCGCTATTGATATGCCTTCTGGTTTGTCGGCAGACAGTATACCGGATCATGAGATCATCGCCATCAGGGCCGATCAGACGCTTAGCTTCCAGTTTTATAAACGGGCTTTTCTGCATCCGGAAACCGGGGTGTTTGCCGGTACGATACATCTTATTGATATCGGTCTTAACCGGACGTTTATAACCTCCACACATACCAGTTATTATATAATTGCACGGGAACAGATTTCCCGGCTGCTGCGGCCACGTAATATATTTTCTCATAAAGGAACTTATGGCAGCGCTTTGATCATTGCCGGTAGTCATGGTATGATGGGAGCGGCGCTGCTTGCTGCCGGGGCTGCTGCGCGTGCGGGCGCCGGCAAGGTGTTGACACGTGTGCCGGGCTGTGGTTATATGTTAATGCAGTTGGGGCTGCCGGAGGCGTTATGTACGATCAGCGGCGACCGGTATGTACAGGATATGTCCGGATTAAAGGCTGATGCGATCGGTATAGGCCCCGGACTGGGTACGGAAGAAATGACATTGCATGCGTTTGCTACTTTGTTGGAACGTAACAAGCAGCCGCTTGTGCTGGATGCCGACGCGTTGAATATGATTGCTCTGCAGCCCGATCTGCTGGGGAAATTGCCTCCCGGATCCATCCTTACGCCCCATCCGAAAGAGTTTGAACGGATTTTCGGAAAAACGGCAAACAGTATGATGCAGGTAGAGCAGGCACGTTTCCAGGCGATGCGTTACAATTGCTTTATTGTATTAAAAGGGCGGTATACGGCGATTGCTACGCCCGAAGGCGCATGCTGGTACAATCTGACCGGTAACCCGGGCATGGCAACCGGCGGAAGCGGCGATGTGCTTACCGGTATCATCACCGGCCTGCTGGCACAGGGATATGCTTCGGAAGATGCGGTGCTGACCGGTGTGTACCTGCACGGACTCGCGGGTGACCTTGCCCTGCAAAAAGAATCCCCGGAATCTTTGATTGCCGGGGATATAATTGATCATATCGGAGCAGCGTTCTGTTCGCTGCGGGGATAGTGCCTGGTGTTTATTGAATGCTTACTTTTTGTGTAAATGTACCGCGTTCTGTGTGCAGGTTGATCAGATACATGCCTGCGGACAGATGCCTGGTGTCTAATGTAATAATATGATCCCGCAACAGATTTCCTGTCTTTTGTGTCAGGATGGTTTTTCCTGTCAGGTCTGTAATGCTGACATTGCCTTCACGTATATCATCCGGTAACCGGTTCAGAGAAATATATATGGCTGAACGAGCCGGGTTAGGGAATACATTCATGTTTAGGGAGGATTCAGGGGTATGGTCAATGGAGGCTGATTGATCAAAGATGATCCTTGCTATATAGCCTGCAGCATAAGATCCGATGGGCATGAATCCTGTAAAAAGGCCGCCAGCCACGGCTTTGCCATCGTCCTGCAAGGCAAGGCAGGTAACAGCCTGGCCAAAACCGAAAGTAGATGGGAACATCATATTCCTCGTTCCGTCCGGGTTGAGTATTACCAGTCTTTCGGCATTGAGGGTGTCATGTTTCTGGAAGAGACCACCCACCAGCAGCTTTCCGTCGGGAAGTTCTTTTACGGCCCATACAGAGTTTTCAAATCCGGTTTCCGTCTGGAAGGATGAATCACGGACACCGTTGGGATGCAGCAGGACGATGCGGCGTGCACTCTGCGAATTAAAGCCCATGAAATTTCCCGCAACAATGATTTTTCCGTTGGCAAGTATTTCAATGACATGCACGGTACTGGAACCAGTGAATCCCATGCCAATACCAAAGTCGGTATCTATGGTGCCATCGCTGTTCAGGCGTATCAGTTTACGCTTTCCCTGGGCGCCGTTATAGGAGTCGAAGTTTCCGCCAATCAGCACTTTTCCGTCGTCCTGAAGGGTCATGACATATACCTCGCGGTTAATAAAGCCGGAGCCTGTAACGAAAGAGGGGTCAATGTCTCCGTTCGTGTCGAGCCGGATAATACTTTCGGCAGTGATACCGTCGTACTTGTTGTAGTATCCTCCGACGATGATTTTTCCGTCGTCCTGTACGACGATTGCGGAGATTGTACCGATGCCGCTGTTTCTTTCAAAGCCGGAGCCGATTTTAAAACTTGTATCCCTGCTGCCATCCGGATGGAGACGTATAAGCCCTGCCTGCGGCGTACCGTCATATTCAGTGAAATTCCCGCCGGCAAGAATTTTTCCATCGGCCTGCAGCGCCAGGGCCGCTACGTTCGGGAAGGTCGGGCCGGTAATATCGCCCGTTGAAAATGTCTGATCGAGGGTGCCATCATTGTTGAGACGGGCAATCCTGGAAAGTCCGGTAACGCCATCGAAGGACGTAAAGCTTCCCCCTACTATGATTTTTCCGTCCGGCTGCAGTATGATTGTCTGTACGTTCGGATTAAACCCGTCGCCGGTTTTGAAGGAGGTGTCAATTTGTGGTGGGAATGTCTGGGCTGATATCTGAAAGGAAAGCAGGTAAGTAATTCCCATGACCATTAAAAATGTAATATTTTTTATCATAATTATCTGTTTAGAAAAGATACAATATTATACAAAGTAATGATCATAAATGCAAACGTGCAATACCGTGATTACGGTATTTATAAATTTAGTCTGTCAAGGCAGGTTATTAGCTGCTAAGTTAACCGAAAACATGCCTGTTGGCCGAATCTATCTCTTCGCCGCTGATGCTATGCGGTTTGCCCGGGTATATTTCCGTATGCACATCTGCGTGTAATGCCCGTAACACTTCAGTGGTTTCTTGTATGCGCGAGAGGGGAACATGCGGGTCATTATCACCTGCACTGATGTGTACCGGTGTATCTGCAAAATTTCCCTGATAATTGTCTTTGTTGAGTGTTGCCCCGATCAGCCCGCCGGTAAAGGCAATGATCCCGCCGTAATGCCTGGCGTTGCGTGCCGCATATTCCAGCGTGAGACAAGCCCCCTGTGAAAATCCTGCAAAATAAATACGGTCGTAGGCGAAACCAGCCTGCAATGCCTCCTTTACCACCTGATCTACAGCAGACAAGGCCATATCAAGATAAGGCTGGTTCTGTGCCGCCGGCGCCATAAAGCTGTACGGATACCAGGTATTACCGGCAGCACGGGGTGCAAGTATCCAGGCATCGCCAGCCTTCAGGTGGCGCATCAGCGGTAGCATATCTTCCGGCGACCCGCCACGTCCGTGGATCAATATGATCGTTTTATCTGCCTCCTCCGGTGTCCCTTTTTGTATGAATTGGTTCGTGTGCATGGCATCAGGTTCAGCCCAGTTTTGGTAAGACGGTTTCCAGCCGGTTTCTGTATCCTTCGTATTGTGGAGGCAGCTTTAAGCTGCTGCCTAATTCAGCTACTGTTTCATCAGTTGCAAAACCCGGATTGTCGGTGGCAATCTCGAACAATACGCCGCCGGGCTCCCGGAAATAGAGCGAGTAAAAATAATTGCGGTCTATTTTTTCGGTGATATGCAGGCCCTGTAACCGCACCTTTTCTCTGAAGTGCATCAGCATTTCTTCGTTGGCTACCCGGAATGCCACATGATGCACAGATCCGCCGGCTACCACGCCCTCGGCTTCTCCCGGCGCTTCCACGAGATCTACAATATTGGCTTCAGATACGGCATCTGTGATAAACCGGTAGCGGTTTACTTCCTGCTGCATCTGCCTGTAGCTGAATATATCGGTCAGTATACGGGCAGTGCTGTCCATTTTGTGTGTGGTAATGGTGATGTGATGGAAACCTCTTATGGCCTGTTCCGCTTTTACGGCATCTGTTTCCCAGGGTTTCCGGGTATCGGGTGTTTGAGGCACGGTAAGCTCAAGCTTCAGCCCATCAGGGTCCAGGAAGGTCAGGTATGGTTCGCCGAATTTTTCGGCAACATTATTATAGATGACATTGTTTTCTTCCAGTCGTTTTTTCCAGAAATCCAGACTGCCTTCGGGAACCGCATAACCTATTTCTGTTACTTGCCTGGCGCCGCGTCTCCCGGTACCGACTTTATTACCCCAGGGGAAAAAGGTAAGAATGGTACCGGGTGTGCCTGTCTCGTTGCCGAAATAGAAATGGTATGTTTCAGGATCGTCGAAGTTGACGGTTTTCTTCACCAGCCTCAGTCCCAGCACCCGGGTATAGAAATCGTGATTCCGCCAGGCATCGCCGGCAATGGCTGTAACGTGATGTAAGCCTGTTATCTGATTCATGATAGCGTTGTTTTCTGATGCAAAGTTGACCCGATAATCCTTCCTGGGCATTGATTTATGACAAGAAGTTCGTGCCATGAAAAGAAGTATGAAAAGCAAATTGAAAGGCTGGCGATATAAGTTATAAACGGGAAAGCATGTTTCTGCCTGCGTTGATCCCCAATAAAACAGGGTGTATCGGTTTATTGGATACACCCTGTTTTACTTTTTCGAAAGTACCTGCCTTGTCCGGTATTATTATAGAACTGTTTGTCCGTAATCAGGATAATGACTATTAATAACCAGGTATGTTCAGTACACATGAACTGAGATTACCCGATTCATCTTTTGTTGTATACTCAACTTGTATTTTGGGCCAGTCGGCACGCCTGAAGGAGCCGATCCCGTCAACTATTTCCACCCCGTCTGAAGTGGTTTGTGCGGGAATGATGATTTTCGCCCCAAAGCAATTCAGGTCGCCATAGAAAGAATATGCTCTGGCCTCGGGATCGTCTGCCCATTCCCGTTGGTCTACCTGAAAAACAACCCTGTTGAAGTGCTCGGGATCAGGATAGATATATACAGTAAAATGTTTGCCTGGCATTCCACAAGGCTCAGTACCACTATATCTGTATGGGCTGGTAACTTCCCCGGTACAGTCATCTGCCTTGGGCAGGTGGAGTTTAAACTCATAATCCTTTGACGTACTACCGTTTGTCGCATGTAAGGTTGCCGTATGTACGCCGTCAGATTCCCCGGTGGTATTGAAAACAACCGCCGATCCGAACGTGGGTGTACCGCTTGGGGATGAAAATGAGGCAGATACTCCGGCAGGCAGCGTACTCATAGAAAGATTGACCGTTTTCTGGGAGCCTGATACATGTTGTATCTCCAGCCCCAGTGCACCTATACCTTCCGTGAAGGTAACATCAGCAATGCCATTGATAATAAATTCAGATTTGTCTGTATTGGCGTTATTATTATTGCCAGGAGAATTACTATCTTCTTTTTTACAAGCGAAGAGTGTAATTGTCAGACCGATAACTGATAGGAAATGAAGAAGTTGTTTGTTCATCGTATACATTTTTATTCCTTTCAAAGATATGGTTTTATTCGTTCAGCAGAAACATTCATATATCCCAACGAGGGATATACCGTAGCAACCCGGTTTACCATCCTTTATTCCACCATCCGGTCTTTTTCCAGGCCCAGGAGAAGGGCATGAAGATCAGCGATGCAGTTACGCTTTGTTTGCCGATGAGAGATGACTGGGTCTGGGCATTTTCCCACCCGGTCAGGCTGTTGTTGCCATCATAAAAGGGCATATTTCCTATCGTGGCCATGATCCGGAGTTTCATACAGATGCCTGCCATGACGCCGGCCTCAAGCTTTACGAACGGCGTAACTCCATAGCCGAAGCCGGCATTGTCGAAATCGGCAGTCAGCGACCCCGAAGGAAAAACGCCAGCGCCGATCGTACCGCAAAAACGCATCGCTTTGTCGGATAATGCATCACAGCCGAATTTGAAGTCAGCGCCCACGGGCAACCCCAACTGCATGGTCATACCGGAAAAACCGAAATCGGAAGAGTAGATCACACTCCCATCCTCGTCAAAACCGTTGAATGAACTGACCGGATAGTCCCATGAATACATCGCTTCCGTCATGGTGATACTGATGGCAAACATACTTTTGCTGCCGAGTCGTGCAACCGGGATATAAGTGCCGATACTGGCGCCGAAGCTGAATTTTGACGATGTACGGGTATTGTAATTGCTTGTTTGCACCTGCCCGGTGAAGGGGTTGGTAAACTGGTCTGTCCTGCTGTAATCCGCCCATGCCATAGGGTACGAGTAGCCGATTTCGTAACGTGTCATCCATTTGGGGATCCGGAAAAAGAACTGCGCCCGGGAAACGGTGGGTATCAGCAACGCCATTCCGATGACGGATATCCATATCTTCACGTGCATATTATATTTCATGTTGTAAATGTTTTTGACAGGGACAAGATAAACACTCTGTTAAAAAAAAGAAAATGTGCGGCAGAGACAAAAACAGCGGCTCTGGTCAGAAAGATACCAGGCGAACTACCAGGAAAAATATTCAGATTTATTTATCACTCACGAACTCATGCCCGATATCACGCCGGTAATAGCGACCGTCATACACTATTCTGGCAGCATTCCGGTAGCTTAATGCCAGTGCATGATCAGGCGTTGTTCCCAAAGAAGTAACCGCAATCACCCGGCCGCCGCTTGTCACCAGTTCCTGTTCTTTGCGCGTTGTACCGGCATGGAATACCAGACTGTCTGTTACCTGGTCCGTACCAGTGATGGCCCGTCCTTTCGGATAAGAACCGGGGTAGCCTTCCGACACCAGCATGACCGCACAGGCTGTCTGCGGATTATGGATTACCGTCGCTTCGTCCAGCCGGCCCTGGTGCATCATCACGATCAGCTCAACGAGGTCATTTTCCAGGCGTGGCATTACGACTTCGGTTTCCGGGTCGCCCATGCGGCAGTTGTATTCGATCACATAAGGATCGTCGCCCACCCTGATCAATCCGAAGAAGATGAACCCCTGGTAAATGATGTTTTCCTGCTTCAAGCCTGCAATGGTAGGATCAATAATCCGGTCTGTGATCTTTTGCATAAATGCCTCATCTGCAAACGGAACGGGAGAAACTGCGCCCATCCCGCCGGTATTTGGGCCGGTATCGCCTTCGCCGATACGCTTGTAGTCTTTGGCTTCCGGCAGTCGTACATAATGTGTGCCGTCGGTGAGTACAAACACTGATAATTCAATGCCGTCGAGGAATTGTTCCACTACTACCTTTTTGCCTGCATCGCCAAATACCGATTCCCGGATCATAGCCGTAAATGATTGTATGGCTTCATCCAGGTGCTGCGCAATGACCACACCTTTGCCGGCGGCAAGTCCGTCGGCCTTTAAAACGATTGGCAGCGGCAGGCTCTTCAGATAATTCAGCCCTTCTTCGAAGCTGTGCTCATCAAATTCCCGGTACGCTGCTGTGGGGATGTTGTGACGTTGCATGAATTTTTTGGAGAAAGCTTTGCTGCCTTCGAGCTGTGCACCGTCTTTCGAAGGGCCGGCGACAATGATATGTTTCAGGGCTTCATCCTTTTTGACAAAATCATAGATACCGGCAACCAGCGGGTCTTCCGGCCCGGGGATCAGGATGTCTATCTGCCGGTTGACACAAATCTCCCTGATGGCAGCAAAATCGGTAACGCTAACAGGTATGTTTGTGCCGTGAGCATCTGTTCCCCCATTGCCCGGAGCAATGAATAGTTGTTTGCACAGGGGACTTTGGCTGATTTTCCATGCGAGCGCCGATTCCCGGCCACCGCCGCCGAGGAGGAGTATATTATAAGACATAATGCGAAATTAAATTGTATCCGGAATTAACTGCGTACGTATAATTTATCTATATTCAGGCCGCAAAAATATTCAACAAAGCCATTCTTTCAGAAAAAATCTGCTTATGAATCAAACAAACATGGCCACTACAGCAAAACATCCTAAGGGTTTATACGTTTTGTTTTTCACGGAAATGTGGGAGCGTTTCGGCTATTATCTCATGCTGGGGATATTCTCGCTGTATATGCTGGACTCCATTGACAACGGAGGAATGGGCTTCTCTGCACAAAAAAAATCTGATATCTACGGTACATACATCGGCCTGGTGTATCTGACCCCGTTTATCGGTGGGCTGCTGGCCGACCGTATCATGGGCTACCGGATGGCAATCCTGGTCGGAGGTCTGCTGATGGCAGCCGGTTATATTGGTCTGGCAATGCCGGGAGAAGGCGTGTTTTATATTTCCCTGTTGCTCATCATATTGGGTAATGGCTTTTTCAAGCCTAATATATCTACGCTCGTAGGGAATCTCTATAATGACGACCGGTACAAAGCCAATAAAGATGCAGGCTATAATATCTTTTATATGGGTATTAATATTGGCGCCTTTATCTGCAATTTCGTAGCGGCTTATATGCGGATCAATTTCGGCTGGGGTTGGGCGTTTGCGGCGGCAGGTGTTGGTATGCTGGTCGGTATTCTTATCTTCCTTGCAGGCACAAAGCATATCAAATCGGCGGATGTACTGAAGCCGGCGCAAAAAGAGGATCTGTCTCTTGCAAAGATATTTGCGTTTGTATTGCTGCCGGTTTTTGTATTCGGTACGATCGGTTACTTTATCAACGGCGTTACCGGAGCAGATAATCCGCATGGTAATATCTTCGGTACGGACTCTAATGATGCGTTTCTGTTTGGTTGTATTCCGGTTATTGTGTTTTACATTTCGCTGTGGGTAAGGAGTGCAAAAGAGGACAAGAATGCGATCGGAGCGCTGCTGTCTGTCTTTTTCTGTGTGATTGTATTCTGGGCGGTATTTCACCAGAACGGAGATGCGCTGACGGTATGGGCAAAGGATTATACAGACCGTGAAATGCCGGCTACAGTAGCCACTGTTGCAGAGAAGCTGAACATGGCGGAAAAAGTAACGTATGATCCTTCCGCCACAGAAGGTACTTATTTTGAGAACCTCCAGGCGGAGAAACGTCCGGAAGCCGGTAGCTCATTGTTATTGTTCTCGACAGAATTATACCAGTCCGTAAATCCGTTCTGGGTCGTACTGCTGACACCAATTATAGTGGGCGTATTCGGTTGGCTTCGGACGAAGAAGAAAGAGCCATCCACACCGGCCAAGATTGCATTGGGTCTGTTTATTACCGGTCTCTCGACTCTGGTGATGGTAGGCGCAGTATCGGCAGCGCAGGGCGGGGATGTAAAGGCTTCGAGCTGGTGGCTGATCATGTCTTACGGTGTCATTACGATAGGTGAGTTGTGCCTGTCGCCGATGGGGCTTTCGCTGGTGTCCAAGCTAAGTCCGCCAAGGCTTACGGCACTGATGATGGGGGGCTGGTTCCTGTCTACATCCGTTGGGAATAAGCTCTCGGGTGTATTGTCCGGTTTATGGGAAGGCTTTGATAACAAAGCCAATTTCTTCCTGATGAACTTCGGGCTTTGTCTTATCGCTACGTTTATGTTATTGCTTCTATTGCGCTGGCTGAGAAGGGTCATGCAGGAGAAGAATATTTATTGAAATGGGTAAATTATCGGAATCTAAATTCCTTGGAGTTTGTCTTGACTAAGAATATTTGATATGTATGTTAACCTGCGCATTTATGTCTTAGCCTTTCTGATATCGTTCTCCGGAAATGTTTTTGGCTAGGAAGCCGTGCTTTCTTCGGGGGGAATAATTTTGGGAAATGGCTCTGTTTCCTATTCTATTGGTGAGATGAATTATATTTTTATGCATGGCTCTGGTGGAACAGTGTCACAGGGTGTTCAGCAAGCCTATGAAATTTTTACTACAGCGGTTTCTGATTTTTCTATGCCAATTGAATTATCCGTTTACCCTAATCCTGTTGCTGATGAATTAAAACTTAAAATCAGTAATGGGGAACACAAACAAATTCAATTCCGTTTGCTGGATATAAGCGGGAAGGTCTTAATAACGGAGTATGTTACGCAGGAAATAACCTCCGTGAGCCTGGTTGCTTATCCTGCTGCTATTTACGCTTTAGATATTTATTCAGGAAACCAACCTGTAAAATCATTCAGAATAATTAAAAAGTAAACATCATGGTATATAGAATATATGTGTTGTTGACAATTGTGTTATTAAATGCAACAGGGTTGATGGCTCAGGCTCCGGCAAAAATGAGTTATCAGGCTGTTGTTCGTAATGCTTCGAATGCCCTTGTTTCGAATAGCAACGTAGGTATGCGTATTTCCATTCTGCAGGGTAATGTATCCGGAAACGCGGTATATGTTGAAACACAAACACCGACTTCCAATGACAATGGATTGGTAAGTCTCGAAATTGGCGGGGGAACAGCGGTGAATGGTAGCCTGTCTGCAATTGATTGGGCTGACGGGCCTTATTTTATCAAAACAGAAACCGATCCTAATGGTGGCCAGAACTATACCATAACCGGAACAAGCCAATTATTGAGTGTACCATATGCGTTATACGCGGAAACAAGCGCACAAGGCATACCAACAGGTGGTACTGCCGGACAGGTTTTGGAAAAAGTGGATGGTACCGATTATAATGCACAGTGGGTAACGCCAACAAGTGGTGGCGGAGCCAGGTTGCAATTGTTTGCCACAAGTACAACTGCGCAAGCAAAGTTACTCTATGTACATAATCGGTATACATTCTATTTTAATAATGTTGTGGGTGGAGATAATACTACGGCGTGGACTAATAATAATACCTACACCATACCTGGAGGTATGGGAGGTTTGTATAATGTCAATTTGGCAATAGTGGAAACTAGTTATGGATCTTCTACAAGCCCGGTGTTGATTTTTCCTGAAATTCAGATTACCTCCGGTACCAGTGTCAGATACTACTATGGTGTGAGTAGTCCTGGAAGCGGCTTCTTACAGGGGGATGACACGGATGGTTCGAATCTTGGGACACAAGGATTACCAACGTCTTTTGTCCGAAGTACAGGCAATTTTATGATTCCTCTTCAGGCAGGTGATGTAATAAAAGTATTTTATAGGTCAGGTTCGAATGCTTTTTGTTCGGGTTGTGAAGTAAGTTTCAGTACAGACGGTAGTACTTATTTAAGCATCGTAAAGATGAATTAAAATTCGAATGATCTTCATCTACGTCTTTGTCGGGAGTATATTGTTTACTATTCGGGGTTTCTTGCCATTACGTCACCACCGTATTTTCTGTCCTGAAATATCTGCCGGATGAGTAAAAATGCCATGAAGTATTGTCATAGGCGCTGATAATGAACGACATAATAGCATGGTTGTGTCTTTGGTTTGTTATTTGGAACAATTCTTTTGTAATCAAAAATCAAATGCTCTTGCATAATGGAAGGGTATGATTGTAAAAGCAAGAAAAATTATGAACCTGAATAACTTCACAATCAAAGCGCAGGAAATATTGCAGCAGGCACAGCAATTGGCCTTTAATGCGCAGAATCCCAATATTGAAACTGCTCATTTACTTAAGACATTACTGGACGATAAAGATGGACCGGTTTCGTACCTCCTGAAAAAGAATAATGTCAACATCGGATTCCTGGAAGATAAGCTCAACCAGCAGATCGACCGCTTGCCGAAGTTGCAGGGGGGTGATCCGGCACAATCGGTGACGCGGGAAGTAAATAACGTGATCCTGAAATCAGGAGCAGTTCTGAAAGAGTTCGGCGATGAATTTGTCTCTGTGGAGCATATGCTGATCGCATTGCTGCAGGTGAATGACGAAACCGGAAAGTTGCTGAAAGATGCCGGTCTTACAGAAAAAGGATTGATTGCCGCGATTAAGGAATTACGTAAGGGCAGTACGGTTAACTCACAGACATCGGAGCAGCAGTACAACTCGCTGCAGCGGTATGCCAAAAACCTGAATGAACTGGCGCGCAACGGTAAGCTGGATCCTGTGATCGGCCGGGATGAAGAGATCCGGCGTACGCTGCATATCCTCAGCCGTCGGTCGAAGAACAACCCGATTCTGGTCGGAGAACCGGGTGTGGGTAAAACAGCGATCATTGAAGGGCTGGCGCACCGGATTATCAACGGTGATGTACCGGACAATCTGAAAAGTAAGATCATCTATTCCCTGGACATGGGTGCGCTGATGGCCGGTGCCAAATACCGTGGTGAGTTTGAGGAAAGGCTGAAGGCTGTTGTGAAAGAAGTGACGGAAAGTAATGGCGAGATCATACTGTTTATTGATGAGATTCACACACTGATCGGTGCGGGCGCTATGGAAGGCGCTATGGATGCCGCCAATATCCTGAAGCCTGCCTTGGCCCGTGGCGAACTGCGTGCGATCGGCGCTACGACATTAAACGAATACCAGAAATATTTTGAAAAGGATAAAGCCCTTGAACGCCGCTTTCAGCGTGTGTTTGTGGATGAACCCTCTCCGGAAGATGCCATCTCCATTCTCCGCGGTCTGAAAGACCGGTATGAAAATCACCACCAGGTGCGGATCAAAGATGAAGCGATCATAGCCGCGGTGGAATTATCCCATCGTTATATTACAGACAGATTTCTGCCGGATAAGGCGATTGATCTGATAGATGAGAGCGCGGCCAAGCTGAAGCTGGAGCTGAACTCCATGCCGGAGGAACTGGATGAACTGGAACGCCGCATCCGCCAGCTTGAGATCGAGCGGGAGGCAATCAAGCGGGAGAGTGATCCGGATAAGCTGAAACAACTGAATCAGGATATTTCCCTGCTGAATGTACAGCGCGATACGCTGAAGGCAAAATGGCTGGAAGAGAAAGAGATTGTAGATAAGATCAATCAGTCAAAAAGCGCCATCGAAAACCTGAAGCTGGAAGCGGAAAAGGCAGAGCGTGAAGGTGACTACGGTAAGGTGGCAGAGATCCGCTATGGAAAGATCAAACAGGAAGAAGAAAATGTAGTGGCTTATTCTGCACAGCTCGACCAGATGGATGCCCAGCATAAGCGGCTCCTGAAGGAAGAAGTAGATGCAGAAGATATTGCGGAAAATGTAGCCAAAGCAACCGGTATCCCGGTGCAGCGGATGCTCCAGAGTGAACGTGAGAAGTTGTTGCACCTCGAAGAGGAGCTGCACAAAAGAGTAATCGGACAGGATGAAGCCATTGAAGCGGTTGCTGATGCGATCCGCCGTGGACGTGCCGGTCTGCAGGACCCGCGCCGCCCGATAGGTTCTTTTATCTTCCTCGGTACCACCGGTGTCGGTAAAACAGAGTTAGCCAAGGCGCTCGCGGAGGTGTTGTTTGACGATGAGAGCATGATGACCCGCATAGACATGAGCGAGTACCAGGAGAAACATAGCGTAAGCCGTCTGGTGGGCGCCCCTCCGGGATATGTGGGGTACGAAGAAGGTGGACAGCTTACCGAAGCGGTACGTCGTAAACCATACTCAGTAGTATTGCTCGATGAGATCGAGAAGGCACACCCGGATACATTCAATGTGTTGCTGCAGGTGTTGGACGACGGACGTCTGACGGATAACAAAGGGCGTGTGGTGAATTTCAAAAACACGATCATCATCATGACGTCCAATATGGGTAGTCATATCATCCAGGAAAATTTCGCAGAGCTGAAAGACCAGGACATTGAGGATGTGATGGAAGCTACCAAGCATCAGGTGATGGATCTGCTCCGGCAGGCATTGCGACCTGAGTTTCTCAACCGTGTGGATGATGTGATCATGTTCCACCCACTCATGAGAAAAGAAATACGGAACATTATCCGCATCCAGTTGGAGCATTTGAAGGGCCAGCTTGCAGGGCAGGGGATAGATCTTCAGTTTACTGATTATGCACTGGATTATCTGTCACAGCGTGGCTTTGATCCGCAATATGGCGCCCGTCCGCTGAAACGTGTGATCCAGAAAGAGATCGTGAATCTGCTGAGCAAAAAGATCATTGCAGGCGAGATAGACAAAAGCCGCCCGGTATTGATAGATGTGTTTGATGGTGTGGTAGTGATGCGGAATGAAGCGGCAGGTGTGGTTGAGGGAGAGTAGAGAGGAACTGCTTGAAGGGAGCTGCAGTGAGTCAGAACGCTGTCATTCCAACGCAGAAGGAATCCCACATAATGAGTGTTCTACGTTATAAGCATGCTGCATTATGCGGGATCCTTCGCTCCACGCTACCATTGACGTATTTTATAAATGAACTAATTTTCAACAACTTGGAAAATAATGAAATCATGACAAGGCTTTTAGCACCTTGGTGATAAATTAATGCTAATGGCTTCGACAAGCTCAGCCACCGACATTAAAAGGCGGTCACCGAGCCTGCCGAGGTGCAACCTGTCGAAGCCATTACAAGCAACTTCGTCATTTTTATCATTGTTTGGGCCACACAAATGAGTTCTCTGGATGACACCGTTCTTTGATGAAAGCTTGTGAATGTTTATAGAATGGATTTCGTAAATTGTACCATCTAATGATTTTCTGTTTGCGTATCTTAAAATAGACAAGCTATGGATATCAGATCCGTTATCTTATGTATGACTGCAAGTCTGGGAATAGCTGCCTGTAACCCGGCTAAGAAAGCCACACTCCCCGCAGGCGACAACAGCAGGAATGCGCTCGACTGGTCCGGGACTTATCATGGTGTGCTTCCTTGTGCGGGTTGTGAAGGGATACCGGCGCAGATACGTCTGAATAGCGATCAGACGTACTCTGTTGTTGAAAAGGGGGGGCAGGAAAATGATAGAATACAATCGTCCGGGACGTTTGACTGGGACAAAAACGGAGCGCGTATCACATTGCAGCGACCTGATGCCCGCCTGAGGGTAATGTCTTATGCCGTCGGGGAAAATGTGCTGATACCATTGGATCGTAAAGGACGTATAACGGATACTACAGCCGACCGGCGCTACAGCCTCAGGAAAGATCCCGGAGGACTGACGGAGAAGTACTGGAAGCTGACGGAGCTGAACGGCCGGCCTGTAACGATAGAAGGGCATAGCCGGGAGCCGCACATGATACTCAAAGATGAAGGTGCCAGGGTACACGGCAACGGTGGTTGCAATACATTTAACGGTATCTATGAATTGAAGGATGGCAACCGTATCCGTTTTTCGAAGATGACTTCAACCATGATGGCTTGCCTGGATGGTGGCGATGTCGAAACCCGTTTTCATCAGGTGCTGGAGCAGGCTGATAACTATTCCTTAAACGGTGATACACTTACGCTTAATAAGGCCCGCATGTCGCCCCTGGCCCGGTTCGAGGCTGTTTATCTGCGTTAGGTCTTAAAACTACATTTTGTTTCTTTATGGAGTTGATCCTAATAATCCTGTCAGGACTGCTGGTTTTGCTGAGTGTATTACCATTTATCCAGCACCCGCACTGGGTATTCCGTATGCCGGAATTTGCTAAATTGCAGTTGTTGGTATTGCAGATCATTGCCTTTTCTGCAATGTTCTTGTATGTCGGTGACGGAAACCGGTGGCTGTGGGCGTTGCAGGCAGCTCAGGCCGTTCTGATCGTGTATCATGCTTATATCTTGATGCGATATACAAAGTTCTGGCGAAAACAAAAGCATGTACGTACCGGGCAGGCCTCGGAACCGGTAAAGATCATCTCCTGCAATATATACCAGTTCAATACGGAATTTGACCGCTTCATCAGCCTTGTGCATCAGGAGCAACCGGATATCGTGCTGGCTATGGAGAGCAATGCGGAATGGGAAAGGGCGATGCAGATACTGGAAGAAGATTATCCGTATACCAAGAAGGTTGCATTGGAGAATACGTACGGTATGCATCTCTATTCGAAGCTGAAAATGACAGATGTGCAGACGCACTATTTTGTCGCAGATGATGTGCCCAGTATTGAAGCCACTATTGAGACGAACGATGGCCACCGGTTTATTTTCTTTGGTGTTCACCCGCCGCCGCCAAGTCCTACGGAAGAGGAAAATGCCAAAGAGCGGGACGGAGATCTTCTCAGTGTAGCAAAAAAGGTGAGGAAAGCAAGGCTTCCGGTGTTGGTTACCGGTGATTTTAATAATGTGGCCTGGGCAAAATCGTCTCTGTTGTTTAAGAAAACAAGCGAACTTATTGATGCCAGAATCGGCAGAGGCATACTCGCTACTTTTCATGCGAAGTATTGGTTTTTCAGGGTTCCGCTCGACTTGTTGTTCCATAGCCCTGATATCTTTATTGATCATCTTACTATTTATCCGTCTATTGGTTCGGATCATTTTCCTATGGGATGCGTCTTTCATATTGACCGGCGTTTGGATGCACAGGAAGATGAAGTTAAGCAACTGGAGGAAGGGGAAATGGAAGAAGTGAATGAAATGATCCGGGAGGGTAAGGAAGAGGAAAGCAATAACAGGAATGCTGATGCAGATCATTCCTGACTATGGTATTGATGTTGCTTTTCCGGATGTTTCCAATGGTGTGCGTGCCCAACAGGAAAAAAGGCTGCGGGCAGCTATGTTGAAGGGTACGGGTACTGTTTCCTGAAGTATGCTGCCGAGCAGATAAATACCACCACTGCTGCGCCGACAACATTCAGCCAGAGGAATGATATTACGTCTGCAATGTACATGCCCACTACAACTGCCTCTGCAATGATAGCTGCCAGGAAGACTAACTTACCACCTGCACGTTTCATATAAAATGCCACAAGAAAGATGCCGAGTATGGTGCCGTAAAACAGGGACCCCAGTATATTAACGGCTTCTATCAGTGAGCCCATCCGGGTGGCAAACATGGCTACCGCGATGCAGAAGATGCCCCAGATCAGTGTATGCAGCCGTCCCAGCCATAATTGTTGAGCTTCGGTTGTTTCGTCTTTCCGGTTGAGCAACTGGATGTCCATCAGCGATGATGAGGCCAGCGAGTTGAGCGCTGCAGATATGGAACCCCACGATGCCAGGAATATCACGGCAAACAAAAGACCCACCAATCCCACGGGTAATGTGTTCTTCACGAAGTGGAGGAAGATGTAGTTGGTGTCATTACTGTCTTTCACCACCTTGGATGTAGCCATGATGGTGCGTACGCTGTCGCGCATATGATCCATTTGCTGCCGGGCGATACTGAAATCGGCCAGTGCGGCAGCGGACTGATCCTGGTCTGTTTGTGTCTGTACCAGCCGGAGGGTTGCCTCGCTGTATTGCTCCTGCAGCGAGATGTAATGCTCCTGTATTGGGTGCATGATGTCGGGGTGCTGCCGTTCCACTGTTGCCAGTGCACTTTCGTTGAAGTGTACCGGTGCCGGCTGGAAACTGTAAAACGCAAATAACAAGGCACCGATCAGCAGGATGAGGAATTGCATAGGGATCTTTACCAGACCGTTGAGCAGCAGTCCCAGCCGGCTTTCGCGTGTGTCTTTTGCTGTGAGGTAGCGGCCTACCTGACTCTGGTCGGTGCCGAAGTAGGAGAGCGCAAGGAAGAATCCGCCGATAATGCCGCTCCAGATATTGTATTTGTCTTTCCAGTCGAAACCGGTTGTAATAACATTGAGTTTACCTGATTTTCCGGCTACATACAGGGCATCGCTCATGGATACGCTTTCGGGCAGGTTGTAAACGACCAGGAAGCCCGCAACAGCCATAGAGCCGAGGATGATGAGGAATTGCAGTTTCTGTGTATGTGCAATGGCTTTGGCGCCGCCGGTATAAGTGTAGATGATCAGCAATCCTCCGGTAATGATGTTGGTAATATAGATATTCCATCCCATGATGGAGGAGAGGATGATGGACGGTGCATATATGCTGATACCGGTGGAGAGTGCGCGCGAAAGCAGGAACAGGACGGAAGTGAGCACGCGTGTCCTTCTGTCGAACCTGTTTTCCAGGAATTCGTAGGCTGTATATACATTCAGTCGCTGGAAGATCGGGATAAAGGTGACGCAGATGACGATCATGGCAATGGGCAGACCAAAATAATATTGCACAAACCGCATCCCATCGGTATAGGCCTGACCTGGGGCAGAGAGAAAGGTGATGGCGCTTGCCTGGGTGGCCATGATGCCGAGCAGCACTGCCGGCCATGACATCTTACGCCCGGCCCGCAGGTATGTATCCGAACCCTGCTGACCACGGCCTTTGTAGACGCCGTAGGTGATGATGCCGCCCAGGGTTACGAGTAATACAATCCAGTCGGCAGTACTCATGACCAGTGCATTGTAAAGAGGTAATACAATATGATCTGTACAACGAGCGCTCCAAGTACTGCCGCATACCAGCGATTCCAGTTGATGCCTTTATCCCTGTGCCGGTTCATTTAATGAGCTTGTTGTAGAATGACTGATCTTTTGCTGAAAGCATATTCATAAACAACCTGAATGCCCCGGGATTGCCTGCCGGCAATTGCCGGAAGAAGGACAGGGAAGTGTAGACATAATGACCTTTTCCGTAGGGGGTGTAGAGGGTTGCCCCATTCTGAGGATCTTCACCGGTGTCGCTCATACGGAGGACAGGTTGATAGCGTTTATCCCAGTCGGAGGCAAAATACAGTCCGCGTTCCTGCACCCAGCCTTTGAAGTCTTCGTCCGTGATTCTGTTAGGTACCTGCAGCAACCGGTGCTGCGGGTCGGGAAAACTGACCGGTGCGTTTTCTTCGGTGGTCCGCAAGTTAGCAATGGTAAACGGATAAGGTCCGGTTTGGGTTGTGACGAGATTCTTAGGTGTATTGTATTGAACGATCAGTGTGCCGCCCTGCTCTGCATAGCGTAATAACAAGGGCATCCACCAGGTCATCTTCGGTTCGGTATTCAGTGCACGGACTCCGGTGACGATGGCATCGTATTGTTTCAACTGAGCCGGATCGGCCATGTCCTTTTCGGTCAATATGTCTACACGGAGGCCTGCCTGGCGTAGTATGTCCGGTATTTTGTCGCCGGCGCCTTCTATATAGCCAATTCGTTTTGCAAGGCATTTCCAGTTGTGCCGTACTACTTTCGCGGATGCGGGTGTAAAGAATTGCAGCGGTGGCAGGTGGTCGTATTGGATGAGTTTATGTGTGCGGTTGTATGTTCTTTTGTCCTGAGCAAATGCTGCGCTCAGGAAGTAGTGATCTTTGTTTTCGCTCAGTACGGCCGATTGACGGGCTGAGATGGCTACGGGGATCAGGGTGTCTGTATTGGCCAATAGTTGAATATTGTTGATGGAGAGGATGGGCTTATTGTTTCCGAGCAGGGTGACGGTGCCCCCTTTTATTGTTTCAAAACTGCGCAGGCGTATCGTTGTAGTTAATGATCCGTCTGTGTTTGTGATGATCAGGTTGTCCTGGAGGGCAATGGAAACGGGCGGCACGATCCGTAACGGAGATACCACATCACCTTTCACGGGATCCAGCTTTTTGAAAGAAAGCGGGATGGGTATTTGCAGTTGTTCGCCTGCAATGTCGACGGATACGATTGCATTGAGACTGTTAGGCGTTTCGGGTAGTCCGAGCAGGCTGTCTGCCGGAAGCGGGTAGTGGGCTTCATCTTTGGGCGGCACGGACATCCAGTAGGGTTCTGTTACAGGTGTACTGGCGGGTATGGTTATATTTTTTGTCAGTGTGATGACGCTGTCATTGTACAGGTTGATCCGGCAGGTTGTGTCGCGATCGGGCCAGCGGACGGATGTGATGCTGACCGGAGTGTTGCCTCCGCGGGCAATCAGATTGAGGGTAAAGGGTAAACGGCTTCCGGGTGTTGTCTGTTCCTGGTCTGTAATGCATTCTGCCATGATGCCAGCGACATGCAGGATAACCTGGTCTATTGCTTTGCTTTTTTCCTTTTTCCAGAAGGTGTCTTCCACGGCGTTTATTTCTCTCCGGAGCTGTAACAGTTGGGGAAGGCTGCGGGCCGGATTGCGGAAATCGAACTGCGTGAGTATGTTGTCGATCAACGGATCTATACCGGGTTTGCCGGCGCGGCCCCATGTAGTGTCGATACCGTCGAAGAAAGAAGAGAGCATCAGATCGCCGGAAACCAGACGGAAGTGCTCTGGCTGTATGCCGGCCACGCTGGGGGTGCCGGCGCCCTGGCTTTTGTGAATGCTTCTGCTTTTACCGGCCAGCTCGCCATAGCCCATGCCCAGAAGAGGATTGTATTGCCCGACTTCGAGCTGCATCATATCGCCGGTAATAGTATTCCTGTTGCTGAACCGGTAGGCATTAAAAACGATCCTTCGGGGCTGCCACGGGGCGACATGTCTGAGCTGCTCGGTGTAGCGTAAGCGATTGCCGGCGGCTTCGAAGGCTTTTTCGGCCAGTATGGCTGATGCGGAGTGGTGTCCGTGTCCGGCCGCAGACGTCGGCGGAAAGCGGCATATGACCACATCAGGTCTGAATTTACGTATCACCCAGACAATGTCATGTACGATCAGGTCTTCGTTCCATTGCTTCAGTGTTTCGTCCGGTGTTTTGGAGAAGCCGAAATCTATGGCGCGTGTGAAGAACTGTCCGGCGCCGTCAAGTTTGCGAGCTTCGAGGAGTTCGTGCGTGCGTATCAGCCCCAGCGCCGCTCCCTGCTCCGTACCCAATATGTTCTGTCCGCCATCGCCGCGGGTCAGCGAAAGGTATGCGGTTTCGATATGCCGTTCATTCACCAGCCAGGAAAGCAGCCTTGTGTTTTCGTCGTCCGGGTGAGCGGCCACGTACAGTACACGGGTAAGGTTTTTCAGCTCCGCAATCTCATGATATATATGGGCTGTGTTTGCGGGTCGCACCTGCTGGGTTTTGCCGGTAAGTGTGAGGGCTGTAAACAGTAGGGTACATATTGTGCTGCGGATCATAACATTGTCGGGCTATGAATGTTTATGGGTTATGAGCCAGCGCCCATAACCCATAAACGATTGATTTACTGATGATATTTATTTCTTGAGTGCCTTGATCAGTTTCTCATTATTGCGGGCGTATTCCTGTTCGTAAGGTGTTCCTTTTGACAACTCAATGGAAGCAAGAGCGGCTTTCATAGCCTCATCTTTTTTGCCCAGTTTCTGGGCGATACGTGCTTTGTGATAATAGAGGTAGAAAGCCTTGGGGTTTTGTTCGATCGCTTTGTTTACATATTCAAGCGCTTTGTCAAGGTTTTTGCCGGTTTCATAATAATAGCCGGCTGCATGGTGATAGGGGACAACGGGTTGATTCACTCCTTTCTCAATATAGGCAGCTACGCGTTCTTCATTATTGGAGGTTACCGGTACGGCTACTTTCGCTTTATCCCAGCTCAGCTCGATCTCACAGGAATTGAATGTGATATTTTCAATGTTGATGGTAAACGTCTGTACGGGATCTTTCAGTGGTTTGGTTTTTACGATCAGGCGGACGACGTCGTCTTCCTTGTCATAACCTGCTGCGCCCCAGTTGCCTGTATTTTCATTGAGGATCACTTCCCACTGATCTTTGTTGGGAATGGTGTACAGAGAATAGATGCCGGCTTTGACTGTTTTGCCTGCGATGATCACATCTTCTCCGAATTTAACGGTTGTGGCAGCATTGGCACCTGTACGCCATACCTGGCCGTAGGGGACGACTTCGCTGTATATGTTTCTGCCACGTGCTGAAGGACGGCTGTAGCTGATTTCGATAAATGAGGTGGAAAACTCCTGGTGGAGGGTTGATTTGGGACTTAATGAAGGGAGCTTCATAGGCTCCTGGGCAAAAGATTGGGTTATTACTGCTGTGGTCAGCAAAAGAGCAGATAATTGCTTTTTCATAATTGCATGTGTTTTAGGCGATGCAATTTAACAGGAATGACGGGTATTTAAAAGAAAAAACGGTTATAGTTCTGCAAAAATATCCAGGAATGGATTATGAATGATGAGTTATGAACTGATTAACTCATCATTCATAATTCATAACTGTGAGTCAGCAGTATTGCTCAAATGCCTGGATCAGGTTGGCTGCGATCATCTGCGCTGTACGTCCTTCTATCATGTGGCGCTCAATCATATGTACCACCTGGCCGTCTTTCAGCAGGGCGATCGCGGGTGATGATGGCGGATAGGGCAGCAGGTAAGTACGGGCCTGCTTTACGGCATCAATATCATAACCAGCGAAGCTGGTGGTGAGCTGGTCCGGCTTTTTCGATGCATTCTGTACTGCCATGATTACGCCGGGACGTGCTGTGCCGGCGGAACATCCGCATACGGAATTGATCATCAAAAGTGTGGTGCCGGATTGTTTGAGCGCTTGGTCTACTTCTTCCGGAGTCAGCAGTTCTTTAAAGCCTTCGCCGGTAAGTTCGGCTTTCATCAGAGCAACTATTTCTGTAGGATACATTGTATTTATTATGTTAGTTTTACCCGCAAAAATACGATATTGCTGCGGGTGATGCGCATATAGGTGTATAATGAAAAATAATCCTCCGGAGATGGAATACCTGAAGTTGTTGTCTGCAGCGGATATAAGTGCCCTCGTGGCATCCCGCCCCGGCGAAACAAAGCTGGGAGAACAGGTGCAGACTGTAGCACACCCGGATGAAATAACAGGAAGCAGTGCGCGGTTTGTGTTGTTGGGTATTCCTGAAGATATCGGTGTCCGGGCTAATCTGGGTATCGGCGGTGCGGCCTCGGCCTGGGAACCGGCGCTCAGGGCGTTGTTGAACGTACAGTCTACGGACTTACTGACGGGAAGGGAATTGCTCGTATTAGGAGCGTTCGACTTCAGTGACTTTGCTGCACAGACCGGAGGTGTGGAAGAATTGCGTGCGCAGACGACTCAGATAGATGATGCGGTAGCGCCTGTTATTGGAAAGATCGTACGTGCAGGTAAGATACCTGTAGTGATTGGCGGCGGGCATAATAATTCATATCCGCTCATCAAAGGTGCTGCGTTGGCAACGGGCAAAGGGATTCATTGTATTAACCTGGATGCGCACAGTGATTACCGTGTGGCAGAAGGCCGCCATAGCGGGAATGGATTTCGTTATGCCCGCGTGGAGGGGTTTCTTGATAGATATGCCGTTGTCGGGCTGCATGAAAATTACAACAGCCGGGAGGTCGTAGCGGAAATGAAGCAAGATCCGGCGATCCATTGCTCATTTTACGAAGATATTTTTATCAGGGAAAGGCAGACATTCCGCGAAGCGGTAACCCAGGCGGTCCGGCATACGGACGGTGCGCCCTGTGGTATAGAGTTTGATCTGGATTGTATTGCCGATGCGCTGTCGAGCGCAGCAACGCCATGCGGTATTGCTGCATTGCAGGCACGCCAGTATCTCAACTGGTGCGCCACTGAGACTGACGCGGCTTATCTCCATATTGCCGAAGGTGCTACCCGGCTGCAGGATGGCCGGGCAGACATTTCCACTGCGAAGCTGATCGCGTATCTTGTGACGGATTTCTTAAAGGCCGCGCACTAATTCCCAAAGTACCACTCCAAGGCTCACAGATATATTTAATGAGTGTTTGCTGCCCCATTGCGGAATTTCAAGGCAGATGTCCGCCTGCGCCAGCACATCGTTGTGTACGCCATTGACCTCATTGCCGAATACCAGTGCCAGAGGGGTATCTCTATCCCAGTGAAAGGCGGGTAAAGATGTGCTGTTGTGCGCCTGTTCGATGCAAATAATACGAAACCCGTTTTCCCGGGCTGTATGGACAGCGGTGACAGTATCCGGAAAATGTTGCCAGGGAACCGTTTCTGTAGCGCCCAGTGCGGTTTTGTGGATGTCCCGGTGTGGCGGAGCAGGTGTATAGCCGCATAGCCACAGGGCATGTGCCATGAATGCATCGCAGGTGCGGAATGCGGATCCTACATTGTGCATGCTGCGTACATCATCCAGAATAATGATTACAGGGCGGCGGTTTGTCTGTTCCACTTCCGCTACTGTTTTCCGTCCCAGCTCCCCCATCGTCTTTTTTACAAACATGCTGCAAGATAGCAGGTTAGCGGGAAAATAGGGGTATTTCCTGCTTGGATGTTATTATTGTTATATTAACTTCATAATAATCACGATCTCCAGTCTAAATCATTATTTTTGCCGCGTTGTTTACAATAATAATTTCCTGATGAAGGTCGTTTTATTTGCCGGCGGGCGGGGTACGCGTATATCTGAAGAATCCTCTTTACGTCCCAAGCCTATGATTGAGATCGGTGGAAAGCCGATCCTTTGGCATATCATGAAGATATATGCAACCTATGGACATACTGAGTTTATTGTTTGCCTCGGTTATCGCGGCTGGATGATCAAGGAGTATTTTGTAAACTACTTCATGCACAACGCAGATGTAACTGTTGATCTGGCGAATAATTCGATAGAAGTACATAATAATTTTGCCGAACCGTTTAAAGTATCCCTGATCGAAACCGGGCTGGATACGATGACGGCCGGGAGGCTGAAACGTGTATTGCCCTATGTTGGTAATGAGACGTTCCTGCTGACTTACGGGGATGGTGTTGCAGATATAAACGTGGATGAATTGGTTCGTTTCCACAAAGAGTCTGGTAAGATATGTACAATGACTGCCATACAGGCAACCAGCCGTTTCGGTGTCATCAGTATGCAGGAGAATGGTATGATCAATAGTTTTGAAGAAAAGCCGGCCGATAGCGGCACTTGGATCAATGGTGGTTTTTTTGTGATAGAACCGGGTATTGCGGATTACCTCCACGATGATGCCGATCTGATTATGTGGGAGCAGCAACCGATGAATGATCTGGCACGCGATGCTCAGATAACGGCATTCCGCCATCAGGGCTTCTGGAAGTGTATGGATACCCTGCGGGACAAGGAGGAGTTGGAGCATTTATGGCAATATAAGCCGCTTTGGAAGAAGTGGTGAGTTCTCAAATGTAAGTATAATGACATCATCCTATTTAAAAGAGATATTCAAGGGAAAGCGTGTATTTCTTACCGGACATACAGGATTTAAAGGTGCTTGGTTGTTGCAGATATTGCACTGGTTCGGGGCAGATGTAAAGGGATATTCGCTGGCGCCTGAAAATGATTATGATCTCTATCACAAAATCAATGGAGACAAACTTTGTTATGCTTCTGTAATGGCCGATCTGCGGGATCTGCACCAATTGAAAGGTGAGATGGTGCGTTTTGAGCCGCATTTTGTGTTTCATTTGGCGGCGCAGTCGCTGGTACGGCGCAGCTATGAGTATCCTGTAGACACTTTTGCGGTCAATGCGATCGGCACAGCTCATGTCCTGGAGGCGATGCGAGCGTTGGCTCATCCGGCTGTCGGACTTATGATCACCACTGATAAGGTATATGAAAATCCGGAGAGAGGTACACCGTTTACGGAAGATGACAAACTCGGTGGTTATGATCCTTATTCTGCCAGTAAGGCTGCTGCGGAGATCGTAGTTTCATCCTATACCCGTTCTTTCTTTCATCCGGATCAGTATGAAAAACATCGTAAAGCAATTGCTTCCGTACGTGCGGGCAATGTGATCGGCGGTGGTGATTATGCCGAAGACCGGATCATACCTGATATTGTCCGTGCGTTGGATAAACAGCAAAAGGTAAAATTGCGTAATCCGCAGTCGGTTCGTCCGTGGCAACATGTGCTGGAGCCGCTTGGGGGATATCTGACACTGGCGGCAAAAATGAGTGAAGATCCGGTACGGTACCCCGGTGCTTATAATTTTGGTCCGGAGCGGCATGATGAAAAAACGGTGGAAGTGCTGACGCAGATCTTCCTGGATGCGTATGGTGATAACGGAGCTTATGATGCAACGCCTCATGAAAATGCACCTCATGAAGCTAAGTTGTTGCTGCTCGACAGTGATAAAGCTAAGAAAACACTTGGTTGGCAACCACTACTGGATGCAGCAACTGCTATCCGCTGGACTGCTGAATGGTACGCGGATAAAACCAGTACGGCAGTTGAAAAATGTATGCGACAGATTGAGGGGTATTTTAGGTAGGTATATTTGTTTGATGTGACAGATACCTCCATTGAGAATTGTATTAATTGTGAGATTATGATTTTTAAACCATCTTCATTACAGGGAGCGCTCATACTGGATCTCCCTGCATTTACAGATGAGCGTGGTCTGTTTGTAAAAACATTTCATGAAACAATGTTCCGGGAGTCGGGGATCGTGTTTGCTTTGCGTGAGAGTTATTTCTCGCATTCCGTAAAGGATGTGATCCGTGGAATGCATTTTCAGTTGCCGCCGCATGGTCACAGTAAGGTTGTGTTTTGTCCGCAGGGTGCGATTCTGGATGTGATCGTAGATCTACGGAAAGAATCGCCGACTTATGGACAATATGAAGCGCAGGAACTATCGTCTGTAAACCACAGGGCCTTATACATACCGGAGGGTTTTGCCCATGGCTTCAAATCACTGACTGATGATGCGGTCACTTATTACCTTGTATCATCAGAGTACAGCCGGGAGCATGATACTGGTATTCGTTATGATAGCTTCGGTTTTGATTGGGATGTGCCGTCTCCCGTGATGTCGCCCCGCGACCGGTCTTTTGTTGTGCTGGAAGATTTCGATAGTCCGTTTGTGTTGTAGGGGCAACCCTCGCGGTTGTTTTATTTGGGTGGGGATGAACTCCGCCCCTACGTTTTATCCGTCAGTCCCAGTTCCAGCGCTTTGCGCACCAGCACAGCGATGTTTTTTGCGTCCAGCTTCAGCAGCAGGTTAAACCGGTAATTTTCTACGGTACGTACACTCAGGAATAATTTTTCGGCAATCTCCTGGGCATTGTCGCCATTGACGATACAGCGTAGTACTTCTTTTTCTCGTGGGGTAAGCGCCGACTTGGTGGATACCTCTCTTTTTATCCGTTGCCCAGCAAGATTTAATTTTTCCCGCAGGGATTCCTGGATAAATTCTTCACCCCAATACACCGTTTCAATAGCAGTGATCAGCGTTTCCCGGTCGGTTGTTTTGAGCAGATAACCCAGTACGCCGTGCCGGAGCATATGCTGCACATGCAGCGTGCTGTCGAAATTGGTCAGAGCCAGAATTTTCATTTCCGGGTATTTTTTCAGGATCAGCGGTGCCAGCTCATCACCGGTTTTTCCGGGCATCTGTATGTCGAGGAGGAGCACATCGGGTTGCTCCGATTCAAGCCCCGCCAGTAACGCTGTCCCGTCCGGCCACGCGTGGGACAGGGTGATATGTCCACATTCCGAAAGCATTTTTTGTACACCATCAATAACCATCGGGTGGTCGTCAGCTATGCTGATGGATATGTTCATGAGTATATGTTTTATATTCCAACAGGTTAAACTCAAGATAGCAGGTAGTGCCACTACCCGATACTGATTCTATAGAAGCAATGCCCTGCAGTACTTCCACACGGCTGCGTATGTTGTGCAGCCCGATCCCTTTTTTTTCTCCGTTTACCCGGAACCCCTTTCCATTGTCTTCTACGGTTACATGCAGCATGTTGTCGTGCTGCCGGAACTGGATGATCAGATGAGTTGCGTCTGCATGTTTCACCACGTTCTGGATCAGCTCCTGGAGGATGCGGTAGAGTGCCAACTCGAAAGATTTGCCGGGGTTTTCCCAAGGTGTCAGGAAGCGTAGATCTATCTGCAGGCGGTCGAGCTTGTTGACCTTATCACAGAAGAAACGGATGGCTTCAGGAAAAGTATGGTTGGTAAGTACGGCCGGCATGAGGTTGTGTGCCGTCCTGCGCACTTCGTTAGCGGTGTCTTCCACCAACTGCATGACATCGGTAAGGTCGCGGGCGGCCTGGCGCGGATCTTCCCGGCTTTGTGCGGCGCTTACGTTCATCTTGATAGCCGCAAGCATGCCGCCTACGCCGTCGTGCAGCTCCTGTGCCATACGGGTGCGTTCCTGTTCTTCACCTTGCATGACGGCGTGCAACTGAGTTATTTTCTGCTGTTGTTTGATATTCCGGATGCGCGCGCGTTGTATTTTCTGCTGGTAGCGGTAGCCCAGGCCGGCAGCGGCTACTGCCAGTATTGCTATACCGCTGATGATACCGATCCATATATTCTTTTTGCGGATGCTGTTTTGTTGCATATACAGACGTAACCTGTCCTGCGCGATTTTTTTATCCTTCTCTGCTGACCGGTAGCGTATATCCAGATCACGGATGTTTTTTTGTACTTCCTGATCTGTCAGTGGCTTGAGGGATTCGTATGCTTTTTCCTGGTACGCATAGGCTTTGTCGTACAAGTTCATGGCGGCATAGAGCCGGGAGAGTGCACCGTATATATTGGTGAGGTAGGCCGGTGCGGCGGCAGACTCCTGGATTTTCAGCGCGTCCAGGTACATGGCTTCCGCTTGCTTATGATCATACCGGCGGGCATAGGCATTACCCAACTCGTACAATGCGTTGAGCCGGTATTGCGGATTGCCCGTTTCGTTGCCGATATCCAGTACTTCTTTAAAATAGGGGATTGCCTGTTCCGGCTTGTTGCGGTTGTTGAGCAGCATGCCGGTGCTGAGCAGGGCGGCAGCATTGGGTGTGCTGTACCGATCCGGTCTGAGCTGCCGGACGAGGGTGAAATAATACCATGCGGAATCCGGTACCGGTTTCAGGTGCATATAGGCAGAGCCTTTGTTGGCGTATATATTGGCGAGGTCTTTACGGCTGTTGTACCTGAGCGCGATGGCTTCCGACCGTGAGATGAAGTACAGAAATTGATCCATATCCTGCATATGATACCACAGGCCGGCGAGGTTATTGTACACGCCGGATGCTTTGGCGTGCTGATCCTGCTTGTGCGCTTCCAGTATATCCCTGGCTTTGTATGACGCGCTGGCTGCAGAATCGCTGAGGCCCTGGTAGAAATAAGCATTTCCGAGCGAACTATAGAGCTGTGCCCGCAGCACAATGTTGTCTTCATTAGTGCCGGTAAGCAGCACGCCCTGTCTGAACCGTTCTGCTGCTTCCTGGTAATGTCCTCGTTCCATAAGCGCAACTCCGGATACGCCCAAGGCACGTGCCGCCCCGTAATGATACTGCGCCATGATGCTGTGCGCGAAGGCATATTGCGCCAGTTGTATGGCGCTGTCGGGATGACTGTACCGGAGCCCGTTGGCCCGTTCAATGACAGAGTCAATGGATGCCGTATCTGCCCAAGTGTGTATCCGGGAGGGAATATCCCCGGGTTGTGACTGAGCGGATGTTGTTGTACCGTACATGCTCATGCAGTACAGCATGAGCAACATATGCAAGTTGTTGCGCCATTTTCTTGCAGGTATTCCCGGCTGCTGTATGTTGTACTTACCGGCCATAACAGGGTTATTGTATTGTTGGAAATATGAGATATGCTGCTATGGCGGAGAAAAGCAAGACATGCCATAAAGCAAGCACACAGCCCAAAGGTAATTATTGTCAGGTATCTGCAATCGGCCGGTTCGGGAAAAGACAATTTACTGACAATAATGTAAACGACAGCATCCGGACGGATGAATGTCCGGTAGATGGGGAGAAACGGGTAATGGATTGCGGCGGCTGTAAGCCCGGGTTATACAGACTGCCAGGTTCATAATTGTTCGATTGCGGCCTCGGAAATCCCGGTAGCCGCTGCGATTGAAGTTACCGGAATGCCCTGTGCCTTCAATCGTCGGGCCACTTCTCTTATGCCTTCTTCGCGTCCTTCTTCGCGTCCTTCTTCACGTCCTTTCTTTCTGCCTTCTTTCAAACCTTCTTCTATACCTTTCTTTCTGCCTGCCTCTATACCTTCTTTCATACCTTCCTCAAGTCCCTTTGTCTGCGCTTCTTTCTGCGCATACGCCAGCGAATTTTCCCAATCCCATTTACGCTTGAGGCTCACGTCATATATCCGGCGTTCTTCGGTTGATAAATTGCTCATCCTGGATAATTTAAACAGTTTACTGAATACAGGTTTTCTCAAAAATACGGGTATTTTGTTCATTTTGTGCATGTTTTTCAGCACAAAAAGCCACTGATCTGTTGTGGTTGTCAGCTCTGTTTCCGTTTTGTTGAATTTAGGTATTTCAATGAACAGGTAACCGACCCGGTCGTAGAATACCTCGTGCGTCTCTTTTTCTGTGAGCTGTACATCGTGCAGGTATTTATGAGGCCGGGTATTGTCAAAGCAGAAATCCATGAGCCCGATCAGGTACACTTCCTTAAGCTGGTAGTTCCAGCCGGTATCGCCGCGCCGTATCTGGTCGCAGATCAGAGAGGAGGTATAATATACACAACGGTCGCGGAAATATTCCTGTTTCGCTTTCTGTACTTCTATCAGGAATTGTTCCCCGTTGTCGCCGGTACACAGCAGGTCGAAAATGACAGACCGGCTGTCCTTTCCCGCTCCGGGGAATTCGGTTTTGTTGTAAATGATGTCGGATATCTTTTTATGTCCTTCAAAAAGCGCATTAAGAAAGTCAATAAGCAGGTCCTTGGCTGGCTCGCTTCCGAATAATCTCTTGAAGCCGAAATCGGTAAAGGGATCTATAAATACCGGATCAGGCGGCGGGTTCATCAGCACATTTCATTTTCCTTTCACAATTTACCGCAACTAATTAACATTCATTAATTTATGTTTGTTTGTTGTGAATTTTTAGATATATTATTTTGTAAATAAGAATCCTTTTTGTTAAATGAGTCTGGAATGTATATAATGGTTGGGGTACACAGGTAAGTGTCTGTTATAATTGCCTTACGTATGGCAAAAAAAAATGTGAGATATATTACTCTATGCTGTAGTTGTAATGTGCCGCATTTTTGTTTCAGGGTTTGTGGCAGCCATTTATAGCGGAGAAAAGCAAGACATGCTATAAAGCAGCACAAGCCCCGAAGGTTATTATTGTCAGGCACCCGGAATCGGCCGGTTCCAAAAAATACAATCTGCTGACAATAATGCAAATGGTAACCGGTTATTTTATCCAGGGGAAGCTTACAATTTCCGGGAGGTGATAGCCGGGAATGTATCACACTTAAAATTTCAGTAAAATGAAAGCAAAAGTTTTATACTTTTTGGGATTGATCTCCACGTGTATGATATGGAGTGGAGGTGTAGAGGCACAGTATTGGGTAAAGGAACTTTCAGGATCAGATACTGTTGGTACGTTTTCAAAGGTCAAGGTACATACGGACACGGCCGGTAACAGGTATTTGGCGGGTGTTTTTATGGGGATGCCAGATTTTGATCCCGGTAGTGGCGTACATAATCTGAAAAGTACAGCCTATTGGAGCGCTTTTATAGCCAAATATAATGCGTCCGGAGCTTTGGTATTTGCCCGGGGTATTGATGGCTTTGGGCAAGCGGATGTAGGTGGCATTACATTAGATAATAACAATAACATCCTCGTTACAGGTACATTCGGTGGCACGCTGGATTTTGATATTGGGCCGGGAGTAGCCTTGCTTTCTGCAGGAGTAGGTCCGGCTCAGGCAACTTACACAAGCATATACCTGGCAAAGTATACCTCTGATGGAGATTATATTTATGCCAAAGAGATCAGAACTAAAGACAGTAGACCAAGTAACTCTTTTGTTTCCGGTATCGGTGCCGATGAACAGGGGAATGTTTATATAAGCGGCCGGTTTTCGGATACAGTAGACTTTGACCCGGGAGCTGGTCAGGCTTATCTCGAGAATCCTACCGGTGTTTATGGGATGTTTTATGCCAAGTATGATACAGCCGGTAGTTATATCTATGCAAAACAAATTGGCAGCAGTACAAGTGCGAATGCAATTTATCCTCAGCATATGAGCGTGGATAAAACCGGTAATATGTATATAACAGGACAATTATCCGGAACGCTCCCTGTTGATTTTGATCCTGGTACCGGTACTGCTGATTTGATCAGCAATGGTCAGTCGGATATTTTTGTTGCTAAATATAATTCTATAGGAAATTATGTATACGCCCATGCAGTAGGAGGTACTCGAACTGACATAGGATATGCCATCACATCTGATAAGGACGGGAATGCTTACCTCACAGGTACTTTTTCGGATACGGTGGATTTTGACCCGGGAACAGGCGTAGACAAACTGGTAAGTGGCACTATACCCACTGATCAAGGTATATTTTTTGCTAAATACGGGCCTTCCGGAAACTTTCTTTTCGCTAAAAATATAGGCAATTCAAGCGGTTATCAGGGAACGGATATAGGTACACATATCGTTGTTGATGATGCGGGTAATATTTATTTAACCGGATTTATTGGTAATCCCGCCGACTTTGCCCCCGGGGTATCGGTTGGTACAGCCGGAAATAATATTTTCTATGCCAAATACGATCCCTCCGGAAATTATGTATTGGCTCAGGCGCTTAGCATCAGCTCTAATCCATCCCAGGAGCAAAAATATATAGGATTTGACGCTGCCGGTAACCTGTATATATCAGGGATTTTTTCGAGAGAAATTGATTTTGATCCGGGCGCAGGTACGGCTAATTTAATATCCGGATCCGTATCTACAGACAATGTGGACGGGATTTACCTTGCAAAATATGACGCAGGTGGAGATTATCTCAATGCCAGACGTTTGGGCGGTTATCCCCCAACTAATACGGTTTTTTCAGGGGCCTCATTTATCAGGAAGGATATTTCGGGTAACATTTACGTGGTAGCTAATTATGCTGGTGATATTGATTTTGATACAGGTCCGGGTGTTGCTATATTGAATGGTTCAGGTACCGTTCTGGCTAAATATGACGGCGCCGGTAATTACCTGTATGCTAAGACGCTTCTGACAGGGCAAACCTGGATCAGCGATGTTGTTATAGGCGATACGGGTAATGTTTTTATCGCCGGGGCGTTCCAGAATACGCTTAGTTTTGATATGGGTACAGGAACTGCATCTCTTGCCAGCAAAGGTAATAAGGATGCTTTCTTTGCAAAATATGATTCCTTGGGTAACTATATCTGGTCGAAGGGACTTGGTGGCTCCCGTGAAGACGGTTATTCTAATAACAGGGGAGATGTTAAAATGGTCATAGATCCTTCAGGGGCTATATTTCTTACAGGTACCTTTGCAGGTTCGGCGGATTTTGATCCGGGGACGGCAACTGTAAATCTGATAGCTCTGCCCAACGGCAGTACATATACCAAAGATGTGTTTTTTGCAAAGTACAATGATCAGGGTGAATATATATTCGCGCATAAGCTGGGAAGCAGACTGAATGAATTTGCACACTCCATTGTACTGGATGGGGCTAATAATGTGTATTTGTGCGGGACGTTCGCGGGGGCAGTGGACTTTGACCCTGGTACGGGTACTACTGAGCTTACACCTGTTGCAAGCAACGAAGTATTCATCGCCAAGTATAGCGCTTCCGGATCATATATGAATGTTTCCCAGCTTGATTTATTTAGGAATGGTACCAGATATGGGCTTTTGTCCGACAAGAAGCAATATGTGTACCTGACGAGCGATTTTGCCGGAACTAAAGATTTTGATCCCGGTCCGGGTACTGCGGAGCTTATCAGTAACGGGGGAAGGGTGGATCTGTTTTGCGCTAAGTACGATACCGCCGGTAACTATGTTTCAGCCTGGAATATGGGAGGGCCAAGGGATCAGAATTTCAGATCCTCCGCTGTTGATCACCAGGGTAATGTGTACCTGGCAGGAGACTTTATAGGATCTGTTACGCTCGGTACCGAGGGTGAGATATTGGCAAAGTCTGTGCAGTCCCTGGATGCATTTTATGCCTGCTACGATTCTTCAGGGGCATATATTTCCGGAGCGTATCTTGGAGGAATGGCCGGCATAAACGATATTATAACGGATGATAGCGGTTATGCGCTTATTGCCGGGGCGTATAGCTATATGATGGATTATAATGGTGATACGATACTGGCTGCGAGTGGCACCAGGGGGATATTTTCGAAATATAATATGGCAGCATGTACACCGCCTGCTGCTGCTATACTTTACAATGGATCTCTGTCGTTTTGCCAGGGCGACAGTGTAGCATTATATGCTTCTGCAGGTAGCAACCAGACATACCGCTGGCTAAAGAATAATGCAGTGCTGAATGCTGCAACAGATAGTATGTTTGTTGCATGGAGTGATGGCAGCTATAACGTTATTATCAGTAACAGGTATCGTTGTGCGGATACTTCCGATCCGGTAACGGTAACAGAGCTGCCGGTGCCGGTGCCGGTCATTACAGAGTCCGGCGGTATATTGAGTACCGGGGCATTTGATACATACCAGTGGTATATAAACAATACATTGATACCGGGCGCTACCAGTCAGACTTATATGCCGATTATCGGTGGTAATTATACAGTAGCCGTGACGGACGGGAATGACTGTGCAGGTACGTCTGTTATATTTCCGTATCTGAATACCGATAATGTTGAAGAAACAGGTGTTATCAGCCGGCAGGTAAAAGTATATCCTAACCCTGCACATGAAGTAGTTCATATCACTGCTCCCATTGCATTGAGTGCGGTAATAACAAGCATTGAAGGTAAGGTGGTATTGCAGTCGGGCGTTACAACTGCCATAGATGTCAGCAGCCTGTCCAATGGCATTTATATCCTGCAACTGACTGATGAGTCCGGTCGGGTTATAAAAACAGAAAAACTGTCGAAGACAGGTAATGACTGATGAGTTGAAGGTATCGTTGGCCACATTGCGAAAATGTGGTCAACGATTTTTTATTTGGAATGATATTGGTTCTAATGCCATTAATAAGGGGTTATGAGATTTTGTCTGGCGTTTTTATTCCTCCTCTACGGATTGTCTGCATTCGGGCAGGGGGAGAATAATGTGTGGGCTTTCGGGTTTAAAGGCGGGCTTGATTTTAACGGATCTGCAGTAGCAGCATATCGGACAGAGATAGGTGGAATAGGCTTTTTTAATAATATGGAAGCATGTGCTGCCGTATCTGATGCTACAGGGCAGTTGTTGTTTTATACAGACGGCTCCCGGGTTTGGGACAGAATGCATAACCTGATGCTGGGAGGGGGAACATTGCATGGGTGGCCTCTAAGCTATGTGACAGAGAGCGCACAGCATGGTGCACAGATTGTACCGGTTATCGGGGAGGAGGGCAAATATTATATCTTCTCTTTGACTGAATTTGAGCGGCATGCTACCGGTAACGGCGGACATTTATTTTACAGCGTGGTAGATATGTCATTGAATGGTGGACTGGGGGATATAGACCTGACCCGGAAATGGGTATTCCTGGATTCTAATCTTACGGAAAAGATGATTGCAGTGCCGGGAAACAATTGCAATATCTGGCTGCTGGTACATGATCTGGATACAAACCTGTTTAAGGCTTATGAAATATCTGCAGGGGGCATCAATGATACGCCTGTGCCTTCCTATACGGGCGTTATGGGTTCCCTTCCCGGGACGGCCGGTAATACGACCACGTTCAGAAACCGGTGGTGGGTCGTAGGGCAAATGACTGTATCGCCGGACCGTACAAGGATAGCTGCTGCCTATTTAGCTGCTGCCCACGCAGAGGTGTTTGATTTTGATCCATCCACAGGGCAAGTGTCGAATGCCTTTGTCCTGGACACGATGCTGCAGTTAACACAGGGTAATAGCTTCTCCGGCGTGGCTTTTTCCGGCGATAATTCAAAGCTGTATGTCAGCGGTATCAGGGAAGTCAATAACACGGGTACCGACAGCAGGTATATTTACCAATACGATATGCTGGCGGCCGGAGGCACTGCTGGTATCAGAGCTTCTAAAACGCTGGTGGGTAATTGCGGGATAAATTCACATTTGAGACGCGGGCCGGATGGAAAAATATATTTCCTGTATACCAGGCAGACAGATAGCTTGGGTGTGATCGAAGCTCCGGATCTGCCGGTGCCGGCCTGTCAGTACCGTGCACGTGCATTGGTGTTGTTGCCCGGATCTTATTCAACGTTCACCTTGGGTAATAATTATGTGATGCCGATTGTTACAAAATTTCGTAGCCATAGCCGGGAGGTTGTTTTATGTGAAGCAGACAGTGCCGTGCTGACGGCAGACCCTGCTGCGCAGGGCTATTTGTGGGAAGATGGCAGTACCGGTATCAGTCGTACGGTATATGCTCCGGGTATGTATACGGTAGAATACTATGATGAATGCCACCGGCCATATACGGATACGATCATTGTCCGGATTCAGCGTAACCCCTTGGCCGGCCCGGACGGATATAGCTGCCCGGAGCATGCAGACGGGATTTTGTGGATGACCCCATCGGATACGACAACGTATACTTATACATGGACGGATGGCGGCGGAATCATCTTACGCGAAACGGAAAGCCGCGATGGCGATACTTTAAATGACCTTAAGCCGGGAGGCTACCGCGTATGGGTACGTGCGCCCGGTGGCTGTGATACGGTGTATGTGCTCTGGGTACTGCCTCACCCTGCTGCGGATGCGTCGTTTTTTACCGAAGGTCTGGTGTGTAAGGGAGAAAGCCTGTTGTTTGAAAGTGCGGATTCATCAGTTACCTGGCAATGGGTGTTCGGAGACGGACAATCAGAGACGGGTAGGGAAGATGTCAGTCATACATACAACTATACAGGGGAGTACAGGGTTTCATTGTCGGTTGAGAATAGCTATGGCTGCCGTGACACGACGACACAAACGGTACGCGTGGTTGATTTCTCGCTGGACTTGTCTGCCTCATCCGCATTAGTGAACCACGGCGAAACGATTTATCTGGAGACGTCATCGGAAAAGCCATACCGGGTGATCGCATGGCGTCCGGGCCATTTGTTTGCCGATCAGACAGCGTATGCTCAGTCCCGTGCTGCGGATACCACGTGTAAGTATATTGTTGTTGGTATTTCGGAAGCGGGTTGTAAGGATAGCGCGGAGGTTGAAGTTCGTGTAGTGCCGGTATTATTTATCCCTTCGGCGTTCAGCCCTGATGGGGATGGTCTTAATGATTATTTCCGGCCGGCAAGTACCGGCGTGCCGCCGCTTGTCCGCCAGTTCCTGATCTACAACCGTTGGGGTAAGCTGGTGTGGGAAGCTTCGGGAACAACAGCCGTACGTGGCTGGGACGGGCGTTACAGCGATGGTACGCCGGCGGAAGCAGGAGTATATTTCTATACGATAGACATGGAAACAATGACCGGCAGAGCAGACTACCGGAAAGGAGACGTGACACTGGTGCGGTGACGATACGCTGTTTTATTATTACTAATCCCCGTATGAAATATCCTGGCATGTGCAGATATACTTTTGTGAATTGCTGGATATTCCTGCTTCTGCTTTCCTGTAATGCGGAAGAAGAACCTGTGGAGATCCGTCCGGTGATATACCGGGACAGCGCTGTCTCCATACAGGTATGGGCCCCGCCAGATCCCCCGGCCTATCATTACCCGGATGGCAGTCAGCCGCGATACGACAATATACTGATCCGGAAAATACCGGATACCACGTTTCTGTCTATGCCGGCCAGGCAGCGTTATTTTTATTTGTCCAACCGTTTCCCTTATTGTTTCTTTATGGACTTCGGCAGTTGATATTGCGTAGAGACAAGGCATGCCTTGTCTCTACTATGCGATCTATTCATTGCCAATTGTCCATTATCAATCAGATCGTCCGGGAATACGTATGTTTGCACCGGATCAATATTATTTCTTTATGAAACTCCGGAAAATCCTTGCCACACTCGGCATAGACAAGCACAACGAAGGTGCCGCCAACGGCACAAAATGGCTGAAGGCAGGAGGTGACATTATTGACTCTTTTTCTCCCGTGGATGGTAAACGTATTGCCTCCGTGACCGGCGTTACCCGTAAATCGTATGATGCCGTAGTGGCAGAGGCGGTCTCCGCATTCCCCGAATGGCGGATGTGGCCGGCGCCCAGACGCGGTGAGATAGTGCGGCAGATCGGGGAGGCACTGCGTAAATACAAAGATCCGTTGGGTCGGCTGGTGTCTTATGAGATGGGCAAAAGCCTGCAGGAAGGTCTGGGTGAAGTTCAGGAGATGATTGATATTGCAGACTTTGCTACCGGGCTTTCCCGTCAGTTGTATGGTCTGACGATGCACAGCGAACGCCCCATGCACCGTATGTATGAACAATGGCATCCGCTGGGTGTGGTAGGGATCATCAGTGCGTTTAATTTCCCTGTTGCTGTATGGAGCTGGAACAGCTTCATCGCCTGGGTATGTGGTAATACCTGTGTCTGGAAACCTTCTGAAAAAACACCGCTTACAGCCATTGCCTGCCAGCATATAGTAGCAGGAGTTTTCAAAGCCAACAAAGTGCCGGAAGGCGTAAATGGTCTAGTGGTGGGCGGACGCGATACAGGTGAATGGATGAGCAGCGATACGCGTATTCCGCTGGTGTCGGCTACGGGTTCCACACGAATGGGAAAAGCGGTGGCAGCCGCTGTAGGGACACGGCTCGGACGTTCATTGCTGGAGCTGGGCGGTAATAATGCCATTATCATTTCCGAGCATGCCGATCTGGATATTGCCTTGCGTGCCGCATTATTTGGAGCAGTGGGTACGGCCGGCCAACGGTGCACTACCACACGTCGCCTGATCATCCATGAAAAAGTGTATGAAGCATTCCGTAAAAAGCTGGTGGCTGCCTATAAACAACTGCGTATCGGCAACCCGCTGGATGAAAACACGCATGTTGGTCCTCTGATTGACAAAGATGCGGTGGCTGCCTATCTGAAGACCATTTCAATTTTAAAGAAAGAAGGTGCAAAGCCGGTTGCCGCCGCCGGCATATTGACCGGCGAAGGCTATGAAAGCGGCTGCTATGTGAAGCCCTGTATTTATGAAGTGGCTCCTGATGCACAGATCGTGCAGCAGGAAACGTTTGCCCCAATCCTTTATCTCATAAAATATAAAACACTCGAAGAGGCGATTGCGATACAGAATAATGTGCCGCAGGGTTTGTCTTCTTCTATCATGACGCTGAACATGCGCGAGGCGGAGCAGTTCCTTTCCCACCAGGGCAGCGATTGCGGGATTGCCAATGTGAATATCGGAACGAGCGGTGCGGAGATCGGCGGCGCCTTCGGGGGCGAAAAAGAAACCGGTGGCGGACGGGAAAGCGGCTCCGATAGCTGGAAAGCCTATATGCGCCGGCAGACAAATACCATCAACTGGAGTGATCAGCTGCCGCTGGCACAGGGGATACGGTTTTCGGTGTAAAAGATGTGTTTGATGTGTGGGATATGGAAAATGTGTTCAGACACATCTGTCACATCCCACACATCAAACACACCAATCTTACAGCTTCGCCTTCACGTTTGCAATATCCTGCAAACGTTTCTCTGCGATCTGGATAGCTGCACGTTGGGTGTGGGTTTTTTCCGCTTCACTCTTGGCGAATATTTCCAGGGTACGGTCATAGATTTTCTCTACTTTACCCAATACTCTTTCTTTATTATATCCGTCCAGTTCTGCACTTACATTGATCAGCCCGCCTGCGTTGATCAGGAAGTCCGGCGCATACAGTATGCCCTTGCTTATCAGCATAGGGCCATGTACCTCTTCGTCTTCCAGTTGATTATTGGCGGCTCCGGCAATAATAGCGCATTTCAGCTTGCCGATAGTGTCGGTATTCACCGTAGCGCCGAGCGCGCAGGGAGCGTAAATGTCCATGTCATAATTCCAGATGTCGCCGTTGCTGAGTACGGTTACGGAAGGAAATTTGGCAACGGTCTGCCGTATTTTCACTTCATTGATATCAGAAATAGCTACGTGGGCTCCTTCTTTTACCAGGTGTTCTACCAGGTATTGGCCTACATGGCCTACTCCCTGTACCAGTACTTTTCTGCCGCTCAGACTGTCATTGCCCCATGTCTTTTTTGCAGCGGCTTTCATGCCGGTGAATACGCCGTAAGCCGTGAAAGGAGAAGGATCGCCACTGCCACCCATATATTCGGGAACGCCGGTTACATGTTTTGTTTCCAGCGCGATATATTCCATGTCTCTTGCTGCTGTATTCACGTCTTCAGCAGTTATATATTTTCCGTTCAGGCTGTCTACAAATTTTCCGTACCGGCGCCAGAGTGCTTCCGATTTAATTGCGGCAGCATCTCCAATGATAACGGCTTTGCCACCACCGAGATTCAGTCCGCTGATGGCCGCTTTATAGGTCATGCCACGGCTGAGGCGAAGCGCGTCAATGATGGCTTCGTCATGGGTATTATAATTCCACAACCGTGTGCCGCCGAGCGCGGGACCGAGGGTAGTATCGTGTATGGCAATAATAGCATTCAGACCGGAATGGGGATCGTGGCAGAAAACCACCTGTTCATGCCCCATTTGCTGCATCTGATCAAAAACGGATTGCTGCATAGAATAGTAAATTTGCGGGCAAAGATAATTTTTAAAAATTAAGTGGGTATATATGGATGAGTTGGATGTGTGTGATGTGACAGATGTGTTTAAACATATTTAAAACACATCAAACACATCTCCCACATTAGTCACATCTTTATTACAGCCGTTCCGGCTCCCACTTCAATTTTGGAAAGGTCTTCTTTCGCAAGGCGAAATATTGCCAGATAATGCTTTTGGGGTAGACGCCTTTTTCATTGCGATGTGTTACGTGTTTTTGCGCCTGTTTCCGTCGGGACGCCCATTTGCCGAGGCTGCCGTAAAAATGAAAATGAGCTTTTATAATTGTGAACATCCCCCGGAAATTCCCCGAAAACAGCATCTGCAACCCTGCTATTCCGTCCAGCACCAGCCTTAAAGGGAACAGCCAGCACAGACGTGATGCCTTTTCGTTTTTAAACAGAAGGATCAGGTTGTTGCGGAAATTGTAATACAGCTTTTGCGGGCTGCCATAGCTGATTACACTTCCTCCGACATGGTAAACGGTGGACTGACCGATATAACCGATCCGGTAACCGGCATTTTTGAGACGCCAGCACAGGTCTACTTCTTCCATATGCGCATAAAGGTCCGCTTCCAGTCCGCCGAGCTTGTGATACAGATCGGCGCGTACCATAAAGCATCCGCCCGATGCCCAGAATACTTCAATGTCATCATCGTATTGACCGTGATCTTTTTCCAGATCGTTGAATATCCGCCCCCGGCAAAACAGATAGCCCCATTTATCCATAAAGCCGCCGCCGGCGCCTGCATATTCAAAATACTCCCGGTCGCGCCAGTAACGTATTTTGGGCTGGCAGGCAGCCAGCCCCGGGTAGCGTTGCATGGCATGGAGCAGCGGTGAGAACCACCCATGGGTGACTTCAAAATCGGCGCTGAGCAGTACGTAATATTTGGCCTGTATCTGCTTCAGCCCTTCACTATAGCCATACGCAAAGCCCTTGTTCACGGGGATTTGCAGTGTTTTTACCGTTGGGAAAGATTCGTGTATATAAGACAGAGTATCGTCGGTAGAGGCGTTATCAATGATGATCACCTCATAATCTTGCGCTGCTTCAGAAACAATTAATGGCAGGAATTGCTCATGCCATTTCCTGCCATTATAGCTAAGAATCACTACAGCGGTATCTTGTGTACATACAATCATTGCGCTGTATGCGAATGATTATTTATACTTGGGTTCGTAGAGTGTATTTTCCGGGACTTTGACATCAGCGTTGGAGTCGTATTTATGTTCATACAACTTATAGCAACCTGACCAGGCAAAAATGAAAAATCCGAAAAAGAAAAGCAGGAAGAGAAACCGGGATTTGGAAGGTTTGTCATGCTCAATATCCAGCGGATTTTCTGTAGTCAGATCGTTATTTATATCTTCTGTATGTTGTTCTGTACTCATTTTCTGCAAAATTTCCGCTACAAAAATATACCTATTCCTTTAAAATCACAATATTTTTACCGGATATTCGTTTAGCAACTGCCAGACCATGCAACAATACCTCAACTGGAAAACATTTCTTATACTGGTGGCGCTTGTCATCGTTGCTGCTTCTTTGATTTACACCAATCAACTGGCGCATCGTCTTGCGCAGGAAGAAACGAAGAATGTTGAGCAACTTGCGCTGGGCATCAGGGCCATCATAACGTCTGCCAATGACCAGGAGGTGGATTTTGCAAGCACTGTAATCAGCCAGAATCGTACGATTCCGCTGATCATTACCGATGAAGAGGGGCGGATCATTGATTATAAAAATCTGGATACCTCCCGGATGGCGAAGGATCCTTTGTTTGCTTTGCGGAAACTGGAAGAGTTCAAGATGCTGCAGCCTCCGATCGTATCCGATTATGGCGAAGGCATCAATTATATATATTATGGTCAATCGCACCTGCTGAGTCAATTACGTTTCTTTCCCTATGTGCAGCTCGCTATCATTTTTGTGTTCCTGGGTGTAGTGCTGATTGCTTTAAGTTCAGCGCACAGGTCTATTCAGAATCAGGTTTGGGTGGGCCTTTCTAAAGAAACCGCTCACCAGATCGGCACACCGCTCACTTCTATCGAAGGTTGGCTGGAATTATTGAAAGAGCAATACGGTGATCAGGAGGCCATTACAGAAATACGGAAGGACCTTGACCGGCTTAAGCTGGTGGCAGACCGCTTTGGAAAGGTGGGGAGTATTCCGCAACTGGAAGAAGAAGATTTGCTGGTACGGCTGCGGGAGATGGTCCGTTATATGCAGCGGCGTGCACCCAGCAAGGTGATGATCAGCCTTGAAACGGAAGATACGGAGATTCCTGTGTTGCTGAGCGGGCCGCTTTTTGACTGGGTGATTGAGAATCTGATCCGCAATGCGCTGGACGCTATGGATGGCCAGGGTACGGTAGTGATATGTGTCAGTGATCATCAGCGCCAGATCATTATTGATATTGCGGATTCTGGTAAAGGAATGCCCCGACATCAGGTCAAAAAGGTATTCCATCCCGGATTTACAACCAAAAAGCGGGGCTGGGGGCTGGGTTTGTCACTTTCGAGACGCATTATCGAAAAATATCATCACGGATCTCTGTATGTCCGTCATTCTGAAGTAGGGAAGGGGACGACATTCCGTATTATCCTGAGGCGATAAACCAGGTAACCAATATAAAATCTCTCCATACAATTTTGTTTTTGAAAAATTGTTTTTATCTTTCGATCCTAAAATAATAAAACAGGCCAGGTGAAGTGTGTTCCGTTTTGATTTTCCGGTAGTTGACGGGAATAAGTAAGGGTAGTTTACCGTTTGGTTCTGTTTGCACAAAGAACATATCTATACAAAAAGATGAAACAGTTTTTTTGCTCTTTTTCGATTGCTATGCTGCTTACGGCAGGCGCATATGCACAGCCACATCACGAAGTCGGGATCATGGCCGGTGTGTCCAATTATATTGGAGACCTCCAGGAAAAGGTATTTCCGGCCTATAATTATAAACCGATGGGCGGGCTGTTTTATAAATATTACATGAATCCCCATATGGGTTTGCGTTTCGGAATTTCCCGCACACAGATCGGCGGCGCCGACAGTTTGTCGGAGGTGCAATTGAAACGGGAGCGAAACCTGCGGTTTGCCAGTAATGTAACAGAGGTGCATGGTGCGCTTGAGGTAAATATGCTGCCTATAGAGGTGCACAAATTTAAATTTACACCCTATGCCTTCGCCGGTCTCGCGGTTTATTACAGCAACCCTTTTACGGATGGCCCCAATAATGAAAAAGTATACCTCCGTCCCCTGGGTACGGAAGGGCAGGGATTGGCCGAATACCCCGACAGAAAAGAATACAACCTGGTAAATGTTGCTTTCCCCATCGGTGGCGGGCTTAAGTTTTTCGTTGGTAAGACACTGATGATCACAACCGAGCTTGGCTTCCGCTATACGGCTACCGATTATCTGGATGATGTCAGCAAGTCGTACGTTAATATGGACGTGCTGGAACAGCATAAAGGCAGGCTGGCAGTAGACCTTGCCTATCGCGGAAACGAAAGTCCTTACTGGGACGGAAACTATTATCCCGATTATAAATACCAACGTGGCGACAGCAAGGCAAATGACTGGTATTGGTTCGGCGGTCTTTCCGTAGCAATCTATTTTGAAGCATTCGGAAATGTGGCAGAGTATTGGCAGACAAAATGCCCTGGCAGCAGGAAGTTTAAATGGGGGTCGAGGTAATCGTTAGTGCCAGCATGATTTTACAGCCTGTTCTGAAAAGGACAGGCTGTTTGTTTTTGGGAAATGATCGTTTGTAACCGGCAAATTTTCAAATTGTCGGATTATTCAACACTATCATGACAAAAACTGTCGGTTCCTAAGGCTTTAGAGTGTAGCTTTGCCGCGGAAAATGATATAATTATGAAACACTCAGTTCTTTTATTATTGCCCGTTGCTGCTCTTTGTATGAATACATTATCGCTGCAGGCGCAGCAGGATCCTAAAGATCCTTTGCGTTATGCCGATGAAAAGCATTTTAAGAATATCCGCCAGCTTACTTTCGGCGGCGATAATGCTGAAGCCTATTTCGGATTTGACAACGAGCATATTATTTTCCAGCGTACGGCTCCGGAAGACGGGGTAATGTGCGACCAGATTTATTATGGTAAAATACCCTCCAACCCGAAAGACAGTTTTCAATATCAGCTTGTAAGTACCGGTAAAGGCCGTACTACCTGTGCCTATATCATGCCTGATAAAAAACATGTACTGTATGCTTCAACCCATCTGGGTGGGAATGAATGCCCGCCGGTACCGGACCGTTCTGTGATTAAAAAATATGTATGGCCGATCTATGACAGCTATGACATTTTCGTGGCCGATCTGAAGGGGAATATTGTAAAGCAACTTACGGATGAACCCGGGTATGACGGAGAAGCGACTATTTCGCCCAAGGGAGATAAGATCGTATTCACTTCTATAAGAAACGGCGACCTCGACCTCTATACAATGGATATTGACGGCAGTAATGTAAAGCAGATTACACACGAATTGGGTTATGATGGCGGCGCATGGTTTTCGCCGGACGGCACAAAAATACTCTGGCGCGCTTCCCGCTTCAAAACCGAAGAAGATGCCAATGAATATAAGCGCCTTCTTGCGGAAGGGTTAGTGATGCCTACGGAAATGGAATTGTTTGTTGCCGATGCTGATGGGAGCAATGCCCGTCAGGTTACCACAATCGGGAAGGCCAACTGGGCGCCTAACTTCACACCTGATGGCAAGCGTATTATTTTTGCATCCAATCACGAATACGAAAGAGGGTTCCCGTTTAACATGTACCTCATCAATCTGGATGGCACGGGTCTGAAGAAAATCTCGCATGACGGAGGATTCGATGCATTCCCGATGTTTACGCCGGATGGCAAACGACTTATCTTCAGTTCCAATCGTAACAACGGTGGTACACGTGATACCAATCTGTTTATCTGTGACTGGGTGGAGTAGAGTAATCTGACACATTCAACACATCTTTCTCAGAGCCTGTCTAAAAATGATTGGTGAAAAAGAATTAGTATCCGACACCCCTCACATTCTCCCCCTCAAAGGGAGAGGATCAGTTCGTTCTTCAATGGAACAATGACAAGGGAACGGCGCAAATTCCCCCTTTGAAGGGGGGAAGGGGAATGTTTCCACTATTACACATTATCATCTGAATGGATTTTAGACAGCTTCTAAGTCTTGTTTGTTCATTCCTTGATCCTTGTCAGCCGGTAAGGTGGCGCTGGAGATACGATGAGTGGGTATTTTTCGAGTGTTACATCCGAGGGGTCGAGACCAAATCCCCGTTCTTCCGAAAGGCTGAATTTTTTCAAAATAAAATAGCCGCGCATCACCAGGCGTTCCCATAAAGGGAGTGCATTATCACGGCTGAGGAATTTTTCCATTACGATAAACCGGAAGTCCCCTCGTACATTATTCCTGCTGAGCGATTCGTACCGGCTTACCACATTCACTTCTTTATTCTGTACCATGTCTTCCACTACTTTCCGGAACATAGACTGAATACGGTGTTCTACCCGGAAGCCCAGCCGGAATTCAACACGTATAATCTCATTGGGGATAACCGTTTGTACAATGTATTCTGTAGTGTAAGGTTCGTCCAGGACATCTACATGTACCAGCCAGTATATATCTGCGCGTTTGGGCTTACGGTGCAGAATAGAGTATATGATCTTGTGCTCGATCTCTCCCGGGTTGTTGGCGCTTGTGAGGTAGACCAGATGTGTAGCGTATTTGGGTATACTGCGGTCGTTGCTTAATTCCTGTATGATGGGGACGTGGTCTTCCAGCCGTACAAATTCCACGTACCTGTTTTTGATACGCCGGGCTTTGTGCCAGGTAAACATAACAAGAAACAGTACACCGGCTATAAGTATAGTTACATACCCTCCGTGAGAGAATTTGTCAAGATTGGCAATCAGCAGTGATATTTCAATGCCAAGGAAAATGACCAGATATGTACCAATCCAGAACATGGGAATATGCCGGATATGCATGAACCAGGCAAACAGGCAGGAGGTCATGATCATACACAGCGTGATGGCCAGGCCGTAAGCAGCGTCCATGTTTGATGACTTTTGGAAATAGAGCAGCACTCCGATACAGCCGAGATACAGCAGCAGGTTGATGCCGGGGATGAAAGACTGTCCACGTTCCACTGTAGGATAATTGATCTTCATCTTCGGCCATACATTGAGTTTGATAGCTTCACTGATCAGGGTAAAAGATCCGGAGATCAGCGCCTGGCTGGCAATAATGGCTGAAAATGTTGCAATCAGGATGCCGATCGGTACAAACCATTGCGGCATCAGATCGTAAAAAGGGTTGTGGCGGGCCGCATTCCATATCGTGCCTTTCTGTGTGAGCAGAAAAGCGCCCTGCCCGGTATAGTTCAGAATCAGGCAGGCTTTGACGAATATCCAGGAAATACGGATATTGCTCCGTCCTACGTGTCCCAGGTCTGAGTAAAGCGCTTCAGCGCCGGTAGTGCAGAGGAATACGCCGCCCAATATCCAGAATCCCCCCGGATATTCGGTCAGCAGGTTGATGGCATACATCGGATTGAACGCTTTGAGTATACTCCAGTCGTCACTGATGTGTGAAATGCCCAGTATGGCCAGCATCGAAAACCATATGATCATAACGTAGCCGAATGTCCTGCCCAGTAATGCAGTGCCAAACTGCTGGAAGAAAAATAACAGGGAAAGTATCACAATCCCGACACCAATGATCGTCTGATCGTTGATGTGGCGCAACGCAGGAATATTACGTAGTCCTTCGACTGCAGAAATTACGGAGATGGGCGGTGTGATCATGCCGTCGGCCAGGAGGGCAGCTCCACCGATCATCGCGGGAAAGATAGCCCATCGTCCCCGTCTTCGTACCAATGCAAAAAGAGAAAAGATACCTCCTTCACCTTTGTTGTCGGCTTTCAAGGTCAGCACCACATACTTGATGGTGGTTTGCAGTGTCAATATCCAGATGATGCAAGACAGGGCTCCGATGATCAGATCTTCCTGTATGACTTTCCCTTTGCAGATGGCATTGAATACATAAAGCGGAGAGGTGCCGATATCGCCGAAGACAATACCCAGCGCGATGAGCAGGCCGGCAGCAGAGGCCTTGTTCTTTGTGGTTGCCACAGGTGGCGCATTTAGAATTGCGGATGTAAATGTAGGGAAGATTTCAAATGTGCCGAAAAATGTTTTGAAGCAGAGGTGCGTCCGGAAATCGATTTTTACGATTATCTTGCTGTGTTTCCTTTTATAAAATTATCTGAACGAAATTGACCCGCATCGGACTCATATCGGATACGCACGGCTACCTGGACGATCAGGTATTCCGGCATTTCGACAAATGTGATGAAATATGGCATGCAGGTGATTTTGGTACAACGGATGTGGTTGATGGTCTCCGGAATTTCAGACCGCTCAGAGCCGTATATGGAAATATTGATGGTCCGGAAATTCGCCATCATTATCCTGAAAATCTTCGTTTTGTTTGCGAAGAAGTTCCGGTATTTATGACCCATATCGGCGGTTATCCCGGGCGATATGCTCCGATGGCCAGAAAGGAACTGATCCGCGATACACCGCGTTTATTTATTTGCGGGCATTCTCATATTCTGAAAGTTGTATATGACGACAAGCTCCAGTGTCTTCATATGAATCCCGGAGCCGCAGGTCGTCAGGGCTGGCATAAGGTGCGTACACTCATCCGTTTTGTGATTGACGGGAAGGATATGAAGCAATGTGAGGTAATAGAGCTTGGGAAAAAATAATATATCCATGTATTTCCGATCGTAAGATTAGTTTGCTTTACCCTGCTATTTCCTACATTCCCCACATTAGTATTACCTTTGCAACTCCATTTTAAACGATATTTTGCTATGCATAACGGTTATTTCCATTATATGGAACCAAAGAATGAACCGGTATTGAGTTACGCTCCGGGTAGCGTTGAACGCAACGCCTTACAGGAAGCGGTTAAAGAATTGAAAGCTACACAGCGCGACATTCCGATGTATATCAACGGCCAGGAAGTGCGCAGCGGTGATAAAAAAGAGATCCGCCCTCCACATCAGACCGGACATCTGCTGGGATATTTCCATGCGGGCAACGAACAGCATGTGCATGATGCCATCGCTGCTGCACTGGCCGCACGTGAAGCCTGGGCAAATACAAGCTGGGAGCATCGTGCTTCTGTTTTCATGAAAGCGGCAGAGTTGCTGGCTACCAAGTACCGCTTCCGCATGAATGCCGCTACGATGTTGGGGCAGAGCAAAAATGCATACCAGGCAGAGATAGATAGCGCCTGCGAGTTGATTGACTTCCTGCGTTTTAATGTGCATTATCTTACGCAGATCTACAATCAACAGCCTTTGTCTCCGCAGGGAATGGACAATCGCTCCGAATACCGCCCGCTCGAAGGTTTTGTATTGGCGGTGACGCCATTTAACTTTACCGCTATAGGTGGCAACCTGCCTACAGCGCCAGCTATGTGTGGGAATGTGGTGGTATGGAAACCAGCCAATACACAGGTGTATTCTGCCAGTGTCTTTATGGAAATATTGATCGAAGCCGGTCTGCCTGCCGGTGTCATTAACCTGGTATATCCTCCGGGTGCTGTAGTTGGTGATATCTGTTTCGAACATCCTGATTTTGCAGGTGTGCATTTCACAGGTTCTACCGGTGTCTTCCAGACCATGTGGAAGCATATCGGTACCAACATCGCCAAATATCGTTCTTACCCGCGGATTGTAGGGGAAACCGGCGGTAAGGATTTTGTGTTTGCACATCCTTCTTCAAATGTGGATGCCGTTGTGGCCGGGCTGGCACGTGGCGCTTTTGAATACCAGGGACAGAAATGTTCTGCAGCTTCCCGTGCTTATATCCCGTCGAATATTGCAGATGAGATTAAGCAGAAGCTTGTTGCCGAAGTGAAGACTATGAAAATGGGGCCTGTTGATGATTTTACCAATTTCGTGAATGCGGTGATTGATGAAAAATCGTTTGATAGCCTGGCGAAGTATATTGACGGTGTACAGCAGAGCGGTGGTAAGGCTAAGATCATATGCGGTGGTGATTATGATAAGTCAAAAGGTTGGTTTATCGAACCTACGATCATCGAAGCTGCTGATCCTACATATGTGACCATGTGTGAAGAGTTGTTCGGACCCGTGTTGACCATCTATGTGTATGATGCAGATAAGTGGGAAGAAACACTGGATATCGTAGATCAGACTTCTCCGTACGCACTTACAGGCGCTATTTTCTCGACAGACCGTTATGCCATTGAGCTGATGACGAAAAAATTAGTTAACAGTGCCGGCAATTTTTATATCAACGATAAGCCTACCGGTGCCGTAGTCGGGCAGCAGCCTTTCGGTGGCGCGCGAGCTTCCGGTACGAATGATAAGGCCGGATCGGCATTGAACCTTTATCGCTGGCTCAGCGCCCGCACGATCAAGGAAACGTATGTACCGGTAACGGATTACAGATATCCGTTTCATCAGGAGGAGAAGTGAGTAGATGTGTTGGATGTGTGAGATGTGATCGATGTGTTAAACTTACAAACACATCTCACACATCAGTCACATCCAACACATCTCTTAATGTTCAGCTTTCAATTTTATCAGCTAATACATGGAGATCGGTAAGAATTTTGACCACCGCACCGCCGCGGAAATATGGTATGAACACTGGAACCAGGCAGGATATTTCCATTCGGAGCCAGATGGCCGTAAACCTTATACGATTGTCATGCCCCCGCCCAATGTGACCGGTGTACTGCATATGGGACATGCGCTCAATAACACGGTCCAGGATGTGCTCATCCGCCGTGCGAAAATGAGCGGCTATAATACCTGCTGGGTGCCGGGCACCGACCATGCTTCTATTGCAACAGAGGCAAAGGTCGTGGGTATGCTGCGCGAAAAAGGCATTGACAAAAATACCCTGAGTCGCGATGAATTTCTTGGCCATGCCTGGGAATGGAAGGAAAAATACGGAGGCATCATCCTCCAGCAGTTGCGTAAGCTGGGTTGCTCGCTCGACTGGCAGCGGACGGCTTTTACAATGGATAAGGAATACTATGCCTCTGTGATCCGTGTGTTTGTTGAGCTCTACAACAAAGGGCTGATCTATCGGGGGGTGAAGATGATCAACTGGGATCCCAAGGCGAAGACAGCGCTCAGTGATGAAGAGGTGATTCATAAGCAGACACAGTCAAAGTTGTATTATGTACGTTATCGTGTAGAGGGAGATACAGAAGAGTGGATTACAATCGCTACCGTACGTCCGGAAACCATACTTGGAGATACGGCTGTCTGCGTGCATCCTAATGATCCGCGTTATACTCATCTCAAAGGGAAGCATTGTTTTGTGCCGCTGGTGAACCGTCGCATCCCGATTATCTTTGATGAGTATATCGATCTTGAATTTGGTACCGGTGCATTAAAGGTGACGCCGGCACATGATATCAACGACTATAATCTGGGGTTGAAACACAAACTTCCGGTGATAGATACGCTGAATGAGGATGGCACACTCAGCGAGGCTGCTGGTATGTATATCGGTGAAGATCGTTTTGCAGTGCGTAAAAAGATTGTGAAAGATCTGGAAGCTGCCGGTCATTTTGTAAAAGAAGAACTGTACAGTAATCAGGTTGGTTTTTCGGAGCGGACCGATGTGGTGATTGAACCAAGGCTCAGTATGCAGTGGTGGTGTAAGATGGAGGATCTTGCCCAACCTGCATTGGAGTCTGTTTTGAATGATACGGTTGGTTTTTATCCGCCGAAATTCAAGAACCTCTACCGCCACTGGATGGAAAATATCAAGGACTGGTGTGTAAGCCGCCAGCTTTGGTGGGGACAGCGGATACCGGCCTGGTACGATGTTGATGGTAATATCTATGTAGGGGAAACGGAAGAAGACGCAGTTCGCCAGTATAAAGAGAAAAATCCCAGTGCATCCGGTAGTCTTCGTCAGGAAGAGGATGTGCTGGATACCTGGTTCAGTTCCTGGCTCTGGCCAATGCAGGTATTCGGTTGGAATGAATCTCCGGATAATACGGAGTTGAAGTACTATTACCCGACACAAACACTCGTTACTGCTCCTGAAATTATTTTCTTCTGGGTGGCTCGGATGATCATGGCAGGGTATGAATTTAAAGGAGAACATCCTTTTGAGCGGGTATATTTTACCGGTATCGTACGGGATAAGCAGGGGCGGAAGATGAGCAAGTCGCTCGGCAATTCTCCCGATCTGCTGCAACTGATAGACGATTATGGAGCGGATGCTGTCCGTCTGAGCGTATTGATATCATCGCCTGCGGGTAATGATGTGTTGTTTGATGAAGCGGCGCTTGAGCAGGGCCGGAACTTCTGCAATAAGATATGGAATGCCCTCAAACTCGTGAAAGGGTGGGAAGCACGCGTGTCGGAAGATAAAGATGTGCAGACTATGTTTGCCCTGGAGTGGATGGACGAAACGATTAATGAAGCTACGCTGCGGTTGAAGGAGTGGGAGACTGAGTTCAAGCTCAGTGAATCGCTTAAGCTTGTGTATTCACTTATATGGAATGATTTCTGTTCTTGGTATCTCGAATGGGTAAAACCCGCGCAGGACAGGCCGGTATCGAAGGTCGTATATGAGCGCACCGTTTCATTTTTTGAACGGTTGCTGCAATTGCTGCACCCATATATGCCGTTTATTACCGAAGAAGTGTTTCATTTACTCAGAACGCGTAATGCCGGAGATGATCTGATGGCATCACAGATTGAGGTGATGGATTATCGGAGTGGGAAAGTTCCCACATTGTCCAAGGCGGTTATTCTTTCTGATGGCGCATTGCTGCAGGAGCTTATCACGGCGGTGCGCGATGCGCGGGTGAAAAACCAGCTTAAATCCAAAGATCCGATATCACTCCGTATAGATACGGGCAATCCGGCGTTTTATGAAAAAGCAGCACATATCCTGAAGCGCCAGGTAAATGCGGATGAGATCACATTTACCGGTACTGCACAGCCGGGGCAGATAGCACTCGTAGTACAAACCGAGAAGATCTATATTGAAGCGGCCGGAGGCATTATTGACACAGCCGTGCAGAAAGAGGAAATGGAAAAAGAGCTGGATTATCTGCGTGGGTTCTTAGGTAGTGTGGAAAAGAAACTTGGCAATGAGCGTTTTGTGCAAAATGCCAAAGCCGAAGTAGTGGATGCCGAAAGGAAAAAGCAGGCCGATGCACTGGCCAGGATACAAGCTATTGAAGAAAGTCTTAGCTTGCTGTAATCGGGGACATTTCCAGCGTCCGCTTATATAGTATTCATTTCAGAAACTTCGACAAACTCGGGGTTCAATGACCGCATTTCGGCAAGCTCAATGACCGTCTTTTAATGACGGTTGCTGAGCTTGCCGAAGCATAGTCCTTTTTTGGGGTGTAAAAATTTCATTAAAGGCTCCTTCCGACCATAATTGTGGCATATATTTACAAGAGAAATTTACAGGGATGAAAAGAATGACTTTTTTATTGCTGATGTTGATAACCCTATTTGCAGGTGCTTATCAGGTATCTGCACAGCAGGTAATTGCTACGTTTGACAAAGACCCGCGTAAGGATACGGTGAGCCGGAAAATCACTTACCCGGTTGTATTGGGAGCGTCTCAGCTTTCCGGTGGGAATATCGGTAAGCAAGTGTTCGATTCATTATTGCAACAGGGATTATATGCAAGGGATTCAGGGCACAAGGTAGCAGGCTTTATTTTCAACTACAAGGAGCGGAATATTTATGAAGATTCTGTAGGTAATATTATCCCCGTTACCGATCTGCTGATGGAATATTGTCCCGGCAATGTGCTGACTCCGGGTGTTGCTGCTACGATATACACGCGTACCAAGCGTGGAGATACGGCTTTTTTTGATGATATCCGGGTTATATTGCCGGATGGCAAAGAAGGTCGCGGCAGGGGGATGAAATTTGTTATTGAATAGTGATTATACAAACATAGTCTCTATTCAATAACGTGTTGTAGTTAATTCACCAGCAACAAATTCACACATCGCTGCAATATATTAAACGCGATCTCCGCCATCAGGTTTTCTTTATCCAATGTAGGATTTACCTCCGTTATCTCGAAGCAGCAAATTTTATGGCTTTGCATGAACGAAGCCATAAGATCTTCGGCTTCCCGTTCTTTCAGCCCGTTGCTTACCGGTGTACCTGTTCCCCGTGAGATCGAACTGTCAAGACTATCCACATCAAAGGATACGTATATATCGTCGCACTGATTCAGGTGCATTAGTGCCTGCCGTACGGTATTGGCAACGCCTTTGCGCCGTACTTCCTGTACGGGTATGACTTTGATATTATGTCGCTTGATGAGATACTCTTCTTCTTTTTCAAAATCGCGTAATGCAATAAAGACGATATCTTCGGGCTGGATCATCGGATTGACTTTCGCGATGCCTTTGATCTTGTTCCATAACTCAACTGTTTTTGCATCGGGGTTGTGTACCTGGTTTTCAATATTGTCTATACCCAGCGCTGCTGCCAGCGGCATCCCGTGCATATTACCCGAAGGTGTAGTATAGGGTGTATGCATATCGGCATGGGCATCTATCCATACAACACCCAGGCGGTTTTTGGGTTTTGCCATTTTGATGCCGGCGATTGTACCGCCGGCAGTGCTATGGTCGCCGGCGATCACAAGTGGGAAGAGCCCGGATTTGAGTGTGTTGGAAACCGTTGCGGATACCCGCTCATACATCGTCAGAATGCCTTTGATCCGCTTGGCATAAGGAGATTCCACGGGTTCATATAAAAGGCGGTTTTCTGTTTCGAGTATCTCTGTAGGAAAGTTTACAAAAAAGCTGCTCATGTAATCCAGTGCAGCGATTTTTATAGCATCGGCGCCAAGGCTGGCTCCGCGTGTACCTGCGCCTATTTCCGATTTTACTTCTATGATCTTGATATTACGCATATTACCCCAAATGTAGCAAGTTAAATTTGAAAATGTGAAAATGTGCTAATTTGAAAATGCCCTTGTGGTAGTAAGCATTGTTAACATTGACTCATTTTCAAATTAACTCATTAAAACGGGTATCCGATCGCAATGTTGAGTATGATATTTTCATTACGCCATTGCTTATGGCCGAAGTCGATCTGATTGAGTACCCACCCGCTATTCTCCGGTACGTAAGGCTTTTTCAGCGGGAATGCGGCATCCAGCCGTAGTGTGAAAATGCCTCCGATATCCATCCGCGCGCCGGCCCCTGAGCTGATCGCAATATCATGCCCGAAGCGACTCCAGGTAATATGTCCGTTTTCGTATTCCGGATCTGCCTTAAAGAGCCAGATATTACCTGCATCTGTGAAGAGTGCTCCATTCAGACCGATAGCGCCGGAAAACAGTTGCAGCATGGGGAAGCGATATTCGCCATTCATTTCCAGTTTAATATCCCCGGTACGGTCAATGAAATTGATATTATTCAGGTCGGGTACACTCCCGCCGGGACCTAAGTTACGTACACGCCAGCCGCGTATGCTGTACGCACCCCCCACAAAATATTGTTTTATATAAGGTAGTGCTTCCGACTTGTCATACGGAATGCCAATACCGCCATAGAAGCGTAATGCAGCAGTGGAGTTCCGGAAATTCCGGTAATGGCGGGCATCAAAATCGAACTTTACATATTGGGCATACTGAAAATTGAATGTGTTATTTACTGTTCTGCCAATGCCGTTAATGCCCGACATCAGTGCCCCTGCCTCTTCGAGCCCTACACGTATATATGAATATCCATAGCGTGCGGAAGGGCGCCCCTGGTCGGTAAATGTGAAGTAAATATTCTCACCTTCTATGAAGTTGGGCTTGTAACTGTTACGCAGGAATTGGTTGATGTCCAGCAACCGTTGGAAAGAGTCTGTGATGCTGGGTAGCCGGAGGATATTGATAAAGGCAGGAGAAATATCCCATGTTTTGGTCGGTGTCTCCCGCCAATTGTAAGTAATGCTGGCCGTCGTGTTGGTCATTGTAAAATAGTTCAGCCGATCCAGCAGGTTGACACCTACGCCCAGGATGGTACGCGGCAGATTGGATCTGCTGAAGCGTGCTGTGCTTAGCGGTACCAGGAATTTAGGAAACACGAGATTGGTATTGAACCCGAAGTTGCGCGACAACAGGTAAAAACGTTTGTGCAACTCTTCTGATATTTGTGGGGCATATCCTGATTCTACGCCTCCGCTTACCGTTATGGAAAGCTGGTTGCCGCCTTTGGCCAGGTTCCGGTTACGGAATCCCAGGCTGATAGCGCTGCCGAGCGAATAGGTAGACCCGCTGGAAACTTCAAAATTGGTAGAGACGTCGTATTTTCTTGTCGGGTTGAGCACGACAAAGCAGCGTAATGTTTTTTCAGACTTTATGGTCGTATCTTCTATCATGTATATGCGTACATACTGAAATAGTCCCAGTTCATTCAGTTTGGTAATCGTCTGGTCGTAGAGATCCTGACTGAACAGTTTACCTTCTATCAGGTAGATGTGTTTCAGTAAAACCGGTTCACGTACATAATAATCATGGTACCGGAATGTAACGCCCGCAAGTTGTTTCTCGATCATGCTGCTGTCGCGGATGTCTTCCCGGCTTATGAAATCCGGAAACACGTGTACTTTCCCGATCAGATACTGACGATAAGCATCCGGATCTTCGGTGCGTATAGTAACCGTGAGATCTAATGTTGGTTTTTTTTCCTGCCGTTGCAGGGTCAGGAAATTAACAGCACTCTCAAACGGACTGGCGAGGTTCCGGAAATAAGCTTTGTTTAAGGTGTCTATCTGGAAGGTGATATTCTCCTGCGAGAACTTATAGTAACCTTTGTTGCGCATATAGGCGGCTATCCGGCTTCGTTCCGATTCCAACAGCTCATACGTAAATTCCCGGTACTTCTTCAGCACGGAATATTTCATCGCTTCTGTAATAACGGTAGCTACGTAAGGATTGTCTACATCAGTATTTACTTCGTTGATCAGGTAGTTGGTATTGGTTTCTACACGGTAGGTTACGAAAGCTTTCTTTTTCCTGAATCGTACCGTATCCGAAACCCGGGCATAAAAATATCCCCGGTTAAAAAGCTGGGTTTTCATATACCCGGCAGCTCGTCTCTGCAGCATACTGTCATAGATCACAGGCGCTTCCGCCAATCTTTTTTTGGGTGCTCCTTCAAGTGTATCCTGCCGCCTGTATTTTTCATAACGATTGTTGTATAGCCACGTCCGGAAAGGGATGAAGCCGAACATATAAGAGTTGGGCTTCTGGAGTACCAGTGAGCTGAGCTGATCGTTTAATTCCCCCTTACGTGTAAGACTTTTATCGGATCTGATTTGAAGCGAATTTTTGCGCAGCAGGTATTCGCCTTCCTTCAGGTGCTTGGTGGGATTGCATCCGGTCTGTGTCCATAGGAGCAGAAGAAACACCGGTAATAATGCCAGGGCTTTTACTTTTTTTCTGCGGTGTATGTAACCGGTTAACGCCAATTATATAGTTTTGTAAGGATGTTATCCAAATCCCAGGCCAAATATATCCGTTCTTTAGCAGAGCAAAAATACCGGAAAGAAAATAATGTATACCCGGTGGAAGGGGATAAACTGGCAAAAGAATGGTTATCCGCGCAGGTTACGATCCGTATGATCGTGGGAGTGGAAGCCTGGATGCAATCCAATGAGGCCTTAATCTCCCGTCATCCCGAAGCTCAGACGATAACAGTGAGCAGGGATGAACTGGAGACCCTATCTTCTTTAACGACCCCCAACCAGGTACTGCTGGTAGCGGAATTGCCGAAGCAGACCGGCACACTGCCAGCTGATGAATGGTGTTTGGCGCTGGATACGATTCAGGATCCCGGTAACCTTGGTACGATTATCCGCATAGCAGACTGGTTCGGAATTGATCATGTTGTCTGCTCTCCTGATTGTGCGGATGCATTCAATCCCAAGGTCGTACAAGCTGCTATGGGTGGGCATTTGCGGGTGCAAATACATAAAGCTGATCTGCCTGCCTTTATTGCCGGGGTAAGTATGCCTGTGATCGCAGCATCCCTGTCGGGTGATAATGTATATCATATGGATCCTTTACCGGCAGGGGTACTGCTGATCGGCAACGAGTCGAAAGGGCTTTCACCCGGCCTGGTTCAGTTGGCAACCCATAACGTAATGATCCCGCGGCGGGGTGGGGCAGAGTCGCTCAACGCGGCTGTCTCGGCAGGTATTCTTTGTGCCCTCCTGATGCCGGGTTCCTAATCTTTATCTTCTATAACAGGAACGTCGAAAGTGCCGGATGAAAGTGTTATGGACGTTGTTTTTGAGGAATTCTCCGCAGTAAATTCAAAGCTGCCGGTAACCCGTTTGTCGGTTTTCGAAATAATGGTAACAGAGCCGGAGCCATATGTCTTATAGGCGTCAAAAGTGTGGGTTTTATCATCTTCAGCGTAAAATCCTCCGCTTTCTCCACTACCGTCAAACACATAGGTTCCCGGGCCGTTATATACAGCCGGCGATATAAATAGCCGGGCAGATTGCTCGCCCTGGCGAAATTCCAGACCTGAAGCGCTGGCTACTATGGATAAAGTACCTTGTTTATAATGTGCCCTTGCGTGGGGTGTGCCGGTAATGCTGATCGAATCTTTTCCTGTAGGTGACCCCGTGATAACAGCTCTGAAAATACCCGGTTCTTCCTCATTGACAATTTTATCTTCATCTTTCTTAATTTCTTCTTTCTTACATGCAGCCAGTGTTAATAAAGCAACAGCGGCAAGCAACATCAGGTGTTTGGGATTTTTAATAGACATAATTTTAAATGTTTTTTCAAAAATATAATAACTACCCAGATAGTTTACACAAACACAAGCTATTGCAAGTACAATCTTGGTAAGTCTGTACTCATTCGTCCGGATGCTCCGCTGAAAGCCGGGTTATGTTTTATCGCTTAAATGGCGTTTTTTATAGGTATGTGGTGTTTGGTTCATATGCTTTTTGAATATAGAAAAAAATGAGGCTTTTGAACTAAATCCGGCCATTTCACCAATACTCTCTATCTTATAGTGCTGATAATCTGTATTTGTGAGCATTTTTTTGGCTTCTTCTACCCGGTGAGTATTTACCAGGTCAAAGAAGGAAGTTTCTATATGTGTATTGATGAACCGGGATAAAACTGCGGGACTCATATTCAGCATGGTTGCCACGGTATGTAATTTCAGTTGAGGACAGGTATGTATTTTTGATTCCGAAAACAAGGCGTCTATTTTCCTCCGGGTTTCCTGTATGAGCTCAATATCTTCAAACCGGTTGCCTGATTTGTTTTTCTGTCTGACCTCCTGCACAAAATTGTCTATCGGGGCGGTGGTTTCCATAAACCGGGCATACGTGAATTTGTCGAATATGACATGATAGGAAAATCCCTTGTATATGATACATACATATAGAATAATAGCAGCAACAGGAGCTGCGACCAGGTCTGAATAGATATGAGCCTGACCGCTTAAGATTATCGGAATCCCATAGGCAAGTAATATCAGGAGATTGAGCAATAAGAGCAGATTTACGATGGTCTGTGGCCATTTTACCTCTATTTCCGCCGTATAGGCATAGAAGTTCCTGGCCGACCCGGCATGTTGTTTCACCCTGCGGAAAGCGACGATCAGGTAAGCCATTATATGACACAGCAGCAGCAGGTTGATAAAATTGGTATACAGATCGTTGCCTTCCAGCAATTGTTGCATTATCCGGATGCGCTCCTGCTCCGGGATCACAAAATAGTATACCGTACTGAACAGAATAAGTACAGCAGGGAGAAAATGAAACCAGTAACGGGGGGTGATCCTTAACGTTTTTCCCTGGATCAGACCTATATAGGCAAGTAATACGGGGCCAAAGGTCAGGGTAATACTGATATTTAAGGGACTTAGGAAAAGAAGATTATGGTTTTGGAAGATGATATAGAAAATATTGAGGGTAATGTTCAGCGCCGGATAAAACATGATCAACGCAAGTAGTTTGTTGGTATTGCTGTTGTTGTTTCTGAACAGGAGAATGGCTACAATGGTAAGCTGAGCTGCTACCGCAAATACATTGAGGTAAAAAATCGGGACCATTTCAGAACGTATATTCATGCGATATGCTTTCTTTCGTGGATATTGTGTTGGATATAGTGCCGATAAATATAGCAAATATCCGGTGTCACGATCCGGGTAGCCGAGAAAGTATTTCTGTATGCTTTTTGTAATTTTACTTTAAAAGAAGGGGCACTGTATCTCATTCATAGCTTTGTACACAGTCATCATTTTTTATGCTATAATCATGTAATGATATGAAGAAATTAATTTTATTTACATGCTTTTTGTTGCTGTTGCCGGTATATGTTGTGCTGGCGCAGAAGGAGCCCGGGGTACTGCGGGTTCGTTTTGACGACCGCCATCCGCTGACAATAGCAGTAAATGACCGGCGGTTCCCGAAAGTTGCCGGCAGCCTGACTATTGGAGACCTCCCCCGCCGGCGGAATCATCTTGATGTGTATGAATACCGGGCATATAAGGATGGCGGCGGACATGCGAAGCTGGTATTCTCCGGACGGGTACGTATTCGTCCGGGTATGGCCACTTACTGCATTGTAGAGCGCAGCTCCGGACGAGTAAAGATTTATACGCGGGAGCATGCCGGCGGAAATGATTATTCAGACCCTGTTTTTGACGGGGGGCGGACTGCGGCGCCTGCACCACCTGCGTCTACGGAGACGGAATCACCTCAGCAATTACAGTCCCCGGCTACGCCGCTTTCCACAGATAATATGAAGATGCTGGAAGCTCAGGTAAACATACTGATCACAGATGCGGACAAAGATGAATTTTTACAGCGGTCATTGGCCGGTTCTTCGGTGCAGACCCAACAGGTAAGAAAAATGTTATCATGGTTCGGATCTGAAAAAGGTAAACTGTTTTTCGCAAAATGGGTATATAGCCAGGTGTCTGACCCCGATCAATTCCTATCCGTTCTGGATGATGCTTTCATTTATGAAAGTTCGCGTCAGGAATTGCGGGATTATATTAATCCGTAGAGACGCGATGCATCGCGTCTCTACGGGAATTAAATCATTTCCACACTTCTGTTTACAAATTCGGTAAGATCAGCGCCGGTCAGTAATCCCTGTGATATCAACGCAAGATCGAAGGCCTGTTTGGCCAGTTTTGCCTGTGCCGTGCTGTCTTCTGTTTGCAGGATCCGGCTTACCAGTGGGTGATTGCCATTCACAGAAACCTTATATTGCTCTGGCATCGCGCCATAGAAACTCATACCGCCACCCATTTTAGCCATATCCTTCATCCTGCGCATAAACTCATCCATCGTTACGGTTACCGGCAGCGCATCCGGGCTGAGGTATTCTATGTTGACGGTCATATTCGGTTTCTGTATGGCGCCTTCGAAGATGGTTTTTGCGGAAGTAGCCTGTTCTTCATTCAGCTTTTGTTCGTTCTGCTCATCTTTTACGATGAGTTTATCAATCACATCCGAATCAACTCTTTTCAGGGAAGTTTTTTCCAGCTTTTGTTCCAGATGATTAATGAAATGGTTGTCTATCGGTGAATCCATCACCAATACATCATATTCTTTTTTATTGGCGGATTGAATGAAGGTGTCCTGCCTGGCCGCATCCGTGGTATACAGATAAATAAGCTGACCATCTTTATCTTCCTGAAATGCTTTTGTTTTTTCCTTGTATTCATCCAGTGTATAAAATTCATTTTTTGTGTTCACTAACAGAGCGAAATCTTTAGCCCGGTCGTAGAATTTTTCATCACTGAGCATGCCGTATTTTACAAACAGGCCGATATCCTGCCATTTGTCCTGAAATGCTTTCCGGTCTTTCCGGAACAGCTCATTCAGCTTGTCAGCTACCTTTTTGGAAATATGGTTGTTGATCTTCTTTACGTTGCTGTCGGCCTGCAGGAAGCTGCGGGATACGTTCAGCGGGATGTCCGGGGAATCAAGTACGCCGTGCAGCAGCATCAGGTATTCGGGTACGATGTCTTTTACTTCGTCGGTAATAAATACCTGGCGTGAAAATAATTTGATCTTGTTTTTTTGCAGATCAAAATCCCCTTTTATTTTAGGGAAGTAGAGTACGCCGGTCAGGTTGAACGGATAATCAACATTCAGGTGTATCCAGAACAAAGGGTCTTCGGAGAAGGGGTATAATTCCTTATAGAACGCCAGGTAGTCTTCATCTTTAAGATCCGAGGGGGATTTTGTCCAGATAGGGTGGGTGTTGTTGATGATGTTGTCAACCTCTGTTTCTTTATATTTCGGCTTGCCGTCGGCGTCTTCACCGTCCGGTTCCCGTTCGGTCTTAGTGCCTGATTTAATGGGCACGGGCAGGAAGCGGCAGTATTTATTCAGGATTTCTTCGAGTTTATATTTGCTGAGAAATTCTTCAGATTCCTGGTTGATGTGCAGGATGATATCCGTGCCTCTTTCGGTACGGCTGCCCGGAGTAATTTCAAATTCGGTGCTGCCATCGCATATCCAGCGAGCAGGTTCCGCTCCGTCCTGGTAAGAAAGGGTATTGATCTCCACTTTGTCGGCAACCATAAAGGCAGAGTAAAAGCCCAGCCCGAATTTGCCGATCAATTCCTGTGCATCTTTCGCTTCTTTGAATTTTTCTACGAATTCGGTAGCGCCGGAGAATGCGATCTGGTTAATGTATTTTTTAATTTCTTCTGCGGTCATACCAATGCCACGATCAGAAATGGTAACGGTTTTATTGGATTCATCCACAGCGACTTCTACCTGCAGATGCCCCAGCTCTCCCTGGTATTGGCCGAGTGAAGAAAGCCGTTTGATCTTTTGCGTAGCGTCTACGGCATTCGAAACCAGCTCCCGGAGAAAAATTTCATTATCGGAATACAAAAACTTCTTGATGATCGGGAAGATGTTTTCGGTGTGGATGGAGATCGTTCCTTTTTCCTGCATAGTTTTTATGATTAAAATTGTCCGTAATGTTTGACATGTATGATCAAAATATGTTCCGGAAGTATAGTTATTGTCAAATTGTCACTTTTTAGAGCCTGTTTAAAAATGATTAGTAAAAATATATTAATGCCCCCACACCCCTCACATGCTCCCCTCAGCCTGCCTGCGCTATGGCTTCGGCGCGCAAAGGGAGAAGATCAGTCCATTCTTCAGTAGTGCTATGACAAAAGAACGGTGCAAATCCTCCCGTTGAAGGGTAGGGTTGTTGCATGCTATATTGCCCTTTCAGGGCGTAGGGGGATATTGGTTTTGCCCATAGCCCGGAGCGTTGCCCCGGGCTGTATGTATCAAAGGCTTTCAGCCTTTTGAGTTTCAGGTACAGCATATCTTCCGGCAGGTGACAGGAGGCGATTATAACAACATAACCTTCGATATTCCGGATAATGGGGGCCGGCGCCCCGAAGGGGCAGTATATATAAAACCCAACGCATCGCGTTGGGCACAACATGGTCACCACCACAACCCCGCCCTGAAAGGGCAGCATACCCTCGGCTAATGTTTTCCAATGCAATACATTATCATCTGAATGAATTTTAGACAGCTTCTTAGTGCAGTAAAATTACTCTGTTAATGACATGTGTATTTTTTGTTATTTTTGAAGTGTTATAATAGCTTAATTTTTAAACAGTTTCCGGATGAAAAATGTCTTTGCCATTATATGTTGTGTTGTTTTCCTGCAGTTTCCCGGTGCACAGGCGCAGACTAATATTGCGGCTTCTCCACTGGCCGAGGCCGTCATGCTGGGCAACTATAATCCGTCGGACTATGCGGCAAGCCCGGCCTTAAATCATCCGGATACGATCAGCCGTGGCATCCATGCACGGGTCTCTTCTGATTCACTCCACCATTATATGGATGTTTTAGGTAGCTTTTACAACCGGAATTCAGGTTCGGATACCCTTTCTGCCACAAAAGGTATCGGCGCAGCACGTCGGTGGATCTATTCAAAATTTGAAATATTCAGCGCTCAGAATGGCAACCGGCTTATCCCGTCTTACCTGCAGTTCGACAGGAATATTTGTAACATAGCCCGGCACAGTAATGTCTTTGCCGTGCTGCCGGGTACGGATACATCGGCAAAAGGGATCATTGTCATCGAGGGGCATATGGACAGCCGTTGCGAAGGACTTTGTGATACGGCCTGCCTGGCTGCAGGCATTGAGGATAATGCTACTGGCACTGCGCTGGTCATGGAGCTGGCACGGGTGATGAGCCGTTACAGCTATAAGCATACGCTTGTTTTCCTCGCAACGACAGCCGAAGAGCAGGGACTTTACGGGGCTAAAGCTTTTGCCGATTATGCAAAACAAAAAGGCATTGAAATAATTGCGGTTTTAAACAATGATGTTACCGGGGGGATTATATGCGGCAAGACATCTTCTCCTCCCGGCTGTCCGGGCGAGAATGAAATTGACAGCATGCAGGTACGTTTGTTTTCGCAGGGGAGCTTTAATTCTCCCCACAAAGGACTTGCCCGTTATATAAAGCTGCAATACAGGGAACGGATCCTGCCTTTTACTACAGTGCCCATGACGCTTACGGTGATGTCTGCAGAAGACCGTACGGGCAGAGGCGGAGATCACATACCTTTCCGTCAGAATGGTTATCCGGCGATGCGCTTTACATCCGCTCATGAGCATGGAGATGCACATGTAACCCAGCCTGGCTATGACGACCGGCAGCATACTTCCGGAGATATTCTCGGGGTGGATACGGATCATGATTCGGTAGTGGACAGTTTCTTTGTGGATTTTAATTATCTCGTCCGGAATACGGTCATTAACGGTAATGCTGCAGGTATGATCGCGATCAGTCCGGAAATACCGGACTTCGGCCTGGCAAAAGACCACCGCGAAAACCTGGTAGTCACTGTGACGGATCCGCATCAATACCTGCATTACAGGATCGGTGTTCGCACTGAAACCAACGACTGGGACAGCGTTTATACATTTACCGGCTCCCTGACGCATACGCTTACGCTTCCTCCTGGAAAAAACTATATGCTGAGCGTGGCTGCTGTAAACGGGCAGGGTGTGGAAAGCCTTTTTTCCCGGGAACAAATGACCCGCGTTACTGCTGTTTATGATCTGGATGCGGCTCCGGGGGCTGTTGAACTACTGCAAAACCGGCCCAACCCTTTTGATGAAGCTACGACCATATCCGTTCTGGTGCATGATGAACCGGCTGCTCATAAACACGCTTTTATCGTGGTACACGATATTGCGTCGGGAAAAGAAATCAAAAGGATGCCCATCCGCCTGAGCAAAGGCGTCAACGAAATACTGTACGAACACGGTTACCACATGAGCGGCGCTATGGTCTATACGCTTGTCATTAACGGGAAGATAATTGATTCGAAAACGATGGTATTCGCTAATTGATACGGGTACAGGTTTTATACCAGGTCGGCATCCTTTCATGTATCTGCGGGAACTTGCTTTTTCTACAATAAGATATAGTATGCGTTGCCTTTTTAATAAGCGATTTTTAGTATAATATTGCATGCCGTACAGTTTGTAAGTGTATCGCTATGATATGCCTGCATTATCTGCATCGAAAACAAGACTGGATAAAAAGCAAAAAAAAGATATTGACAATGTTTGAAAAAGATACCCCAACGTTATCTGGTATTTATTTGAAATTGAATAAAACTGGTATAAGCACGACAGTGGGACCCCATAACGAAAATATTGGAGGGGATTCATACAAGGAAGATTATACAACTCCTGAAGACAATTTTATTTCGAATGCAGTTACCATAAAACCACTTAAAACAAAAAAGGCGACTATTTTACTTGCGTTGTTTCTGGGCATATTTGGGGCGCATCGTTTTTATCTTGGACAATACTGGCGGGGGACTTTTTCCGTCCTGTTTTTCTGGACCCGGATACCTATGATTATTTCATGGATTGATGTTGTCATTTTCGCAATAATGTCAAATGAGAAATTTAATGCGAAATACAATAATCCGTTTGTTCCGGCTCCTTCAGCAAAAGCTGATCAGCAGTCTTGCTCAGGCTGTGGTACGCCTTTGACATTTATGTCGAAACCTAACTTTGGGGGAGGAAAATTAAAAGGCGGTGGCAGGGTTTGCAGGGCATGTTTCGCTCAGATTGTCAAGGTGGATGTTGGTTTTGGAATGAACTCATCCAGGAAATATGATGTGGCCCGTGTAAGGGAAGTGCTGTGGGGAGAAGGGGCAGGTAAACTTTTCCCGGATCCTGTTTATCAGGGAGATATATCAATTCCGACAAGCAGGGAATTAGGAGATTTGAAGGCTCATATAGAATCCGCAATGCAGAAAAAGCCTGTTTTTCAAGAGAAAATCAGACAGCAGTATGTACATGTGCAACGCTTAAATAAAAAGCTGGAAAACAAGCAGCGTGGTACCGGGAAATTGCTCACTAAGCAACAATCAGTTGCAGATCTTCAGTCAGAAGTAAAAGCGGCAAAAAAATCGTTAGCAGACCTGCATAAACAATACCGGAAAAGTCTTGCAAATGTGAGTATAGAAAGTGATCAGGAATTGCAGGAGCAATATCAGAAAGTAAAAAGCGCCTATTTAGCGTTGTTAAAAACAGAGAAGATATGGCGTATCATTTCTGAAAGGAAACCCGGAGATCCCGGGAACATGGTTCAACTTGTGCTTGAGCGGTGGGATGTGAATTTCGCATTTAAAGGTGCTGATTTTATCCTTTCTGAGTATCCGGCATTTCACCTGGAGGCGGGAAGAGATAATAGCTTGTTTATTTATCCCGGGTTCATTTTGCAGATGCAGAAATCGAATGAGATTGCATTAATTGCATTGCATGAACTGCAATTCCGTTTTTACAGGGAGCATTTTATTGAAGATAAAGAAAAAGTGCCGGTTGACAGCCGGAAGGTAGATCCCGGAGTAGACAAAGATGGGATTTCGGGTAGTACCGTTGTTGTAAACCACGCGCAATCGGTTGCTGAATATGGCGCTTTGGAATTTTATACGGAAAGCGGTCTGAATATTATTTATCATGTCAGTAATGTCCGGTTGGCCGAGCAATTTGCGCTTGAATTCAGACAATATCTGTCATTGTTCGCTTCATCCGCAGCTTCTTCCTCTGCGCAAACGAAGGGGAGCAGCATGAAGCCATTTACATATGGATATTATTACCTGCTCAAAGAGTTCTCTGGTTCGTTACGTACGGTAGCATCCAAATTGCAAAACGATGAAGTTTTGTTAACGCATATGGATACCGGGCACTCGGAATATACGCCGGCGGCATTGATTGCGAGCTGCATCACTTATGATATGGTACAGCTTTATAAGATGCTTACTGCGCACAGGCATTTGTCTTATTATGGATTGGAAGCATGTGGCCTTGTACTAACTACGAGTCAATTACAACCCGATTTTCATGGGAATTTGCTGGATAACGATTATGAAGCGCTTGAATCAGCGTACCGGCAGAGCGTATATAAGGATGTTGCAGAACAGCTAAACACAATGACCTTTGGATCTTTGGACAGCTTTATGGAAAGTGCTGCACATAAAAGTCTCTTGTTCCCGGCTTTCCTCAAAAGTCTGGATAATCCGGTGTTTGACGAATATGCAACGATGCTATATCGGTTTGCTACTATTATTTCTAAAGCAGATAATATAGTGTCTGAAGAGGAAGAAAAAATATTGAAAAAGATTTACCAGCTAACACATAATCCCGCTCCCGACAAGAAAAAGCATGCTGCGCATATTTCAAAAGGCGTAGAAAATGAATCAATTGATGATGTACTCAGCGAGCTCAATTCGTTAATAGGATTAAATGCCGTAAAATCAGAGATCAACACACTGATCAATTTTATAAAAGTTCAGAGAGCAAGAGAGGAGTCCGGACTGAAATCCTCTTCGTTGTCTTACCATATTGTTTTTACAGGTAATCCCGGAACGGGAAAAACAACTGTTGCGAGAATTGTGTCAAGGATATACAAACATCTTGGTATTTTGACGGAAGGGCAATTGGTAGAAACGGACCGGTCCGGGTTGGTGGGTGAGTACGTAGGTCATACAGCCGTAAAAGTGAATAAAATAGTTGATTCCGCGCTGAATGGGATTTTGTTTGTTGACGAAGCATATGCCTTAGTAGGGCAGAACAAAGATGATTTCGGAAAAGAAGCCGTTGCTACGTTAATAAAAAGAATGGAAGATGACAGAGATAAGCTGGTTTTGATTCTGGCTGGTTATACCAAAGAAATGGAAACATTTATTGATACTAATCCTGGATTTAAATCGAGATTCAATCGTTACATCACTTTCCCTGATTATGAACCAGAAGAGCTATTTGCGATTTTCGAAAGTAATTGCAAAAAACTGGATTATCACATAACAGATCCGGCAAAAGTAAAGTTGAAAAATGTTTTTGAAAAGGCCTTTTCGGCGAGAGACAGATCTTTTGGGAACGGCCGTTTTGTACGGAATGTTTTTGAAAAAACATTGGAAAAACAAGCTAACCGGATTGCCGCAGTGTCGGGCCTGACTAAAGAAATACTGACAACTATTAATGAAGAAGATATAGCAGCGGAATAGCTGTCAATTGATCATTACCCAGTTGAAACCAAACCGCAGCATTGCATTTTGTACAGGATAACCCGGTGCTGCTATGTTGTTTGTGTAAAAGAACTGCTGTAACTGGTCTATCATGATATAAGCACGGAGGCGTTTGATCCGGAAGTTGAAAAACACGGAACCTTCCGGTTTATTGTTTATTTCATACGCCGTCTGGTAGTAATAGCGTCCCATGAACGGTGAGTAACCATCCGCATAATAGGGCGTGTGATACCTGACTTCAAGGCCGGTGGCCATTTGCAGCGCATTCCGGAATAAACGACTCTCGATACTCAACTGATGCCGTCCCATTAATTGGGGAATATTCACCGGCGCATTGGCAGTTGTTTGCTGGAATACGATTTCGTTGTCCAGTACGAAAACGCCGAGATGGAAGGCCTTGCGTGCCCAGGCCTGCGTCAGGTTGAACACATCTGCATGTTGCGCAGGAAGCTGATTGCCCCCAAGGTAGATATAATTCCCCATCACGTAGTTGCGCACGCCGCCGGAGAGCTTCAGTCTTTCGCTGTGGAACTGCCCGTAGAGCAGGGTGGTGGATTGCTTACTCAGGCTGTTTTCGATCCGTGCGTATTGGTTTTGGTACAGCGTATAGTTATAAGGCGCTTCGCTGAGCTGCTGACGGAAACCTACAGACAGTTCCCCGATACGTTTCAGGGATTTGCCCAGATTGGCGCTCAGTACAAAATCGCCGGCAGGCTGGCCGGTGATATATAACTGTGCATCGGCCTGGTAAAACCATTGTCCCTGTTCCAATGCTTCCTTCCCGATCGAGCCGATGAGGTAATTGCTGAATACATTACGCTTGTCTGCGTCGCTTACATAGGCCGTGGTAAACTGGTCGTAACGATTGCCAAAACCTGCGCTGAACTGGAGCTGCCGGTCTTCAGGTCCGAGGAAGCCATCCAGCATCAGACGATTGTCTGCACGGTGCCATATCTGGTCCATCTGTATGGAATCGGAAGCGATAATGGTTGCCTGGAACAGCGGGGCGTAGCGTAGTGAGTCGGGACGCATGTCTTTATACTGGAATTTTTCCGAGCTAAACCCGAGGCGATGGGATATGCTGAACCGGGGAGTCAGGTGAGTGGAAAATTGTGTCGAATCTTCACTATACAGGGTGTCCACAGGGCCGCGGGTATAGCGCTGCTGCACCAGTACCGACAGATCCCGGTGCATATTGGTCACTGACGAGCGCCGGATGCTGTATGCGTCATTGTCAAAGCCTACGGGTATGGTCTGTCGGTCCCCGAACCTTTCGTCATTGAGCAGACTGTCTGCAATGAGGCCGCCGTTGGCGTCGTGCTGCAGTTTGTTATATGCAATGGCGCCGAAAAGTGTATAGCGCTGATTCCGGCTTTGGTAATGCGTGGAGGCAGCCATGTTGTCATGGTTGTTCCGTTGTATTTTGTAAAATCCCGGAGAAGTAAGCTTCCGGTATTGTACGGCTACGTTCCAGTTGGGCTGTATGTTTTGTGTGTGTAATATCTGCGCCATCTGCTCGGCCTTGCTGCCGAGACGGAAGATAAACTCTGAATAAGGACGTGTTGTATTGTAATATAGTATGCTGTCTGTACGGAAACGGTATACATCAAAAATGTCGTATCCCAATGATAACCCTATTTGTTCGCGTGGTGAGAAGAGCAGATTACGTACCGGGCTGCCCAGGTTACCCAGATCCCGGTGCCAGGGTTGGATAAAAGGGCGGCGGTGAAAGGTATGAACGGAAGAATCGGGGTATTTCTTCTGTTGCGACCAGGCTTGTGTCGTATGGATCTGCACATCATTACTGCTCCATTTATTGGTATTTGTCTTCCGGGTGGTGGTATCGCGTTGTTGCGGGGTATTGGTAAGTGTTGGCGGGGCGCCGGGCTGGGCTGTCTGTCCGTACAAAGTCGGTATGCCTGCCTGTAATAGCAGCATAACAAGCAAAGTCCCTTTAAGCGTAATGCCGTATGATTCCTTTTTTTGTGACAAGGACAAATTTTTAATGTCCGGTCAGTATGTTATTTCGGGTGAAATGAAATGGAACCGGGAAATCTCCATATTTAAACAGTTGATCAGGAGATTTCTCCATTCCGTTACGTTCCCGACGAAATGATACCGTTGACCTTTTGGACAGCTTCCGGATGGTGCAAAGGTAATTTAAATAGTTATCCATGAAGAGGATAAGAGCCTGTTTAAAAATGATTAGTAAAAATATATTAATGCCCTACACCCCTCATATGCTCCCCTCAGCCTGCCTGCGCTATGGCTTCGGCGCGCAAAGGGAGACGATCAGTCCATTCTTCAGTAGAGCTATGACAAAAGAACGGTGCAAATTCCCCCGTTGAAGGGCAGGGTTGTTGCATGTTATATTGCCCTTTCAGAGCGTAGGGGGATATTGGTTTTTGCCGATAGCCCGGGGCAACGCCCCGGGCTGTATGTATCAAAGGCTTTCAGCCTTTTGAGTTTCAGGTACAGCATATCTTCCGGCAGGTGACAGGAGGAGATTATAACAACATAACCTTCGATATTCCGGATAAAGGGGGCCGGCGCCCCAAAGGGGCAGTATATATAAAACCCAACGCATCGCGTTGGGCACAACATGGTCACCACCACAACCCCGCCCTGAAAGGGCAGCATACACCCGGGCTAATGTTTTCCAATGCAATACATTATCATCTGACTAAATTTTAAACAGGCTCTAAGGTTATAATAAAATCTGCACTGTTAGTTTCTGTGCGGTTATGACCGGGGGCAAAACTGCAATGTTTTGTTTGTTTTATATTTTTGCCTGGAATATAAAAATCACCAGAGAATGAACAGGCATTTATGCGCAGTTGTAGTGTTATTATCATTAAGTGGAACAATGCTCTCTGCTTGCAAAAAGGATAAAGATACCAGTCCGGATAACAATAATAATAATCAGACCCAGGAGCCGTTGTATGTACGTGCTACGGTAAATGGTAAAATCTGGGAATACTCAGAGAAAGATGGAACGCCATTTCCCGGATATGGTATTGGTTCCAGTTCTGACTGTAATAACGGCGAATCGGGAGTAGCAATAGCAACCTTTTCATTTGAAGGAAGCAACGCGTTTGAAGATATTTTTTCAATAACTCTTTCCAGGTGTACGAATAAATCCTCCGAGGAAGTTGAAAATGACTGTGGTGAAATGACTGACTGGCTTCAGCATCACAAGAGCTTTCCGTTCGAAGTGTATACATACACAACCGGATATGCTGCAGAGATTAGTATAAAAGATCCTGCAACGGGTAAAGTATATGCGGTACGGTATGGTCATGAAGAGGGGGGCAGTGTTACAATTACCAGTGTTAAATCACATGGATCCGGCACTTACATGAATCCCAAGTTCATTATAACAGGTACCTTCCAGGGAAAGCTGGTATATGAAAAAGCAGACATGGAAGAGGCTAAAGAAGATTATATACGGATCAGCGACGGCGCATTCCGGATTAAAACCGGTGTTTGTCCTATGGAGATGTAATAATTGTGCTCAGGGCTGCAGGCGGAAAACCTTCATTTTCCCGCAGCCTTGTAATAATTCAGGATAAGGTTGCCCGTATTCGTCCTGGAATTGAAAGGTGGTATCGGGTGTATGGAGATCCGTCAGGTAGAAAAAATACTGTATGTTATACCGCTTTATTTCCCGGTGTATTTCAGATTGGGCACGTTGCGTATTTACCGGCGTAAAGTAATAAGGATTACCTGAGAACCAGGCCAGGCGTGCTGCCCGTTGGTGGGCATCGGGTGTCAGTGCATTGGTGGCAAAACTCCCTTTGATGTCCTGCTCTTTCAGCAATTGAGCCAACGTATATTCGGATTTTCCGGCATGGATCAGTGGTTTTATATGCCATATCGGACCGCACATAAAGCTGATTGAGAACACGGCTACCGCTAATCCGCGGAGATGTTTATTCCCTATTACAGGTAGCAGGTGTTGTAAGGCCAGTGCGCCAATGAGCAGCGTGATCGGGTATGTGTACCAAATATACCGGGGCTCAAAATTGATCAGTAGGAAAGCCGTCGGGAAAAGTAGTAGCGATAATGCAATCACCCGGATCTGAGGCGGGAAGAATTGCCGTAGTCTTGAAGGAAGTACGATCAGCAGGCAGAGGAGCCAGGCCGGCAGGGCAAAGGCTGAAAATGTATTCAGGCTGTTCACCAGTTTCAGCAAGGTGTAACCCATCCTCACCAGTTGCATTTTTAGATATGCAAATGAAGTATAAAAGTGAGGCGTGGCGCCATTGACGAAGTAGGGGTCTTCCCAGTAATACGGGCTGTCGCTATATGTTGGTGGCAGGAAGTAGACGATGTCGCCTTTATAAAACGGTTCTCCGGTGAGATACCATGAAAGGTTGAGCTTGCCCGCGGTAGATGTCATCCAGATCCCGTATTTTTCATGCAGCAGGTACATCCAGGGGGCACTGAGTAACAGCATGGTGAGTAGGGATGTTACGACCATCCCGGCATATACCTTACGTCGTTCTTTTTCCCATCCTCGCATGACGAGAAGGCCGCAGCATAGGGTGTTCAGTATGAAGAACGAAAAGCTGTATGCCTTGGCGAAATAAGCCAGAGCGCCCGTTATTCCGTACAGTATCCAATAAAAAGGTTTGTTACGGAAAGATCCGGAGAGCATCATATGCAGCGACAACAGTAAGAAAAAACATTGCCAGATATCTGCAAACGATTGCAGATATACCGCAGATGCCAGGAATATCACCAATACGGCATTCAGCCACCGGTTTAAAAGTGGTAATAGGCCGAAGTGGTTAAACAGGCGGTTGCTGACCCACAAAAAGCCGGTTGCTCCGAGCGTATTGACTACAATGGCAGAAGCAAAAGCTTCCAGTCCGGATTTAATACCCAATGCGGTAAGCCAGCAGGCCCAGGGGCTCCAGTACCCGTTGACGGCTCGTGAAAAATCTCCTGAAGCATACCGGTTTGAGATCGTCAGGTAAGCCACCGCATCCGGGTCTATATAATACCTGCAATAAGGGAACAGTAAAACTACCGCCAGCCATAGCAAGAGTGTGGCTGTAATCAGCGTTAGTTGCTTCGCATTGAGGTACATGATACAATATTAATGAACCAGTGTTTAAAATCACTGTTGTCCGGGGAAAAATAGAGGAATCATTGGGAAATCTCACTGGTAGAGTGTTTCCTGAAATATATCAAACAGGAAGGCTGCTTTGATGGAGCGGTGCAAGTTGAATACCTGCAACGATTACCTGCCGGATATTACGATGTCACCCTGACGAAGGAAGAATCTCACGGAATGAATGATTATCAGTGTTTTGCGGGGTCCTTCCTTCGTCAGGATGACATACGTTTCTTAACGGACTGCGGGATAACTCATCTCAGTTCAGTTACATCCCTAAACATAGGTATTGACAATTCCCCGGACAACAATGGTTTAAAATCACAACTATGAGGGAACTGGTCAATGCCCTGTGAGGATGTGAATTATTTTCAGGGAACGGTGCTGTCTGTTGTTTTATGGATCGGGTATTAAAATTCAGATAACTGTATTATTTTGCTCCCGAATATATTGAAGTATGAAGTTTCTGTTGTTTACTTTCGCTTTGGTAATGATGGCCCTCACCGATATATGGGCGCAGCCCAGGGTCACATTAAGTGAATCTTTCCCCGAACCGGATTATGCATGGAACCAGGTTTTGCAGCTTAAGGGAGGGAATACCATCCTGCTCCAATACAAGAAAAAGGCGGGATTGGAAGCTTCGGTATACGATAAACAACGGCGTCTGATCTCCAAAAGCCAGATCAAGAGCGATCAATGGAGTGACCGGCAGTTTTCCGAAATAATGTTCGACGGGTTTCATGAGATCGGCAGTCAGCCGGTACTGTTTCTTTCGCAAGTGATCAACCGGATCCCGACATTATTCCGGATCACGCTTGATGCAGAAACCGGGAATCTCATGAGTGAAGAACCGATATCAACCATACCGGAATATAAGCCCGGAATGTGGGAAATAGCCAACCCGAATTATATGAATGGCATATTTCATATTGAGAAGGATCCCCGTTCGGATTATTACGCGGTGATGACTTTGAATTATGATCCCATTGATGCGGACCATCGTATGGAAATTGCGCACTATTCTGGTGAAGGCGGTATGCACAAGGAGTTCAACAGACGTTTCTGCAACGCTTCAAAAGGTAAATTCAAACACTTGTATTTTTTGGGTATAACCGTAATCCAAAAGGATGTTTATGTCTGTTCTTATGGGTATCCTGCAAAATGGAATGCGGCAGAATCCAGACTGATCATGTCGAAACTGTCTGCCGGACAAAGCGAGTTTATCCATAAGGAGCTGGAACATGAAGCCGATTTCCGCAGCCACGCTACTATGTTGTATAATCCGGGTACAAATATGATTCAATTACTGACATTGGCGAAGCAAAGCGTGAAAAGCAGTATGTTGTCGGCCAAGTCTACTACTTATTATGCTTTATTGATGAATTACTTTGATCCGGAAACTCTTGGGCTTGTAACCTCAAGATCACTCACTGCGCAGAAGGTTTCAGAAGCTTTACGTGCCCAGACAAAAAAAGAGGATTATTCAGGAATGCCTGTGGATATGATATTAAACAAGGACAATTCTACTACAGTGCTGTACGAAGAGATGGCAACAACAGAAGTGAGGGACGTAAATGGGCGGGTGCGTAGAGCAACAACTGCACTTGGATCTGCAGGGATATCAGAACTTAACGATCGCGGTATAGAAACAGAAGGTCACGCAGTGTTGAAACTGCACAATGCAATCGGTTATATTGATCCGATGTTTCATGTACAGAAAGGAGCAGGGCGCTGGGGCGCTATACGTACGGCTTTTGGTAATACCAGCAATGCGTTTTATTCCTATAAGTATGTGAATACGGGAAAGTCTAAATACATCTTCTTCAACGATTATCCGAAGAATATTGAAAAGAAACCCGGTCAGGAAAAACGCCAGCCGGTCGCGTATGCCACGGTGACGAATATGGTCTGTTATAAGCTGACAGAAGGAGGTGTACCGGAGCGTTCATATATGTTCGGGACGCCCGAAAACAAAGGCGATACAAAATTTGGTTTTATCCAGTATGCTCATTTTTTGCCAGAACAAAATACCTATGCGACGGTTGTGATTATGAGTAAGGGCCGGGAAAAGGAAGCTGTACTTGCCTGGATTGACTTTGGCTCCTGACAAAAACTACGAATCCCGCAGTTGCAGCTCCGATATATACCAGTGACACTGGCAACACATACCGCGGTGTACTGATAGGGCCGGTAAGCAAAGCAAAATAGGCGAGAAATGCGATTACAAACATTCGTACGCCGGGAGATATGCGCCTGTTGACGGCAAACAGTGCAAGCCCTGCCAGTTTCACCATGTTGAACAGGAAGATAACTCCTGCAAACCATACGGAAGGGTGGTCCGCGGCAAAACGCATCATCCCGTGCGACCATCCCAGTTCCTGTATATACGCTCTGAATCCCTTTGTCTGGTCGCTATACAGCCTGCCATACGTTAGCCTGCCCGTAAACAGATCTAAATCGCCTTTTCCCGGATCGAAGAAGAATCGCAGGCTGTGCATTAAATGATAGGGAAGATATCCTGCCATGTTTTCTTTGAGTAATGATTTGCCCCGGTCGTTGGCATAGTCGTAACGATCGCTGAAGACAGGCATAGCAGCCATTTTTGCGCGTTCCTCACGAAGGAATTTTTGTGCAGCCGGGATGCCTTCGGTGCTGCTTTTGTAATAATAGAAATAGTAAATGGCGTTGAAGGACTGGTTGCTGGTGAAGTGGAATTTGCCTGTTCTGTCGGCATTCCAGCTATTGTAGCCGATGATGGATATAACAGGTATTATGGCTGTCAATGCTGTTATTGCCCATTTCTTCAGTTCATGCCGCTTCCGGAACAAGATGAGTAATACGAGCAGCAGGTGTATAATGGTATAAGGATACAAAACCGGTTTTACAAACAGTCCCGCGACCAGTGCGCCGCTCATGCCCCAGCCATATTTCATCTTCCCGCTCCTGAAAAAAGAGATCAGCTGATGTACGTATAGTAACACGCAGCTTTGCAGCAGGATCTCCGGTTCAATGGTATTGGCATGGATAAACTGTGTCGGCCAGGTTGCCACCAGCAGCAGGAACAGCCAGTCGTAACGGGCCTGATATCCGAACTGGAATAACATACGTCGTGCCAGCAGGATATTCCATAAGGATAGGAGGTTTTGTAGCGCCAGCACGATCCAGTTATTCACTGCGAGTGTATAAACGGCAGCCAGGAATAACGGGTAAAGGGGTGTCCGGAATGTCATGTATTCCGGCTCTATGGGCATGGCCGGGTTCCCGCTGTAGAAGAACCCACTATCTTTCAGGTTGACGGCAGCATAAATGTATTCAAAGCTGTCGCCATTGTATATACGTTTGTAATGCAGCGCCAGCAGGAAGTATACTGCATGAATGGCAAGCAGTACCAGTGTCAGGGTAATATTTCTTTTGCTGTGTTCCTGCTGCATATTATTTTGTAAGGAGCATCAGATTGTAAGGCCATTCCATTCCGCTTCCAGGCGTTGGCGGGTGTGCGTGTCTGTAAAATCAAACTTGACCGGCACGACTGACGCGTAGCCTTCCTTCAGAGCTACCACGTCGGTGTCTGTCCCGTCGTCCATGTTCACGAATGCCCCGGTCATCCAGTAGTAATCATTGCCATGCGGATCAATGCGATGGTCGAAGCTTTCCGCCCATTTGGCATACGCCTGGCGACATAACTTTATTCCTTTGAATTCATGTTCCTTCACTGCGGGTATATTTACATTAAGCAGTGTATGTGGCGGTTGTGTTTTTTCCAGCATCTGCGATGCTACTACTTTGGCTACTTTTTCAGCTATGCTAAAGTCTGCATCAAAAGTATAGTCCAGCAAAGAGAATCCGGCAGATGGAATGCCTTCGATGGCTGCTTCCATAGCGGCACTCATGGTGCCGGAGTAAATGATATTGATCGAGTGGTTGGCGCCGTGATTGACCCCGCTCACGCAGAGATCAGGTTTTCGTTTCAGGAGCACATCGTTGGCGAGCTTCACACAGTCCACCGGAGTGCCTGAGCATTGCCAGGAATCGATACCCGGGAAGATGTCCACCTTGTTGAGCCGGAGCGGGTGGCCGATCGTAATGGCATGCCCCATGCCCGATTGCGGGCTGTCGGGTGCTACGATCACAACTTCTCCGAGGTCTTTTACTGCGTTCACCAGCGCGCGGATGCCGGGGGCGGTAATACCATCATCATTAGTAACTAATATCAGCGGTCGGTTTGATTCCTGCATGGCGCAAAGGTATTACTAATGCGCCAATTGGGCTGGGTTCCATCTTCTTATTTGCTGTAAGATAAGTTCAATGATCGCTGCCGTGTCATTTTTATAGTGTACGGGTACGGGGTTCCCCGTGTTAAGCCATTTACGTATATCTTCATAATATTCCGGACCCAGATGGCGGATCACCGGTACGCCTATCTCGCTTAGCGTAGCTGCGTTGCACTGCTGTTCGTATTGATGGTGCATCGGTATGACCAGCAGCTTTTTGCCGAGATACAGTGCTTCTGCGGGAGTTTCAAAACCGGCCCCGCAAAGAACGCCCCGTGCTGTAGCCATGCTATTAAGAAAGGCTTCCCCCGTTACGGGCTGTACCCAAACATTACCCTGGGTGAAGGTAATCCGGTTGTGTTTTGAGAATACCTGCCACCGTGTTGTGCTGCTGATCTGCGACAGGTGTTGAACGAGTGTGATGTCGTCATATGCCGGTAAGTAGACGGTATAGTGCCCCTGATCCTCAGGTTGGATGTTCCTGACTCCTTTCCGGATCACGGGTGTGAACATGTTGTCCGCAAATGATTTGAAGTGAAAGCTGTAAACCACAGATGCCGGAGCATAGTGACGTAGTATCATTCGTCCCATTTTGTCGGTTGCATCCGGCACCGGAGCATTCGGATGCAGTACTGCTGCCTGGTGGCTCAATGCAATGCATGGCACTTTCCGGACCTTGCAGGCCCAGGCCGACACCGGTTCGAAATCATTGATCACAAGATCGTAGGAACGGACGGGCAGGGTGGAGATGTCTTTTAGTAAAGCCAGCGGCCGGAGTTTTTTGAAGGTCTCCCACATGTCTACACCGCCATGCCGCCCGAAGATAAAACTCAGACCATATAGTTGGTACTTTACCGGATACGGAAAATCAAGATCAGCCTGGATGCCGCTGATCAGTACATCGATATCTCCATATTGCGTGAGCAGCGGGTAGATCTCCAGCGCACGGGCTATATGTCCGTTGCCTGTTCCCTGGATGGCGTATAGTATTTTCATGGTTGCGGCTTATGCGGTATCGTATTTCAGTAGAAAGTCTGGAGTGTTTCAGTGCTTCCGGATGTTAGCGGAGCGCATCCGGGAACAGGGATACAGCAGGATTTATAATCCATCCTGCGATACTTATAAAGTATTACGTATTCAGCCGGGGTCGGAGACCCCGTATTATAAGTCACCCCGGATGCTCTTCGGAACATCCGGGACAGCTTCGGTTTCACCCAATGCTTTTTATAAAATCAGATAAACCATTCGATGTCGTCCGCATTTTGAAAAGTCTTGCGCGATTTCTTTTTTCTCTGCTTACGATTCCCTGCATCAATATTCAGTTCATCCAGCAGGCTGTTCATCAGTTGTTGTGAACTGGTGTTCCTATTCCGCACCACCACCGATTGTGCCAGCGGATCATGGGCATAACGGTAGACCTCCCATTTGCCATCGTTGTATTCGAGCGAACTTAGGTTTTCGATCCAGTCGCCGGAATTCATATACACCACCGACCCTGCATCGGTAGCAAATGTGTTGATGTCCGGATGGTGAATATGACCGCATACAACGTAGTCGAACTTATTGGCAATCGCAAATTCACCTACCGATTCTTCAAAATTGCTGATGAACTTTACAGCGCTTTTCACGCTGTTTTTGATCCGTTTGGAAAGGGATATCTTTTTTCTGCCCATCTTGCGTAAGACGTAATTCACCAAACTGTTGAACAGGATCAGACTGTCGTATCCTACAGCTCCGAGTTTGGCCAGCCATTTACTGTGCTGCATCACCACATCGAATATGTCGCCATGGAATATCCAGATCCGTGCGCCGTCAATTTTCAGGGAAAGCTTATTGGTAATGCTGAAAGATCCGGCCTCAAAACCTTCGAACCGGCGCAGCATCTCGTCATGATTACCCGGGATGTAGTACACCGGGATTCCTTTCGCGACAAGGCCTACCAGATGCTGGATCACCATCATGTGGGCCGGTGGCCAGTAGCGTTTGCTGAATTGCCAGATGTCAATGATGTCACCGTTGAGTACGACCGTCCGCGGGTTAATGCTTTCCAGGTATTGCAGGAGTTCGCGGGCGTGGCAGCCATAAGTGCCCAGGTGAAGGTCTGATAGTACGACGATATCTACTTCCCGTTGTTGCATAAAATGTGTCGCAACCGGTTTTAATATCTTTCCGGTTATGCAAAATGACACATTTGTTCTTATCTGAGCGTTAAGGGAGTATTAAGTGAATATTAAGAAAGGGTCTTTTATGGATACAATATCATGGCATTTCTCTAAGTTACTTCACAGCATGCCTGCTCGACTATTGCTGTAGTAGGGGGGGCTCCGTTCCAGACGACTTTCATTAATAATTAACAATTAATCATTGATAATTAGTTTGTAGCCCACTCCGCGAATGTTGATGATCTTCAGACCCGGATCAGCTTCGAGCCTTTTACGCAACCGAGAGATGAACACATCCAGTGTGCGGCCGATATAATCGCCTTCATCGCCCCAAACGGTATTCAGGATCAGGTCGCGGGATATAGTAGTATTGACAGAGCCATGCAGCAGCAACAGCAGATCAGACTCCTTACCCGTCAGTTCGATGACCTCGTTGCCCAGGGAAAGTGTCATGTTCCTTTTGTCGAACCGGAAGGCGCCTACAGACAGGATGTACGGATCCGGAGAAAGCGAAGAAAGAGCAGAAAAGGAGGAAGAAGGAGAGCCCGAGGGGGTATCCGGGCCGGAATGAGCATTCAGGTTTATGTCAGAATCAGGATCCTCCAGGTTAAAGTGCGCACTGGGTTTGGCCTTTTTCCTTCTGGAATAAACAAAGATCCCCGCCAGCCCCAGCACCGCGGCAATGGGCAGGATTACCGCGGTATACCCGATACGTTTCTCCCGCCGGGCTTCTCCCGCACCGGGACCCTGACCCGAGGAACTACCCTGTATCTGAGCAGGCAGGAAAGCTGCATTTTCAGATTGCAAATCGTGCTGCAAAATGGTAAACAGGACCTCATAATATCCCTCCGGCTGCACGCGATGTGTGCACGGTGCATTTTCTGCATGATCCGTATCCGTGACTTCATAGCTGTATACTACCTCCCGCCCGGCACAAGCCTCGACCTCCACCCGATAGCGTCCGGAGATTCCGTTCCGGCGCACCACGCTGTCCACCAGCGCGACCAGCTCCCCCGGGTCGAATCCCCATGCGGAAGCAAACCGGAGGCGGTACCGGCCATCCACACGTTCCACCGGCAGCACCCGCGACACGCTGTCCCCCGAACGAAGCAACAGCTCATGCCCGATCATCCGCATGACGACCTTCACATGCGCCTCGTCGTCCTGCTCCCCGGCACGAACTGGCGCGGCGAACCAGAGCAGGGCCACCCACACAGAAAGAATTGTCTTACAGATCCGGAGCATCCTGCAAAGCTACCGGATCGGGAGACAATTCGGGATGTTTTACCTGTGCGTTTACATTATTTTACATTGTTTAACCTGCCGGGGCCACGCGCAGCCATAGCTTTATGAAAAAAAGAAAAAAGCCATGAAACAGTTCCTGCTCATCCCCGCGTTCCTTTCCCTCCCTCTCCTTTTTGCCTCCTCCTGCCACGGACAGCCCGCCACTGCTTCCGCCAGAGGCAACAAACCACAGACGCAACCGAACCCGTTTGCACCCGTCCCGAAACATTACGCCTATTTCTACTGGAAGGGTTTTGCCCCCAAGGCCGGACCGGAATTTCAGGTCAGCGAATACATCCGCAGGATTTTCCAGGATAAAAAGGGTTATCTCTGGTTCGGTACCAACAGCGATGGTATAGTCCGTTATGATGGAAAAGAATTTCGGTACTTCTCCGTGAAAGACGGACTGGCCGGCACACAAGTCACCGGCATTATCGAAGACAAAAAAGGCAATCTCTGGTTCTCTACCAACGGCGGAATAACCAAATATGACGGCGTTAGCTTCACCACCTTCCGGGAAAAGGAAGGCCTCAGTGACCGGATGGTTTGGTCGATCTTCGAAGACAGCAAAGGGCACATCTGGGTCGGTACCGCAAAAGGACTCTGTCGGCTGGAGGGTGCCGCATTCCGTTTATTCCCCGTACAGGGACACGCCACTAACACGATCTGGTGTATCACCGAAGATGAAAAGGGCAACCTCTGGTTTGGCGTAGATGGCGTCGGGGTCTGTAAATATGATGGTCGCAATTTCAACTTCCTGTCTCCGCAAGGCAGTCCCGGCGATAACCGCATCGTCAGCATCCTGGCCGACAGCAAGGGTAACCTCTGGTTCGGTTCCATGGAAGGCGGACTGAGCAGGTATGATGGCAATTCATTTACCCACTTCACCACAAATACCGGCATTGGCAACAACGAGGTGTGGGCGGCATACGAAGACAGAACCGGCAATATCTGGTTCAGCTCCGAAGGCTTCGGCGTTTACCGGTACGATGGCAAGACGCTGACCAACTACTACAAAAACGAAGGACTGCATATACCCGCCGTACAGGCCATCTACCAGGACCGGCAGGGGCGCCTTTGGATCGGCGGCGGTGGCGGACTGTACCGCATGCTCCGGAATGAATTCTACAACGTGACTAAAAACGGTGGTCCCTCGGATGGTTGCTGACCGGGAACACGTGGGCAGGCGACACACTCGATTTTTTGTTCAAAACAATGCTACCTTTGGGGCTTCTGCGGAAGTAGCTCACCTGGTAGAGCGACAGCTTCCCAAGCTGTAGGTAGCGAGTTCGAGTCTCGTCTTCCGCTCAAAAAAGAAACGGGTGTAGTGATACAAATCGCTATGCCCGTTTCTTTTGGTTATTCAGTTTTTTAAATGCCTCCTGATTCTCTTTTTGCCAGGTAGTCGTCCAACTCGCTCAATGCAAATGTATCCTTGATGCGCACCCCTTTTTCGGTCTGGTGTATGCTGGCGCATTCAATCTTTGGGTCGTGTTCAAAATACAGGATCCAGTCGTTAGCCGCAGCTTCGTTGAGTATTTGTTTCTTCTCACGCAGCGTATCCAGCGGGCGCATATCATAAGCCATCACCCAGGGAATGGAAATATGGGAAGCGCTTGGCAGCAGATCGGCGCAATAAAGCAGGGTAGTGTTCTTGTATTTGATCTGGGGCAGCATCATAGCATCGGTATGGCCATTGACATAACGTACCCGGAAATCTTCGATCCATTCTTCGCCGTCCTTGCTTTCTACAAACCGGAGCTGGCCACTGGCTTCCAATGGTAATATATTTTCTTTCAGGAATGAAGCTTTTTCGCGGTCGTTAGGCGCAGTAGCCTCTGCCCAGTGTTTATGATTACTCCAGAATAGGGCTTTGGAGAATGCGGGTACGGGTTTACCATCGTCGATTTTGACGGAACCGCCGCAATGGTCGAAATGGAGATGCGTATGGAATACATCTGTGATATCGTCCGTAGTGAAGCCATGTTTGGCCAGTGAGCTTTCGATGGAGTCTTCGCCGTGCGGGTGATAATGACTGAAGAATTTAGCGTCTTGTTTGTTGCCCATCCCGCTGTCGATCAGAATGAGGTGATTGCCGTGCTCTACCAGCAGGCAGCGCATGGCCCAGGTGCACATGTTGTTATCATCGGCAGGGTTGGCTTTCTGCCACATGCTCTTAGGTACTACGCCGTACATGGCGCCGCCATCCAGCTTGAAGTACCCGGCATTTACTGTATATAGTTTCATGATGTGGTCCGTTTATTTAGATTGAATGAGCCGCAGGGTCATTTTTTGATCTCCGTATGGCAAGATACAAAATCGCCGCGCCTATAGCAAAAAATACCACCAGGGCAATGATGGAATGACGCATGCTCAGCATATGGTCAATATATCCGAAAGAGAACATGCCGATTACGATGGCGATTTTCTCCGTTACGTCGTAGAAGCTGAAGAATGACGTGGTGTCTTTGGTCGGCGGGATCATCTTGGCATAAGTAGAGCGGCTCAGCGACTGAATGCCGCCCATCACCAGGCCCACTACGGCTGCAATGATGTAGAACTGGAATTCTGTAGTCGTGTAATAAGCTGCGATACACACACCGATCCAGATAAAGACGACGCCCAGCAGTACCCTGAGATTGCCCAGCTTTTCGGACAGCCGCGCCATAAAGAAAGCGCCGAGGATGGCTACGAGCTGTATGATCAGGATGGTGCCGATCAGGGAGCTCGTCGGTAATGCCAGTTCTTTACTACCGAAGATGGTCGCTGCCAGCATCACAGTCTGTACCCCCATGCTGTAAAACAGGAAAGCGGCGAGGTAGGTTTTCAGTGTGGGCATATGTTTTACCTGCTGCCATACTTTTTTCAGCTCGCGGAATCCATTCGTTAGCAGACTTCCTGATGATTGTCGATGCAATGGCTGTCCTTTGGGTAGCCGGGCGAACGGTATCTGCGCCCATCCCATCCACCAAAGGCCCACGAGGAGGAAGGAAAGGCGGGGAGGGAAAGTGCTGTCGGTAATACCAAACAGGTCTGGCATGAGTACAAAAACGAAACAAATGATCTGAAGCAGCACACTGCCGATATATCCATAGGCGAATCCCTGCGCACTGAGCCGGTCGCGTTCTTCCGGCGGCGCGATTTCCGGTAGGTACGCATTGTAAAATACAAAGCTTCCACAGAAGCCGACGGCTGCCAGGGCAAATAGTATGATGCCTGTTTCTAACCGGTCGCTTGTGAAGAAATACAGACCGCAGCAGGAAAATGCGCCGAGGTAGCAGAATAGCTTCATGAAAAATTTCTTGTTGCCCGTGTAGTCAGCGATGGATGACAGTATCGGGGACAGGAAGGCGATCACGAGGTAAGCCGCAGCCAACGCATAATCGAACAGGGCGCTGTTTTTGACCGTATACCCGAAGAAGGAAACCTGGTCGTTGACGATCTGCCCGTTTTCCCGCATGGTGGTGATGGCCGTATAATAGGCCGGGAAGATGGTGGAGGTAATCACCAGGTTATAGGCGCTGTTGGCCCAGTCGTACATAGCCCATGCACGATACACTTTCTTCTTTTCTTTGATGGCTGCCGGGATGGTTGTCGGGTTCATGATTGGGGGTTTCATTCATTTTCAAACTAAAAGATCATCCCACCATATAATTACACAGCTTATACAGCATCCTTGCGCCCACAATGGGGTCTATGGTTTCCTGTTCGCCGGCGCCGGGAGATACCTCATTCAGGTCGAACCCGATCAGCTCACGGCCGCTGGCATGCAGCAGTTTAAGCAGATAAGAGACCTGTGCAGTTTCGAAGCCGCCCGGTACGGGTGTGCCTGTGTTGGGACACAGTTTCGGGTCGAGCCCGTCAATGTCGAAACTGATGTATACTTTTTGCGGCAGATCGGCGATGATATCCTGGCAGATCTGTTTCCAGGTAATGCCCTCAAACTGCTTTTCCTTGATGTCTTGGTCAAACCATGTTTTGACGCGGTCCGGGTTGTTCTGTATCAGTTCAATTTCCTCATCGCAATAATCGCGTATGCCGACCTGTACCAGTTTCGACACCTGCGGGATCATATCCAGCACATTATACATGATTGAGGCATGTGAATAGGTGAATCCTTCATAAGCGTTGCGCAGATCTGCATGGGCATCTATCTGGAGTACGCCAAACGATTCGTGTATTTCCGACAGTGCTTTGATAAACCCGAGCGGTGTGCTGTGGTCGCCGCCGATCAGCCCGACTTTTTTGCCCTGTTTCAACAGGTTACTGGTTGTCGCGCGCACCCAATCCACCTGCATCACGCCTCCTTCATTTACTTCTTTCAGTTTATGCTGCAACTGTTCGTTGTCGGAAATATCTCCTCCTTCTACAAGATGGGAGATGATCAGTTCGGCACAAGACCTTAGGTAGTCACTTTTCCGGCGTATGTTTTTATCGGAAGGGAGCATGAAGAAACCTTTTTTCCAGCCGTCGGTCACGTCCGGGTCGTAGAGGTCAATCTGCATGGAAGCGTCAAAGATATGCTCAGGCGCCCGGGCCGTTCCATTGCGGTAAGATACGGTTACTTCCCAGGGTACGGGCAGCAGTACGAGCTTCGCATCATCCTGAGTGAACGGGAGGCCAAAGATGTTATTGCCGGCCAATCCTACGGAGTTGGGGTCGAAAGATGAGAGATCGGTATTCATGGGTTTGTTTTCGAGGGGCAAAAATATGATTTTTGGTATTGACGGGCCGGTATGTTTTGGGTTAGTCCGGATCGCAGCCTTTATCCTAACTTCGCGTTTCCATAGAAGGAGGTAGCATGCGAACGGAAGCAGGGAAAACGATACGGCTGGCCTTGCCGATCATTATCGGTGAGTTGGCACAGATGGCCTTGCACATCATAGATACAGCTATGGTGGGCGCAGTCAGCTATAAACATCTGGCTGCTGCTGCGCTGGTGATCAATGTGATGAACATTCCTTTTGTGATCGGTATTGGCATGACGATATCTGTTTCGCAAATGGTGTCTATGGCGCATGGTCGTCGTGACGGGCAGCTGGTATCGCACTATCTGTTTAATGGTTTTTGTCTTTGCGCTGTCACTGCCGTAGTTATTGCGATGACGATGGTATGGGGTAGCCCTATTCTGCATCATCTCGGGCAGGATCCGGAGGTCGTGCAACTGGCATTGCCTTTCATGGAGCTGATGGGTTATTCCATTATTCCTATGCTCCTGTTCATGACCCTCAAGCAGTTTACAGACGGATTGGAATATACCCGCACGGCCATGATCCTTTCCCTGGCCGGTATGCCTGTGAATATCATGATCAACTGGCTGCTGATTTATGGTAACTGGGGTTTTCCCCGTCTGGAGCTCGTTGGTGCAGGTTGGGGGACGCTGATCACACGTACACTTTTGTTTTTCGCATTAGGGATCGTGGTACTGCGGCACCGGATTTTCGGCCGGTATATTGCTGTGTATACCCGGCAGTGGAGGCTGAAGCGCCGTACGATCGGTGAACTGTTGCATATCGGTGTGCCGAGCAGCATGCAGATCGGTATGGAAGCCGGGGCTTTTGCTGTCTCGGGCATCATTATAGGTACGATCAGTGCAGTAGCACAGGCGGCTCATCAGATAGCCCTGAGTTGTGCGTCATTTACCTTTATGGTTTCCATGGGCTTGTCACAGGCGGCATCTATCAGGGTAAGTAATGCGTACGGACGGAGCGACTGGATGAAGATCAGCAGGATCGGGAAGAGCACGCTCGTGACGGCGCTGGGGTATGGTTTGTTTTGCGCATTGGTTTTCGTATTGCTCCGGAATGTATTGCCGGGATTCTTTAATAAGAATGAAGAAGTGCTATACCTCGCGGCAACATTATTGTTGTATGCTGCCGTTTTTCAGATATCCGACAGCACGCAGGCTATTGGGGCCGGTTTGTTGCGGGGAATCAAAGATGTAAAAGTGCCTACCATATTTGTAGGGATTGCCTACTGGCTGATCGGGTTACCCGCAGGATATATGTTAGCTTTCTTTTTTGATATGGGCGCGCAGGGTATATGGCTGGGCTTTATCATTGGACTGACGATATCAGCCTTGCTGCTTTCGGTGCGTTTTCTGAAATCAACCGGGAAGCATTTGCCGGAGTAAAGGCCAAATATCAACTCCCTCTTGTTCCCCCTGTTTTAATTGTTTTCGGGGTATGTGCCGGTTTTTTATTAACCGTTGTTGTTTTATTAATACCGGGCAAATTCTTCTTCGCATTTTTATCGTTTTTACCGGCGCCTTTCTTATGATTAGATAGTATGGACATGATGAGTGTTTATAAATGTAAAGTGTAGCTAAAATAAGCTTTTAAAATACTAAAGCTAAATTACACATTCTTTTTAGTCTAAAAAATCACTTTTTTATGATACTGGATTTGATTCAGCAGATGTAGTACTTTATGAGTAAATTCAGTAAGATTATTTTTTGTTTTCAAAAACGCCATTACATTTGTGCCGCAGTGATCTGCAAGTCATGAGTATGATCTCTACAATTACAAATAAAAACTGGTGGTGGCTTTCACGATGGCAAAACGTGAACAGCTACTGATATTGTATTAAAATACAACTCTTTCGGAAAGGCCTGCTTGAACAGCAGGCCTTTTCTCGTTTTACCAGATTACTCAATATTTTTTGATTATGCATTTTAGTCTTGTCAGCCGTTCCATACGGCTCCTGCTAAAAGAAAAAACACATCTGCCTGTGATTGCTGATCCTTCACATGGTATTGGTCTCCGGGAGCATGTGCCGGCTATTGCACTTGCCGCAGTGGCAGCCGGCGCTGATGGTCTGATCTATGAAGTCCAGGACGATCCGGAAACCGCCGTGAGCGATGCCAGGCAGACTATTGATTTTACCGCTTCTTCCACGTTGACAAAACAGGTAGGCACACTGCTGGCATTGTTGCGGCAAGAAACTATATGAAAAATATTTTGCTACTGCTTACAATATTGTTCTATAACTTGCCGGTTGCATTTTAAATCATTGTTGTGTGAAGCTTAATTTCAGTAAATATCAGGGAACAGGTAATGATTTTATCCTGCTGGACAACAGGGATGGTACGATCCGTCTTACTAATGATGATGTGGCACGTTTATGCCACCGCCGTTTCGGAATTGGCGCAGATGGGCTGATGCTGCTTGAGCGGTCAGAAAACGTTGATTTTCATATGGTTTATTATAATTCCGACGGAAATCAGAGCTCTATGTGCGGAAACGGAGGGCGTTGCATAGCTGCTTTTGCCATGCAACTTGGCATTACTGGTGATGAGGCCGAGTTTTCCGCGATAGACGGCCTGCACCATGCTTTGCATCGCGCCGGAGATATTGTAAGCCTGCATATGCAGGATGTTTCCGGGATTGCAGTGCAGGAGGGCGGGATTGTGCTTCATACAGGTTCTCCGCATTATATACGCTGGGTAGATGACGATGTGAAAATGGTGGATGTTTTTTCCGAAGGCCGGGCAATACGGAATCTGCCTGTCTTTCAGCCGAAAGGGATCAACGTGAATTTTGTACAGCGTCTGGATGATGGTATCTGGGTACGCACCTACGAGCGTGGGGTGGAGGATGAAACATTCAGTTGCGGTACCGGTGTGACCGCTGCTGCCATTGCTGCCAGTGAGCAGGAAACAGGCACATTTCGTATGCACATCCATACGCTGGGGGGCAATCTTGAAGTGGCGTTTGTGAAAGATACTCCGCAAACAGCCCGGGAAGTATGGCTAACAGGTCCTGCGGTATTTGTTTTTAACGGTACGATTGAATGGTAAATAATAAGGCCGGGATTATATAGCCCGGCCTGTCCATTCTTTTACTCCTCATTTTTTTTCTTTCTCTGGAATGTCTTTTTAATTACTTGTCCGGCTGTCATGAAGAGGATCTTGAGATCCAGCCAGATGTTACGGTTTTTCAGATAATACACGTCCCACTGGATCCGTTTACGCAGATCCCGCTCCATATTGATCTCGCCCATATAGCCCTTTATCTGTGCCATGCCGGTCATTCCGGGCATAGCCTCATGCCGCAGGTTGTAGTAGGGGATCATCTGACCATAGTGACGGGTGTGGTACAACATATGCGGGCGGGGACCTACAACACTCATATCGCCGAGCAGCACGTTAAATAATTGTGGAGTCTCGTCCAGATGGGTCAGACGGAGCAGCTTGCCGATCATCGTGATACGTTTGTCGTTGGCAGAAGCCTGTCTGGTATCCGCTTCCGCATTGATGTACATAGTACGGAACTTGAAGCAGTCGAATACCACGCCCATATGTCCGGTACGCTTTTGTATGAAAAATACAGGGCCTTTGGATGTTATTTTTATTAAAATAGCGACAACCGGGAACAGCCACGACATAATTAATATAATGAAAAACATGGAAATGGCTATGTCCATGACCCGTTTCATTGTGTGATAATACGCCGGCGGCTGATATACCATATATCGCTGATTGATCTCCCGGAACATTTCCCGGATCTCTGCGATGTCTGATTGCTGTTGAGGTTGACGCTGAGACCGTTCTATAGGTATTGATATAGGAAACGATTGTTGCATGTTTCGTGTAGGGTGAAAATTATAACCTGCTACTATGTGCAGTAGCAGGTGGGGGATATTATTTTCAGATGCAAAGTTGCAAAAATTATTTCAAACTACTTAATAATAAATTAACAATACTGTGACTTTTCTCTGTCTGATATGTTATAATTCTTCAAACAAACACCGGAGCGTATATAAGTTCATGTATCAATGGTCAAATTCGTCACATTTTCAAACAAGATGAAGAACAGTACTTTTGCAAAATGGATCTCCGACAACTTTTTCTACGCCATGTTGCGCAGACCTCTCCGACGCCGGCAGGTCTTGAAATAACGAAAGCCTGCGGCAGCTATCTATATGATGTGGCCGGCAATGCGTATCTCGACCTTATAGGAGGTATAAGCGTATGTAATGTCGGGCATTGCCACCCGGTAGTAATAGCAGCGATAAAGCAGCAGGCGGAGCAATATCTTCATGTCATGGTGTACGGCGAAACAATACAAAGCCCGCAGGTACAGTATGCGCATGCATTGACGGAAATATTGCCGGCCCCGCTCGACTGTGTTTATTTTACCAATTCCGGAGCCGAGGCCACAGAAGGCGCGCTGAAGCTGGCACGGCGGGTCACCGGTCGTGCAGACATCATCAGTTGTAACAGTAGCTATCATGGTAATACGCTGGGAGCGTTGAGTGTAATGGGCGATGAATACTGGCGAAATGCCTTCAGACCGTTAATGCCTGGTGTCCGGCGGTATGATTATAACGGGCAGCAACTGATAGATGCGATCAACGACCAGACGGCCTGTGTGATCATAGAGACCATACAGGCGGAAGCCGGGGTGATCTGTCCTGATGAAGGCTGGATCCGGACGTTGCGGAAAAAATGTACCGAAACCGGCGCTTTACTTATCATGGATGAGATACAGTGTGGTTTTGGACGCACCGGTACCAACTGGGGATTTGAGCATTATGATATTGTTCCGGACGTTGTATTGCTGGGGAAAGCGTTGGGGGGTGGTATGCCGCTGGGCGCTTTTGTTGCTGCGCGGGAGCATATGCAGGCATTGACCGTCAACCCCGTATTGGGTCATCTCACAACATTTGGCGGACATCCGGTATCCTGTGCGGCCGGGCTGGCCGCCTTACAGGTGCTTGAAAATGAACAGCTCGTATCTGCGGTGATGGCAAAAGAACAGCTCTTTCTGCATTTATTGAAGCATACGCGTATCAAGGAGGTCAGGAGTAAAGGTTTATTGATCGCAGTAGAGCTGGACGATGAAGCCCATGTAGCCGTCGTATTGCAGCGTTGTCTGCAGCAGGGTGTTTTTTCCGATTGGTTCCTTTTTGCCCCTGGTTGTATTCGTATAGCGCCACCGCTTACGATCAGCGAAGCGGAAATACGGTATGGATGTACTGTGCTGCTTGGTTGCCTTTAACTTATATGTTGAAGGATATTAAAAATATACCTACTTTTGCACCGCTTTTTAATTAGATATAATGCATATAACAATCATAGGAACAGGATATGTGGGTTTGGTTACCGGTACATGCTTCGCAGAAACCGGGAATCATGTGGTATGTGTCGATATTGATGAGAAAAAGGTCAGCCGGCTGCGTACCGGGGAAACACCCATATACGAACCGGGGCTGGACGTCTTGCTGGAACGTAATATTAAAGAAAAACGAATTGAATTTACTACCTCTCTGGACGATGGTCTCCGGGATGCACAGATCATTTTCCTGGCTTTACCTACACCGCCGGGGAAAGACGGTGCCGCCGATCTGCAGTTTGTGCTGGATGTGGCAGCTCAGCTTAGCAACAAAATATCCCGCTATACGGTAATCGTAAACAAGAGTACGGTGCCGGTAGGTACTGCAGAGAAAGTAACAGAAGTGCTGGCGCTCAACCTCGACCGCTCGCTGTTTGACGTGGTATCCAATCCTGAATTCCTTAGAGAAGGCGTTGCGGTGGAAGATTTTCTGAAGCCCGATCGCGTGGTGGTGGGAACGAGTTCCGAACGCGCACGTAAGCTGATGGATGAATTGTACCAGCCGTTTGTCCGCCAGGGTAACCCGATCTTCTATATGGACGAGCGCTCTGCCGAAATGACTAAATATGCAGCCAACTCCTACCTGGCTTTGCGTATATCATTTATGAACGAAATGGCCAACCTCTGTGAAAGGGCTGGCGCTAATGTTGATTCTGTACGGATCGGGATGGGCAGCGATAGCCGTATTGGCAAACGCTTTCTTTTTCCAGGTGTGGGATATGGCGGCAGTTGTTTCCCGAAAGATGTGAAAGCACTTGCCCGTACCGCACGGGAGCACGACTACGATTTCAGCATTATCGAAACGGTCATACAGGTGAATGAGCGCCAGAAGACGGTACTTGGCAGGAAAGTAAAAGAGTATTTCGGGAATGATCTGAGCGGCAAAACTTTTGCTGTGTGGGGGCTGGCATTTAAACCCGAAACGGATGATATCAGAGAGGCGCCGGCGCTGGAACTGATACACGAACTGCTGGATGCAGGTGCAGCGGTGCGGGCTTTCGATCCGGAAGCGATGGGGCATGTAAAGCAAATATTCGGGGATAAGGTTTATTTTGCTACGGATCAGTATGATGCGCTTGAAGGCGCACATGCTCTGGCGATCGTTACCGAATGGAGCGCATTCCGTAACCCCGATTTTGAGCTGATGGAGCAGCGGATGGCACACCCCGCTATTTTTGACGGTCGTAATGTATACGGCCTTGAAAAAATGGAGCAGCTCGGTTTCTATTACGAAAGTATCGGCCGTAAGGTGGTGCACGAGCAGGTGCGTAAGCTGCAGCCCAGATAAGTCTTCGAACCACAACTATTAATCATCAAACATCCCCCACAGTGCAAAAACGCGTATTAGTTACCGGCGCCGCCGGTTTTCTCGGTTCCCATCTCTGCGACCGTTTTCTTAAAGAGGGTTATGAAGTGATCGGTATGGATAATCTCCTGACGGGGAATATCCGGAACATTGAGCACCTCTTTCCCCTGAAGGAATTTTCTTTTTATCATCATGATGTAACAAAGTTTGTGCATATACCTGGTGATCTTGATTACATCATGCATTTCGCCTCCCCGGCCAGCCCGATTGATTACCTCAAGATGCCGATCCAGACGCTTAAAGTAGGCGCTCTGGGCACGCATAATCTCCTGGGGCTGGCAAAGGCGAAGAATGCCCGGATACTGGTGGCTTCTACTTCCGAAGTATACGGAGACCCGCTGGTGCATCCGCAGACAGAGGCTTACTGGGGTAATGTAAACCCGATCGGCCCGCGCGGTGTGTACGATGAAGCGAAGCGCTTCATGGAGTCTATAACAATGGCCTACCACAATTTTCACAACGTGGAGACCCGTATCGTACGTATCTTCAACACATACGGGCCGCGTATGCGCCTTGATGACGGCCGTGCATTACCGACCTTTATGAGTCAGGCGCTTAATAATGAAGAGATCACTGTTTTTGGCGACGGTTCGCAGACACGCTCATTCTGCTATGTAGATGATCTTGTAGATGGTATCTACAGACTGCTGCTTTCGGATTATCATTTGCCGGTTAACATAGGCAACCCGTCGGAGATCACGTTACAGCAGTTTGCTGAAGAAGTACAGGCATTGACGGGTACCCAATCTGCCATCGTATACAAGCCCCTGCCTCAGGACGACCCCAAGCAACGGAAGCCGGATATTACCAAAGCAAAAGAATTACTCGGCTGGGAGCCGAAAGTAGAGCGCAGCGAGGGGCTGAAGCGTACGCTGGAATACTTCAGGGAGTACGTTTAGTTAATTATGAATGATGAGTTATGAATTATGAACAGCTCATTCATAACTCATCATTCAATCATTAGTCAAGTATGCCCGTTTCTATCGTTTTCCGGATCAGCTCAGCCATATTTCTTACGTCAAATTTCAGCAGCAGATTTGAGCGGTAATATTCTACTGTGCGGCGTCCTAAGAATATCTTTTCGGATATTTCGGGTATTGAGTAGCCTTTCACTGTTAGTTCCAGTACTTCCTTTTCTTTGACCGTCAGCGAAGGTTTTAGCATTTCTTTGTTTTTCAGCTTGTTCTTAAATCTGTCAAGTTTTTCCTGTAGGGCTTGATCAAGATAAATGGCTCCGTTATATACGGTTTCAATCGCGTGAACGATGACGGAGGAGGCAGAGTTCTTCAGCACATAGCCGGATACACCCTCTTTCAGCATATTATAGATATATAGGGCGCTGTCAATACCGGTCAGTACCAGAATGCGTATATGCGGATATTGTTTTAATATTTCCGGCGCCAGCTTATCGCTGGTGATGTCCGTAAGCTGGATGTCGAGCAGCAATACATCCGGCTGCTGCTCCGCAAGCCCTGCCATCAGGGCTGCGCCTGAATCATAAACATTACCGAGCACGATATGGGGATGCGCTGCCAACATATGCTGCAATCCGTCCGTGATCATCGGGTGATCATCTGCTATGGCTATATGTATCTGTTGCATGACATTATGGTTTTATCCGGGTATTTTGTCGCGGTTGATCTCTATGTATACGGCTGTGCCCCGTCCCGGGGTGGATTCGATGGTACAATATCCGTTCATGGTTTGTATGCGGTTGTGAACATGCTGCAATCCCAGCCCTTTTCCGGCCGATGTAGTGGAGAATCCTTCTCCGTCGTCTTCGACAGAAATGTACAGCATGGCACCTTCAGAGCGTATTTGTATCGCTGCGTGGCGGGCACGTGCGTGTTTTGCGATGTTCTGTATCAGTTCCTGGATTACACGGTAGAGGGAGAGCTCCAGCGATTTGTCAAGGCTGTCGGTGTCGCCCATAAACTGCAGGTCTATATGCAGCGATCCGTTGGCTTCAAATTGTTCGCAATAGTGCATAAGCGCCTGGTACAGGTTGTAATGCTGGAGGATTTGCGGTGTGAGGTTGCGGGCTGTTTTATGGATCTCTTTTCCTACATCGGATGCCGTTTCTGCCAGCCGTTTCAGCTCCTGCTGTGTGGCCAGCCGCTTTTCTACCAGTGCACCAATGCGGAGCTGCATACCGGTAAGCATACCGCCGATGCCGTCGTGCAGCTCCCGGGCAATGCGGTCGCGCTCTTTTTCTTCTCCTGCAATAAGCGCTTTGAGGTACGACATATCGCGGGTTCGTTTTTCGATCTTTTGCCGGTAGCGGTACAGGATGATCCCGCCGCCTGCGCACAAAAGGCCAAAAATGACAATTGCAGCGGTCAGCAACTGGTTGCGTTCCAGTTTTCTTTTCTGCTCACTTAATTCCAGTTTGCTTTCGGCGATCTGTTTGTCTTTTTGCTCTACCAGATATCTGGTTTCCACTTCGCTGATGGTACGTATCCTGTCTACATCGGTGAGGCTGTCATTGATGTCTTTATAGGCCTGGTATTGCTTCAGCGCTTCCCGGTATCTGCCGGTAGCTTCATATACCCTGGAGAGGGTCTTGTGCGCTTCTTCCAGATTGGTGGTCATGCCGGCCAGGTTTGCCTGCCCGATGGCTTTCTGCAGTATCTGTTCTGCTTCTTCATATTGTTTTAATTGTGCCAGTGCTTTCCCCAGCTCATAGGCAGGCATGATGGTGCTGTGGAGCAGGTGTGTATTATTGCCGAGTCTTATGGCTTCCCGGTAACAGGAGATGGCCTCTTCGATCTTTCCGGTCTCAAAATACAGGTTGCCGATATTCGTGAGGATAGACTGCTGCTTGTCTGTATGCCCGATCTCTGTTGCAATTTGTAGGGCTGATTCATAATAAATACCTGCACTGTCGTATTGGCCGGTCATAGCATAAATGGCACCGGCATTCAATGCCGAAGATGACAGCAGACCTTTATTATTTACTGCTTTAGATAAGGTGATAGCATGCAGTACATATTCCAGCGCACGGCTGTGATTCTTCAGGCCGGTCTGTACCACCGCGAGGTTGTTGTATATAGTTATAATATCCCTGTGGCCGGGACAACATTGCTGCAGGTACTGCAGGGCCTTGAAGTAATAATAGTTGGCCAGCTCGTACTTGCCGTTTCCCCTGTAGCTGACGCCTATATTGATGTACAGGCTGGGAAGGGCAGTCTTGATGTATTGTGCGCTCAGGCAATAGGGCAGCGCTTCCCGGTATGCGGTAAAGCTCTTTTTGTAATCCCCTTTGTAGCTAAAGACAACTCCTTTGAATGCAAGCGCATATCCGATCCCGTCTTCAAATCCGGTACGGCGGCTGAGTGTTTCCGCTTCCTCCAGCAAACGAAGCGCACTGTCAAGATCCCGGTAAAGCATACCGGACCCGTTTTGTACCAGGTATATAATCCGGGCAGTATCCGCTGTTGTCCAGGAAGGATGGGTGATTTGCTTTATCTCCTGGCCAGCACAGGGGAGCGTTGTGGAAATGCACAACAACCATAAAAACATCAAGTGGCATGATACCTGCTTCATCGGAGCTATGATCACAAAGATAACTTTTAGTGTATATGGAAGCATATATATTTTAGCGTGTTGTGTTGGTCGTTGGTTAGTGGTATGATCTCTCCTGATAGAAACAGTGAACACCGAAAAGATTTATCCGGTAGTGTGGTATAGGTTTGTAAGATGGTAATTAATACGTGATGTTTTGATTATCCGGATTAATACTGATACATCATTTAAAACTATTGAATATGAACTGTTTAACTCGACAAAAAACACTGATTATTTTATTATTGTTGTCCTGCTGTAGCGGGGCAGCTTTTGCCCAAACCCTGATGTGGGCGAAGAATATGGGGGGGACAGGTAATGATTTCGGACGTGCGACTGATTTCGATACAGCAGGCAATATATATACCGTGGGAGATTTCAGGGGAACAGCTGATTTTGATCCGGGACTCGGGGCTGCTGACACGGCATATCGCACGGCGGTAGTATCCACGCCCGGTGGTACAAATACGGACATCTTTGTCAGTAAACTGGATAAAAATGGCAACTATCTCTGGGCTCATGGTATCGGAGGAACCGGTCAGGACGCGAGTGGCGGAATTGCAGCGGCGCCGAACGGCGATGTTTATGTAACAGGTACATTTGCGGTTTCAGATTTCGGATCAATAGACTTTGATCCGGGTACGCAGTCATTTCCGATGACTTCTAATGGGTTGAGTGACATATTTATATGCAAATTCAAAGCGAACGGGGACTTCGCATGGGCTGTAAAAATTGGAGGAACCGGTAATGAAAGTGGCCCCCGCATTGTGTTAGATGACCAGGAGAATATATATGTTACAGGTTTTTTTACAGGGGTTGTTGATTTTGATCCCGGGACTGGTACAAGTAATTTGGGATCGGGAACTACTGTTTCCGGCTTTGTTTTGAAACTTAATAAAGACGGGGTATATCAGTGGGCGTCGAATATTGGCGCAGGTGGTAGAGGTATTGCGCTGGATCAAGCCGGGAATATCCTTGTTACCGGAAGTTTTTCAGCGACGGTGGATTTCAATCCCGATCCGTCACTTGTCAATAATCTGACTGCCAGCAGCACTGATGTATTTGTTTTAAAACTTAACAATGCCGGCGGATATGTTTGGGCCGTAAAATTAGGCGGTACCGGGGCAGATGCAGGTACTGCTATCGCAGTAGGAAATAATAATAATGTTTATACTGTAGGTACTTTTAATGCTACTGCTGATTTTGACCCTGGTCCGCTGACAGAAAATCTCGCATCAAGTGGGAGTACAGATATTTTTATCTCCGTGCTCGATGCTTCCGGGAGTTATGTATGGGCAAAAAAGGTCGGCGGTACAGGTGCCGATCTTCCCAATAGTGTTGCTGTCGATGGTGATAACAGGGTATATATTGGGGGTAGATACGAAGGAACGGTTGATTTTGACCCCGGTCCTGGCACTAAGGTATTTACTTCGCTGGCTTGTTGTGGAGGTACATGGATTATGCCAGATGCGTTTATGCTCAAATTGGACAATAATGGAGATTTCGAATGGGCCTTCAGTTTTGGAGGAGAAGATGGTACAGAAAACGTCAACACAATAAATATTGACCGTGAAAGCAATTTGTACATCACCGGAAACATTACGGGGTATGCCAATTTTGCTCTCCCGCCTGATACATTCATGGTATATACTCAGGGGACCGGCGACGATGCGTATGTTGCAAAATATGCACAACCAAGCTGTAAATCTTATAAAACACTACAATTAACAACTGGCTGCCCTACGCTCACCGTGAACGGAGAGACATACACAGCCAATGGTACTTACGAACAGGTATTGAAAAACGCAAACGCCATGGGGTGTGACAGCATACTTACACTACAGGTATTCCTCAATAACTCTTTACCTACTACAATTAACCAAACGGCCTGTAACAGCTTTACGTTTAATGGCAAAACGTACACCAGCAGCACCACATTCAGGGATACATTTCAGAATGTGAATAATTGTGATAGTGTGGTAGTGCATCACCTTACCATCAACAAAGGCGCCAGTACACTGATATCACGAACCGCTTGTAACAGCTATACATACAATGGCACCACGTACACAAGTAGCGGTACTTATCCGCATTTCTTCCAGACAACATTGAATTGTGACAGTGTTGTGATGCTGAATCTGACAATCAATAATCCGAGCACGCCGACCACAACGCCGGTGACAGCCTGCGGCAGCTATACCTTTGGCGGTACTACATACACTACCGGCGGTACTTATACGCATACCTTCACAAACAGGGGAGGCTGCGACAGCACGGCTACCATTAATCTGACTATCAACCAGCCGACTTCCAGCCAGATCAATGTAACGGCCTGCGGCAGCTATACCTACGACGGGGTCACGTATACGGCAAACGGAGCATATACGCATTATTTTACCAACTCCGTGAACTGTGACAGCGTGGTGGTTTTATTCCTTACCCTGACACAAGGTAGCACCTCGCAGCTTTCTGCTACTGCCTGTAACCAATATACGCTGAACGGAGAAACCTATACCGCTTCGGGTACGTACACGCAGACCATGACTGCTGCGAACGGTTGCGACAGCGTCATTACGCTCAATCTCACTATCAACCAGACACCGGAAGCCACGATCACTTCAATTGACGATCTGTTTGTTGGCGGCGGCGGAAGCAGCTATCAGTGGCTGGATTGTAATAACAACTATGCCCCCATTCCCTCGGCAACATCCCAGACACTTGTTACCGATGGGGCCGGCAGGTATGCAGTGGAGGTGACCTTCAGGGGATGTAAGGATACTTCAGATTGTCTCGAATCTTTCCCGGCGGGTATAGACAAGCTTGAGGGAGATAAGATTACCATCTATCCGAACCCGGCCGGAGCGCAGGTGGTTATTGCTTCAACAGCAGCATTTACTGATGCTTCGGTAACGCTTATCAATGTCAATGGACAGCGTATGCTTAATAAGAAGAACCAGCGCGGTGATAAGATCACATTAAACCTGAATGGACTTGCAACAGGTGTGTATATCGTAGAGGTTGCAGAAGGGGAGAAGATATACAGAAGCACTTTGCTGAAGGAGTAATCATCGGCAGCAGTGATTTCGACAAGCTCAGCCACCGACATTAAAGGACGGTGGCTGAGCTTGTCGAAGCCACTGTCATTAATACATTCAAGTGTATTTTTACATTCTGTGGCTATCGGGTGAGAGGAGGTGTCATTGGTAGAATAAAATGATAATTTCGTGAAAAGAGAAAGAGATAACTGGATTCTGATATTTAGACTTTTGTCTATGAAATGCGTACAATTTCTGATCGTTCTGCTGATAGGTAGTATAGGGTGGGCCGATGCACAGACGCCCTACTACATGCGGCCTGAGTTCCGTAATGCAAACAGCAACTGGATCTTCGGTCGTAGTATGTCGCCGCCCGCCCCTCCCGGCTCACCGGCGTCCCCGGTAGAAGATTCCGCGCAGCATATTAATTTCAACACTACGCCGCCGACGATATCCAGGAAACTTTTCTGGGTACCGTTGGCCCGGCCTGGTACGAGGCAGGCAACAGTAACGGTATCTGACCGGGAGAATGGCAATCTTTTGTTTTATACAGAAGGTCTGCATGTGTATAACCGGAAACAGGAGATCATGCCCAATGGCTCAGGGTTACTGGGTGACAATCACATTATGGAGGGCAGGTATTACCGACTCGGTATGCACCAGGGATTCTGTGCTGTGCCCGTATTTGATAACCGGGATCGGTATTATCTTTTTAACCTGACACATGCCGGTACGAATACTATCCCTGCGCCGTCCAAACTATATTACAATATTGTGGACATGAGTCTGGACGGGGGGTATGGGGATGTTTACAAAAATATACCGCTGGATACTTTTCAGCAAACTATGTTTGGAGAAGCTATTGCCGCTATTCCGGGAGATAACTGTGATGTATGGCTGCTGCTCTATGACAGGGGGATCATGGGGTATAAGGCTTTTCACATTACAGACCAGGGAATCAATCCTGTGCCGGTGATTTCTTCCAGTATTACCGGGCTGCGCATTTTTGATATGATGCAGGGACGTCTCGCTTTTTCTCCCGACCGGAAGATGATCGCTATGGCGTATAATTATAACGCGGCGATCATAGGTTATCCCATCAGAGGGGGGGTAGTGGCGAAGTTTGATGTGGCGACCGGTCTTGTTTCTGATGAAATACTGATAGAAACAGATGAAGGGGGATCTGCTGCTGCATTCTCCCCGGATAATTCAAAATTATATTTCGCCAGCCGTACACCTGTAAACGGTCGTCTCCGCCTGTCTCAATATGATCTGTCTGATTATAATGTAGCGGCTATCCGACAGTCGAGGTATATCCTGGATTCGACAACCGGGAATTACGATGATATAAGAAGAAGGGACGACAGGTTGCTTGTAGCCGGTATCGGTGACCGGATCGGGGTGATCATGCACCCTGACCGTAAAGGTGCTGCCTGTGATCTGAGGCACAATTATTTTGCAGTTGCAGGTATTGTGACAAACGATACGACCATTAATACCATGAGCCTGGGTAACGATGTGGTATTCCCGCTTCCTCCGGCAACATTCCAGGTGAAAGCACTGGATACTTTTATCTGCCGGGTGGATAAAAATACAGGACTGTTACTGCAGGCCGCTCAGGGCGGAGTAGATTATGTATGGGATAATGGACAGACAGTGACTTCTCGCAATGTTACCGGTCAGGGAACTTACTGGGTGCGTTATGACAAAGGCTGTAATACATACGTAGATACGTTTACAATAAGGGAATCTGCTTATCCTCCGCCTGTAATTATGGTTGATGGCAACAGGCTTTATACCAGTGATGATTATGAGCTGTATCAGTGGTTCCGTAACGATACCCTGATCGGGAATTCCAACAGCTATGAGTTTATAGCGGAGCACAATGCCAATTATCATGTGGTAGTCCGGCATAAAGACGGATGTACGGAGCATTCCGGTAAATATATAGTCAACAATCTTTCCATCACTGATGCAGACGTAACGGCAATAAGTGTATACCCCAATCCGGCTTCTGATATGGTGTATATTCAGGCTCCCGGAAGCGTAAGGTGGCTGCTCCGTACGATTGATGGCCGGTTGTTGCTGCAAAGTGCTGTAACGACATCGTTATCCTTGAAAGAAGTTCCTCGCGGAGTATATATGTTGGAAGTATGGAATGAAAATGACAGTTCCCCATTAAAGGTTGTCAGGCTAATCAAAAAGTAATTGCATAACACATCCGGGGATTGTAAAATTGTGCGATCTCCGGATTTGTTGCTGTGTGAATTTATTCTACAATTCCCATCTGCAGCGCCTTCCGGGTGAGCTCGGCGCGGTTCTTTACATCCAGCTTTACGAATATCCGGGCGAGGTAATTCTTTACGGTATTGATACTCAGGAACAGTTCTTCCACAATATCCTGATTGCTCTTTCCTTTTGCCACCAGTTGCAGTATCTCTTTTTCCCGCAGGGTAAGTACTACTTGGTTGTATATGCTTACACGCGGTGTTTCCTTTTCTGCTTTTTCTTTCAGTGCGGGATCTATAAAGGTCTCCCCGCGGTGCAGTACGTGGATGGCCCGAATGAGCGTGTTTTCTTCTGTTGTTTTGAGCAGGTACCCGTGTATCCCCAGCCGGATCATATTGTTCAGGTACAGTGTGCTGCTGAAGTTGGTCACTACCAGTATTCGGAGGTCCGGGTGCAGCCGGGTGATGGCCGGTACAATCTGGTCGCCGGTTTTGTCGGGTAGCTGTATATCCAGCAACAGTACATCGGGCGTGATCTCCGGTAATGCAGTCAGTAATGTTTCTGCATTCAGAAATGTACCTGCTACTTCCATTTCCGGATAGTTGGACAGCATGTTCTGTATCCCATTGATCACCATCGGATGATCATCCGCTATAGCTATTCTGATGCTCATGATCCATAATTGATTTTAAGACCGGGAGGTCGAATGATATATTAATGGTAGTACCGGAACCGGGGAATGATTCAATGGAAATATCTCCCTGCAGCGATTTGATACGGAACATCAGGTTCTGTATACCAAATCCGCCTTCATTCTTGCTGGTATCGAATCCCTTACCATTGTCTTCCACGATAATGAATACCTTATCCTGTGTTTGCTGGATCTCCACGAATGCTTCTGTGGCGCGTGCATGCTTGATGATATTTTGTACCAGCTCCTGTACGATCCGGTATAGTATCAGTTCGATGGACTTATGCAGGTTGGCCAGTCCGGCGAATGAGAGCGTAATATGAAGACTTCCGCTGGCATTTACCTGTTCACAGTATAGTCGGACGGCCTCGGTAAGGTTATGCCGGGCCAGCACATCGGGCATCAGGTTATGTGCTGTTTTTCTTACTTCTTCCGTAGTGGTTTTCACCATCTTGATAATGTTGGGTAGATCTTCGAGTTCCTGATGCCTTTTATGAAGCGCGTTTACATTCATATTAATAGCCGCCAGCATGCCCCCGATACCGTCGTGCAACTCTCTTGCCAGCCGGGTTCTCTCCTTTTCTTCACCTTCTACAAGCGCCCGCAGGCGTGTTATTTCCTGCTCCTGCTGCAGCGCGGCTATCTGTTTATGTTCCAGTTTGCGTTTGAGCGAGAGGCTTACCAGCAATGCGATCAGCACGAGTACACCAGAGCCTGCCACGGCGATCCATCTGTTTTTTTGTTCCAGGTTGTGCTGCTGCCGGCTTATTTCCAATTCTTTTTTGATCAGTTCATTGTCTTTATGCGCCGTGCGGTAGCGTACCTCCAGTTCTGTACTGTTTCTTACCTGGTCTGTGTAAGATAGGCTGTCTTTGATAGTATGGTATGCCGCCAAGCTACGAAATGCTTTTTTGTAATCTCCCATGATATTGTATAGCTGCGCCAGGGAATAATGAGTCTGGATGGCATGGGATGATCCGGGAGCAGTCAGTTCCAGCGCCTGCCTGTAATAACGTTCGGCGGGAACGTATGCGTCCGTTTTCATGTATGCTTCCCCTAATGTTCGCAGAAGCCTTGCTTTGTAGAACGGGCTTGTGTATAGCCCCACCGCGGGAGTGTCAGCTGAATGAAGCAGGGCTATCGCTTTTTGAGGATACCCGGTCTTGGTGTATAGTCCGCTTAACGAGATCAGGGTCACGTAATAAAGTTCATTATTTTTCAGTTTACCGGCAAGCTGAAGGCTTGCCATGTACTGGTATTTGCTTTCCTCATATTTTTTTTCGGCATTGAAAAACTCTCCCCGGTTAAGCAGAATATACCCGATCTCTACAGAATCGTTCCCCCGGCGGGCAAAGCTGTCGGCGACGTCCAGGTAGTAATGTGCTTTACCCCGTTCATTAATGATATTGAAGGCATTGGCTACATTATTGTATAGCCGGGAAAGAGACCCGTATGTCTGTTTGGGATTTCGGTCTGCATAGTAGATGGCCCTGAAATAGCTTTTGATCGCCTTTTCATAGGCGCCTTCAAAGATATGGAGGGACGCAATATTACAATGCAGGTCGGACAGGTACTCTTTGCCGGCGGGAAAATGCCGGGCAAAGATGATCACATCAGCCAATAATTTGTGTCCCTCATTGATCATACCTTTTTGCGCGTAAGCATCGGTAAGTCTGTTGGCTGCTTGTACGGTGCCATTGAGGAATAATCGTATCTGACAATATTGCATCAGGTCCTGAAAAAATATGATCGCACTATCAGTTTGAAGGTCTTGCCCGATCCGTATTTGTGATTCCATATAGACCGAATCATCGTCTGTGTACGTTGGGTAATTACTGAAAATGTTCCTTTCCGGGAATGATGTGAATTCCTGAGCAGTGGTATAGTGTACTAAGATTATGCATAACAATGTAAGCCATAGTTGACCGTGTTTTTTCTTTCTGGAAGACAGGACCGTCATAGCACAAAACAGTTTGTACGGTCGGGAAGGTATGAAACATCGTGCGTGCTACGCATAAGGATTTTGAATATGGTAATTTCGGGTGTATGCCCTTCCGTTCATCATCAGCAACTTTACATTAGCCGGGCAAAATGCCGGATGCAAATCTTTCAGGTTTTTAATTACCGGCAAAGCTAAACGGGCCATTTTAAGTTAATGTTAAGTTTATAACGTGCCTGATCCTGTTTTTCAGTCCATACTAATTTTGATTGGGCAAATACACAGACTATAAACCAACAGTGTGCAATGAAAGTATGTTTACTCTGGAGTGTATTCTTTTTTTTCTGTCTGAATGCTTTTGCGCAGAAAGAGGGAAATATATGGGTGTTCGGAACGAACGCCGGTCTGGATTTTAATTCCGGAATACCGGTGCCGGTCAGAACCGGGGTTGCCGGGTTTGAAGGATGTGCTTCTGTCTGTGATGCTGCCGGGCAATTATTGTTTTATACCGAAGGCAGAAATGTGTGGGACCGGAATCATAACCTCATGCCTAATGGTACAGATCTGATGCCGGGCGTATCTTCCACGGGTATACCTGACGGTTATGTCAGCGGAACACAGCAGGCATTGATTGTGCCGATGCCTGGTGATCCGGATAAGTATTATGTTTTCTCTCTGGAGCAGGAGTATCTGCCGGGGGGGATTGTATTGCAGGGTAATCTATGGTATAGTGTCGTGGATATGGCGGCTAACGGAGGGCTGGGTACGGTATCGGCAGGGCAGAAGTCTGTACTTATAAATATGGGGCTGACGGAAAAGATGGCGGCCGCAGCCGGTACAGATTGTAATGTATGGGTAGTGGCAATGGCAAAGAGCAGCAATGAGTTCAGAGCATTTGAGGTAAATACCGGAGGTGTACAGTCCGTGCCGGTTTCGTCTTTTGCAGGAACGCTGAACAGCTCCCGTGGCACATTGAAGGTTTCTCCCAATGGGCGCAGACTGGCGGCCGCACACACATCCAGAGGTGTAGAGGTATATGATTTCAATCCGGCTACAGGTCAGGTGTCTAACGCGCAAACCGTTACAACAGGCAGCCATTATGCAGTCGTGTTTTCGCCGGACGGATCTAAATTGTATGCATCCAATTATAGCCATGTGTATCAGTTTGACCTGAGTACTTCCCTGATGACGAGGACTGAAGTGGCGGCAGCGCCCAACAGGCGTGAAATACATGATCTGAAATGCGGACCCGACGGCAGGATATATTTCGGACATATCAAGGAAGATGAGGGCGGCACAAGCCTGCACGTAATCAACAATCCGGATTTATCCGGCCTCGCCTGCCAGCCCCAGATGGATGTGATCACACTGCTGCCGGGAACGTTGCTGCAGCTTGGTTTCCCTAATGAGCTGGCGTTTGCTCCGGCGAAGGATACATTGGTACGTAGATTGCAGGTCACTGCCTGCTCCGGTATGCAGGAAGTATGGCTGCAGGCCGATACTCCGGGGCAGCGTTATATATGGGCAGACGGCATTTCCGGCAGCAGAAAATCTGTGTCGGAATCCGGCCGGTATTATGTGGGATACCTGCAGGGCTGTGTCTATCGGGTGGATACATTCATAGCGCATTTTCCGCTGCTGCCGCGTGTTGTTGCTGATAGTTTGCTCTGCTCCGGCAGTACAGGAAGTATTTCTTTTATTGCCGCAGATACCACCGCCTATACCTATCGTTGGTATGATGCGCAGGGTAATTTGCTGGCCTCCCGGGAAAGTAATCGTGGAGACAATATGCCGGGTTTGGCAGCAGGTCGGTACATGGTACAGATCAGCAATGCTTCCGGTTGTGATACGCTGATTCCGGTTGAGCTTACGGCTACGCCGACATCTGTATTGTCTGTGTCGCCGCAGGATACCGTGATTGCGTATGGCGATCGTATTCAGTTGCAGGCATCCGGCGCTGTAAGCTATGCCTGGTATCCTGAAGCAGGGCTGGACAACCCGCGTATATCTGATCCTGAAGCCACACCGGCGGATCCTGTGATCTATACCGTATGGGGTACGGATGTGTATGGATGTACGGACAGTCTGCAGGTGCGGATTCATATCAATTACCATATGCCGGTCTTTATACCCAGCGCATTTTCACCGAATGGGGACGGCGTAAACGATGTATTCCGGTTGCGGAATATTTCGTATCAGGAGTTGAAGGCCTTCCAGGTGTACAACCGGTGGGGAGAGGAAGTGTTCAGTACTGTGAATATCCTCGACGGTTGGGACGGCCATTATAAAGGAGTATCCAGCCCTGTGGGGACTTACTATTATCATGTCCGTATCGGATTACCTGACGGGCAAACGGAAGAGTATGTGGGAGATGTAAGTCTGATCCGGTGAGCAGGACAGATAACGGTCATTACTGATTAGTAATCTATGTATGCTGTTCCTGGATATGGCGAGATCGGGCCTATACCGGTAATACCAGACGGGCTAACTTCATTTTCAAATATTAACTGTTTCTAAAAAAAGGTATATGCAAAAGATAGTATCCTGTTGTGTTTTTGTTATGGTTGCATCGGTTTGCCTGATGGGTACAGGTAGTGCATTTGCCCAAATGGCATGGGTACATACATACGGAGGTGGTAATCATGATCATTGCATGGCAGCCCCGGTTGTAGACAGTCAGGGGTACATATATACAGCCGGTGCGTTTAATGATACGGCTGCATTCAGCTCCTCTGGCGGTAGCATATCACGTATCGCCACAGCCTATCAGAATATCTGTATCAACAAGTACGATCCTGCCGGTAACCTGGTATGGGTGAAAACGATCGGGGGGAAACCTGGCGGCAGAGGCTATGGTATCGCATACGGACTTGCACTGGATAAGCGTGCTAATATATACATTACCGGCCAGTTTGCTGATACGCTCGATTTTGATCCCGGATCCGGTATTTCGTGGCAGTACACGACCGGACAAAGCGATTATAATATTTTTGTTTTGAAGCTTGATGCCAACGGGGATTTTGACTGGGTAAAAACAATTGGCAGCATGGCAAATTCAGAGAATGGAATTGCTGTCACGGCGGATCCTGCGGGCGACTATATATATGTAGGCGGCTATTTTGGCGGTATGGTAAACTTTAATCCCGGCGGTGCTCTGCTTAATCTGGTCAGCCAGAGTACGGCAAACGCATTTCTGTGGAAGATGGATGTGCATGGTCAGGTGCAATGGGCGCAACGTTACGGGGTAGATGCCTTTAATGATATTGTATCGCTTGCAGCGGATCTTTCCGGAAATGTATATGCACTCATGAATTTTAACGGTACAGTGAATTTTAATCCCCGGGGACAGACAGAAACCAGATCTTCAAACGGAGGGCGCGATGTGGCAGTTATGAAGACGGATAGCTCAGGCCGGCTGATATGGGTGGCGCATTTTGGCAGCACTGATCATGAGTCGGCACAGGAAATAACGTTTACTCCGTCGGGAAACCTATATCTCACAGGTGCTTTTCGTGGTACGGTGAGTTTTCCCGCATCTTCCGGGGCTGCCCCGCTTACTACAAACGGGAGTGATGATGTGTTTGTTATCCGGATGGATACTTCCGGGGTTTTTAAATGGGTACGTTCATTGGGCGGTTCCCATGCAGCTTCTGATATCGGTTACGGCATTGCCGTGGATGCCGGAGAACGGGTGTATTGCACCGGCGTATTTAACGGATATGTTGATTTTAATCCCGGTAACATGCCTGCTTTTGCCGCAACCGCACGGAAGAATGATGCATTCATTACAAAATATGATTCAAGTGGCAACTTTTTATGGGGGCATGCTTTCGGTAGTGCAGGCGATGATCTGGGTATAGGTATTACGCCCGACAAGCGGGGGAATGTGTATGCCACTGGTATGTTTCATGATACGGTGTATTTTGATCCTGCGGGCGGCAATATACACAGGGGCATTTCGAGCGGGCTCAGAGATGCATACCTGTTTCGTATTACCTGCAATGATGCGCCTGCTACACAAGTTCATGCTACAACATGTGGTGATTCGTATACGCTGAATGATTTTACGTATACGCAGGGAGGGATTTATGAGCAAAGATTCCCGTCTGCCAATGCTTATGGCTGCGACAGCCTGGTTGTCCTCCATCTGGTAATGGCTCCTGATCTTGATGTGGAGATTGTCGTTAAGGGAGATACATTGGGAACCCTCCTGCCGTATGCTGCTTATCGCTGGCTGCTGAATGGAGATACTATTTCCGGGGCAGTGTATGACACGCATATTGCCGCCGCTAATGGAGATTACCAGGTAGTTGTCTGGGATGTGGAAGAGTGTGTTGATACTTCCGATGTCTACAGCATTAATAACCTATTCATAAACGACCGTGACAAAACAAATCCCCGGATGGGCATTTATCCCAATCCGGTAAGTGATATCTTGTATATCTCATTCTCCTCACCGGCTGTCGTTTCCGTAGTGGGGATAGACGGTAAAATATGGAAGGTGGTACCGGCGTCTGCTGCCATCCGGGTGTCAGACCTGCCTGACGGGGCGTATTTTCTGCAGATAAGGGATGTGCTGTCCGGGCGGACTGTATACGAGAAGTTTGTGAAAAGAATTATGTTGCCTTATTAAGAGCCTGTTTAAAAATGGTTGGTAAAAAAGTATTACTGAGTCCCCCCCCCTCTCTGTCTCCCCTCGCAAGGGAGACGATCAGTTCGTTCTTTTATGGAACTATGAGCATGGAACGGCGCAACTCCTCCTTTAAAGGGGGCAAGAGGGATGTTTTCACTATTACAGATGATGACCTTAAATAATTTTAGACAGCTTCTGAGGGTATTTATTTAGAGCCTGTTTAAATGGTTTGTAAAAAGCATTATGGCTAAACACCCTCACCTTCTCCCCTTGAGAGCACATGAGGGTTATTCTTACATGCACTTCATACTATCCTGGTTTCAGCACTGCACTGCCGGACGTAACAATTTGATAATCCCCGCCCGACCGGTTTACCAGCAACCTGAAATATATGCCTGTTTTGAAAATAGTACGAATAGGCCTATTCCCGCCCTGCCGAAAAAATGAGTTTTGCTACAGGAATTACGGAAACATTTTTAAACCACAGAATAAAATGACAATGAAACCAAACTCTATTTTCGGGAAGACCGGGATGCTGTTGGCATTGCTTTGCTGCATGGTCTTTACTGCCGGGGCGCAGCTCTCCGGCACGTACACCATCAACAGCGGGCAGGCTACCGCCGGCAGGAACTATGCTTCGTTTACTGCTGCTGCTGCGGATCTCACAGCACAGGGGGTCTCCGGCCCCGTGATCTTTGATGTAGCTGCGGGCACCAGCTATACAGAACAGTTGTTGATCCCCCAGATCACCGGGGCGTCTGCTGTCAATACAATTACGTTTAAAGGTAACGGGGCCAGTATTTCTTATACCAGCGGCAATACTTTAGCGAGTAGGAGAGCAGTTATACGATTAGATGGAGCAGATTATATTATTATAGAGAACCTGAAGATAACAGCAGGAGGTGCCGTCTATGGATTTGGGATATGGCTTTTTAATGAGGCCAACTACAACATCATCCGGAAATGTACTATTACTACATCAACTACTACAGCCAACAATGGTTATATTGCGGGTATATGGATCGGTAATAATACTGATATCAATAATCCATCCGGTAATAATGCCAACCACACTATTATTGAAGATAATACAATCATTGGAGGCGAGACAGGGATATTGCTGGCCGGAGCTACCCCGGCATATAATGAAGGCAACGTGATCCGGAATAACACGCTGACAAATTTTGATTCATATGGTATTTATGTGCATGGTCAGCAAAATGTCTCAGTAAGTAATAATGATCTTTCCAGACCTTCCCGGGCGAATGAACCATCGTCTTCTATAGTAGTACCCATATATTTGACTGATGGCGGGGAGCAGACATTGGTTGAGAAAAACCGTATTCACGGATTGACGTCTTCCGCTTCGGGACGTACATTTACAATTGTTGGTATATGGATTAATGCATACAATGCAACTACCGCAAATCCGCTCCGGATTATAAACAATGTCATGTACAATAACGGGCATAACGGATATCTTTTTGGTGTGTATGTAGGAGACAATACAGCCAATGCTGCATTGTATCATAATACCTTTTTATTAGATGGTGCTGCTGCTACCAGCGGAGATGTAAATGGAATTACCCTGGCGGCAAGCGGTCTTTCGGGTATAGACATCCGCAACAACATTATAAGCATTACCAAACAGGGAACAGGAACGAAATATGCTATTAATAATTATGGCAGTACATTGTCGCCTGTCACCAGTAATAATAATGTGCTGCATCTGGGTAGTAATGTGAGCAATGGGTATATTGGAAACCACGGCGGTAATCAGGCTACGTTGAGCTCATGGCAGCAGGCTACAGGGCTTGACGCCAACTCTGTAGTAGCAAATCCGGATTTTGTTTCTCTTTCGTCAGGGTTCCTGATGCCGCAGAGTACCTCGGTACGCGGCATTGGCGCTGCTGCCTTAGGTGTTACCACAGATATTAATGGAACCAACAGGAGTGCATCAACGCCTGATCCCGGCGCTTTTGAGTTCGGAACCGGAGCTTGTACAGGTACGCCTGTTGCCGGGACAGCTACTGCCAGCGAAACTTTAGTATGTGCCGGAGGAGTGGTAAATCTCGGTCTTTCCGGTAGCTCTACTGCAAGCTGGCAGACTTATGAGTGGGAAAGTTCACCTGCGCAATCTCCGTTTGTACCAACGAGTATCAGCACACCGTCCCAGGGAAGTGGACTCACAATTTCACCGGGACAAACTTTGTGGTATCGCGCTAAAATAAACTGCGGCTCCACGATTGTTTATTCTGATCCGGTGCAGGTACAGGTCATAGCGCCGCTACCTGCCGGCACTTATACCATTAATAACAACAACCCCACAGGGGGAACGAATTACAATACCTTCGCAGAAGCGATAGCAGCGCTATGCGGTGGTATTACCGGCGGTAATGTGATCTTTGAAGTAGCTCCGGGAACCAGTTATTTTGAACAGGTGACCATTCCCGAAATTTATGGCACATCCCCAACCAGCAGGGTTATTTTCCGTGGTAACGGTGCTACGCTTTCGTTTATCGGATCAGCTTCATCCGGATGGGCGGGCATTACACTGAACGGCGCTGACTACATTACCATAGACAGCCTGAAGATAAGTAGCACAGCCACTGCCGCTTACGGGATCTGGCTGACCAATGGCGCGGATTATAATGTCCTTACCCGTAATGAAATAACGTTCAGCACCACTTCTACCAATACTCCTATAGCGGGCATATGGATTGCCAAGCTTGCCGGTTCCTTATCTTCTTTCAGCAATAGTGATAACATTTCCCACTCAGGTAATAATGCTAATCATACGCTCATCGAAGGTAATACTATCAGGGGGGGGAATATGGGAATATTGGTGAACGGAGCCCTGACCTCATATAATGACAGCAATATTGTACGTAATAATAAGATTATAGATCATAATACCTTAGGTGTTTTTCTGTATGGTCAGCAGAATGCTTTGGTAAGTGGTAACGATATCACCCGTCCCACCCGGACAACGGCTACTTCCGCAGCCATAACTCTTTATGACATTGGTAATAATAACCGGGTGGAGAAAAACTATATTCACCACCTGCTTACTTCTGCGTCCGCCGCCAATGCCGCTGTAGGCGCCGCCATTCGCATTGAAGGATGTTTGGCTGATAGCCTGAAACCCACACGCATGGAGAATAATGTTGTGTTTGATTATGCCGGCGGAACATACAACGGGATATATGTTTACAGTAATGTTTCACACCTGCATATTGCACATAATACGATCTATATAGGACAAAAAGCGAATGCCCAGACTGGTCACACCAAAGGCATTGCAGTACAACAGATCAATACAGTAACAGGGATGCGAATTCATAATAATGTCTTTGTTCTCGCCAAACTGGCTCATCACCGGTATTTTCTTGAGGGTAATACCCCTGCCGCTTCTGATGGTAATGTGTTTTACTCGCCCAGTGGCGGTTCTTATGGCTCCTATATACACGCAAGCCAGCCTACACTTGCTGCCTGGCAGGCGGCGAGAGGGGTAGACAGTAACTCCGTTGCCTTGGACCCCATGTTCCTGGATACGGCTTCCGGAAACCTGATGCCCTGGAACCCGGCCATACATGATATCGGTCGTCCGCTTGGTATATTGACGGATATTGCCGGACAGGCAAGGAGCGCTACCAAGCCTGATCCCGGAGCTTATGAATATGTTCCCGGTGTTTGCGCCGGCACACCTGTAGCCGGCACAGCCTTGGTGAATAAAGATTCTGTTTGTGTTATGGATGTAGTGCAGCTTGGTCTTACGGGGTACACGACGGCATTATTCCAGACTTATCAATGGGAAAAGTCACCTACTGAAACCCCCTTTGTACCTACAAGTGTGGGTGTGGCATCGATCAATGTACCGGCCGTTTCTGATACAGTGAAAGGAAATACCTGGTACCGGGTTAAAATAACATGCGGCAGCACTGTCGTATATTCTCAGCCGGTACAGGTGAAGGTAGCTAACCCTCTGGCTGCCGGTACGTACACCATAGATTATAATCAGCCGACAGGCGGTACGAATTTCAATTCGTTTGCTGATGCAGTAGCAGTAATGACCTGTAGCGGTATTATGGGTCCTGTGGTATTCGATCTGGTTGCAGGTGGGACGTATATTGAGCAGTTGAACATCCCTAAGGCGATCTATGGTACTTCTGCCACCAATACCATTACATTCCGGGGAAATGGCGCTACGCTGACGGGCACCACAGCTATTTATCTGACAGGAGTTACATATGTACGGCTGGAAAATCTGCGAATAGAGTTGTTGGCCGGTTCTAACCGTTATGGTATCCGGCTTCTCAGCGGCGCCGGATCAAATTTGATCGTTTCAGGCTGTACCATTATCATGGATACCCTGAGCACAACTGCTGATAACAGTTTTGGTATAAATGGAGCTTCCTCGTCGACTTTGATAGAAAATAACTTAATAGTTGGTGGTACTACCGGTATCAGTGGTGGCAGTATTATACGGAATAATGTATTGCGTAACCAGTTTGGCACCGGGATCGTAACTGCCGTAAATAGGAGTGTTATAATCGGTAATGATATTTCTTCGCCTGCACGTACGAACCGGGCAGCCAATGCATATGGGATTTCAGTAACCGGCGGTGACAGCGGCGTGGTAGAGAAAAACCGGATACATGACCTCTTTAATGCAGCAGTTTCTTCTACCGTGCAGGCGGCAGGCATACACCTGCAGAACGGGAGCGATTGGCGTGTGGAAAATAACCTGATCTACACGAAGAGTCATAACGGCGACTTTTATGGCATCTGGAATACGAGTTCCGGCAGTACTGTAGCTAAGAATAATTTTATCCGCCATAATACGATTGTCATAGACAGCGTTGCGGGCGTAAATACAGGCGCTGGATATGGCTATTATAAGAATAATAATGTGGAGCGGATATATTTTGAGAATAATATTGTACAGGTTGCGAAAGGGGGAGGCGGGATCAAATCCGCAATATACATAGGAGGATATGCGGATGCTGATACGTTATTCTACAGCAACCACAATGTACTGCATGTGCGTAAAACCAGTTCCGGACCAGTATACATCGGGTATAGCTCTGACCGTTCTCTGGCACAGGTTGTTGGCCAGCAGACATTGGCCGGCTGGCAGTCGGTTACAGGCGGATCAGATACCGCTTCTATAATTGACGACCCTGCATTTACGGATCTGGCTGCCGGTAATCTGGTACCCAGAAGCATCTCTGCTAACGATATCGGAGCAGCCGGTACAGGAGTTACAACGGATTACACCGGGGCTACCCGCGGCGCCCGTCCTGATCCTGGCGCACTTGAGTTCGCTCCACCTGCATGTACGCAGACATCTCTTGCCGGAGGCAATGCCATTACAAATATTACTGTGGCCTGTCCCGGAGAAGAAGTGGCGCTCAGTCTATCCGGTCATACCAGTTCGTTCAACATGCTGTATGAGTGGGAAAGTTCAGCCACGGGTACTCCGTTTACACCTGCTGTGATCAGCAAGGCGTCTACTAATCCGGGGCTGCTCGTTCATCCGACAACGCCTTTATGGTACCGTGCCAGGCTCACCTGTGGCAGCGCTGTTGCATACAGCCAGCCGGTGGAGGTACAGATTGCTGCTCCGCTTGCAGCAGGTACGTATACGGTAGATCCTTCCCGCCCTACAATTGGTAATAACTATAACTCGCTTCAGGCAGCGGCAACGGCTGTTTCCTGTGCCGGCATTAGTGGCCCTGTGGTATTTGATGTGAAGCCGGGTACATATAATGAACAGGTAATCATTGATGAGATCGCCAATACATCGGCTGTAAACACAGTGACATTCCGAGGGAATGGTGCACAGGTGCTGTTTAACGGTACCACGGCAAAGCGATACGGCATTTTCCTGAATGGCGCTGATCATGTAACGATAGACAGTTTTGTAATAGACGGTACTGCCGGAGATTATGCTTATGGAGTAGCGCTTTCCGGTGGAGCAGACTATAACAAAATTACCCGGAATGATATCAGGACAAGCATGACAAGTACAACCTCCTCCGGGCATGCCGGGATCGTAACAACAGCTTCATTGGATTCTTGGGGGAACAGTTCCGCACCGCTTGCCGATTATCTGACTATTTCAGGGAATAAAATTACCGGTGGTGGGAATGGAGTTGTGATCAAAGGCACAATAACAGTTGGAAGTAAGAATAATGTAGTTGAAAACAACATAATACAGGATGCATCCGGTTATTTGATTGATGTTAGTGAGCAGTCTGGTATTATTATACGGGGTAATGATTTGTCCCGTCCGACAAGAAGTAATCTCCCGAATAATGCCGGAGGAATCTCTCTGTCCGGGATAGTATCTGGCGGAATAGTTGCCGGTAACCGGATACATGATCTGTTTGCAGGAGAGCTTTCTTCTGTGCGTGCTGCAAGTGGTATTAATCTTTCATCAGTGGGGTTAACCGATACAGCTCTTCTGATTGTGAACAACCAGTTCTGGAATAATGTTCATAACGGGGAGTTTAATGGAGTCAGTATGAGAGCTTCAGATAATGTGGGTATATATCATAACACATTTTTGCTGGATGGTGCTACGGCAACTGCAGGAGAAGCCCGTGGTATAAATATTACCGGATCTGTCACTTCAAAAGTAGTATTCAGAAATAATGTGATCAGCATCACCAAGGGTGGATCTGGTAATAAATATGCCATTCGCGCTTCTCAGGCAGGTGCCATGTTTACCAGTGATAACAATGTGATTCACCTCAACAGCACCGGTAGCGGAACTGCCTATATTGCTACGTATGACCTGAGCTGGATGGGTGTTCCTCAACATGCTACTCTGGCAGACTGGCAGTCTGCCAGTAATCAGGATGCGAACACGTTAGTTGCGGATCCTCAATTTGCCAATATTGCTACAGGCAATCTGCTTCCGGGCAATACTGCTCTTGATAATGAAGGCGCAGTCTTAGGTGTGGCAGAGGATATTATGGGTGTGCGCCGGAGCAACATCAGTCCTGATCCGGGGGCCTATGAGTTCGGTTCGATAGCGTGGAAAGATTCCGTGAACGTTTTTGATACGATCTGTAACAACCAGCTTCCATACGTGTGGAACGGTCATTCCCTGACCGCGGGCGCTTCACCAGCGGCAACGGTACGGCTGATGAACCAGGGCGGCTATGACAGCGTGGTTGTATTACACCTGCGTGTTCATGATACGGTTGCGACAACAGATGCGATTACGATCTGCAGCAATGATCTTCCGTACACCTGGAACGGTCAGACTGTTTCCGCCGCGGGTAATGGGATTGCGAAAGTGAGGTTGCAGAATGTGGCGGGCTGTGACAGCGTTGTAACGCTGAACCTGAATGTGAGCAATGTGGTGACCTCAACGGTTACAGCCTCAGTCTGCCGCAATCAGTTGCCTTATATCTGGCGTGGGCAGAGCGTGACGGCGGGTGGTGCAACTGCAGCGAGAGATACTTTGCTCAGTGTGTCGAACTGTGATAGTGTGATAACGCTGAACCTGACGGTGAGAGATACGATAGCGACGACCTCAAATATTACGATCTGCAGCAGCCAGCTTCCTTACACGTGGAACGGTCAGCAGATAACATCAGGCGGTCCGGGCGTAGCTACTGCACGTCTGACGAATGCCGCGGGTTGTGATAGTGTGGTAACACTAAACCTGACGGTGAATAATACATCTTCCTCCACGGATGTGATCCGGATCTGCCGTAATCAACTGCCTTATGTCTGGAACGGTCAGCAGGTAACTTCCGGCGGCAGCAGCGCTGCAGTAGTGACACTTCGTAATGCCGCAGGCTGCGATAGTGTGGTAACACTGAACCTGACGGTAAATGATACGTCGGCGACAACCGATCGTATCGTGATCTGCCGGAGCCAATTGCCGTACACCTGGAATGGTCAGACGGTGACTTCCGGTGGCAGTGCCGCCTCGGTAGTAAGGCTGCCGAATGCAGTGAACTGCGATAGTGTAGTGACGCTTGATCTGATCGTGAATGATACGTTCCGGGTTACGGATGGTATCGCGATCTGTACCTATGATCTTCCATACACGTGGAACGGTCAGACGGTGTCTGAAGGAGGAGACGCGGTAGCTACGGTTACGCTTCAGACTGCTGAAGGTTGTGATAGTGTAGTGACGCTGAATCTGAGTGTTACAACAATAGATACCACGGTGAGTCGTGATGCTGTTTCTCTGACATCCTCAGCTTCGGGATCCTCCTATCAGTGGATCAACTGTGGTGATAACAGGGTTGTTGACGGCGCTACGGCTCAGAAGTATACACCATCCGCAACGGGGAGCTATGCGGTAGTGGTCAGCAGGAATGGTTGCAGTGATACCTCTGCCTGCTATACGGTTACGGTACAGAACAGTGTGTCTGATGTAAGCGCAGGTGAGTGGATCCGTATTGCCCCGAACCCGACTACGGGTATGGTTTATATCCGATCGGATTATCAGTTGACGAATGCGACGATCCGTCTGAGTAATATGTTGGGTCAGACGCTTCGTACGCGCAGCCACCTGACAGGTGACAGCTTTGTGTGGGATCTGGGTGGTTATGCGGCTGGTGTTTACCTGATAGAGGTACAGGAAAATGACCGTGTGATGAAGGTGAAGATTGTGAAAGAGTAATTGAGTGATTAATAAACAGAAGGGGTTGCAGCCTGTCGGCTGCAACCCCTTCTGTTTATTCCGGATTGCTGCAGCCTTCGTAAGAGTCGCAGCCATTTTCACTGATACCTATCTATGACGGAAGCGTGAACTGATCGTCTCCCCTTGAGGGGAGAACGTGAGGGGTGTGCCGCAACAATAGTAGTAGCCTTTTTTTACACATCCCTCTTGATCTCCCTTCAACAGGGAGACAACAACTGCACCCCCGCTCCATGCATATGCTCTGTCAAAGCAGTCGCCGCCTTTGCCGATACCCAACTATGACCGGGGGACGAACTGATCGTCTCCCCCTTAGGGGAGAACGTGAGAGGGGCTTTATTTCTTTGTTTTTAACGGACTGACACATCAGAACAGAAATACGCCGGGAGGGGTAATGATTTAATAATATGCTCCTGAACAGCTTGTGATCATTTTAAAACACATGGCGTATTTCAAAATAGTACGAATGGGCCTATCTGCTGTTGGCGTAATGTATCAACTTTGACAATGTACGTTTTGTACAAAAAGCGCTGCCTGTAACGGCTTCTTATAAACCTCAAAAGATGTTATGCGGTATACCGTTATAAAGAAAATTTTACTTCCTGTCATTGGTTTGTGTATCTGCCTGTGTAATACAGTTTATGCACAGGAGTTCCAATGGGCAAAAAAGATGGGCGGAAGTGATTGGGATCACGGGCATTGTGTCTCTGTATCTCCGGACGGGAGTGTTTATACAGCCGGTATGTTCAATGCGATAGCAGATTTTGACCCCGGATCAGGGCTTGTACTGCTGACAGCAAGCGGAGGAGTGGATGTATTTATTTCGAAGCTGGATGCGCGGGGTAATTATATCTGGGCAAAGCGGGTCGGGGGGACGGCAGCCGAGGGTGTTGCGGATATGGTTACGGATAAAGACGGGAATGTATATTTTGTAGGATCGTTTGCCGGTACGGCCGATTTCGATCCCGGTCCGGCTGTATATAATTTGACCGGCCGTAATACGCCCGGCGGCCAGCCTTATACTTACAATGCTTACCTCTGCAAGCTCGACAGCGCCGGGAACTTTGTCTGGGCCAAACATATCGCCGAGGGTGCCGGAGGCAGCGCTAATGGTGTGGCGCTTGACCGGCAGGGCAATATCTATGTGGGTGGAGAATTTCGCTATACCGGGGATTTCGATCCCGGTACGGGTACATTCATGATTACATCAGGAGCAGGGGGAGGTACGGATGGTTATATTGTGAAGTTGGATCCGCAGGGCCAGTTTATTTGGGCGCGGAATTTTGCAACCCAGGCAGCCAGCGCCAATAACCTGCGTAATATCGTGGTGGATGATCAGGGCAGTGTATTTGCCACAGGCAGCTTCAGCAGTACGATCGATTTTGACCCCGGTCCCGGTGTTTATTTTCTGACGCCTACCACAGGAGGAACGAGCAATACATTTGTTGTAAAGCTGGATGCCGGCGGTAATTTTTCCTGGGCCAGGTATGTGCGGGCTATGCAAAATGGAAGAGGAAATGAAGGATACGATCTTGCACTGGATCCGCAGGGTGATCTGTATGTAATGGGTAATTTTTACGAGGGGGGGAATTTCGATCCGCCACCCGGAAATTCACTGATACTTAATTCTTTTTCGCGGGATAATTACCTGATGAAGCTGAGTAATGCCGGCAGTCTCATTTATGCAACCTATTTCCTCGGCCACAATACCGCAGGCCCAATGGTCAGCAATAATAATTTCTTTTCCGGTATAGTTTCTGACCTTTTAGGAAATATCTATTTCACGGGCTCGTATATGGACACGGTGGATTTTGACCCGGGGCCGGGTGTATACAAACGGGTACCTGCGTTGAGCAACACTTGTTCTTTTCTGATGAAACTGGATCATACCGGATCGTTCACCTGGATGAAAGAACTGAATTCCCTGACTTCCGGTACTTGGGGAAACGTGATCGGAACTTCCGTCTTTGTGGATACCCTGATGAACATATACACTACAGGTTATTTTACAGGCAGTGCGGATTTTGACCCGGATGATACGGCTGAATATCGTCTTGCTTCCATAGGCAGCAGTAATACCAGTGATATTTTTGTGCTGAAACTCAGTCAGGTGTGTACAGATACTTTTTATACTCCGCTTACCGTATGTGACAGTTTCACCGCTGATACGGCTGTATACTATACAAGCGGTGTTTATACACACACTTTTCCCGGCCGATATGGTTGTGATAGCGTAGTTGTTTTTGATGTGTACATCGGCAATAATGCCGATACACTGGTTCATACTGCCTGTACAAGATTTGTTGTGGATGGCCAGGTATATACGGAAAGCGGTAACTATCGCCAAGTGTTGAAAAATTCATTTGGTTGCGACAGTATACTGACACTTTACCTGACGATCATTCCCCCGGTGCACAGTAGTATCACCGGGTTTTATTGCCAGGATTCTTCTTATGATTTTAATGGAAGGAAGCTGAATGCACCGGGTATTTATCGTGATACGCTAACCCGCAGAGATGGATGTGATTCTATAGTAACGCTTACACTACAGGAATTACCGGCGCCGCAATTGTCTTTTTCAGGAGATATACTGGGCAGCTTCTGTATCGGAGATTCTTTACATCTGGCTGTGGAAGGGGGAGATGTTTACCGCTGGTATGAGCTGCCGGCCCGCGAACTTGGCGCAGGATCTTCATTGTCCCTCCGGTTATTGCAGCACCCATACCCGGGTATACAGGTGGCCGGCTATAGCGAAGAAGGCTGCGGATCCTTTATAGAATTTCATCCTGTCACGGAGCATTGTTGCGACTTGCTGATACCCACTGCCTTCACCCCTAACGGAGATGGTCTGAACGATGGATTTGGTCCGGCGCATACCGGCCGGTATGCTGCTTATTTCTCCTCAAAGGGATATTTGCTTGAAGTATTCAACCGCTGGGGTGAACGTGTATTTGTTGCCAATGATATGACGCGGAAATGGGATGGTGTGCATAAAGGTGCACCGGCGGATGTGGGCGTTTATTATTACCATCTCAGGGCTGAATGTCTTGAAGGGACAGTCATAGACCGCCAGGGAGACGTAACCCTGATACGATAAGAAGGAAACAATTTGTTAACCCGGCCGGATGCCGGAACCGATGTATCATTGACAGCAGATTATGCGGAGGAATATAACGTTAATAGTAGTTGCGATGTGTTGCGCTTTGTATGTTGCGGGCCATGCGGGCGCTGATGGTGTTCTTTCGCTGGATTTTATTGAGAACCGTAATCAGTGGGATTCCCATATCAGGTATAAGGCAAATATTCCCGGAGGCGAAATGTATCTGACGGATTCCGGGTTTATATTCAGCTATTATAATGAAGATGATTTCAGAAAGATCCATGACAAGATACATGAAGGGAAGGACGTCAGACGTGAACTGATACACGGGCACGCATACCGGGTGAATTTCACGGGAGCAAACCCTGCTGCGCGTAATCATGCTGAAAGCAGGCGCAGCTATTACTATAATTATTTTATTGGTAATGATTCCTCCCGTTGGGCAGGCGGCGTACCACTTTACGGAAAGGTCGTACAAGCAAATATTTATGACGGGATTGATCTGGTGGTATATAGCAGCGGCCGCTCATTGAAGTATGATCTGCTTGTAGCGCCGGGAGCGGATCCCCGGCAGATCCTGGTGAAATATGAGGGTGTGACGCCGGTATTGCAGTCAGACGGCAGTATCAGGATCGTGACTTCTGTGAATACGATTAAAGAAGAAGCCCCCTATACCTACCAGTGGGTCAACGGGCAGAAAAAGGAAGTTGCCAGTCGGTATGTATTGAAAAACGGGCAATTGTATTTTGACTTCCCGGAGGGATATGACCCCCGCTATCCTTTAGTAATAGATCCGTCATTGATCTTTTCCACATTCAGTAATTCATCCGGTACGGATGGAGGCAGCCTTAGTTATGGCAGCGCGTACGATGCCCTGGGTAATATGTACGCAGGTATGCTCGCCTGGAAGGGACTGCCGGTTACGCCAGGCGCTTTTCAGACTTCCTGGGGCGACGAAGGAATTGTTGGCATTCAGAAAATATCGGCTGATGGGAGCGCGCTGATCTATTGTACTTATTACGGTGGTGCTGTGAACCGCACTCACCCCAACAGCCTTGCCGTCAATGACAGGATGGAGCTGGTGGTGACAGGTATGACAGAGTCTGCAACCATACCAGTTACGCCAGGATGTTTTGATAATACGCTGAATGGCGCATGGGATTTGTATGTGGCCCATTTCAATGCTTCCGGAACGGCGCTCTTGGGAGCCACATACATAGGGGGGGATGGTCTGGAAGCTACAGGGCAATGGATCTCGCTTGAAGATGCCAAGGTCAGTCCATGCGAAGTCGCCTTTGACGATTCAGGTAATATTTACGTGATCAGTAATACGAATTCCCTGAATTTTCCCGTGACCACAGATGCTTTTCAGACAGCTTTGAGTGGCAGCCTTGACGGGTTTATCATCAAGCTGGATCCGTCCTGCAGCAAACTATTATATAGCTCCTATCTGGGCGGAAGCGGTGACGATTCGTTGTATGGATTATGGTTCAACAGTAAAGGCCAGATCGTTGTCTGCGGCGCTACTACATCTCCTGATTTTCCGACCACTCCGGGTGTGCTCCATACCTCATCCCCCGGCGGCGCAACAGACGGGTTTGTCTGCATTATTGATCCGGACAAGGGACTGGTGCATTCTTCGTACCTGGGGACCAATCAGGCAGATTATGCCTTCAGATGCCAGGTAGACCGAGATGATCATATTTATGTGATGGGGCGGACATTGGGTAATTATCCCATACATCCCACCGGGGTCTATGCCCGCTACGGTACAGATATGTTTATTGATAAGCTGGCGCCGGATTTGAGTGCCTCGCTGAGATCTACCCGGATCGGTAATACAATCGGAGGAGGGATACGATTTATACCTACGGCTTTTTTACTGGATGATTGCGGAAATATTTGCATAGCCGGGATGAACCCGATGCCTATTATGCTTGTTACAGACGATGCTTACCAGAAAAGCCACCGCCAATTCTGGTTTTGCGTATTGCAGCCGGATTTTGCCGGTTTGATGTATGCTACCTATTTTGGTACCAGCGTGGATCATTCGCATGAGGCCGTACACCGTTTTGATCCGCATGGCCGCCTGTATCACTCGCTTTGCAGCAACGCGGATACGTTCCCGATAACACCGGGAGTTTTCGGACCGGTAAAACTAAATGGCCTTAATCAGGATTGCATCAGTTATAAATTTGATTTTGGTCTTCCTTCTGTACGTTCTTCATTTGCTACGGCTAATGGCCTTTATACAGGCTGTGCGCCGTTTACTCCGGATATTGTGAATACATCCACAGTCGCAGATTCTTTTTTGTGGGATTTTGGGAATGGCAGCTTTTCCTCTCTCCGGTCGCCTTCTTATACATATCATACGCCGGGTACGTACCGGATACGACTATATGCCTGGGGAGACAGTGGATGTATCACGCGGGATACTTTTGAGCGGGTTATAACAGTTTTGCCTGTTCCCGGGCTGACGCTCTCCGGCGATATGACGATCTGCAAAAATGCTTCAGTTCAGCTTCATGCCGGTGTGCAGGCCCCTTCAGGAATGAGCAGTACTATTATCTGGTCTCCTTCCGCAGGGCTGGATGATCCCGCATCATTTGACCCTGTGGCGACCCTTGCTTCCGATATCACTTACCGGGCTGTGGTTACGCTTAGCAATGGTTGCCGGGCAGAAGATTCCCTCCGGATTACGGTCGTGGATATGCTGGGGGACTTTGGCCTTGAGAACAACGACACTGCTATCTGTCTGGGAGATGCGGCAAGTCCGCGCGTACGGGGAGATGAGCGTTTTCGTTATTCATGGACGCCGGTTCAGGGAGTCTCTGATCCTGCGACCAGGTCGCCTTTGATTACCCCGGACAGTTCGCGGACTTATTTCGTAACTGTATCTGCTCCCGGCTGTCCCGACAGCACAGTTTCATTTCATGTATCGGTACAACCCGTCCCGGAAGTATATGCCGGTAATGATACCATGATATGCTATGGAGAAAACATACGCCTTTCACCGGCAGTGCAGCCGGCAGATTATCCGTTCTATACCTGGACCTGGACTCCTCCCGGAGGACTGAACCCCGGGGCGAATGTGCGTGATCCTTTCTTTGCCGGTGTTGCTTCCACCACGCTTACATTGACAGTAAGTACCCCGGCCGGTTGTACAGGCAGCGATGATGTCCTGATACAGGTACAGATCCCGGACATGCATGTTTCCGCCGATACAGCGATCTGTCCGGGGGACACCGTTCAGCTTCGTGTATGGGGCAATCATGTATTTCATGTATGGCGTCCCGGTGTTTATATCAGTGATACTTTGGCTCCAACGCCATATATATATCCCCCGGAGTCGCGTACCTATACCGTGTATGGGCAAGATGCAGATGGCTGCGGGGATACGAGAGCGGTGCATGTACGGGTGTTACCTGCTGCATTGGTTTCCTTGCCCGACTCGGTGCGGATAGCCCGCGGAAGTGCGCTGCGTCTGGATCCCGCCGGTAATTGCCTGTACTTTGAATGGTTCCCGGAAAGTGGCTTGTCTGACCCGCGTGTTTCCAATCCTGTCGCTACACCCGACGTGCATACCCGTTATATTGTAAACGCGCGTACGGAGGATGGTTGTCCGGCATCGGATGCGATAGATGTGTTTGTGGAAGATGATGCGTACATAGATGTGCCGAATGCTTTTGCGCCGGGCAGCGGACCTAATGGCCGTTTGCGTCCGGTGCATTATGGTCGCGTGACGTTGCATACATTCTCCGTGTATAACCGCTGGGGCGTGAAGGTCTATGAAACCGGTGATCTCAATGACGGCTGGGATGGTATGTATCAGGGTGTGTTACAGCCTGCAGGTGTGTATGTATATACGGTAGAAGCTACGACTGTACGTGGCCGTTATGTGCGGAAACAGGGAAACGTCACTCTGCTGAGATAGGGTAGTGCGGCAGATTTTGCATAAAAGACATTACGTAAAAGCCTTCGGTTTGTATGTGTGGTAATAGTATGGATTTTAAAATAGGCAGATGGCTGGTGGTATTGCTGTTTGTATTTTGTACAGGCAGCGCCCGACAGGCAAATGCTTCTCATGTAGCTGGCGGAGAATTGTTATATGAATGGGTGAGGGATTCCACGTACCGTCTTGTGTTCAAATTTTACCGCGATTGCGAAAACGACCAGGCGGGCGCCCCCGGCGAGGTCTCGGTGTGTTACCGCAATGAATGCAGTGGTTTTACAGGTAATGTCACATTGTACCCCGTCTCCGATCCTGCCAATGGTTCCGAGGTCAGCCCTGCCTGTCCCCGTTATGCCACTACCTGCAACTCCGGTTATTTGCCGGGATACCAGGAATGGGTATATAATGCCGAAGTGACGCTGCCTTCACGCTGTCATACATGGCGCTTTTATGCAAGCGCCTATGCGAGAAACAATGCAATTGCCAATCTTGCTGGTCCCGCCGGATCAGATCTGTGGACGGAAGCCACGCTGAATAATGAGGCTGCGCAGGGTAATTCCTCTCCCCGGTTTTCTGTAAAGCCGGTGCCCTATATCTGCTTTAACGAGCCGTACACGTATAATAACGGGGCAGTAGATGTTAATGCTGATTCCCTTTATTTTGAACATATTCAGCCCCGTAAGGGCGTAGCGGTCTGCAACAGCAGCGGTGTTCCGTCTGTAATAAATTATACAGGAGGCTATTCACTGAGCGAACCGTTTTCGACAGGGGGCACTTTTAACCTCAACAGTACTACGGGCGAACTGTCATTTACACCGGTTGTGGTACAAATGGCCGCGATTGCGCTTCGTGTTACAGAATACCGGAACGGCGTCCGGATCGGATCGGTAATGAGGGATATACAGTTTGTGGTGATGCCCTGTTATAGTCCGCAGCCTGTCGTAAAGACAGATACTGCTTCCCTGGCAGGTCTGACCCTGGATGCCGGGCGCCTGAACGGATGTGCAGGATCTGCATTAAGGTTTTGTGTGGATGTAAAATCTCCGGATAAAGATGCGATGCTGGTGCTGTCGGATAACGGAAGCACAGCGCTCCCGGGATCCCTGTTTGCTTATGAAGGACAGGGTACGGATTCCCTGCGTGTCTGTATATCCTGGACGCCCGGGTATCTTGATACCGGTTTAAGGATACTGGTGCTTACCGTAAAGGATTCTACCTGTCGTCCGCCGGGGCTGCCCATTATACAGACGTTTACCATCCCGGTTTACATCAGCTCTGCTACCGGCATTTTTAAAGACACTTCGCTTTGTCCCGGTGACCGGGTAGAACTGATTGCCGCAGGCGGGAATTTTTTTCAGTGGGGGGTGCTGCCCGGCGGCTCGCCACTAAGCTCACTGAGCTGCACTACATGTCCCAACCCGGTAGCAGCGCCGGATCGGACAACTCATTATACCGTAGTTACAGACAATGCTTCTGTATGTAATAAAAACAGGGATACCGTTACCATAAAAGTAGTGACGCCCCCCGTGATTGATCTCGGGCCGGATATTATTACCTGTGTCACGAATCCCACGCAATTGACTCTGAATCTCCCGGCTGTTCCCGGTACGGATTATCATATTGCCTGGACGCCTGTGACGTATCTGGATGATCCGGCAAGCGCAACTCCGGTTGCCGATGCAGGAGATGATATCACCTATTATGTGGTAGTACGTCCTGATGGGCTGGAGTATTGCAGCGCGCGGGACACGATCAGCCTGACCGTGCTGAAGGGATTTGATCTTATAACCGGAGATACAATTATCTGTGCAGGTGATGCAGTTCCTGTCCGTGTTACCGGTGATACCCGGTATGATTATGCCTGGGCTCCCGGTCATGGTATCACAGATACGACAGTTATGGCTCCGGTTATACTCCCGGACAGTTCACAGGAATATATTGTCACAGCTTCTTACGCCGGGTGTAGAGACAGTATCCGTTCGCTGTTGATCGAAGTGCAGCCCACGCCGGTTGTGGATCTTGGCGGGGATCAGGCATTGTGCTACGGAAATAAACTGCAGCTGGCGCCGGAAACAGATCCTGCAGATTATCCGTTATATACGTATACCTGGAATCCTCCCGGTAGTCTGAACCCCGGCCCGGATGTACGCGAGCCTATATACACAGCCTATCAGACCACAACGCTTACATTGACGGTAAGTACGCCGGCCGGTTGTACTGGTAGTGATGATAAGCTTATTCGTGTATCGCAGCCGGACATTATTACGGCTTCTCCTGACACTGCGATCTGCCCCGGCGATACCGTGCAACTGCGCGTATGGGGCAGCCAGGTATCGCAGGTGTGGCGTCCTGCGGAATATATCAGCGATACGCTGTCACCCACTCCTTATGTGTTTCCTTCGTCATCGGTTGCTTATACAGTGTATGGCCGTGATGCAGACAACTGTCTTGATACGCAGGTGGTGCATGTGCGTGTGTTGCCTGCGGCATTGGTATCATTGCGGGATTCAGCACGTATAGCCGCAGGAGGTTCCATTCATTTGGAACCGGGGGGTAATTGCTTGTATTTTGAATGGTTCCCGGAATCCGGATTGTCTGATCCGCGGATTTCCAATCCTGTAGCTACACCGGAAGTGCATACCCGTTATATTGTAAACGCACGTACGGAAGAAGGCTGCCCGGCATCAGATACGATAGATGTATTTGTGGAAGAGGATTCTTATATCGATGTGCCGAATGCTTTCGTACCGGGCAACGGACCTAATGGTCGTTTGCGTCCGGTGCATTATGGTCGTGTGACGCTGCATGCATTCTCCGTGTATAACCGGTGGGGGGTAAAGCTGTATGAAACCCGTGACCTGCACACAGGCTGGGACGGAACATATCAGGGTGTGCCACAGCCCGCAGGCGTGTATGTGTATACCGTAGACGCTACGACTGCGCATGGTCGCCATGTACGGAAACAGGGGAATGTGATGCTGTTGAGATGAATCCGGGCTTTCTGCCGGTATGTATCCGAAGCCTGGTATCCTAAAACAGGAAACAATTTGATAATACTGAGCTGTACGTTTCAGGTCAATATATAATACATGCGCATTTTGTAAATAGCCCGAATGGGCCTATTCCTGCACAGGCGAATGAAACAACTTTGTGTGCGTCAGGTACAAGTCAAAAGATTTTGTCTGAATTTATGAAGAATTTTTTCCGTTTTCTTATAAGATCGTTTGTTGCGGTAATATTCTGTACCTGGGCAGTTGTGTGTGTTGCGCAGGATCTTGAGTGGGCGCGTAAAATGGGCGGTGGAGACAATGATTGGACTGATGATGTGACGGTAGATCGATGGGGAAATGTTTATACAACAGGCGGATTCACTACTGTGGCAGATTTTGATCCCGGGTTGGGTATGGCTTTACTGACGGCTGCTTCCGGTACCGCTTTTAACAGGGCAGACATTTTTATATCCAAACTGAATGCTGCCGGGCAATATCTTTGGGCCAAACGCATCGGAAGCATTGAGCAGGATCATGGCCTTTCTGTCATCACCGACCCGGCAGGAAATGTATATGTGGCGGGGCGTTTTACCGGAACGGTCGATTTTGATCCCGGTCCCGGAATATTTAACCTGAACGGGCATCCGGATGCCAGTGCTTTTGTTTGTAAGCTGGATAGTGCAGGGAATTTTGTATGGGCAAAGCATATTGCGGCAGGTGCTTACGCTACTGGTCATGTTGTACGGCTCGATGGTCAGGGGAACGTATATGTAGGGGGCAATTTTCATGGTTCCGGCGATTTTGATCCCGGAGCCGGTGTCTTTACTTTGACAGATCACGGTGATGGGGATCCTTTTGTCTGTAAGCTGGATGCTAATGGTGTTTTTATCTGGGCAAAACACTGGGGTGGTCCGTTTTATGACCCTTTTACAAGTCTTGACGTAAATCCGTCCGGGAATGTATTTGCAACGGGTATCTTCCAGAACTATGCAGATTTTGATCCGGGGCCGGGTATCGTTACTCTTTATGCGAGTGGGTATGTGCAATCTGGTTTCCAGTCTGCAGATGGGAATATCTATGTGTTGCACCTTGACGCAGGAGGTAATTTTGTCTGGGTAAAAAACTTTGAAACTACTGGCACAGGAAGTGGGGGAGAACAGGTACTTGATATAAGAATAGATGACGGTGGTGATATTTATACTACCGGGAGTTTCTCGAGAACGGTAGATTTCGATCCGGGTACAGGTGTGTACAACCTCTCGGCTACCGGCCGGTCGTCGATTTTTGTTGCCAAGCTCTCGGCTGCCGGGAATTTTATTTATGCCAAAGCTATAGGGTCTACAAATACCCAATATTATGGTTTTCACTATGGCACCTCGCTTGCCACTGATCTATTGGGGAATTTGTATGTAACCGGTCGTTTTATCGGTACATCAGATTTTGATCCGGGCCCCGGGCAATTCAATATGACATCTTCTGTGGATCTTTATGATGCCTTCCTGCTGAAATTAAATATCTCTGGAGATTTTATCTGGGCCAGGCAATTTGTCAATATAAACAGGACGCAGGGAAGAAGTTCCGGCGGTGCCGTATTTGTGGATGAACTACATAGCATATACCTGGCAGGAGATTTTATGCATACGGTTGATTTCAATCCCGACACCCCGGTATATAATCTCACATCTCAAAGTGGCAGTCAGGATATTTTTGTGCTGAAGTTTGGGCAGGAATGTTCGGATACTTTTTATACCTCGCTGACGGTATGCGACAGTCTGGTGCTGGATACGGTGGTTTATGCGGCAAACGGCCTGTACACACACACCTTCGCAGGTCGTTATGGTTGCGACAGCGTGGTGATTTTTGACCTGCATATCGGTAAAAATACGGATACGCTGATACATACCGCTTGTACACAGTTTGTAATAGACGGTCAGGTGTATACCGAAAGCGGCAGCTACCGCCAGGTGCTTAAAAATTCTTTTGGCTGTGATAGTGTTCTGTATCTGTATCTGACAGTTGTCCCGCCGGTTTCAGATACGGTGTATGCGCGTATTTGTTCCGGTGAAGAATATTTATTCCAGGATAAAATATTAACAGATCCAGGTCTCTACAGAGACACGATTGCGGCTTCCGGTGGATGCGATTCAGTGATTTTTTTATATCTCGAGGTATTGCCTCTGCCTTCGGTTGCTGTTGTTGCAGACAGGTATGATGAGCCTTGTCTGGGGGATTCGCTGCATCTGACAGCTTTAGGAGCTGAGCGATACGAGTGGTATGACGGGGAGGGCCGGCTGTACGGTAATGGCGACCGGCTGACATTCCGGTTGCTTGATGCCTTATCCATTTTGGTTTCTGTACGAGGTTATGATGCGCAGAACTGTGCTGCCACTGCTATACTGTATACAGAGGCGAGGTCTTGCTGTGATCTGTTGCTGCCCGATGCATTCAGTCCTAACGGAGATGGTTTGAATGATATGTTTGGCGCTGTCTTATCCGGCCGGATTTCTTCGGGTGGATATCAGCTTGAGATATACAATCGCTGGGGAGAGCGTGTATTTGTTTCCAATGATATTTCCCGCCGGTGGGATGGGATGTATAAAGGTGTTGTGGCGGAAATCGGCACATATCACTATAAGATTACGGCGTTTTGTGTTGAAGGTACGCAGATTCAGCGGAAGGGAGATGTAACATTGGTAAGGTAAACGGGAAGAAGAAATTGAGGATATACAGAAGTTTTATGACGATTGAAACCGGTGCGCCGGACGGGCTGCAGCGACGAGAATTTACGGTAGAGCGGTTTATGGTTTGCTGGCGCTTTTCCATAAAATGTATTTCTTTTTCTGTTACAACACGTATTCATGTTTATGCAAAACATTTTATTAAACTCAATTTTATAATCCATACAACAAATGAAACAACAAGTATTGTTTTTCGCAGTGGCAGGCATCCTGTCTTTTTCAGGCGCAGTAGCACAAACCAATCCTGCGCCTTTTGATCTTTCAACAGGCGATTACAATTTTGATGCCTGGCAGGTATCATCGGCAGCCGGCACCTTCCCGGAAGGTCTGGCCTTTCATGTGAGTGATCAGGATAAGCCTGATCTGATCTATACACCGCTTACCGGCGACTGGCACTGTGGTTACAATCTGGATAGCCGTCCGCGTTTTCTGGGGCTGAATAACGATGGTATCGCTTTCCTGAATACGGGAAGCGCGCAGTATGATAATTGCGTAGATGGGGATAATACACGGAATGTATATGTTGGTGGAGTAGTGCTGGGACTGAATACCACGGGACTCGACAGCGCTTTTCTGGAATACGATATACAATTGCTGACAGTCGGGGACGGAGGCGATCCCGGGATACCCCGCCATTATGCTGTCCGGTTGCAGGCACGTGCCAATACTACTGATAACTTCCAGGATGTGGATCCGGTAGTTGAGATCACTTCAGAAGGAAATGTAGCGGGTGCTTCGGAGCATCAATCGCTGAAGCTGCCTGCTGAATTGCTGAATCAGGCGAATGTACAGTATCGCTGGCTCTATTATGATAAAAAAGCAGCAGGTTCGGGCGGGACACGGCCCAAGTACCGCCTTGATAATATTCGTGTGAGCAAAGTAACTCCCCAGACAGGAATTGCTCTGCAAGCTTCGGCTGATAAAAGGATCAATGTGCATCCTAATCCTGTGTTGAAGGGGAATGTACTGGCGCTGTCAGCGCCAGTTACAGGAGGTATTTATAATCTTGCCGGCAGGTTGGTACTTGAACTGAATCATACTTCTGTCGTGGAGACGGTTGCGCTTACGCCCGGTATGTACTACATCCGGACACAAGAAGGAAATGCCATCCGGTTTATCGTCCGCTAACGGATAAATTTCACCGGGATATCTGCTGGTATATTTTGTTTATCCCACGCAGGCGGGAACTCCCGCCTGCGTGTAATTCTCTTTTTTCATGAAATATCTGCTCAGTATTTTTTCTCTTATTTTTTTTCTGCTCCTGCTTCTTGGTTTCAGGGGGCTAAAGGAAAAGATCGGTTTCGTATCCAGTAAAGCAGTGAAGGTTCCGGAACCTTCGGATATCGCTTTTGATACCGCCAGTAATAATTTGTATGTGGTGAGTGATAACGGCGTGTTGTATGAATGCGACCCGAAAGGAAACATCCAGCGCCGCGCTCCTTATGAAGGCGTAGATTTTGAAGGCGTGGAGGTAAAAGACGATGGAGTCTATGTAGTGGATGAGGCCACGCGTCAGCTTCATCGTTTCAACAGGCATACGCTGGAGAAAGAAGGCTCGTGGTATGTGCCTTACAATGGTGGCCGGAATAAAGGCTATGAGTCGCTGGCATACAACCCTTCGGCCAATCGTTTTCTGGTGATCACCGAAAGAGACCCGGTGCTTATCCGCGAGCTGAATGAAGATTTTATTCCTGTAAAGGAATATACATTCAACGATGCACGCGATATTTCTGCTGCCCGCTGGTATGACGGGTATATGTATCTGCTGAGCGATGAAGACCATACTGTCTTTCGCTGTGATCCGGTTACATACAAAGTGCTGCACTCCTGGAAGGTAAATATCCATAACCCGGAGGGGCTGGCATTCGACCGGCAGGGCGGATTGATCATTATATCGGATGACCGCCACCGGCTTTATTTTTTCGACAAACTGAAATGACAAAAGGCTCCTGCATCAGGAAACTCTAAATAATCACAAATAATTTCTCAATGAATAATATGATAATGCGCATTAGCCTGTGTTGCTTTTCGCTGATGATGTGTTTTAGCGACGTTGTCCTTGCGCAATATGTTTTTGTAAAAGGAGATCATACGCTTCAGTTGTCCGGACAGTTGTCTGTTTATTATAATCATCGCATACTGAAGGACGGAGAGGAAGATAAGAAGAACAACCGTTTCCGGCTGCGCGATATGCAGGTGGGATTCAACGGGCGCAAGGGTAATGTATGGGAGTATAAACTGCGCGCTGATCTGGCAGACCTTGCCGCCAACGCAGGAGGCGGAGCTGCGCTCGACCCGGAAAATCCGGGTCTGATGAGTGCGTATGTGGTTTACAAAGCATTGCCGGTGCATATACAACTGGGATACGATAAACTCCCTTATTCACTCAGCTCTATGCAAACCTTTGAAGGCTCGGTATTCTGGCAGCGTGGCCAGTTACTTCGGGGGGATTTCTTTTCGAGACGTGATGCCGGCCTGACGCTGAGCACCAGCCTCTGGCAGCAGCGGATTAATATTTATGGTGGTGTGTATACCGGATTAGGAGAGAATATTATCGTCAATAATGATAATGATCCCAGTGGCAGACCTGAATTTGTTGGCCGTGTGGATGTGGCATATCCATCGCGTTATCGTTACCGGGAACTTGATCTCGTAAGCGTACGTATACCCATGGTACGCCTGGGGGCGAATGTGCGTCATACAGATAAAACGCAGCCGCCCGGAGAAGTGCTGCCGGAAGGAGTGGCGGGGGAATATGGGCTGCGTATCATTGACGGGAAACGTACGGTATATGGTGTGGATGCGGCTTTTCAGTTTCGTGGTTTCTCTGCACAGTTTGAAGCGCATACATTGAACCTGAAGCCGGCACAACCCAATGATCCGTTGTATTCAAATACTTCTGATGCCGTCAATAAAGGTGTCGTGAAAGCCGGTGGTATACAGGGGCAGGTAAACTACTGCTATCTCCCTGCACGTTCTGTATTATCCGTGCGTTATGAAAATTACAATCTGAATGATCTGATCACAGGGCACACAGAGCGGCTTGGAGTTGGGTATGCCTATATGTTTCACGGTATGGATATCGCCTTCAAAATCCATTATTACAAGATCCTGAATGAAGATCAGAAATCCGAGTCGTTGAAATGGACAGACCAGGTCCGCGTTGGGTTTCAGTATGAATTTTAAAACAATAATTACATGATTTTTATGACAAAGAGTGCTGCATATACGGTTTTCTGTACCGGTCTGTTATCCTTTACATTGTTTTCATCCTGTGTAAAAGACAGGTTAGGCGATGGTGCTGTCGTCACACCCGGTACACCGGTTGATCCGGCAGACAGAGAGCTGATACACTATTGGGATTTTAATAAAAGCCCGTTGCTGCAACCGGTAAAAACAGCCGGTAGCGGGATCATCGAAACGGAAAACACATACGATGATACGGATGGCTCTGAGCTGAACCTGCGTGAGGAGAGTGAGGCCGGGAATGCACTGCGTGTGAGAAACCCGTCTACGTTTATGATCGTAAAAGCGCCTACGTTGGGTTATAAATCCCCGTTGCTGACATTCGTAGTGATGCGTACCAATAACGGGTCAAAAGAAAATATCCTGGAGTATACGATTGACGGGGTAAACTATATCAGCGCCGGGCTGGTATCCAACAAAGTAAATGTCACAACGGACTGGACACTTTATTCTATAGACTTTGCGGGCATTGCCGGTGTGGATGATAATCCGCTGTTTGCTATCCGGTTTACCTTCAGCGTAGGTAATACCAATGATAGCGGTAATGACCGGTATGATAATATTTCCATAGACGCATATCCTTTATAACGGCTGTTTTTTCGTTACCTGTCATGAGAGGCGCCCGGAAACGGGTGCTTTTTTATTGTCTGTTTGCAAGATTTAGAAAAAAGATGTATATTTATTCAATGATGATGAAGCGTCTTTTTGATATCGCTGCACACCGGGCGGCGGAAGCTCCGGGAGCTGTTATGCTGGCTGCCAAAGAACGGGGAAGCTGGCGGACGTACACGGCCAAAGAAGTTTGGAGCATGGCACAGAGTCTGGCAGGAGGCCTTCAGACATTGGGGCTGCAACAGGAGGTTCTTGAGCCTGAGCAGCAGGAGAAGATAGCTATTATTGCACCCAACCGTCCGGAATGGATGATCACAGATCTGGGTGTTCAATTGACCGGAGCTGTGCTGACGCCTGTTTATCCTACGGTGAGCCCGCAAGATCTGGTTTATATTCTGAATGAAGCGGGCGTCCGTATCATTTTTGTTGCTAACAGGGAGCTGTACGATCATTTTAAGGATGCCTTCAGCCGGGTGTCTTCATTGAAACATATATATTCTTTTGATCCTGTACCGGATATTCCATCATGGACAGAGTTGACGAAGAAACAACTCATGCCGGATGCGTCTGTAACGGACCGTATTACAGAAGATACCCTGGCTACGATCATTTATACTTCAGGTACTACGGGCAATCCCAAAGGTGTCATGCTGAGTCACCGGAATATTGTCAGTAATGTGATGGATTGTAAGCCTATATTCGATTTTGTGCATGAAGGAGAACATACGATCAGCTTTCTGCCTTTGAACCATATTTTCGAACGAATGGTTACCTATGTGAATATGCATGTGGGGCTTGCTATCTATTATGCGGAAAGCATGGATACGATAGCCGACAATCTTAAAGAAGTACGGCCGGTGGCATTTATTACAGTGCCCCGTCTGCTTGAGAAGGTTTATGAAAAGATTGTAGCCAAAGGACTTGAACTGAAGGGCATCAAAAGAGCGCTTTTTTTCTGGTCGCTTCGTCTGGGCAGGCAATATGACAATGTAAATCGTGGTAGCTGGTGGTACCGTTTGCAGTTGGCTATTGCTAATAAGCTGGTCTTTTCCAAATGGCGTGAGGCGCTTGGGGGACGCGTTAAAGCCATTATCACGGGGTCCGCGCCTTGCCAGGAGCGGTTGCTACGTACATTCACTGCTGCCGGTATTACAATTATGGAGGGATACGGTCTTACCGAAACTTCTCCGGTGGTGTCGGTAAACCGCTTTGAAAGTGAAGGACGTCGTATCGGGACTATCGGTCCTGTGGTGGATAATGTGGAGGTAAAGATTGCGGGCGACGGTGAAATACTCGTCCGTGGCAATCTTGTTATGACCGGCTATTACAAACAGCCGGAGCTGACGGCCGAAGCGCTGAAAGACGGTTGGCTGCATACCGGTGATATCGGGCAATGGGTTGAGGGGCGGTTTCTGAAAATTACAGACCGGAAAAAAGAGATATTCAAGACATCGGGCGGTAAATATGTGGCGCCTCAGGCTATTGAGAATAAAATGAAAGAAAGTCCGTTCGTGGAACAGATGGTTGTCATCGGTAACGGACGCAAGTTTGTCAGTGCGCTGATTGTGCCTGCATTTGAAAATATGCGTAAATGGCTTCAGGAGCAGGGGAAAACAGCTCCGGCGGATCATAAAGCGCTCATTGCCATGCCGGAGGTTATATCACAAATCCAGAAGCAGGTGGATAAGTATAACCCCGAATTCAGTCATCCTGAGCAGGTAAAGAAGTTTGTTTTGCTGCCTGCAGAATGGACGATTGACAGTGGGGAACTGACGCCTTCCCTGAAGGTACGTCGTAAGGTGATTGAGGAAAAGTATGCAGGGTATATCGGGGAAATATATGGGGAAGACTTGTCCGGAAATTGAAAATAAGCTGCGGTTTGTTTATTTTTGGCTCTAAATCATCCACGTTTGAAGACCCTGCTCGACCAGAACCAACTTGATATTACGCTGCAGCGGCTGGCGCATCAACTGGTTGAAAATCATCTTGATTTTTCCACCACGGCTATTATCGGCCTCCAGCCGCGGGGGGTCTTGTTATCTGATCGTATTGTGTCGCTGCTCCAGCAGATCACCGGTAATAAGCGGTTGGACTACGGACGCCTTGACATTACCTTCTACCGCGACGATGTACGTCAGGCAGGGGCGCTTCAGGAACCCTCCCAGACGGATATCAGTTTCAGTATAGAAAACAGGCCGGTTATACTGGTGGACGATGTATTGCATACCGGACGTACGATACGTGCTGCAATGGATGCTCTTTTGGCATATGGGAGACCTCAATATGTACAGCTGCTTGTACTGATAGACCGGCATTACAGCCGGGAACTGCCGATACAGCCTGACTATACCGGGCAGACGGTGGATACGATCATTACTCAGAATGTCCGGGTATTGTGGAAAGAAAAAGATGGAGCGGATGGGGTAGTGCTGCTTGACTGATAATAATTAATACGAAATAAACAAACTGTGGCCTGATATGTCGCTATCTGTAAAACATCTGCTGGGCATCAAAGAACTGACGCCGGAGGATATTCACAGCATTTTTAAAACTGCGGACAATTTCAAACAGGTGTTGCAACGGCCTATTAAAAAAGTCCCCGCACTGCGTGATACCACAGTCGTCAACCTGTTTTTTGAAAATTCCACCCGTACCCGTATCTCCTTTGAGCTGGCGGAGAAGCGCCTCAGCGCCGATACGGTTAATTTCTCTGCTTCCGGATCGTCCGTGTCCAAAGGTGAAACTTTGATTGATACGGTACATAATATCCTGGCCATGAAGGTGGATATGATTGTAATGCGGCACTCCGCCAGTGGTGCTCCCTGGTTCCTGGCGCAGCATACCGATGCTGCGATCATCAATGCTGGCGACGGTACGAATGAACACCCAACCCAGGCCTTACTGGATGCTTATTCTATCCGGGAACGGCTTGGAGATGTAAAAGGCAGGCGGGTGACGATCATCGGGGATGTCATGCACTCGCGTGTGGCGCTGAGTAATATTTTCTGCCTCCAGAAGTTGGGCGCGGAGGTGACGCTTTCCGGGCCGCCCACACTTATTCCCCGGCATGCAGAGTCGCTGGGTGTCCGTGTGGAGTATAATGTGAAAAAAGCCCTTGAGTGGTGCGATGTCGCCAACGTACTGCGTATCCAGCTTGAGCGGCAGCATAAACCATTGTTTTCCTCCTTAAGGGAATATGGTATTTATTACGGTATCAACAAAAGCATGCTCGACAGCCTGGAGCGGGAGATTGTGATCATGCACCCCGGCCCCATTAACCGCGGGGTAGAGCTTAGCTCAGATGCGGCGGACAGTAAACAATCCATCATCCTGGACCAGGTACAGAATGGCGTGGCCATCCGGATGGCTGTGATCTATCTTTTGAGTGGAAAACGGGATATGGAGTGATCCGTTTATCGATTGTCATTCATTTTTTACGGCGGGCGCATTCTGTGTCCGCCGCGATTGTTATTTGCTGTTTATGGATGGGTTTAGTATCTTCTGCTATTGCTCAGACAACAATTGTCAGAGGGAAGGTGACTGCTGCCGGCAATAATGAGCCACTGCCCTATGTAAGTGTTTCGTTTATTTCCGGGAATGACGGAACGCATACGGATGATCATGGAGATTATGAACTGGTCACAGATAAACCGTATATACGTGTACGGTTTTCTTATGTCGGGTACCGGGATGAAATCATTACAATAAAGACGGGCGTTACTCAGACCGTGCATGTGCGCCTTACGCCTAAAGAAGAATCATTAAATGAGGTCGTCGTATTATCCGGGAAGAAGAAGTACCGCAACCGGAATAATCCGGCTGTAGATCTGGTAAGGATGGTTATTGAAAATAAAGGCCGTAACAGCCCTGAAGGTCAGGATTATATAAGTTGGAAGCAATATGAAAAACTTAAATTTTCTTTGAGTAATACCCCTGAACAACTCAGAAAGAATCCGCTGCTTAAAAGATATCAGTTTATGGCTGCGAACCTTGATACAGCCGGTCAGGAAGGGAAAGCGTTGTTTACCTGGTATATTCATGAGCGCTTTGCTGATGTTTTTTATCGTAAATCGCCGGAGAAAATGAAAACCCGGGTTACGGCGGAGAAAACGATCAATCATGGTGAATATGCGGATCGTCGTGGCCTTAATAGATACATGATGCACATGTATCGTGAGCTGGATATATACAAGGAGAATATCCAGTTGGTCACGAACCAGTTCCTTAGCCCTGTAGCTTACACGGCGCCGGCATTTTACCGGTATCATATAACCGATACGATACGGATGGGTGATACAGCCGCTTTTGTGGAGTTGTCTTTTTTTCCCAGAAATACTGCGGATTTTTTATTCCAGGGGAAAATGCTTGTAACGCTTGATGGTAACTATGCTATTACGAGGGTGGAGCTGGCGCCGCACGATAAGGTAAATCTTAACTGGGTCCGCAGGCTTAAGATGACACAGGATTTTGAACGGCAGGAGAATGGTCGTTATTACAAGACCCGTATCCATACATTGCTCGACTTTGGAATTACCCGTGGTACCACCGGCATCGTAGGGGATCGTACGCTCTTGCTGGAAGATTACCGGATCAACGTGCCTTATCCTGATAGTGTGTATGAAGGGATAGCTGTTGAAAATACTGAGCGCTCAAATTTGCCCGATGACGTATTTTGGGAGCAGGCCAGGCCGGAAGCCCTGAGTGAATCGGAGGCTTATACTTATGTAAGTGTCGACAGTTTGCAGCGTACCAAATCTTTTCGCTTTATTTCTGATCTGGTGAACATGGCGTCATCAGGCTATAAACGGGTTGTACCCGGGGTAGAGCTGGGACCTGTTACTACGTTTTACAGCTTTAATCCTGTTGAGGGCCGGCGGCTTCGTTTGGGTGGTCGCACGACGCCGCTCCTGAATAAAAATATTTATGGGGAAGGATATGTGGCATACGGGCTGAAAGACCAGCAGTGGAAGTATTTTGCAGGACTGGTTTTTTCATTCCGCAAGACGGATATCTTTCAATTCCCGCTTTGCACATTACGGGTCAATTTTCATACGGATACAAAAATTCCCGGGCAGAACTTGCATAGCGTGGCTTCGGATGGTTTCTTCGCTTCCTTCAAGCGGGGCGTGAATACCCGCTGGCTGTATAACGATGTGTGGAATGTCGAATTTATGCACGAATTCCGGAACAATTTTACTTACCGGGTGCGTATGATCAACTGGGTGCAAGCTCCGGCGGGCAGCCTTAGCTACACCCGGTCTGATGAGCAGGGGGGAGGAGTTGTCCATAACCTGACGACATCAGAAGCGTCACTCGAGCTGCGCTGGGCGCCACGTGAAGAATTTTATCAGGGAAGGGTTTACCGGACCGCTATACGCAACAAGTACCCGGTATTTACTGTTCGCGGGGTGGCTGGCATTAAAGGGGTATTAAATAGTGAGTATGATTATCAGCAATTCTCGGTGAATGTTTATAAACGTACATTCCTGTCACAGCTGGGATATACGGATGTGATTCTTGACGGGGCGTATTACCTGGGGCGTGTGCCGTATCCATTGCTTACCATTCATCGTGCCAACCAGACCTATGGAATGATGCAACGGGCGTATAACCTGATGAACTTCCTGGAGTTTGTGAGTGACCAGCATGCCGGGATCAATGTAGATCATTGCTTTAACGGTTTTTTCTTCAATAAGGTGCCGCTCGTAAAAAAACTACGTTTACGGGAGGTGGTTACCGCGAAAGTATTGTACGGTGGTTTGCGCCCGGAGAATGATCCGGTTCGTGGCAGCGGATTGTTTAATTTTCCTGTGAATGATGCGGGTGTGCCGGTGACGTACACGTTTTCCAATGTTCCTTATGTGGAAGGGAGCGTTGGGATCAGCAATATCCTCAACTTTATCCGGGTAGATCTGGTGAAGCGGTTTACTTACCTGCACCATCCGGATGTATCCCAGCTCGGTGTACGCATCAGCGGCTCGTTTGATTTTTAATGATGAGTTATGAATGATGAATGATGAGTTCACTCATCACTCATCATTCATAACTCATAACTACGCCATAACTTCTTCCTCTGCTTCGAAAAAGAACTGATCTTCCTCAAATGCCGGTTTCAGGTCATCGAGCCATACGGCGTTTTCATCGTAGGCGGCAAAGAAAGGGCGATGTGCCCAGTCTGCATTCCGGCCTTGTATGAAGCGGAGCACGAATACTTTCTCGCCTTTTATTTCCGTTACACCTAATACCTGGATCTTACCCGGCCCCGCAGACATACTCGGCCCGCGTACCGTTCTGCAGATACCGCTGACCTGCTGGTATGCCTGCTGGAATATCTGCCAGCACTGCTCCAGAGGGACGGAAAAGTAATCCTGTGCGCCCGTATCCCTTGCGATGAACATGTAGTAAGGAATGCACCCCTGCCGTACCTGCTCTTTCCACATCTCAGCCCAAACGGTGGGATCATCATTGATATTACGCATGATGGGCGATTGCGTACGGATCTGTGCACCGGTATTTCTGATCCTGCGTATGGCTTCCTGTACGGCCGGCGTTTGCAATTCGTTAGGATGACTGAAGTGTCCCATCAAAGCGAGATGTTTCCCACTTTTTACGACGGTCTCAAAGAGTTGTAAGACTGCATCTGCGTCTTTGTCGTTAATGAAACGATAAGGCCAGAAGCTGAGTGATTTTGTGCCGATACGTATCGTGCGGAGATTGGGAAGGTCTGCGTCGAGCAAGGGATCGATATACATGCGCAGCCGGTCGGCATTCATGATCATCGGGTCGCCGCCCGTGAACAGGATATCCGTAACTTCCGGATGCTCCCGGAGATATTCGATCAGCAGATCTGTTTCACGCATGGCAAACTTCAATTCATCCATGCCGACAAACTGTGGCCAGCGAAAGCAAAAGGTGCAATAAGCATGGCACGTTTGGCCGTGATTGGGAAAGAACAGAACCGTCTGGTCATATTTGTGTTGTATGCCTGTTAGTTTGGTGCCGTTCAGCTCCGGAACATTATGCTCCATCTGACCTGCGGGGTGTGGATTTAGCTTCAGGCGTATTTTATTGACCAGCACTTTTAGTTCATTTTTGGGCATCCCTGATTTTAATGCTCTGTCTACTATATCAAAGTGACGGGGATGCAACATTTCCCTTTGGGGGAAGGTAAGCGTGAATATCGGATCGTTCGGCACATTTTCCCATCGGATCAGTTCGTCAACCACGTAGGCGTTTACCTTAAACGGAAGAACTGCGCCGACAACGTCAATGGCATTTTGCTCATCTTCAGACAAATACTGTTGTACCTGTGGAATGGTGCGAAAGTTGTGATTACTATACGCTTTGTACGTCTTTTGTTCAAACATAGGCATACCTCTTTAATCTGCACACCAAACCCGGATGGGCGATATACAAGATGGTTAACTTACCCCCGCCCCAGGTAAAAAATGAAAAATAAAATGTGCGATAACCGCTAAGAAATCAGCCGCGAATAGATGCGGAGCTGACAGATTGAATTAAAAAATAATTCCAGTGGACGGTAAACAAAGATAGGATTTTTTTGTGAAAATGTTGCTGGTGATGTGATTGACAGGAAATTTAAAGATTTGGAAACATTGACTGCTGCATCTGTTTATGTAAATTAATTTGCAGATGGATATGTCAAAATATCCCCGATACTGCTCCGGCAGGAGGCAGCTTCACGGTTCTGACTACTGAGCGATGAAAAACACACGGCTTGAACCTACCTTTGTCACAAGCTTTTTATGCTGCCCCTTCAGGGCGCAGGGCAAGGTCAATTTTCCTGCTGCCCCGGGCGATGCCCCTGGGCTATATGTATCAAAGGCTTTCAGTCTTTGGAAGGATATAATTCAAATCTTCGCTATCCAAAAAACTTAATTTTGCTCCGACACGCTCAGCAACCGTCTTTTAATGTTGGTCATTGAGCCCTGAGCTTGTCGAAGGGTCGAAATGAATACCCTGAAGTATGAAAGCGAAGATTTGAATGGTACCCTTTTGGAGTTATAGAACACTGCATTGTCATAAAACATCTGTTCTTCTGTCAAAGGATAGCATATAGGGGGTGTAGGTAGAAGGCCTCCGCCCCTCTGAGAAAGGAGGTTTTAATATGCCTCAGAAATAGCAGTGTATAACGTGGGGTTTTGTATTTTGTAGCATAAAACATTTCTTTATGGATCTCAGAAAGGTTGCCGGATTTATTTTTATATGCGCCGGAATATCTTTGAATACATATGCCCAGTCGCGGAATCTGAACTCCCGGATAGATCAGCTTGCATACGGTGTGGAAAAACAGGTGATTGAATGGCGGCGTGATATCCATCAGCATCCTGAGCTGGGTAATCGTGAATTCCGTACCGCAGCATTGATTGCGCGGCATCTCCGGTCGCTGGGTATGGAAGTGGATACGGGTGTTGCCCATACGGGTGTAGTAGCCTTGCTGAAAGGAGGCCGTCCCGGCCCTGTAATCGCCCTGCGGGCAGATATGGATGCCCTGCCGGTAACGGAAAATACAGACCTGCCCTTTGCCTCAAAAGCGATAACTGATTACAACGGCGCAGAGACAGGTGTGATGCACGCCTGCGGACATGATGCGCATGTAGCGATCCTGATGGGCGTTGCTTCGGTATTGGCCGGAGTACAGAAGGATCTGGCCGGGACGGTGAAGTTTATCTTCCAGCCGGCAGAGGAAGGCGCGCCGAAAGGCGAGGAGGGTGGTGCCGCCCTGATGGTAAAGCAAGGGGTGATGGATAATCCTAAAGTAGATGCGATCTTCGGATTGCATATGGATGCACAAACCGAAGCGGGCAAGATCACTTACCGCCCCGGCGGAACGATGGCCAGCGCCTGCGATATGAAGATCACCGTGCACGGCAAGCCGGCACATGGCGCCATGCCCTGGGCTTCTGTGGATCCGGTGGTGGTCGCTGCACAGATCGTGACCAGCCTGCAAACCGTGGTCAGCCGCAACCTCAACGTGACGGAAAATGCAGGCGTCGTGACGATCGGAACGATACATGGCGGCAACCGTTTTAACATCATACCGGAAAGCGTAGAACTCACCGGTACAGTCCGGGCATTGAGCCCTGAAGACGAAAAGATGATGTATGAGCGTATCCGCCAGATCGCTATGCACACAGCGGAGGCGGGCGGCGCAACGGCTACCGTGGAGATTCCTTATTCCGTACATTACCCGGTGACTCATAATGATATAGCGTTGACGCAAAAAATGCTGCCGACGCTGCAAAAAACAGCCGGTGACGGGAATGTGCTGCTTGTGCCGCAGCATACCAGCGCGGAAGATTTTTCCTTTTTTGCTCAAAAAGCGCCCGGCCTGTATTTCTTCCTGGGCGCCATGCCCAAAGGTCAGGATCCGCAAAAAGCCGCACCACATCATACACCTGAATTTTTCCTCGACGAGGCAGGGTTTATATTAGGTATCAGGGCATTGTCGCACCTGGTGGTTGATTATGCTACTTTATTTTAAATAGCTAATCAGCACATTGGCTAATTACAAATCACGGTTGTGCGGGGAAAGAAATTACAGACTTGTGAAGTCGTTATCAGCAAGCTGTTTCAGACATTTATGTAAAACAGGGGCTTGCTTTTGACAGAAACAGGGAGCTTAATAGTGATGATGCTTGTTTGCCTGAAGCACGATGCCATCCTGGCGAGGGAAGGATCTCACATTATGCGTGATTCCCGGCATTTTGTGGGATGCTTCCTACGTCAGCATGACAAACGTCTGTTAACCGGACGATATCCAACAAACTTTACCCGGTCCGGCTAAGCTTGCTTTGCCGGACAATAGTGATTAAAAATACCCTCTTACGCGGTATTTTCTTTCCGGGGGTTATATGCCGCTTTAATTTTTTATTAACTTACGCCCTTGTTATAAAATAAAACATATTTCATGTCACAAAACCCGGCAGTAAAACAGGGACACCCCAAGGGGCTATACCTGCTGTATTTCACTGAAATGTGGGAACGTTTCAGTTATTATGGCATGCGTGCCATCTTTACCCTGTACATGCTGAACGCACTGCTTTTTGATAAAGCGTTTGCATCGCAGATATATGGTAGCTATACCGGACTTGTTTACCTCACACCCCTGCTGGGCGGCTATATTGCTGATAAATACTGGGGCAACCGGCGTTCGATCATTTTTGGCGGGATCCTTATGGCTGCAGGTCAGATGTTTATGTTCCTGAGCGGTAATGTATATAGCAACGTAGATACTGCATCTATGTTTATGTATACCGGCCTTGGGTTCCTGATCTTTGGTAATGGTTTCTTCAAGCCTAATATCTCCACGATGGTGGGGCAGCTTTATCCGCAGAATGACCGGCGGGTGGATTCTGCATTTACCATTTTCTACCAGGGAATTAACATGGGTGCGCTTCTGGCGCCGGTTGTATGCGGCAGCCTGGGCGAACGTTATACAGATGCCGGAACCGTGATCCCCGAAGCTTTTAAATGGGGCTTCCTGGCTGCCTGTATCGGTATGATCATCAGCCTGATCGCATTCATTGCATTGAAGAACAAGTTTATTGTTACGCCTGAAGGCCAGCCTGTGGGTATGCCGCCGAAAAAGATACAGGATGCAGGTATGACTGCTGATGGTAATGCAACGGAGCAGAAGCCTGCAGCAAAGGTCAGTTTGAGAAAAGTAGCAGTCGGTATCCTGAGTCTTGGTGCGCTTTATTACATCTTCCAGCAGGTGCTTGAATTTGATGTGATCGGCGCGATCATCTTCGCGAGCTGTATCGTATTGCCCGGGCTGATTGTCACGGAATCTTCGCTTACCCGCGTTGAGAAAGACCGTATCTGGGTGATATTCATCATCGCCTTCTTTGTGATCTTCTTCTGGTCTGCCTTTGAGCAGGCAGGTGCGTCGCTGACGTTCTTTGCACAGGAACAGACGAACCGGAACATTTTCGGCTGGAACATGCCGGCGAGCCTGTTCCAGATATTCAATGCCATGTTTATCGTGTTGCTGGCGCCGGTAGCTGTTACGGTATGGAATGCCCTGGGGAAAAAAGGGAAAGAGCCTTCCTCTCCGGTAAAGCAGTCTATGGGGCTTGCTTTCCTTGCATTGGGTTACCTGTTTATTGCCTGGGGGGTAAATGGTATCGAGCCCTGGACAAAGGTCAGCATGGTATGGCTGGTGGGTTTATATCTTATTCATACGATCGGTGAGCTTTGCCTTTCTCCCATTGGTTTGTCTATGGTGGTGAAGCTGGCGCCGGTGCGTTTTGTTTCCCTGCTGATGGGGGTGTGGTTCCTTTCTACGGCAACCGCCAATAAGTTTGCCGGTGAGCTGAGTGCCCTGTATCCGGAAGAAGTGAAAATTGACCGCATCGTGGAAGCAGAGCCGGATCTGCTGGCACAGCTCAATGCATACCCGATTGATACGTCCGCATGGAGCGCTCCGCTGCAAAACAGTACTGTTTTCCCGGTGGCAGATGTGCAGATGGATGATAAGAAAATCTCCTCTTTAAATATCAATGGCGGCTCGCATGAAGTGTCTAACTATCACTTGAAGCTGATGCATGCTATAAACGCCAAAATGAACAAAGGTGTAGTAAGCAATGATGGTCAGTACCTGATCACTTCACGTTTTGATAAGGTGAAGAGAGGTGGTAATGTGGTGGACTTGGAAAGGATAGAAGTGTGGAATCTGAATCCCGAAAAACCTACATTCCTTGGTATGCAGATCAACAACCTGTTTGACTTCTTTATGATCTTCGTGTATATGGCCGGCGCTGCTGCGATCCTGCTGTATGCTATTCATAAGTGGCTGCTGAAGATGATGCACGGCATCCGGTAATTGAAGTAGCAGGTATTTAGTCGTAAGTAGCAAGTTGGGATAACTTAATTGTGTTATGACAGTTTGCTACTTACGTTTTTTGTTTGGTAGTAACCCTGTAATTCGGGTTTATAGGACGCTGTGTGCGTCTTACCCATTCATTCAGACTAAACGGACGATAAATTATGAGAAGATTAATTATGTGGAACATCATAACCTTAGACGGTTATTTTGAAGGTCAGCAAAACTGGGACTTGCCTTTTCATAATATTGTCTGGGGACAGGAGCTGGAGCAGCTTAGTATTGAGCAATTAAATTCAGCAGACTATCTCGTTTTTGGACGGGTGACTTATGAAGGAATGGCAGCTCATTGGACAAAAGAAGAAGGAACCATTGCGAACCTGATGAACAGGATACCCAAACTTGTTTTTTCCAAAACATTGAAATCAGCCGATTGGCATAACACTACATTAATCAGAGAGAATGCCTCAGCCGAAATCGCCAAGCTGAAAGCACAGGGAGGCAGGGATATGTATGTATTCGGCAGCGCAAACCTTTCCGGGACGTTTATTAATGATCATTTGTTTGACGAATACCGTATCGGAGTTGCACCGGTTATTTTGGGCAGCGGACGGCCTTTATTCAGGCAGGGTATTGCTCCTGAAAATTTATCGCTTGTTTCCACACAACAGCTTTCGACAGGCGGCGTTGTCTTAAAATACACAAAACAGCCAGAGATAAGGAATTGACAATTCAGGATGCCCTTGCTGTGTGGTCGCTATGCTGCGCGTTTCCCATCTGCAAAATTGATACCCCTCCATCAGCCCGGCAAATGCCTCTTTCACTGTTTCCTGCAGCAAAGCCACGTGACTGAACAGTTCCGGTAACTGGTAGGGAGCCGTTCCGGAAGGCGTAGAAGGTGCGCGATATTTATTGGTAACGAAAATAGGAAATAGGGATTATGCAGTCAAGTAAATTAAACTATATTTATTGTTGAAATTCAATAAAAATAGAATAATTAGCAAAAAAATGCAATAAAATATCATTATTCGTATTTTGCATCAAAGTACATTCACAGACGACATTCTTGAAAGAATACAGACCATTCGTGAACTGGTGCAGCGGAACAGGAGAATAAGAAATAAAAGCTGCCCATCACAGCGATTCGGCGCAAGCGCGGGGGGAGGCTTCGTTTGGCAGTTTTCGGCTTCGTAGGAAATTGTGGTAAAAGACCCGCCCTCGCAAAACCCGAAACTGTTAGGTAAAATAATAAAAATTATGATAAAAAGATATTTGGCCTGATTAAAATATAGGGCTTGAATAATAAAGAGCTGCAAATATGAGATTGGAAACAGATAGATTGATTATTAGAAATTGGCAGGAACATGATATAAATGATTTAATCGAAGGATTAAATAATCGTAATGTTTCAAGATGGCTTGCATTAGTGCCTTTCCCATATTTAAGAAAAGATGCTGATAAATGGATAACGTATTGTATGAAAAATGATATGGAAAATAATAAAAATGGTTACGAATTTGCTATTGAATTAAAATCAAACCATAAGGTTATTGGAGGGGTTAGTATTTCAGTTATCAATAAAATACATGGGACTACCGGTGGAGGTATATGGATTAATGAAAATTTTCACGGAAACGGATATGGGAAAGAGGCATTTGCTGAAAAAATTAGATTTTCATTTGAGGAATTAGGACTAAGAAAAATAGAAAATGGTTTTTTTGATGGCAATGAATCCTCGAGGATAATGCAAGAAAGATTTGGATACAAAATAGAAGGAAGAAGAAGGAAAAAATATTATTGTATGGCTGACGGTGAACTAAAGGATGAAATAATAACAGGATTATTAAAAGAAGAATGGGTTAAATAATATGAAAAAATCATTCAATGCCTGCAATGAATTGAGTGATTACCAACCCCACTCTGAAATAATCAGGAAATCCAAATGAAGATACAGACTTTAGAACAGAGCGACTTCAAAAAACAAATTTCAAATTTAGACCGACAGCTTTCAGACGAAGACCGAATGTTTCAATTTGAGTATCATCTTTCAAGTGACTTTGTATATATCGGCGATTTTTAATCCGCCATGTTAAAGTAGTTAGCATTATGGTCAGAGTTAAAAGACATTCTTACATCAAACAAAAATGACATTTGGAATATGAACACAGCCCCCAAACACGATGAGCGAATTGCAAAAATGACATTTGCATCGGTGTATCCGCACTACATCACTAAAGTTGAAAGCAAAGGCAGAACAATAGGAGAATTACATCAAGTCATAGAATGGCTGACAGGATTTGACAATAAAAAACTGCAAGAACTTATTGACGAGCAAGTAACTTTTGAAACATTTTTTAAGAGGGCAAAATTGAACTCCAATGCACAACTAATAACAGGCGTAATTTGCGGCTATCGGATAGAAGAAATTGAAAATCCATTAACAAGACAAGCAAGGTATTTAGATAAATTAGTGGACGAATTGGCGAAAGGTAAAAAGATGGAAAAGATTCTAAGACAGTAATCTGAATTATGGCAAAAACAAAGACAACTTACACAGAAATAGACGTAACGGATTTTGTAAACTCGTACGTTGAAAACGAACAGAAAAAAGCCGACAGTTTTCGTTTGATAGAACTCATGCAGGAATGGTCCGGCGCTGCACCCAAAATGTGGGGGCCGACTATTATCGGGTTCGGTAACTATCATTACAAATATGCAAGCGGACACGAAGGAGATGCGCCAATTCTTGGATTTTCCCCAAGAAAAGCAGCATTTTCGCTATACGTTTATTCTGAAACAGAGAGAAGTAAATTATTGATAGCCGACCTCGGTAAATTCAAAATGAGCAAAGCCTGCATCTATATTAAAAAACTTTCCGACATCAACATTTCAACTTTACACGAACTCTGCATAGAATCGATTAAATACATTAACGAACATTACGAATGTTCTTGCAGAATAAAATAACGGACATATGGACGAAAGGCAGAAACACTGATGGTAACAAGCGGTTTTGCGTCAGGTGGGGTAACGTGTTTCGTAAGAAAGAAAAAATAAAACTATGGCAGAAAACAAATTACTAAGAATGGACAATGTCGGCATCGTTGTAGAATCCCTTGATGATGCTATTTCGTTTTTCACGGAAATTGGACTGAAGCTTGAGGGACGAGCCACCATCGAAGGAGAGTGGGCTGGTCGTGTTACCGGACTGGGTTCTCAGCGCGTAGAGATTGCTATGATGGTTACTCCAGATGGTCACAGCCGCCTCGAACTTTCGAAATTTCTCACACCTCCTGCTATATCAGATCACCGGACTGCACCTGTGAACGCCCTCGGTTATCTACGTGTCATGTTCACCGTTAAAGACATTGACGAGATGGTATCCAGGCTCTCTAAGCATGGTGCTCAGTTAGTTGGCGAAGTGGTGCAGTACGAGGACTCATACCGACTCTGCTATATTCGGGGAACCGAAGGGCTTCTTATAGGGTTGGCAGAAGAGCTCGGCAATAAATAAATGATTTGCCACAACAGAACCTTTTTGGGTTAGTAAGATTTGTCAGGTATGCTACAGGTGAAAAATATATCCGGAGGAGATTCCCACAGGAATACAGCATTTGGCGATGATTTAACCGTATAGTCTCTTGTAGCTACTTTGCAGTTTTCCGGATTTCTATTTTCCGGTTGATTATGCCCGAGTCTGTTCCGATCTTCAGGAGGTACATGCCCGATGCAAGTCCGTCGGTGCCGAGCCTGATCTCATTCTGACCTGATACGGTGCGGATGTCTCCGGCAGTGTGTACTATGCGACCTGTCATGTCGGACAGTTGGATCCGGATATTTTTGCCGGCTTCTGCTGAAAAGCGAAGCTGAAGTCTGTCTGTTACAGGGTTAGGGAATGCACATAATGTTGTGCTGATGTCGGTCATGTCGCTGATGGCAGAAGGATCCGACGGATCAGAAGGGTCTGATGGATCCGGTGGGTTTGATGATCCGGAGCTGGTATCCCGGGTGTAGGAAAGCACCTCGCCTGAAAGTTGTCCGGAGATATAGTATGTAGCATGTCTGGCGATCAGATCCCGTGTGTTGGGGTCATACCAGTAATAGGATATGGTTTGGTAAAAAAAGGAAGCATAGCCAAAAATAAAGTCAGTAGAGACTTCCTCACTTTTTACCCGGAGCAGATTCGTAAAGGTATCATGGGGTAAGATCAGCGTACCGTATCCATCAGCTTCCACTTCTATTGCTCCTTCCCGTGTGAAAGCCACGTTGCTTGCGGAAGTGTAGTCGCAGACAAAGCTGTCCCGGTAGCTGTCGTTGAATGTAAACGGGTACCTGAGTATCTCCATCGGGTTACGATAGACGTAGTTGACTCCGTTTACGCTTAGCCCGTTGACTGATAAGCTGTTCTGGCTTGTGATATAGGCGGTAGCCATACCCGTACTCGTACCACTTTCCAATACCAGACTGGATCCGGGAAACATGCTGCAAAGCGCCTGTGCGGGGCATGGCATAAAGGTATTGTCTTCATCGGTACCGGAAAAGCCGGAATAATCCCAAGTGGCATTTGCGCCTCCGGCGCCGGGAGCAGGAGCTCCGGTAACCAGTTTTAAGCGTTGAATGTCTCCGGCAACAGGATTGCACTGATTGGTGAGGGTTGGTTGGGCGACGCTGGTGGTTGCAACGCCAAGGAGCAGTATAGACAGCATGGTATTCTTCATCGGTAAAGATTTTGGTTTAATCGCAACTGGATTCTGATAGCGAATGTAGTGTTCCATGCGCCGCGTTTTATCCGTGTTTATACGTAAGCGGTTTGGCTTGCTATATCCGTACATTACCCAATGGAGGGTAATGTACAGGACTGCTGCAGGCATGATGTGTGACGTGAAACCTATACCCGGTTGTCAGAATGTTATTTCAACAACGAGGGAATTTTTCCGTATCGGCGCATTATATGCGCCCCTTTTTGTAGCGTGTCTGGCGGAAGTATGCTACATCCTCCTGCAGCTTTTTTTTGTTTAGTTGAAGTTGGAAGAATGCGGTGAGTGAGGTGATGGGAGAGAGTATAAAGATCGCGACGATCAACAGTCGTTTGAAGAGGTTGACCCTGCCGGTGCGTGCAGGATTTTCAGGATCGCCTTTAGCACGGATGTAATCCGCCCATTTGCGGAAGTTACCGATGCCCCGGCGTTCCAGCAATACAAGACCCGGTTTGAGTTGCACAGCGCCCAGATGAAGCAGTGTTTCCTGCAATTGTCCTAATGTATTTGCCTTAAGATGTGCTAAAACGGGTTGTCCGAAGCGCGATGTTTCACGGATGTCTTTATCCTGCACACCGGCTGCCGGTAAGAATCGTGAGGGCTCTTTCTGCCCTTTGAATGCCCAGCGGATGATGGTAAGGGTAGAGATGATGTTCGGGTTGGAGTCAGTCAGGGCAATATTTCCTACAAGTGTGGCGCCGGCCACCATCAGGTCTTCCTTGATCTTTTCCTGTGCATGGAGCCACATATTGCGGCTCCCGATTACTGTCAGCACCGGTTTCCCTTGTAACAACCGCTTTGCTTCATCGCTTTTCATGAATGAGGTAACGGGCAGCGACGGATTCAGGAACCAGGGCTGATAGCCCAGTATCACCAGGTCATAATGTTTCTGGAATACAGCTTCCGGTAATGGCTGCATAGGAACCGGTATACGTTTTACGGTCTCCGGCATGGCATTGAAAAAGTCGTACACTTTCCAGGGAAGGGTATACGGATGTTGTGTGGAAAGCGCTGCAAACGTGGTATCGGCTTCTTTCTGTATCGGGTGTGTCAGGTTGTCGAGAATCTCTTTTAACTGTCCCGATTGGGTGTAATACAGAACGAGTATGCTGGGTTTCATGGGCTGTCCGGTCGGTTAAACCGCTGTAAGATACAGATAAGCGTAGGAAAAACGGGCACTCTCCGGTATCATCACCAGTATACGGTCGTCTTTTTTCAATCGCCCGCTGTACAGCAACTCCTCCAGCATCAGGTAGGGGGACGCACTGCCTACATTGCCGACTTGCGGCAGATTGTAGAACCATTTCTCATCCGGCAGCTCCATACCTGCATTACCAAGATGTTCCTTTATCTGTCCTTTGAAAAATTCGCTCGACATATGCGGTAGGAAGTAATCTACCCCATCGCTGGTCAGGTTATGTTTTTTCATCAGTTCTGCCAGGTAACGGCCACCCAGCGGTACGATATGCTGTGAGAGCAGCTTCGTATCCTGCTTCAGCGAAAACACGCTTTGTTCGTTCCAGATGTCCTGGTTGAGGTCATTCCAGCCGGTGAGCGACTGATCTTCATTTTTGACTGCCCCGGCGTACATACATGTTTCCAGTTCATGTGCAAAAGAGGTAATCTCCAGCCATTCTATTTTCAGAGAAATGCCTTCGGCGTTTGGTTTATCCTGTATTAAGGCTGCGCCGGCGCCGTCGCTCAGCATCCAGCGAAGGAAGTCTTTTTCAAAAGCGATATAAGGATTGTCTTCCAGTTTTTTGAGATTTTCCATCTCCGGTGTAAACCGGGAAGCGTGCATCCAGGAACTCATTTTTTCGGAGCCGCAGCTTACAGCAATATTGGTAAGGCCGGCCCCTACCGACATGTAGGCGTATTTCATAGCCTGTATGCTGCTGCAACAGGCGCCGGAAGCGGAGATTAATTCTACTGGTTTGTCAAGCCCGAGCAGCCCGTGCACCATGGTGGCATGCGACGGTAATAATTGTTCCGGAGACGTAGTGCCGGTAGCGATCAGTTCTACCTTGTTCAGCGGCAGCGCTTCATCAAAAAGATTCCGGATGGCATGAGCAGCCAGTTCAGTATTGTTATGTGTACTTGTGTTATTCCGGATAGCATAGTACCGGGATTTGATGCCGTTGTTGCGGAGTACAATAGACCGGGCTTTGGATGGTTTGTCCCCTACCATGCCTAAAACTGTTTCCATCTCATCATTGGGGACCGGGTCATTAGGTAAGTATTTGGATAAACGTGTAATATAAACGGGCCTCACTGTCTGGGTTTCTGTTTTGAAGGGCAAAATTAATCTAAATAGGCAGCTTTAATAGTAAATTCATGGTTAATCACCATAGCACACCCGAAAAATACGTATTTGTAGGTATATCAATGTCAAAAATAGATGATTTAGATGTTGTTTCTAACGCTGATGTATGCTATTGGTAAAGAGGGACGAAGCCTTTGAGTGTTCTGAATATGATGAATGTGAGAAGTGTGATAACATATTCGTCACATTTCCCACATTCAGTATGTTGGAAGACACATTTACCCCGATGTTCAGTCTCTTCCGTCAGCGATATTCAGACCGTAATAATATTTACCTCTTTGCCCGGGGTAGAAGCCTGCAATCTGTAATGTTCCGTGTGTGGCGAACATTTGCTGTAACTCATCTATAGTTTGTATGATCCTGTCATTGACATGAGTGACCACAAATCCCTTGCGGATCTGTGTCTGGCTGGCCAGTATTCCGGATCCCGGATCTGTGATCATAACGCCTTCTTTAATGCCCAGTTTCCCTTTTTCCTGTTGCGTCAGTGGGCGGAAGCTGGCTCCCAGTAATTGTGCCGGGGCTTCTTTCTTTATGATCGCCGTTGTGCCTGACAGATTTTTCAGTTCCACGGTGGCTACATTCGTTTTTCCGCTGCGTACATAAGTAAGGCTGATATGATCACCGGGTTTGTAACGGGCAATCTGTTCCAGTAATTCCGGTTCGGTACGTATATCGGCGCCATTTACTTTTGTAATGAAATCACCTTTTTTCAGCCCGGCCTTTTCCGCACCGCCGCCGGGCATTACATTTTCTATAAGCACACCGTCACGATGGTCAATGCCTATGGCGCTAATCTCTTCTTTGCTAAGCGTTTTGCGTTCGCGGTATTCGATACCGAGGTAAGCACGCTGTACGGATCCATACTGCATCAGGTCGTTGGTGACTTTCCGGACGATATTGGCCGGGATCGCGTATGAATAACCTGCATAGGAGCCGGTGGGTGAGGCAATGGCAGAGTTAATACCGATGAGCTGACCTGTAGTGCTGACTAACGCGCCTCCACTATTGCCTGGGTTGACGGCGGCATCTGTCTGGATGAACGATTCGATGGCATGAGCCGATTGGGTACGGTTGATGCCGAGCGAACGCCCTTTGGCGCTTACAATACCGGCGGTCACGGTGGCGTCGAGCGTCAGGGGATAACCCACTGCGAGTACCCATTGGCCGAGCCGTACGTCGTCGCTGTTGCCGAATTCCATATAAGGCAGATCCTTTTCCTGGATCTTCAGCAGGGCAATATCAGTTGAAGGGTCGCTTCCTACGACTTTGGCTTGTGCAGTATACCTGTTGTTAAATGTAACTGTCACTTCGTCAGTGCCTGCGACAACGTGGTTGTTCGTTACGATATATCCGTCAGGAGATATGACAACACCGGATCCTGCCCCCATCTGAGGTGGGATGTAGTATTGGCGCTGGCCGAAAAAGTCTCCGAAATCATCTCCGAAAAACTGTGCACGGGGATCTTTGGCCACAACAGTACGGGCTTTCTTGGTAGTCTTTACATGCACTACAGCCTGTACCGATGCCTCGGCTGCCGGCTGAAAGTCAATAGGGGGCGCGCTGGCTACGCGTCCGCCTTCGTAACGTGCATAGTTGACCGGTGTTTGCTGCTGTGCGGCAATCGTGGTTGGTTCGGGCACAGGTTTTACCCGGTCTGTAATGTAGAGTGTGAGTAATGATGTGACGGAGGCCGTCAAAATAACCGGAATGATGCTGAATCTCATAGCAGTTAGGTTTTTGTGACAATAGAACAAAATTATTGCCGTTGTTTTATAGAGGATTGTTAAAAGGGGCCTCGTTTTATTCGGAAGATGTTAAAAAAATATGCAAACGGCATTTGCGTGGAGTGTAGCATTCCACATGAACAGTGATTCCAACTGTTTTCAGCGTATATAAACACGCGGTTTATTGTGTCTTTATAAATTTAGAGCCTGTTTAAAATTTAGTCAGATCATGATTTGTACGAGTGGAAACATCCCCCTTCCCCCCCCTCGAAGAGCGCCAATATACGAGTTGAGACAAGGTTTGTCAAAAATGTTTTCCGGCATCTGATGCTTCCAGGATAGTAATTCCTCCGAACAGTCACTCCGTCATCCAGAATGGAGCGTAGCGGAATGAAGGATCTCACCTAATGTGGGACACTCATTGTGTGGGATCCTTCGTTTCACGCTCAGGATGACATCGTAATTGTTGCATGGCATCGGCTCTGATGAATACCAGACAATAAATGGCAGCTTGGCATAGTTTCTCACTTTGATATAATTCAGTTG
>JBBCJI010000006.1:0-114776 GCA_037190845.1 Flavipsychrobacter sp. | reverse complement strand
AAGGCTACGGCAAGAAAGATAGCCTTACTTTTTTACAGCCTGCAGAGCAAGGGGATGGAGTTTGTTGAGAATGGAGTCAAAGCATACGAGGAACAGATCCGTCGGAAACAGATCAAATCTCTTGAAAAAAGAGCCCGCTCACTCAATTTTCAGATCATTGAAAAACAACAAGTTGAAACAATGCGTCAATGGTAGCGTGGAGCGAAGGATCCCACATAATGAGTGTCCCACATTAGGTGAGATCCTTCATTCCGCTACGCTCCATTCTGGATGACGGAGTGGCTGTTCGAAGGGATTACTATCCTGGAAGCATCAGATGCCGGAAAACATTTTTGACAAACCTTGTCTCAACTCGTATATAGTCGCCCTTCAATGGGGGCAAGGGGGATGTTTCCACTATTACAGATGATGACCTTAAATAATTTTAGACAACTTCTAAGATAGTGGACAATAAAAGTGTTATTGTTGCGTTAAAATACAGCATGCCGGTGTTGTGCGGTATGTTGTAAGTTAAATATATTGAACCAGCTAACAGGGGGTAATTAGCTGGCTGACTGGTGTATATGGAAGTTTATGCGCTGGTTTTTGATTTATTGTGTATTGGTTACAAAACGCTGTGGACAATGATTTTTAAATTATCGAAGAAAAATGCCCTGTTAAAATCGCGGAAGATTACCCTGTTGTTAATTATATTCTATGTGCTGATGGCTGTAATTTTGATGATATATTAGATTTGCAGGATGTAATAAACATTACTATCCGGGGAAACAAGCAGCAGCTATGCTTCTTTTAAATACCCACCTTTATAACGCTTCCCTTTTCCGTAACTTTGCGGTTTTCCCACATGGTAAAGATCGGAGCTATTGAACTTGGGGATTTCCCGCTGCTGCTGGCGCCTATGGAAGACGTAAGCGATCCGCCGTTCCGCATTGTATGTAAGGAGCACGGCGCGGATCTGATGTACACGGAATTTATTTCTTCCGAAGGCCTGATCCGTGATGCAATCAAGAGCCGTAAAAAACTGGATATATTTGAGGAAGAACGCCCTGTTGGTATACAGATATTCGGCGGTGATGAGGAAGCCATGGCATTGTCTGCCCAGATTGTCGACGCCACCAACCCTGATCTGCTGGATATCAATTTTGGCTGCCCGGTAAAGAAAGTGGTATGCAAAGGCGCCGGCGCCGGTGTGCTGAAGGATATTGATCTGATGATACGGCTGACCCGCGCAGTGGTAAAGAATACCCGGCTGCCCGTGACCGTAAAAACCCGGCTGGGCTGGGATGACAGCAGTAAAAATATTGAAGAAGTGGCGGAGCGCCTGCAGGATGTGGGTGTACAGGCGCTGGCCATTCACGGCCGTACCCGTACCCAGATGTATAAAGGCGATGCCGACTGGACGCTGATCGGGAGGGTACGTAATAATCCGCGTATCCACATCCCCATATTTGGTAACGGTGATATTGACACGCCGCAAAAGGCGCTCGAATACCGGAACCGCTATGGTGTGGATGGTATTATGATCGGGCGTGCAGCCATTGGCTACCCGTGGATATTCCGGGAGATCAAACATTATCTTGCCACCGGGGAAATTTTACCGCCGCCTTCTGTTGAAGAGCGTATTGCCGCCTGCCGCAAACACCTGCTCGGCTCTGTGCAGTGGAAAGGAGAAACCCTCGGCATCCTTGAAATGCGTCGTCATTATGGCAATTATCTCAAAGGGCTGCCGGACATCAAACATTTCCGGACGCAACTGGTCACCATCGGTGATCTTGCCAGCTTACAACAAGTGATGGACGAGATTGTACTGCATTATGTAGGAGTGATGTTATAATGAACGGTGAGATTGCCTTTTTTAGTAATTGTATAGTAAAAAAATGAGATTGCAAAAGCAACCTCATTTCGAATAGGAATACCAGCCGGCAGCAGTGTATGCAATACTGTTATCTGGCGGTCTTCACCAACTTTTCCAGCCTGACCGGTGTTCCGGAATGGTCTGTTATTTCCAATATGTAAATGCCGGGTGTGAGGCCGGATATATCTATAGTACAATGATGGCCGGATGCCTTATGTTGTAATAGTGTTTTGCCATCAATCCCTTTGATACTTACTGAAGCCATGCCGGGGGCATCAATATGCACCGCACCAGATGCGGGATTCGGATAGATTCGGATATGCTTATCGTTTGCAAGTGATGCAACAGATACATTGTTTACTCTGTATGAAGTGGAATCTGTACATCCGTCCGGGCCAGTTACGACTACAGAATAGGTCTCATTCTCCAAAACTGTATAGGTAGGATCTGTTGCGCCGTCAATGGCTGCCCCGCCTTTGTACCATTGCCAGGAAAGGTATGAGTCACTGCTTGTGCCCAGTACGTTTCCATCTACAGTGATCTGTGCCGGTGGCATGCTTCGTACCACGGTCATGTCTACATCGGTAGTATCGCACAGCCCATTGACGGTAACACTGACAATGCCGGCATTGTCATCAACTGTTACCGTCATGCTGTGGCCTGATCCGGATACGCTCCAACTGGCGGGGAAATCCCATTCGTATGATACGGCGCCTGGTACCGGGCCTACAGAGTATGTATAAGTATATCCGGGACATATGGAATCCGGTCCGTTGATCGTAGCGCCGGCTACGTTGACACAGGTATACAGGCGCATTATGAATGCATCAATGGTACCACTTGTGCCTGCGGTGTTCATGGTTGTGGGCATGGGGAATATACCAGGTCCCGGGTCGAAATCTGTATTGAGATGGCTTTGGTACCTGCCTGTTATATACACATTCCCCAATCCATCTGCGGTCACACCATAAACGTGGTCGAGCGAATTACCACCTATACTGCCAGCCCATCCCATATTACCTGCGGTATCCAGCTTGAGAATGACCACATCAGCACCTAAGGAGGGTAAATTGAAATTTCCGAAGTCTACTGTGTCGTTAAAATCACCCACTACATAAATATTCCCAATGCCATCCAGAGCGAGATCTTGTCCGTAATCGGCCAATCCTCCGCCCCAACTATTTGCCCAGACAAAATTACCGGCGGTATCCCATTTAGTTACAAATACATCATCTGCATCTTGCGCACCTGTGACTTTTGGAGGTGCTGCGGTAAGTTGATAGGTACCGTTCGGGTCGAAATTTGCCGTACCCCGGAAGCCGCCGGTAATATATATATGGCCCATGTTGTCCGCAACAATCTTTTCACCACGGTCGCCTCCCAGTGTACCGCCTATGCCGTGTATCCAGATGAAATTACCTGCGGTATCCATCCGGGCAACATACCCGTCCTGGTTGTTGCCGTTTCCCGTAAGCGTATAAACGCCGTTAAAGCTTGCCGTATCCACAAATGCACCCACGATAAAGATATTCCCGTACGGATCCGCAAAAACCCCATTGCCCTGGTCAGCGCCGTACCCTCCGATCTGTCTTGCCCAGGCAACATCTCCGGAAGCATTTACGCGGCAAATGAATGCATCAATACTATTGCCCGTTCCTGCGGCGTTACGTGTAGTAGTGAGTGTATCGGCAGTGCCGAAATAGGTATCCGGAGCATTAAATGCGCCGGTTACATAAACATTGCCCGCCTTGTCAACATCCATAGCAAGACCCCGGTCATTACCGGTTCCGCCCATTGAAGTCGCCCAGACAAAGTCGCCGTTATTGTCCAGCTTCAGTACGAAGATATCATTATTTGTGCCGGTGCCGGGACCGAAGCGTCTCATGAAGAAAGTATCAGCGGGGCCGGTACCGGGGTTAAAATCGGCAGTGTTATTAAAAAAGCCGGTGACGTAGATATTGCCCGAATCGTCCAGAGCAATCGCCTGAGCCTGCTCTGTACCTGAAGTGCCGGTATTGCCTATCTGCTTTACCCAAACGAGATGGCCGTTGGGATCCATCTTTGATATGAATGCATCATTGCCTCCGTTGCTTGACAGGATGGCGCTGGTTCCCCCGAGCGGGTCAAAGTCTGTGTCGCTGGCAAAATAACCGGCAATGTAGATGTTCCCGGCAGCGTCTACAGCTATGTCATTACTCATTTCTGTTCCTGTTCCTCCTATATTCGCTGCCCACATCAGATCGGGCGCCTGGGCCTTCACCTGTACGGAAAGCCCAAATAAACATGGTAATAACAGTGTGAAGGCTAACTTCAATTTGTATTTTTGTATACTCATAACATTTGATTTAATTTACTTGTTTGACAATAACCTGATCTGTTACAAAAAAACATTGTACCATGCAATATTCTCTTTCGGGTTTCACGGATAGTTTTATGGGTAAACCGTATGGAGTTAATAAACAATGATCTTTTCCGGAGTTTTTCGTTATTTTATAGAATCATGAACAGACTGTTGCTATTGGTTGTCGGGAGTCTGTCTGTGATGTTTTCCTTTTTCATTCCGGAAAGTGTCGCAGCGCAGGAAAAGCCGCCTTTACAATATCCGGCGAATATGGAGGATACGATGCGGGTGCATAAGTTGATCAGTAAGGGGATGCCCCTGCAGTACAGTCTTCCGGACAGTGCGTTAAAGCTGTTCCGGGAAGCCGAACGGATCAGCCGGGATATTGGTTTCGACTATGGTATTGCACGGGCCTTGACACATGCAGGTCTGGTGGCAACTGATCTTGGAGATTATGAGCAGGGATTTGCCTGTTACCGGGAAGCATTTACCTTCTGCCTGCGGGCCGGGATAGCCCGCAGGCTCCTGCCTGTGCTTTACCTGCACATGGGTGTTAGCTGGCATCATAAAGGCGTATATACCAATGCACATGAATCTTATTATAAGGCGCTTTCAATATTACAGAAAAACAAGCCGGGAAACATGAGTACGCTCGCCAGCATACATACTAACCTGGCCTCTCTGCAGGTAAAGCTTGGTAATCCCCGGCAGGCGCTGCTGCATGCAGGGCTGGCAGGGCAAATAGCGCAGATCAGGAAGAACCCCGTTGCCATGACGGCATCATATATCAATAAAGGGAGCGCTTATGTGGCGTTGGGAAAACCGGACAGCGCCGAATGGTGTTTCCGGTCGGGTCTTGTTCTGGCCGAACGAAATGGGTATGCAAGTATGGAACAGGCCTGTCTGACTAATATCGGCGAACTGCTGATGCGGCGGCAGGAATATCGGGAAGCTGCGGATTATTTTCAGCGTGCTCTGGATAGAAGCGACGTTACTCATCCTTATTATGGTTCTATTACGCCCGGTTATCATTTGGGGGAGGCTTTGTTTCACCTTAAATCATACAGGGCAGCAGAAAGGATATTGCTGGCTTCCCTCGATAAAGCAGCGCAAACCGGGATGACGGAAGCCAGAGATGAAGCATATGTCACCCTTGCTGCTCTGTATGAAGCTACAGGTGCATATGCCAACGCGCTCCAATACCAGCGCATGTACCAGCATGTAAATGATAGTATGGTGAATGTGGAAAAGCTGCGTACAATTAAGGAGCTGGAGCTGAAATATGAAACGGCACAAAAAAATAACGAGATTACCCAAAAAGAGCTGCAGATCTCCCGGCAGGAAAAAAGCCTGTCACAAAAAAATATGCTGATCGGCATGATCACGGGCAGTGCTCTGCTGGCGGGAGTCGTATTGCTGGGTATATATCGTTCCCGGCGAAAGATCAGCGCGCGTGACCGGGAGATAGAACGGCTGAGGGCCATGATGACCGGAGAGGAAAAAGAACGCGGACGTATTTCGCGGGAGCTGCACGACGGTATCGGCGGCATGCTGACGGGCATTAAAATGAACCTGAAAGCGATCCAGAAACAGCGCCAGACGCTAAATGATCCGAACCGCCTTGACGATATTATGGATATGCTACACGAGATGGGCCGCGAAATCCATAAAACAGCCCACAACCTGATGCCTGACATCCTGCTGAAGCATAACCTGCCCGAGGCATTGCAGCTTTATTGCGCGCAAATGGAAGGCGCCGATCAGTTACAGATCACATTGCAGTTCCAGGGAGATCTTGAGGACCTCGATAAAAGTTTGCAGTTATCCATTTATCGTATTGTCCAGGAACTGATGCAGAATACCGTCAAATATGCGCAGGCTGCAAGGGCCGCCATCCAGCTCCGGAGAGACGGTCACAATCTTTATATTTCGGTGGAGGATGACGGTATCGGTTTTGATCAGAAGAAGGGGAACGGGCTTGGTCTGCAGAATATCGAAACGCGGGTAGGGACGCTGAACGGATATTTTTCCATCGAGTCTGCTCCGGGAATGGGAACTACCGCGTATATTGAGCTTGATCTCAGGAAAATACCACAGGTTAATCATGAATATACGCATAACGATAGCTGATGATCACCCGATGATCATCGGCGGATTGCGGAATATGCTGCCCGTATACCCGCACATTACGCTTACCGGCGCTTATCCCAACGGTGAGGCGCTGCTGGAAGGTCTGCTGCAGGAATTACCGGATGTGCTGCTGCTCGATATCCAGATGCCGGACAAAACCGGGGATGTGCTTATGCCCGTCATACTCAGGAAATATCCTGATCTACGCATTCTGGTACTGACGAATCTGAACAGTGCTTTTTATGTACATAATATGTTCCGTCTGGGAGCGTCGGGCTATGTGTTGAAGAATACGGATCCGGAAATAGTTATTGAAGCCATCGAGACGGTATATAACGGCGGGCGGTTTACAGACCCCGCACTGGTAGAAAAACTGGATGAATTTACATCCCGGATGAAAAAAGAAGCGGCATTAAAACCTACGCTCACGCCGAGAGAACAGGAAATTCTAAGGCTTACGGTAGCCGGAGATACCATTCAGGAAATATCAGAGAAACTGTTCATCGGCCTGCGGACGGTGGAATATTACCGTACTAACCTCTTTATGAAACTGGAAGTGAAGAATATGGCCGGGCTGATCAAAAAAGCGCTGGAGCTGGGGTTGGCAGACTGAGTGCTTTTTCGAACCATTATCTCTATCTTTGTACAAAAGAAAATAATCATGAATGCCGAACGGTATGGTTTCCCCGGTGTCCGGCCGGAAGAACAGAATGATGCCGATGTTGCAGTATTAGAGGATCAATTACATCATCTGATCGTCTGGAATGATAATGTAAATACATTCGATCATGTGATTGAATCGTTGATTGAGATCTGCGGCCATTCTGCCCAACAGGCCGAACAATGCGCGCTGATCATTCATCACCAGGGGAAATACGGCGTTAAAAAAGGCAGCTTTGATCTGCTCCGTCCGCAAGCCGAAGCATTGATTGACCGTGGTATCCAGGCTACCATTGATTATTAAAAAATCCCGTTTATAATCCCCCTTTATTATTTCCTGCCATAAAGTGAAGGTGTTATTTTTGATTTTAATTAGCTAATTGGCCAATTAGCTAATTAGCTAATTAGCTAATTATTCAATTATGACAAAAGCTTTTTTACCCCTACTGCTTTTTACTGCCCTTGTGGCTACGGCGCAGACCCGTACAAAGTCCATTACACTTGAGGATATCTGGAAGGATTATACGTTTCGTGTGAAGTCCGTGCCCGGCTTCAATGCCCTGCAGGATGGTAAGCGTTATACACAGATTGATAAAGAAGAAAATGACCGGCAGGTGATCCGTATATACGGGCTGGAAAAAGGAAAACGTGAGAAAGACCTCTTTGATAACAGCCGGCACCTGTTCGACGGCAGCAAAATCACCATAGATGCCTATACCTTCAGCAGAGATGAAAAAAAGATACTGCTGTTTACTGAAAGCAGGTCCCTGTACCGCCGGTCCATATTGAGCAGGGTGTACATTTATGATATCAAATCGGGTGCGCTGCAGTTGCTCGATACGGCTCATGTGCTCCATGCCGGCTTTGATCCCGAAGGGAAGAAGGTTGCTTTTGTAAAAGAGAATAACCTTTATTACCGCGATCTTCATTCCGGTAAAACAACCGCTGTTACGCACGACGGACGAAAGAACGAGATCATAAACGGCAACTGCGATTGGGTGTATGAGGAAGAATTCCAGTTTACAAAAGCCTATGAGTGGTCGCCGGACGGGAAGTACCTGGCTTATTACCGGTTTGACGAACGACAAGTCCCGCAGTTCTCAATGGATATGTTTACCGGGTTATATCCCGAAGCCAATACCTTCAAATATCCGAAAGCTGGTGAGCCGAACTCCATTGTTCAGATCCGGTTTTACGATCTGCACACTGATCATACGGACATGGCCGATATCGGTATGGAAACCGATCAGTACATTCCCCGCATTAAATGGAGCCATGATCCGGAAAAGCTGTGCATCCTGCGCATGAACCGCCTGCAGAATAAGCTCGAATACCTGTTGACAGATGCGGCGACCGGTCGTGCTGAAGTGGTTTACGTGGAAAATAACCCTTATTATATTGAGATCAATGATGATCTCCATTTTCTCCCCGACAATCGTTCTTTTATCTTCAGCAGCGAGCAAAGCGGCTACAACCAGCTTTACCGCTGGGATTGGGTGGAGTCGAAGCTGACCCGGCTGACGGAAGGCAGTTTTGATGTGGATGCGCTGGCCGGTGTGGATATGAAAAGGAAGCTTGTCTATTATACGGCTGCGTTGCCGGATCCCGTACAGCGGAAGCTCTATGCAGTGGGATGGAATGGCGAAAACAACCGTTTGCTTACGGAAGAAGACGGCACGCACCAGATAACGCCTGTTGCCGGCTATAATTATTTCCTTGATAAACATTCTACGCTGACCACACCGCCTGTATTTTACCTGCGTAATGCAACGGGAAAGATCGTCCGCGTGTTGGAAGATAACAAAGACCTGCGGCAAAAGATGGAGGAGTACACTTTCGGAAATATCCGGCTGACGCAATTCCCCGGCGACAGTGGTGTGATGCTGAATGCCTGGGTCATTACCCCGCCTGATTTTGATGAACGTAAAAAATACCCTGTGCTGATGTACCAGTACAGCGGCCCCGGCTCACAGATGGTGGCAGACCGTTTCCCGGTTGGTGATTATTTCTGGCATCATATGCTGGCCACCAAAGGGTATATCGTTGTGTGCGCCGATGGAACCGGAACTGGTTTCCGGGGAGAAGCATTCAAAAAGAAAACCTATCTGCAGCTTGGTCGTTATGAGAGTGACGACCAGATCGCCGTTGCGAAACATCTCGGTACGTTACCTTATGTGGATAAAGAGAGGATCGGGATATGGGGCTGGAGCTACGGCGGGTTTATGAGCAGCATCTGTATCCTGAAAGGGAATGATGTATTTAAAACCGCCATTGCGGTGGCGCCCGTCACCAACTGGCGTTATTACGACAATATCTACACGGAGCGTTACATGCGCCGTCCGCAGGAGAATGAATCGGGTTACGACCAGAATGCTCCGGATAAGATGGCCGGCCGTCTGAAAGGTAAATTCCTGCTGGTGCATGGTACAGCTGATGATAATGTGCATTTCCAGAATGCCGTGATGCTGGTGGATGCGCTGATCAAAAACAATAAGGATTTTGACAGCGAGTTTTATCCCAACAAGGCGCATGGTATTTCCGGTGGCGTTACGCGGCTGCACCTTTATCGCCGGATGACACGGTTTATTGAGGATAATCTGTAGTGTGATTAGCTGATGTGTTAATCACTGTTGTCCGGGGAAAATATTTTGCAATGCAATACACTCCCTATCAGTAAAACATTTCGGGGGTTTATGTAAACAGGGGGGACTTACCATCCAAAAAGTTCATGGCGGACTTGACCCCGCCATCATAAAGGGATGTCATGGCGGCCACCGAGCCGCCATCGCCTGAAGTGAAACGATACTTCATAATGATCGTCCTGATAACAGACGATCCCGGGTCAAGCCCGGGATGACAGGCTTTTTTGTGCGAACGTGCCCTTAATAAGGCAACACAGAAAGACTGTCATCAGGTAATCTTATTCCTCAATTATTTAATTGTGTACTTTCCCCGGACGACAGTGATGTGCTGATTAGCTAATGTCTGTCGCGAGGGGTATGGGGGAGACGGCCTTAAACGTTTGTCACTGCCTGCTACGTATGGCAGACTTTATACACCTGCTCTGAATTATGGTAGCTTGCAGCCACCGCTTCCTGTAACCCGGCTACCTGGTGCATACAATCTTCCAGTATCTTTGGCTCTGCCTTGAAATGAGGTGCATAACGCCCGCAGATGTATGCCTTCTCCAACAGGGTAATAAGCGTGCGGCCATCTCCCCCAACCGAGCCGCAGCAGTTCCATACTACCGGCGCATAATGACGGATGTGCTTTACCAGTTCGGACAGCATGTGCGTTTTCACCTCCTGCCCTGTAATGGCCATGTGGAAGCCCCGCAGCAACTGCTCTACCGACTGATGGAGCATGAATGCCGCCAGCTCCGGTTCGCCGCTTTCGAGCATGCGGGCGGCTGCTTTGTGAAATCCCTGTGATCGTTTGTAGCCGTGCAGAAACTCTTCCCGGCTTTTTTGTATCATCCTTGCCAGGCGTAGTGGTAATGGTATTGGTATTGGTATTGGCAGCACGGTATGACCGCTGTCGTACACCTGTCTTTCGGGCTGGAAGATATCGGTGTAGAGGAATTTTCCTTCATCCAGCCCCTGGCAGACGTCCTGCAGGACGTGGAGGGTGTAGGGGTACCCGGTGGTGTTCCAGTCGCCCTGTTCGAGCATCTGTTTGTACTGCTGTATGCTGCGGACGGCTTCGGCGCCCAGTACGATATGCAGACTGCCGTTGTGGGCAAATACTTTATCCGCCGGTACGACGCGCAGGAGCCCTGCTACAGATTGCTTCAGCGTATCGGTATGGGGTGTGGTATTGTGTGGCTGGGGTTGAGATGCGATGAGGATCATATGCTCCGGTTTTCAGCAGGTTGAACGAGGTGCGCACCTCCTGTTTCCGGAAGTGCGGCTGAGAACCGGTGAGCAGCGGCGGTTTTTGCGATGCGTGGGGGCATGAAAAAGCGCAGGGCTCAACTTATTGCTATTGAGGTCTTAGGAAACCCACACACGCATAAGAGAACACCTCGCTATAACGCAGGCAATCTACTTATCTTCTCGCGTGTGTAGAAATTTCCTAAGTTTCAATAGCGAGATTCCAAGCGATTACACTTCAATGAGATACTGAAGGGTCGCGATATTTTTGTTGTGACGAAGGTAGGGAAAAGTAATGATAAAGAAATTTTTATTTAATTATATTTATTGTTGAAATTCAATATAAATAAAATTTAAAATAAATTGTATTTGGTGAGGATGATGTGTAGTTAGCTGAATATATGATGCACACTTTATTATTTCCACGCTATTTATCGTCACTTTTCATTGTGCGTTAAAGTTCCATCAGCCCGTATAAAAATCATCATTTACGAATGGGGAATTTTGTTTCAAATTGTTGATTTAAAAGGAATTTGGAAGGTGTTTTAGTATAAATTGGGGAAAGAGTAAGTCTTATGTATATTTGATAATTAGTGGTAATCTTAAACGGAAATACTATATAAAAATGGGAAATTATCGAAATATAGAAATTGATTTTATCGAGCGGACTTTGGGATTGATTTCACAATACGAAGTAATATTGCATAAGTTTGAATTCGACAAGCAATACAATCACACATTACTTATTAATTGTCTTTTAGGTCTTGTTGTTTTCCCAAAAGAGAAAGCGATTAGCTATCTACCTAAGGACAGACTCTCTAAGGAACTACGAGAAGAAATGGGTATAAATGAATCATTTATTAATGATGAGTACGTTGACTTAAAAAGTTTAATCGTGGCTTTGAGACATTCAATTGCACACTTCAACATCGAATTTGAATCAAATGATGATGACTTTCTAATCGACAGAGTCGTCTTTAAGGACAGGGAAAAGGGCGAAGATCATATCATCGCCTCATTCGTTCCGGTAGAGTTATTATCATTTATAAGGTATTATGGAAGTTGGTTTGTGAGCACTGTCAGAAAATACAAAAGGAAAATTTATGAAGCTAGCTGACTTGACGATGAGGATAGTAGCTAATAACGTATTGTTCAAAGCGGAATTGATGAGTACTATTGAGATGACGAAAGTAAACCTACATTTGTAATTCTATTGAGCGGTAATGCTGAAAATCCCTGCCTTTGGTAATATTCAAACTGTTATGGGCAAGGGTAAAAACGCACTACAACAGACAATAAAATGACAAATGGAGAAAATAAAGCTAAACGACATTCTGAGACTTGAAAACCTAGGCAACGTAAAGATTAGACTCAATCTTTCCAACAATTCTTGGAATGCATTAAGACTTTATCATGAAAACCCAACGTTACTACTGATTGGCAACTTTCATAATAGCACAAAGAAAAGATGGTTTAAAGAAAATGAAATTGTTATCGGATTAGCACAAATTAGTAATAACGAGTGGTTATTAATAGACATTTCCAGAATTACAAAGAGTTACAATAATTTTTGGGACGGAGTAACTCATTCAAACGTTCACACTTTCTACGAACACGAAAGACTCGAAGAATTTGAAAAATATTTTGGAAGACTGATAGTTCAATTTCATAAAAACAATGCTTTTGTTACATTGAACGGCAATAGAATTAGTGATTTTGTAGTGAAAGAATTACTTCCAAGTGCTTTTAACAATGATTTTTTCCCTGGCTATGATAAGGTGAATATATCTTGGGGAGAATTGAAACGTGTAATTGAGAAAGAGACCTGGAAAACTGTTTTACAAAATCAAAAAGGAGTTTACTTACTAACTGATATTTCAAATGGAAAAAAATATGTTGGTTCAGCCTACGGAGAGAATATGATTTTGGGGCGGTGGATTTCTTATGTCAAAACAGGACACGGTGGGAATGTCGGACTAAAACAGTTGACCTTTGAACACATACAACATAATTTCAGATACACTATCCTTGACATTTATAAGTCAACGATAAACGACCAAATAATAATTGAGCGTGAAAATTGGTGGAAAGAAGTTTTGCAAAGCGGAAGATTTGGTTACAATGAAAATTGACAAACTAAACAGAACCCCAGCCCATAGAGGGTTTTTACGTCAGGTGTGATAAGGTGCAGAATTGGAACTTTGCGTTTCTGTTTAAGTTCTGTACTAATCAAAGTTTTGTACATCGAAACCCGCCCAAGCACAAAACCGTAAACCGTAAATAGTAATATTTAGAACACTCCTCAATACTTCAAATATGATAAACATAGACGAATCTAAAAAGGCTTTTGAAAATTACAAGACCGTTTACCAAAATTATATTCAAGAAGATTTGACAGAGTCTGACACTCGTTCGAAATTAATTGATTACTTATTGATAAATGTTTTGGGGTGGCAAGAGGTGGATATAAGACGAGAAGGCCATGTGGATTCTGGGTATTTTGACTATAAGGTTTCTATACCTGGACTTTACTTTATTGTAGAAGCAAAAAGACAGTTTATTGAGTTTAAGCTTCCTAAAAATCACAGACAAGCATCGTTAAATTCTTTACAGAGTGGAAACAAAGAACAAATTCAGCAAATTCGGAATTACTGCATAGATGAAAGTGTACCTTATGGTGTAATTACCAATGGCTATCAATTCATTTTTCTAAAGGCATTTAATTCTGATAATAAATCGTGGAAAGAAAACTCTTGTCTACTCTTTAATGGAATAGAAGATATTGAGAATAGGTTTATCGAATTTTATGAGAATCTCTCAAAATACGGAGTTGTCAATAATGGAGGATTCAAATTTGACTTGCCAATTGCTCAATATCAGTCCAAGACAATTTTATCAACATTGATTGACAAGGACAAAGAATTAATAAGAAACTCGTTAAGTGCAAATATTACGCCAATTATAGACAAAATATTTGGTGAGATATTTTCGGAAGAACGAGAAGATGATGATGAATTTATAAAATACTGCTTCGTTGAAAATAAGGAAACTAAAAAGAATAAGGATGAAATAGAAAGGCTTTTTGGAGACTATGCTCCTAAAATTGGGCAAGTTATTCCTGCTGTTAATACTGACAGCATTGCAACTCAAATTTCAGAAGAAATAAATGCGGAGGAAATAACAATTCGAAATAATTATCCTCCCAAACCCATTATTATTATCGGTTCAAAGGGGGCAGGAAAAACTACATTTATAAATCATTTATTTAAGTATAAATTAAAAGAAGAAGAAATTGAGAACCACTTTTTGGTTTATATTGACTTTAGGAAATTTTTTGAAGAAAAAGAAAGTTTTGAACCAACTCAAATTGCATCAGAGATTTTGCAAAAAATATACTTTAAATATGAAAGTCTGGAGTTGCATTCATTAAAAGTTTTGTGTAGAATTTATCTTACTGAAATTAAAAGAAATGACGAAAGTATTTGGCAATATGAAAAGGCAAATGATGAATCTGCATACAACAGATCTCTTTCGGCTTTTTTGCAGAATCAACTTAAAGATACAACCAAACACTTAGAATTGTTGTCGAAATATTTGATTAGAGAAAGAAGAAAAAGACTAATTATAATTATCGATAATGCAGACCAATTTAATGATGAAATTCAGAAAAGGCTATTTGTTTTTGCTCACTCGTTAACAAAGGCTACCCTTTGCGGTACGGTAATATCGCTCCGGGAAGGATACTATTATAAATGGCAAAATTCACCACCGTTTGATGCATATGAAAGTAATGTATATCACATTACAGCTCCAAGCTATGCTGAAATACTTCAAAGAAGAATAGATTTTGCTTTGCAAAAAGTACCTGAATTTGAGAAAAAAGTTAAAGGTGTAAATCAAGTAGGGTATAACGTTGAATTTTCATCTAGCGACATTGTTCATTTTTTAGCAGGGCTAAGGAATTCAATCTTATCAACTGATAATAAGCATGTCATTGACTTTCTAAATCATACGACATATCCAAATATTAGGGAAGGGCTAAGACTGTTCAAAAGTTTTCTCACTTCCGGACATACAAAAGTGTCAGAATACATACTAAGAGAAAAATTCAGAAGTGAATTAGGGCAAGATCCTCGTTCGGTAATCCCAATGCATGAGTTTATAAAATCTGTTAGTCTCCAAAATAGATTGTATTATAACTCTGAAATCAGCTCCTTGTATAATCTTTTAATCCCTCCAATAGATTCTACAGACCATTTCCTCAAGTCGTATATTTTACAAGATTTGAATGAGTTCATAGAAAAGAAAAGTTACACAGAAAAGTTAATTCCAAACTCTATTCTAATTGATAAACTTAACCCTCTTGGCTATAGAGCAAATTCAATAAATGAAGCCTTGTCGAGCTTAATAAAAGCTGCTTTAATTGATACAGATGAAAATTTGACAGATGTCCTATGGTATGAAATACCATCAGAATTTAATATTGGACTGACAGCAAAGGGACACTATTACATAAAAGAAGTAATTCATCGATTCCACTATTGGGATATTATCATTCAAGACACACCTATATTTGACATGCAACATTTCGATTTAATAAGAGCTGCATTTCCACTTGCCCAAGAGAACGGCACACGAAATATTCAACAGAGAATTCATGGAGTGAGATTATTTATAGATTATCTTAAATTCATGGAATCGAAACAGTCTACACAAGTTATGACTGTTTATGGCTCTTTGATCGATAATATAAAGGAAGGATTAGAGTCCGATATATCAAAGATTAAATCTACAAGTACCCATCAACCGAAACTGTAATGCCTGAAACCAACCGCATAGAATACAAACGGGAACTCAATCCCGATGTGGATATTGAAAAAGAGCTGATTGCTTTTTTGAATTATCACGAAGGCGGTGTGATATACATTGGCATTGACAAAAACGGTAAGGTAGTGGGCATTTCGAATGCGGATGGAGCGGCGCTCAAAATCAAAGACCGGATTAAAAACAACATCGTTCCGTCTGCAATGGGTTTGTTTGATGTGGTTATTGAAGAACGGGAAGACAAAGAAATTATCAAGATCATCGTAGCAAGTGGCAGCGAGAAGCCCTATTTCAAAAAGAAGTATGGAATGACCGGAAAGGGGTGCTTCATCCGTGTGGGTACGGCGGCAGAGCCAATGTCACAAGCAATGATTGATAAGCTATTTGCTACCCGTACCCGCAATTCAATTGGTAAGATACGGTCAAGCCGTCAGGATTTGACCTTCGAGCAGCTTCGTATTTATTATGATGAAAAGCAAAAGCCGCTCAATAATCAATTCAGGAAAAGTCTGGAATTACTCACCGAAGACGGTGCGCTTAATTATGCAGCATACCTGCTGGCCGATGAAAATGGTGTTTCTGTCAAGGTTGCGAAATACAGTGGTACGAACCGGGTAGATCTCATTGAAAATAATGAGTATGGTTACAGTTCGCTTGTTAAGGCTACGAAAAGCGTATTGGATAAAATCGAGCTGGAGAACCGGACAGCAACCCGGATCACCTCCAAAGAACGGGTTGACCGGCGATTATGGAATCCTGTAGCCATCCGTGAAGCCGTTGTTAATTCGATTGTCCATAATGACTTTACCCGTGAAGTACCTCCTAAGTTCGAGATTTTTGCCGACCGCATAGAAATCACTTCAGCAGGTACATTACCGGAAGGGTTGAGCGAAGACGATTTTTTTGATGGGGTTTCTATCCCAAGGAATAGAGAATTGATGCGGGTGTACCGGGATCTGGAACTGGTAGAGCAGCTTGGGTCTGGCGTGCCGCGTATCCTGGAAAGCTACGGAAAAGAGTGCTTCCGGTTTATGGATAATTTTACCCGGATGATATTTCCGGCTTCGGAAGTTGTTACCCCCCAAGTTACCCCCCAAGTTACCCCCCAAGTCGAACGGTTGTTGGCGGTATTTACAGGGGAGCACCACAGGCAGGAATTACAGGATCTGCTCGGACTCTCCGACAGGAAGCATTTCCGGGAGCAATATCTCAATCCGGCGATCGAAGCGGGACTTGTAGGATTACTCCATCCTGACAGTCCGACAAGCAGCAGGCAACGTTATGTATTGACCGAAGCCGGAAAGAAAATGAGGAGTAGTTGAAAGTCTGTGATTTTGAAGGTGACTAATTACAATACCCAATGAAAAAGCTGCTGACACTTTTAATAACAATGACTTTGGTCACATCTGTTTTCGGACAAGTTGAATCAAAGCAAAATCCGTCTGATTTTATACCAAAAGGATATGTGCTTTTTGAAAAGATAAATGGCGATCTGAATAAAGATGGTATTGAGGATTGTGTACTTATCGTTAAAGGAACAGACTCTGCCAAAATCGTTACAGACGAATATCGTGGAAGGCTGGATCGGAACCGAAGAGGGATTCTCGTTTTGTTTTACCAAAAGGGTCAGTACGAACTGGTCATAAAAAACTATGATTGCTTTTCTTCCGAAAATGAAGACGGTGGTGTTTATTATCCTCCGGAACTATCTGTTGAAATCAAAAAAGGGAATTTGTATGTCCACTATGGACACGGCCGATATGGATATTGGCAGTATACATTCAGATTTCAAAATTCGGACTTCGAATTAATCGGTTATGATGAGGGTATTCATAGAGGCCCAATTGTTAACATGGAAACAAGTATCAATTTTTTGACTAAAAGGAAGCAAACAAAAGAAAATATAAACGAAGATCCGGCACAAGAACCTAAAGAAGAAATTTTTAAGGAAACCTGGACAGATATTAAAGTGGATAAACTTATTAAACTCTCAGAAGTTAACGATTTTGACGAGCTTGACATGAATGCATATTAATAGGCGTAACAGTCCATGACATCGGTTTTGCTTACAACATCCCCTAAAAAAATTATGATGAAAATATTGATAATCGTTACAAGCATTGCAACTTATAAAAGTGGATTAGAAACAGGCTTATGGCTGAGCGAACTCACTCATATTTACGACAAAGCCAAAGAGCAAGGCTACGGAATTACCATTGCAAGTCCCAAAGGCGGAAATGTTCCCATTGACCCTGAAAGTTTAAAACCATTGGTTTTAGATAAAATGTCAAAAAACTATTGGGAAGATGCAGCTTTTAGAAAAGAATTGGAAAACAGTAAAACACTTGAAGAAGTTGCTCATGAAACATTTGACCTGGTTTATCTCGCAGGTGGACACGGAACCATGTACGACTTTCCAAACGATACCGCTATGCAAGCCATCATCAGAAAACAATATGAAAGCGGAAGAAAAGTAGCGGCAATTTGCCACGGAGTTGGTGGGCTATTGAACGTAAAACTATCCAATGGCGAATACCTGATAAAAGGCAAAAAAATCACAGGATTCAATTGGTTTGAAGAAAGTCTGGCGGGAAGAAAGAAAGAAGTGCCGTTTAACCTTGAAGCAGGACTTAAAGAGCGGGAATCAGATTATACAAAGGCATTTATACCAATGACTTCAAAAGTAATTGTGGACGGAAACTTGATTACAGGACAAAATCCGTTCAGCTCAAAGAAAATGGCAAAAGTGGTAATGGAAGAACTGAAAAAATAGAAGCTGCACACAATAACCAGGCTTTTGTTGCGTCCGTTTAAATGAAATAGCATGAGAAAACTAATTGCAGCAACCAATATGACGCTTGATGGATTTTGCGACCATACGTCAGGAATTGCAGACGAAGAAATACATCAACGATAGAATTGATCTTAAGCTTTTAAAAACAAAAACCCTTAGATCCTGTTTGAAAATGATTAGTAAAAATATATTAATGCCCACACACCCCTCACATTCTCCCCTCGAAGGGAGACGATCAGTCCATTCTTCAGTAGAGCTATGACAAAAGAACGGTGCAAATTCCCACTTCGAAGGGGGATGTTTCCACTCGTACAAATCATGATCTGACTAAATTTTAAACAGGCTCTTAATAGTTCTGGTTCAATAGTGCTTTACTATGAGCCGACAAAAAATGACTGCTGATAGGGCCATAGCTTAGGACAAAGAGCAGTACGGAGGCTGACATAATTCAGTAGGTTAGGCTCATTAAAATGTTTTGCTTTTTGCCTGCTTTTTACGTTCTTCGCAGCCAAAACAGTCTGTAACCGTTGGCACACGGAAAGATCATTATTATTACAGCCCCTTCGGGGTCCGGTAAAACGACACTCGTAAAGCGCCTGCTGGCGGCATGTCCGGAACTGGCCTTTTCCATATCTGCCTGTACACGGCCTCCCAGAAACGGAGAGATGCACGGACGCGATTATTATTTCTACGATGAGCGGCATTTCATGGATCTGATTTCGGAAAATGCTTTTGCTGAATGGGAAATGGTATATGCAGGCAAATATTATGGCACATTGCGGTCGGAGCTGCAGCGAATATGGGATGCCGGTCAGACGCCGCTGGTAGATATTGATGTAAAAGGCGCACTGGCGATCCAGGAGCAATATCCGGACACGGCGCTTTCCATATTTGTACAGGCGCCTTCGCTCGATGTGCTGCGGCAACGTCTGCAGCAGCGTGGCAGCGAGACGCCACAGTCGCTGGATGAGCGGGTGAGCAAGGCGGGTTTTGAGTTGAGTTTTGCAACCCGTTTCGATAAGATTATTGTTAATGACGACCTGGAGTATGCAGCAGCGGAATTGTCAGAAGTTGTGCGGGCATTCCTGGATGATAGAGGCAATCCTGCGTGATTGCCCAATAAACTAAATACACAATGAATGGTACCCCGGCATACGTAACGGCAGAAGAAGCTGTATCACTGATCCGGTCTGACAGCCGGGTTTTTATACACGGCAGCGCTGCCACACCGCTGAAGCTGGTGAATACGCTGCTGAAAAGGGCAGGGGAGATACGGGATGTAGAGCTGGTAGCCATCAGCACGGTCGGTAACCTGGAGTGGAATACACCTGAGATCAGGAAATACTTCCGGCTGAATTCTTTATTTGTTTCGGCGAATGTACGTGAATGGGTGGATTCGGATTCCGGTGATTACGTGCCGGTTTTCTTAAGTGAGATACCCCGTTTATTTGATAAAAAGATATTGCCGCTTGATGCGGCCATTCTGCATGTTTCCCCGCCGGATAAACATGGATACTGTACCCTGGGTACATCCATTGATGCAGCACTGAGTGCCAGCCGGAATGCCCCCTGCCTGATAGCTCATGTAAACCCCAGGATGCCGCGTACGTATGGCGATACACAAATCCACTATACAAGATTTGCGGCAATGGTGTGGGATGAAGCGGAGTTGCCCGAAGTTGATTATAACTCAAAAGCAGATGAAAAATCAACGGCAATAGGCAAGCAGATAGCAGGATTGATAGAAGATGGGGCCACACTGCAGCTGGGGATCGGCGCCATACCTGATGCCGTGCTGAAGTATCTCGGCAACCATAAGGGGCTTGGGATCCATACAGAGATGTTTTCGGACGGGGTGGTGCCGCTGGTGGAAAAAGGTGTGATCACCAACGAGCATAAAAAAATACGACAGGGGAAAATTATTACGACATTCGTATTGGGCACGCGTAAACTGTATGATTTTGTGGATGATAATACGAACGTGTCTTTTATTGATGTTGCCTATGTAAATGACGCTGCCGTGATCCGGCAGAATCCGAAGGCCGTGGCGATCAACAGCGCTATTGAGATCGACCTGACCGGGCAGGTCTGCGCTGACTCGATGGGGGCTTACCAGTATTCGGGTATCGGCGGACAGATGGATTTCATGCGTGGTGCCTCTCTCTCCGAAGGCGGTAAGCCGATCATTGCATTGCCTTCCGTTACGCGCAAGGGACTCTCGCGCATCGTGCCTTATCTGAAGCAGGGGGCAGGTGTGGTGACCACCCGCGGACATGTGCATCATGTAGTGACGGAGCACGGTGAGGTAAATCTCTATGGCCGGAACCTGGAGCAGCGTGCCCGTTTGCTGATCAGCATTGCAGATCCGTCGCAGCAGGAGATGCTGGAAAGGGCCTATTACGAGCGTTTCCGGAAGCTGGTGTGAGCTTTTCTTTTCTATGGTATAAACGGGCCGTAATGAGCCTGTAAAATATGTCCCTGATTTTTTATGGTTGTTGGCATTGATTTATTATGCTGTACAGGAAAAACCTTTATTATGGCAACTACAAAATCAAAAGCAACGGCAGCAGACAAGATTAATACAGGTATTGCCGCAGCCAACAGTAAAAAAGTGTCGGATACACTGAATGAGATTCTGGCAGATGAATTTGTATTGTATGTTAAGACTTTAAAATTCCACTGGAATATAGAAGGGCGGGATTTTCATGCGCTTCATGTTTTCCTGGAGGAGCAGTATAACCAGCTGCAGGATATTATTGATTCGGTGGCAGAGCGGATCCGTAAGGTCGGGCATTTTGCGAACGGCAGCTTAAAGCAGTTTATGAGCGATACCAGCCTGCAGGAGCATACGGAAACCAATGCAATAACGGAAGATAAGCTGCGTGAACTGGTGTCGGACCATGAAAGCATCATCCGTAAAGTACGGGACAGTATTGATGATTTTGATGAAAAATATAAAGACCAGGGAAGCGCGGACTTTGTAACCGGGATATTAAAGCAGCATGAGAAGATGGCATGGATGCTCCGTGCCAGTGTGAGTAAGTAGCTGTACTGGTGAAAAAAGTGCGGATCAGCGGGTTGGTTAATTATTCTATCAATCCCATCTGGAGCGCTACCCTGGCCAGGCCGATGCTGTTTTTTACATCCAGTTTCTGAAGCAGGCTGAACCGGTGATTTTTTACGGTGCTTTCACTGAGAAATAGCTTTTCTGCAATTTCCTGGTTGGTGTATTCCTGTACGATGAGCCGGAGGATCTCTTTTTCTCTCCGGGTAAGGTGCATGCCGGGACCTGTCTGTTTCCGTGTTTTCAGCAGGCTGTCGAGAAGCTGTTCTTTCAGCATAGGTTCGATAAACTGTTCGCCACGGTACACTTCCTCTATGGCCTGTATCAGGGTGTGCTGTTCGGATTTTTTGAGCAGGTATCCCATACATCCCTGCTGCAGCATGTCTTTTACATAAAACAGTGTGTCCAGGCTCGTTACAGCTATGATGCGGATGGACGGCCAGGTGTCTTTTACAGTCTTTGCAAGTTCATTGCCAGGAATATCCGGCAGGCAGACATCCATCAGCAGTACGTCCGGATGCTGCGGAGCCGATGCAAGCCCTTCGAGTAACGCTTTCCCGCTGGTATAGGAACCTGTGATCTCAATATGGGGATAATCGCCCAGCATATTTCTCAGCCCGCTGATTACCATGGGATGATCATCGGTGATGGCTATTCTTATTGACATACATTATCTGTTTTCCATTCCCTGCAATTAAATTCAAGATACACAGAAGTTCCTGAATCCGGAGCGGCCTGGATATGCATTTTCCCGTTCAGTACATGTACCCGCTCCCGGATATTGCGCAGCCCGAGTGTGGTATGGGTTTCCGCGTCTTCCGGATCAATGCCTATGCCGTTATCTTCTACGGTAATATCCAGTGTGTCATCGAGGCAATTCATTTGCACAAGGATGTAGTTTGCCTGTGCATGTTTGACCGCATTCTGCACCAGTTCCTGTATGATCCGGTACAGCATCAGCCCCTGCTCATTGCGTAACGGCGGGAGTGTGCCGTATACCAGGCAATCCATATGCAGACCCGGGATGCTTCTCCTGATCTTCTCGCATAATGTTTCCACTGCTGCCTGTAACCCGCTCCGGATCAGCACCTGGGGCATGAGGTTGTGTGAGGTGTTGCGCAGATCTTCTGTTGCCTCGTCCAACTGCTGCAGGGCTTCTTCGAAGTCTCCTCTGAACCCTGCGCTGTGCTGCCTGTTGCTGAGAGCATTGAAGTTCATCTTTATGGCTGAAAGCTGGCTCACAATACCGTCATGGAGCTCCCTGGCCAACCGGCTCCTTTCCTGTTCCACCCCTTCCATCATGGCTTTCAGCCGGTCTATTTCCTGTTCCCTGCGTAGCAGTTCCTGCTCATGCTGCAAATTCCTGATACGCTCCTGCTGGAGGCGCTGCCGGTGCCGGTGGTTCCGGTAGAGGGTGAATGTTAATATGGTCAGCAGCATCAGTATCGCAGAGATGCAGGCAATCCAGATGTTCTTCTCCTGGAGATGGTGCTGCTGCCTGGTGATCATCAGCTCCTTCCGGAATATTTCCTTGTCCTTTTCGGCCGTCCGGTACTTTACCTCCAGGTGATTGATGTCATGTACTTTCCGGATGTTAAGCATACTATCGCGGACCGTGACGTATTGATGCTGATGCTGCCAGGCCTGGCGGTATTGTGCTGTGTGGCCATACAGATCCGAAAGCAGTTTGTGAACCGCCATAACTTCTTTCTGCATGCCCGATTCTTCAGCCTTGTGCAGCGCCAGCAAAAGGTAATGCTCCGCCTGATCTGTATTGCCCAGCATCTTATAGGCCTCGCCCAAAGAGATAAGATTTCCGGCCTGTATATAAAACGACTGGCCGGAAATTATTCCTAAAGACTCTTTCAGGTATTGAATAGCCTGATGCGGCATACGTTCCTGCAGGTAATAATCCCCGAGGTTATTCAGTATCGTGCAGACCGTTTCTGAATCCCCGTAGCTGCGGCTTAGTGATAAGGCCTCCCGGTAAGTTGCGACAGCACTGATCTGGTCATGCTGCAGGGCAGTCGCCTTGTTGAGCAGCAGCCGGCTCAGGTAGTTTTCGGGATTACCCAACGGACGTAAGATTGATTCTCCTTTGTTGAGGTAATACAAAGCTCTTGAGTAATCTTCCATCTGGATAAAGAGGGTGGCCAGATTGCTGTATAGCGTGGCATGCATTGCCTCTTTCCCCGGAAGCTTTTCCATTTCACGGATGGCCAGCAGGTAATAGTGTATGGAGTGATTATAGTCTCCGGTCCTGAGATAGGTATTGGCCAGATTGTTATAAATATAGGTAAGCTGCTCGCCGGAGATATAACCGGAAAAGAATAATGCAGTCCGCAGGGTGGTAATTGCCTGATGAAAGGATCCCTTACGGAGTTGTTCATTGGCATAACGCAACAGCCGGGTGACAAACAGGCCGCCGGCAGTTGCAGCATCGTACGTGATACGGCCTGATGTCTGCTGTGTATCGGCTATCGTCAGCGATTGCCTGCGTAAGGTAGTATCTCCGATCACAAACGGATGTCCGGCTTTATCAACCGGTGTATACAAGACTTCTGTCTGTGCATGCAGCCGGAAAGACAGCATGTACGGGATCAGGCACGCAAACACATGCCGCATCGGGTGGCGAAAGAGGACAGCAAACAGAGATCCGGGCACGGTGTAAAAATAAATCCATCCATCTAATTAGCCAAAGCACATCACTGTTGTCCGGGTAAAGCAATTACAGACTCCGTTATCATCAAACTGTTTGAGACAATTATGTAAAGCAGGGGTTACTTTTGACAGAAACAGGGAACTTATAGTGCTGCTGATTGTCTGCACTGAACCACGATGTCATGCTGACGAAGGATGCATGACACAAAACACTGGAAATCATGCATAACGTGGGATGCTTCCTTCGTCAGCATGACAAACGTCTGTTAACAGGACAATGTACAACAGACGTTACCCGGTACGACTATGTTTGCTTTTCCGGACAACAGTGGTCAGTGTATGTTGTTGATGTTAAAATCAATATGTTTTTTATAAAATGATAATTAGGCATTTCTATCTAAAAAGCTAAATGAACACTTCGGCTCTAACCGGACGTGTATAATGGCAGTAGTTTTGTTATTTGAGGATCAGCTATTGTTCACTAAAACAAATGAAACACATGAGAAATGCCCAATTTTTACTTCTATCTATTCCAATATTGTTGACGGTATTTTGTGTGCGGGCAGGGGCCGACGTCAAAGACCGGTCGCCGCTTTTATTTGTCGAGAATGGCGGGCAGATCACAGATCAGCACAGGCAGCACAGGAGCGATATTGATTTCACCCTATCAGGCAGCGGTTTCCAGGTTTTTATCGGCAATGGAAGGTTGCATTACCAGTGGACAAAGCCCGTTGCTACGGGTACGCAGCCGGGGACGTTTTCACCCGTGAAGGGGCAGGATGCGGCTGCTGCTGCTGAAGCAGTGTCTGAGTTGCCCCGGTGGGAAACATACCGGCTGGATGTCCGCCTCATAGGGGCCAACCCGGCTGCCCGGCTGGAGACCGCAGACCGCAGCGCCTATGTGGAGCATTACTATAATACCGCTGTGCCGGGTGGCATACATGCAGGCGCCTGGGGCAAGGTTACTTATAAGGAGGTCTATCCCGGTATTGACTGGGTCATTTATTCCAGGGATGGCAAGCTTGAATATGATTTTGTAGTGCGGGAAGGTGGCCGGGTTTCCGATATACGCATTCAATACAGCGGGGCTTCGGAGCTCGTGATGAATAACGATGGAAGTATAACTGCGTATACTCCTATGGGGACTATCACAGAGCGTGCGCCGGTAAGTTTCCAGGCCGACGGTAAGCCTGTCGTATCCCGGTTTGTACTCCGGGATCCGGGTATAGTTTCTTTCACCACAGAGACTTATGAAGGAGCACTGACTATAGATCCCGTGGTAGACTGGGCCACTTATTACGGAGGCCCTGGTGTGGAAGGATTAAGTTTTGCCGGTTCATTCGGTAATATTTCCCTGACTACGGATGCCCAGCAGTTTATTTACCTGGGCGGTACCACCCACAGCGCTTCCAATATAGCAACCAGTGGTGGTCATTACCAGGTTCTGTCGGGTGATTGTGATGCATTTCTGGTAAAGTTCAATCCTGCCGGCGTACCTGTGTGGGCCACTTATTATGGCGGTACAGACACCGATTTCGGCCAAGGGATAACTTGTTTTACCGATGGCAGTGTGTACCTCACCGGGAGTACCATGAGTACGGATATGATATCTTTCGGGGGGGCACAACAACCTGCTTCAGCAGGGGGCAGAGATGCATTCCTGGTTAAGTTTGACGCCGGTGGGAATCGTATTTGGGCTACTTATTTCGGAGGTTCGGGTAATGATTTCGGTATGCAGGTAACCTGCGATCCGTCCGGCAATGTATATATGGCGGGTAACACAGTCAGCAAAGACGGTATAGCTACTGCGGGGTGTCATCAGGATACTTTCGGCGGAGGGGTAGCCGGCGGCAGACCTCCCACACAGCCTGCGGATGGGTTCCTGACTAAATATAATGCTGCAGGAAGACAGCAATGGAGCACCTATTACGGAGGAGACCGGGCAGATAACGTCAAGTCGATCGCCTGCGACCGGCAGGGGAGGGTCTTTGTAACCGGACTTACACAGAGTGGTTTCAATATTGCTTCGCCGGGAAGCGCGCAGGATACGATAAGCCATAACGGGGTTTCTAATAGCTGGAATATGTTCCTGGTGCGTTTTGATAGCGCCGGCAACCGCATCTGGGGTACCTATCTCGGAGGCAACGGCGGATATGACGACGGTTCCGGCGTGTCCTGTGATCCGGCTGGAAACATATACGTCGCCGGACATAGCAACAGCTCCAACCTGGCAACGCCGGGGGCTTATAAAGGTACAAACGGCACGATCGATGCAATACTTTCAAAGTTTGATCCGGCCGGGAACAGGATATGGACTACTTATTACGGCGGTCAGGAAGAGGATTATTATACCGGTATCGCCTGTGATCTTTTTGGGAATGTCTATGCGGCTGGCTATACGAGGAGTCCTTCCGGCGTGGCGCCCCAGGGCAGTACGCCCCAGGATGCGCCCGGAGGTAAGTGGGATGTTTTCATGACCCATTTTGACACCGCCGGTGCTTTTATTGAAGCCAGCTATTACGGTGATACCGCGGATGATTATGAGGCGCGGATTGCCTGTGATGCACGCGGGAAAGTGTACTTGGCAGGTATCACCAGGTCGCCGGCGCATATGGCTACAGCCGGAAGTCACCAGGAACAGTTGGGCGGTACGGATGAGCAGCCGGATCTGTTCCTGGTAAAATTCCAGCCCTGCACGGTCATCCCCGCAGGCCGCATATCCGGCAGCGATACTATTTGCGCGGGGATACCTTATAGCTATTATGTGGATGCTGTAGACGGCGCCGTATCCTATACCTGGACATTGCCTCCGGGATGGACCGGCACCAGTACGGGTGATACAATCGTTATAGAAGCAGGCAAAGAGAGCGGGCGGATTACAGTAGTCGTTAACGGCAGTTGCCGGTCTTCAGCGCCCCAAACCAAAGAGATATATGTATCAGAACTGGAAGTGACAATAGGGCCGAGGGGGGATACGCTTGTTGCCGCAGGGACATGGGGCTCTTACCGGTGGTATCGCAATGATACTTTGCTGGATGGCTTTACCAGCCCCGTGTTACCGGTAACTGCAAACGGAGATTATCATGTTGAGGTGACGGATCGCTTTGGTTGTACCGGTACTTCCGACAAGTACAAGATCAATAATGTCGGTATCGGGATCTCAGGAAATGAAGACAAACATATCCTGATCTATCCGAACCCTGCCAGGGATGTAGTCCGGATCAGTTCCTCCCTGGAGCTCCAGGTGTGTGTAAGAACCATTGAAGGTAAGCTGATACTCAGTGAACGTAACAAGAAGGAGGTGGACGTAAGTGCGCTGCCAGCCGGTACCTATTTCCTGGAACTGCGGAATGCATCAGATCAGTCGCTGATCCATACAGAGCAGCTCACGAAATATTAGCACGGAGCGGGGTTGTCCCAAAAGGTTAATGGTGTCATTTTCGACGAAATATTCAGCGTGCTAAATTTATATGATACAGTGACGTAGCGCATGAATCTGCCCTCTATGTCATCCTGACGAAGGAAGGATCTCACAAAACACAGGCCCGTCCTGCATTACGTGAGATCCTTCCTTCGTCAGGATGACATCATACTTTGATGTAAGCTTAGTAATCACACAAAATATATTTGCATTGGATACGGCTCAGACCTTTACCAGACCTTTAGTTGCCCCTTAGTTATACCCAGGCGGAGCCTAAGCTGCCACATCTGGTGAAAAATGCAATTGTGCCTAAGGCAGACGGATGAACATCCGGATTGGTTTTATATGCCGGGTTGTCTGCTGGCTTCCTTTTATACAACAAGTTGCGCTGTTTTTCGTTATACCTATTGCTTGCTTCTTTGTGTCTGCCCTCCGGTCTTTTCTAATATGGAAGATGATGGACCGGGAATTATCTTATTTCAGCCGTCTGGCCGGCATGCCGCATGGTAATGCCGCAGATACGCTTACCGAGGAGGATGTTACAGCATCACGGCTGCAATGGGAAGCGTTGCGCGTACGGCAAAAGATCGTTGCACGTATGGGGGCGTTTTGCGATGCGCCGGAAGGGCGTTTGTATATAGGAGGGATCACGGCAGGTATCACGGCGCTTCTTGACCTGGCAGACAGCCTGGAGGTGACAGGAACAGCCGCTGCAATCCGCGAGCGGATGGCGCCGTTGCTGGAAGGATTGCTGTCGTTTATTCAGCGGTATTACAGGACTTATATGGATATGGGTTCCGGACTGCCCCGCAGGCAGGCGGAAGCATTCGTGCGCGACAGCGCCCGGAGGATTGCACAGCTGCGCAAACAGCTGGATGAATCAGGTGCTACTGATCCGGTGTTGCGTTTGTTGCTGATACAGGCTCTGAAGCGTTATGTGATGCGGGACGGGACGCAGACACCTGTCAGCTTCGGCGATGCCGGGTATTTTGAGCATTGCATCCATACATTATCTGATTTTGTAAAAGAGGGGCAGGATGATGCCGATGCACGGCTATTACGGTTGCTGTACTCGCTTGATTTTAACGAGGCGCATGTGGTTGCTTATTTTGTGTCGTGGCTGCAACGGATTGCCGATGCAACGGAAGATACGCATGAACGGATCGCCTGCCTGAGGCGTCTGCTAAAAGATTTTCGCCAGATGACGGTGATTCCCGGCGCTCTTTTCTGTCCTGATGGCGAGGGGCTACGGACTACGGTTAACCGATGGCTTGAGGAGGAGCTTTGGTATTATTCGGAGCAGGTTAGCAGCAGCCCTGTAACCTCGGCTGGTTCTGCTACGGAGCCTGTGCGGATCAAAACGGGGTTGACGGTTGCACAGCACGCCTGCTTGCTGAAGCTGATGCTTGAAGGCGGGGTGATCGTACACCGGAATCATTCGGATGTGATACGCTGGTGGGCAGGGTCAGTGGGGACTTCACGAAGCGAGGCGCTGTCGGAGAGGAGCTTTCGGTCTAAATTCTATAGCGTGGATCGTGATACGGCGGATGCGGTACGGAGTGTGCTTTTGAACCTGGTGCAGCTGTCGCGGAGGGTTTGAAGGTTTGTGTGTTATACCTTCTTTTGCCTTGACGCAAAAGAAGCAAAAGGTCAAGGCTGGGATCCAATGGCTAAAAAATGATTTCATTTCGCTAAACAAATCCAAACTTGCGCTACGCTTCGCTGCGCGCTTCGGACAGGGATTTGTTTGGCCGCTTCATTCCATCATTTTTTTTAACGCAATTTCTTCCAAGGCCGGGAGGTGGGTTGACCACGTGTTATGTGAAGTATTCTCTCTATTACGTCATTTTTTATGTCGTTGTCTCCAACGTGGGGGGCGAAGATCAGGGATGTCATTGCGGCCCTGAGCCGCAATCGTATGAAGCGATCCGACCTTTGGTAAAGGATGTGGTTAAGGCCAGACGATGCCGGGTCAAGCCCGGCATGACATCCTTTTACACAGCATGACATCGCTTTTTAATGGTGTTCGTGAGGACTTCGCTGTTGTCTTCGATGGAGATATTGGGTGAAGGACGCAGGTTTTTATTTTTCATATTTATTTCCCAGCGCGGGTTTGAGGTGGGTATTAATACCATTGATGCCTTTTTGAGCCGGTATGCTGTGTTCCTTTGTCATGGTGTTACGGAAGAAGTATCGTCTGAATGCCTGCACTGTCTGAAGGATCCCAGCGGTGTGGTGTCCGGGCCCGGATGCAGACGGACTTCTGAAATGATGACACCAGTTATTTCTTAACGTTCTAAATTTTGTGTTATGGCACGACAAAAAGGAATCATTCCATTGGAAGGAACGATCGGGAACATAACGTTCCTCAAGACGCGCGACGGTTATCTTGCCAAAGAGAAGAGCAGCATTCCCGCATCGCGTATGTATACAGACCCTGCTTTTGCCCGGACACGGGAGAACTGGTCTGAATTCGGTAATGCCGGCAAAGGCGCCAAGCTGATCCGCGCAACGTTTAACCAGGCACTGCGCCTGGTGAAGGACAGAAGGCTGACGGGCAACCTGGTGAAAATGCTGGTGCGCGTTGTACAATCGGATACTGTGCATGAACGTGGCCAACGCCGGGTATCGGCCGGTAACCTGAGTTTGCTGGAAGGCTTTGAGTTTAACAGCGGCAGCCGGCTGGACCAGGTGCTTTATGCGCCTTATACGGTTACGGTTGATCGTGCGGAAGGCGAGGTGTCTGTAAGCGTATCTCCGTTTGTCCCGGCACAGGCGGTGATCGCACCCGGCGGTACGACACACTGCCGGGTAATCGCTGCTGCAGCAGCAGTGGATTTTGAAGCGGGTTCGTATTCGGGCAGCCTGGATCAGTCGGCTGATGTGCCGTATGATCAACAGCCGGTTACGTTGCCGGCGCTGTCATGCAATGTGCCTGCCGAAAGTACGCTTCCGCTGCTGGTCGTGTTTGGCGTGCAGTTTATGCAGGAGGTGAACGGGAGCATGTACCCTTTGCAGAACGGGGCGTTTAATGCGCTCGCGGTGGTGAAGGTGGATGTGGATGTGTGAGTAGAAGGGGCCGTGGCTTGAGGGGCACGGCCCTCTTTGTTGGGATGTTTGTGTTATACCTTCTTTTGCCTTGACGCAAAAGAAGCAAAAAGTCAAGGCTGGGATCCAATGGCTAAAAAATGATTTCATTCCGCTAAACAAATCCAAACTTGCTCTTCGCTTCGCTACGAGCTTCGGACAAGGATTTGTTTGGCCGCTTCATTCCATCATTTTTTTGACGCCATTGTCTCCAAGGCCGGAGAGGTAGGTTGACCACGTGTTGTGAAGTGTTCGCTGCATTGCATCAATTTTTTAATGTCGTTGCCTCCAAGGCCGAGGGGCGAAGATCAGGGATGTCATTGCGGCCCCCGAGCCGCAATCGTATGAAGTGATCAGACCTTTGGTAAAGGATGTGGTTAAGGCCAGGCGATGCCGGGTCAAGCCCGGCATGACATCCCTTTTACCTGGCATGACATCTCTTTTTAATGGTTTGACGTTGGATGCGCTTCGGAAATGGTAGCTATAATTTTTAACTGTCAGTGATGACTTAAATTGATTTTTATGAAACAGATAACAGAAAGTATACAAGAGGTCCGGATGGGTAACGGACATGTGATGGCAGGTACGGCCGGCGGTACATTGTGCAGCGTGCTGAGCGGCCTATCTTCAGAGGCTTTGGTGGAAACGGCAGTAATGGCCGCTGTCGGCGCTACGGTGAGCTATTGCTTGTCTCTGCTGCTGCGGTGGCTTACAAAATGTCTGAAAAGAAAATAAATTCCAGCTACTGTGCCAGCCGGGGAGACTATGACTTTATGCGCCGGGAATTCTTTTATGCAAAATAGTGTGCTATATAAGTATATCTATTTTTTGAATAATTATTGTACATTTGTGTCGGCTTACGTGTTCCGTTCAGGAGAGAAAGATTTTCCCGTCATTATGAGAGTGACACCGGATCTTATCCGGTAGGGATTGTACTGTGCTTTTTGTTTGTCTGTAAAACCGAAAGATCATGATACAACTCAAACTTCCTCCGTTACCGGAGTTGCCGGTCAGAAGAGGATCTCAGGTTCCCCGTATTTTTTCTTATGCGGCACGTGATCATGTTAAATGCCGGTATAAGGACTGGGGAACGGGCGCATTCCTGATGCAGTGGAAAACCGGCATGCCGGTAGATTTGTGTATTAACGATTTCTGGATCAATAAATCGGTGAGTCTTGAGGTGCAGTGCCTGCGTGATGTGTTTGTGTTTCATTTTATGCAGAAGGGCAGCGCCGTTCTCCGCTTTCCCGGCATAAAGAAAATGAAGCTGCATGCAGGTGAGTTTAATCTTTTCCTGATGCCGGCAGACAGCAATGTATCGGTTGCATTCGGCAGGGGTAAACATAAGTCGTGCCATATCTTCCTGAAGCCTGAAGATGTGAAAATAATGGGCGAGCGGTATGCTCCTATCCGTGAGCTGGTGGCTGCCTTTGAAGAAGGGGCAACACAAATGCGCTCCGGCCGGATCTTTGCACCTATCAGCCGCGAAATGAATGAGCTGCTGCACCGGCTTGAAACGGATCAGGCGATGCCGGATCTGCGGTTTAAGCGCATTTACACTGCCGTGTTTGACATTTTTACTGCGTACGGCGATGCTGTGCAAGGATACCTGAACCGGCTGCGGGTAGCGCAAAGTGAAGCAGAGAAAGTATGGCTGATCCACCAGTATATCCGGGAGCATTTTCATATACCGGAACGAATGTCTATAGGCGCGCTTGCGCTCTGGGGCGGCCTGAGTGAGACTTCACTGAAAAAAAGTTTTACAGAAAAATACAAGATGCCGATCCACCGGTTTATTACTCATACCCGGCTTTCGGCAGCACGTGAACGGCTGCGAAACGGGCTTGCAAGCGCTACGGAAATCGCCTATGATGTAGGCTACGAAAGCCCTGCAGCGTTTCATACCGCTTTTGTGAAAGCCTTTGGTATGACGCCAAAGGTCTACCGTATGCATCAGCAGACAGGAGGCGCTCCGCCTGATTTTTAAAAACAATTTCAGGGTCATTTAAAAAAAATAATTTTTCACTGACCAGCTTTGTGTATGGATTGCATCTGCACAATGCCTGGTCATGGATCTGCAACAATATACCTCCAGCTTAATCCGGAAGAGATCCGGATACTCCGAATCACGGCATCCGCCGGCGATTACGGGGCTGCGCACCGTGAAGGCCGGCCATGCCCCCATCAAATATGTTATGTTGCCGCAGTCCCGGCAACATTGATGCCTTCGATAAATCCATTTTTTATTTTTCAAATCAATTAATTATGAAACGAATCATAGCGGTAGCGCTGATCGCGTTCGGCGGTATGGCTACCAGCGCTTCAGCGCAAGACACACTTACAGGGAATCTTACGCAGGACTCAACCCTGCCGGCCAATTCCTGCTTTTATCTTGAAGATTGCTTTGTAGTAAAAGCGGGTTATACACTGACTATTGAGGCCGGCGTCCATGTACTGGCCAGAACTGCATCTTCACTGATTATAGAACCCGGGGCTCAATTGGTAGTGAACGGGGTCAGCAACAACCCGGTTATCTTTACTTCTGCCGAAGATCCGGGCGACCGTGCTCCTGGCGACTGGTACGGCATCGTGATCGGAGGACTTTCCTACACGAATAATGGTCCGCTGGATATGGGCTCCTGTACCAATGTCGTGGCGGGAGGTATTTTCCCTGATGATAACTCAGGGACTATCCGGTATCTGCAGGTACATTTCGCCGGTGGCGATACCAGATCCAAGCTGGACAATGGGTTTACACTGAATGCCGTGGGGGACGGTACGGTTATTGAACATGTAGAGGTGACCAATTCCGCTTCCAACAACTTCGGTATATACGGAGGGACGGTCCATATGAGCTACCTGTTTTCGCTGGATGCGCGACGAAACGATTTCCTGTTTTCGGACGGCTATGCGGCTAAATCCCAGTTCCTGCTTGCGATCAGAAAAGATCCGGGCGCTTATCATGCAACAGATCCTTCATATGGTATCCTAATACAGAATAACACGAATATCGGAAGCGGATTTACAGGTGCCCCCCTAACAGCTCCTGTGATCAGCAATGCCACTGTGACCGGCCCTGATGCATGTAACGACGGCCCTTTTGACGGAGATTTCCGGGATGCTATCCGGTTTCATCAGAATGGGGCGGGCAGTGTGTATAACAGCTTTTTCGAAGGATGGCCCGGCCATGGTTTGTATATTGACGGAGGGCAGTCGGTAGCTCATACGTCTACCAATGCACTGAATTTTTCGTACAATTCTTTTTACAACAACGGTACAGCGTATGGATCCTCTACATGGTCCGGCGGATGCAGCGGCAGCATGGCTGACTGGATAGACGGAACCGGTATTATTTGTCCTGAGGACGGTAACCAGACGGGATCGACGGACCCGGCGTATGACGCCAGTCTGTGCGGGGATTATTGTGACGAGATGTATGTTGCAAATTTTGTGCTTGACGATATCGTGACGGAACTGGATCCGCCGGATTTCGGCTGGCCGGGCGGGGATACCTGGTTTAATGATGCTGTTGATTTCCGCGGGGCGATACAGGAGACAGACCTCTATACGGAATGGTCGGAACTATGCCCGCAGGAAGAACCGCTGCCCTGTATAGAAAATGAAGCCCGCACCGGTTATACTGCACCGAACGCAATGCGGCTTTCCCCGAATCCGACATCGGGCAATGCATATGCAACGTTTGAGGCTAAGGCCGGAGGAACTGTATTCATCCATATACTTGACCAGGTGAGCGGACACCCTGTACGCAGCGCTCATAGCGAGGTAGCGGCAAGTGGCGAACAGCGTATCACTGTGCCGTCGGCCGGGTTGCCTGCGGGTGTGTATGTGGTTAGGATTTTACTGCCGGATGGTAGTGTGCTGACGGGTCAGCTGCTGGTGCATTGAGTGTGCCCCGGCAGCCGGTGAGGATGAAGTAAGCCAGAGAGCGCCCTTGTTGAGGGGCGCTCTTGTGTTTTTTGTGTTATACCTTCTTTTTCCCTTGGATGGAAAAAGAAGCAAAAAGATCACCGGCTGGGAAGAAATTGCTAAAAATGGCTCCATTCCGCTGAACAAATCAAACTTGCTCTCCGCTTCGCTTCGAGCTTCGGACAGTGATTTGTTCTTAACGCTCCATTCCACCATTTTTTGACGCAATTTCTTCCGAGGCCGGGAGGTGGGTTGACCACGTGTTGTGAAGTGTTGCACCTTCCTTTCTCTTGATAGAAAGGAAGCGAAAGATCAAGGCTGGGATCCAATGGCTAAAAAATGATTCCATTCCGCTAAACAAATCCAAACTTGAACTCCGCTTCGCTCCGTTCTTCGGACAAGGATTTGTTTGGCCGCTCCATTACATCATTTTTTTTGACGCCATTGTCTCCAAGGCCGGGAGGTGGGTTGATCACGTGTTGTGATGTGTTCGCTGCATTGCATCAATTTTTTAATGTCGTTGTCTCCAAGGCCGGGGGGCGAATATCAGGGATGTCATTGCGGCCCCCGAGCCGCAATCGTATGAGGTGATTCGACCTTTGGTAAAGGATGTGGTTAATGTCAGGCGATGCCGGATCAAGCCCGGCATGACATCTATTTTCATGCGGGATCCATGCTTCCGGGGCCGGGAGGCTGGGTGTAACACCCCTCTCTGTCTCCCCTCAAAGGGAGACGATCAGTTCGTTCCGTTTTCATGTATGGTTCTGTTGGATTTTGATTTGTTAAGTGAGCAAGCTGGTTATCGTATTAGCGTGAGGTCTCCGTGCTTTTGGATGGTCTGGCCGGTATGGGTCTCTATTTCTACCCGGTAGAAGTAGACGCCGACTTCTGCAGGTGCGCCGTTGTGATTACCGTCCCAACCAACGGAGGGACTGCCCGGCTGCTGATCCCAAACGATGCGCCCCCAGCGGTCGAAGACCGTAAAGGTACGGATCGTGACAGCGCCGCCGGATACCGAAGGACGGAAAAGGTCGTTCCGGCCGTCGCCGTTGGGGGTGAATGCCGTGGGTATCACGATGACGGGATGCACCTGCACTGCTACGGATGCCGTGTCGAGGCATCCATACTCTGACCGGGCAATGACGTAATACGTCCAGCCGGTATCACTGATCACGGTTTGCCGGTATGCCTGCTGGTCTGTGAAGTGATCTCCGGGGAGCCAGGCGATAACCCGGTATGGCTCCGGCGCGGCGCTTTGCAAATAGATCTGCCTGCCTCTGCTTACCAGGGTTTTATCTGCTGTAAGCTCCAGCCTCAGCTCTTTTACGCGGATCTGCCTGATGGCGGTGTCGGTACATCGTTCCGGATTTTCCGTTATCAGCATGACTGTATAGATGCCCGCTTCGCGGTAGCTGTGAACGAGGGATCTTTCTTTGGTGCGAACGGAGCCGTCTCCCAATGACCATGTCCACGAAGGCGCTTGTGCCGTGTAGTCGAGTATCAACGGCTCCTCTTTACAAACAAGGGTATCTGCTTCGAAAGAGGCGCGGGGATGCGGCAGGGGCAGCACTTCCATTGCCAGGACGGTATCACACCCCAGAGATGTGCTTACCCGTACGGTGTATGTGCCCGGCAGCAGGCCAGGCAGGGTGTCGCCATATATGCCGGCAGCGGTACGAAGCAGGCCTCCCTCCTGATCGTACCAGGCGTACCGGGATACGGTTGTATCCCGGCGGCCTGTGGCTACGCTCAGTGTACCTGCGGGTTTGTTGATGCAGCTATAGGATACCGGTCCTGCTTCAGGCAGTGATGTAAATACGACCCGGAAGGTATCGGTGCGATAGGTGCAATCGTCGTTGAAATAGCCTACTGTATATATTCCGGATTGATCAACGGTACGTACGGGCAGGGTGGACTGATCGTCCCAATAGTAACATGTTCCCTCCGGCGCGGTAAGCACCAGACTGTCGGTAAAACATGCCGCCAACGTGGTATGTACTCCCGGTATCGTATCCGGACCGGATGGCGGGATTACCACGGGTAAGGGTAACCACATACCTGTTTCGCCCCGTGTATATGGCCCTCCATGCCTTCTTAACATGAGCACATTCGGCTCCGGGCGGCAGGCCCATCCCTGACGGTTGGGCTGATGGATGACGTGCAAAGCGGAAGAGTCGTATATAATAGCAGGCATCGGGAACGGCATGGGTGCAAGCGGCGGGACGGGCAATGCCGGGAGGAGACCTACTGGCGGTCCGCAGCTTCTGTAGTTGTTGGCGAAATATATTTTACCATCCGGAGCAAGCCTGAGATCTCCCAGATCAGAAGAAAGTGTGTCGCAGTAGCAGGAGCCACAGTTACATCGTAATGGCGTGGGACATGCTACTCTGGGGTTCTCAAAGAGCAATACGCGGGAAGCTGCAATTGCAGGAGCGCTTAGCTGCCCCAAATCGTATTGATAGACCCTCCCGGGATAATTCTGATTGCCATATAAGTGATAATTCTCCATGGTAGTGAAATAATGTTCCATAGAGGATGCATACAGCAGGTTGTTATCCGGTGAAAAACACAAGCCCAGGAAGGTAAAAGTGTCAATTACCCTGGGGTTGGAGATCCTGCCGCTGCAGCGCTCAAAATCATACAGCTCAATGCCCCTGACCGTAGCGGCAGCAAGGGTCTTCCCGTTTGGCGAAACTGCCAACCGGCCGCCGGAATAAAGCGGCTCTTCGTAGTCTGTCAGGGACGGCAGCAAGCCGCAAACGGAAATTACGGGCTCCGGATCAATGCCGCGCCGGGTGATCCGGAAGCTGAGGTATCGGTTCTCTACCCGGGAGCGTACCACGAGCCACAGCCCTCCGCACCCCTGTACGGCGGCATATTTAGCCCCGATGACAGTGCCGTAACCGGAGAGTAATATGTCTTTCCGAGCCGTGTCTATATCTCCGAGGCCATTATTAAGGCGCATATCCACCACGCTGTAGAGCAGACCGGAATTGATGCTGTAGATAACGAAGTATTTGTCCGGCTCGCCCGGCCAGGGTAGTATAAGGGGAGCGACGGCGCTGCCGTCTCCCCCTGTTAATGCCGCGTTGATATGTCCGTTGGGCATTGAGTAACCTGTGGCATCAAATACCTTTGGCGCCTGCCTGTACTGCTGCGCATTGGATGCATTGCCACGTATGTGTACCAGGAAGCGCAACGTGCCTGCGGGCGTACATATACCTGCCTGTACGCCAAACTGCGCCGAATAGTAGCCGGCGGTATAGGTAGCGCCGGTATTATGCCGCGGGGGCGACTGGCACAGCTCCGGCGTGCCGGAGGAAAAATCAACTACGAACCCATTTCCGAAAAACCAGAGATTTTCCTCTCCCTGGGCATATACCGGATGGTATGCGTACAGGGCTGCAAGCATTAATATGAGGACGGGCTGCATCATAATTTTGTGATTTTACGGTGTAATAAAACAGCCCCTTCCCGATCCGCCATACGAAGCATATATATACCGGGCATCCATGCGGATATGTCTATAGCCGTCTGCCCGCTTTTTACCTGCCGCTGCAACAGGATCCGCCCGTCTGAGGAAATGATATACAGCCGGGCGCTCACGGGGGATGATATATACAACCGGTTGGCGGCGGGGTTGGGATAAACGGATGCGTTGGGTTTACGGCTGATGCCGTCGTTGACGTATGTGTCGTCGCCAACGGAGACCGGAGCGGACATTGCCCGGCAGTTGTTGCTGTCTGTAACGGATACCGCATAAGCGCCATCGAAAGCGGCTGTATGGGTTGCCTGTGTAGCGCCGGTAACCAGGCTGCCGTTGTAATACCATTGATATGCCAAGTAGGGCTGCGTGGTGGAGAGTATGCCTCCGTTGCTGACCACGACCGGAACGGGCAGGGGGTGAACCACGATCGTAACAGGCAGCGAGGTGTCCGTACAAATGCCATTGTCTGTAATGACCCGGTAGCTGCCGGAGGCATATGCATTGTACTGATCCGTAGCTGCCCCAGGTATAGACCGGCCATCCTGCAGCCAGGTATAAGACGACGCCGTTGCGGGTGCGGCGCTCAATTGCAGCGTATCGCCTGCGCAGAGATCATTATGCCCTGACGGAGATAAGACCGGGAGAGGGCTTATTGCAATGTGGCGGGATAAGGTGTCGCTGCTGCCACCGCAATGGCTGTGCGCTACTACGCGTATCTGGCCATCTGCGGACGGACGGATACGGATGGAATCTGAAACGGAATGGCCCGTCCACATTGCCGGGAGCAGCCAGGTGTAATGATCTGCATCTGCCGATCCGGAAGCTTTATACCCTGCTTCCTGCCCCGTGCAGACGATACCCGGCCCGGAGATCGTATCCGGAGCTGCGGGTGGCGTGCAGTCGCTGAAGCGTACGAGAAAGGCATCGTTGTCGCCGCCGCCGTGTGCCGGCTGGTAGCTGTTTGGCGTAGTGATCAGGCTGCCGCTTTTTGCGGCGCCTGCGATATAGAGATTGTACAAGGCATCAAGGGCTATCCCTGTAATCACATCATGATCCACGCCGCCGTAATAAGTACCCCAAATCCGCCGGCCTGCGCTATCCATTTTTATGATAAAGCCGCTGTTTATTTCCGGTGTCGTACCTGCCATCTGCGGCTGATATCCGTCCGGCGTTGTAATGCCGGAAGCGCTTTTTGTCTCACCTGCCAGGTATATCCTGTTATCCGGACCCGTTGTGACAGCCGTGATGCCGTCTACCCGGTCACCTCCGTAGTAAGTGCCCCAGATGCGTTGGCCGTCCGGGGTGAATTTGACACAAAATCCTTCCCCGTACGTTTGCTCGGTTATAGCGGGCTGGTGGCTGCCGGTTGTGGCGATACCGGTATCGCTCAGGGTAGTCCCTGCCATCAGGACGTTGCCTGTATGATCACAAGTCACTGTAATGGCTTCATCGTAATTGTCGCCACCGTAATAGGTGCCCCAAAGCAATTGCCCCTGCGGGCTGAACTTCACCAGGAACGCATCCCGTACGCCTCCGTAATGTTGCTGATGTGTGCCGGCGGTCGCAATACCGTTGTCGCTCTGGGTATAGCCGGCAACATATACATCCCCGGCCGTGCCGACGGCTGCATCTACGCCATAGTCGTTGCCGGCTCCCCCATAATAAGTGCTCCAGTCTATTGTGCCATCCGGTTTGAACCGGGCGAGGAACATATCGTGACCGCCGGGGCGGGTTGTAATATACCCGTTGGATGAGGCAATGCCGGATGCGCTTTGCGTATTGCCGGTGAGGTATATATACCCCTGCTCGTCGCATGCGGCTCCTATCGAGGTATTGCCATCTGCGCCCGTCCCGCCGTAGTAAGTGCCCCAGATCCGCCGGCCTGCTGTATCGAATTTTACCAGGAAGGCATCGTAGCTGGTGGCGGAACCAGCTTTTGCGGGCTGATGTACGCCGCTTGTCGCTATTCCGCTACCGGAATTGGTGTAGCCTGCCATGTAGATATGCCTTGTCGTATCACAAACAACCCCGACGCCTACATCAATTCTTTCTCCACCGTAGTAGGTAGACCAAAGACAGCGACCGTCACGGTTGAATTTTGAGAGAAATGCTTCCGCTCCTCCTGCCTGACTACCGCCGGCAAAAGTATCCTGGTGCGCACCTGTAGTAGCAATATTTGCGAGGCTGTTTGTCCGGCCGGTGATGTACACGTTACCGTAGGGGTCGGTCGCTACGTCTTCTGCCCGGTCAGTCTCGCTGCCGCCGAAGTAAGTGCCCCATTCCAGCACGGGGTCTATGGTGAGTATGCCCTCGTATGCGGCTGTGGAGAAGCTGAGGGTGTTATTGGCAAGGACAAACCTGCCGGGCACCGTCCGGCCATCCTGCTGAAAGCAATAGGGCGCATTTTCTGTAACGGAGCCGAACGGGGTGGCGGCGGTAACGCTTCCGTCCGGGTTCAGGCGCATACCAGTAGCACCGGCATACTGCAGCCGGATGTCGGAGACTTTACCACCAGGACGGACGACGAAGTCGTGCTCTACCTGACCTGCGGTGTTGATGTAAAACACCCAGTCTATGTGCGGGTAGACTTCCCGGTACGTGATCTTTTTGTAGCTGTATGCCCTGATGCCGTTTTCGCCGGTAAGGTGGGTGTAGTATTGCTCGTAAAACGGCTGCTTATCCTCTGTGATGATCTCTGCGGATGGGTTGGCGTTGAGCAGGGTGGCGTCCATGCGGTACGTGATCAGGGATGAGGGGTGAGGATTGAGGGATGACTCTTCGTTGAGGGATGAGGTCCCTCCGCTTCGGTCGGGATGACGAGGGGTGAGGGATGATACAGCATTGTTTTCGGTTTTGCTCCATTGGTAATGGATTTGCCCACTGCCGATGAAGATGTTGAGGCCGTTGCCGGCAGCTATTTTGAAGTCTATATCCGGACGTGGGTTGTAGCGCTGGTCGGTGATCTGGCCTTTGTTTTCGATCAACTGAAGATCGCCAGCAGGTAAGGAATGGGGATCAGGTGCGGCAAATACCGTGCTGTGTATGACTGCCAGCAGGGCCAGGCAGGTATAATAAAGTAAAGAGCGTTTCATCGCTGTTGGTTTTGGGAGGTTAGAAAATTGAGGGCATAGCTTCGCCAAGGCCGCAGATGCAGCAGGGTTATGGCTTATGCCATGCTAAGCAGTATAGGTTCTCAGGAAATGAATCTTTGACCAGCCTGGAAAGGCGGGCAAATAAGGGAGGGACGCCTGATTATGGATATAAAAAGGGCGTGAGGCTCACTTACCGTTCAGAAGGGTTGGTACGCCCCACACACGAATAAGTAAGTAACTCACGCCCGGGTCGTGAGCTATTCAACTTATCCTCTCGTGTGTTTGAAAAGTACCAATTTTCTGAACGAGATTCAAAGCGAATGCTTCAAATGCAGTTTATTGAAGTATCGCAAAGTTAAAATATATCCTACATCATAATGGATCTATTTACAAAATACCAAGCAATGTTGTTGAGGAACAAAAATAGGGAAATTATTTCATGATACTCATTCGAGTATCAAAATATTTTTCAAATGCCTTCAACTTGCTAACATGGATAGTAATAACGAAATATTGTTACGAGTTGCAGTTTGCATAAGGCTAATTCTTAAAAAAAATAAAACTATATCCAGAGCAAATAAAGAAAAGGGTATCGAAGATCTTACGATCGTAGACGCTCTAAGGCAACTAGAGGCAGCATCAGGTGTGAGTTATCCTATTGTGCAAAAATTATCTGTGGGAGAAAGAGATGCACATATTACCACGGTGATCCGGGTAATTGAAGGAATGGGGGTAACGCCAGGAGTGTTCTTTACTATGTACGATAAGGTAACGAAAGCCCAAATACAAGCAGCCGTAAAAGAAATTGAAGAAAGTAGAAAAGCCGCCGGCAAAAAACGCATATCTAAATAACTATCCGGGAAGATTAAAATTTCAAACAGGAAATTTCAATCGGGACTTATCTGGAAGGGTATTTTCTGAATATTTAGGGTAGTATAAAATCCATTGTGTAAACTCAGGTAACTGTAGATAGAGGGGCCTTGTGGTGAAGTGAGGCGAAGCCGAACGGAACGAAGCCACAGGGAGGATCAAAAAATTTTAGCCTATATTACAGTTAATATAAAGATGAAAATTATACATATTATGGATTACTCTCCAGCTCTCTCAGTATTTGAGAATGATCTGCCCGAATTATAGACATTATTAACTCTGCTCTTTTCAATTCCTTATTTGTGAATTGTCCTTTCTTTTCCAGTTTGTTTATTATTTTCCAGATGAAGTTAGACTCCCGGATAGAAAAGCGTTCCAATACTTTCCCGAGCTGATCGATTTTTATCCATCCATCAACTCCAAGTTTTCTGAGATCATGCTCTATTTCCTGCAATTTTAATTCATCAATGAGAACTTCATCATGTCTTGCTTTGAATTCATCTTCTGAATAACATGCCTGTTTTATTGTATCGAAGTTGGTATCAAATGTTCTGTTTTTTAGTTGTTTCCAGCATTCTTCTTTCTTTGCCCACTCTCCAATCAGACCTCCGGGTGCTGTTTCCCGCATAAAATCATCAACAATCCGAAGTATTCTGAACAGCTCTTTCTCGAAGGCGGTAGTCAGTTTCTGGTTTTTCCATATTTTCAAAAGATTAATCCGGTTATTTGTTACAAAGCGTAGCCAGGCTACAGAATAAGGAACAACCATATACCTGAGATCTCCTATAGCTTTTGCTCCTGCTCCATATAAACGTTCTGCTGTTCTGAAAATAATAGCTTTAGCTATTAGGTCTTCATAAAAAGCAGTTGTGACATCAAGGTCATCTGCAATCTTCATAAATTCCACAAAACTCCTTTGGCGACCACGTACTACCCACCATGGCTGCATTTCCCAGCTTATATAAAATCTTGCCAGATCCTCTTTGGCAAATTTTTGATTCTTGGGATTCCGGTCCAGCCATTTTTTCTGTTGTGCAGCCTTGTCGATCTGAGATAGTTCATCATTATATTGTCCTCTGGCTCTTTCATAGTACCAACGTGTCTGATTTTTTCCGGGACTGGCAGATGTCCATATTTTCCGAGAAAGATATTCCAGCTCAATGTGAAACGGATGATTTGAGGAAAGATCTGCTTCAGACACTTTGTTCTGAGTATTCGCATATCTGGAAATCAATGAAACTATTCCAGGCTTTTTCTTCGGATCTTTTATGACCGTGAGTTTTACTTGAACACTTACAGGATTAAGATCTGCTGTTTTGTACTTTCTCCGTGTCTGAAATATTGATGCCGTTGTCTGGCCTCCGTTTACAATCTGGAAATCCTTTATGGAGAGGATACTTTTTTTATCATCTGTAAGCTTTACAGATTCTGCTGTTGCTGAGATCCCGTTATTATACGCCATAAACATATGAGGCTCCTTCAGAATGGTGTCTCGTATCCCTTTATTGATATTGCCCCGGAACTGAAGGAAAGTCCGCACATTCTGTTCCAATAACCTGGCTCCGTGATCGGCATATATATCGGCCAGCATTCTGGCAGGTATTACACAGAGATAAGATTCATAATCTTCATTCCTCTCCGGGCCGGATAAACAGGGAAGTGTCTGGCTGAATTTCTTAATAAAATCTATTTCGATAGCCTGTTTGCCAGTGCCTGAAGTGTAAATGCGGTAGATGTACTCAATATCACGGATATGATAATGTACCCTGATGCCATTAATTTCGGATTGTTCCGGTGGTTCCAGGGGTATCTGCATATCAGAGAGGAGATAAATATTCACCCTTACAATATCCCTGTATATTTCCCGGAATGTTCTGACGAAATCGAAAACAGGAGCGGTTTCTTCAACGCCTTCCATTTTGCCGGAAAGTAGGTTCTGAAGAAAGCGGGTTGCCAGGTTCGTTGCAGTTTTAATATCTTCTGCATATAGCCTGCCTATATCCGTAATTCCTTTGAAAACCGTGATAAATAAGTCCACAGTTTCATATCCTTCACTGAATGCATAACCGTTAATCTTGTGGATGCGGTTACCGATGCTGTTTTCACGGATTTCCCGGCACGGAACAGCTCCTTCTGTTTCCCCGGCTTCGTCCAGATAGTTCAGAATCGTTGTGGTAAATTTTTCTTCACGGATGCCGCCGGACCTGTCTGTTTCAATTTCATCGGCAATATCTTGTAGCAATGTTGAACGAAAATGGATTAATTCAGAGCTGGTGTTTGACATAGAGGATATATTTTATTTCTGAAGCATTGAATTCAGCGGTTCATCGCTGTCTCCGTTTCTCCAGGTAAACTCTTGCAATGGATCTAATTCAGCGCCAATTTTCAAAAAATCACAAACACTTTTTAGCCCTTTATCGATAGGCTCTGCATCATATATAAATTTTTCCACCTTGTTATCGTCAAGTTTAGTCATCTTAGTCGGACGAATTATTAATTTGCTAATTTTTCTTTCTGTGTCAGAAATAAGAACCCTTACGGATGTCTGCACTTCGAACTCGTACAGATAAGGAACTCCGGTTTCACCATGTGCTTGCTGCGTCCGGATAATCTCGCCTTGTTTAATATACTCTGTATTTTTAAGTGTCTGAAGCTTTTTTATCAATTCAAAACCCAGTTCCAGTTCTTTTCTGTATGCCGGGCTTTCTCCGTCATCGTGGGAGAGCGGATTCATGAAGGCCCGGAGACATGTCTTAAGCCCGTTATATGGTGTAACGTCCAACCCGTTTTCTATTAAATAACTCTCAAAACGCTCAATCAGAGTCGCCAATTTTTCTACGGGTTTTATATCACCATTGGGCAGCGCATCATATTTTTTATAATCCGGCAGAAACCTTTTAATCAGACCCTCACATATTTTCCGCTGATAATTAGCACAGGCAGGATATTGTTTCATCCGGAAATAATGCGTTGCTTTTTCAAAATCTCCTTCACTGGGCAACAACGCCGGATAATGAAAACCTTTACTATGCTTATCAATATACATTTCCAGAAAATGCCAGTTACTGGTTCCCAAATGATTTTTTGCTAAATCGAACCATTGTTTATCATAAGTTGACAGAAAAACCTGATAATCTGTAAAGGTTTCAGATACTGTCCCTCTTATAACTTTGTCGGTGAGTATATTCAGCAGCGGTATTCTGTTTTGGGTATCTAAGCCGGTAAATATATCATCAAGGAACAGAATTTTATAAGCAGGAGCAGGAACAGAAAGATGGGCTGCCAGAAAAATACAGATTGCCAGGGCTGATAACCTGGCTTCATTCAGAAAATTGTGGTATTCTTCTGCGTCACCACCCAGGGCTTTCTCAAAATAAGTAACGGTCATTTTCACAACAGGTTTTCCGGCCTTTACGGCATCCTCTGATAAAGCAGAAAAACTGACGGAAATGGACTCGTCAAAATATCTGAGCAGATGATTGAGTGAATTGTTCAGATCACTCATTATCTGATTAACACCATTAGTAAAATCGTGAATGGTTACTTCGTCCTGCTGCCCAATAGTTGCCTGCCATAGGGCATACATTCTGAGTTTTGTTTCGGCACGTGTTGCAGAAGGGTTGGGCATGTCAGCCAATAAACCGTCGCTGCCAAATAAAAACTCAAAAAGATTTACTTCCGGATTATCAATAAAATGAACTCTCAGCAGATCCCTGTATGTCATAAAGCTACGGGAGCGGGCAACTGAGCTGAGCTTTTCATTTGCATTCTGAGTAAGATGAGGGTCTGCTGAGAGTTGATAGGTTTCATCAGTAAGTCCATCGCCGGAAAACGTAACCGCAACAAAAGGCTGCTCCTCCAGTTCTTCATCTTTCGAAAATATATTTTCTGTGATTTTACAATCAGCTTCAAGCGATGAACGGAATAAATCCTTCAATGCCTTATATAAAGAACTCTTGCCACTTCCGTTTTCTCCGTAAATCAGCATATTTTCCCCCAGCCTCAGATTGATTCTGTATTCCGTATCCTTTTTTCCTTTCTCACTATAGAAAGCCCGGTAATTGCTGATGATGATTTTTGAAATTTTCATACATTCTGTTCTACCTGGTGAATTCTGACTTTATCCGTTTCACTTTATCCTGGTTATCCAGAAAATACAATACTTCACGCACCGGATGTTTTCTGTCGTATATAACAGCATAGAGCTCTTCTGCCAATGCTGCTGTTTTATCTTCTGCGGGCAACTCACGGGGAACAAGAATCCCCAACTGACTATATAATATGTCAGCCTCTTTTTTCATGGACTTCGGAAAGTAATTGCAGAAAATCAGCGCATCCAGCAAACTGGCGAAATAGGATTTAATAACACCTGCTCCCAGTGCTTCTTCTTTTTTACCGGTTGCTGCCAGCAATTCATAAAGATTGCTGAAAAGCCAGAGTTTATCTTCTGTCGGTAAAACCAACGGAAATGAGTACAAAACATCATTTTTAATGAAGTAAGTGTTCTTCTGTTGTTCTCCCTTTGCACGGACCCAGGCACCGAATACAGTTGAATTAAACAGCGCTGTCAGATAGTGCATATTAAATCTGCCGGAACGTATGATCCAGCAGCTATCAGCAAATGAAGCCGGTTGTTTATTATAACAGAATGTGACATACCTTGACCGTTTCAACCCTACCACGCATTCCTGCATAACAGACTCTTCATCCGGATTCAATACTACAAGGGAAGAAATGCTATTCAGATAAAACTGTTGAATTTCTTTTTCTGAATAAAACGGAACAGCATCCGATCCTGCGGGTATATTGTCTCGTGACACTATCAGATTTGCTGACTTATCAGAGCTTTTGTTAGTATCATCTCTGGAGTATTCAGGTACCATACCGCTAAAAAATTCGCTTTCATCAAGATTTGTCTGATTGGAGTTTTCAATAAGGGACTTGAATGTTTCTTCACTTAAAGGCAGCTCCTGTTTTCTTGAAGCTTTAGTGTTTCCTTCGTCATCCTCTTCTGTATCTTCAAAATCTAACTCTTCAGGGTAATCATAAAGCAGATTTTTGAAAACCTCGTTTACTGCGTATGTTACCTTTTCTTCGTCTTTAATATAGGGGAAGCTCAGTGCCAGACCAATAACCGGAACATCGCTATATGCTGATTTATCTGCAACAGGCCTAGGATTTAACGGATAGATCAACAGTAAGGCATCAGCTTCATCTCTGTTTCTGCGAATTCGTAAAGGACTCGGATGTTCTGTCGGTGTCTCTATACCTCTCTCATCTTTGTCTTTAATAGTCTCCTCAAGCGCATTGCTCAGCTGTTCGTCAGTAAGGTCGATATATTCATGAAAGTTACCGATGATATGCGCTTTAGTCAGCTCATAATACTGAGAGCCTGGTTCCGCGTCATCTTTACGGTAAGATAATCCTGTCTTCTGAGCGCCATAGTATTCCATCTGACTTTCGCTGGCGGATTTGTTGTTAATCAATGCAATAGTCCAATTAATCAACTTGCCATTTGCAACTTGTTTCTCTATATACTCTCTGAGAATAGGTATTTGAAAGGATGGCTGTGAGGATTGGTATTCGCTGAGATAACCAAGCACTTCCTTATAGTTTTTTTGTCCTCTCCATACATAAGATTGCGATCTGAGGTGTTTACTATTATTGGCGGGACCTGATGGATTGCCAAGGCTCCGGATAAAATTCTGAGTGATTCTATGGTTCTGCTCAAATACTTCTCTCCTCATCTTGTCGAACTGCCAGGTCTCTTCCAATTCTCCAGAGAAGCTGAAAGACATCATTTTTTTGTATCTGAATTTGTTGGCTGCCGTAATAGTAAGCACTCCTGTATGAGCTCTTACTTTCAATCCGAAATCATAAGGTGTTCTCCGCAGCAGTGACATCCGATCGAACTCTGCACGCATTTCTTCTGTAGCGGCTGTAATGTATTTGTAATGACTGACCAGATCGGCAGTAGTGAACAACCTGCACAGATCCAGATAACCAGGCCGGTAACCAAACCATCTCCCCATCTGCATCAAGGTGTCATACATTTTGGACGAGCGCAGATAATAGCTGACTGTCAGCCCTTCAAGAGTAAGTCCACGGGACAGTTTATTACCACCTACAGCAATAACCGAAAGTCCTCTTTTCCGGTTTTCATAATAGTCCAGAGGTTCGATATTTTCGGGCTCCAGGCCTCCAAGCAATGTTGAACCATGTACTGCGCGGACCCGTATTTTGGTTACAGCAGGGAGCAGCTCCGGCATAAGTATGTCCCATGACGCCGGGGTCATTTCTGTATCTCCGATATCCGGCAGTTGAGCTATTTCTATTGTTTTTGGAACAAAGCGTTTTTCCCATATTTCCTTCAGTTCGCCAAGAAACAATTCATTGCCGAATTCTATTCTGTTCCGGTAACGGGATAGTTCTTCTTCAACCAGTAATGCAATATGGTTCTGCCAGTCAATAAAACGGGTTACATGCACCAGCATTGAATTGTGAACATTCACCTGTCCTCTGACTCTCCTGGCTGCACAGGCAAGAATAAAGAACTTTATTGCTTCTTTCAGCGATGACGGCAAGGCTTTCGGCTTAGCATCATTATTTTTGTGCCGGTCGGGAATAAAATGCGTATTATTTTCTCTCAAACGTTCTGCAACAACTGCACTGTCATTATAGTCTTTTGGCTGATGATCTGTAACCTGCTCGTACAAGTGGACAGGATTGGTTATATATTTATCAGCTTCTTCATTTTCATCAGTATCTACGGCATTCTCATAAATAGTGTCTTCACTGACAATGCCAAAGAATCTTTCGGGTCCGACGTAATTGGAAGGCGGAGGAATATTTATGATGAAATTCCGGGGAAAAAGATCTTCTCCGATCATGTAGTCCTTACTGCCTACAATAACTTTTAAACCTTTTGTCAGTTCTTCATTCTTTTCCGGCGGTGGTATAAATACATTGGCATATGGGGTGGCGGTATAGCCAACATAAGCACTCTTACGGAATAATTGCAGCAGTGCCCGTATAGCTCCGTTTATCGCGGACACACTGCCTTTGCTGATATTGATAGAGGCATTGTCTGCTTCATCATCAATCAACAGTAAAGGAAGATTTTTGATGATTCGGTCATTCGTTCCTGGTATATCTTCTCCGATTTTTGCTGATAACCACTGAATAAGGTTCTTAAGTACCGAGCTGTTCTTTTTTATAACCACTACTACAGGATCTGATCCTTTCAGACTTATACTGATATCAGCAATAGACCTCCTGAAATCGCCGTTAATGGCACTGCTTGTCAGTGAATGTGCCGGCACATTAGGATCAATCCGGCCTACACCAATCCGGTTTGTATTTTCATTAAAACTCCTGCTGGTTACGGTATCATAACCCAGAAAACCTTCGTCAATGCGTAACTGTGTTTGACTACGGAGTGTACTATGGATACCGGCAAGTACTACAATCAGTTTATAGCCGGCATCGGCAGCCTTTGTAATCAAGCCTATATAATTGGAGGTTTTACCGGACTGTACATGTCCTACTATGAGTCCACGTTTGTCGAACTGATCGTGGGCTTCCGGATCGGCCAACCGATCCAATATGTTATCTGTCAGCTCATCAAGGCGGGATAAAACCTTAGGTGCGATTTTCTTTTCATCGGCCAGATAGTCCCGGTACCGTTTCCAGAACCTCCGGTTTGAAGTATTCTCTGCCCATTTATCCAATACCCATGGTTCTGTTTTATTATTGTCCAGAATGCGCGGAGGGTCCTGTGTAATTCCCGTTACATCTATTAATCTGGCAAGCAGCTCTTTTACATCCTCGTCGTCAAGGGGAAGTATAAGGCGTACTTTTTTAATAGCAGCTTCTATTTTCTCAACCGTTTCAGGTGGATCCAGATCCAGCAGATTACGGCATATCTTCTGTGCCTGTTCCAGCGTTTTTGTGTCACTCATTGATTAAAGTTTCAATTAGTTGTTGGTAATCACTGAATGGTTCGGTCATCAGCAGTTTTCTTCTGATTACGTCATTGCTTATGTGCTGTTTACGCCAGCCATTCAGCAGTTCTTTCATGAGAGAAGCAATTTCCTGAGAAGGAGCTTTCTCATAAGGGCGTATCATTTTATCCGGGAATTCATTCTCTTTAGCTATAATCGCAGGTCCTGGCACGGTTTCTTCTATAAGGCGGATCAGCTTCTGTATTTCCCGCTTCTTATCAGGAAACTTTGCTAACTGAGCTGCAATTATCGGATGTTCCTGATTGATCTTAAAGAAATACTGCCCGTCTTTCACCATTTCTTTCCAGACAAATGAAAAATCTGCAGGTAAAGAACGCTGTACCTCTTTACCGCGATGACGGAAAACCTGTTCTGCCTGAGTAACAGTAGTCCGTACAATTGATTTCAACTGCTGCCGCAGCGAAAGGGGAGGCCGGGCCTTTGACTTTTTAATATCGATCTGCCACTCATGGTCCAGATGATTAGGTAAATCAATCATAATCCGGGCCAGTTTGTGATGAGGTTGCTTCCGTATAATCCCTAACCAGTCTGCCGCAAGCAACAATCGTTCATTCCGGTATATATAAAAGCCCTGCATGGCAACCCAGCCACCTCTTTTTTCATTTTCAATCCATATATCTTCGGAAAGTTTGGAACGATGTGGAAGAATATACGCTTTTACCCGTACATCACCATTTTCGAGCAGCTCTTCAGGAAATGGTTGCGTAGCGGTTTCCCCTTTTAAAAAAGGATCCCAGCCTTTTACTTCGTTACCGTTAAATATTATTTTCAGCTTACCGGTTTCAAGATAGCGGTGGAAAACCATTTCTATATGTCTCTTTACTCTTTCTGCGACCATATAAAAATGGTCCTCAGTATAGCCTTTTTCATTCATTTCAATAATCCGATCCAGATTCTGCCATACCACAAGGGTGCCGGAATTCATGGTTTCTGCCTGTTGTATATCCTCTTCATCAGCAGCGTTTACAATTGTCCATCCCTCTGTCTGTGGATCTGTAACGTATCCGAGATCCCAGCGCCAGTAGCTGAGTTTTCCGTTTATTTTACGGGTCAGTACGGTAAATACGCTGCACTGTGAGAATGAGGCTGTTTTTAATCCAAGTCCGAAACGCCCAAGGTCACTCGCTTCTCTCTGCAACGCCGGGCTCTGACTTCCTGGACGCATTGCCTGAATCAGTTCTTCTTCGGTCATACCAATACCATCATCTCTGAAGGTAATTTTGGATAATGGCCCGTTCCATTTGAAATCAATCCGGATATTTTTTGCTTTTGCGTAAATGGCATTATCAATTATGTCCGCTGCTGCTGTCCCTGGCGAATAACCGAGATCCCGCAGGCTTTCCATCATAGATCCTGCAGGCGGGGGAGCCTGCTGTTTTTTTACATCCGCATATTTCTGTTTCTTAGCCATTGGATGTATCATTTATTTTCCGCTTCAGCCCCTCTATTGTCAGCGTAATCCCTTTTTTCCGATGGATCATCCGGTGGCAGTTTGCACATAGCACAACCAGATCTTTCCGGGCATCTGTCAGCCGCCTTTTTTCTTTACCATCACTTCCTAAGGGAACTACATGGTGCACCTCTATAAAGCCTTCGCCCCAGGAACCATAAATTTTTCCGAAATTAAAGCCGCATATTATGCAGGAAGTTCCGTGTATTTCAATTGCCTTTTTTCTTAATATTTTGTTTCTTTCAGCCCTGCTCGACATATAAACTCTGCGACCTCCCTCGGTAGAACTTTCGCCCTCATAATCCAACATCGTATCAGCATCATTCTGGAGTTTTTCCTCCTGTATAAATCTGACATAGCTCTGAAATGCGCTCCGTAAATCCCGTCGCCGTTTGCTTTCTTTTCCTGTATAAAGCAACTTGTTCACTTCTGCCAGTTCTTTCTGATCTGTTATTTCATAAAGAGAGGTACCCCTGTCAATAGAGAATTCAGTGAAAATGTCTTTTTTTATCTGAGATGCATATGCATTTATTGTACGTTGCTGATAGGGTGTATTATCTGGTTTCCCATTTTCACTGAGCCATTTCATAAAAGTCAGTTTCCTTTTCTCAAGTACTGATTCTTTTACTGTAATTGCATCTTTTCTTAGTTCCTTCTTATTATTGTAATACTTGTCCCATATTTCTTCTTCAAGGTTACCACCACCTACCATCCCAAACCCTGCAAACTCCGGATCTATTCTTTTAAAATTTGCCAGCTTAAGTGAAACACTGTTTACACTCCGTGTGAACCCTTCATTTTCGTTCATCAGGGTCAACAGATTACTCAGTATTTTTACTTTCGGATGTTTACCGTCCATCTGGCCATAGCTTAAACTGAAGTAAAGATCAAGAGCCAGTATCAGTTCATCTTTATTCCATGGTGGGTTTCTCATATCACATATCCTGGATTCTTAATGTTGCAAACAGATAATGTAATAAAGCGTAACCAGTGTTTACACTCAAGGCATTGCCAGCTTGTTTGTATAACTGATGTTCGCTTACTCCGGCAGCGATCGCATTATGATAAAACTGATCGCTGAATCCCTGAAGGTTTAAGGCTTCTTTCGGTGTCAGTTTCCTTACAGGTTTTTTATAGAGGACTTCTCTGGCTGTGTCTTTATGAGATCTGCCTTTCAGGATATAATCATCCGAATAATAGTTGTCCTGACAGGCCCTGTGCATTTTTACCATAGTAGCGGTCAAGGTCCGGGCAAGGTCAAGGTCAATCTGTGATTTACTCCAGAAATTTTTTGAACCATCTGCAAGAATGGTGTGCTTGATTTTTTCCGATAAATAATATTTCCTGTCTACATTTTTTTCAAGGATGTCCAGAACGTTTCTGTATAAAAGCAATGATGTGTTATGCAGACTATTGAAATTTTCGATTATACGCTCTTCAGTCAGCTCAATGTTAAGTCTCTTCCTGCTGCATACAAAGAAAATACGGGCCCGTCGTTGTGGCAAACCGAAATGTTGGGTGTCAAGGATAACATAGTCCGTATACCGGTATTTATGAGATCTGAAAAAATTCAGAATTTCATTCAAGGTGTTGCCCTTATTATGTTGTATAATATTACGGACATTCTCCAGTACAATAAAGTCCGGTTTTTTCTTTTTCAGCAACTCGTGAATACTGAATAATATCTTACCACGTTCATCCTTAAGTCCTAATCCTTTGCCCAATAAACTGAATGACTGACAAGGAAAACCTCCCAGAAGAAGATTAAAACCTTCAAGGTTACGCAGCTTTTTTCTGTCTGCAGCAAACTCAGTTATATCGTGCATCCTGGTTTCGCCATTCAGATTATAATTAGCGGTATAGGTATTCAATGCATGCGGGTCAATTTCCGAAAAAGCAGTGCACTCAAAAGGCACATTAGTGTCTTGTGCCAGGTGCTCTGCAGCACTGCGAAATCCCCCGATACCCGCAAATAGTTCTATATATCTCATTGATAGTTTTTCATTATTTCTGTGGCAATTATCTCTGCAAGTTTTACCGGTACTGCATTTCCGATCTGCTTGTACCAGTCATTCAGTGACCCCCGGAACAGATAATCATCGGGGAATGTCTGAACCCTTGCAGCTTCTCTCGGGCTTAGTCCTCTGGCTTGTTCCGGGTGTATATACATGTGGCAGTCGAAGCGCATGTGGGAGGTGATTGTTTTACAAACCTCATTACGCTTCAGTTTGTAATACTTGTCTGTGAATATGTGATCCCGGTTTTTATAGTTATTCAAGTGCTGTATACTTTCATGCAGCGAGTTGGCACCTTCAGGCAGCAAGCGGAATATTTCAAGATCGTTGTCATTGTTATATCTTGATCTGTGGTTAAATACGTATGGGCAAGAGTCATTGTTAATACTTCGGAGGTATTCGTTTTGGGGTACTTCGACGCGCCTTATATTATATCCGTTTTCATCACTTTCATAATCCAGCTTTAACTTATAAGGATTGGTACCAATGATGGGTAGTCCAAATAACGCATCGGCCAGTATATAATCACTCTTCTTTTTCTTTCTTGCTTCAATATTTCTGTTTATCTGCCCCACCTGCATAAAATTGCGTCCGCCTACGAGGATATACCGCTTGCGATTCTGAGGTATATCAAACTGCTGAGCATCTACATCAAGGGGAATAAAAGAGTAATTGTCTGCTGTTATTGCAAGGATATCTTCTTCAATCTGTGCTTCAAACCTTTTCATACCCCGTACATTTTCCATAATGAAAAAATCAGGGTGAATAAGGCCCAACAGCTTTACAAAGTATTTATACAATACATTTCTTTCGTCGTCGATAAAACGTTTCTGTTCAGAGTTTTCTTTAAGTTTGAAATTTCTTGGATTGGCATTGGAAAAGCCCTGACAGGGAGGTCCTCCCGCTATTACTGTTATATTCCGGAACAAGTGTCTGTACTGGTCAAACTGCTCCACCAACTGCTTGATATCACCGTTGTAAAAACGGTTCAGAGATAGGTCATGATTGAAATAGTAAGTCTCCAGAGCAGCGGTGTACACATCGTTTACAAAAGCAGGCTGAAAACCTGCATTGATAAGTCCCTGGCTGAGGCCCCCGGCTCCGCTGAAGAAATCTGCGAAGAGATATTCTCCTGTTGGTTCTGTTTTTAACTCTGGTAGATACTTTTTCAGGAGCGGGTGGGCTGCTCCTTGATTTTTTCGAATAGTATAATATAAATTGTTAAGATGCGCGAACGTATCTTTATTCAAGTATTTTTTATATTCCTCATCAATATTCAGTTCATCTGTTTCTGATAAGTCAATCTGTTCTGACTTTAATACAAGACTCAGCTCATCAGAAAGCTGAGTAGCCTTCTTCTGAAAAAGATCATGATTAAATTTGTAATAAAACTCAAGCATTTGTATCCATTACATTTTTTGTTAGTTTCAGTAACGTTTCTTCAATTGCAGTACTTTTTAAACTACATTCCCATATAACAATAATTTTCCAGCCAGCTTCCTGAAGCAGTGCTATATTTTTGATATCATTGGAAATATTGGTATTGATTTTGGCAAGCCACCAATCAGTCCGGGTTTTTGGTACTACATAATAACTGCAACCTTCATGTCCATGCCAGAAACAACCATGAATGAAGATGGCTGTTTTATACCTGGGCAGGACAATATCAGGTTTACCTGGCAATCGTTTATCATGAAGCCGGTACCGGAACCCTTTCGAAAAAAGGAACTTACGGACTATGATTTCAGGCTTGGTATTTTTCCCCCTGATTTTACTCATATTATAGCTTCTTACCTCTTTAGAGTGTACGTCTGCCATTTTATATTATCTTATTAAAGAGATTGTAAAGATCATTTTTCACCTGGTTATAATCTGGTAACTTTTCAGGCATTATCTGATGGCTTAAACTGTTTTGCCAGGCAGCCTTTACTGCTTTTTCACTTCCGGGATTTATGAGTTGTTCCACACCTTTAAACTCAAGCCCTTTAAAAAACATTTTCTCATGAAATGCAGATACAATACCTTCCCAATCCAGAGCAGGAATATTATTTGCCAGATACCATATATCGTAATAGTCTCTCGGTGCTGTGTAAGACCGTTGGACAAGCGCTCTTATCTTTTCTGCCAACACTTCTCTGATATCATAGCAGGGGACTGCATCTGCAGCCGTGCTTAGCTGATCAGAATACTCATGGAATACCGACCTTAGCGTAGCCGGAAACACCATCTTTTCATACGTTATTATTTCAATCTTTATGGACGTAGTCCATCTGTCCGGGGCTGGGGGAGCCTGGTCCCTGGCATGATCTGCTCCCCAGAATTTGATGATTGCAGCATAACCGGTCAACTCATTTTTATGTCTTAGTTCAGTTAATTTATCTACATACAAAGGCATTTCTGTCCTGCTTTGTACCAGATTAACTACCTCATCAAGCAGCTCCTTTCTAAGAATAAACCCCGGATGAACCGCAGTAAAATCCAGATCTTCAGAAAATCTATAGTGCTCTATGTAACATTTTTTCAAACAAGTCCCCCCTTTGAACACCAGACCTTTCCGGCACTCTTCTATGGAGAATATTGCATCAATAAAATGGCCCAGTGCCCAATCTTTATCAATTGTACTTCTTGATACCTGATGCGCTACGGCCTTCCGCTCTATTTCTTTCTTCAGTATCATTAATACATTTTGTTTGAAATGTTTATCAAATCATCCTTGCTTATGTTCAGTCTTAATTTCCATTCTGCCACAAATGCTCCTTCTTCCGGGCCTTGCGGGTCAAGCAGATTGTATTTTTTATTCACTTTCCTTCTGGCAAATTCAACGAATGAGTTTAAGGTCTCCGGCTGAAACAGCTCAGCTAAAAAACCAATCCGCTTGGTTACTGCAACATTTTTTATCGCTTTACAATACGCGATCAGTTTTTCCGGCTTCATTTCTGCCTGGCTGACTGCTCTGATGAGTTCAGCATAACCGCCTGAATATTGTGGCTGATCAAAGCAGTCCACTATTGTTTTTTCAACATCAGTTATAGGATAGCTCAGACTGCCATAACCATTCCTTGAGATGCCCACTCTTTTATAAGCAGCTATTTTCACAAACTTGTATGATGTGCCTAAAATGCTCTTGTCATTTTTTTTATTGGTGGTCTGTATAAAGACTGTGTTGGTAAATTGTTCAGTTAGTCCATGCAGGTTAAGAGCTGACCAGTATGCAACAGCACTGTCTTCTACAACAAAGGTTCCAATTACAAATTCGTCCCTGAAATTCGGTCTGCAAAACTTTCCCTTTTCAATTCTTGTGAGTAATTCTTTGTGTACCAGATTTTCCAGGATCTCATTTAAATGCTCAAATTTCTGATTGAGCTGCTTTTCAATATCCGCTAATCTGAACAGTTGGATTTCATGCTCATCCAGCAATTTTAAGAATTCCAGTTGAACCTTAGTGAGATTTGCAGAGATGTAAGCGCTACCGGCCATGTTTACCATTTATGGAACGATAAGCCCTAAAAAATGGGGCTTATCGTTCTTCGATTGGTAAATTTAATAATAATTTTTCCAACTTTATTCTATAGTAATAATTAAATCCAGAAGATTGATGTATGAATGCCTGTACCTGTGGAGATTGTGATTGCGTTTCGTAAAAGAATATTTCAGTAAAAATTCCTTCCGCGCTTTTTTATAAACGGAACTTTTCGTTACTTTGTACTCAGATACAACGAGTTGTGTCGCATGATGCGCGTCACAAAGCATAAATGGCCATTACTTAGAATCTCGACCGGAAAACTGGCAAATTTTTCAAATCAAGAGATCATAAGTGAATAGTCCACGACCCGGGCGTGGATTCGCTTATCTTGATTTGGGTATGCCAGTACCTCTGGTCGGTAAGTTGAGTTCCACGCCCTTTTTATCTCCATAAAAAGGCGCACCTCACCTTATTGCCCGCGGTACCGGCCGGCAAAGATTCTTCATCCTTTTTATTTACAGCTTGTTCGCGCATGGCGTGTGCTCACGTCATTGCGAGCGGAGCGAAGCAATCCCGTGTAGCGTTTGCTTCTGCATTGCCTCGTGATGGAGATTGCTTCGTCGTGCCTCCTCGCAACGCGAGTGGGGGGCACTCTGCCCGGCTCTTCGGCTCCGCTCAGGGTGACAAGGCTGTACATTTTCCAACATCTTAAAACAAAAACAAATGAAGAAGCTCAAAAGTTCAACCGATCATTTCACAGGCAGGGAACGTCATGCCCTGCATCATATCAAAAACCGGCTGGCGGGTCTGCTGCAGCCGCAACTGATCCTCTACCTGGGGAGCCTGGCGACGACGACGCTGCGGCGGAATCTGTCTGCGATAGATAATAATCATGCGACGGACTTCCGCCTATCGTGCGAGCTGCTGGTGGTACTGCCGTCGGGAGCGCCGTTGCTGTCCGACCGTGCGGGGTTGCGTGCGGTGGAGGCGCAATTGAATCGCCTGGGCAATGTGCGGCTGATGGCCTTGTCGCCCGAAGGGCTGGCGTCGGCGTTGCAGTCGGGTAGTCATCCGCGGCTGCAGTTGCACGGCGATGCGATCGTGCTGTATGAAAAAGGCCACGCGCTGCAAAAGATCGTGCAGCAGGTGGCGGATGGGGGTGCTTCGAAGGGGCGTTCGGGTAATGATGAGATTGCTTCGGCTGCGCCTCGCAATGACGGGAGTAGGGGACGCAATGACAGCACTGCGCCCTTCTCACCGGTCAGCCTCAGCGCCGGAGAACGTACCGACCCGATGCAGGTGGTGCTGTCGTTCTACCGCCAGTATGATCTGCCGGAGGTGCGGACGCGTATCAACAGTTGGATGCAGGCCGTAGCGGCAGCGCCATCGTGGCCGGTGGCGGAGACGGGGCTGTACCTTGATCTCTACACGTCGCTGAGCCGGTTGCTGGCCGGCGCGTGGCTGCTGCAGGGTCATGCGGCGCCGTCGTGGGTGTCGGCGCAGCTACAGTCGTCCGGTACGGGAGGTCTGCCGCCGCGGTCGCTGTACTGTCCGCACGAAACGGCGGATGCGTGGGCGTACTTCCCGAACCACCTGAGCCGTGCGGAGTTCTGCAAGCCGTCGCTGGTGTTCGATGGACTGTTCCGCAGCCGGGCGTTGCCGGAATGGCAGCAGGAGCTGTACGAGCTGTTCAGCTACTCGCTGACGGACTGCACGCCGGCGTCGGTGGGTGAGGATCGTGATCTTGCCGCTATAAGCCACCAGTTGCATCGCCTGGCAGAGGCTTGTCATCTGCTGGCGGTCTGGCATCGTAAGGGAGGACACCCGAAGCCGGAAGTGGCGGGTGCTACTGCGGCTCCGACGGCAGCGGTGAGACCCGCGCCAGTAACGTCGGTGTTGTAATGGTGTTGCACCTTCTTTTTTTCTGGACAAAAAAAGAAGCAAAAAAGTCACCGGCTGGGATCCAATTGGCTAAAAAATGATTTCATTCCGCTAAACAAATCCAAACTTGAACTCCGCTTCGCTTCGTTCTTCGGACAAGGATTTGTTTGGCCGCTCCATTCCATCATTTTTTTACGCCATTGGCTCCAAGGCCGGAGGTGGGTTGACCACGTGTTATGTATGTGAAGTGGTATTGCATAAAGCGGTTATTCCGGGAGGGGTAACCGCTTTTTTTATTGGCAGAACGCAGCGGAGGACCTCACGTAATGCGACACTATACTGTCTTATTAATCATTTTCATGCCTTCCATAATCCGGTTTGTACGGGCGCCTGAAGTTGCCGGATCCAAGTGCGCTGATATCCATTCATTAATATGAGGTAATGATAACAGCTTCGCAAATTCATTCTTTATATACTCCTTTACGCGCTCGTATAATAAAAGGTCTTCCCAGATAGAACTTCTGTTATCCAAGACGAAAATAATGTCTTCAAAATCTTTGCTTGTTCTGCCGTCGCTGTTTCCCCGGTCGTTAAAAGCGTCCAGTTTGCTGGCAATGAAATAAGCGACCGGAAATATCCGGATGTCCGTAGCCTGATCTGTGTGATAGGTTTGCAGATTTTCAAAACCGTCTTTATACCATTGATTTTTAAAGCCAAGAACCTTTCCCTCTATAGGCATGATATCTACAGTTAACCCCTGGTACTTATAGCGGCATGTTATCTTAGCTTCCACATCAATTGCAAACCCCAGGCCGGCAAGTTTCGCCTGCAGCCTGGTATAAGCAGTATACGTGGCTATTTCAACAAGAACATCAATATCATCGGTAGGTCTTGTGTCGGTTTGCTCCGGATGATCCGTGTATAACGACACCGTTGCCCCGCCCACAAATGCAATTTCATCTTTAAGTTCACTTAAAGCATGGGCAACGCCTTTTATCCGGGTGAGATTAATGTGATGACTCATCGAATTCCTGCTTTAGTTTTTCAATGGCTATGCTTTTTTCTCTTGCTTTTCCCATTCTTAATACATCTATCAAAGACAGGTACAAGTAGAGCTTGGGATCCTTTTTGGCAGCTTTTACAGCGCCGGGATAGAGCGGTTGCACACTGAGTCCTCTATAGTTGCTTTCAGCATCCGGCCAGACAAACAGATCGTTGCTTATTATCTTATCCTTTAAAAATTCGTGGCTATGAGCTGTAGGTAATCCTTTAGCCATTCCCCCGGGTATTTGCGGAAAAATGTAAGGCAAGCCGTAAATAAGGAATTCAGTGAGCGCCTGTACACGTACTTTCCTGCGATCAGCGTTCAGTAACCCGGAAACAGTACTTCGCTGAAGAGAATTGGATATCTCGGCAGGGCTAAGATATAATTCAGACGCCAGGTCTTTGTTCATCCAGCTCTTACCATCAATAGCTATTATTTTCAGCAGGGTTACAATATCCTGCGGTCGCATGCTGTAATTCATCATCCTGTAAATATACGATAATTTTCCGTTTATGATTCATGAATTGTGAATTGCATAATTTATTTGGAGCTAACCTCCCGCTCCGTTAATTTTTTAAAACCGGCAGGTGTCTTTCCGGTCTTGGTTTTGATGTTGTCGATATATGCTTGAAATGACATGGTGATTTATATTTTGTTGCAATTATTCTGTTGGCATTTCTGACATGTCAACAGCTTTTTTATCGAAATGTTTTTTTTCACTCACCAAAGAATTCTTTACTTATTTTTCATTCAGCCGTTCTGCCAATCCAACCAACAGTCCTTCTACACCCCGGATGTAGCACAGCCGGTATACGTTTTCGTAATTCACTATTTCACCAACTAATCCGGCGCCTTGGGCTGTAAGCCGCGATACCAGTTCGTCGATATTATCCACCCGGAACATAACCCGCAGATAACCTAAAGAATTAACCGGCGCGGTTCGGTGGTCGGCAACAGTTGCAGGTGCAAGAAATCTTGAAAGCTCCAAACGGCTGTGTCCGTCAGGTGTCACCATCATTGCAATCTCTACGGATTGATTGCCCAGCCCCGTTACCTGACCCGCCCATTCACCTTCCACCATCATTCTGTTTTCCAGTGCCAGTCCTATTTCGGAAAAGAACGTAATGGCAGCATCTAAGTTTTCTACTACGATACCCATATTGTTCATTTCTATTAAGTTGCTTTTTCCCATATCGCTTATCGGTTTGTTATTTTACTGTTTAGTTCTTTGGTAATGTTTTCTAAAACTTCAGTCCAATGTTTTTTTGTTTCTGCCCGTTGATTTTCGCTGAGTAGCCTGTCTATGTGAAAGGCAATGGTAGTTTTGTCTTTGTTGGAAATCACTCTCATTTGCAGGGTTGCTTGGTTTTCCCAGTCTTTAATTTTCCACTTTGTCCTTATATGTGACAACTCTTTAAACGTTGAAAAATTTTTATCCGCACCCTTTGCCCAAAACATGATTCCTTTCTCTGAAAACAAGCATTCCCATACTTCATTTATACCAAGCGGTACCGTTTTCCTGATACCGAATTGCCAACCTGCATCTTTTGTTAGTCCTGTTTTGTGCTCCATCATTCATTTTTCAGGTTTGTTGTGGTGGATATACAAGCTTCCATAAATGACCATCGGGGTCAGAAATATACCGGATATATCCGCCGTAAGTTTCATCAATCCTATCTTTGCCCGACACAGCGCCACCGTAATTTGGTGCATTTTCCCAAGCTGTATCTACTAAACTACGGTACCTCTTATTTTCACTGGCATAAGCTGTCTGAATGAACAAAGAGCGGCGAGGGGTTAAGCATGCTGTCTTTTCCCTACCGAGACGAACTCTAATCCCAAACGCTTCTTTAGGAACCGGGTTCCCGTTCGTTATCTCTGGTTTTATTCCGCTGTTGTCAATGTTGCTGACCCAAAGAGTTTTGTTGGTATAGTGTCCGATAATCGGGTCATCACAGTCAGGACAGCAGGAAACTACCATCTCAGTGATAAAAGGGAAAAGCAGGATTATTAATACTTTTTTTATGCTCATTCCTGTCTATTTTTATGTAGCGATAATGACTTGATTTTTGAAATTCGAATTTAAATATTCCTTGTCAGATCTGTAACAATGTCCGGATATGCGCAGTAACCGTGTTTATAGTGGACGACATTGTCAGGTTCTGACAGAAACTCTTTTCTGGAGCGTAAAACATAATTTAAACTTAGCGAATTAGAACGATCACGATCAATATCAGGTTAACCACGACAGCAAAATAGATAAGCCGAATCATTGTTTTCGGTGTCATGCCATAGAGTTTTGGTGTGTGCATAACTGTCGTGATGCCCATAATGGTTGCCTGAAAAGTAGTATTCAATCTCTCTTATCAGAAATGTAGTGTCACCCACTATGAGTTTTGTATGCCGAAGTAATGCTATGGCGGCGTCATCGAATGCTTTGGTGAGGTCTTGTGGCGCGATGCTATTGGTTGCTATTGCGGTGAGCCTTTTTTCTAATTCAGTCATTGTTGCTATGGAGCTGTAGATTATGGTAAATATATGTAGTATTGATAATTATTGAAAGCGATTATTAGTTTTTAATCATTTTTGTTATTAATACATTTGTGTACGCTATTCCGTGTAGTAAAAAAACTGTGTGCCGGTAGTGGCACAGCATAAAAACGGCTGATGATTGTATACAGTAAAACGAAAGAGGACTTTTGCAATGATGTCCTAACGAATAATATAGGTGGCATTATCTCTAATCATATAGAGGAAAGGGTAGGTAAGCGGGTTGCCCGGAATGAAGTACGTTCGTTTGAACAGTCGCTGGCGTATATGGAGCGGGTAGTCGGGGATCCCCATATCCCGGATAATTGTGGTATCTCGATTGAATATCATTTGCCGCAGACGTCGAAAAGGGTGGATTTTATCATTACCGGCAAAGACGGAGCACAGGAGAATGTAGTAATCGTTGAGTTGAAGCAATGGGAGTTTGCAGAGATAACTGCTAAGGATGGGGTGGTGAGAACGAGATTCCAGGGTGGTGTGTCGGAGACAAGTCATCCTTCTTATCAGGCATGGTCTTATGCGGCTTTGCTGAAGTCGTTTAACGCTACGGTGGATGAATCGTCTATCGCGCTGTATCCCTGTGCGTATCTTCATAATTATGCTCCTGACAATAATATCACCAACGAGTTTTATGATTATTACCTGGAACAGGCGCCTGTATTCCTGAAGCCTGATGCGCTGAAGCTGAGGGAGTTTATCCGGAAGTACATCCGGCAGGGGGATGATTCGAATATTATGTTCCGGATTGATAATGGAAAGATCCGGCCTACGAAAAGCCTTGCCGACAGCCTTAAAAGTATGATAAAGGGCAACAAGGAGTTTATTATGATCGATGACCAAAAGGTAGTCTATGAAACAGCCCGACAATTGGCCTTACATTCTCACGAGAAAAACAAGAACGTATTGATTGTAGAAGGAGGGCCGGGAACGGGAAAGTCGGTAGTGGCTATTAATCTTCTGGTGGAGCTGAACAGAAAGGGTAAAATGGCGCAGTATGTTACAAAAACCTCAGCTCCCCGTGAGGTATTTATTGAAAAGCTACGTGGCACAAAAAAAATGATTGAATTGAATAGTTTGTTTCTTGGCTCCGGTTCTTTTACAAGGATACCCAGGAACAGTATTAATACGCTGATCGTTGATGAGGCGCACCGGTTAATGAAAACAAACAGGTACGACAATCAATCTTATGATCAGATCAAGGAACTGTTGCACGCAAGTGTCAGTTCTGTATTTTTTATTGATGAGGCACAGCGGGTGTCTGTAGCCGATTACGGCTCTATTCGTCTTATAGAAAAATTTGCGCAGGAACTGGGTATCAAGGTGCATAAACTGAAACTTGAATCGCAGTTCAGGTGTAATGGCTCCGATGGGTATCTGGCCTGGGTTGATCATGTTCTGCAAATAAGGGAGACGGCTCATTATGATTTGAATGCTCTGGATTATGAGTTTGACTTTAAAGTTTTTGATGACCCCAGAGATTTGCAGCAAGCTATTTTTAAAAAGAATGAGATCAATAACAAGGCCCGCCTTGTTGCCGGTATTTGCTGGCCGTGGCTTAGTAAAAAGAACGCGTCCTTATATGATTTTAAGGAAGAAGAGTTTGGATTTAATATGAAGTGGAACAGGACGGATTATGGGGGGAGGTGGATCATAGACTCTCAATCGGTTACTGAGATCGGATGTATTCATACTGCTCAGGGGCTGGAGGTTGACTATATCGGCGTAATTATTGGAAATGATCTGGTTGTTCGTAATGGAGAAGTAATGGTAAATCCCAAAGCCCGAGCCAAGGATGATAAAACGATATTAGGATGGATATCCGGCATTAAAAAAAATCCGGATTATTGGAACGAGTTGCTAACGAAAATTATTAAAAATACGTACCGGACTTTAATGACCAGGGGGATGAAGGGGTGCTATATCTATTGCACAGATAATGAGACTAAGGAATACTTCAAAAAGGCTTTAAGCTTTAAGGCAGGAGGCTAATGACTCAGAGGGGTATTCATAGTTCGTCATACTTCTTTGCAGTGCCTTTAGCTTTATTAACGGGGTATTTTTCTCCGTTTTTCCGGATCTTGTCGAGCACGATCTGCTTTACGTCGAGGTTGTATTTTTCTGCAAGCAGGAAGGCATAGGCCAGGACATCGGCCAGCTCTTCTTTGACCTTCGACAGGTCTGCTTCTGCCGGGTCTTTCCAAAGAAATAATTCGAGTAGTTCGCCGGCTTCTACGTTGATGGCCAAGGCGAGGTCTTTGGGGTTATGGAATTGCTCCCAGTCCCGCTCGTTGCGGAAGCGGATTAGCTGTTGGGTGATTGTTTCAATGTCTTGCACGTGGTGAGTGGTGTTGTGAAGACGAATTTAGGGTAAATGGGTGAAAGAGCATAACGGACGAGACGGATAGCAATACGCAATGTGGGTTAAGTTCTGAAAACAAGACACAGTTCTGAGAGCTTTTAAGGCAAGTAATTATTGGGAACCGAAATGTTTTTGATAAAATTATCATTGTATATTACACAGGAGAATGATGGATTGTATAACGGCATAATACTAAGTATACTATGATTGTATATAAAATATTCCTGGCCTCCTCAGCGGAAATGGCTGAGGAACGTACTCTGTTAGGCGACATTGTCCAGGAGTATAATGATAATCTGGCGAAACAAAATAAGAAGGTTTGTTTCAGCCTTTATAAATATGAGCGGGATACTGATTCTTTCGCAGAAGGGCGCAAACAGGATGAATACAATCACCAGATCGCCAACTGTGACATTTTTATTATGCTCTATAGTAGCAGGATCGGTAAGTTTACGGAAGAAGAATACGATTTTGCCTACGATACATTCATGAAAAATGGCGCTCCTCTGTGTTATGTTTTCAAACGTACAGGCATCAAAGTAGAAGAACAACACGAAGTGTCTGTATTTGAAGAAAAGGTAAGAAGCCAGGGACAATTCAAGAGCCGCTATGAAAATAATAAGGATCTGCGTAATCAGCTCCATAACGAATGGAACAAACTGTTTGCTTCGGGACGGTTAAAAGCTGGTGTGCCTGCTAATACCATCCATTCCGACGGGCAGAGCGTTCCTGCAACCTTTAAGGGGCGGGAAGAAGAACTGAAAATAATCAGGGAGCGCTTGGGTCAGGGCGGAAAGCTGATGCTCATCAATGCGGAAGGGGGTATCGGCAAAACTACCTTAGCTGCAAAGTACTGGGCGGAAAGCCTCTATGATTATAAGCATAATGCCTGGTTGTTTTGTGAAAACGGTATTGTGAGCGAACTGAAGAAATTAGCGCTGGGGCTGAATGTTGATCTTACCCGGTATGAGAAGGAGGAGGAAAAGCTAGATGCCCTCAAAAAAGCCTTGCAAAACATCTCTCACGATTTCCTGCTGGTATTAGACAATGCCAACAACCCGGAACATATTGAGTCGTTCAGGCAGGCCTTCAGGGGGTTCCACTGGCATGTGCTGATCACCAGCCGGTGCAGCGGGGTCATGGATAAAGGCCAGGAGCTGCCCATTACCCATCTGCCTCCTCCTTTGGCCAAAGAGCTGTTTACGAGTTATTACCGGGAAGACACACCGGAGTTTGAGGCTTTACTGGATACTTTGCTCGAAGCCATCCATTATCATACCCTGCTGGTGGAAGTATTCGCTAAAAACATGGCGCTGCTGAGACAACGGGGAGAAAAGCTGGCGGATTTTCTCACGCATTTGCAGCGGCATGGTTTGTATCTTCATGAGCGGAGCTTTGAGATCCGCACCGATTATACTCATAGCAGACACGTTCAGGCCGCCACTACCGATGAGATCCTGGATGTATTGTACGATTTTTCCGCGTTGAGTGAAAAAGAGCGCTACTGGTTGGTGAATATAGCATTACTGCCGGCAACACCGCATCGCTTTACTTTCCTCTGTAAGGTGTTTAAGCAGGATAAATTCAAATTCAGAGTGTTGGACGAACTATCACAAAAAGGCTGGCTAATAGCGGAGGAAGATCTGTTTCGTATTAGCCCTGTTATACAGAGCCTTCTGTTGAAAAAAAATAACGCAAGTCTGGAGTGGGATGCCCGGTGGCTGGTGGACAATCTGAATGAAAAACTGGAACCTGACAGTCATGGTTCACATTTAATACACTTCAATGAAGCATCGCCTTATGTTGCATTGGTAGAGAGTATTACCAACCACCTTAGCAAACAGCCTTTTAAAGAACTTTTTAAAGCACTTTATGACTTGAATTTCAATGCATCTCTGTACTTTATATTAACGGGTGATCTTAATGCCGCGCAAGAAGCGGCTACGAAGATGAAAGGAATCTCGGAAATGATGAATGATAAAAGAGATGTTGTCGTTGCCCATTCAAAACTTAGAAATATTGCGCAAGCGTGTGGTGATATGGAACAAGCAGAATTCCACTATAAGGTTTACCTTCAGCTTTCGGAGGAACTGCATCATTCCCGTCCAGCTAATGTAGCCTTCAAAACAGATGTTGCCAATATCCATTCAAAGCTGGGCTTTTTCTATGAATTTTACATGAAAGTAAGAACAAAGGCCTTAACCTCTTACCAGAAAGCGGCGACGATATGGCAGGAGCTAACAATAGCCGTACCCGGAAAAGCGGAGTTTGAACAAAACCAGAAAATAGTGTTAGAAGCGATAGCAAGGTTAGAAAATGGTGAATAACTCTGAACAAAATAATGCTTACAACATGAAGCCCAAACTCTTTATCGGTTCTTCGGTGGAGGCCTTACCCGTAGCCATGGTACTGGCAGACTTGCTGGCGGCAGATTTTGAAGTAAAAGTCTGGGACAGGGTATTTGGCGCCGGGGAGTACTTCCTGGAACGCCTCAAGGTGGAATTGCTGCTTACTGATTTTGCCCTGTTCCTGCTGGCGCCCGATGACAAGATCAGCAAAAGAGGCGAAGATGCCTTTACGGCAAGGGATAATGTGCTTTTTGAACTGGGTATGTTCATCGGGGCCTTGGGGATGAAGAAAGCCAACTATCTGCTGGTAAGCTATGAGCGAAACGGCGCTGTCGCACATCCCATAGCGCCCAGCGATCTTTCCGGGCTGAAGAACACCCGGCTGAAGGTAACGCTGGATGATAACGGCATGATAGAAAACGGCGAGGATAATAAAATAGCAGTGCAAAAAGCCGTAAACGTATTAACGAATGGCTTTCTGCGACAAAACAGAGGCATCGCTTTCAACTTATTGCCTTCTACCTCACTGGCCATCGGCTATTTCAATAATTTCATCCTGCTTGCCTGCGAATCATTGATCAGAAAAAAAGATTTCGAACTTAATGGTGTCATCTATGACCTGACCCGGGACATCTTCGATTTTAATATTATCATACCCGACAAGGGTAATGAAACCTCTCATAAAGCCTACCAGAAATTCGTGCGGAGAAATAACCTGGCCCAGATTGAGATCAAGGCGCACAACAGTCCGAGGACATTCCCGTTCTTTATCCTGACGGAAGTGAAAAATGGCAGGATACAATTGTTTGACCTGCCCACCACATTATTATCTTCCCGTGAAACCATCCGCCATATCCTGCCGGAGACGTTCTCTATGGAAGAGCAACATGCTTTGGAACTGAAAGAAATTGCAAACTTCAAAAAGGTAATAGAGCATTTATTAACCGGTAAAGAAGCGGATGAGTTTACCGATAATATTCATCTGGTTTATGCTTCTGAATTATTTAAAACAGATTTGTAGTGCAGTATATCCACAATAATATAACCCTTTCCTTTTCGGGCAAACGGCAGCATGAGCACTTAGAAAAGCTTTCTCCTGTTTTATGGCAGTTGTTCCAGGCATTCCAAAGCGCATTCCGGCATACACATTTTCACCTGCTTTGCGGACTGGCTGATGGCGCAGATCAGGTAGCCACCCAAACCCTTATTGGCCACCTGCCGGAACTGACCGGATCGCAACAGGAAAATAAATGGACCATCGGGGCGGTGATGGCATTTAGATACAAAGACTATCTGGAGACTATCCGGGATAAAGACTTGTTCCTCTCGCTATACAATCATGAGGCGGTGCATCAGAAGCTGCACCTGGACGGTATTTATGAACCCGGAGAACAGGGCAGCACAAAAAGGAGTAAGGCGCATCGTCAGCAGGGGAAGGCGCTGGCAAGATTTGGCGACCTGGTGATCGCGGCAGCAAGCCGCAAAGAGACCGGCAAAGAAGGAGGTACTATCGAAAATATAATAGCCGCATTACACAGAAAGAAACCTGTCGTTTTTTTTGACCTGGATACAGGGCAGTTATATCTCTACAAGGAAATGCAGGAATGGGTTTTATCTGCCAAAGAGCCACAACAACCGGAAGACATTATCAGGGATCTGCATGAGATGATGATCGGTAGTAATTATCAGAAATCCGGTTTTGACGGTGATCTGCAGCAGGGACTGCCGGATCCCGGACTTCCGAAGTATCGTCTTTCAGGAGTCAGGGCAACCGTATGGAATATTTATGAAGTTCTTTTCCATAAAAAGAAACTGAACAACAAGAAAAAAAACATACCGGAGATCCAACTGGCCGATACAACACAAGATCACCAATCTGCAACTGGTCAAGAGCTTAAGAGCGTTATAAAAAGAGAAAGAAGTATTATAAGCAATATAGCCGGTTATTTTCAGACTCAATACCGTGGGGGATATATGTTCAATTATTTCTCTTCTGCCTGCGCGATTTTTATAGCCATTACAGCCTTTCTATATTACATCTTCATGTCTAAATACTTCCCGTTCAATATGGGGGAGATTGAAAGCGCAAGTGCCTGGAGCCTGGTGTTTTCACCGGCTAAGTTCCCCTGGCAATATCTGGTGCTTATAGTTTTAGGTTTGGCCAAAGTATTTATTATCAGACTCATTATCAATAATACGCATGAAGCCAATGAGCATGATTATAATAAGCAGGCTATTCATTATCGTTATGCATCCGAGCGGTTAAAGTTCAATGAACACCTTTCTTTTGCAGGTGTGTTTAGTCCGCCCAAGCCCACGTTAGGAAAACACTCGCGGTCTTTCCTTCAAAACAACCCCGGAGAGTTTTATTACGAACAGCGGATTTCGAAGATCAGAGCAGCGGTTGCCTATAACCTGGAGCTGACATCCGGGCAAATTATAAACCATCTGAATGAGCTAAAAGAGTCCTGGTATTCGGGACAGCAGCAATATCATGAAAATAAAACGAAGGAATTTGATCATACACATGAGCGGATAGAACAAGCTACACTTGTTTTAAGTAAAGCCGTAGTCTGGATTATTATTATTGAAATGGTGGTGAAAGCCCTGGAGGGCTTCATATTGTTTCCTGATCATGTCAAATCCTTTTTAGGCATACTCGGACCGGTGCTACTGGCTTTGGCGATTCTTTTACCGGCCATAGTGGTGATCCTGATCAGTATAAATTTTCACACAGAAAATAAAAAGATTGCTGATCGGCATAAAGGTATTGTAGAAGAAATAAAGGGATTGCAGGAAATGTTGGATACCAAGATGGTACTTCTCCGGAAAAACGCTGTAGAAGGCAGTATTTTTATAGATGCCTTAGAGCATTTGGATGAGATGGGGACCCTGATGATTGATGATGTTGCGGAATGGGCTATATTCTATAAGAATAAAGTGTACGAAGTATAGTGATGTTTATCTCTTCAATTTGAAATCTACGCAAGGATATAGAGATTGGATGATTTTTCAAAAGTCTATATCTTCAAATTTTAGTATTTTTTCTTTTTTATCAATTATAATTCGCCGGTAAGTAGGAGCGTATTTCGTTCCATTAGGTTTGAATAATTCCCGCACAAAGCTTTCCGTATCTTCGGAGTCCTGCGTTTCTTCAGAACCTTCGCGTATTTTGATTGCTTTAATTCTGAGATTGACCAACGAATCACCTTTAGCTTTGAAGTTGGGCGCTGATTTTATTTCCTGAATGATGCATTGCCAGTCATGGGCTGAAATGCGTAATGTGAACGTATGATAGTAGTCGCCGGGAATCCATTCTGAATAATTTCTTACGAGTTCAAAGTCATCATCTAAACGGATGTTTTGTTCGGCTAACAACTTTACCGCATCATTTTTAGAGAATAGCTCGTCTTCAAATATGGTTTTGAGGATCAGCACGCTAACCAGTACTATGTAAATCCACATTAACCACTTGGCAATTCTGGGGTAGCCCAGCGCTTCAGGGATGCTGTAAATCAATATGCCAATAATAGTCAGTATCCCTGCAATAATCAACAGTACGAATATTACCAGTATGAAAATCCACATCATGATTTAAGATTCTGATCAGTGCAAGCCTAATAACTACACCAAGCTTTTAGGTTAGTACAAAGCCGCAGCGTTGGTTGACAATTTCAAAATTGAAACTATCCAACTAAGTTAATATACGATATCAATTGTATGCGCATTGTAAATTTTTCAACTTTTCCCTTCCGTTCTTTTTTTAACACGGAACTTTCCGTTACTTTACACTCAGATACAACGAGTTGTGTCGCGTGACGCGTCACAAAAACATAATGGCCATTTACTTGGAATCTCTGTTCGGAAACTGGCACTTTTCAATAGCATGAGATGATAGGTGAAGTAGTCCACGACCCGGGCGTGGGCTCGCTTATCATGCTATGGGTATGCCAGTACCTCGAACAGGTAAGTTGAGTTCCACGCCTATTTATTTTCCATAGCAAGGCGTTCCTCCTCTTATTGCCCGCTGGTATCCGCGGGGGAAGATTCTTCATCCTTTTTATTTACAGCTTGTTCGCGCGTGGTGTGTGCTCACGTCATTGCGAGCGGAGCGAAGCAATCCCATGTAGGGTTTGCTTCGGCATTGCCTCACAATGACATGAGTTTGCTTCGTCGTTCCTCCTCGCAATGACGCGAGTGGGGGAGGCGGCTCCGGGTGCCCGCAACGGCCCTTCGACTTCGCTCAAGGTGGCAAGGCTGTGTATTCTTCCAACTTTTTTAAAACTTAAAAACAATGAAGAAGCTTAAAAGTTCAACAGATCATTTTACCGGCAGGGAACGGGAAGCCCTGCACGGAATACGCCGGCAACTGTCGGACGAGGTGCGGCCGCTACTGGTGCTCTGCCTCGGCAGCATGGCTACGACGACGCTGCGGCGTAATCTTTCGGCGGTTTCGAAGGCTGCGGCTACGGACTTCCGCTTTGTATGCGAGCTGGTACTGGTGTTGCCCGAAGGGGCTAACCTGCTGAAGGATCGTGCGGGTCTGCGGGCGCTGGAGCGGAGGTTGTCGCGTCATGCGGATGTGCGCCTTGTGGCGCTGACGCCGGAGGGTCTGGCGGTTCAACTGGCATCGGGCCGGAATGCGCGGATCAATGTGCACAGTGATGCGATCGTGCTGTATGAGCGGGATGGTACGCTGGGTAAGGTGGTGCAGATGGTGGCGGAGCGTGCTACGACGGTTCCTTACCGGAATGATGAGATTGCTTCGGCTGCGCCTCGCAATGACGTGGCTCACAATGATGGTGAGGTTGCTTCGTCGTGCCTCCACGCAATGACGATGCCGGTGGGACTGAGTGCGGAGGAGCGCGCGGATCCGCTGTCGGTCGTAGTGGCGTTCTTCCGGATGTATCCGCTGCCGGAGGCGCGGGAGCGTGTGGCTGCATGGCTGCAGGCGGTGGTGTCGGAGCCGTCGTGGCCGGTGGTGGAGACAGGTCGTCACCTGGATTTTTATGTGTCGGTGTGCCGGCTGGTGTCGTGTGCGGCGCTGCTGCGTGGTTATGCTACGCCGCTGTGGGTGCTGCAGATGCTGGAGGGTAAGGATGGCGGCGCGGGTATGCCGCCGCAGTCGCTGTATTGTCCGCAGGAGGTTGCGGATGCGTGGGCCTATTTCCCGAATCATCTGAGTCGTGCGGAGTTTGGCGCTCCGGGTGTGGTGTTCCGGGATCTGTTTGCGGAGCATGCACCGGGTGTGTGGCTCTCGGCGTTGTATGATCTGTTTGGCTATTCGCTGACGGACTGCACGCCTGCCGAGGTGGATGATGACTGTGATGCTCCGGGTATGATGGTGGCACTGAACCGGTTGATCGAGGCGGCGCACCTGCTGGCGGTGTGGACGCGCAGGGCAGGAGCGGGGAGGGCTTCGGCTACGGGTGTACCGCCGGCGAGTAGCGTGAAGCGGGCGCCGGTGACGTCCGTACTGTAGTGATATTAGTCTTCTGTGTCGTAGTAGTGAGCGGCTGCCTTGCGGGGAGGCAGCCGCTTTTTGATTTGCTTACACCTTTTATACGTCTTACATCAAAGAAGCATCCGGACAAAGACCGGTTCAAACACCCTGGATTTTCGGAAAGCTCCAACAATGCAGATAACAGAATAATCCAACCATCACATGCGCACGATGGGATATGCTGTGTGCTGCCCTTCCGCGGCTGTCAGCCGGATGAAATAAAGACCTGCAGGAATTTCCTCTAAGTCACAAACGATCTTATCGCCGTCGCTGCGGCTCCAGGGAACATTCAGCGCCCGGCCCTGTACATCCAGCAAATGAACTTCTGACACCTTGTGCACAAGGCCTTTCGCTTGCAGCACCACATACCTGCTTGCCGGATTCGGGAATACTTTAATATCCGGGAGCGCTTCTGATATCTGCTCCGCTATCCCGGCAGGAAAAGTATTTACAAACACGCTGTTGTTCACCGGCGGGTTATAAATCACTTTGCGGCTGCACGCCCGGTCCGGCCATTGGATCACTACCGAGTCCACACGATCCGCTTGTCCCAGCCCGAAGTTTAATATAAAAGGCTGTTGACCCGTATGCATCCCCCGTCCGGCCATCACCTCACGCATCTGCATCCTTCCCCCTCCATAATACACATACACCCGCGACCCAATACCGCTCCCATTAATACCATTTCCGCTCATAACACCAATCTCTACCGATATCCAGCTACTTTGGCTCCCGATCCTGTTCTCCCACAAATCAAAATACGTACCTCCCGTTCCCACCACCAACAAATCGTCGTCACCATCCAGATCATAATCCAGGGCCTCAATACCCAGCGAATTCTTCAGCGAAGGCACGAGCAGCCCCAGCGCACCTGTCGCATCTTTGAACGTCCCGTCTTCCTGCTGGTGCCAGAAGTACGTACGGTCCGTCGCCGGCTGGTATGTCGACTGCACCATCACCACATCCTTCCTCCCGTCGTTATCCATATCCAGAAACACCGCATCATAATCTCCCCTGTGGCTCGACGCAGGCGGGCTCACCGGTAGCAGGCCCGCGTCTATATCGAAGCTGTAGTCATGCTCTGGTCCCTTGTTGATCGCGATCGTGGAGCGGAACTGGCCCGGAAGGTTGCCCCCGTGCACTACTGCCAGGAAGGCGTCCATGTAACCGTCGTTGTTCACATCCTCAGGGATGACGCTGAAGGTACAGGTCGGCTGACCACCTCCTGTCCGTTGAAGGTTATAGCCCGCCTGCGTCGCTACATTCGTAAAATGACCGTTGCCTTCGTTCTTGAACAGCTTGCCACCCGTACGGCAGTACGGAGCCGTCAGGATATCCGGGAAGCAATCATTGTTCCAGTCTACGGACGCAGCTCCGTACATCGGCTCTGAGTATCCGTTCAGGCCGCTGCTGTTCGTCACATCCGTAAACGTACCGTCTCCGTTCCCCTTCAGCAGGTAGCCGTGGTCCCATACATCGTTCGTATAGTCCCGGAACCAGGTCGGGATGAATACGTCCAGATTCCCGTCACGGTCATAGTCCAGCGCGCTTAGCAGCCGGATGTTTACCAGTCCTATAGCGGATAATCCGTTATTGGGCTTCCAGGTAAAATTCCCCGTCCCGTCGCCCAGGTACAGCTGCGCCCGGTCTGAGGTCAGCGCGTAGTTTTCAATCCGGTGATAATAGTTCCCCGTGATCAGGTCCAGGTTCCCGTCGTTGTTGAAGTCTGCCAGCGTGAAGCAGTTCGCATTGTTTCCCGTATCCGGCGGTACGATGTTCACCAGCGACTGAGAGGTCACGTCTATGAATCGCCTCTTGTGCGGGTCCGTGCTTCCGGGTGCCTGGGTGTTCAGGTAAAGCCGGATCGGCCTGCGGACGGTGTAGATGTTCTGCCCCGGCGGCGTGTGCACCACGATCACGTCCGGGTAGTTGTCGTTGTTAATATCTGCAACGCTTACCGTCTGGATGCCCAGCGTGTCTATCAGGCCTGATACCTGCGGAGGTACCCGCTCGAACCAGCCTGGTGACTGGCCGTAGCTCTTTGGAGAAAATACCAGGGATATAAACAACAGGGATGCACTAAAAAACAGGCACTTCATTTGAAAATTGGTGTTGATAATTTGAATTGTAACTAATACGCGTTGTCAAGCCAGGGTTTCGTGTCACCGAAGCAGGTGAAAATTGCCCTTCTGCCGGTACGGTTTTCCATCTATACTGTATTCCAGCAGGTATACATAGGTACCGATCTGGGCTTCGGATCCCTTATGCATGCCATCCCAGCCGCGGTATTTGTCTTCTGTGTAAAACAGGCGTTCTCCCCAGCGATTAAATACACTCAGGCGCGTACCCTGCATACGGCCTGTATTGCCCAGTATACGGAACAGATCGTTCGTACCATCTCCGTTCGGGGAAAAGGCGTTAGGGACCAGTATATCGCAGAATATCTGTCGGACCGTGATCGTATCGGACACGATACCGCATTTATTAACGGCGTGCACTATATATACCCCGCCCTGATAGATTGCACGGGTGTCGCCCGCTGTGCCATCGTACCAAAGCAACGAATCCGCATTGATCTTCCACGGACGCAATAACAGGGGCGTTTCTTCGCAGACAACCGTATCCTCTCCGGCAAAGACGGTAGGCAAGGGATATGCGCTGAGCAATACCGTGTCACCGCCTACACATCCGTGCTCAGATATTACCTGTACCTGGTAGACCCCGGCAGCAACCGCAGCATATGTTTCCGAGGTATCGCCGGTATTCCAGCGATAACGGCTGTTGACACCGTATGTCGCATCCAGCACAATTGTCTGCTCCGGGCAGATGTCACGGTCTCCGCCAAGATCTATGTCCGGTACCGGCATCGCCACGATGTCCGCAGTGTCCCGGATGCGGCACCCCGACAGGTTTACTTCCAGTATGTACGAACCCGTGCTGTCGACAAAAATGTGCGATGTTATCGCACCTGTGTTCCAGGTATATTGCGCACCCGGAACAAAAGCGCCTATTTCATAAGGAAACTGACTACAGATCGTACTGTCATTACCTATGTCAAATACAGGTGTAGGAACTACATCGACCACCACAGTATCGCTTCCCGCGCACCCGTTCCGGGATACATGCACCCAGTAGGTACCGCTCCGGTTCACCTCAATACGTTCGGACGAAAGTCCGTTGCTCCAGCGGTAACGCGTACCTGCCGGTTGCGGCGTAAACAACACCAGCGGCAGATCGCGGTCACAAATACCCGTGTCGGGTCCGAGATCTACCGGTAAGTTCGGATTGATCTCCAGCCGGATCGAATCCCTGCCCGTGCAGCCATCTTGTGTAACAGCCAGCCAGAAAAGACCGGTGCCTGATACCAGGATCGTGCTGTCGGTCGCACCCGTGCTCCACAGATAGCTGCCACCCGGATAACCTGCCGCAGGCTGCAGCCTCATCGAATCGGCACAGATCATAGTGTCCCTGCCGAGGTCTACGTACGGCGACTGCCGGATCAGCACCGTGCGTTCCACTGTGTCCGTGACGCAGGCCAGGTAGCGGATCAAACGAACATGATACAACCCTCCGGCGCTGTACTGGTGAAAGGGCGTATCCAGCCTTGATTCATTATTGCTCCCGGAAGACGGGTCTCCGAACTGCCACACCAGCGAATCCAGGAATTGTGTGCCCCTCATGGAAAATATAGTCGAATCTCCGGAGCAGGTATGCGCAAATGCGATGGTATCCCGTACCTGGTCCTGTACGAAAGAAGGCAACCCGAGCACGCCTGCCCGCGACGAGAGATTGATGGCATTCATCTGCAGGTTGCATGCCGTGCCCTGCGCCTCCGGGTCGTTGATCACGCTCAGCCAGGCCTGGTTATACTGTACCATGTAAATCTTTCTGTCCGGTCCGAGCTGCATACCTCCTCCCCGGTACGGGCCGTTTCCCGCCGCAGTGCCGACTATCGTGCTCGAAGCAATTATGGCCGCCGGTGTTCCTGCCTGCATATCCCACTGGATCACATCGTTGACCTGATCGACCCCCACTCCGTACAGATACCTGCCTGACGGCGAAAAGCTCACACCGTAAGGCCCCTGATTGGTCGCACCGAGATTGACCAGGCCGGACAGGACACCGGTGCTGTTATCAAAATCACAGATGAAGAAATGCCCCGCCATCCACGCATGCCGCGCAGCTATGGCTACTTTGCTGCCATCCACAGACACGGTCATATAACCCACTCCGATACCCATGGTAGTCGTGTGCCCCACATCACTGATCACAGCCGGCCGCACTGTGTCGCAATCTACCAGGTACGACCGGTATCTGCCGGTATTCAGCTCCTGTCCGATCACCCAGAAATACAGTCCGTTGGCGTGTCTTACCGCAGTGACCCTTTCTGCAGAAGGGCGGAACAGCAATGTATTTTTGGTAGCCGTGACCACATCGCCCATACCTCCGTTAAGCGCCATGTTCACTTCGGAGTATGAAAAGGGAATATTCCCCGGTGAAACGTCGTTGCTGCCTACCGTAAAAACATAGTAACGGCCCTGGTGTCCCGGCTTCGGCACGATCACCGCCGACTGCGTCGCAGATTTGTCGCCGGTCAGCCCCCCACCGTTGGGCATCAGTGTATGGCTGCGATCCCATACGGACTGACCGTCCGTATAGAATAGCAGGTTTCCGCTTTCGTCGGATATTACGGCGCTGCCCTCCGCAGAATTCATCACGCTGTTCGTCAGCGCTGCGGGCGGGGAACCCCCGTTAAAATCAATTCCGGCCCGGTTACCGAAATACCAGATATAAGAGCTTCTCTGCGCAAATGCTGCATAAAAGCCGAACAGGGCGTATAGAAGGAGTACATTCCGTTTCATAAGAACGTTGCTATTAGGATAAGATCAGGTTTACGGATTTATTTTTATCAGCTTTTCGACACGACCGGCATGTGTATCCGGGTAGGTGATATACAACAGATACATACCTTCCGGGTACCGGCTTACATCTATCTGCTGCGGCGATGTCCATTGTCCCAGCAGCTCGCCCTGGATACTGAGGAGCGATACGACCCCGTCCGGCACGAGCCCGGATATGCGGACCAGACCTGTGGTCGGGTTAGGTGAAAAAATCACACGCCGGGAAAATTCACCCGCAGTTTCAATATCCACGCGCCGCACCGTATAAGCGGGCGATGCGCCGGTACAACCGTTCGTATCCGTAACGGTCACGGAATAGCTTCCATTTACTAACGGCTGATATACAGAATCGGTAGCGCCCGGCAGCAAGCCCTGCTCGCCATACCATTGATAGGTGGCATAACCGGGTGTTGTATGAAAGCGTTCACCATCCCAGGTAATCTCCGGCTGCGGCAACGGGTGAACGGTAATACGGACCGGATCGGCTGTGTCGCGGCAACCGGGAACCGACGGGTAGAAAACAATTACCGAATAGTCACCCGTGCTGTCCACCTGTATGAATCCCGTATCGGCATACGGGATCAGCCCCGCGCCGTCTGTCCACTGATAGACCAGCCCGCTTCCCTGGCTTACGGCCCGCAGCGTCACCGCCTGGCCTGCACAGAAAGAAGTATCGCCCGGCTCGATCGCTACATGCGGCGGCTGATGCACGGTTACATCCACCTCAGCCGACGTATCCCGGCAGCCGGTAGCCTGATCTGTAACAATAACCCGGTACAGGCCGGTGACCGAAGCGGCATACTGCCCGCCCGTACCTGCGGTCTGTGTGCCCTGCATCCAGGTATAGTCATATCCCGTGCCTGCGCCGGCAGTGAGCAGCGCCTGGTCCGGAGCACAAACGAACAGCGGTCCCGCAGGCGTGACACTAACCGCGGGCAGGGGCATCACCGCGATCTCAGCTTCGGCAGTATCTGCGCAGCCCGTGCTGTCGATACGGCCGGTAAGCGTGTATAAGGTAGTTTGTGCAGGCGACTGCGTCAATACAGACAAGGTATCGTTGATGGTCAGCCAGAGATAGTGGTCGGCGCCGGAAGCGGTCAGCACCGTGCTTTCGCCGGTACAAATGGTATCAGCCGACGCAGAGATACGGACATCCGGCTTTGCCGATATCCAAACCAGGGTATCCCGGTGCGGGCCGCTCCCGCTGTTGTTGAGGGGCGTTACCCGTACTGCCCCAGGTACAGCCAGAGCAGAGAAATCCGCAGTATTGCGCGGGAGTGTTGTGGTATCTGCAGCGAGCGTAACACCGCTGCCTGTATACGCCCAGGCATACCTTACGGCACCGGCCACTGCTGGCACGGCAAAAACCACCTGTTGTGTTCCGGGGCAAACGGAACGGGCTGCATCCGTAAATGCCGCGGGCTGTTGCAGCACCACAGGAGGGGGCGCCAGCCGCCACAGATCTGCGAGGGCTCCCATTGTCCAGGAGCTGGCGAAGCCGGCGCCACCGAACATCCAGAAATTCCCCTGACGATCGATCCACTTGACCGCGGTATTCCGGCTGCCGGGACTATTACCGGGATCCGGCATCAGCCGGGTACCAAAACTGGCCTGTTGTGCGGTATCCGATCCGCGCATGTGGCTCCACATATTGGTGACAGGATCGTACTTCCATACATCGTTCATATGCCGGATAGCGCCGACCCTTCCAAATCCATAACCTCCGGACATCCAGAGATTCCCCGAGACATCGGTCCAGGTAACGCCGTCATAACGGCAACCCGGCATGTTCGCGGGGTCAGGCACACCACGCGTACCATATACACCTGGTTGCCCGACGGCATTGTGGCCATGCACCCAGGTCCACTGCGTGGTGGTCGTATCAAATTTCCACAAGTCACCGTAGATCGGCGGGGTGGATGACGAACCAAAATACCCGCCGAATATCAGGCAATTCCCGTTCCGGTCCACAGCGCCTACAGCGCCATGCCTGCCGCCAGGCGTGCTGACCGCACTGCTTGCGCCTATCCCCGCACTCCTGTTGACCGCGACATTGATGATCGTATCTCCACCCATCCAGGTCCATTGCCGTGTCCGGAGGTCAAATTTCCAGATATCACTCAGCGATCCTGCCGTAGTACTCGATGCGCAGCCCCAGCCGCCGAACATCCATACCTGACCTGCGGCATCTTGCGCGAGCATCACTCCCTGGCGGCTACCGGGATAGCTGGTGGCAGAAGCCACCTTCTTCGTACCGTATACACCCCGCTGCAAGGTCTGCTTCGCGCCGGCCATCCAGGTCCATATCCGGGAAACCGGATCGTACATCCACAGATCGTTCAGCCGGTTGGCAGCTCCGGCCTCTGCAAAACCGTGACCTCCGAACAACCAAAGCTTTCCGTCATCGTCCGTCCAGGTCACGCCATTCTGCCTGGCGCCGGGGATGTTAGCCGCATTGGGCGTGTTGAGCTGTCCGTATACACCTAATTGATCCGTGCGATCCGGAACAGCACCTGCCTTTTCCAGGGACCAGTTATTAGTCGTCACATCATACTTCCACAGATCATTCAGCAAACCGTCCACTGCATTGCCCAGCGCGTTGACACCTCTGGCCAGGGCGCCGCCGAATAACCAGAGATTACCGGCCGTGTCTACCCAGGTAGTTGCGGCCCTGCGGGTGCCCGGCATCAGCGCATCCGGAGCTCCTGTACGTACACTTGGCTGAGTGATCGCCGTATGACCATGCATCCAGGTCCATACGGCATTGGTATCTGTCACCTGTGCATGCACACCCGGAGCGGTCAATTGCAGGATAATAAGCAGGGAAAATAAACGTAAGCATCTTGTCATGTTCCTGGAGATTTATGCGTGAAATTTTGAGTGTTGATTTTTTCAAAATTAGACGCAACCCCATTAAGCAACAACTACATAAACATGTAGCAGACGCCCGGAACGCCCGCTGAAAGCCGGTTACAGCTCCCCTTTCAGCGCTTTGCTGATGACTTCCGCTTTGCTGTTTACATGCAGCTTCCGGTAAATATTCTTGATGTGAAAACGTACGGCATCGATGCTCACAGACAACCGCGAGGCGATCAGCTTATAACTCAACCCTTCGGTAAGTCCCTGCACAATCTGTCGCTCGCGGGAAGAGAGCTGCTCCTCGCTGTGGTTGCGGGTGGGAGCGAAATATTCTGTAACCTTACGTGCAATGGAAGGCGACATATAACTGCCGCCTCCTTTTACCTCAAGGATGGCCTTCAGGATATCGGGGAGCGGCGTATTCTTCAGCGCATAGCCGGTAGCGCCGGCACAGAGCGCTTTAAAAATACGGTCGCTGTCATTGAACACGGTGAGCATGATCACATCCGCGCCCGGGATGGCCGTACGGATCTTCCTGATACCTTCTATGCCGCTCATGCCCGGCAGCCCGATATCACTCAGGATCACATCGGGCGTTTCCGATTCGGGCAGCCGGAGAAAGAATTCCTCCATGGACGCAGCCGGGAGCACGCAACGGAACCCATCCTGCTGCGCAAAGAAATCGGCCAGCGTATTTCTTACGTCGTCTATATCTTCTATGATTGCCAGGCGGACAATATCCATATCATACTTTCTTTGCTGCATTGCAAAATTGCTCATTCCCGCTGCAGGACGCACCTACATAAAGATGTAGCTATGTTTTCGTCACAACCACACAGAATATCCCACCGGAACAACTGTGCTCCATACGCGCACCGATCGCCGCCGCCCGCATGGCCATATTTTTCAATCCCTGGCCCGTTGCAGGCGATCCCGGATCACACACGGCGCCGTCATTCCGGATACGGAGCATAAACTGCTCATGGTCGTACTGCCAGGTGATCTCTACAAAACCGGCACGGGCATGCCTGGCAACATTATTCACCGCCTCTTTGAAAACAAGGTAGAGCTGCTGCCGGACGCGGGACGACACTTTTTCCTTCCCCTGCATACCGCTTGCCTGGAACACGATCTCCACATCCAGGGGGAAAAGCATCTCTCCCGCATATTCCCGCATGCGATCGGTAAGATTGCCTGCAAAATCATTCCGCGCATCGATGGCCCACAGGATATCGCTCATCGTTGCGGTAGCATCCCTGCTCAGCTCGGCAATCTTCTCCAGCTTGAGCTCCTTTTCGCGGCCGGAATTCCGGCCCGACCGGATGTTATCGGAGAACAGCGTGATACGCGTCAGCAGGCCGCCCACTTCATCATGCAGGTCGCTGGCGATCTGTATCCGGAGTTGCTGCATCTGTTTCAGGTTCCGGTAGCGGATAAAGAAGAAAAGGTACAGCAGTGTCCCGCCCAGCAGCAGCAGCAGCGCATAGAACCACCATGTGTTGTAGAAAGGCTTTTTCACCTGCAGGCCGAAATGCAGCCGGTTGGCTGCCGGCGTGCCGCTTGCGTTCATACCCCTGATCTCAACCGTATATTTCCCGTACGGGATGCCGTTCAGCCGCAGGATGGGACTTTCCATCAGTATCCATTCATCGAAAAGCCCGCGGACACGGTACGAGATGGCATTGCCCTTCGGATCTGTATAATCCGTCAGGCCTATATTCAGCATCAGCGAAGAAGACGGGGAATAGAACACGATCTTTTCTCCTGCGCCCCGCAGTTGGTACATAGCCGTAAACTCCCGGGATTCATTGTTCCAGTGCGACAATGGGGAAATAAACAGCCGGGGGGCCGTCACATTGTCCACGGTCATGCTGTCGGGGTAAAATGCGGTGATCCCGTTGACGCTGCCAAAATACATTTTTCCGTCCCGGCCCCTGCACAGTGAAGACTGGTTGAATTCGTCGTCGTTCAGTCCGTCGGAGTTGAAGAAATTGGCAAAGCGGTTCCGCTCCGGGATATAGCAGCTCAGCCCGTGGAATGTGCTGATCCAATACCTGCCTTTGCCATCTCGCAGCATGCCGTAAACGATATCGTGCGCCAGGCCGTTCCGGGCTTTGTTCAGGTGCTGTACCGTATCCAGGTTGCCGGCAACAATATGAATGCCGCCTCCGTTCGTGCCCAGCCACAGTCGTCCCGCGTCATCCTGCGATACGAAAAAAATATCATTGGTGGTCAGCGCCGGCGCCGACCCCGTATGCAGCCGCCGCAGCAATCCTTTCTTCCGGTGTATGCAATACAGCCCGTTATCGGTGGCCACCCACAGCAGGTTACCGTCGCGGTCTTTCATCATGCTCCGCACGACCGTGTTCCCGATATCGAAGGCGTCGCCCCGGTGACGCGTCAGCCGGTTCTCCGCGGGGTGGTAAGAGAGCAGGCCGTTGTCCGTCCCGACCCAGATCACGCCTTCCTCATCCCTGCAGAGCGCATTGCCCCGTTTTATATTCTTCAGAGCCGACTGGTCCACGAACGAAGTCTCGATCTGCCGGGTCTTTTTATTGAACCTGCACAGCGGGAAGGGCTCGGAAGCCATATAGATGTAAGTGCCGGTATCTTTCAGCAGCGCATATGGCCCCGACATCCGCCTGCCGGAGCGGGCATCATGGTATACGTTCCATTTTTTTTCCTTCCGGGAAAAATGATACAGCGCGAAGTTCGTGTAGCTGCCGGCATAGATATCGCCGTTATCATCCTCCAGCAGCGATTTGACGGATACCTGCGGCACCCGGTCCTTCAGCATCTGCCCGAACTGCTGCCGCTCTTCCGTAATCTTGTAAATGCCCCTGTTCGTCCCCAGCCAGATAATGCCGTCCCCGTCCATGAAAATACAGTTCTCCCATTTCCCGCCCCTGATGCTGCCGGCATACAGCTTCCGGAATCTGCCCGTATGCAGGTCATACTTGTAGTAATACAGGTCATTGTATACATGCGGCATGCCGGCGAACGTATCCCGGTATACGATGTACAGATCGTTGTCCCGGACCACGGCAAAGGCACCGGTCTTTTTCTGCGTGTTCAGCCGGCGCAGCTCGGGAGGGGTACGGTCGGTAAAATTTTCCGCGTTCAGCAGCTGCAGGCCGTTCCAGGTGGTGCTGACCACCAGCAGCTTTCCGGCCCGCTTCAGGAACAGCGGGCGGTGCACACTGCCGGGCACGGGTAGCAGCCTGATCTCGCCGGTACGGAGCATCAGGCGGAACAGTCCCTGCTCGTTACAGAAAAGAATGCTGCTGTCTGTATCCGGCGCGAGGTTCCAGGCGTAACGGGAGTCGTCGTCGGCAGGCTCAAGGCGCGTTATGGGCCTTACCTGCAGGTCGCTGCCGCTCCGGGCGATCGTCCCGTTCCGGTATGCAACAAAAACGTCTTCAGCAGTCACCAGTACGTCCGCAACAAAATTCGACTGTGCCGCACCTCCGGCAGCCCTGACGGCCCCGTTGTCGCAGGCTACCAGGTAAAGCCCCCTGTCGGTGCCTACCCATACGCTGTTGCGCTTTTTGTCGTACACCAGCCTGGAGACGGAAAGATTGCCCAGTTCGCTGTAAGGACGGGAGAAGGAGTACCCGTCATATATGTTCAATCCGTTCCGTGTCCCGATCCACATGATGCCGTAGGGATCCTTCAGGATGGCTGTGATCGTGCTGTTGGACAACCCGTCCTTTCCGTCGATCACCTCCACTTTTCCTTCCGCGCGGATGGCGCAGAGAAAAAGCAAAAGCAGGCAGACACACCTGCGTGAGGTATGACCCTGAACGGATGAAAGAAAGCGGATCAAGATATGCCGGATTGATATTGCCTGCTGCTAAAATAATCTTATCGGCAGAATAATGAAACTGCAATATATCAGACAAGCATCGTCCGCGGAAGGTTGGGGAGCGGTCCGAACTTAGATTCCAGTTCATTCATAGCGGTTATTCCGGAAGGGATGGCCGTTTTTTGATTTGTTCGTGTTACACCTTCTTTTTTCTGGACAAAAAAGAAACAACCGACCGGAGGGAGCTCATGAGCGCCATTGAAAAATCATTGATCTGCGAATAAAAAGCCACCGGCTGGGAATAAATTGCTAAAACAAAGCTGTCATTGCGGCCCTGAGCCGCAATCGTATGAAGTCCCCCTCTGCGCTAAAGCTTTGACGGGTGAAAGGGACGACCTTTGTCAAAGGATATGGTTAATGCCAGACGATGCCGGATCAAGTCCGGCATGACATCTCTTTTTAATGGTGTTCGTGAGGGCTTTGTTAAAAAAAGAAGTATACCGATCCGCACAATTTGAAATTTCATTCATTCAAAGATATTTATAATGCATCTGAAATACAACCTGCAAATATGTGCCGTCCGGCTTTGCCTGCTGCGATAATATGTAATACCGTCGGCCACCGGGATTGAAATCCGTATTTTTGTTAGCATTCCGCACAGGCAAAGAGATTTTTATGATACGGATATTTCTGTTATCGGCACTACTCGTTTTCCATGCTTTCTGTTCAGTTGGCCAGGTGGTAAGTCATTCTTTCAGGCCGGGCTTTGATGCTGCGGAATGTGATGAACTGCTGCAGCTTAATATGGCGCTCCTGGATACTACAGGCCAGGCTGACTTCGGGGATCTGGTGCCCGGATACCGGCTGGATTACCGCTCCGGCAGCCTGGGGCTTGATAATGCTTGGATGCTATGGGTGCGTACAGATTCCACCGTGGTGATCCTGCTGCGGGGTACTACTGCAGATTCCCGGTCGCTGCTTGCTGACTTCCTGTGTGCGATGTCGCCGGCAAAGGGCAGGGTAGTGCTGGGCCCCTCTGATACGGTAGCGTATCACCTTGCGGATCTGGACCGTGCTGCGGTGCATACGGGCTTCCTGATCGGTTTTGCCTACCTGTCGCGGGAGATGCGTACCAGGATAGATTCGCTTTATGCCCGGGGCTACCGTAACTTCCTGGTGGCGGGCCACAGCCAGGGAGGAGCGCTGTGCTATTACGTCAGCTCGTGGCTGTATTATCTGGAGCGCGACGGTGCATACCCCGGCCTCAGGGTGAAAACGTATGCCAGCGCTGCGCCCAAGATGTGTAATATGTATTTTGCCTACGACTATGAGCATATCATGCGGGAAGGATGGGCGTATGCTGTAGTTAACTCGGCGGATCCCGTTCCTGAAATGCCTTTTACCACGCAGCAGCCCGAAGTGGACATCAATCAGCCCAGTCCTGTGGTCATGATGCAAAAGGGGATAGACCGTCTTCCTTTTTTCAAGCGTATGGTTGTTAGACGGGCATTCAACAGGATGCAAAAGGGAGCGGTACGGTCTTCTCTTGCCTATCAGAAGTACCTGGGAGGATATACCGGGAAATTTATCACGGATATGATGCCGGGCCTTGCTATACCGGAGAAGGTGAATACGACTTATTTTGTGCGGACGGGTGTGCCTGTCAGCCTGATTGTGAATGATGCTTACCGGAACTATTTCCGGAAGCTCTCGGAACAGGGGCCTTATTATCATCATAATCCGCTGACTTACCGGTTCCTGCTCCGGGAATATTATGAAGGGTTGCCGACATTGCAAAGTGAAGAGTAGGAATGATTATTGTTTTGAAATCTCCGGGTATCCGGAAAAAAGGTTTGTTTATGAAAGCTGTTATTATCGGCCCCACGGGCGCTACGGGCAGGGAATTGCTGGAGCTACTGATCGCTGCTGAGGAGGTGGATGAGGTGGTTGCGCTGGTGCGTAAACCGTTTGCGGTGACGCACCCGAAGCTCCGGGCGCTGGTGGTGGATTTTGACCGGGTTGAAGACTGGGGCAGCTATATTTCCGGTGATGTGGCTTTTTCGTGCCTGGGTACGACGCTGCGGGCTGCAGGTGGCAAGGAGGCGCAGTACAAGGTGGATTTCGGTTACCAGTACACATTTGCGCGGTTAGCCCGGGAACATCATGTCCCGACGTTTGTGCTGATATCTTCTTCGGGCGCCAATCCGAAATCGACCTTGTTCTATCCGCGGATGAAAGGCGAACTGGAGCAGGCAGTGGCAGCGCTGAAATTTGAACATTTCATCGTCTTCCGGCCGGGGCCGCTGGTTCGTCCGGACACGGACCGGGCGGGGGAAAAAGCGGGTGTTGCTGTGATCTCTTTCCTGAATAAGCTGGGATTGCTGCGTAATATGGGCCCTCTGGCAGTGAAGGATCTGGCAGGGTTGATGCTGCGTTATGCCCTTAATCCCCCTCCGGGGCATACCATTCTTGAGTCCGGCAGGATATTGCGGGAATCGGGCGCGTAGCGCCTTCTGTCTTTTTCTAAAGTCAAGATCAGTTCAGGCGATACTACAACAGGAAATGGTGCAGCAGCGCCATCGTCTTGACATCACGGATCTCACCGGCCAGCAGCATCTGCTTTGCCTTTTCGTAAGAGATGATGACGGGCTCGATCTCTTCACCTTCTGCCGCCAGTCCGCCGCCGGCCTGCTTTTTATCCTGCAGATCGATCTCGGCAAGGAAAAGATGGATACGCTCCATGCAATATGCCGGGGATACATAGGTACAGCCGATCTTTCTGAGGTTGCGGGGCTGATAGCCGGTCTCTTCGAGCGTTTCCCGGATCACAGTTTCTTCCGGAGATTCTCCTTCGTCCATGATACCTGCACAGGCTTCCACCAGGTATCCGTCGCTGTCTTCGTGCAGGTATACGGGCAGGCGGAACTGACGGGTCAGCAAAAGCGAGCGTTTCCCGGGATCTGCCAGCAGGACGGATACTGCATCGGGGCGAAAGTAAATTTCACGACGCTGCGTTTCCGGTTCGCCGTTTCTGTTGTTTTTTTCGAATGCTATACGCTCCAGGGTATATTTATCGTCAGAGAGCGGAGTTCTTTTTCTGATATGGATGACTGACATAGCGTTGATGATTGCTGTGATATATATAAAATCCGTACCACCCTCGCGCGCCGAAGCTTTAGCGCAGGCGGGATGAAGGAGGATGTGTCTGATCTTATAAGATTTTTGCTGGTGAATGTATGTCCGTTACATTTGCACCATGCTGCCATCTGTTTCTGTTATTGGTCTGGGCTGGCTGGGTATGCCGCTCGCATTGCACCTGCAATCCAAAGGTTATAAAGTTATGGGTTCTGTGACAACGTCTGAAAAGCGTCAGCGTACGGCAGATGTGGGTGTTGACTGTCGCGTGCTGCGGTTTGATCCGGAGCCTTCCGGCGCACAGTATGAAGATCTTTTCCGGGCAGACATCCTGGTGATCAATATTGCGCCGGGCGTGACGCCATTGGTTACGGCTCCGGATATGAGCCTGTATGCCCGGCAGATAGCGTCCGTACGTGAGCTGGCGCTGCAGCACGGTGTGCAGAAAATTATTTACATCAGCTCTACTTCGGTTTATCCTGACCGCAATGACATCGTGCGGGAAACATATCTGCTTACGGAAGAAAATACTGGCAGCAAGTCTATCTTCCGCGCTGAAGAGGCGATCCGTGCATCCGGCGCGTATGCGCTGACGGTTGTCCGGCTGGGGGGACTGATCGGCTATAACCGTATTCCGGGAAAACATTTTGCAGGGAAAGAGCAGGTAGCAGGTCATCCACCGGTAAATTATATTCATCGCGATGATGCGGTACGGCTGATCGGCTGGATTATTGAAAAAAGGCTTTGGGGGGAAACGTTTAATGGTATTGCGCCGGCGCATCCGTCAAGGCGTGACGTGTATGAGCGTAATGCTGCGCTGCTGGGATTCGACCTGCCGGCTTCGTATGAGCATCCTCCCGTTACGCCCTGGAAAGAAGTGTCGGCAGATAAGATCGTCACTTCAGGGTTCCGCTTTCATTATCCCGACCCGTTAGCATTCCCTTATGGGTCGTTGTAAATAAAACCCGGAAACTATTTTTTTTCATTTAAAACGATTAATATTGTATTGATGAGTTATTTATTCGTCAAACAAATAAATGATTCAAAATAAACAAACACATTCAACATATTTTCCACATTCAACACATTTTTAAAACCATCGTACTATGGGCTTACTGATAAAACTGCTGATCAATACGCTGGCTGTGTTTGCCGGGGCGTATATCCTGCCGGGTGTGCATGTGAAGAATTTCACCACGGCTATTATTGTCGCGATCGTGCTGGCGGTACTGAATGCTTTTCTGAAGCCATTGCTGGTGATCCTGACCATTCCGGTAACGATACTGACACTTGGCCTGTTCCTGCTTGTGATCAATGCGGTCATCGTGATCCTGTGCTCGAAGCTGGTGCCCGGGTTTACGGTGGATGGGTTCTGGTATGCCCTGTTGTTCAGCCTGGTAATATCGCTGATCGCCGCTGTGCTGGACCGGCTGGCTTCCTGATACTGTTTTGGGGACTATATACGAGTTGGGGAAATTTTCAATAATGTTTTCGTGCTTCGCGGGGTAGTAATTCCTTCGAACAGCCACTCTGTCATCCAGAATGGAGCGGAGCGGAATGAAGGATCTCACGCAACACGGGATAGTCCTACATTTCGTGAGATCCTTCGCTCCATTTCATTTCGCTCTGGATGACATCATGATACCAGATGCACCGACTCCTAAAGCCACTAAGTATTAATCATTAATGGCCATATAGTAATATCTGATTCACGCCGCTTGTCCCAACTGATATATAATTATCCCTGTTTGGGGATCATATTTACCCTGCAAGACCGAGGGCCAGCGCCTTTTTGGTAAGCTCCGCCATATTTTTTACGTCCAGTTTTATGAATATCCGGGAGCGGTAGTTTTCCACGGTTTTCAGGCTGAGGAAAAGCTGCTCGCCGATCTTCTGGCTTGTACATCCGTTTATAATAAGCTGAAGTATTTGCTTCTCCCGTATCGTCAGGGTGACCTTTGAGTATATATCCCGTTTCATATTGGAGGTATACTGGTGCAGCTTCTCCCGCATATCCTGCTCCAGGAATTTTTCGCCGAGGTAGACGGTTTCAATGGCTTTCACCAGCGTCTGTTTATCGGTTGTTTTCAGCAGGTAGCCCAGCACTCCGTTACGCAGCATATTGTGCACATACAACATGCTGTCGAAATTGGTAAGTGCGAGTATCCGGACTTCCGGGAATTTTTTCAGTATGACCGGGGCCAGCTCGTCCCCTGTTTTGCCGGGGAGCTGGATGTCGAGCAGCAACACATCCGGGGCTTCTGTTTGCAGTCCTTCCAGTAATTGATCGCCGTTGCAATAAGTGGCCGTAAGGGTGATATGGCCGCATCCGGAGAGCATATTGTTCAGCCCGTCTATGATCATCGGGTGATCGTCTGCTATGGAAATCCTGATGTTCATGTTGTGAATGTATGATGCAATTTAATGAGATTGAATTCGAGCAGTATGGTAGTGCCGATGCCCGGCGCCGACTCGATGGAGATATCGCCCCGTAATGCCTGTACGCGATACCGGAGATTTTGCAGCCCGAAACCGTTGCTGCTCACTTCCGGGTCGAAGCCCTGGCCGTTATCTTCTGCGGTGATATTGATCATTTCCTGTGTGCGCGATACTTCAATTACGGCCTCAGTGGCATGGGCGTGTTTGATGATGTTTTGTGTCAGCTCCTGGATGATGCGGTAGAGGGTCAGCTCTATGTGTTTATCCAGGCCGGATAAAGATCCGTACAGCTTGAGCTGTATCTGTGGCCCGGCAGCAGTATTGATATGTTCGCAGTATATCTGCAGCGCTTCAGAGAGACTATGCCGGGTAAGGATGTCAGGCATCAGATTATGTGCCGTTTTGCGGACTTCCGTAGTAGTCTCTTCCACCATACGCATGAGCTTTCCGATATTTGCCTGATCGCTGCTATCAGTGTTCTGTTCCTGTACGGTGTTCATGTTCATCTTTATAGCGGCAAGCATGCCGCCGATACCGTCATGGAGCTCTCTTGCAATGCGTGCTCTTTCTTTTTCTTCGCCATTTATCATGGCTCTAAGCCCGATCAGTTCCTGTTTCTGTTGGAGCATTTGTATTTTGCTGCTCTGGAGGCGTTGTTTGTGCCGGTTGTTACGATACAATGCGATGAGTGTAACAGACAATAGCAGCGTGCCTGCAGAAATCCCGGCAATCCAGGTATTTTTCGTTCGTATATTGTGTTGATGCTGCAGCAGCTCTATTTGCTTTTCTGCCAGTTGCCGGTCTTTTTCAGAGGTAAGGTGTTTGGATTCCAGTAAACCGGCAGCCTGTGCGTTTTTTTCTCCGCGAATACTGTCGGTGAGGTGAATATAATCATATAGCTGCAGCATGGCATCGCGGTGGCGGCCGGTGTATCTGTAGATGTTAGCCAGGGCAAAGCGAATCATGATTGTGTTACTGGTTAATCCTTTGGCTTCTGCATCCTGCAAAGCAGAACGCAGATAACCTTCTGCTTTCTGATATTGCTTCAGGCCTGCATAGGCATAGCCCAGCATGCAGCGTGCGTCAATGGTTCCCAGGAGTGAGCCGTTGGCAGGTGGCAGTCGGAGCGCTTCTTTTGCGTGAGGGATCGCCAATGTTGGGTTGCCAAGCTTTATATAGATCAATGCGAGATTGTTATTTATCACCTGCTGGTTGCTCAGCAGGGAACGGGACCCCAGCATTTTTTCAATAGTGAGGGCACGGGAATAATACATGGTCGCTGAATCGTATACCCCACCTGCCAGATACAATCCACCTTTGGTAGACCAGGCTATTGCCAGGGCAGGGCTGTCGTTTGCAGAGAATGCCATGCGTTCCTGCATCCCGGAATAATAGAACGCCTGTTCCTGCACTTTGAGTTGCGTCCAGAGCGCTGCAAGCCGGTTGTAAAGATTCATCAGAAACTTCTTCTCTTTAGGAGCGCCGGTGATCATGCCCAGTGCCTTATAATAATAATAAGCAGCAAGACCATAAGCTCCTTTACGGTAGTTGCACTCTCCGATGTTATAGATACAGCTACTCACTGTCCGGAATAAAGTAGTATCCTGCCCTGCATAGCTTACCGCCTGCAGGAAACAGGAAATGGCCTGATCATAATCTTCGTTGAGGGAGTGGAAAATACCTATCCCATACAGGGAGCGCGCTATCCCCGGCGCATAGCCAGCCGTATGACAGGTCTCCAGTGTCTGCCGGCACAATAAAACGCCACTGTCCGGGTTTGTTTCCATCAGGGTAAGGCCTTCTTTCAACATCCGGGCAATGTGTCCGGTATCAACCGGCAGCTTAAGCGGTACGTCCAGTTCCTGTACTGCGGTCTGACGCTTTACCGATTGTGCGGCGCTCCGAAATCCCGCTGACATACATAGCACATACAAACAGGTTATGGCAAATAGTGTTCTGGTCATTCCTTCAGGCACTTACACTCTAAATATACGATACAAATGCGAGAATGAATTTTGAAAAACAATTATGAGGGTATACCCCCTAATAGATTTACGACAGCATGAATACCTTTGAAAACATGAAAAAAAGGGTCAGCAAATATGCCTGGTATGTTTGTATGTTTCACGTGTTGTTGTGTTGTATGACAACCCATGCCCAGAATCTGGTGCCTAACCCTTCGTTTGAGCAGTACTATAGCTGTCCCCAGGAGTTATTTGTGCTTGGTATCGGTTTTGATACTACAGTGGTGGACTGGCGCAGTGGAGGTATCAGTGCTGACTATTATAATTCCTGTGCTACCGGCGGTTCTGGTGTCGGTGTGCCGGCAAATAATGTTGGTTCCCGCGAGCCGCATTCGGGAAATGCTTATGCAGGAATCTATCTCTATGACTATTATGTACCCGCCAGGTTGGTAAACCGTGAATTTGTCATATGCATGCTGCAACAGCCCATGCAGGCGGGCCATCAATACAGCGTCAGCTTTTATGCCGGACTGACGGGTACCAGAGCGGTGAATCTGCTGGCTACGGATCAGATAGGCGTATCGTTTCAGCTAAACTATCCCAGTCCTATTGGGATGCCTTACAGTGTACAGACTCCCGGCCATTTTCTAAGTGATACGACAGGGTGGCAGCGTTTTCAGGGTGTGTATACCGCCACGGGCGGAGAGCGGTTCCTGACGATCGGAAATTTTTATTCCGGCAGTTATCCGAACAGCGCCTCCTTTCAGATCATCAGGCCTTCCAATCATGAGCCTTTGCGGCACAGCGCCTACGTATACCTCGATGACGTGTGTGTATTTGATCTTGCTGATTCAAATGCCATGACAACCTATACTGCTGCCGATACGACACATTGTGCCTCTGCTCCGCTTGTATTGCATGCCCCGGCAGGCAGTACCGGTCACCGCTGGAGTACCGGTGCTGTTACAGATAGCATTACGGTTGCAGATGCCGGTACATACTGGGTGAAATCAACGGTGACCTGCGGGTTTTCCATAGATACTTTTCATGTGAAGATAGTCAATCCGGTCCGGTTGGATATTGGCAGAGACCGGACTCTTTGCTATGGTGTTGAAGCTGTGCTTGAAGCTAATCATAATTTTGATCAGTATCTTTGGAATACCGGTGATACTACATCGTCAATCCGTGTATCCCGTACAGGGCAATATTCCCTGACAGTTCGTGATGCCTGCGGGACACAGCAGGATACGGCTGACATCATCATACTTCCGGAGGTCCTCCGTCCGCAAGCTTCAGACACATCGGTATGCCAGTATACACCTTCGCCTGTATTGCCTGTAACAGGAACAGCCATACGCTGGTACACTGACATGGGCAGCGCCTTTTCCCGAACCCAGCCGGAGATCCGGACCGACGTCCCCGGTATATACACCTGGTACGTTACGCAAACACAGGGGGCGTGTGAAAGTGACAGACTGCCGGTGTCCGTTCGCGTTGTAGCACAGCCGTTCGTAAGGCTGGGGCAGGACACGCTGCTTTGTGAGGGTGTACATATCGGCATAGGAACACCCGAAGGACCTTTTGAGTACACCTGGAATACCGGTGATACCGGCTGTTGCATTACTGCAACCGTTGCGGGTGTCTATGAGCTGAATGCCCGGAATATGTGCGGAGCGGCTTCAGACAGTATACGGATCACGACTGCGCGCTGTGAGCAATGTCTCTGGTTCCCGACCGCATTTACACCAAACAACGATGGGCGTAACGACCGTTTCCGGCCCATCGTCTCCTGTCCCTTACAGATATACAGAATTACCATCGCCGACCGGTGGGGTGGTGTTGTATTCACTTCATCCGACCCATCAACCGATTGGGATGGCACCTGGCAAAATATGGAGGCGCCGCTTGGTACCTACTATTACCATGCTGAAGCCGTTCCCGCAGTACCGGGTGTGGAGCGGATACTGCTGAAAGGGGATGTGACGGTGATACGTTGATAAGATTGAATCATCATTTAATAAAACGAAACCACATGAAACGTTTTTTATGCTATAGTTATGCGTTGTTGCTGACCGGATTTGTGTACAATCCTTCAATGGCGCAATTAACCGGTACTATTAGTGTGCCGGGTGGAACATATGCCAGTCTGGACGCTGTTATTACGGCGCTGAATCAGCAGGGAGTAGGCGCCGGCGGCGTGACGCTTAATATTACTGCAGATCAGAATGCCCCGGCCGGCGGTTATGTACTGGGTAGTAATGCCCTGTATAACTCGCTCTCTGCTGCCAACCCGCTGCTGATCAACGGACGGGGATTTACCATTACTGCACAAACGGGTACGGGCGCTGCAGACGGTATATTTACACTCACCGGTACGGATTATGTGACGTTTGACAGTCTGCACTTGCGCGATAATCCCGCGAATACAACAGACGATACGAAAATGGAGTGGGGATACGGGTTGTTCAAGCAGAACGGTGCTGCTCCTTTTAACGGCTGTCATCATGTGATCATCCGTAAATGCCGGATATCGATGCGGTATTCCGCCACGCGGTTTACATACGGCATATATGGGGATCACCGTATCACCGGCGCTACGGCTGCCATGGTGCTTTCTTCTGCGTTGCCGGGAGATGCGCACAGCCATGGTCAGATCCGGGATAATATCATTTCCGGTTGCCTGGAAGGCATCCGGTTTTATGGAATGAACGATGCGAGTAATCACAATATCGAACCTGTGATCACAGGAAACAACATTACCTTCGGAGGGACGGGTAGTAACACGGGTTTCGGGATAAATGTAGAATTCGCCGTGAATGCCCGTATCACAGCCAATACAATTCAACTCGCTGCCGGCAATACGATCACCGTCAACGCTATTTCGGCAGGTACCGGCAGCGGAGACCTGACGATCACCGGTAACAGGCTGACCATGGTCGGTAATAATACAGCCAGCGGTATTACCGGTATCACGCTGCGGCAGTCTTATGCCGGCCGGGGTACCCTGAGATGCACTGATAATATTTGTGAAGGCTGGAACATGCTTTCGGCAACTTCAGGACTGGCCCGCGGCATATATATCAACAACAGTGGCAATGCTTTTGATACCATGCTGATTACCGGGAACCGGATACGTCGTTTTGTGACAGGTTCGGGTGCGCACACCGGTCAGATCTATGGTATTCAAAATCTCTCCGGTAATGCTACGCCGTACGTCCGTATATCCGGGAATGTTATAGACAGCATCATACAAAGAGGTACGGCTAGCGGAGTATATGCAATAAACACTTCGATAAATACAGGGCCTTCCATATTGCATATAACAGATAACGAGGTGACGAGGATACAGACAACTACTACCAATGCCATTTCTTCATACGGTATACAGGCCGCTATTAGTACCCCGCAAAATATTACGGCTCATATCGGGAGCAACAGGATCGGACAATGTACGTTCAAGGGTAACGCGGTATTTTTCGGCCTGCATGTAGTTGCTGCGGGAGGTACGGGTAGTACGGTGTCGGGTAATACGATCGCAGACATCACTTCGGAAGGAGGTGACATTACCGGCATGCACTGCAGCTTTGCAACGCCTGCTGTTTTTAACAATACGATCCGCAATCTGAAGACGGGTACCGGTATCCTGTATGGTTATCACAACGCAGGGGGTATCCCGACAGTGTACAATAATCGCTATGACAGCCTGGGTACAGTGACGGGTACGGTATACGGATATTATAATGCGGGTAGTTTATTTGCAGCCACTACCCCTGCAGCCATATACAACAATAATTTCAGTAACCTTTATGTGCAGGGCGCCAGCGGCAGCCTTTATGGGCTGTATTTCCCCGGTGTTGACGGAACGATAAGAATTTATAACAATTTCATCAGCGATTTTCATGTAGGACCTTCCTATAGTGGTAAAGACCATATTGCCGGGATATATATGGATACTTCCGCTGCAGCGGGATTTCTCAACCATATGTCCGTCTTCCGGATATATCATAACACGATCCGTTTTGGAAATCTCACGACAAGCGGTGATCTGGGCATTACAGGAATCCGTTTTGCAGGAAATCCCAGTGGCCGGCTGAAGGCAGATATTCGCAACAATATCATTAATGTGAATGTTGTACCCTCCGGTGGTGGCTTCACGGCTGCGATACGCAGGGCTGACGGGGTACAGGGTGTGTTTTCAGGAGATTTGTTACCGTCCAGCAATGGAAATATATACTATGTGCCAACCACAGACAGTTGTTTTATTTATGTAGAAGGGACACCCGCAGCGCCCCCGGTAAATGCATACAGCCTACGGAATGATCCGCTCTTTAACACTACCTGCGGATTATCCGAATACAAATCTTTCACTGGCGCAGAACAGGGTTCCTTTACGGAAAACAATCTGACGTCCGGTACTGCTCCTGGTACATGGATCCCATCGGGCGCTTCTTATGCTAAAAGTCTGGGTGTTGCTACCAGTGATCCTCAGGTGACGGCAGATTATGCAGGTGTTACAAGATCCGCTACACCGGATGCAGGTGCGTTGGAGTTTGCCGGTGTGCTTGCAGATGTTACACCGCCTTCTGTCAGTTATACGCCGTTGCCTTCCCGCATCTATTGTCTTACGCAAGCTCCGGTGCTTCAGGCAACAATAACAGATCCCAGCGGAGTGGCCGTCGGTAGTGGTACCCGTCCGCGCATCTATTACCGTAAAGCCGTGGAAAGAGACACTTTTGGTTATTATCCTGCAGATAATAATGTATCATTCAACGGATGGAAATATGCAGAGGCTTCCGGTAACGGACCGGTATTTACTTTCCAGATGAATTATGCGCTGCTGCAGACACCGGTTGCCGCAGGTGATTCCATCGTTTACTTTATTGCCGCGCAGGACAGTGTTGCCACGCCGAATGTTGGTATACAGTCGGGAGGGCTGGCGACTGGCTATTGTGCGGTCAGTGTTAATCTGGAACCTGCAGCAGGTCCGCTGACGGCGCTGCCGGTAAGTAACGGTTATCGTATCCAGTCTCCGCAGTTTACGGTTTCAGCCCGGTATACAGAAGTGTGCGCCGGCGGATCGGTACCTCTGCGGGTATCACCGGTACCGCAGGGTATGGAGATCCGTTGGCAACAGGATGGTGGTACCGGTAACTGGACAGATGTTCCCGGTACGGACAGCAGCAGGTATACGACGGGTCCGCTGACAGGGAACAGCGCTTTCCGTGCCGCCCTTTTCACTTGCGGCAGTAGTAACGACAGCGTGGTAACGTCCGGGGTGAACATTACTGTATACCCAACACCCCAGATTGCTTCCGTAACGCCGGGCGTACATTGCGGCGCCGGCGCAGTGACACTGCAGGCTACGGCAGCACAGGGCAATGATGTGCGCTGGTATCATTCCGTTTCGAGCGATACCATCCTGTACACCGGCGCCAGCTTCGCTACGCCATTCCTTACCGAAACAAGAGATTATTATGTATCTGCATCCGGCGCACCGGGCAATGAAATAGTGCCGTCTCCCACAACGTCAGCCCGTACGCTAAATATAGCATGGAATATACTCCAGCATGACAGCATGTATTTTCAGGTATACAGGCCGGTAACGATACATTCCGTAAAAATGTATCCTGCTCATGATGCTCCGTCCGGTACGGCCTCTATCTCCGTTGTAATCAGGGATACGACAAATGGTGTGAATCATACAGGGCCCACCCACCAGTTTACTCCATCTGCTACGCCTTCAGAAGAGACAGTTCCCGTCAATATCAGTCTGCAGCCTGGTGTTTACCGGATCACGGCAACTATGACCGGTATCAACTCACTTAATACCTCTACCGGGGCTTCATTTCCCTATGCTGCTCCCTCCGGTGCATTGGAGATTATTCCATCAGGGATATCTTCTTCTGTCTACAAATATTTCTATGAGTGGGCCGTCAGCAGCGCCTGCGAAGGGCCGCGGACAAAGGTCAGCGCTACGATAGACTCTGTTACGGCTACCATTACCGCCAGCGGACCGACTTCCTTCTGTGAGGGAGCACAGGTAATGCTGTATGGTACGGCAGATACAGGGCTTGCATACCGGTGGCAGAAGGATGGCAGCGCGATTGCAGGCGCTACGGATTCGTCGTATACAACAGGCCGGTCGGGCGCCTATACGGTCATTGTCTCCAATGCCAACTGCGCAGACACAACAGCATCCATAACTGTAACCGTCCACTCGCTGCCTACCCCGGTAATCATACCCGACGGGCAGGATTTGACGACGGGAGATTACGAAACATACCAGTGGAATCTGAACGGGAGCGCAGTGCCTGCTGCCAATGACCGGCGCTTTACGCCGGTGGAAGATGGTGCATATACCGTTACCGTAACGGATACGAATGGATGTATTGCAACTTCGGATATCCATCGTACGGGTACCGGGGTATATAGCTCATATGATACGCGATACTTCTTTACGCTTTATCCCAATCCCAATAACGGTGTCTTTACACTAAAGGGGAGTTGGCCACAGACGCATTATATCCGGCAATTCCGGATGGAGATAATGGATATCACAGGGCGTGTGCTCGTATCTCAGGTGATCCCGGCAGACGGAGACGCATTGACGTATCCGGTAAGTATGGATGCCATACATGCTCCGGGTGCTTATTTTATAAGGCTCCATGCCGGCCAGGAACGCTATGTACTGCATTTTATAAAAGAATAAATATCTGACCGGTAATCGGAATAAATGAAAAAATATTTTTTATTAGCTGGGATATTCTTCCTCCTGCTGTTATGCGCCATATATTTCCGACAGCCAGAAGAATCTACCCGTATATCAATGCCTGTCGTGATACCGGTAGTCCCGCAAGTCACGGGGGACAGCACGGTCATGCCGCCGGTACAGCCCCTGGGCGCTCCAGAGGCCTGGCAGTTGAAGGATGGATTGGGAAGGAGCATATGGGAACGGCTATCGGCCGAAGACCAGCAATTACAATATGAGGGTGAATGATCGGTATACGTAGCACCTGGCGCCTTGAATTTTGATTAGCATTATTTTTATTTATTTTTGGAAAAGGATTAAATAAGTAGAAGCTATGAAACAAATTATACTCTTTTTATCTTCCTGGTTATGTATACATGCGCTTGTCAGTGCCCAGGTTCCTGCCGACTACGCTGTACAGCTACAGGCTGCCGTACAGGAATCCCCCGCACAGATACGACTTTCGTGGAAACCGCACGACACCGTTACCTCGTACCAGGTATTCCGCCGGGCTAAAGACGCTGCCAACTGGGGAACCGCGCTGGCATCCGGAACAGATACTTTTTATACGGATAATAATGTTTCTGCTGATACGGCTTATGAATACCGGGTGGTGAAAAGCGGTGGTTCCGTAACAGCTTATGGATATGTGTATGCCGGTATTGCCGCACCGCCCATCCATAACAGGGGGGCGCTGCTGCTGCTGGTAGATAGCTTGTTTACCGACTCCTGCAAGACGGAACTCGCACAACTGATGGAAGATATCAGTGGCGACGGCTGGCAACTGATCCGCCGGGATGTAGCGCGTACGTTACCACATACCGATGTGCATACGCTGATCCGTGATACACGGCAGGCCAATCCCGAACTGGAGGCTGTGCTGCTCCTGGGACATATAACCGTGCCGTACAGTGGCAGTCTGAACCCCGATGGTCATGCCGACCATGTAGGCGCCTGGCCGGCGGATGTTTATTATGGCAGCCTTGCCGGTGGCTGGACAGATGCTTCCGTGAATAACACAACTGCAGCGCAAGCCCGTAATCATAATATACCCGGCGACGGTAAATGGGACCAGTCTTATCTGCCGGCTTCCGTTGATCTGCAGGTAAGCCGTATTGATTTTCATAACATGCCTGCCTTTGGTAAAACAGAGGTGCAACTGATGCAATCCTATCTCAATCGCCTCCACCGGTATAAAATGGATTCACTGGACATTGTACGCAGGGCTTTGATTGATAATAATTTTAGCGTGTCGAGCTATCCGGAAGCTTTTGCGGCTAACGGATGGCGTAATTTCCCTCCGCTTACCGGACGTGATCAGATACATGAGGTGGACTTTATCAATTCATTGAACGATTCTTCTTTCCAATGGGCATACGGTTGTGGCGGAGGAACATATACAAGTGCAGGTGGAATTGGTAATACCAATGATTTCTCAACGAAACATGTGAATGGTATTTTTACAATGCTGTTTGGCAGTTATTTCGGCGACTGGGATTCCCAGAATAATTTCCTGCGGGCGCCGCTGTGTGCTGAAACGCCGGCGCTTACGTCCTGCTGGGCAGCCCGTCCCAGTTGGCATATGCACCATATGGCGCTGGGTGAGCATATCGGGTACAGCACCCGGGTCTCTCAGAATAATAATTCCGCAGTGGCCGGTTATGTAACCGGATTTGGCGCAAGGGGCGTCCATATAGCACTGATGGGAGATCTTACGCTTCGTACCGATTATATACAACCTGCCGCTGGCCTGACCATTGCAACCACGCCTGGTCAGGGTGCGGTAGTGTCCTGGGCGTCATCGCCCGATGCCGGCGTAGACGGGTATTATGTCTACCGGTCGGGTAGCCGTTACGGCAGGTATGAAGTGATATCCCCGCTTATAGCCGTAACCAGCTTCCCGGATACAGTGGGTACGGACGGATTGTGGTATTATATGGTACGTCCGGCCAGGAAGACGTATACCCCTTCAGGCAACTATTACAATCTGGGTATCGGCATTACGGATTCAGCGACGGTTGATTTTCCTGCACCCTCTGCAGTTGCCGGTATAATACAGCCGGAAATAGTTTCAGTGTATCCCAACCCGGTGCATGATCATGTGTATGTCCGGCTGCAACATACAGGGGGACGTACAGCAACATTCCGTATTATGGATATGAATGGACGTTTGGTTGGGGGACAGGAAATGCAGTTACAGACTGGTGTGCATGACTATGATTTGTTTACCGGCCACCTGCCTCCGGGTGTGTATATTTTGCAGGTGTTTGATGGCGACCAAGCAATGGTACGGAAGCTGGTAAAAGATTAGCCAATGAGCTAATCACTCATAAAGGGATGTCATTGCGGCCCCCGAGCCGCAATCGTCTGAAGTGATACGATACTTAATGATACACGTCTTAATACAAGACGATCCCGGGTCAAGCCCGGGATGACAGGCTTTTTTGTGCGAACGTGCTCTTAATAAGGCAACACAGGAAGACTGTCATCAGGTAATCTTATTCCTCAATTATTTAATTGTGTATTTTCTCCGGACAACAGTGATCAGCACATTAGCTAAGTGGCTTATATTACCCGGATGATACTACTGCCGGAAATATGTTATATTAGCATCCGCATCCGGAGGTGTCTCCGGTTTAAATTATATCAAGCGGAGCAGCAATGAAAAAACTGTACTTATTGTTGGTAACAGCCTGGCTGACAAATCCGGTAACAGCCCAGGACCTGAACCCAAACACACCGGGATTATCTCCCCACACGCGCAAATACCTGTATGAAACAGGAAAAGAGCAGCCGGCAGGGGAGATACAACGGGAAGGTTATATTTATAAAAGGCTGCCAGACGGCCGCGTCACCATAGCCTCGCTGGCGAAGATCGGTAATGTCTCCGCAGCGCAGGAGGCACTGGATCAGATAGGCGCTGTAGTAGGTACCCGTGCCGGGAATATCTGGACCATACTTGTGCCGGTAGATCAGGTGGTTGCCTATACCCGGATCCCCGGCATTTCGTATATCCAGCTCGACGAGCCGGTCTTCCCGTATATGGATGCAGCCAGGAGGACAACCCGTACTGATTCGGTACATATGGGTTACGATTTGCCCCAGGCATTTACCGGGAAGGATGTGGTAATGGGGGTAATAGATTTCGGGTTTGATTATAATCATCCCACATTTTTTGATACGCTCGGTAATGAATACCGTATTAAAAGATCCTGGGAGCTGAATACGACCGGTACGCCACCTGCCGGCTTTGCCTACGGACATGAGCTGACGGACGCAGCCAGCCTGCAGGCGCAGGGTACGGATAATAATGTGCAGACCCATGGCACAGGCGTAGCAGGTATTGCCGCCGGCTCCGGTTACGGAGGTACGACCGCAACCCGTTGCCGGGGCGTTGCTTATGAATCGGAGCTGGTATTTGTCGGTGTGAGGCGGGAGCTGATCGCAGAGCAATGGCGCCAGGGAGGTTTCTCCGATTTCGTAGATGGTATTAACTATATTTTTAACTATGCAGATGCGGTTGAAAAGCCGGCAGTGGTCAATATAAGCTGGGGGTCTCATTCCGGCCCGCACGACGGCAGCACCTTATTTAACGAGGCCTGCGACAGCCTGTCTGATGCCGGGAAAATAATTATCATGAGCGCCGGTAATGACGGTACAGACAGCATTCATCTGCAGAAAACATTTACTGCCACTGATACGGTTGTACATACCTTTTTGAAATTTATACCGACAGCGACGACATCTCCCGGAAATGACTACAAACGTACCTGGGTGGATATATGGGGAGAACCGGGCAAGGCTTTTTGTGCCTCGTTATCCCTCTATGACAATGGTGTGGCAGGGAATCATACAGATGTCTTATGCACCGTGGATGGTATAAAAGATACGTTCCTGATCAGCGCCAATGGATTGGATACCTGCTTTATTGAATTTATTGGGTCTCCGTCGGAATTTAATGGTAAGCCCAGACTGACGGTGGTGGTGCATAACAAGACAGACGATGATGCATGCGTTTCAGTCACCGGTACGGACGGACTTGTGCATATGTGGAACGAATATTACTTCTATGGTTATATTGACCGCTACTCGAGTATTTTCAGCAAGGGCGGGCAATCCTGGGCTACATCCGGTGATAATACACATACGGTGAGCGATATGGGTAGCGCAGGTTCGGTATTGCTGGTTGGCGCCTATGCCTCAAAGACAGGATACAGGGATGTCAATAACTTCCCACGCAGTTATAGTGGTTATGTTACTGTGGGTAATATTGCACCGTTCTCCAGTCGCGGCCCTATGGCTGATGGTCGCATAAAGCCGGATATAGCGGCTCCGGGATTGACGCTCGCCACTGCAGTGAACTCGCACGACCTGGCCTATACACCCACAGGGTCTTCGAATTCGAATGTAATCAGTGAATTTACCCATCCTGTTTCGGGTAAGAAATATTATTTCGGTGAATTTATAGGGACATCTGCATCGGCGCCCGTAGCTTCGGGTATTGTGGCCCTGATGCTGCAGGCTAATCCGCGGCTTACACCGGAAGAAGTCATCGGGATTATAAAAGAAACGGCTATAACGGATGCTAATACCGGCACGATACCTGCGACTGGAAATAATACCTGGGGACATGGCAAGATCAATGCGTATGCTGCGGTAAAACGTGCCGCACAGCAAAATGGCGTATACACTTTCAGCGGGGAAAAACTGGATTGCGTACTGTATCCCAATCCTGCCAGTGGCTTCTTTACCATCGAATATACAGGGCATCGTGCGGAACAACTGCAGTTGATCATACAGGACATTACAGGACGTGTGGTTACCGGAACATCATGGCAGGTACATCCCGGCATGAATCGCGAACAGGTGGACGTAAGCAGCCTGCCTGCCGGAACTTATATCGCCCGTATCGCATCAAAGTCGGGAAGTGTGCATATCAAAATGTCGGTAGAGTAGAGGTATGTGTGGGATGTGACAGATGTGTTTGATGTGATAGCCCCATGAAAACACATCTGTCACATCTCCCACATCAAACACATCCTGTTGTATTAAACACATTTCATTAACTTGCACGCAGTTTGCTACCTCATAGAGATCAGAACCTTATTTATTTTCAATGACAGAAACGCCCACACAAAGAAAAGTATTGTTTGAAGATGATAAGATGAGCGCGCTCGAAGCTATTTCGCAGGCTCAGTTCATCGCATTTGCACCCTATGTATTCCAGGCTTCCGTTTTGCTCCGCGACTCCGGTATACTTACCGAAGTCGAAAATGCAAGACAGGATGGTATTACGCTCGATGCCGTGACGGAAAAAGTGGACCTTTCGCGCTATGCGGTCCGTGTGCTGCTGGAAGCAGGTCTGGGTATCAAATTGGTATACCGTCGCGACGGGCGTTATTTTTTGTCCAAGCTCGGGCATTTTTTCCTGAACCATCCCATGACCCGCGTCAATACCGACTTCATGCGGGATGTATGCTATGACGGCGCACAGGATATGGAAGCTTCATTGAGAGATGGCAAGCCAAGAGGGTTGCGACATTTGGGCGACTGGGATACCATATACCAGGGCCTGTTTAAACTGCCCGGAAAAGCCGGACCGAGCTGGTATGCTTTTGACCACTACTATTCCGATAATGCCTTTCCGGAAGCGTTGCCGATCGTATTTGCGCATAACCCCAAAAAGCTCCTTGATATCGGCTGTAATACCGGTAAATGGTCGCTGCAGTGCCTGGAATACAACCCGGATGTACAGATCGGCATGGTGGACCTGCAGGGACAACTGAACCTTGCAAAGAAAAATATTGACGATGCCGGGTTTACGGATCGTGTGCAATACCATCCCCAGGATATATTAAGTAAGGAAACCGAATTGCCGGGCGACTACGATGTGATCTGGATGAGCCAGTTCCTGGATTGTTTTGCAGATGATGAAATCGTATTCATCCTTGAGAAATGTTACCGTGCACTGCCGGATGGCGGAAGGGTATTCGTTAATGAGACCTTCTGGGACCGCCAGCGTTTCGAAGCTTCGGCATTCAGCCTCCAGATGACCTCCCTGTATTTTACGGCTATGGCAAATGGCAACAGTCAGATGTACGACAGCCGTGTATTCTCGGAGCTTATTGACCGGGCAGGTTTTGAAATCGTGCGGCAGCATGACGATGTAGGATTAAGTCATACGATCCAGGAGCTGAAAAAACGAAAATAAATTAACCGGCTGCATCAGGCAGTGAAATATGCCCCCTCTTTTATGAGTATTAAAAAACAAGTGGACGTACTGGTGATCGGCGCCGGCCCGTCCGGAACAATTGCTGCATCCATTATGCACCAGGCAGGACTGGATGTGCAGATCGTTGAAAAGATGCGGTTTCCCCGTTTTGTGATCGGGGAAAGCCTGCTACCCCGGTGCATGGAGGCGCTCGAAGAAGCCGGATTCCTTGAGGCTGTAAAAGCAAAAGGCTTCCAGCAGAAAAACGGCGCCAAATTCGTCCGCAATAATGAAGTGTATGACTTTGAATTTGCCTGGCAGTATACACCCGGATGGAACTGGACCTGGCAGGTGCCCCGTGCAGAGTTTGATAAAGTGCTGGCCGATGAATGTGAGCGGATGGGTATTCCGCTGCAATATGAAATGGAAGTAACCGGTATAAAGATCGCCGATGACGGTTCCTCTGTGACAACGGTAACTACGGCTGATGGCCATAGAGAAGAGATCCATGCACGTTTTATTCTTGATGGCAGCGGCTACGGTCGTGTGATTCCCCGGCTTTTCGGGCTGGATAAGGTTTCCGGGCAGTATACCCGTAAAGCATTCTTTTGCCACATGACGGATCCTTACAGGTACGACAGGAATGCAGCACTGCCAGACCGGATTTCGATTTATGTGCATAATCCCCGTACCTGGGTCTGGGTAATCCCATTCTCAAACGGAAATACTTCCCTGGGATTTGTGGGTGATCCGGAATTTTTTGAACAATTTACAGATGCAGGTGATATAACAGCACAATACAGGAAAATGTTGGCTACAGAGCCTGATCTGGCGGACCGGTTTAAGGATAGCGAATTATTATGGGAACCCAGGGTACTTCAGGGATGGAGCGCTACGACAGAAACGTTTTTCGGCAATGGTTTTGTGCTGACCGGAAATGTGACCGAGTTTCTGGATCCGGTATTCTCGTCGGGCGTGACGCTTGCGTCTGTTTCTGCCCAAAAGGCGGCTAACCTGGTCATACGTCACCTGAAAGGTGAGCAGGTAGACTGGATGGAAGATTATATGAAGCAAATGCAGCGGGGGGTGGATGTATTCCGCACCTATGTGAACAGTTGGTATGATGGAACACTGTATAAAGTGTTTTTCGCCGAAAACCCGGACCAGGAGATCATGGCACAGATATGCTCTGTGCTTGCCGGTTATGTATGGGATGAGAGCAATCCTTTTGTTAAAAACCATGAAAAAAATATCCAGGCGCTTGCACGGTATATTGATCAGAAAAATGCTGTTTCCTGATCCTGAATAACAGTATGCTTCCTGGCGCCTGATTGTATAGTGATACATATACCGCATTATATCCGTATAAAAAATGGGATGATCACCCGGGACGGCTTGGCACACCCATTATTTTCTTCCGCAGGGGTACAAGTAACTCCCGATATGGTTTATGAAGCTTTGCACCGCGCTTATCCCAAATTTTTCAAAATGGATATGCTCTGTAAATGGGCCTGGCTGGCGGCTGAGTATTTATTGATGACGGATGAGGATCCGGTATATGAAGGATATGATAAAGACAAAACGAGTGTGGTGCTGTTTACAGACGCCGGTTGTATAGAAGCAGACAGGCGTTACCAGGAGACGCTGGCTACGATCCCCAGCCCGGCCTTGTTTGTATATACCCTGCCCAATATCATGCTGGGAGAGATCTGCATCCGGCATGGCTTTAAGGGCGAGCAGCTTTGTATGGTGCAGGATCGCTTCGACAGCACAGAGCTGCTCTTCTGGGTCAATGACCTGATGATACAAAAGAATATGGATGCCTGCCTGTGCGGGTGGGTAGATGTGACTGCGGATGTGCAGGATGTCTGTATGTTCTGGGTAACCCGCACCGGCAGCACTCCGGGATTGTCCGTGGAGGCAGCGGCAGCGTATATGAATGATTGCTATAAAAAAATGATGTGACAGATGTGTTGGATGTGACGAATGTGTTATCACATCTCCCACATCCAACACATCTTGTTCGAAACTTATGATGAAATACACCCCCTATATAGTGCATACCGGTATCATTACGGCAATCGGCAACGATACGGCCGCATGTGCGGCAGCCTTATATACAGGGACGAGCGGGATCGGTTTTTCTTCTTCTCTGAAAACCCGCTGGTCTGAAGAATTACCGGTTGGAGCAGTGCCGGCAACCAATGCAGCGCTGGCGGCCATGGCCGGTGTGCCGGATCATTGGCCGCGGACGGCTTTGCTGAGTGCTGTGGCCGTACAGGAAGCCTGGCAACCGTATCGTGTACCGGCAAAGAAATTACGTACCGGGTTCTTTTCTGCCAATACGGTGGGAGGTATGGACCTTACAGAAGCGTTTTACGCCCGCTTCATGCAGGACCGGAATGTTGATGGTGTAGAGGCAGCTTGTACTCATGAATGCGGCGCAGTCACAGAGCTTGTTGCCCGTCATTTCGGGATAGGCGGTTTTGTAACGACATTGAGTACCGCCTGCTCTTCATCTGCCAATAGCATTATGATGGCGGCGCAGATGATCCGTGCAGGTATGCTTGATGTAGCCGTGGCAGGCGGCGCAGATAGCCTTTCGCTTTTTACCCTGAACGGATTTAATTCATTGATGATACTCGACCGGCAGCCCTGTCGTCCTTTTGATAACGATCGCCAGGGGCTGAACCTGGGCGAGGGAGCGGGCTATGTGGTGCTGATGAATGAGCAGGCCATGCAGCAATGCGGTGCTCAGGCAATATGTACCGTCAGCGGTTATGCCAATGCGAACGATGCCTATCACCAGACGGCTTCTTCTCCCGAAGGCACCGGGAATATACTGGCGATGCAGGGAGCGCTTGCCTGCGCAGGATTGTCACCCGCTGATATTGATTATATCAACCTGCATGGTACCGGTACGGCAAATAATGACAGCTCCGAAGGTAAGGCCGTAACGGAAGTATTTGACGGAGCGGTGCCCCCGGCATCGTCTACCAAAGCGTATACCGGTCATACCCTTGGTGCGGCAGGCGGTGTGGAGGCGGTGTTCAGCACTGTGAGCATCCGCGACGGAATCATTTTTCCGAACCTGCGCTGGCAGCGGCAAATGGAAGACCTGAACTGGCAACCTGTGACAACCTTACGTACCGGACAGGAGATTCGCCATGTATTGTCTAACTCCTTTGGCTTTGGTGGTAATTGTTCATCTTTGATATTTTCAAAACCAGATTGATGATATTAACCCGAGGATATCCTGCTATTGATATGCGAATAAAAGACCAAGGTTGGGATTATTACTCGTATCATCCACGGAACCATGAATTAATGAACGGTGTCATCCCGACGAAAGGAGGGATCCCACATAATACAGGCACACATTATGTGAGATGCTTCACTCCGCTTCGCTTCGTTCTGCATGACACAGTGGACAGATTCATACGATACGTCATTCCCTTATTAATTAGAGACATGTTATTAATAACCCGGAATGACGCGAGTAGACGCTTTACATTCCAATATGATTCCCAAATTTTCAAATTGCGATAATGGATTTGTATATCAACGGGACAGGGCTGATCTGTGCTGCAGGTAGTAATGCAGCGGAGGATTTTCCGGAGACAGATATCTCCTGGTATACAGATCGTCTTGATGCAAAAGAGCCGGATTATACCGGTCTGATCCCGCCGATGCAGTTGCGGCGGATGAGCAAAGCCGTGCGTATGGGTGTGGCCGCTGCTAAAACCTGCCTGCAGCAGTCAGGCGTCGAAACACCCGATGCACTGTCGGTGGGTACGGCCCTGGGATGCCTGCAGGATACAGAACAATTTCTCGGTCGTATGATTGAACGCGAAGAACAGCAACTGACGCCCACTTCATTTATCCAGTCCACACACAATACCGTGGCGGGGCAGATTGCCCTGCTGCTCGGTTGTAACGGACACAACCTCACATTTGTGCATCGTGGTCATTCCTTTGAGCATGCATTGCTGAATGCAAAACTTTACCTGAACGAACACCCGGAACATGTAGTGCTGGCCGGTGGTATTGATGAGCTTACGGATACGAGCGTGCTGCTGATGCAGCGGGGTAAAGTATACCGTGATCATCCTGCTTCCGATACCTCTTTATATACGGATCTCCGGAAGGGGAGCATTGCCGGTGAGGGCGCCGGTTTTTTCACCGTCACCAGCCGTCCGCTGACGGAAACATTTCTTCATCTCAAAGCCCTGCACTTTTTTGTCGCCCGTACGGAGCAGGAAACCAGGCAGCAACTGGATCATTTTATTGCCTCGCTGCCAGTACGCGAAGATGATATTGACTTCGTATTGCTGGGTATGAATGGCGACGAACGGTGGAGTGGGATATATGATTACATACGTCGGGAACATTTCAGACAAGCCACACAGTCGGGTTTTAAGCACCTCAGCGGAGAATATGCCACTGCCGGTGCTATAGGGCTTGGTTTGTTGATGTATGATGCTAAAGCAGTTGCTTCCAGACGGGTTGTATTCATCAATAATTATCTGGATCACTACAGTTGCTGGTATCTGGAACGGTTCTCGTAGAGACGCGATGCGTCGTGTCTCTACAGTGGGTTTAATTATTTTTTCGTATCTTGAATAAATGAAACGGAATTTTCGTGCCGGTGTGTTGTTGATTGCGGGAGTGATACTGGGTATTACCGTGACAACCCTGTTTTCCTTCGATAAAGAGGAATTACCTGAAGCTGCAGAAGTAAAAGAAGGTGGTCGGCTTTTGTATAAATGGTATGTGCCGGAAACACCCAAAGAGATCAGCTTCGCCGGGGAGCGGACGCCGCTTGAGCGACCGGATGTGAAGGAGCAGCTTGAGCGGGAGCTCCTGGTAAATTATTATGGTCATACCAACACATTATTTATTCTGAGAAATGCACCGCGTTACTTCCCTATGATCGAAGCGCGGCTCAGGGAACATGGTGTGCCGGACGATTTTAAATATCTCTGTGTGGCGGAGAGCTCGCTGATGAACCAGGTATCGAGGGCCGGCGCCGTGGGCTTCTGGCAGTTTATGAAAGATACGGCCCCCCGTTATGGTCTTGAGGTAAACGATGAAGTAGACGAGCGTTATCATGTCCTCAAGTCTACTGATGCTGCCTGCCGTTACCTGAAAGAGGCAAAAGAAAAGTTTGGTACCTGGACAGCCGCCGCTGCTTCCTACAATTGCGGGCAGGCAGGCTATAATAAGCATGCTACCTTCCAGCAGTCACAATATTATTATGATCTGTTGCTGCCGGAAGAAACCATGCGTTATATCTTCCGGATCCTTGCATTGAAGCATTTTATTTCCGCCGGGGAAAAAGCAGGTTTTATCATGCCTGCTGCAGATTCGTATAAACCGTATAAAACCAGGACGGTAACGGTAACATCTTCTATTCCTGATCTGGCACAATATGCTATCGACAACGGTACGAATTACCGGATGCTGAAGCTGTACAACCCATGGCTACGTGCACGTACGCTCACCGTCAAGCCGGGTAAAAGCTATGAAATAGCGCTTCCTGTACGCTCCTGACAGCTATCGTTTTATGATTTTTTCAACATCCGGGTGACAATGAGGTTTTCTCGTCTCCCGCGAACCGATTATCTTTGCAACTCATAGAATATGAATGATCTTATGCAGCAGCAGGCTCCCGGGATACAACAGGAACGTTTGTCTTTTGATGAATTTAAAGCGGAAGTACTACATGATTATCATATTGCCGTAGCCAGCCGTGAAGCCAGCCTGACCGGCCGGCGTGAAGTGCTTACCGGCAAGGCCAAGTTCGGCATTTTTGGTGATGGTAAGGAACTGGCACAGATCGCTGCTGCCAAATGTATGCAGCCCGGAGATATCCGTAGCGGTTACTATCGCGACCAGACGCTGATGTTTGCTACAGGTATGAGCGATATTCAGAAGTTTTTTGCCCAGTTGTATGCCAACCCGGATGTCGACGAAGAACCATCGAGTGCCGGGCGTATGATGAACGGCCACTATGGTACACGCTGGCTGGATGAAGATGGAGAATGGAAAGATCTGACCACGTCCCCGCAGTCGTCCAGCGATATATCTCCTACTGCAGGGCAGATGGTGCGCGCCCTGGGTCTTGCCTTTGCTTCGAAATGTTACCGGAATGTACCGGAACTGAAACAGGGTTTCGAAAAATTTTCACGGAATGGTAATGAGGTCGTTTTTTGTACGATCGGGGATGCCTCTACTTCGGAAGGGCTGTTCTGGGAGACGGTGAATGCCGCAGGTGTGCTGCGTGTACCGCTGGCCATTTTTGTATGGGATGATGGTTACGGGATCTCCGTTCCCCGGCAATACCAGACAACTAAAAATTCAATTTCAGAAGCGCTCGCAGGCATGCAGTGGGATGAAGAAAAAGGCGGTGTGCATATATATACTGCCAAAGGCTGGGATTATGCCGGGCTTGTCGCTACGGTGCAGCAGGGCATTGCTAGGGTACGGGAAACGCATATTCCCGCAGTATTTCATATCCAGGAAGTAACGCAGCCACAGGGACACTCCACCTCAGGCTCCCACGAACGGTATAAAACCCCGGAACGGCTTGAATGGGAAAAAGAATATGACTGCATCAGCAAAATGCGTGCATTTATCCTCGAAAATGCGATTGCCGGGGAAGATGAGCTGAATGAGATAGAAGAAACAGCCAAAGCGGAAACGCGCGAAGCAAAGCAACAAGCATGGGAGGCATTTATCGCCCCGATCCGGGAACAGGTGCAGCAGGCAACCGCTTTGTGTAATCAGGTGGTATTTGAAGGCGGAGGACATGCTACTGATATAGCTGCGCTGGTACAAAAGCTGAATGCCATTAAGGAACCAATCCGGAAAGATATAATGCAGCTATTGCAGCAGGTGCTGCGGCTGTCGCCCGCTAACAGTGATGCCGTTCGTAATCTCCGGAATTATTATAATAATCTGAAGGACGACAATAAGGAGAAGTTCAATTCACATCTGCATTCCAGATCCCGTTACAATGCCCTGGCAGTACCCGAAGTGCCTGCTGTCTTTAATGCCGACAGCCCGTCACTGAACGGGTATGAGATACTGAATAAATTCTTTGATCAGACATTTGCTGCCAACCCCGCTGTATTTGCATTTGGTGAAGACCTGGGGCGTATCGGCGATGTGAATCAGGGCTTTGCCGGTCTGCAGGAAAAACATGGTGAAGGACGGATATTCGATACCGGCATCCGCGAGGCTACCATTGTAGGGCAGGGCATCGGTATGGCGATGAGGGGGCTTCGTCCGATCGCCGAAATTCAATATCTGGATTATCTGCTGTACGGGCTGGAGCCGTTGAGTGATGATGTGGCTACGTTACACTACCGTACCCGCGGCGGACAGAAATGTCCGCTGATCATCCGTACCCGGGGACACCGGCTGGAAGGCATCTGGCACAGTGGCTCTCCCATAGGTATGATCCTGAACAGCATCCGGGGTATATACCTCTGTGTGCCGCGCAATATGACGCAGGCAGCAGGTATGTACAACACATTGCTTCAGAGTGACGATCCGGCTATTGTTATAGAATGCCTGAACGGTTACCGCCTGAAAGAAAAGATGCCGGCTAACCTGGATCGCTATACGGTACCGCTCGGTGTACCGGAAGTAATCCGGGAAGGTGCTGACATTACCATTGTGTCTTATGGTTCCACATTGCGGGTGATAGACGAAGCAATCAATAATTATCTGGAACCGCAGGGGATCAGTTGTGAAGTGATAGACGTACGTACGCTGTTACCCTTTGATACGAATCATGTAATAGTCGAAAGTCTGAAGAAGACCAGCCGTATTATATTTATAGATGAGGATGTACCGGGTGGGGCAGCGGCATATATGTTCCAGCAGGTAATGGAATTGCAGGGGGGGTATAAATGGCTGGATGCAAGTCCGCGTACGTTGTCTGCACAGCCTCATCGCCCGGCGTATGCTACCGATGGTGATTATTTTTCCAAGCCTAATGCAGAGGATATTGCGGAGGCAATACAAGCTGTTATCGCGGAATAATTATGAGTGATGAGTTATGAATTATGAGTTGATTCATTCATAATTCATAACTCATCACTCATAACTCATCACTAAATTTTGTATCCCTGTTCTTTAAACGCCGCTACTTTCTCTGCGATTGCGGGGTTGCTGAGGGCAAAGATCCTTGCAGCCATTACTGCAGCATTGCGGGCGCCTGCTTTACCTACGGCCAATGTACCTACGGGCAGTCCTGCAGGCATCTGTACGATGCTGTACAAGGCGTCAATGCCACCGGGTAATCCTCCGTCCAATGGTACGCCCAGCACCGGAAGCGACGTATAGGCGGCACAAACCCCCGGCAAGGCAGCCGCCATGCCGGCAGCAGCAATGACTGCACCAAATCCTTTTTCCTGTGCAGTGACCATGAGGTCTTTTACCTTGTCCGGATTGCGGTGTGCCGAAGCTACGATCATTTCATTTTCAATGCCGAACCAGTTGAGCCAGTTGCGGCTTTCGTTCATTACGGCTTCATCGGTTTGCGAACCCATGATGATCATTACTTTCATAAGATGAAATTGTTTGTGGTTATTAATTTGCTGTTCTTGTCTTATCCGGTCGTGTTTGTATGATTCTACTTTATCTTTACTCCGAAAATCATGATACATGTATTCGTTCCAAGATAAGGTTGTGGTCATTACAGGCGCTTCTTCCGGGATCGGGCAGGCCCTCGCCGCAGAAGCAATACGCCGGGGTGCAAAAGTAGCAGTTTGTGCGCGAAATAAGGAAAAACTGGAGCAGGCTACTTCAGATTTTTCCGGGGAACGGCTCATGGTTTTTCAGGCAGATGTAAGCAGGCAGACGGATTGCCGGCTTTTCATAGAAGCCGTTTTGGATAAATGGGGCAGGGTGGACGCTTTGGTCAACAATGCCGGCATCAGTATGCGCGCCCTGTTTGAGGAAACAGATCTGCAGGTAATCAGAGAATTGATGGACGTTAATTTCTGGGGTACGGTATGTTGTACGAAATATGCGTTGCCCTCCATTCGTGAACATAAGGGCCTGGTAGTGGGCATATCATCCATTGCCGGGTACCGGGGACTACCGGGACGTACTGGTTATTCCGCTTCCAAGTTTGCGATGCAGGGGTTTCTGGAGGCATTGCGAACAGAATTATTGAAAACCGGCGCGCATGTGATGTGGGTGAGTCCCGGCTTTACCAGCTCCAATATAAGGAATGTAGCCAGAGGTGCATCAGGCGTTGCACAGGGGGAAACGCCGCTCAATGAATCCAGCCTGATGAGTGCGGAAGCATGCGCTGCTTTGATCTTAAATGCCATGGAACGCCGCCGGAGGACTGTAGTTATGACCAGGCAGGGTAAGCTTACGGTATGGCTGAACAAACTGTTGCCGGCCTTGACTGATAAGCTGGTATACAGGCATTTTAAGAAAGAACCCGGATCACCGTTGAGCAATTATGAATGATGAATTTATAAGTTGGTAATTCATCATTCATAACTCATCATTCATAATTGCTAGCGTAGCAGTGTCGAGTTTCCCTGCTTGCGGAATTCCCTTCCAGTCGGTGTGGTAGCTTCTACCACATATACATACACACCCATCGGCTGCGGCGCTCCGTTGAAGGAACCATCCCAGCCCTCGTCCAGGTTTTTTGTTTCAAACATCTTTACTCCCCAGCGATTATATACGGAGAAGGATTTGAGTGTTACATGTCCACGTCGTACCGGGCGTAATACATTGTTCGGGCCGATACCTGGTGCAAATGCATTCGGGACGTCGATGTACGAATCCAGGTTCACATACACATCTATCGAATCCGTGGCGATACAGCCGTCTTCCGTACGGCCGGTAACGAAATACCGTGTGTTTACTTCCGGCTGTGCTACCGGGTTGGAGATCCGGTGATCCGACAATCCCAGCGGCGGGAACCATTCAAAGTACAGACAGTTACCACCCGGAT
>JBBCJI010000005.1:0-357729 GCA_037190845.1 Flavipsychrobacter sp. | reverse complement strand
CACTCAGGAACAGGTTATGGCACTATTGTGAAGACTGTTACGCTGCCGGTTGTTGAATGAACAATAAATACGATCCCCCAAATTTCCGTCATTCTTATCATTGTTTGGGCAACCCAAATTACTCCTCAGGATGACACCGTTCTTTGATGTAAGGTTATCACATAATACTGGAATGACGATTTTTTTAGACAGCCTCATTGCGTGAAATTATAGCTAATTTTGAAACTCCGCATAATTTTGGGCAAATTGCAGTATGAAAGAAGTAATCCGGCTCATTGACATACATAAAAGTTACTTCCTTGGCAGGCAGGCGCTACCTGTTTTAAAAGGCGTGCAATTGACGATCACAAGCAACGAATATGTATCCCTGATGGGTCCCTCCGGATCAGGCAAGTCTACATTGATGAATATCATCGGTTGTCTCGATACACCCACATCCGGGCAATATCTGCTCAACGGAAAAGACGTCAGCAGGATGAGCGGCAACGAACTGGCGGATGTACGCAACGGGGAGATAGGATTTGTCTTTCAGCAGTTCAACCTGCTGCCCCGGCTTTCCGCATGGGAAAATGTAGCGGTACCACTGATCTACGCGGGCACAGGAAAGAAAGAACGGCAGGAGCGGGCACTTGCCATGCTGGAAAAAGTCGGACTTGCAGAACGGGCGCATCATAAGCCAAACGAACTATCCGGCGGGCAGAGTCAGCGTGTAGCCATTGCCCGTGCCCTGATCAACAATCCGTCACTGATCCTGGCAGACGAACCCACGGGCAACCTGGATACAAAAACGTCTGAAGAGATCATGGACCTGTTCGGATCTATACATGCAAACGGCAACACCGTGATGTTGGTAACGCACGAAGAAGATATCGCCGCATACACACAACGAGTGATAAGAATACGGGATGGCGTCGTGGTATCGTCCTCGTAGAGACGTGATGCATCGCGTCTCTACTGCCACAAAACATATATACGGTTAAAACAAACAATCATGGCATTCAAAATATACACCAAAACAGGAGACAAGGGCAGTACCAGTCTGATCGGAGGCGTGCGTGTTCCGAAAAATCATATCCGCATTGAAAGTTACGGCACAATAGACGAGTTGAACTCCCATATCGGCATGGTCAATGATCTGGCCGCCAATGCGGAGATCAGCACACGGCTGCGGGAGATACAGGACCGCCTGTTCACGATCGGCTCCGAACTGGCCACCTCGCCTGATAAGGAAGTAAAAATGAAGCTACCGGATCTTCATCCCGAAGACGTGCAGTATCTGGAACAACTTATTGACCAGATGAACAGAACGCTGCCGGAAATGAGATCCTTTATCATACCGGGGGGCAACCTGGCTGCGTCGGCCTGCCATGTGGCACGATGTGTCTGCCGCAGAGCAGAGCGCCTGTGCGTAGGTATGGCTAAGGAGCAGGAAACACAAGTACCGGAACTGATCATACAATACCTGAATCGCTTATCCGATTTCCTTTTTGTGCTGGCACGATACATCGTCCATATCAACGGAGCCGAAGAAATACCCTGGCGGGCACGGATCTGATCTTCGTCCAAAAACAACTTATTCCGTAGTGCTACACGTTGGATTACTCCTGCATCAGAAGATCTATTGAGTGACGGACAATACTCCCCATGCTATTGCAATAATGGAACGACCCGTCGTTATAATGTTGCGCCAGCTCGGACCGTAGCTGGTGTATTTTTTCCGGCGGGGAAATTGTGTCGGCTTCCATACAATCAAGCAGGGCATTTAATTGTTTACCTGCAGCCTTAATACGACGGATGATCATAGCCCGCTCTTCTTTACGATATTGTATGATATTCTCCTGCGAAAAATAATCCTGTACCAGCTTTACCAACGGGTAATTTTCTTTGAAAAACTGCGGGAGGTACATATTCTTATGCCCCTCATAACTCTGTTGATCAAAATCTATCGGCCGGATGCGGAACTGCACCTCATCAAAATCAGGCGTAATGTCAAAAACGTAGTTATAAGAACGCATATCTCCCAATAACCGCACAAAACAACGTTCATTAAACTTGACCAGCTCTTTTGCGATACGTCCCATATTGAACTTATTGAAGGTCTGCTTTTTCAGATAATCTTCAATAAACTGATCGCCGGGAACACCGGCAATATGTTCCTCCACAAGCGTGGTAGTGCTGACAAAGTAATTGATTCGTTCAGGAGAAAGAATATGCTCCAGTTCAAGTCCGTATATACGGGAAGCATCCGCCCGTTTTACGTAAAAATAATCGTAGATATCATTGATATTATTGACAATCTTTACCCGGAAAGGGTTGGAATTTCCAAACACACAATAATCTACCCGTTCAATATGCAGGTCTTTATGTACACTGCCCTCGCCTTCTGTCTTTAATATGGAATATGTTTGCTTCAGCCCTTCATGAATAGCGGGCGCATCGTGCTGATTATACATAGCCGTTTCCCAAAGCGTATCCTTTCCCTGCTTGTCATAAACAGGTACGGAGCCATCGAAATGAAGCAGGTCATCATACAGCACGGGCAAGTGTATTTCCCGCCCGTAATACAGCAGATAATCTCTCAGCGCTTCATTGACAGGAAAACTGGGTTTCTTCTTTGAGATTTTCAATTTTATCTTTTTGCAAGATAACCACCGTACCCATCAGCCACTTACCGCAAACCAATCAGGAGGACTTGCCTTTTCCCAATATTCTGAGCATTTTGCCGTGCTCCCACAAAGCATGTGCAAAAGTAGGCTGCACCTGGTACGGTATCCCATATTCCTTAGCCACGCGCTGCACGATTAATGAAATTTTCGGATAGTGTACATGGCATACATGAGGAAACAAATGGTGTTCTATCTGGTAATTTAAACCACCGATAAACCAGGATAATATCTTACTGTCGGGAGCAAAATTGGTTGTATTCAGCAGTTGGTGTACCGCCCAGCTATTCTCCATTTTTCTGTCGGGATTAGGCTCCGGAAATTCTGATGTTTCCATCACATGGGCCGGCTGAAAGATACATGCCAGAGCCAGGCCTGCTATAACATGCATCACAACAAAACCCAGCACAATATGATACCAGGGCATACCTGAAAACAAGATGGGGAGTACAATCACATAACCGATATAAAACACTTTCAGTATCGTGAGTTCGGTAAGCCCGCGTTTGAGCGTAAGCTTTTCTTTTCTCAGCAAACCAAGTTGATTATACTTAATTAACTGACGATAATCTTTTACCGTCACCCAGAAAAGATTCATCATGCAATAAAGGAACCATGCATAAATGTGCTGAAAGCGGTGAAAGCCACGACGCGGGGCATGGGGCGACATACGCAGAAAAACCCCGGCTTCAATATCTTCATCCAGTCCTTCTACGTTGGTATATGTATGATGCAGCACATTATGCTGTATCTTCCAGTTGGCCGAATAGCCGCCTAATATGTTCAGGATACCGCCCAGCGTATTATTGACAAATTTATTATGGGCGTAAGAGCCGTGATTGGAATCATGCATAACAGAAGTACCGATACCCACAATACCAGCCCCCATCAGCATCCAGAATCCGTAAAACAACCAGGGATTACCTGCGGCAACACCAATAGTCATCAACAGATAGGGTACAAAATAAAGCGCCAGCATGACACCGGTCTTTACATACATCGTGGAATTTGCGTAACCACGCGTATTATGAGCCTGAAAATATTCATCTACTTTCAGCTTTACGTCATCGTAAAAGCTCGGAGTGCCTTTCGGTGCGAACTTTACAATGTTTTTTTTCTTTGTTGCCATTAAATAATTCTGATATTGATTCTGGCAAGGTAAGACAAATCCGGTATATTTGTTGTTAATGAATAAATTCCTTCCACCCGGCCATAGGTCCGCAGTCCCTGTATTCGGGATCCACTTTCAGGTAATAGGTAGGTAATTTGTCCCGCAGCCATTGATCCAGCTTCTTGTTTTGCTTTTGGGAAAGGGCTACCTGCTGTATTTTGCTGTAATCATCCCGGAGGTTGGCTTTATGCGGCTCAGACCTGTCTTTCAGATAGATGATGCGGCAGGACCGTTCGCCGGTAAACTGATTTACGAACACATGCGGATGAGAAAAACTACCCGGCGACAGGCTGTCTATCATCAGAGCCAGGGCGGGGTCCAGTTGATCTATTTCCAGCTGACTGGCGCCGGTCTGCGGATCTGTCATCATACCTGCGGTCATCTTCGACTGATCATCCGTGCTATATTTAGCGACAGCCTGAGGGAAGCTGATCTTACCGCTGATCAGCTCAGCCCGTACGCTGTCGAGGCGGGACAGGGCAACTCTGAAATCGGCCGAGGTACGTTCCGGTATAATAAGAATATGACGTACATCTGCCTGGTCGCCTTTACGCTGTATCATCTGGATGATATGGTAGCCAAATTTGGTCTTTACAATCGGTGAAACATCCTCATTCTGCAACCGGAACGCCGCCGTAACAAATTCAGGAGCCCAGCCACCGTCAATACGACTTACATCATTATATCGCCCTCCGTTGTCCCGGCTTCCGGGATCCTGGCTGTAAATACCGGCCATTGCCTCAAAGCTTTTTCCTTCCTTTACGATCTGGTCGCGGATGTCTTCCAGTTGTTTGCGGGCGTAGGCTTCAAGTTCCGGGCTTACCGGGGGATCAATAACGATCTGTCCTACTTCCACACTGGCAGGAAAAAACGGAAGGCTGTCTGCAGGAATGTTGTTATAAAATGCTCTGACCTCTGTAGGTGTAATGGCAACATTCTGGAGCAATTGCCCCTGAACACGTTCCGCAAGCATCTGCTCTTTTACCACTTCTCTGTTTTCCTCTTTGATCTGGTAAACAGTCTTACCCGTTGCCTGCTCCAGCTTCTCTTTAGATCCATATACACGGGAAATAAAGTACCGCAGTTTATTATCCAGGTTGGCTTCTACTTCTTCTTCACCCACCAGTACGCTGTCACGTTCAGCCTGCTCCACGAGCATCTTCGACATGATCATCTGCTGCAGAATACCACACTTCATAGTGTCATGATACGACTCGGGACTTTGCAATTTCAGGTTGGCGGCCTGTACTTCCAGATCGGATTGAAGAATGATCCGGCTGCGTCCGACGACCGCAACGATCTTATCCGCAGTCTGCACCGGCTGTGCAAAAACAGTAGAAAGACCTATAAGTAGGTTCAGAAATATCAGAACAGGGATACGAAGAAGATAAAGCCTCATGATGGAGGATATTATTTTTTTATTAGCTAATTGGCGCTGTGATGCAGCAAAAATAACAGATTTACATGCACCGCATCAATACACAGAATATTTTAACTTTTGCATTGTGTAAAATGCGTCCTGATAAAATCCGGTAATCTCATCACTTCCTACCGGCCGGAAAAGATACCTTTCAGTTTTCTTTCGTTATAAAAATCCCGTTCAGAAGGCCGATACGGGTATTGTTCCATCCAGGATTCCAGTGCAGGCATGGCATCTTTATGAAAAGAGACCCATGCTTCATATTGCTGCGCATGCTCTGCTTTCCCAAACAGCCATTGGTTATAAGTGTCAAAATAGCCGTTTTGCAACATCCGCTCATGCCAGTTGAATAACGAAAACGGGTATTGATCCGCATAGGTCCTGCTCCACTCAATAATGAAACGGGCGCGCAGCATGATCAGATTTTCGGTAGACAATCCGTCGCTGACTACCGGCGCCAGCTTCCGGAATGTCTGGTATACCGCGTCATAAAAAGAAACCGGCTGCTTTTGTACTGTATTTTTACCATATTCCGGGGCTTTTATATTCCTGGGAGCATAATAAAACCGTTTATAAGCTTCCAAAAGCAACTTACGCATTTCCTGAGCACGGGGTGTCTGGCTTTCTCTGGCCAGGAACATTTCTCCGTACAGGATCACCCAAAGCACCTCATCAGTAGCCATATAGGCACGGGCAGCCTCGTAATAGTTTACATAGTATACAGGATCAGCAGCAATACCATCGAGCCATGCCTGTAATGCCGGCTCCCGCTCGTGCCGGTCGTAATGCTGCTTACCCAGCTCATGATACAGCAGGCCTGCATTGGGAAAACGCACAATGCCCTGCTGCAGGACTGTTCTGGCCTTTTTATATTCCTGCTGCGCAGCCAGGCTGGCTGCCGCTATCTGGAAGCTTTGCCGGTCTGCCACACTGCTGTTGATCACACTCGTCAAGGTCTTATTGGCATCTTCGTAAGCGCCTGTCAGATAATATAAACGCCCCAGGTCACGATATATCTCCATCACCTCCGGCGCCAGCGGGACAAGTTGCTGATATGCTGCAATAGCCTGCGGGAAACTCCCGTTCATCATCAAAGTTCTTGCCTGCTGATACATTTGCTCCACTTCCGGCGACGGCCAGTTGATCTGGGCATAGCTCCTGCTTCCGGTTGTAAACAGGAAACATAACAGGTATATAATTGCTATTCTGCGAATCATACGTTGCAAAGGTAGGGAAATATTCAGGGGGCACAGAGGAGCAATCCGGTGTGATTGTCCGGAGAAAATGAATAAGCACATTGTTTTGTTTAACAGTATTTTAATGGCTGTGATGATCAAGTTGCAGGATTTTAACGTTACTTTGCAATTGTGAGAAAGTTACGTGCATTTTTTTTTCTTCTTTTGTTCTCTTTTCAGATACTACCTGTAAAAGAGGTCGGGGAATTATTGTACAAGTCCCTGATCATGGAAGAATTGCACGAAACAGTAGCACATGATGACAATTCAAAATTAAAAAGACTGCTGGAACCTTACCATGGATCCGGCCAGTCCGCATCCTTCCATACTACAGAAACGGATACTTACCGGGCAGTTACCATCCACTACTCGGATTATATTCCCTCTCTTTACACCCCGGAGATACTTACCCCACCTCCGAATTACTGTTAGGCAGCTATTCTGACATTTCCTGCAGCGGTAAAATACCGTGTGTCTTCAATTCGGTGTGTTCAAAAACGCACAAAACACATGCATTAAATAAATAATACAATTAACAGTAAGCCAAAATGAAAGAAAATATTTCCTTTCTGCAACGCTATAAGAAGGACCTTCTTGCCGGGCTGATCGTTTTCCTGATCGCTCTCCCACTCTGCCTCGGCATTGCTCAGGCATCCCAGGCGCCTTTATTTTCAGGTATTGTAGCCGGGGTGATCGGGGGCGTGGTGATCGGTTTCTTTAGTAAATCCAACCTGAGCGTAAGCGGCCCCGCCGCCGGACTGATCGCTATCGTGATTGTTGCGATCGAGCAATTGGGAGCATTCAATATATTCCTCTGCGCTGTAATTATAGCCGGCGCCATTCAATTGGTATTGGGATTGCTGAAGGCAGGTTCTATTGCCAGCTATTTCCCGTCCAATGTAATAGAAGGGATGCTGGCCGGTATCGGTCTCACGATTATCATCAAAGAATTCCCCAATGCGCTCGGCCGCACCACGGGATCGGCAGGTCTGCCGGATGCGGAAGATGGCTTTGTGATGGAAAACATCTCAACTTCCCTGCAACAGGTTGAACCGGCAGCTGTTATCATCGCCATCACCGGTATAACCATCCTCGCGCTATGGCAACTACGGGGGTTCAAAAAGGTACAAATGATACCTGCCGGGCTGCTCGTTGTCATCATCGGCACACTGATCAACGAAGGTTTTAAGCTGTCAGGATCTGAAATAGCCCTGGGTACATCTCACCTGGTAAATCTCCCCATGCCAACAAGTGCAAAAGAATTTTTCGGACAGTTTACCCTGCCGGACTTTAACGGCATGATGAATCCTGATGTATGGAAAACTGCAGTCGTAATTGCCATTGTCGCTTCAATCGAGACACTGCTGTGCATCGAAGCGACCGACAAACTTGATCCGCTTAAAAGAAATACTTCAGGTAATGCAGAATTACGCGCACAGGGTATCGGCAACATGATGAGCGGCTTCATAGGCGGCTTGCCTATCACGTCGGTGATTGTACGTTCATCCGCTAATATCAATGCCGGCGGACGTACCAAAGTAGCGACTATTACCCATGGTCTTTTGCTGCTGCTTTGCGTGGCGCTTATACCGGCTCTGCTCAACCATATTCCCAAAGCATCACTGGCCGCCATCCTGATATTTACCGGATATCGCTTGTGCCGCCCCGCAGTATTCAAACACATGTGGGAAGCCGGCAGGAGTCAGTTTATCCCGTTTGTCGCAACGGTCATTGCTGTCGTGGCGCTGGACTTGCTGAAAGGTGTGGGTATCGGTCTTGTGATCAGCATCTTCTACATTCTGCGTCAGAACATGGGTATTCCCTATTATTATCACCGCAGCAGCTATAGCAACGGAGATCTGATCAAGCTTACCCTGGCCCAGGAAGTATCTTTCCTCAACAAGGCCAGTATCAAGGAAACATTAGACAAACTTCCGCCGAACAGTAAGGTGATCATTGATGCCAGCCGGACAGAATACATTGATTTTGACGTTCTCGACCTCATACGGGAGTTTGCCACTTCAAAGGCCGACGCTGCAAACATTACCATATCCCTCATAGGCTTTAAAAACATCTACAAAGTGCCGCCGGCCGCCAGCGAACGGGATATTCTTGCTGAACTGATTGAAAATGAAGAAATACCCAAACGATCTTCCGGAGATCACAAAAAGCTGCTCAAACAATTGAATACGGAAGCAGATAACGGAAATAAACATACACCTGATACACCTGAAACAAAACTGACCATCAATGGAAATGCAACACAGAACTGACCGTATCCCGCAGGATATCACACCGGCCGATGCGTTGCAATATCTGAAAGAAGGTAATTTCAGATTTATCAATAACCTGCAGACGAACCGAAATCTGCTGGAGTTGGTAAACGATACCAGCCACGGCCAATGGCCATTCGCTGCGATCCTCAGTTGTATGGATTCACGCACCTCTGCCGAACTGATTTTTGAACAGGGCCTGGGGGACATTTTCAGCATCCGGATCGCCGGGAATGTAATCACAGAAGACATATTGGGGTGCCTTGAATACGCTACTGTCGTAGCCGGCTCCCGGTTGATCGTGGTACTGGGACACAGTAATTGCGGCGCAGTAAAAGGCGCTTGCGACCATGTGGAACTGGGCAATCTTACCGGCCTGCTCGCCCGCATCCAGCCTGCAGTGATGATGGAAGAATCTGTCACGGAAAACCGAAATGGGAGCAACCCTAATTTTGTCAATGCAGTGTCGTATTTGAACGCGGTCTATTCCGCCCAGCAGATATTAGTGCAGAGTGCCGAAATCAAAAAGCTGGTACAGGCAGGTAGCGTCGGCATTATACCGGCAATGTATAATGTATCTTCAGGAAAAGTAACTTTCTATGAACAGCAAGGCACACCGGGGCTTGTACGTCAGACAGACGCCCGGAGTGCATAATTTTCCAATGATCACATCTGCCAGATCACATGGGGTACAACTCAAATCTTCACTATACGAGAACTGAATTTAGCTTCGACATGCTCAGCAACCGGGATTAAAAGACGGTCATTGAACCCTGAGCTTGCCGAAGGGCCGAAATGAATATCTTGCAAAACGCAAGCGAAGATTTGAATTGCACCCGATCACATGATTATCTATTGTTCCTTCAAAAAGTTTTTTTAGCTTTCGGAAGAAAACACATCAAAATGAATCAGACGATCCGGAAAATAGGAGTGCTGACCTCCGGGGGTGACAGTCCCGGTATGAATGCAGCCATACGCGCCGTAGTCCGCACTGCTATTTATCACGAAATGGAGGTATATGGTATCCGCAGAGGATATCAGGGAATGATCGAAGGGGATATCTTCCGGATGCACACAACGGATGTTTCCGGTATCATACAACGTGGCGGCACCATTCTTAAGACTGCACGGAGCAAAGATTTCATGAAGCCGGAAGGGCGGCAACAGGCCTTTGACAACCTGCAGAAACACGGTATTGAAGCATTAACACTGATCGGCGGGGATGGTACATTCAGAGGGGCAGTTGAGTTTTTCAAACATTACTCCATACCTGCGATCGGCTTACCGGGCACAATAGACAAGGATCTTGCCGGTACTGACACCACTATCGGATTCGATACCGCTGTAACTACGGCGGTAGATGCTATTGATAAAATACGCGACACAGCAGAAGCGCACGATCGCTTTTTCATCATCGAAGTAATGGGACGCGATGCCGGATATATTGCACTCAATAGTGGCATTGCCTGCGGCGCTGAAGACATCTTTATACCGGAAATAGCAACAGACACAGAAAAAGTCCTCCAACGTATCGCTTTTGACAAGCGAAGAAAAAAGACAGTCAATATTCTTGTTGTAGCAGAAGGGGATGATTTTGGTGGTGCCGAAAGTTTTTACAAACTCATTACCGATCGTTTCCCGTCACTGGACGTACGCACCTGTGTGCTCGGGCATATACAAAGAGGCGGAACACCTACTCACAATGACCGGGTACTCGCCAGCAGGCTCGGCTATGCAGCCGTAATGGCGCTACGAGCTAATAAAACCCAGCTTATGGTTGGCATACGGAACAACCATATTTCTTACACTCCCTTTTCGGAAGTGGGAAAACTTAATACATGCATTAGCGGTGATATGATAGAGATGATCCACGTGCTGTCCGCATAAGTAGAGACGCGACACATCGCGTCTCTACATTACGTTTATCAGGGAATGATCGTTTTAACAATCGCCCCGCTACCCTTTTCCTGCTCCATACGGATCATATACAGGCCGGGCGGCAGATGCACACCACTTATGACATGTTGTTGCCGACCATTGGCTGTATACCCCACCCATTGATATACGGAACGGCCAGCCATATCGTACATCCAGATCCGGCATATACCCGCCTGCAGGACCGTAAACGACAGACGCAGGAAATCTTGCCCCGGCATACTGCTTACCACTAATCTGATACTCCCATCTTCCACATCGGAAACGACTGTTTGCGGCGTTGTTATGACAATACTATCTACACGTATTTCATATCCCGCAGCAACCGTTGATGTATATTTAAATGCAAGGAAAAACGGCTGTGCAGGTATCGTGGAAAGGTCTGCCTCATGGAGCTGCCAACCCATGGTATCAGCGGCATCCATCGGCATTTGCAGGTTTGTCCAGTCAGCGCTGTCCGGCTCTCCGTAACCCGGATAATCTACCGACCATAACACCTCCGGTTCCGTGCCTGAACGCCGTTTATATTGCTTAAACCACAACTGGCGGTTCACTACAGGCAAATCAATACGAGGCGTAATGAGCCAATCTTCATTTTCATGATATTTACCTCCGGAATACGCCGAGATACGGTATGAAGTGATCCCGTATGCTGTATGACAGCCCCACTGCTGTGTACCCTTTTTACTGATACGGGCCCAGCCAGACGGTAATTCATTATTTGCACAGGCTTCGTCGAAGGTTTCATGCAGGGAAGTAACAGTGTGCACCTCCGGAGCTGTGGTAAAACGCCATGCAGTCGTATCATAGATGCCGTAAGCGGTATGGCCGGCTGTATCGAAAGCTGCCGAATCGAATGTGATATGATAAGTGGAAGCAGGATTCCAGGTATATCCTGTTATTGAAACAGTATATCCGCTCACTGCTATCTGCGGTGCTGTTGCGGGTATCGTATCGCAGCGGGCAACTTTTTCATCAGTAATATACAAATTACCCGAAGCGCCGGGCTGCACCTGCCGGTTGAATGTGATTTCCGGCACGGTATGCAACGGTACGTATTGCGCACCGTTCGACGGGGATAACGCTATCACCGCAGGACGGACGGAGCCTGCAGCCGTACCGGCCCAGCTAAGCGAAAAATCATCAATAGCGGTTGACGGGCGGCTGCCGCTGCCGGATGCTGAAGAGGTCAGATTGACAATCCGTATCCACACCGTCCCGGCATAGTGATCCAAAGCATTTCCAAAGTCCACGTTCACCGTATTGTTGCTGACCGTACTGTTACCTGTCGTCAATATACCGGATGCTGCAACAGGAGTGAAGGTGACCGGTGTATCGCCCAACCCGTAGTCTACCGTCCATTCGATGACGTGAGATGACGAGGTAAGTGCCTGGAGGCGAAAGCTTAGTTGAAAGTCGCTCAGCCCGGTAGTATGTGCCATACGGAATACAAACGCAGCGCCGGGATTATAACCCGCAGCAGTTGTCTGCCGTACGCCCAGCGCCCGGTCGGAAGCATTTTGCTGATCAGCTACAGAAGCGCCTGATGGCAGACCATTGGCAGAAGCATAATTCTTAAAGCCGGCACCGGTATTGCCCCAGGATATCACACCGGATATCAGCGTATCTTCTTTTCCCCGACCGGTATCTGTAGCACCGGTATACACATGCCACCCCGGTGGAAGACCATTCCCCAAACCGGCGAAATCCTGATAATAAGAGGTGCCCACAGGATGATATTGGGCCAAGCTGCCGCCTGCCTGCAGAACGGCCAGCAACGATAGAATAATTCTTTTCATGTCTCTGTTTTTGTTTAATATTAATAGATAACACGTTAATATTAATCAGAAAAAACAACCAAAAAGAATTATTTTACAATATATAAGACATATGGAAAATGCCGTTTTTATCGTGTGCAAGAGGAATAACATAAAATAAAAAATAATAACAATTGCTACATCGGCATTTGGCCCTATAACGGGTGATATTGTGATATCAGTTGCCCCGGAGATAATAATTGCGCAGGGTCAAATTGTTTAGAGCCTGTTTATACTTCCTGTAAAACGAGTTCACGGTGTAATCGTTCCAGCGTATCGGCAGCATCCTCACAAAAGCCGGGATGGACCCGTGAAGTTTGTATGATGGCGCTGCGGGGTGCAATGAGCCAGCGGAAACGGGAAACTTTGTCGAGCCGGGCGATCGGACTATCGGCAGCCGTACCGGCACAAATGCTCTTCAAAGCTTCTGCTGCTTCATGCAGTTGTGTCATATCCAAACCCGGTGAGAGCACCTTCAGACGATGTTCATTTACAGTAATCATGGCCGAAAGGAAATCCTGCGCACGGCAATAGAGAATGACACCTATATTCAGGCGTTCTCCCCTTTCTACACGGGGCACAACACGGATCACCGCGTACTCATATAAGTGTCTGCCGTGCATGTTGTGCTGCTTTTACAAAAATTTCAGAAGCGCCGACCCGTGACGACAGAAAACGAACGTATACATCCCGGTACTGATCAGGACTGGAGAAGGCCGGATCCCAATCCAGCCATACATCCGGTACTAATGCTACGATATCCCTGATCCGTTCTTCTGTAAGCAGGGGACGGAATATCTCATCCGCACGCCCGAGTTCTGATGCACGCGGCAGCAACACATGATCTTTTATCTGGGTAAAATGGCGTCGTGCCTGTTCCTCCCAACCTTCCCAGGCATGATGAAAATACAGGGATGCCCCATGGTCAATCAACCAGAGTTCCCGATTCCAGAGCAACATATTCGTGTTGCGTGCCGTACGGTCTACATTAGTCAGCAGGGCATCCAGCCATACGATCTGCGATGCAAGCAGGGGATCCGTTTTACTCAATACAGGATCAAATGTAAAAGCACCGGACAAGTAATGTAAACCCAGGTTGAGACCAGTACTGGCACGCAACAGATCCTGGATCTCCTCGTCCGGCTCCGTACGACCAAAGGCTTTATCCAGTGTTGCAAAGACGATCTCCGGCACTTTCAATCCCAGCAGACGTGCAATCTCACCACCGATCAGTTCGGCCACCAGTGCTTTGGCACCCTGCCCCGCCCCACGGAATTTAAGGACATACGTGAATCCGTCATCCGCCTCTGTGATGGCAGGTAGCGAGCCGCCTTCCCGCAATGGCGTTATATAACGGGTTACAGCTACCTGTCTTACAGAAAGTACATTATCTGGCATATACGGGTACAAAAATAAACCTTTTTGCGTGTTGGCCGTATAAGAATCCGTCTAAAACAGGATATCCTAAAACCCGGGTATTCCCCATCCTTAACAGTTATTATCTGCGTCCTTCGTGCCAACCAACGCACCGGAAATTATTAAAGACAGACCGTATGCATCACCTGAACCTGTTCCAGAAAATATGCGTCATGAGACACTACGATCAACGTTCCTTTATAATCATTAACTGCTATAGTCAGCATATCCACATTCTGTAAATCAAGATTATTCGTAGGCTCATCCAGAATGATCATATCAGGCGCCTGCTGCATGATATTCAGACAACAAAGCATCAGCCTCATACGTTCTCCGCCGCTCAATGTCATACATGGTTTAGTCCAGAATTCTTTATGAAAGAGAAACCGGTTGAGCCGGATCTTCACCTCATGTTCCTGCAAACCTGATATATTGAACTGCTGCACCTGCTCATATACATTGAAGTCGTTATTAATCAGGGAATAATCCTGGTCTATATATACGGATTGACCGATTGCATGATAAACCGTACCTGTCTCCGGAATCAGTTGCTGCAGCATGATTTTTATCAAGGTCGTTTTACCCGAACCATTAACACCGGTCAGGACAATCCGTTCGCCACTGTATACCTGCAGGCTGACGGGCTCTGACCACACATCCCGTTTATTATAAGTATAATTTATCTTATCTGCAGCAAACAACAGCTTTCCTTTGTGAAGCCGTGCATCATCGAAATCAAGTTTCATACGTCCTGAATCCGGCATATCTCTCCTCAGCCGCTGTAAGGAACCGGCAATCCCCTCAATTTTCTCGGTATGTATTCCTTTTGTGCGGGCTGTGCTGTTTTCCGCCTTATTCCGGAGCGTGTTCATCATGATACGGGCAACACCGGACTTCTCCTGTTTGTTTTTACCACGTGCATCCAGACGTTGCTGCCTTTCGATTGTTTCCCGTTCCTTTTCCCTGGCTTTCCTTAGCTCGTTTTCTTTGTCACGTACATCATGAGACAACGCTTCAGTTTCGATACGTTTTTGCGCTCTATAAAAGTCATAGTTCCCACCGTAAACGGTAACCCCACGCTTGTCCAGTTCACATACTTTTTCTACAAGACAAAGGAGGTTCCTGTCATGACTTGCGATCATGATTGTACCCGGATAGTCTCTGATGAACTCATAAAGCAAATTTCGTCCGGGGACATCCAGGTGATTACTCGGCTCATCCAACAAAACAAATTCAGGATGATAGATCATTACGCCCGCGAGCAGGACTTTGGTCTTTTCCCCACCACTTAAGCTGCTGATGGGCATATGCAGATCGGTATTTGTAAGTCCCCATCGGGCAAGCGCCTCTCTGCTTCGTTCCTCAACAGACCAATCATCTTGCAATTGATCAAAATATTCTTCCGATGTATCCCCAGACAGTATACGCTCCAAGGCATGGAGTCTTTCGTCTATTTTCAATACTCCGGCAATTGTCAGATGATCATACTGACCGTAAATCTGGGGAACATAATACGGAGTCTCATCTGCCTGCACAATACCCTCCGATGGCTTAATATGTCCCGCAATAAGCCGGAGCAATGTGGATTTACCGACACCATTATTACCCACCAGCGCCAGTTTTTCATTTTTCCGGATCGTAAGACTGAGCCGGTCAAACAACAATGTTTTATCAGGATGTAAATAGGAAACGTGTTGCAGTATCAGCATTATTTCTTTTTTAAGAATCAGAAAAAACGGACTCCGTATCGCAGAGAGCGCTTATATGCATTCAATAAAAAAGAAAAGGTCTACATCGGTGTATGTTATAATGCTGCTGGTGCGAAGGTAAGAAAATTAGACCATCCCTAACCAATAAAGCTCTATGAAAGCAACTTAAGCTCCATCGCAAGCCGGATCAATCCGGCAGTATTCTTCACTCCGGATTTCAACAGAATGCTGTTTCTGTGACTATCTACCGTACGTTTGCTGATATGCAGCTTATCGGCGATCTGCTTACTTGATAGTTCTCCTGCAATAGCCCGGAGCACTTCCAGCTCACGTGTAGTAAGCCGCAACACACTCTCCTTCTCATTTTTATGACTGGCCTGTATAGATGCGGCATACTGATCCCGGACAGCACTGTGAATATACATCTGGCCGTTGTATATATTGTCAATAGCTTCAAGTAACGCTTCCGGACTTGCAAATGTTTTCTGCATAAACCCCATACATCCCTTTCTAAGAAGCTCAGACACCAACTCAGGCTCATCATATCCGGTAAGAATCAATATTTTCACCTGCGGATGATGGTAGGTAATATATTGGCTCAGTTCACCTCCATTTCCATCGGGCAAATGATAATCCAGGATCAGGATGTCCGGCAGATCTTTCTTTAACCCTTCCATCAACGCAGCTCCGGAATGGTAGGCGCCACATAATATAAGATGATCATTCATCTCTGTCATGGTCCTGATACTGGACAGGATGAGTGGATGATCGTCTGCTACAGCGATACGTATCCCGGACCAATTATCATTGCTCATAAGTTCGTCATTTTATCGTTGTTGCACATAATGTTCATTTAAGAGCGGAATCTCAATAAGTATCGTTGTCCCACTCTCTCGGCTGCCTTTGATATTGATCTTTCCCTGAAGCAACTGGATCTGCTGCCGGATGTCCTTCAGTCCGATCCCCGCACCATTCATATGCTCATCGCTGATACCAATACCGTTATCTTCAATTGTAATATGCAGGGCCTCGTCGAAGTAATGAAACTGAAGCACTGCTTCCGTAGCGTCGGCGTGTTTGATAATATTTTGTATCAGCTCCAGCGTGATGTGAAAAATCACCTTCCCTTCTTCTTCACTAATGGGAGGCGTTTCACCATAATGAAGAAAATGAAACTGTATACCCGGGGTCTTTAACCGATCAAGCCATGCTTCAATAGAACGATAAAGGCCTATCTCGCCTATACGTCCAGGCAAAAGATTATGCGCCGTTTCCCTCAGCTTAGCCGCTATCTCTTCCGTATGCTTCAATGCATCCCGGTATATCTCCGTTCCATGTAGTCCGTCTACTTTTTTCTCCAATACCCTCAATGTGAATTTCAGCGCCAGCACTTCACTTGCCACGCCGTTATGCAATTCCCTGGCAATTCGGGTTCTTTCCCGCTCCTCCCCTTCCAGACGTGCCTGTATCCGGAGTGTCTTCTGAGCAATTTCTGCATTTTTCAACTTCTCTTCGAGCAACCTTTTACGGCTCAGATAATTTTTCCGGTAGAATACCGATGCAGTTGTAATAAAACATAATCCCAGTCCCAAGATAGCAGTCCAGAGGTTTTTCTCCTTGATCCGGCCTTCCCGGATTGCAATTTCCTTCTCTTTGCGCTCAATCTCTTTATCTTTCTGCGCAAGCTCATAATTTGTTCTCAGCGCATTGATGCGATGGATCTCTTTGTCCCTGGCAGACTGTTCTTCCTGTTCCGTGTGTTTATACAGATGTGCCAGCGCATCACTGTACATGCCCAGGTTGGAATAGACATGCGACAGCGCTAAATGCGCCCGCCCCTGAAGCGACTTATAACCGGAAGATTCAGCCATTTTCAGGCCTTTTTTGAGGCTGAATAACGACTGTGCATGATCTCCGTACCGATTGTATACTTCTCCTTTCGAAATAATAATGCCCACCTTGACATAGCTGGGAAGCACATTAAAAATGCTGTCTGATATTCCGATATAATAAAGTGCAGAATCAGGCTGCCGGATTTTAAGAAAAACCTCAGTGAGATTGTTCAAGACAATACCACGCATTTTAAGTACGTCCCTGTCATGCAGAGACAGGTGTGCCGTATCTATTGGGAGCTCCGTACTTATTGCATATGATGTCTTATAATAACGGACTGCATTCGTATAATCTCCCATATCGTTGTACACGGAGGCCTTACTTCCGTAAGCAATAACCTGCCACAAACGATTATGCGACTGCTCAAACTCATAAAGAGCACTGTTGATATACATCAGCGCTCTGTCATAATCCCTTATCTGACTGATACAATCGGCAATATTAACCTGCAGTTGGGCCCGCTCCAACGGACTATGGATATGATCCATTGCACGGAAGTAAAAGCCAAGAGCGGCTTCGGGATTATCGAGTGTCTGATAGACATTGGCAATGCGATTGTAAATAATGTGCAGGTATTGATGAGTAAGTATATTATAAGCTACCGCTGCAAACAGGTAATGCAGCGCCAGATCATTGTTTCCCTCATGCCGAAATCGGTCAGCCATAGTCACCAGCCTCATCGGTAGCGGCATTGTGCCCAGACCGGTATCTTGGATAACCGACCATACGATCCGGTCATAAGTAAGTGTATCCGGTATTTTTTGTGCCTGTAATGCCATTCCGCTGCAAAAAGCGGTCATCATAATCAGTATCAAACATCTCTTTCCGGAAGCGGGCATAAGCATAAAAATACAGGTTTTATCGTACCACACGGCTCGGTATTTATACCGATATGTGTAGCACACATTTCGGTATATATCTATATTGTTCCAGTGCTGTACAGACATGATATTTGCCATAGTACAATTATTCCATAATACTAAAAATTAAAAAACATGATCGGAAAGCTATTACTACGTATCTGCTTCGGAGCTTTGCTCGTGAGTATCCACCTCCATGGGTATAGCCAATATTACAATCAGCGCCCGGATTATCTGAAAGCAAACAGCTTCTGGGCATTCGGAACAAATGCAGGACTGAATTTCAATTCCGGTGTCCCCACGGCTTTTACTTCAAGCGTCATAGGATATGAGGGATTCGCAACTGTAGCAGATCCGGCAACCGGTGATCTGCTTTTTTACACCAACGGGCACCAATGCTGGAATGCCACCCATCAGTTAATGCCCAATGGGAGCGGACTTCTGGGCAATGTACCTTTATACGGAATGACTACTACGGCACAAGGTGCTGTAGTAGTACCAGTCATTGACTCACCCGGAAAATACTACTTATTCTCCCTTCCCAACAGCGACGCAGCATCTTTCGGCCTTTATTATTCCGTAGTGGATATGGCGCTGGATAACGGGAATGGCGATATTGACCCGACGAGGAAAAATATACTCCTCGATACAGACACACTCACAGAAGGCATGATTGCCATTCCCGGAAACAATTGTGATATATGGCTGATGGTACATGCTTACATGAAACCCGAATTTAAAGCCTACCGTATACATGCGGGCGGCGTTGATCCGGTACCCGTGATATCTAATACGGGGGGCAGTTTTCAGGAATCTACATTCCGCCCCGGTTATCTGGGGACCATGGCCATTTCATCCGACAGGAACAAAATTGCTATTACAAGCTACCTGGGGGATCATAGTTATATCGCTCATTGCGGCGTATGGCTGGGCGATTTTGATGCAACTACAGGACAAGTCAGCAACGCAATAAAGATCATCGAACAATTTGCTGCTTTTAGTGCGATTTTTTCTCCGGACAACTCAAAGCTGTATGTAAACATGGCCCCCTTATGGGAGATATATACAGACCTCTACCAGTATGACGTTAGTGTAGAGGATTCCGCAACCATAGCTAACTCCCGGACATTTATTGCTACGCTCGATTATGCCAATTACCTGAAGCTCTACAATGACACCATTTACGTTTCCGCTTTCGGCAAAAGCCATATACACAGGATTAATCAGCCGAATAATCCTGCAGCTTCCTGCGGTTTCCAAACCAATGCCATTGCACTTGAATTTTTGACATTTTCGCAAATGGGGCTTCCCAGTGACAACGTGTTTCCGCTCAGCGACACATTCTATACACATACAGATACATTTTTCTGTTCAGGATCCAGTGGCGGACTAATATTAAACACGTTAAACGATGGAAATGATTTTTCATGGAGTACCGGAGCCACTACACGGACCATCAGCGCTGACCAACCGGGTGATTACTGGGTAATATACCGGAATAGCTGCTTTACTTATGTGGACACATTTTCCGTAACGCAGATAACGCTGTTTACGCAAATAGACGTAAGCGGATATACGTTAACCGCTACAGGCGGACCATTTGTCCAATATCAGTGGTATCGTGATAACGAACGTATTGATGGCGCCACAACAGACAGCTTCGTGGTGGATGATAATGGGAATTATACTGTGGAAGTGACGGATATAAATGGTTGCAGCTTTATGTCTGCCGTTTACAGGGTGAACAATTACAGCGTCGGTCATTATCATGCAGGATCCCGCATGATCCGCATTTACCCTAATCCGGCCGGGGATTTTATCAGGGTGGAGCATTCAGATGTACTTACCGTTACCTTATCTGACCTGCAGGGACGAAACCTGAGAACAAGCAATACCGGAGTTGAGATATCACTCAAAGGACTTTCAAAAGGGATCTACCTGCTCAGGATCATGGATCAGCAGGGACAATGGATCAGGACGGAGAAAATCATTAAACAATAAATCAACCGGAATATACCAGTCTATAATCAGAAAGCCCGGGATATTCAATGGATCCTGGGCTTTCTAATACAATATATTCAAGACATAAAATAGGAATTCTTAAAACTGTCAAAACCATTGAGGGTTTCCATATGTAATCGTGTATCCTCATCATTGCTTTCTCCAAAGGGAGAATTTGCGCTGTTTTATGCTCATAATTCCGTTGAAGAATGAACTGGTGATCTCTCTTTGAGAGGGAGCATAAGAGGAGCATTACCCACTAATAGTTTTCATCAATCTATTTTAAGCAGACTGGCATAAGACCGTTTAATAGTCAATAATCGATTTGAAACTTTACAGGCAAAATCAATCTTCCCTCTACCGCATGGCTATTAAGCAAAAATGGCTTCCCCCTTTGGGGCATTTCTCTCAAAACACGCGCAGCTTCTTTGTCAAGTAAGATGCTACCTGATGATTTATATACCGTCACATCGCTGACATTGCCGTCTACGTCTATCAAAACGCATAAAACAGCCATCCCTTCCACTCCGTTATTAATTGCATGAATAGGATACCGCACATGCTTGGCTATATACATTGATATGGCATAAACACCCGGCACATACAACGAGTCTGAAAAAGAAACACCTAATTTCCTTTTTGTAACAACATTATATCCAATATTATTATCACAACCCTCCCGCGAATATTTCATATCAAAGTCGTAGTTGACCATCCGCTTATTAAAAAGCCAGTTACCTACCGGCACACTATCTCTATAGCTATACAATTCTATAATCCCATTTTTAGGATAACTACGCGTTTCATACCGTAAGACACCTCCTGTGTCCTGAATAACCAGCTTTACAAGCCGTGCATTTTTCCGATCCGTTTCCTCGTATGATTTTTTGTAGTAAGTGCGTTGTATCACTTCCTGTGCTTTTAATAAAGATGATACTAAAGAAAGAAACATTACGCCTGCTAATACCCTAAGTAACTCCATAAAAAACGCTTAATATTCAACTCGAAAAGTAATCGGAAGTGTAAAATAAGTTTTCGTTGGTTCATCATCCCTCAATCCCGGCTTCCAATTGGGCATCTTCAAAATAGCCATAGCGGCAGCTTTATCCAACATTGGATGCACCTGTTCGATGACCTTAACCTCTAATATTTCGCCCATTTCGTCAACATAAAAACGTAACAATACACGCCCCTGAATTCCTTTATCCCTGCAATACTCAGGATACTCCAGATTTTTAGACAGAAAATGGTTAATCATGTGATTCCCTCCCGGGAACTGAGGGTTCTCGAAAAACGGTGTAAACAGTATCCTGTTCCCCAACGAATCATAACATTTATTTCCTGAAGTCTTTTTACCACTCAGATTTTCCTCACGTTTCACTTGTCCGTTGCGGTAATAACTGGTCAAATATTGCGGCTCGCTTTTTTCATAGGTCATTTTATACCACACCTGCTCTGTGTTTTTGTAATAATATTGCCATACTCCTTCCTGTTTATTATTCACGAAGAGCCCCTCCGACTCTATCATGCTGCTGCTGGAATCATAATAAATGAAGTATCCGTTCTTAATCCCGCCCGAATCCAGGGAAGAATAAAAGCCATACACGTATAATTGCCCTCCCGGGTAATAACCCGTAAATGGATAATGGTCACCTTCTTTCTCCAATGCTTTCAGTCTGTACCATTTAAAATCCCTGGAATGAGTTTCCTTACCGTTCCCATCAAAAAAAACATATGCACTGAGTACCGTATCCGGATCTGCATATGAACGGGATGAAAACAAACAAAAAACAACAAGCAACAGGCGTATAAATCCGCTATGACATTTCAAAATACAAGCAATATTACATTTTCACTAAACGGCGAACTGATAAAACCTCACCTTTTCTGTCCGTTAAACAAACAAGATATATACCGGGACTGAGCGACCGGATATCTAACGCTGTATGCTTTTCGGTTGTGTGGTATTGTAAAATAGTTCTTCCTGAAAGATCACGGATTTGTACAACTCCTGTTTCCGGATTTCGTACGTGGATTGCCTGCACTGCCGGATTGGGGTATATCTCCATCTGCCCAAATACTACCTCCTGTGAAATACCGGCCGGCCAAACCATCACCTGAATCCGGGAAACATCGGCGCAGCTATCATCTTCGGAAACAGCCGTAGCTGTTATACGGACAGGAGAGTCAATGACAACCGACTGTTGCAATGCCGTCTGATCCGGGAACAAATCTGCCGGCGACCAGCTCGTTATACGATAACCACGATTGGCACGTGTTTCCAGCAACGCCGGCAGACCTGCCGTAGTGTATATTGTATCACCTCCCGTAAACCGAAAGTCCAGTCGCTCACGGGTTTCTATCACCACACTGTCTGAAGCCTCACAACCAGTGTATAAATTCTTCGCATGGAACACATACGTTCCCCGACTACCCACCGGTAATACTACATAAGTGCCATAAGAATCGGGAGTAAGGATGGTGCCGGGTCCAGTCCAATTAAGCTCATAAGCACCTACAACACGTGAATTTCCATACAAAAAAAATGTATCCCCGCATACAACAGCATCGTTGCTCATATAGATCCCCATATCATGATAAACAAACAAATTCCTTGAGATTGAACCGCCTCCTGTCGTATAGGTCAATGAGCATGAAGCCATGGAAGAAGATCCCCCTGCGACAACTGCAGGGTTAAAAAACCAGTCACCTCCTTGCTGAAATACACCACATCCGGAAAACGTACCACCCGCAGGTACTCCTTCTATCTGTATATTTTCATCATAATGACAATAAGGAGAGGAAAGAGGAGACCCGTCTGCATGACGGATGTCTGTCGGCTGAGCATATACCGCAGCAGATACAAACAATATCAGGAATTGTGTAGCACATAAAATCTGTTTCATTGATACATTCATAATATACTCGGATTTCAATCTGTTAATACTACAAGATACATCACACCTCTACTTCCGATACGATATATACAGCACTAAACACAAACGCAAACTCGGTACGCTCGTCAGGCTCAGAAGTCACCATCAATGTGCTTCCTAAATTCCGGATATACTCCTTACAAAGCTGTAATCCAAGCCCTGTCCCTTTCTCATTGGCCGTACCATAGCTGGTACCGATGATCTGTTCATTGCTGAGTATCCGGGCGATCATTTCTTCGCTGATACCCATACCGGTATTTGCAACATACAGAATATATGACTCGTCTCCCAGGCGAATGCCTATTTCGACAGACCCGCCGGCAGGAGAAAATTTCACCGCGTTATCTATAAAGTTGCGCACGATCAGCGACAACTGGTTACGGTCTGCCATAATACCGACATAGCAGTCCGGCGCTATAATATCAGCAGTGATGCTTTTACGCTTTGCAAGCGACTCATAAATATGCCAGTGCTCTGCCAGAAAGTCTTTTAGAGAAATATGTTCGGGATGGTATTGGTGTACATCCATCTGTATCATAGCCCAGTGCAACAGGTTGTCCATCGTCTTCTGCACCTGTTCTGTATCTTTACGGATCTCTTTCAGCACCGACTCAAGAAAGTCCCCTGTCAGCGGATAACCCTCTCCTAATTGCAGCACCGCACTCAGACTGGACAACGGACTGCGCAGATCGTGTGCGATAATGGAAAACAGCTTATTCTTTTCCGCATTGGAATCTTCCAGTTTTTTGACCGTCTGTTCCAGCGTAAGTGTGCGTTCACGGATCTTTTCTTCCAGATATTTATTACGCTCACGGACCAGCTTGATATTATGCTCCTCAGCTCGTTTTTTCTCTTCCTGTAATGTATGAAAGCGATGCCCCACAAGCGCGAGCGTGATAAATATACCCTCCAGTATCGCAGCAATCTCCAGAAAAGCCATGGAATAATCCTGCATCGGGAGCATATCTACCATAGCCGGCACAATGTACAGGGTAGCTGCCGATATCGGTATCCAGCCGATAATATAGAAGCGGATGAGCGGATGTTTTTTACGATAACCAACGATATTAATAATGCGGATACTGGTATACAGGATCATAAATGAGGTCAAAACAATTAGTATCTGCATGATCTTGTTGGCCGCAAAACGAAAGCCGGCCAGGGAAAGAAAAATATCTATAATCCATAGCATCAATAATACCTGCATTACCGGCATTACGCCGGGTAAATGACGCTTTACCTTCAGAAAGGCATTGTTAAAAATAATCGTAAATACAAAGCCGATCCCTGCAAATACATAGGCATAAACAGTGATTCCCTGCTTCAGGAGCGGGCCGAGAAAATGACCGAAGCCATTCAGGTAAGCGATGACAAAAACATAGAAGAGGCACAGTATCCGTATCAGGTAATACCCATACATGGCAGAACGGGTAATAGACCACATGAACAAATTGAACAACGACAATGCAAAAGCTATCCCAACCAGCAAAAAGTGAAACATGTATTTTTCACTCAGCCCTTTCGCCAGTGTAAGTCCGTCAACCAGCTTCAGCGGCACTACAAGTGTATTAATGGTGGTAGCCCGTATGAAAATTTCCGGACCTGCCTCATCAGCATCAGACAGGTCAAAAATATATTCTGTCGAAGCAAACACACGTGATGAATCCGGGAAAAAACTTCCCGCCTGTATACGTGTAATGCCATCCGTTCTGTTTTTGTAATACAACTCAATACTATCTATATTCGGATAGCTGATGATCAGAAAGGGGGGTAAATTACTGTCTGCGCGATACTGCAGCCGTGCCCACCAAACGTTTCCCGTCGTGGCTCCATTGAATATCGGATAACGGGCAGGCCGGAAACATGAATCCGGTAATGCGGCCACATCGGCAAATGAGGCCGTACGCGACAAATCACACCAGAAACCGGCTTCCCGGCCCAGATTCCGGTATTCATTCCCGCTTACATCAATTACCTGCTGCGACAGGCAAACAGGATTAACTGCCAGCAACAGCAGTAAAAAAATCCATATCCTTTTTGACACAAGAATCATATTCGGAAACAAAAATATGAATACTGTTTAAAATATCACATTGGGTGCAATTCAAATTTTCGCTATCTTAAAACGTAATATTGCTTCGACGAGCTCAGCAACCGCCTTTTAATGTCGGTCATTGAGCCTGTCGAAATGAATACTGTGAAATTAAAAAAGTGAAAATTTGAATTGCACCTATCACATTTTACTCCGTTTTTCTTATAAAAGCCTGGCCACAAGCACTGTTATTATAAAATCAGCAACGGGACAGGGTTTCATTTTTACACCAGAGAACCTGATTTTATACTGACATAGTAGTCATCAGACCATTGTCGCTGAGATATTTTACCCAGTCCCGGTATTTTTCTCCTTTCAGCACCCGCGGAAATTTATTCATGGCGCCTTCTTTTCCTTTTGCACGCATGTAATGATAATAAACCTGGCTGGGCAGTACCGTCACAAATACTTCCCTGAGTGCAGAAGTACGCTCTACCGCATAATCATCGTTGATCGCACAAAGCGTTTTGTCCAGCAAATCCCGGATCCGGGCGGCATCGGCGCCGGCATCATCACAGCCTATATACCAGTGATGGGCAAATAAATTCTCATAGGGAAGTCCGGCAACGGCAAATTCACGGATGGTAATATCAAGCGTTTTGGCTACAGTATCAATAGCTTTATTCATATTATCCACCGACATATGCTCCCCGCAAAGACTCAGAAACTGTTTGGTGCGGCCGGTAATAACGATCTCATGCTCCATTGCATTGGAAAAACGCACAACATCACCGATAATATAACGCCATGCACCGGAGCAGGTACTGATCATAACGGCATAGTCCATATTTTCCCGTACTTCATGGATCAGGTGTGTTTCCGGTGATGGCCGGACATTGCCATCATCATCGAAATTATGACTATTGAAAGGGACAAATTCGTAAAATACTCCGTTATTAAGCACCAGCTTGATCCCGGCGCTCGGCCTTGCCTGAAAACCAAACGAACCTTCCGAAGCCATATAGGTTTCGATAAAAGTAACGGGTTTTCCTAACAGTTTTCTGAAGCTTTTCCGGTAAGGCTCAAATGATACACCTCCATGGATATATACACTCAGGTTGGGCCAGACATCATGGATATTATTGACCTTATGATAGGCAATGATCTGTTCCAGAACAATCTGTACCCAGGCAGGAACGCCACATACCGTGCCTACATCCCACTGGCGGGCATTCTCCACGATCAACCGGATACGTTCGTTCCAGTCCGGACGGCGGGATATTTTCTGACCCGGCTTATACAAAAGTGATGAGACCCAGCGGGGCATATTGATAGCGCTGATACCGCTCATATCCCCTTCATAATATTCTCCTTTCTCAAACAGCGATGTAGTACCACCCAGCATCAGTATCCCTTTTCCAAAAGCAACAGGCGGCACATCAAAATTAACCATGCTGTATAACTGCCTGAATCCTATATTCTTGATCGCCCGGATCATATCCTGCGTAACGGGTATATGCTTGCTGGCAGACTCCGATGTGCCAGAGCTGAGCGCAAAATATTTGACTTTTCCCGGCCAGGTTACATTTTCCTCTCCATCCTGTGCCCGGCGCCACCAATTGGCATACATTTCATTGTAAGTGTGCACCGGCACTTTTTCGCGAAAAGCCTTTACAAAGTCTACTTCCTCTTCCAGTATATCATCGAATCCATAATGCTTGCCGAATGCCGTATACTGCCCACGCTCCAGTAATTGCCGCAGTACATGGCGCTGATAAACCACCGGTGACGCCACCGGTAACACGAATTTTTTCCGGAGCCTGAGGGAACGTGCGATGAGATTACCAAGTATTGCCATACTACGAAAGCGTATCTGTTTAAGAACCTGCAAACGTACACAATAAACCCGAAATCGAAATATCAAATAGCAAGGTACTACACAAGCGACATAGCGAGAGGAAGAAACGATCGTTTGAATGTGACAGATGTGTTGGATGTGTAAGATGTGATGGCACATCCGCCACATCTTACACATCCAACACATCTGTCACATTGAGTGGATACTTCATTTCCTGCGGCGGAAAAACATTCTGAACAACACCGGCCCGGTAGTCACCAACACCAAACCGATCACAATCTTCTCCAGATTATTTTTCACCCATACGTTTGTACCTAACAGATAACCCGTCACCGTCATGCTGATCACCCAGGCGAGGCATCCGATGATGTTGTACAGCATGAATTTTTTACGTTCCATATGCACTACGCCCGCTACAATAGGGGCAAATGTGCGTACGATCGGAAGAAAACGGGCAATAACGATCGCAAACCCGCCCTGTTTTTCATAAAAAGCCTGTGCCTGCACCAGGTATCTGCGCTTAAACAGCCAGGTTTCACGGCGTTCAAAGAGCAGGGGGCCTGATTTTTTGCCAAACCAATACCCTACCATATTCCCCAGCACACCACATATCACAATCAGGGTAATCCAGAAAACCAGGTTAACCAGATTAACGTCGAATGGGTACTGGGAATTCGCGATAATCATGCCGGTAATAAACAGGAGGTAGTCTCCCGGCAGGAAAAAACCAATAAACAGGCCGGTCTCTGCAAAGACAATAAACGCAACAAGATACAGCCCGCCATGTGCAGTTATCCACTGTGGATCAGTGAGGTTACTAAAAAAATCGAGAATTGCTTGCATAATGGGGGCTCGGAAAGCGCAATATACTCAATTCCAGCCAGCCGGGATATTCAATATTAAAACGATCAAACAAATTAATGTGACAGATGTGTTGGATGTGACGAATGTGCCATCATATTTCCCACATCCAACACATCTGTCACATCTTCAACTACTCTTACGCTCCAGCACTGCCACATACATACTATCCGCTTTCTGCTCAATACCGTTGATCAGCTTTTCTTCTGCCAGCGAAATGCCCGTACGTTGTGCCAGACTGTGGCTTACCGCTTCATTCTCTTCCCGGAATACGGAACAGGTGATATAGAGCAACCGGCCACCCGGCCGCAGGTAATCCAGCGCATTTCCGGCTATCTCCCGCTGCAAGGTACTGAACACCTGTATGCTGTCTTCCTGTGCGAAAAACAACTGCTCCGGTGTGCGCGCCCAGGTGCCGCTCCCGGAACAAGGAGTATCACAGATAATGTGATCAAATTTTTTTCCATTCAATGCTTTTCGTAAAGAGGCAGCATCAGATACATCCGCCACAAGTATACCGGGAACGGTAAGCCCGTATTGCCGGAAACGTGCCACCAGGTTGCTCAGGATCGTTTGCCGCCGGTCGGAGGCTACGATACGCGACTCCGGTGCAATATGGCGCAACAGCAACGACTTCCCGCCCGCCCCGGCACAACAGTCCCACCAATCGCTCCCGTTGCCAGCAGGGAAATAATGCCCCGTTTCCTGCGAAGACAGGTCCTGTACCACATAAGTGTGGGGCGGCAGTATTTTATCAACCGGTGTTGTATTAGGCAGGGCAAGACATAAGGAATACCTGTTGTTGCCGTATACATGTTCATATCGCTGATAAGAAATCTGATGTGCGTCCAATCGTGCTATCGCCTGTTCCGGCGATGCCACAATACGGATAAACAAACGAGGTTGCCGGAGCATAGATACCAGCCAGTCTTCCGCAGTGATACCGGTAGACAATACGGGTGTAAAAGGCAGGAGATCCTGCATCCGGAATGTGATGCCCGCTGATTCTTCCAGGCGGGAGATCCGTTCAGCGGTTGTATTTCCGGTGTTACGCCAGGCTTCGGGAAGAAAGGGAGTTATATAAGATGTTGTGGTCTCACATAAAAAAATACAGGCCTGCAGCTTTTGCTCAAAGGACAGCTCTTTATCAAATCCTTTGCTGCATCTGTACCATGCGTAGGTCATATCAGCGAGTATCTTCCGGTCGCGGCTGCCCAGCCGGGGATTTTTCTTGAAATAACCTTTCAGGAAATGAGACAGGGGCAGCGTACCATCATAGGTATCTGTAATAGCGCTGATGTGTAGCCAGATATATCGCATGGGCAAAAATACCTCGGAAAACGGAATATAAACAGGGGGCTCGGAGCTGTGTTTATTGTTCCCCGGACAACAAATGATTAACAGATCAACTAACCGGAGCGTCAGCCTACATTAAAAGAACAATAGTAACTTGCGGATCAATTTACCGATATGCGCATTATTCCGGGTGAAATAAAAACGGCCCAGCTTCATGGCTTTTTACTGGGAGCGGTAGCTCCACGTCCCATTTGTTTTGCAAGTACTATTGATGCAGAAGGAAGACCTAACCTGTCGCCTTTCAGCTTTTTCAATGTATTTGGCAGCAACCCGCCAATTCTGATTTTTTCACCTGCTCGCCGTGTACGCGATAATACGATCAAGCATACACTCGAAAATGTTCATGCGACAAAAGAGGTCGTAATCAATGTAGTCAGCTATAGTATGGTGCAGCAGACCAGCCTGGCAAGCTGCGAATACCCTGCGGGCGTCAATGAGTTTGAAAAGGCAGGCTTTACAGCCATACCGTCTGAAATAGTAAAACCGTTCCGTGTAAAAGAATCACCGGCGCAACTGGAATGCAAAGTATTGCAGGTAATTGAAACCGGCCAGGAAGGCGGCGCCGGTAACCTGATCGTCTGTGAGGTGGTGTGTATGCACATAGATGACCACGTACTTGACGAACAGGGCGTTATTGACCCGCACAAGATCGACCTTGTAGCCCGGATGGGTAAGGATTATTATTGCCGGGCTTCGGGCGATGCTGTGTTCGAAGTTCCCAAACCCAACACACAACTGGGTATCGGTGTAGATGCGCTGCCAGCCTATATCCGGAACAGCTCTGTCCTCACAGGCAATAACCTCGGATTGCTGGGTAACTGCACATCCATTCCTGTTGTAAGTGATATGTTGCAGGATGACCGGCTCAGGGAGATCATACGTATACATACTCATGATGAAACTGCACGCATCCACGCACTACATTCATATGCGAAAGACCTGCTGGATACAGGCAATCCTGAAAAGGCCTGGCAGGCATTATTAGCAGGGCGTTAAAACCTTTTTCTCTGTATCCGTGTGGCATTCAGGATAGCCAGCAATGCCACGCCCACATCAGCAAACACAGCTTCCCACATGGTGGCAAGCCCCCCTGCCCCGAGCAGCAGTACCACTAATTTAACCCCAAAGGCAAAGCTGATGTTCTGCCAGACCACTTTGTTGGTAGCCCAGCCTATTTCAATTGCCTGCGCGATACGTGAAGGCTGATCCGTCTGAATGATCACATCCGCAGTTTCTATGGCAGCATCGCTGCCCAATCCGCCCATAGCAATACCCACATCGCTCAGCGCGAGCGCCGGGGCATCATTGATCCCATCACCGGCGAAGGCCACAATCTTCCCCGGCCGCTCTTTTATCTGCGACAAAATGCGCACTTTGTCTTCCGGCAACAGGTTACCAAACGCCTGGCCTATACCCAGTGTCTGCGCTACACGATCCACTACAGATTGCTTATCTCCCGACAGCATCACTGTTTCAATCCCTTTCCCGTGGAGTTTTTGAATAGCCGGAAGACTATCCTCTTTTATCTCATCCGCTATGACAATGTAACCTGCAGCCTGCCCGTCTACCGCCACCGCTACAATCGTATCTGTTTCCGCTTCCCAGGCAGCGTCCGTCGCCACGCCTTCCCGGCGCAATAATTTCAGATTCCCGGCGAGTACTTTTTTACCATTGATCCACCCCTGCAGACCATGGCCGCTGATCTCCACAATATCATCTGTTGGCAGCGTTCCCTGTACATAACCTGTATGACTGACCACCGCACGGGCAACCGGATGAGAGGATGTGGCTTCGAGTGCACTCACCAGAGGCAGCCAGTCGGCTTCGGGCATAATGCTCACAATACGCTGCACTTTGAATACACCCTTTGTAAGTGTTCCCGTCTTATCCATCACAACTGCATTCACCCTCGTCATCAGGTCCAGAAAATTTGACCCTTTGAAAAGAATACCATTACGCGAGGCCGCACCGATACCGCCGAAATATCCCAACGGAATAGAAATCACCAATGCACAGGGACAGGAGATAACAAGGAATATCAGCGCCCGGTACAACCAGTCACGGAAGATATAATCATCTGCAAAAAAGAAGGGAACAGCAACAATACAAACAGCCAGCAACACCACCGCAGGAGTATATATCCTGGAAAATTTCCGGATAAACTGCTCTGTTTGCGCCTTTCGTTTGGCGGCGTCCTGTACGAGCGACAGAATACGGGCCAGGGAACTATCATGAAACAACTTTGTGGTTTCAATCTCTACCGGCTTATCCTCATTGATCATACCAGCCAGTACCATATCTCCGCTGACCATATCTGCCGGCTTGCTCTCGCCGGTAAGAGCGGCTGTATTAAATGATCCCCCAGCACTCAATAACAAACCATCCAGCGGAACTTTTCCTCCTGCCTTCACCAATATGGTTTCACCGATGGCAACAGTTCCGGGAGCTACCTCTGTGTAAGTTCCGTTACGCAGCACGGTTGCACTATCCGGGCGGATATCGAGCAATGCCTTGATGCTTCTTTTAGCCCGGTTGACGGCAGCATCCTGAAAATATTCTCCTACGGTATAAAACAACATAACAGCAACACCTTCGGGATATTCACCTATAAAGAATGCACCTGCTGTGGCAATTGTCATCAATGTAAACTCCGTGAAGACATCACCTTTAAACAACAAACGGATACCGGTACGGACTACCGGCAAACCCACAGGTATATACGCAGCAACGTACCATACAACACGCAACCAGCCCTGAAAAAAAGCCGGCATAAAATAATCAGCGCAGATACCGGCTATCAGCAGCACAAAACTGCTGATAGCCGGCAAATACATCTTCCATACCATGCCACTATGATCATGGTCATGACCGTGATCATGATTATGGTCATGATCAGTATGTTCATGCGCTGCTGTCATTGCATTAAAATTATCACATTACTGCTTTTTACAACAATCATCCAGTTTACGGTATGCCTCCGGATCCGCTTTGAAGTCGTCTGCATCATAACCTGTGGCTGCAATGGCTTTGCGGATATGATCCGGATCTGTCTTTTTCGGATTATAGGCCACCTGTATCGTCATAGTCTTATCATCAACATCTACACGCCGTACACCTTTTACTGCATATATCGCTTCTTCGAGCCGACTGCCACATGATTCACACTCTTTGCAATGATCACAAAATATACTCGTTTTTATCTCGACTGTTCCGTTTTTTTCCTGTGCATGAGTGACCCGGACAAAACCCGCTGTCAGCAACAACAATAACAATATGTTTTTCATAGTTTTTTCGTTTACGCTGTTTGAAATCTGATTTCTTATGATTAGATGTGTTGGACGTGACGGATGTGAAGAATATGTCAATTAATCGCATCAAACACATTTTACACATCTCCCACATCAAACACACATCATACCCGTGGGGGCTGCCAGACAGCGAAAGAAATGTCTCGAAGATTACCCGGCATGCCGGATGTATATACCGGCGCCGTAGTTGTTGGCACTATTTCAGCAAGTATCACTGCGTCCTGAAGAGTTGCACAAGCTATACCACAACAGGTGCAATAGCAAAATGGGGAACAATAATCATAATCCGCGCTATGATCGTGGCCATGCGTTTCCGCTGCACCTGTAGTATACTTTTGATGCGAATGAACTAATCCATCCGTATCCGCACAGGGAAGACAGCTTAATATCAGCATCATAACAGCGAGCAGGAATGAAACCAAACGCATATCTCTACAAAGATACGGAATGAGCAGAGACGGGATTATGATTCCGTACTACCGGACTGTAAAATTAAAATAGGTGTCCGGGTACGGCTCATTTTCAAGTGTAAAATGCCACCATTCTTCCGGTAATATTTTAAAACCGTGTTTTACCATAGCATCCCTGAGTATATTCCGGTTTGCTTCCTGCTCCGGTGTGATAAGCGGAGTGCCATGATGAGAAATGTCACCGAAAAAATCGTAAGTGCTGCCCATATCCAGTTCTTCACCTGTCGCCCGATTGACAACAGTCAAATCTACGGTACTGCCGCGTGTATGCCCGGAACGTTCATAAAGATAACCAAGCGCAAACAGGTCCTTTTTATCTACATCCGGATAGTACTCTGACTTACGAAGTGTATCACGTACATCTTTACCCCAACGCATAAAATGGTCTACGGCCCGCTGCGGGCGGTAGCAATCAAAAATTTTGATCCCGTATCCTTTTGCTTCCAGCTCAAGCTGTACATTACGTAAAGCGGTAGCCGCTTCACGGGTGAGCAGCGCTGTAGCAGCCAGGTAACCCTCTATCGGACGGCCAATAAAGTTGTTATCTGTAAAATAACGTATTTCATAAGTTACACCCGGCAGCGCTTCATGCACATAGACAAAACCGTCCGGGGGATACTGGTTATCATTTCCGGATTTATCACATGCGGTAAAAAACAGGAGCAGAAGGGAGGGGATCAGTTGTTTCATTATATGTCAGGTTATGGTACGCATATCTTGTTATGTGCATCTGGAAAACGCCTGGCCAGCGTTAGCTATGCCGTAACCGCTGCAAGAAACAAAAATAGCCGGACTATTCAAAGCATTGTCTGCTAACATTTTAAAAACAGAAACAGTACAATACGGGGTAATTCAGGGTGGACTTTAACCGATTCTTATATAAACAGATCCCGCTGTAATTCGCCACCAGGCGTAACGGCGTAGCTGCTGAAATCTGTAATATCCATAGCCCGGAGCACTTCTTCGTCAAGGAACAGGTTCCCGGTGCAGGTTTTTGCATCCTGCTGCAGAATATGAGATGCGGCATCGGCAAGTATCTCCGGCTTCCGGCTGCGTTGTATAAGCGTGTCTCCGCCCAGCAGATTTTTGACAGCAGCGGTAGCAATCGTAGTAACCGGCCAGAGCGCATTGGCGGCAATACCCTGCGATCTGAACTCTTCCGCCCATCCAAGCGTCATCAGGCTCATATTGTACTTACTGAGTGTATAGGCAACATGCGGAGCCAGCCATTGCACATCTATATTTACCGGTGGCGAGAGCGTCAGAATATGAGGATTATCACCTGCTGCCAGATGCGGCAGGCAGTATTTCGTGACCATGAACGTTCCCCGTACATTGATATCATACATGAGATCATAGCGCTTCATCACGGTATCCTGCGTATTGGTCAGGGCTATTGCAGAAGCGTTGTTGATAAGTATGTCTATACCACCGAATGCCCCGACAGCTTTGGCAACTGCATTTTGTACCATGGCTTCATCACGTATATCACAGGCAACCGGGAATGCCCTACCCCCTGCCTGCTCTATTTCTGCAGCAGCGCTATAGATAGTGCCACCCAGAAGCGGATGCTCCGTTACAGATTTGGCGGCAATAACAATATTAGCTCCGGCGGCAGCAAGCTTTAACGCAATGGCTTTACCGATTCCCCGGCTGGCGCCGGTAACAAAAACAGTCTTGTTATGAAAAAGCATAGGCTACGGGCATTAATGATCATTTAATTTGAAAATTTGGAAATGTGCCAATTTGAAAATGTCTTTGTTATGTACCTCCATTTTCAAATTTCCAAATTCTCAAATTGACTAATTGAAACTATCAACTTAATGCCCCAGGTTCAGTGTAATGTTATACACCATATTTTCATCGTCAATGGTATACGGGAGGCCTCCTTTGACAATGTCGCCGTGATCAGGATTATAGCCGGTACCAAATATGTAGTAGTCTCCCTTTTTCAGATCTGTAAAGGCTCCCATAGACTTGTCATCTACTATATTGCAGGCGACAGAATCATCATAGCGATCATCGGCCGGCTTGTCTTTACTATTATACTTGATGTAAAGCATAGCATCTTCTATGGCTTCTGCGCCTCCACCATGTACCGCTGTGATACGAAGCGTGGCATTTCCTCCTTTCCCGGCAAGCACCAGTGGTTCTTCCCGCTTGCAGGCAACAAAAAACAAAGAAATCCCAAGAAGTAACGTGACTAATGGACAACGCATATTTTCCGTATTTTAATGACCGTTATAATCAACCAATTTGTATAAAAAATGTATCAGACGTCCTGCATGTGGAAAATACGATAATACATTCGTCACAGTCAACACATCCGTCCCATTAATTTGATAGTAAATGTACGTAATAAAACTGTTGTTTAAGTTATTTCCGGCTTAACTTTACATTGGCAATCGGTCGTTATGCAATACACAGTTACTTTCCCGACAGGAACCGTTGATTACCGGTTCGACAGCAACCTGAGAGAGCTTCCGCTCATAGCCCCCCCGCAGCGCAGCATCATTATTACAGACAATAATATACTGGAAGCCTGTAAAGAAGAGTTGAAAGATTACCGGGTATTGGTAATGCCTGCCGGCGAAAAGCATAAAACCTGGGAAACAGCTCAAATGCTGATCCACCAGATGATAGCGCTGGAAGCACATCGCAAGACGACACTGATAGGCATCGGCGGAGGCGTGGTAACTGATGTAACCGGCTTTATTGCTTCCGTATATATGCGCGGCATAGATTTCGGATTTGTACCTACCACCCTGCTGTCAATGGTCGACGCTGCCATCGGTGGCAAGAACGGTATCAACCTGGGATTGCATAAAAATATGCTGGGTACATTTACACAGCCGCGCTTTATTCTCTATGATGTAGACCTGCTGCGCACCATGGACGAGCTTCAGTGGAGCAATGGGTTTGGAGAAATCATCAAGTACGGATGCATATGCGATGTACGGATCATCAACACACTGCAACAGGGAGACCTCCGGTATTTCCGCAAGCGGCCGGATCGTATCAGCGAGCTGATTGCAGGCTGTGTTCATGTAAAAAACAAGATCGTAAATGCCGATGAGAAAGAAAACGGCATCCGGAAAATACTCAACTTCGGCCATACCGCAGGACATGCGTTTGAGACATTATACCAATTGCCGCACGGACACAGCATCGCCCTCGGCATGTTGGTTGCCTGCCGGATATCAGAGCAAATATGCGGACTTGATACACATGTAGCCGGTGAATTGCGCCAGGTTATGGAGCGGTACCAGTTACCTGTTTCATTATCCTTTGACCTTGACCAAGTAATGGACGTACTGCATATGGACAAGAAAAGGGATACGGATACGGTAGAGTTTGTACTATTGGAACGGCTGGGTAAAACCTGTGTACGACCGCTTCCTTTTTCAGTTGTCCGTGAAGGGCTTGCCGCATTTCAGCAGCAACAGGTTGCGGGATGATAACCGGATGAAACTAAAAACAGCACACCGTTTAGTGTACTGTTCTGCTTTATAATGTGGGTGCTACCGGGCTCGAACCGGTGACCCCTACCCTGTCAAGGTAGTACTCTGAACCAACTGAGCTAAGCACCCGGTAATGCGGGGGGCAAATATACAGAAAGGTTGGGAACATTTTCCTGCTCCGTATACCTGTGGGGTAATTTCCGGACAGGATTTATAAAAACGTTAAAGTGCGCTATGGAACAAGGAAATAAGTATTTTTGTCTTATGTGGAAGAAGCAATTTATTTTTTCGGGCATATTGATCCTTTGCAGTCTGGGCATGCAGGCACAGGATGTATACACGAGCAGTGGCCGTACAGTTAAGCAATCAAAAAAACTTCAGCGAGAGAAAGAAAAAGGGTTTAACCCGAGTCGGATTATTTTCGGTGGTGGCCTGGGGCTGGGGTTCGGTACGATCACCTCGGTTGCAGTAGCACCAGTAGTCGGCTACCGGATCACTGACAATTTCGCTGCCGGCATCAGCATCGGGTATCAATACATGAGCATTAAGGATTACTGGAAGATGCCAATACCCAACAGCTTACCACCATCATTCGAATACCATCCTTACCGGTCGAATATTTTCTCAGGTGGTGTATGGGCACGTTATGTTATCTGGAGAAACATTTTTGTGCATGCAGAATATGAGCATAATTTCATGTCTTTCCGGAGATATTACCAGGAATGGGATTATCAGTCCAACGGCATTCAGAACAGGCATGAGAATGTAAAGTACGATGCGCCGGCAATGCTGGTAGGTGGTGGCTTCCGGCAGCCACTGAATGACCGGGTATCCTTCATCGTCATGGGCTTATATGATGTGATCCAGGACCAGTACAGTCCTTACCGCAACCGGATAGATCTGCGTATCGGGATAAATGTGGGATTCTGATATTCAGATAAGAAATGTAATCCGTACAAAAAACAATTCTGACACTAATAAGGAGCGGGCGTCTGGAAAACCAGACGCCCGCTCCTTTAATATACATCTCCGTTTTAACCGGAAGGATTAATAACGGTAATGATCCGCCTTGTACGGTCCGTCTTTCGGTATACCGAGATATTCAGACTGCGCATCCGTCAGCTCGTCGAGTACAACACCGATTTTGGCAAGGTGCAGACGGGCTACTTTTTCGTCAAGGTGTTTGGGCAATACATACACCTTGTTTTCGTAATTACCATGATTGCTCCACAGTTCGATCTGGGCAAGCGTCTGATTGGTGAATGAATTACTCATTACGAAAGACGGATGTCCCGTAGCACAACCCAGGTTTACCAGGCGGCCTTCTGCGAGAATGATCACTTCTTTGCCATCAATATTATACAGATCTACCTGCGGCTTGATCGTATCTTTTGTCTTTCCGTAGCTGTTGTTGAGCCACGCCATGTCTATTTCGATATCGAAGTGACCGATATTACAAACGATGGCTTTATCTTTCATCAGGCGGAAATGCTGCTCCGTAATGAGATCGCGGCAGCCGGAAGCGGTAACAACGATATCAGCTTCCTGTACGGCATCAATCATTTTCTTCACTTCAAATCCGTCCATAGCCGCCTGCAGGGCACAGATCGGATCAATTTCCGTAACAATAACGCGAGCACCTGCGCCACGCAGCGATTCGGCAGAGCCTTTACCGACATCTCCATAACCGCCCACTACAGCCACCTTACCGGCCATCATCACGTCTGTAGCACGGCGGATCGCATCCACCAGTGATTCTTTACACCCGTACTTGTTATCGAATTTCGACTTGGTTACAGAATCGTTCACGTTGATCGCCGGCATGGGTAAAGTACCCTTGGCCATGCGCTCATACAGACGATGTACACCGGTAGTTGTTTCTTCCGACAAGCCTTTGATATGCTGTACCAATTCAGTGTAGTTGTCAAATACAATGTTGGTAAGATCACCGCCGTCATCGAGGATCATATTCAGGGGACGGTCTTCAGCGCCGAAAAACAACGTCTGCTCAATGCACCAATCCGCCTCAGCCTGAGTCTGACCTTTCCAGGCAAATACACCGATACCGGCTGCGGCAATCGCTGCAGCTGCGTGATCCTGTGTGGAGAATATATTACAGGAACTCCAACGCACCTCGGCGCCAAGCGCTACCAGCGTTTCGATCAGGACTGCAGTCTGTATGGTCATATGCAGGCATCCCGCTATCCGGGCGCCTTTCAACGGCTGCTGTGCACCATATTCTGCGCGTATCGCCATCAGGCCGGGCATTTCCGCTTCGGCAAGCTTTATTTCCTTGCGGCCCCATTCAGCCAGGGTGATGTCTTTTACCTTGTAAGGCAATTTAAAGTCTATTTCAGACCGTGTGGTTGTACTCATAAGATGGTGTTCTATTTAAAAAATTATGCAAAGTTACAAAATCAGTAATAATCACTTTTAATGCAGGGAGTCTGCAAATACCTGTATCCTGTCTGCCAGTCCGTTGCTTACCGGCACTAACGGCAGCCGTACATTGCTGCTACAGATACCGTACGTGTTTAAAGCACATTTTACACCGGCGGGATTACCTTCTGCAAACAAGAGCCGTATGCCCTGCAGCAGCTTATAATGCAGCGCCCTTGCTTCCGGGAAACGGTTATCCAGTGCATATTGCACCATTTGCGTAAAATCCCTCGTATAACAATTGGCAGCAACGGAAATGACCCCTTCCATGCCTATGGCGATCTGGGACAGCACCAGGTCGTCGTCCCCGGATAAAATGGCAAAATGTTCCAGCTTGCCCTGTACGATTTCCATACATTGCGCGAGGTTTCCGCTGGCTTCCTTAACGGCCACAATGTTCTTAAAATCCGAAGCCAGACGCAGTACGGTTTCCGGCAGGATATTACTGCTGGTACGGCCGGGTACATTATACAATATGACCGGCTTATCCGTAGCCGATGCAATTGCTTTAAAATGCTGATAGATGCCTTCCTGTGTGGGTTTGTTGTAATAAGGCGCTACGCTTAATATGCCGGCCACTCCTTCCAGATCCCAGGTAGTGAGCTGGCGGATAATTGCAGCCGTATCATTCCCGCCGATACCACATACAACCGGCACGCGTCCGGCCGATCTGTCAAGAATAAAAGCAAGTATCTCCTGCTTCTCCTGTTCAGACAAGGTAGGTGTTTCAGCAGTAGTACCCAACGCTACTATATAATTGACACCGCCATCAATGACGTGATTGATCAGTTTTTCCAGTGCATCATAATCCACTGTGTTATCATTCCGGAACGGTGTTACCAGCGCTACGCCGGATCCGCGAAACAAATGAGCCATATTATTGTACAGGTTAACTATAATTTGAAAATTTGAAAATGAGCGAATTTGAAAATGTCTGTGTTTGAATGGGCATTATGTTCATTGGCTCATTTTCAAATGCTCAAATTTTCAAATTAATTAAACTTCCTCGTAGAATCCCATTTTAGAAAACTTGTCCACACGCTGCCCGATACGCGTTTCAGGCTTGATGCCTGCAAGCTCACGGACAGACTTCAGCAGGTATTCCTTCAGCGTAGCGGCCATCTGTTCCGGTTTATTATGCGCTCCCCCAACCGGTTCCCGGATCACATCATCCACCAGTCCGAACTGGCTCATATCCTCAGACGTGAGCTTAAGCTGTTCTGCAGCCTGCACTTTATAATCCCAGCTTCTCCAGAGTATGGTGGAGCAGTTTTCGGGAGAGATGACCGTGTACCAGGTATTCTCAAGCATCGCGACCTTATCGCCGATGCCGATGCCGAGCGCCCCGCCGGAAGCGCCTTCTCCGATAATTACACAGATCACCGGCACCTGCATGTTCACCATTTCAAACAGGTTACGGGCAATCGCCTCTCCCTGCCCACGCTCTTCTGCTTCAAGCCCTGGGAAAGCGCCTGGTGTATCAATAAATGTAATAACCGGACGATTGAATTTTTCAGCCATTTTCATCAGCCGCAACGCTTTCCGGTAGCCTTCGGGATTAGCCATTCCGAAATTACGCAACTGCCGCATTTTGGTATTGATCCCTTTTTGCTGCCCCATGACCATTACCGGCATTCCATCCAGCTCTGCCATCCCGCCTACCATTGCTTTATCATCTCTGACCTGCCGGTCTCCGTACAGCTCTGTAAAATTGTCGAAGATCTTTTCAATATAGTACAAAGTATAAGGACGGTCGGGGTGGCGGCTGAGCTGCACCCTTTGCCAGGGAGTCAGGTTTTTGTATATGTCGATACGTGTCTTTTCAATCAGAGATTCCAGTTCCTGCGTAGTAGCGCCGATGTCTACCTGGCTTTTGGCGGACATTTCCTTCAGCTTATCCAACTGATGATATAATTCTTCCAACGGCTTTTCGAAGTCCAGAAATTGCATAGTCAATTATTGAAAAGGACACAAAAATAAGATTTATGCTGTTTATATGCCTGCTTTTATTTGATCCGGCGGGGATATGTAAGAATTATATGCACTGATTTTCAAAAAATGATTTGCATAATTCAGAAAACTGTCATTATCTTTGCTGCCCCGAAAGGGGGACTACGGATCGGTAGTTCAGTTGGTTAGAATGCCGCCCTGTCACGGCGGAGGTCGCGGGTTCGAGTCCCGTCCGGTCCGCAAGAATGAATCAAAACCCGCGCTCAGCGCGGGTTTTGTCGTTTACGGCTCTCGCGGCGTAGAGCTGCCGTAGAGTTTTGGGGTTCCTGTATATTTCTTGGTTGACGGGGCGCGGATTGGAGATCGGTGGAGTGCGTAGAGGGGAATGGATTTTCGGCAAGCATCTGTAATCGCCAAGGCTCCTATCCTGTACTGGCTCCGGTATAGTTATGTAACACCTTTGCTGAAAATGTTCAATCACTATTTGACTCCCTGTTAAAATTTAATATATTTGTAATACTTGAAGTGCCGTACCATAAAACTTCGCTTATCCCATTCAATTATACGGCTAAGCGAAGCTTTATGGTGGGTATATACAAGTTAGTAACAACTTTGAGCAGATCGAATGATAAACAACATTGCAATGATTCGAAACATTTTCATACTCATAACAATCCTTCTCACAACCTATGTATTTGGACAAACTGATACTTTTATAAAACCCTCTATTGAACCGAAGGCTGAACCTAGCAAAGTCAAAGTGATAAATAAATCTTTTGACGACTATATCAAATTCCAAACCGGAAAAAAGAAGGAAGATAAATCAATGTGGGACACTTTAATACCACTTTTAATTGGTGCAGGTTTAACATTGCTTACTCAAATTCTAATGGACCTCCTTAAAAACAGAAAAGAAAAAAAATCTGACATTTTACTAACGAAATCAGAGTTAGAAAAATTGAAATATTTACTAAAAGACAACTATAGGGAATTGGCGATGCATAAGGCTCATAAATTTTATTGGTATGCACATTATGAATTTGAAGTAGCAAAAGAAAAACCAGAAGAAAAGGAAATTGACAAGTTTTACAACTTTCATATGAATTCTAGTAGCAAAGTCAGAGAAACTGAAAATAAAATTTCCGACAATTTTGCTGAATATTGTAAACAAGTTTCCAAGCTTCAACACTTGACAAGTTTCAACGAAAATGTAAAGATATTAATAAAAGAATATCAAGAATTTAAGCCACAAAAACCAAATGACCTTGCTGCAGAAAAACGAAGTGATTTATATAAACACGAACGAGAAGAGGAAGACAGATTGTTTGTCGAGTATCAGAGATATATTGAAATAATTGAAAAAATAAATGATGAGCTTGAATAAAACTACCACTAACACTGATTTGCGTCCGGCGGACTAACGTGAAAACTTGGAGTTTTTGCACTTCTATTCAAGTTCAATGCTATCAGAAAGTTTTGTACTCCGAAATCCGTCCGAACTCAAAGCCCGAAAACGTTAGCTACAATCCAAATGAACCTTACACCAAAAAATAATCCTGCAGAATTCAATCAATTTCTCTTAAATGAAATTGACTTGAAAATCTACCAACATAAATTCCTTAAAGACTATGTTGACAAAGCGATTCAAGGAATAGCTTCTCTTTATGACCAGTCCGTGATAAACAAATCACAAGATGGTTGGATTATAATTCTTCATGGCGACATCCTGTTAGTTTACGGTGACAATTGGGCCGAAAATCAAATCCAAGAAATAAGCGAGATTTTTGACCTAAACAAATACACCAATTATACACTTGCAGGTGAACAATTGTTAATTGAAAACTTAATTAAATTCTACAAGCCAAATAATTATGAAATAGAAAAAATAAGATTTCTATATAAGGCGACAGAAATTAAGAAATTCAATTCGAACGAACTGCAAATTAAACTTGGCTCATTAAATCAATTGAATGAATTGGCAGAAATGCTTCAAGATTATTATAATGAAGAATATAATGGACTTAATGACAAATCAATCGCAGAGATGCAGGAGCGAGTATTTTCATTAATTCAAACTGAGAAAATATATGTTTTGATTGACAACAGCGAGAATATTCTAAGCTTTTGTACCATCATTGACCCTGATATTGGAATCATGTTCACGAAGAGAGAGAAGAGAAATAATGGGTATGCCAAAATCATTTTATCTTACTGCTCGCAGCTGCTTCAACAGAAAAATGAAATTGTGTATGTCATGACAGACGCAAGCACTACTGAATCAAATATTGTCTGCGAAGCGGTTGGATTTAGGCCATATTTTAATTATGTAATGTTGAGGATAAACTTTGGCTAACACGGTTTTTTGAGTCAGACGAACTGACGTGCAAGCTTGGAGCTTTGTACTTCCATTAATGTTAATAACAAATTGAAACTTTGCGCTCCGAAACCCGCCCTGACGCAAAACCCAACCATTCCTGCGATATTCATCCATGCAGTCCGGGTTGCCCAATATATTGTACGATTAAGCTCTCTTTATTATCTTTATACCCGAAGAAAAATCAAAGAATTATATGAAATAATTGACAACGAATAACATAAACTCTGTAAAAGAGATAGCGTAGTTTACGTTCCCGTCCTGAAAAACGACCAAATTTTTATCTGTACCGGGCAATGTAGGATTCCGCACCCATATGGGGTGTGGCCTTACTGCATTCAGGTACAAGGGGCTTGGTCGTTCCTTCAGGACTGGGTGTAGACCAAGGTTCACGCCCCTCTCTATTTCCAACCACTTCCAGCCTCCGGAACCTGCGGCAACCATAATAACATATGTTGCCATTATCCCCCAAAAGGAATCATTACCACCCGGTAAGATCACCCCCTCCCCCACATATTCCAATGTGGCAGCTATTCCATTTGTTAACTTCTAAAACATCATCTCAATGACAGATATCCATTCTTTCAAAACAAACTACATCTACAGGTGTCTGAGAAAGGACTATAATCCGTTTACCCCCGACAGACTAAGCATAAACCATCAGACCATCGAACACAGAAGACGAAACTGGTTTCTGATTTCTGAGGACAAGAAGGTGTACCACTTCCAAAACATAATCGGTATCGATGTAGATAAATGGCTGTTCGGTGCGGATATCACCATCCAGACAACCGGCAAAGGCAATATCACAATCAGAGGATTCTCGAAAAGCATAGCCAATGAGATAGTCGAATTCTGCAGCCAGTACATCACCAAAAACACAAGCAGAAATGCTATGGAGAATTTGGGGCAAACACTGGTAGGAACAATGAACACAAACACCCAAGGGGTCGTTAGTGCAATTGAAAGCAACAAGGGAAACAGTTTCAGCGTGGCCGATGAACTTCACAAGCTGAAAAATCTGCTTGATCAAAACCTCATCACCCAAGAGGAATTTGATTATCAGAAACGCAAACTGATGCAATAACCTTTTAACCTCAATAGTTAAATCAACCATTTTTCAAACTCCAAAACACTACTAAGTATGAAACACGCAATCATCGCAATTGCAACTTTTGCCACAGTATTAGCAGGATGTCACTCTGTCGAAGGTGATGCAAAGAAGCTTGCCCGCCTGCAATGCGAAACCCAAAAACTTGCTGGTGAAGCCGCTGGTACATTCAGTGACGATGAAGATGATGTTGAAGAACAAATTTCTTCTGCATCTTCCATTTCTTCAAAGAGCCTTAAACTCATAAGAGAATATGAGCAATTTCAGCAAGAAGTTGAAGGCAGATATACATCCGACGAAGATCAGAGGAAATTTGAACAGGCTTTCATGAAAGCTTTGGAGGATTGCAAATAATGTCCGCCATCATTTCCATGCAAGCACCGGTATCATTACCGGTGCTTGTCACAACCAAATATTCAATCACAAAACACCAACAAACATGAACAGGATTTTATGGTGCATTGTCATCATGGCATTGCCGTTTACTGCAATCTCACAATATTCACTGAAGGAATATACCCGATTCACCCAAAACACCATGGACGGAACGAGACACGGGGTAATACACGGGGATAGAGGGGATACGATTGCACCTGCCAATTACGATGAAATACATTATTACGACAACGGCAATTTTATTGTCAAACAAAACAACAAATTTGGACTGGTAGACACCACACGAAGCCTAAATACATGCTACTAACAACGCATGTTGCGCGGAAAACGTTCATTACTGCGCTTTGCGCGAGCAACATGCCCGATCATGAAATCCAACGCATGTCCGGGCATGCATCCAGCAAGGAACTGAAAATCTACAAAGGTCATGATGCACGTGGTACACGAGATCACTTAATAGCACTGTTTGAGCCGATTTCAATGGTGAAGAGTGCGTGAGAGGCATTTTTATAGTGGTAGAATAAACATTACTTAGTAGTAATTATAAATGGCCGTTATGATATCCATACACTTCATTTTGCAGAATTATTAAGGATACAATAAAATAATATTAATTATATTCCTTTTCAATTTAAAATCAGTAACTTTCCAAGTTAGCAACCTGTTTTGCCCCATCTTTAATACATTTCTCAGCCCGCCTTCTCTGCGAAGTTTCTTGTCGGTTTTCGAACCGCTGGATAGAGCTGGAACAGAGAGATATGTGATGCATTAATAATAGTCAGCGGCATAAAATTAAAAAGCATAAAAAAAGCCCTGCGATGTGCAGGGCTATGAAATGATTGTATACTAAGAACTAAGCTACCCTTACGTTAAAAGCGTTTAGACCTTTCTGACCATCTTGTACTTCATAAGACACTTTGTCGTTTTCTCTGATCTCATCTAAAAGACCTGAAACGTGAACAAAAATGTCTTGTCCACCTGTTGATGGAGTAATGAAACCAAATCCTTTGGTTCCATTGAAAAACTTCACTGTACCTTCTTGCATCGAAAAAAATTAAATTGTTATAAAGAACAAAGATAAGATTAAATGTCTAAAAAAAATAATTCTTTTCAAATGTCAGCAATGATGTTAAATATCATCTCCTCTTATAAGGTTAGCTTGTTTTTAGAATAATTTCTACTCATGCGCTGCACTTTTAAGGCGAATTACCCCTGCTTTATCAAGTAAACGCATCGTTTGATAACCCATGTCCCACTCAAACCATTTTGCGGCATTATTCGGTCTCGTAGGGTGTTTATGGTGATTATTATGGTAGGCCTCACCCCAAAAGATGAGGTCAACAGGAATAATATTTTTAGATGTATTGTTCAACTTAAAATTCTCATAACCAAATTTGTGTGCCCACCAATTCACAACAACGCCCTGAAAAGATCCCATCGCAATCGTTATAGGAAATAAAAGCCATTGCCACCATGCTGTGACGAGCCAAAGGTAAATTAAGGCATAGATTACCACCCAGATTAAACGGGTGATCCAATTGTGAGCTATCCTGTCAAACGCTTTCCATTCAGGAAGGTTTTTCTTGAATTTATTATCTGCATCCCTTTTCCCGATATAAAGGTCAAAATAACTGTTTCTTGTAACCCACATCATTAAAAACGGATTGGGTTCATTATGTGGAGAGTGGGGGTCTTCGGGTTTGTCTGTATAGGCGTGGTGCAAACGATGCATTAATCCATAAGCGTAAGCGCTTATATAGGATGAACCTTGTGTAATAAAACATCCGATATAAAATATTCTTTCCCAAGTCTTAGACATGGTGAACATATTGTGCGCAGCATACCTGTGATGAAATATAGACTGAAAAAAAAGGGATAAATACCAATGAAGAACAAAAAACAATAGAAGCTCCATATCCAAATTTCATTTTATTAACTGTGACTTATCTAAAATGAGTTCGTGAAACGTGCGCAAATATAATGCGTGCATAAATAAAAAAAGGCCGTTTATACAATATTTCAGGTCTTGTACAGCCGACAGCAAGCACCGGTGAAAAAGTTCGGATATTTAATACAAATAGCCTTAATGTCTGATAATCTGGAAAAAGGATTTAGGCCAGCACACAAAAGATGGATTGCGAAACGCGCTTTTGCATGGCTCGATAATGACAGAAGACGTTGTAAAAACTATGATCTTCTAATGGAATCGGCAGAAGAAATGGGCTAATTAGCTGCCATAAAACTTTTGATCAAGATAATTTAAACCGGCTCTTAGCTGCTGTATCTACGACGTGGCTTTTTATGTGTAGACTGAACCGCATACACCACAATTTCCGAACCACGGATCCTGTAAATAACCAGATAAGGAAACTTACGTACTCCTACACTACATCCCTTAGTAACTTTCTGTTATCTGCAGCAATGTAACTGTAGTATTCCGGATTGAGAGATATATCATGTAACCGTTGCCCAAGCGCAGAAAGAAAACGATCTCCCAGACCTTGTTGCTGCGCTTCGTAGTAATCGTAAGCAATAGCAATATCCTCTTGTGCTTCTTCCTTTATAACCAGCTTGTGAGACATCGCTTATCTCCGGGAGGATCTAACGTAGGCCAATGTCTCTTCCCAAGTATACGACTTACTCTTACCTTGCTCATCATTATCCATACGCTCATGCAGCATGGCAATGGTTTCCTGATCGTAAATCGTATCTGAGGATACATCTTTTTCCAATAAAACGAGCATTGCTTCCAGATACTTATCATCTGCCCGTTCAATAAGATCATATAGCCGCCCCCTTAACGCAGAACTGTCCATAACACCATTCATTTGATATAAATTTAAGCCTTTTATGCAACATTTCTGGCCTGTCGTTCCTATGGCTGAAATCCCTTTCATTAAAGCAAAACCAGTATCAGTTATTCATCAATTATTGACCCGTTAGCAATACAACAAGATGTTATTTTCACAAAACTTTTTGTGCAAAAAGACCATGCAAATAATTGCCTCAAAAGCGAAATGCCCTTCCAGCTTTTTCATCGGTTAAATATGCGGCTATGGTAAAAACCAAAAGCATAGACCTATCGGTATTGAGTAAAATTCCGATGATCAAAATCAACTTTTGCGTAGAGTTCCCGTAGAGATTTGTTCTACGCATTTGCTTCACCTTATACAACGATAGACATTAAGCAGAGACCATAAATTCACCGAGAAAATAATTTAAAACCTATTGTTGTTCATTCTTGTATAACAATTTCGCCCCCGTCCGGTCCGCAAAAATGTATCAAAACCCGCGCTGAGCGCGGGTTTTTTCGTTTACGGCGCTCGCGGCGTAGAGCTGCCGTAGCGTTTTGGGGGATCAAGCGTAAAAGTTGGGGGATAATAAAAAGGAGTAGAATTTTTGTGTTCTACATAAGTACAGTTGCATCCTGAACACACGTAACCAAGTCTTTTACCGCCAGATAGCATTCTTGCATATTTTAATTTGACAGAGGTGGGTAATACAAATGGCGTTGTATTGATCCGTCTGGAAGAGAAACCGGACCTGCCCGCAAATTATGCTGCGGGTCAGTTGCACTCCAAAGGCTTTTTTCCTGAAGCCCATATCCATAACTTCCCCATACGGGGTAAGAAAGTGCTTTTATGTGTAAAACGGCGTCGCAGGGAAGATACACAGACCGGGGAGGTTATCCACCGGGACTAAGAATTGGTAAAAAAAGGAATGCGTATGATTACATAATTTGCGCTTTTTAAAAAAGGCATATGAAAGATTTTTTGCCTTTTCAGGATATTCTTTTTTCTTTGCATTCAGATGTACAACAATTTGTCCATAATATCTCCTGCCGCTAACGCCACCCTGTGGTATAGCTATTATGCTGAACGATACCGTTCGGAATAGACAGGCGTGTACGATACCCAAACAATGTATGACCCGGTTCCGAACAAGGAACCGGGTTTTTTAATGCCTTTTTCTTTCATTTCTCAAACACAACCACATGAATGACACAAGACACAAACCGGAAATGCAATGTATGGATGCCTACACAGACGAGGATCGTCAGGTATGGCGTATCCTGTTCGACCGGCAGATGCAGGCACTGCAGCCGAGCGCCAGCCGCCTCTATCTGGAAGCAGTAGAAACGATCCGCTTCCGGACGGGCGGAATCCCGGATTTTGAACAGGTGAATGCTCTGCTAATGTTGCGCACCGGCTGGCAGCTTACCGTCACGCCCGGCCTGGTACCGGAAAAGGATTTTTTTGCACTGCTGGCCCGGCGCATCTTCCCGGCCACCTGCTGGCTCCGGTGCCTGTCCGAACTGGATTATCTCGAGGAGCCGGATATGTTCCACGACGTATTCGGACATGCTCCACTATTGACCAATAGTGATTATGCCGCGTTCATGGAAGCCTTCGGAAAACTGGCGCTAAAATGGCTTCATGTACCGGAAGCCGTGGAGATGATCACCCGCTTGTACTGGTTTACGATCGAATTCGGCATGATCCGGGAAGACGATATCATACGGATATTCGGCGCGGGCATTATGTCTTCGGTGGGGGAAACACGTCATGCACTGAGTGATCATTCCCGGAAACTTCCTTTTGACATGGCCACGGTGCTGGCTATGGGGTTCCGGAAAGATGTGATGCAGGATACGTACTTTGTCATCCGCTCTTTCCGTGAGCTTTGCGCGGCATTGCCGGAAGCAGACAAGGCAATCGAAAAAGCCTTACATTCGAAATCCGTACAAAGAATTTGATCACAATAAACCAATTATCCCATGTGGCAGGAAACAAACAACAGGCTGTACAGAAAAATCGTATTCAGCGATTTTTCGACAGCATTTTCTTTTATGACCCATGTAGCACTGCTGGCCGAGCGGTCAGATCATCATCCGGCATGGAAGAATGTGTGGAATACCGTGGAATTCTGGCTATGTACACACAGTGCAGGGAATGTTGTCACCGACAAAGACAGACACATGGCGGCAGAGATAGACAAGCTGGCGGCACGGTATCATGACGGGACGCAGACGGCGTAAATTAGCAGTGAAAATTAGCATGGGGCCGGATAATTACCGGCCCCATGCTAATTTTTCAGAAATCTTTCCTTCACAGCTCTGCCGTCTGCAAGACGGATATGCATCATATATATGCCAGTAGGTAGGCCGGCCTTATTGAACAACTACTCGTACAGTACTCATACTCTCTCCACATTTTAATGACACTATGTATATACCTTTCCCCCAGAGACTGGAAGGCAATTCATAGCGATTGTTGCCGTGTTCAACACGCGCTTGTTGTATATATACCACCCTCCCCAATACGTCCCTGAACATTAACTGCGCGTCCGCAGCATGCGTTGCCATAACAAAAACAGTACAGTTGCCGGAAGCAGGATAGGGTCTGCTCATTCATAAACAACACCTGAAGAACCAGCACCGCCCGGCATATAATCCGGATCGAATCTGCTGACGGCAGAAGCGACCGAAAGTCCCGGAGCAGTAATATCCGGCTTGGTACGCTGATCAGAAGCAGGTCCGCGACTAGAAAAGACAGCTATATTCCCGTATGCGCCACCAGCGGTGAGATTAATATGTTGCCCGTCCACATTCGTGAACCATCCGGTCCGCAATAATATATCAAAACCCGCACTCAGCACGGATTTTGGCGTTTTAGAAATCGCTCCGTAGAGTTGCCATAGCGTTTTGGTAATTATTTTTCAGATAAAGAGACGGATTGAGTTTTACCGGGAAACAAGATAAAGTACAAACATTTCATGTTTACCGGATCAAGGTGACATTTCCGGTATACGATATGTTCTCGCCGTTGCGGAACATTACTTCAATCAGGTAGATATATACACCCTGCGGCTGCGGAATACCCTGCCGCGTTCCATCCCAGCCGTTACCCCTTAGTCCGCGTGCGTGATATACCTGTTCACCCCAACGGTTAAATAATTGCATGTTGTATTGTACAATCCCCCGTGCCTGCCAGTCATGCGGAAGGAAAAAGTCGTTGTGCCCGTTACCGTCCGGTGTGAATGCGTTGGGGATACTGATATCGCAGGATCGGAGTATATTGATGGTATCTGCCGTAGCGCATCCTGCCGCTGTAGTGACCTGCAAGACATATTGTCCTCCGGGCCAGCCGGCTTCAATACTTTCCGATGTGGCGCCGGTGCTCCAAAAGAAGGTATTCCCCAAAACGGCTGGCGCCAGGTTGTATAATCTTACAGACGCGTCGCCGGGACAGAGTGTTATATCTGGCCCCAGGTCTGTTTGGGGATAAGGAGATACGGTGATCGTATCCGTGATCATTATGTCAGGGCAGGCACGGTAAGTAGCCGTCAGGGAAACAACGTACATGCCGGAATGCTCGTAACGATATTCCAGGGAACTCACAGACCCGACCGGTGTTCCGTCTCCCGGCTCCCATATCAATGCTTCGAAGCCGCTACTCCGATACATGACTGTGGCATGGAACATATCTCCTGCACATACCGCTTCCGGTAGTCCGCTAACATTCAGGAATGGTATTGTGTCAACCTCAATAATCCGTCGGAATGTATCTGTACAACCATTTCCATTGCTTCCGGACAGCAGCACGGTATATATGCCGGGCTGTGTAAAACGGTGCACCGGGGATGTATCGGCAGATGTATGCCCGTCGCCGAACGACCATCTCCAGTCTCTGTCAAGCCCCGAAGACTGGTTGTGAAAATATACATCTGCCTGCTGGCAAACGAAAGTGTCTGCCGAAAACGAAGCCCACCGGTTTTCAGCGGGATCAATAGTAAAAAGCAGTGTGGTATCACATCCCTGTTTGTTCTGTATACGTACGCGGTAGCTCCCCGGCCCTGCCGGCCAGATGCCGGACCCCTGCCTGCCGGAGTCTTCCCGGATCACTGTACCAGCAATATCTGTCCAGCTATAGTGCAGCCAGGCTGTATCGTCCGGTGCAGGGAGCAGGCGGAGCGTATCCTGTCCGTCCCCCGCACAGCGGCCGGACAACAGCAATTGTCGTGGCAGGCGATTCCCCGGTTCGGCATAAAAGCTGTCTACATAAAGTGTACAATAACGGCGGTATCGTACGGCGTAGGTCCCTTCCCGGTATATGGTACGGACAGTGCCCCTGCTGCCGTCTTCCCAGGTGTGTCCGTAGCCAGTGGTATCGGCTGTCAGCCGCACACTGTCAGTGAAACAGGCACGGATATGCTTCCGGGAAAAGACCGTATCGGTTGCTGTGTATATGCCGATGTCATTAGGCAGCCCGATACTGGTAGTGGTACCTGGCAGCAAGGCGATCGAGCGGGGTACATAGCCACAGGCAATACCAGCGCTGTCGGGATAACGGATCGTATTGATACCGGCATTTGCCAGCATGGGGATCAAGCTGTCATTGCGGGAAAAACAGGAAGCCGGCTGATAGATCCTGCCGTCAGGACCCAGCTTCAGGTAGCCGGCACAACCTCTGCCTGTGTCGCTACCAACGTAGTAACGTGATGCGGGGATATCCGGCCGGGTGATATCATACTGGAAGACCCCATCTATAACACTGGTATAGGCCCCCAAATCATAATAGGCAGCATTGGCTGACACATACAGCAATTTCCCTCCCGGTGCAAAACAAACACCGTATGCGCTTCTTATGGTATCTATCAGCCGGGCATTGCTTACATGACCGGTAGCCGGATCGAAGTCAAAGAGCTCAGTTCCGTCAGGACAGGCAGCAGCCATCATGCGATAGTCCGGTGAAAATGCCAGGGCGCCTGTGTTGCAGCTCAACCGGCTGCCGGACGGAGCGCTTATAGCGTTACTGCTGAGCCCGGAAGCAGTGACCTCGTATGCAAGAAAGGGCATAGCTCCTTCATTGGACTTCAATACCAGCCAGTAATTACAATCCGTGCCAGGCGCTATGGCCATCTTCTCGGTCACATTCGTACCTGTATTCGCCAATGTAACCAATTCCACATCACCCCATCCATTATCAAGGGTCATATTGATCACCACACAGTAAATAGCCTTGGGAGCACCCTGCCCCCGCCCGTTGATGAAGAGAAAGTATTTATTTTCCGTACCTGGTACACGGGCAATGACCACACCTTGCGTCTGGCTGCCTACCCAGGCATAGGGGATACCCAGATTGCCGTTGGGCATTACCTGGTAATCGCGGTTGTATATCAGGGTTCCCTCGGTGTAAAACAGCAGCCTCCCTGATGCGTCAGATATGGAAGCGGATCCTTCATGACCAGAGAATACAGGCGCTACCGGAACCGGAGCGCCTGTATTGAAATCCAAGCCTGCATTCTTACCGAAGACCCATACATTGCCTTCTCCCTGGGCCCACAGGTTCCCGGTCCCATACAGCAGGAAGATTATTAGCAGTATTCTCAATTTTATCCTTTTTGACACTAACTATATGCTCATAAAACATGCTTTCAGGGCTGCACTACCAGGCGTTCTATATTTTGTTTACCCTGTCCGTATGTGATATGAAGCATGTATACACCTGCAGGTAATGACTTCACGGAAAAATAAGACAGATTTTCGATATACATCACCGTCCGTCCGTCTGCGGCATAACAGGTAAGACGTTCAGCCTGCTTGCCAAGATACACCATATCACCTGAAGGGTTGGGATAAACCGTGGAGCCGTTTATCCTGTAAGTCATATCCGTAACGGAAACATTATTGATTGTGTATGCTTCCGAAGTATCACTGCAGCCTCTTAGTGTCACTACTACATAATAATCCCCATTCTCCGTAGCCGTATGTGTCGCCTGCACGGAACCATCTATAGCGGTATCGTTCAGGAACCATTGCCAGCTATCGTACCGGTTGTCCGTTACCTGCAGGTCATAGCCATCCGGTGATATTTGCACTCTGTCCGGAAGCAATGGGTATACATGTTTTGTGATTACCCCGCTGGTGTCGCATCCCCCGATAGCACGGACGCTTATCACACCGGAGCTCCGATCCGGAATGACTGTGATCGTTTCCGAAGTGCTGCTTCCGGACCAGCCGGCGGGAAGCTCCCACAGGAAAGAATCGGCGCCATATATCAGCGGCACGGAGAAAATGGCCGGGGTTGCATGACAGACGGAATCCGGACCGGTAATAACGTCTCCCGCCGAAGCATTCACACAATCTTTGAGTTTCAGGATAAATCCGTCGTAATCCCCACGCGATTGGATAGGATGAACACCGGGACCCGGGTCAAAATTGACCGAATCATAGAAATCTCCTGCTACGTACAGTATGCCTGAATCCGCTATCATGATACCCCTTCCGGTTTGGGTCTGTGTCCCTCCGAACTGGCGCGCCCAGACGAAATCCCCGTTTTCATCCAGCCTGACCGCAAATGCGTCCTGCCCGCCTCTCGACATCATGTTGTATATCCCGGCGTCCGGATCAAAATCTGCTGTGTCATTGAAGTAACCGGTTATATAAACAGCCGCGCCGGTGGTCGCTGCACTGATATCCATGGGCCAGTCGGTACCAGGACCGCCAAAGCTCTTCGCCCAGACGAAAGCGCCATTGCTGTCAAGCTTCGACACATACACATTCTCATTATAGAATGCGCTCCCTACCTTCAGGGAATACATCAGGAAATTGCCGCTACCCGGATCGAAATCTGCAGTGTCACGAAACCGGCCGGTGGTATAAACATTACCATGTTTGTCCAATGATATAGCCTCACCTCCTTGATCGAGGGAGGTACCGCCCATCTGGCTGACCCACAGAAATCGTCCCGAACTATCCATTTTAGCTACAAATATATCAGCCTGGCCACGGGAAACGAGCTCAATATTACCTGTCAGGGTCGTAACACGAACCGTATCTCTAAACTGTCCGGTGATATGGACGTTCGCCCTGTCATCCAGCGCGATCCCGTATGCAAGATCACTGGTTTTTCCACCCAATTGTCTGGCCCAGACAAACTGTCCGTCTTTGTTCAGTTTGAGTATAAAGACTTCGTTTGCACCCGGAGCATACAGGTTGTGCACACCCTGTCCCGGATCGAAATCAACCGTATCAACAAAATATCCGGTCACATACACATTACCATCGGCATCCACGGCTATGTCTTCTCCCGTATCACCAGATGTACTACCGATACTGACAGCCCAGACAAAATTGCCTGATGCATCCAACTTCGAAACAAAAGCGTTGTCCGTAGGAGATGCTGTAGGCGTCCGCTTGGGGGCTTTCAGAAAATGCGTTCCCGGTCCGGGATCAAAATCCAGGGAATCCCTGAACCTGCCCGTTGTATACACATTTCCCCAACGGTCTGTTGCAATGGCATGTGCATAGTCTGTATTCGGCCCGCCCAGCTTGCTCCCCCAGATCAGGTTTCCTGCAGGATCCAGCTTGGCTACATAAATATCCGATTGGCCGGTAGCTGTAAGATTCGAGACGCCAGGACCGGGATCTATATCTGCAGTATTACGGAATTGCCCGCAGATATACACATTACCCGTATCGTCTGCAGCTACGTCATATACATTATCCGAACCGCCGCTGCCCACCTGTCCGGCCCATTCCAGAACAGGCCATTGTGCCTGTAAGGTGTGCTGCATACCACATACCGCAAGCAGCAGACACAATACATTTTTTTTTGTAACAAAATTGATCATCAGCATTATGATATGATTTTATGGGATAACCCGGTAAAAAATTAGCTTAACGGGAGTAAAAGTAGTGATATCGAAAAGGCAGCCTCTACGTATTTTATACGTATTTTTCCCAGGAGAATTTCATTACATTTACTTTGCTTACTTGCAAACCGAATGCCGGATATGCCATGCACTTCAGTCTGAAATCTACCCATACGATAGCATTACTCCTATTACTGGCGGTAGCTCAGGTGCAACTGAAAGCACAACCGGGTGATAGGGGCTTTAATCTGTATTATCTTAAACCGTCGCCCGATGGTGAAGCGCGTCTTGATACCTTGTTCCGGGAATCCAACAGATTCCTCGGTGCTCACCGGGACAGCGCTTTATATTATCTCGAAGCCGCAAAGCGGTTAAGTATTCGCATCGGTTATCCTGACGGCTTGGCAAATGCGATCATGAAACAGGCATTCGTTCTGGTCAATAACGGAGAGGATGCCTTGGCAGACAGCCTGCTGGAAACTGCCGCGCCATTCCGGGTTTACGCCCAAAATCCGCAATGGGTGCGCATGATATGGCATAAAACAAAAGGGGCATTATACACGTTCCGGGATAAAACAGATTCTTCCATCATCCATTACCGGTATGCCTTAAAAATGGCAGCGCAACTGAAAGATACAGCTTCCCTGATCATGCTCTACTCCGACCTGGGCTCTGTCTGGGCTACCAACGGACAGATAACCAATGCAAAAGATTACCTGAATAAAGGAGCGGCGCTTGCCCGAAAATTACCGCACAGTACTCACAGGGTTGGTCTGCATCTGAACCTGGCTTATGCCCATAGCATGGGGACACAGACTGATACCGCACAAATGCGGCAACATGCAGATACAGCCCTCAGGCTGGCAAAGGAAAATAATGACCAGCGGGGTGAACGGCAAGCGCATTTGATATTGGGTAATTACTGCATGATCAAAAACACCTACAGAGATGCTGCAGACCACTTTGCCCTTGCGCTTGATCTTTCTGAAAAAAACAGTTCCTTCAGACAGATCGAGCCGCTGAAGAATATGGCTGTAGCATGGTACTACCTTAAAGACTATCCGCGTGCGCTCCGGTATGCAGAGCAGGCATATGCCCTGATTACAAATACAGAACTGCGAAAGCCCTTTATAGGCTTTTTGGCTACTATGGCTGAAATGTACCATAAACAAGGGCAATCCGGCAAGGCTTACGAATACCAGCGGCTGTATTCCACACTCCAGGATAGTGTCAGAGGCATGGACCGTATCGCAAAAGTGGATGAGCTGGAAGCCCGGTTCCGGGCGGCCGATCGGGAAAAGGAGATCGCTCTGAAGGAAAACCAGCTGCTGGAGCAGAGAGACAGTATCCGCAGCAAAAACATATGGATTGCCGTCGTATCCACCGGTATCATCGGGGCGCTGACATTTGTGGTGCTTCTTTATACCCTCTATAAAAGCTCAAAACGGAATCTGTATATTCTCCGGCAGCAGAAGCAGATAGACGAACTGAAGGCGATGAATCACGGCGAAGAGCAGGAACGCAGCCGGATAGCGATCACCCTGCACGATCATATAGGCGGCCTTCTTTCGGCAACCACCTACAACCTGAATAAAATGCAGGAAGATCATGATGCATTGACGCACGATCCTTCATTCCGGAAGATAGAGGCACTGATCAGCGAGATCAGGCATGATATCAGGAGCACGGCCCATCATCTGATGCCGGATGTATTACTGCGTCATGGGTTGAAGGAAGCAGTACAGCAATACTGTGCAGATATGGAAAGGCCCGACCTGCAGCTGGATGTCCAGGTGCGCGGGAATTTTGAAGATATCACACAAGACTTCCAGCTTACACTGTACCGGATCATACAGGAGCTGGTACAGAATGTGATCAAACATGCAAAGGCGACACGCGCTTTTGTGCAATTATACCATATAGACGGCATCATCAGTCTCACGGTAGAAGACAACGGTATCGGATTTGATCCCGACAGCCTTCACGACAAAGGTATGGGCATCAGCAATATCAGAAACCGTATTGTACTGCAGAACGGGCGCATGTCTATAAACTCCGCTTCCGGAGACGGCACATCCATATATATAGAATTTGACAGCAAAGTACCTGCCTGAATCAACCAATACGGAAAGTCATGAGTATAAAAATTGCAATAGCCGACGACCACAGCCTGATCACCGAAGGAGTAAGCAATATGTTGCGGCATAATTCAGAAATAGAACTGATCGCCACTTATATAAATGGCGCCGGTTTGCTGAAGGGTATTGAGAAAATAGAGCCGGATGTATTGCTCCTGGATTTCTCCATGCCCGATATGCAGGGAGACGAGCTTACGGATATCATCAGCAAACGCTATCCGCGCATCCGCATACTGATCCTGACCAGTGCAGACAATATCTTCCATATCAGGAATATGCTTGAATACCCCATCGCAGGCTATCTGCTGAAGCATCTGAACCGGGAGGTGCTGACCCGGGCCATTAAAACGGCCTACGAAGGCGGCACCTATTTTGACGAAACGGTGGCCCGGATGATCGAAGAAGACCGCAGGAAGCGGCGGAGACAGGCGGAGACGGGTACTATGCTCACCCGCAGGGAACAGGAGATACTGCAGTTGCTCGCCAACAACCATACCAACAAGGAGATCGCTACGCTGCTGCATATTTCCGCGCGTACGGTGGAACATCACCGCAAGAGCATACTGGAGAAACTGGAGGTAAAACAGACATCTGCCCTGGTCAGGAAGGCGCTCGAATGGGGGATCATTATACGGTAACCTTTCTTTTACGGGGTATTCAGGGATCAAACCGAAAAGCTGGGGGATTGAAAGTGAACGTCGTTGTAAATATTTTTGAGTTCAAAGCAGAAAAACGCTATTTAGATTAAAATCCAAATGGATGGACAGGCTGATATACAATAGAAATATAAAAGTAGATGGAGTAAATATTTTTAGAGCCTGTTTAAAATTTAGTCAGATCATGATTTGTACGAGTGGAAACATCCCCCTTCCCCCCTTCGAAGGGGGAATTTGCACCGTTCTTTTGTCATAGCACTACTGAAGAATGGACTGATCGTCTCCCTTTGCGCGCCGAAGCCATAGCGCAGGCAGGCTGAGGGGAGCATGTGAGGGGTGTGGGGGCATTAATATATTTTTACTAATCATTTTTAAACAGGCTCTTAGGAAAATAAGTTTAAATTATTTTCTTAAACAATTTAATACATCAAGTTTCGCCTCGTCCGGTCTGCAAAACCTCACAGAAATGTGAGGTTTTTTTATTTTTACCCTTTCACTCCGGCGTAATTGATACGTCAGCGTTTGTATTATGACTGAATGATTACCTTTTTGAAACAAAACAGGTTGAGTCTTGCAACAGGCTTAACGGCAATTATACTGATCTCATGCAATGTAATACGCATGTCTCAGGTTGCTGTTACCTATGATGAAGCGACGACTTATATAAAATACCTCAGCGGCTCCTACCAGGATATCATTGCGAATACATTCCCGACTGCGAATAATCATTTCCTTAATTCACTAATGGCCAAATTTTTTATTGACACCATTGGCGATTCCTTATTTGTAATGCGGCTACCGGGTCTCGTAGCCCAGATAGTATACCTTATCTTCAGCTATGCATTGGCAAAAAAACTGCTGGACAGACCACTTTGGATATTTACATTTTTTTTGCTGCTGCAGCTTAATCCCTTCCTCTTTGATTTTATGGGGCTATGCAGAGGGTACGCTTTGGCTATAGCTTTATTAATGGCCAGCGTATACTACCTTATTGTTTACCTGCAGAAAAACCGGGCCGGATGGCTGGCACTTTCGGTTTTTTTTATGACAGCCGCTGTTTACGCCAATCTCTCGATACTAAACTATACCATTGCTTTTTTTGTGATTATAGCATGGCAACATCTCCACCGGTACAACAACGCCGCTGCAATCCGGGCGGCAGCAATATCGGCCTCCTCTGCGATAATTATTTATCTGCTGACCGGCAAACAAATAGCCGCAATGAGAGCCGCAGAACAATTATACTTCGGAGGTCATTCTAATTTTATCCGGGACACCGCAGGCACTTTACTGCAGGACAGCCTGTATTTAGATACAAGCAACAACATCGTATATACTGCATCCGTCATTCTCGTACTCCTCGCCCTGACAACAGGTGCTTATTGGATCAGTGCATTATATAAAGGCAGGGACAAGGCTTTTTATGGCCTCTCATTATGGCTCCTGCTCATCATACCTGCGCTGTCCACAATACTTCAGCACCACATATTGAACACCCCTTACCTGATAACAAGAACAGCCCTGTTTTTTTATCCTTTATTTATCATTTCCCAGGTATACACGCTATATCATATCAGCAGAGACAAGCTGTGGGGAAAACAGTTTTTACCTTTAATATTTGCGGCTTTATTTGCTTTCAATTTCATATACAACCTGAACTTTACACATACACATACCTGGCGCTTCGACCGGCACACACCGTGGGTACTGGAAAGAATCGTTAATGCAAAGAAAAATCATGAGCCAATAAAGCTCCGGCTGGATTGGTGGATTGCCGGGTCATTTTTTTATTCCGTTGAAAAATATTATCCCGGTCAGTTTGCTCCTCTTGACGATTTTCAGGAAACCAGATATGAGCTGACTGATTATGATTATTACCTGGTCCAAACCAAAAACGCCCACGAAGTTCCTGACAATTATACTCCGGATACAATCATATCAGATAATAGATACCTGCTATTCAAAAAAAAGGACTGACGACCCTTTACCTTCGCCATACACACAATCTTATCCTAAAAAACAGCGGAATATCATAAAACGAAAAGCCCTGCGATGCAGGGCTTTCGTTTTAAATCCAGGATTTGGGAGAATTTGGAGAGAGGTCCTGGAGAGAAAGAATGTATAGTAATGCTTGTTGGTGTTTTATGTATTTTTATACTGTCAAAAACGGGCAGTAAATAATAAAACCGTGTATGCCCATTTCTTGCTCACAAATTTCTCATAGATATGTTTGTAAGACAAGCGTTTTTTTACTGATTTTTTGATGTATTTTTACGTATCGTAATACCGTAAAAACACGTGGCGATCCGGGGATATGGAGTAATAGTATGACAGATTTATGTGTTTGTGTATATTATATCTGGAACGTTACAGTGTATAAAAAAGGCTTCTTATGGATAATAGCACAGAACAAATACGGATTGCTGTAGTAGAAGATATCTCCATTCTGCGCAAGGGGGTATGCCGGCTCCTGTCATCATATCCCGGGTTCTCTATTGAGATAGAAGCGGCCAATGGGCGGGAATTGCTTGATGCGCTCCGGACAGGGAAACAGATAGACATCTGTCTGCTGGATATCAATATGCCCGAAATGGACGGTCATGCAACCATACAGGTGCTGAAACAGGAATGGCCGGAAATAAAGGTTTTGGTGCTTTCCATCTATAATGACGATTACAATATTATCCGCATGCTCCGGAACGGCGCAAACGGCTATATATTAAAAACTTGTACGCCTGATGAATTGCACCAGGCGCTGAACGCAGTACATCAACTGGGATTTTATCATTCAGAGCTGGTCAACGAACATTTACTGCACTTGCTTCAGGGAAAGCATACAAAGACGGTCAACATGCTTTCCGATAAAGATTATGAATTCCTCTCTTATTGCTGCAGCGAGCTTACTTATAAGGAGATCGCAGAAATCATGAAGCTAAGCCCACGGACGGTAGAAGGCTACCGGGATACCCTCTGTGAGAAGTTGGGTGTCAAATCCCGTACCGGCCTCGTTATGTATGCAATGCGTATCGGCGTGGTACCTTACGAAAACTGACCGGTAAGTTGCCTGGGACTACTTAATATGCACTCAGGAAAGCAGCTTCTGACGTAACAGGAACTCAAGCTGACTGTTGGAAACCGTCAACTTTTTGTTCATCTCCTGTTCTTCCTTTTTTTCCAGATACACCTTATAGGCACGTTGAATCGTATCATCAAGCTCCTGTTCATTCCAGGGCTTAGACAGGTAATGGAAGATTTTCCCTTTGTTTACCGCATCTATTACGGCATTCATATCAGCAAAACCCGTTAGCAGGATCCGCATCTGATCCGGATGCCGCTCAAGAATGGATTCCAGGAACTCTACTCCGGTCATTCCCGGCATACGCTGGTCAGTGATAATGACATGTATCTCATTATCATCCAATATTTTTTTGGCTTCTTCACCGCTAATGGCAGTCATAACATTGTATTTCAGGCGAAATGTTGCCTTAAAAGAAACAAGATTATTCTGCTCATCATCCACATACAGGATGCTAATCTTTTGCTTTGACATATGGTATCATCAAGAGCATAAAAAGTTTACAAACACACTACACTACTGTATACACAAATATACCCAAATTATTTACACAGGATGGGAACAAACTAAATTATTTTACTTTTTTCATATTTTTTTTATTAAATTTATTCCTGGGAGGGATTACAGCTAAGTTAACAGATGGTTAATGGAACCTCCGGATGGGAGGAGAACATTATTTTTGCGTCTGGAATTAACGATTAATTTTGATACCTTTATAACTTCATGTTATGATATCATCATAATATAAAACTTGAGAATTATTTTTCTATATTCTTGTATATGCAGAACCGTTCAATAACAGCAATAAAGAACTTGAATATATCTTTTTTAACTATTTTTATAGTACAATATAATTAACAAGGACTGTTTTTCCGGCGTTTATACGATCGGCACTATCCGTTCAGGCAAATATGCTGTATGTCTCCCTGAAGCAGCAGCAATTTTTTAGGTAGCATATGGAGCGTATTAAGCTGGTGATAAAAGCTTTCAGAGCGGTGGATAACCCGGACGCATGTCATCGGTATGTGGAAGGTCATATGAAAGTGCTGCGTATATTTGGTATTACCATGATTACGTCCGCCAAGGCGGAATGGGTCAATGATCCATACACCTATGTAATCATGGTGGAATCGGATGACGGAGAAAAAGTATATGGCGGGGCACGGATCCAGCTTGCAGGAGGCCCTCAGCCGTTGCCGCTTGAAACAGCGGTGGAAGAGCTGGAGCCTGATATTCATAAGATCGTGCAGGGATATGCAGCCAAAGGGACGGGTGAATTGTGCGGCTTGTGGAACTCCCGTGAAGTAGCGGGGTTAGGTATTGGCAGTATGTATCTCGCCAGGGCGGCGATGACCATTACAGAACAGCTCAAAATGAGTACGCTCTTTGCTTTATGTGCACCCTCAACCGTAAAGAACAGTCTGCGGATCGGGTTTGAGATTGCTACATTCATGGGGAACAACGGCACGTTTTATTATCCCAAGGAAGATCTCGTGGCTACGACTATGCTGATTCCGGATACGAAAACCCTGGCCACCACCGAGCCCGTTGAACGGGCGATCATTATGGATCTCCGGGAACAGCCGGTTCAGTTCAAAATTGATGAAGGTCCCAGAGGCCGGATACTCGAAATAGATTATAAATTGCAGATTGAATGAAGGGCGGGAGATATTATTGGTTAACTAACAGTGCTTTTTATGCGCTTACAACAATTGTCAGATGAGTTGGCAGCCCTGCTGGGCGCCGGTAATGTAATATCCGATCCGGATCAATTGGCAGCGGCAGCACAAACCAATTATCCCGTATCACAACAGATTCCGCTTATCCTCCGCCCCGGCGCTGCAACGGAGCTTGCCGAATGTCTGAAGATCGCCCGCCGATACAACCAGCCGGTGTATGTGATCAGCCGGGGAAAAAACTGGGGGTATGGTTCCAGAGTACCGGTGCATGATACCTGTGTACTCATTGAGCTGGACCGTATGAACCGCATTCTCGATTATGACAGCCAGCTTGGCTACATTACCGTAGAGCCGGGTGTTACCTTTCAGCAGGCATTTGATTTTCTGCGCGAGCAAAAATCGGAGCTGCTGCTGGGCACTACAGGCGGCCCCATAGATTCAAGCCTTATTGGCAATGCGCTGGAACGCGGTATCGGCACAGGTGTATACGCAGACCGTTTCTCCGCTGTCTGCGGCATGGAAGTTGTACTACCGGATGGCAACATTATCCAGACCGGATTTGAACGGTTTCCCGGTAACACAACAGGTAAATTGTCCCGTTGGGGGATGGGGCCTTCTCTCGACGGGTTGTTTTCCCAATCCAATCTCGGTATTGTCACACGGATGACGGTATGGCTGACGAAATGCCCTGCTTTTTTCCAGATCGGGTTCTATAAAACAGACAGCATCGGCAAATTCACCCAATTGATTGACAGGCTGCAGGCTATGGCTATGGAAGGTCTGATAAAACCTGCCATTACATTATATAACGACATGAGGATCATCTCCGCCCTCACACAGTTTCCCTTCCATGAAACAGAGCCGGGAGCCCTTGACCCTGATGTGCTCATGGCACAGATACGGGAAACGTCTCCGGTTGGCGCTATGGTTGGCCCATGGAACGGCGAGATCAGCATCCGTGCAGTCAGCGAAGAGCATGCTTTGATACAATCCCGGATGATCGAAGAACGGATCAAAGATCTGGTATATGACTTGTCTTTTATTTCTGCTACACGGGAAGATATCATAACAACGCTTGATGCTCATTACGCCCGGGGTGGAAAAACCGAAGAACCGGTTACCCTGCGTAGTTTCCTGCTGAATAAATATATCGGCATCCCCGGCAATGCGGCAATCGGATATGCATACTGGAGAAAACGCAAACCAGTGCCGAAAGTAATGGATCCTGACCGCGACGGCTGCGGTATGCTGTGGCTGTCCCCGGCAGTTCCTTTTCGCGGAGAGGATGTAGCAAAGGCTGTCAGGATCATAAAAAGCGTTGCAAAAGATTACAGGCTCGAGGCGGCAGTATCCCTTCAGTGCACCTCTGAAAGGAGCATTCAGATCATCTCGTCCATCGCCTGGGATCGCGAAGTACCCGGTGAGGATGAAAACGCCGTTGCGTGTTACCATGAAGCAAACCGGCAACTTAAGGCTGCGGGTTATTATGCTTACCGCAATGCTACTCTGGGCATGCAGGACGACAATGCAGAAAATGCTTATGACCGGCTACTGCAACAGCTTAAAGATGCGGTAGACCCCGGACATATACTTTCACCCGGCAAATATATCCCTTCACTGCGGCCATACGTTCATTCATAACACACATGCTCTTTCATCGTCCGATATGTCTGTAAAATCCCTTACCTGGCTTTTAAGCACCATGTTTTTCCTGATAGCCGGCTTCAGCGGAAACGCTTCGCCGGTAGTTATATCTCACTCCGGAGACGGACGGATGGATATCGGAAGACATGTAGAAGTATTCGAAGACAAGAAAGGCACTATGTCCCTCGAGGATGTTATGACACACGGGGTTTTTCACCCGGTTAATCAGCAGGTGCTGAACCTCGGGCTGAGCGACGCTGCTTTCTGGGTACGATTTACCGTATCCAACCAGGGAAACCGGCAATTGCTCCTCGAACTGGGGCAGGCTACAATTGACTATGCCGGACTCTATATCCTCTCCCCCGGCCAGGAACCGGTATTGGTCGAAGAGGGCGAATTCCGTGCGTTTGGTGAACGCAAATACAAACATCAGCACTATATCTTTGATCTCGCCGTGCCACCACAGGAAGAGCGCACCTACCTGCTGAAGATCAGGAGCAATGAGCAAATCACAGTACCACTTTCTATAGGTATCCGGCAGCATATTTTTGAATCCCTGATGACGAAAGATCTTGTCCTGGGGCTGTTCTTCGGTGTAATGGTGGTGATGATCTTATACAACCTGTTCATCTATTTTACAGTAAGGGACAATACCTATATTTTTTATGTGGCTTATATCCTTTTGTTTGCCCTGTCACAGGCATCATTGCATGGGTATTCCTTCAGATTTCTCTGGCCGCAATCTACCTGGATGGCACAGCACAGTACGTTTATCTTTCCCAGCCTGGCCAGCATCGCAGGAATACTTTTTGCCAAAATATTCCTGCATACGAATAAATACGTCCCCCGCCTGGACCGGGTTTTATATGTGCTGATCGGTATTTTTTCCCTTTCAGTGCTACTCGCCTTCTTCGGCAGATACCAGCTGAGTTTTGCGATCATGCAGAATAATACACTGCTTACATCCCTTTACCTGATCATCCTTGCCATCCTCGTATTCCGGAAGGGATACAGGTCGGCACAGTATTTCCTGGTTGCCTGGTCGGCATTACTGCTGGGCGCTACTATACTGGTATTACGCGATTATGGTGTGTTCCCGTCCAATAACTTTACCAGCAACGCACTGGTATTCGGCTCCGCAATAGAAGTTGTACTCCTGTCATTTGCCCTCTCCGATAAGATCAACACCCTGAGAAGGGAAAAGGAGGACGCACAGGGACAAATGCTGCTCGCATACGCCGAAAATGAACGCATGATCAAGGAGCAAAACCTGATACTGGAAACCAAGGTACGTGAACGCACCCTTGAACTACAGGCTTCCAATGAAGGGCTCAACAACGCGCTCACAGAGCTGAAAGATACACAGACCCAGCTCGTCGAATCTGAGAAAATGGCTTCACTCGGCCAGTTAACAGCCGGTATTGCACACGAGATCAACAATCCGATCAACTTCGTGACCTCAAATATAATGCCGTTACAACGCGACATAGGATTGCTGGGAGAAGCTTTTGAAAAGATAGAGGAACTGGCCGTTTCCGGGCTCTCTACAGAGGATAAGCAGCAACAGATAGCAGCGATCAAAGACGATATCGAGTACGATTACCTGAAAACGGAGATCGAATACCTGCTCAAAGGGATCAGCGAAGGCTCGACCCGTACTGCCGAGATCGTCAAAGGCTTACGGGTTTTCTCCAGGCTGGATGAGGATGATCTGAAGCAGGCAAACATCCATGATGGCCTCGACTCTACCCTGGTCATTATCAACAGCCTGCTCAATACGCATATCTCCGTTACACGTGAATATTCCCCGGATCTGACTTTGATAGAATGTTACCCGGGCAAGCTCAACCAGGTTTTCCTGAATATCCTCACCAATGCGATCCACGCCGTAAATAAACGCTGGGAGGAAAAAGAAGGCGGTAATATCCGCATACAAACCCTGTTAGAGCAGGATGAAGCAATTATACTACTCGGCGACAACGGGACTGGTATGGATCAGGAAACAGCCAACCATATTTTTGAGCCTTTCTTTACGACCAAGGACGTAGGAGAAGGTACAGGTTTAGGATTGTCTATCGTATACAACATTATCAGGAAGCACAATGGCTCCATTACTGTACAATCCATTCCGGGAGAAGGTACGACGTTTACAATCCGGATACCTGTGAGACAACAAACTATTTAATGATGGAGGAGAGAATCAAAGTACTTTATATTGATGATGAGCCAAACAATCTGGTTGGGTTTAAGGCAACATTCCGGCGGGAATATGAGGTACTTACGGCACAATCACCGGCTAAAGCGATGAACCTGCTGGAGACTCATCCGGATATCGCTGTGCTCATCAGTGACCAGCGTATGCCCGGGAAGACAGGCGTAGAATTCTTTGAAGAAATACAAAGCATCCATCCTGCCCCCGTTCGGATGCTTTGTACCGGCTATACCGATGTAAAAGCTGTGATAGCAGCCATCAACAAAGGACATGTGTTCCGATATATCCAGAAACCCTGGCAGGAAGATGATATGCGGGCTGCAATAGAAGAGGCCTATAACTATTACGAAGCGACCTCATTATTATCCGAAAGAAATATCGAACTGATTAAAGCAAATACGGAGCTGGATAAATTTGCCTACAGTGTCACGCATGATCTTCGCAGCCCTATCCTCAGTGTACTGGGAGCCATCAATATTGCAAAATCAGCCAAAACGACCTATGAAATCCACGAAATGCTGGATATGATGGCACAATCTATGGTAAAGCTGGATGGCTTTATCCATAACATACACGATTATTACACGATCAAACGAGGTCAGCTCAATATCACGGAAGTGAATTTTGAAGAATTACTGGCCAATCTGAAAGGAATCTACAAGCTTGACGGCGTCACCAATAATATTGACTTTTCCATTCGTACAGATATAAATGGCAGCTTCCGGAGCGATGAGCTTGTGCTATATATTATTCTCAATAACCTGCTTTCCAATGCCTTCAAATACCAGAAACGGGATAAAGAATATAAATATGTACGGCTCAGTATAGAAGTAGAAGATAACCATGCGTATATTGAAGTTCAGGATAACGGAATCGGTATCCATGAAGCATACCTCGAGAACATTTTCGACATGTTTTACCGTGCTACGAATGAGGGTTTTGGCTCCGGATTCGGGCTGTATAATGTCAAAGATGCTTTGGAGAAGCTGAATGGCCGGATTGCTGTATCTTCCCGGAAAAATGAAGGAACTCTTTTTGAAATAAACATTCCCGGCAAGTAAAAATAAGCGCAAATAAAAAAAAGAATGAAGCCGATACAGCAATATCATTTTATTATTATAGACGACAGCCCCTTCGATTGTCTTATTGCGGAAAAGGTGGTACAAAATGCACAACGCTATCTCTCTGTCAAATCTTTCCAGTATGCACAAAAAGCGCTTGAGTATATTGCACAGGGCGGCAATCAGGATCCTAACACGAAAAACATCATCCTTCTCGACATACAGATGCCGGTCATGAACGGATTTGCATTCCTCGACCAGTTTGAAGCGTTGCCAGAAGATATAACCAGTAACTATGTCGTCTTTTTTGCTACTTCATCAATCAATGCCAATGATATAACACGTGGCAATAGCTACCGCTCTGTACGCCATTTTCTCAACAAGCCGCTTACCACGATCAATATGCAGCAGCTTATTGACCGTCTTGTTTTTTAATGCACCGGCCCATATGTTATATGTGCAGGAAGGGATGTGACAGAGGAATACGAAACGAAGACATGCTTAACTCTTGGCGATGAGCAGGAATATTTTGATTACAGGCGCTACTTCCGGATTTGGCAAAGCCATAGCACAGCGTTTTGCACGTGAAGGCAATACCGTCATTATTACTGGCAGAAGAAAAGAACATCTTAATACCTTAAAAACAGAGTGGGAGCAGACATTTTCCGTTCCTGTGATTCCACTCGTATTTGACATACGAAATAAAGCACAGGTTACCGATGCAGTACAACAGTTGCTGGAATATACAAATAGAGTAGACGTGCTGATCAATAATGCCGGGCTGGCTTCCGGGCTGGCGCCTGTTGACGAAGGGGATACCGATGACTGGGATGCAATGATCGACACAAACGTAAAAGGCCTTTTGTATATCACTCGCCAGGTAGCACCTCTGATGAGGACTGCACGAAGCGGACATATTTTCAATATCGGATCTACTGCAGGCAAGATGGTCTATCAGAACGGCAATGTTTATTGCGCCACAAAATTTGCAGTAGACGCCCTTACACAAGCGATGCGGATTGACCTGCTACCCTACGGCATAAAAGTAACGGCAATTAACCCGGGTATGGCCGAAACTGAATTTTCGCTGGTGCGGTTTAAGGGTGACGAAAAGAAAGCCCGGAGCGTATATCAGAATGTGTTTCCGTTACATGCGGAAGATATAGCAGATGCCGTCTGGTATTGCGCAAACCTGCCGTCTCATGTGTGTATCAATGACCTGACCATCACCTGCCTGGCACAAGCCAATGCATTTTATACGGTCCGTTCTCCGGAAGCATCAAAATAAATCACCGTCCCATGTATACATCAGCAACCCAAATACGCGTACGGTACGGAGAGACAGACCAGATGGGCTATCTCTATTACGGCAATTATGCGCTGTATTATGAATCCGGCAGGGCAGAGGCTATCCGCCACCTCGGCTTTACATACCGGCAACTGGAAGAGATGGGCATCTTTATGCCGGTAGTCGAGCTGCATACACAGTATTTCCGGCCGGCTTTGTATGATGATCTGATAACGGTAAAGACGCTCCTGAAAGAGCTGCCGGAAGGACCTCATATCCGGTTTCATTCAGAATTGTATAATGAACAGGGACAGTTGCTGAACAAAGGAGTAACGACCCTTGTGTTTTACGACCCGCAGAAAAAAAAGAAAATCAATATACACCCGGAACTACTGCACCGGCTGCAGCCGTTCTTTGCAAATAACGGCCATGAATGAAGCCATTGAAATACCATTCGAAGATATTGAGCAGAGAATCAATGAAAGCCTGACCGGAATAAATCGGACACTTGGATTGGCAGAAAGCTGCACCGGTGGCCGGATTGCAGATAAGCTGACACAAATTCCCGGTACTGCGGGATATTTTCAGGGAAGCATTGTGTGTTATCAGAATACGGTAAAGGAAGACATACTGAACGTATCGCCTGAAACGATCCGGAAGTACCATGTGGTCAGCGAACCCGTAGCAATTGAAATGGCGGAAGGCGCAAAACGTATCCTGAAAGCGGATTACGGATTCGGCATCACCGGATTATTAGGCCCGGACGACGACGGCGATTTACCGGCTGGTACGATATGCATGGCCGTAACAGACGGGGAACAAACAATATCTGCCACTTACCATTTCCATCATGACAGGCCGGGGAACAAGGAAATAGCTGCCCGGACGGGTATGCTGATGATATGGAAATTCATACATAAAAAACTATGAACAAGCTGATATTTATAATAGGCATGCCTGGAGCCGGGAAATCCTACTGGGCGGAGAAAATATCTGAAGCCACCGGTACAGACTGGATGGATATGGATACATTGATGGAATCCAACCAGTTGTTCTCGATAGCAGACATTTTCGCAAGACGGGGGGAAGCCGGTTTCCGGCAAATGGAACAGGAGTTACTGCATCAGATTATTTTAAATGAAAAAACAGCTACCATAGTTGCCTGCGGCGGCGGCACACCCTGCTTCTTCGATAATATGCAGCGCATGAAAAAGGCCGGAATTGTCGTCTATCTCAAAGCAGAAATAACAACTTTACGAAAACATTTGTTCCGGGAAGTGGAATCCCGGCCGCTACTCCGTCATCCCGACGGGCTTGACAAACGGCTACAGGAACTGATTGCAGAGAGAAGCCGGTTTTATGAACAGGCAGATCATATTTTTCAGGTAGAAAACGTTTCCCTCGCTAACTTTACGGAAATTATCCTCTCATGTACAAACCAGCATTAATTACCGGAACAGTACTTGGCGCTCTGGCTGTGATCCTCGGGGCTATGGGCGCTCATGCAATCAGCAGCAGGGTAACACCGGAAGTGTTACAGATCTACCAGAAAGGAGTAGATTACCACTTCTATCATGTATTTGCCATTCTTGCAGCAGGGATACTATACAGCGTATATCCTGTACCCGTTGTCAAATCAGCGTATATCTGCTTCCTGCTCGGCATTATTCTCTTCAGCGGATCCCTCTACCTGCTTACATTTCTGAAAATGAACGGAGGTGGGCTTGGTATATTTAATCTTGTGACCCCGGTTGGCGGCGTCTTCTTTATTGCAGGATGGCTGCTGCTGCTCGCGGGTATCATAAAAGGAAAATAATTGCGCCCGTTCCATCACCTTACCATTACGTTCTTTGCCTGTACAGGTGTACTCGTGGCTGGCTGTATGCTTTATGGCTTATCCTGGTGGCTGCTGCTGATCCCTGTTATTTTGTATGTGCCGTTACTCGTCGCCGGAGCAGCCTGCATCCGGTGGAACTTTTATATGTACGCACACCATTCCGGAAACAGTCCTCACCGGATTGCCCTAACCTTCGATGATGGCCCGGCCAAAGAAACCGAAGCAATTCTGGACATCCTGAAAGAACAACAAGTACCCGCCGCTTTTTTTTCCATAGGAAAAAATGCCGCAGCACATCCCGAAATCATACTCCGCTGGCAGGAAGAAGGGCATCTGATCGGTAATCACAGCTATTATCATAAATGGGATTTTGATCTGCAGCGTACCGGGAAAATGAAACGTGAGCTGCAACAAACCAATAAAGTGCTTACCGCTATCACCGGCAGCACACCTGCCTTCTTCCGTCCACCCTATGGAGTTACCAATCCTAATCTCGCTGCTGCAGTAAAATATTCCGGCATGCACGTAGTAGGATGGAGTCTGCGTTCGTACGACACCATGGCGAAAGACCCCGAAGCCCTGCTGGCACGTATTATGGAGAAGCTAAAAGGCGGTGATATCATACTCCTGCATGATTCCATGCCGGTCACGAGAGAAATTTTAACGCCGCTCATCATACGTGCCCGGGAAAAGGGGTTTACCTTTGTACGCGTTGACCAACTGCTCGACTTACCTGCATATGCGTAAAATACTCACTGTTGTTATTTTCTCCTGTCTGGCAATCATGGCACAGGCGCAATCCAAAGGTTATACCCCGCTGAAAAATACGGATGCGTTTCGGCAAGCACTTAATCAGGCGAACGCATCCAAAGAATCCGTTGTCAGCGATTTTACGCAAACCAAACACCTGTCACTGCTGGAAGATAAGATCACATCTAAAGGGCAATTCTTCTTTAAAAAAGAAAACAGGATACGCATAGCGTATACAGAACCTTATACTTATCTGCTGGTGATGAATGGAGAAGAGATCCTGGTGCAGGATGAGCAGAAAACCAGTCGTATTAGTACACGCAACAGCAAGATAATGCAGTCTGTAAACCGTATCATTATAGACTGTATGAGCGGCAATGTGCTCCGGAACCCGGATTTTTCGGTTGCCGCACTGGAAAGCAACAATGCCTACCTGCTTTCGTTAACACCTGCCACAGATGCTATGAAAAAAATGTTCAGCCGGATAGATGTATACCTGGATCGGAAACACTTTGATGTAACCCGCCTGACCATGACAGAAACCGGCGGAGATTTCACGGACATGGATTTTAAAAACATCCGGCATAATACCCCACTGAATGACGCACTGTTTAAGGTTAAGTAGTTTGCTGATCCTGTGTTGGGCTGCGGGTTGTAAAGCACCGTATAAAGCCTTGCAGCCGGTAGCATCCGCTGGTGTGCATACTGCATTACAATATAAACCGTTGTTTGATAAAGAGTTGTATCGCTGTGTTGTAGAAGGAAAATTTTTGCTGAAGTCATTCCGTCTGAGTGGTCTGCTGCTGCTGAAACACCTTCCGGACAGTAGTACGCGGGTGGTTTTCCAGAATGAAATAGGCTTTTCGTTTTTTGATTTCGGATGGAATAAACAGGACGATTTTACCGTTCATCATATCATACCCCAATTAGACAAACCGGCTGTGATACGCACACTGGAGAAAGACCTCCGGCTGTTGCTGATGAAGAGGCTGGATACAGCAACAGAAAAGCATTTCATAAAAGACTACAGTCTCTATCATCAATTCCCGCTGGAACAGGGAAGTGTATACTATATTGAAAGCAACAACACCTTATCCGGCATAGAGCATGCAGGGAAAAGAAAAACAGTCACTACCATAACCATTGCCGGGAAAGAGACAGCGCAAGCACTGCCGGATACAATCTTTTTCCAACACCACAAAGCACATTTCACCATACAGCTCCACAAAATTATCCGTCATGCTACAGAATGATTTTTATACCGTACACGACAGACAGCCTGGCGACTACACCCTGACCTGCCGGATCGTATTTAATACCGGTCATGATATTTTTAAAGGACATTTTCCACAACAACCGGTTGTGCCCGGTGTCTGCATGATGCAGATCGTAAAAGAATTGATGGAGGAACAGACCGGCTATAAACTGTTCCTGAATCAGGCGCCTCAGGTAAAATTCCTGCAGCTCATTCTTCCCGGCACAGAACCGGAAGTAACGATCACCTGGCAAGGAGATAACGAGCTTCTCTCAGTGAATGCCGTATTCAAAAATGAAGGAACTGCGCTGTTTAAGATGAGTGGACAGCTATTAGAGTCTGTTTAAAAATGATTTGTGAAAAAGCGAAAAGGTAAAACACCCCTCACGTTCTCCCCTCGAAAGGGAGACGACCAGGTCGTTCTGCAATTGAAACTATGATAAAAGAACGGCGTAAATTCCCCCTTCAAAGGGAGACTATATATGAGTTGGGACAAGGTTTGTCAAAAATGTTTTCGGCATCTGATGCTTCCAGGATAGTAATTCCTTCGAACAACCACTCCGTCATCCAGAATGGAGCGTAGCGCAATGAAGGATCTCATCTAATGTGGGACACTCATTGTGTGGGATCCTTCGCTCCACGCTCAGGATGACATCATAATTGTTGTATAGCGTCGGCGCTGATGAATATCAAACAATAAATGGCAGCTTGGTATAGTTCCTCACTTTGATATAATTCAGTTGTCCCAACTGATATATAATTACCCTTCGAAGGGGGAAGGGGGATGTTTCCATTATTATAAATGGCGATCCGGATGAATTTTAAACAGGCAATTAGTTATTAATGGTCAATGATTAATTAACCATTATCAATTATCATCCATCCACTCCCGGATCACCACCGGATCGAGCTGAAAATAATTGGCCTGCCGTTCGATCACACTATTGTTGATCCAATAGATGGCCGGCAAAGAAGCCCCTGCCATACTGAGGAAGTCTTCAGGTTCGCGGAAGCGGAGATGCGGCACATCGCGTGCATTTGTTTCTTTGAAAAAATCTTCCTCCTGCTCCGGCGGCCCTGCAATGACAAGATAAATGGGAATATCCGGATGCTGCCGGTGAATGATCTGCAGCAAAAATGCAGCTTTCCGGCAATGAGGACAGCCAAGACTCATGAAAGCAACCACATGTTTGCCCTGCCGCAACTCCCTGTCCGGATTAGGTATACCGGGACGATATAAAGCATCCAGATCTATAGGTTCTTTTACAACAAGCGGGTTACCTCCGATATTCAGCGGATAGGCTACAAAAGGAGTCGTCAGTGCAACAAGCGTAACAAGCAATGCCACAACAGGCATGTTCTTATAGGTTCTGCCGGGATAGATAAAATACAGGATAACAGTTACCGCAATCATCGCAATATTCTTCCATATCGAAGAAAGCGGGCTCATGTAAATCCATTCTCCAAAACAGCCACAATTACCTTCATTTCCCTGCTGAAGCATCAGCAACACCAGATAAACGGTAAAAACGATCAACAGGACTATTGTAAGCTTGTAGGTAAATGACTTCAAAAAAATATGAAACAGCAGGAAGCCAGCGATCATAAGCTCCAGGCCTATCAGGAGACGCGCGAGTATGGCGGCCATGGTAAAATTGCTGATGCCGAGATCAAGGAAAGACCATTCAAATGTTTGTATCGAATCAATCTTGCTGATGCCGCTGATACCAAAAACAACAGCTAATACCAGCAGGAGAATAAAACCGGTAATGTTTTTTATGCTAAAGCGCCGGTTGGATCGTGGGGATATGATCTCACTCATGTAATTACTTGTAAAGACGCCCTATTATTTTAATAAAGCTTGCACACTTCGTCTGTCTTGATATCACCGTCCTGGTCCGAGAAAGAGTTTTGTTCGCAGAGGGATCTGGCGTTTTTCTTAGTATCACGCACCGTATAGCTACGTATTGTGGAATCCGGCAGCCCTGGCTGTCCGCTGTATTTGATCTCACACTGACATATGTAATCCCTTACGCAGGATGTCATTCCGGCAGTAACAATGAAAAGCAAGACCGTCAGTAGAAGTGTATTGCGGTGTTTCATCTGGTAATAATTTTGGCTTGGGGACATTGATCGGTTGAAGGTAATAGTAAAAATCTAAATACCCAAATACAGGGTTTTAATTTGAAAATTTGGAAATGAGATAATTTGAAAATGCCCATATTTTCCACTTTTATTGTTTCATTTTCAAATTTTCAAATTAGCGCATTAAATCCCTATCTTTAATGCTGATCATTAATAGAATTGAGTGTTTAGCGTTAATATAGCCCGTACATGATTCTTCCGCAAACCTTACTGGAAAATCTTGAGTTAGTCGCCCGACAGGTAGTAGAGGGCTTTATCATCGGCCTGCACAAAAGTCCTTTTCACGGCTTCTCCGTTGAGTTTGCCGAACACCGCCTGTACAACCAGGGCGATCCGCTCCGGCACATAGACTGGCGTGTATACGGCCGTACCAATAAATTGTTTGTAAAACGCTTCGAAGAAGAAACCAACTTGCGTTGCTGTATGGTAATAGACACCTCTGCATCCATGCACTTCCCGGAGAATGCGGCCCGACTCAATAAGCTACAGTTTGCCTGCCTGTCTGCTGCATCTTTACTGCAATTACTTAAAAGACAACTTGACGCAGCTTCGCTGGCGTTGTTTGACGAACAGTTGCATTATTTTTCGGAATGCCGCTCTGCACAAAGCCACTACCGTATGCTCACACATCAATTGGATCAGGTGTTGCGCAGCACTCCGGGCAAACAAACCAATGCAGCGGCAGCGCTTCATCTTGTTGCGGAAAGGATGCACAAACGTTCGCTGATTGTAATATTCAGTGACATGATGGATGATGCGGAGCATGTGGAATCTTTATTTTCCGCCCTGCAGCACCTGCGTTATAATAAGCACGAAGTGATCCTGTTTCACATTCAGGACGGGAAGCAGGAACTGGCATTTGATTTTGAGCAACGACCTTATGAATTTGTGGATATGGAAAGCGGCGAAAAAGTCCGGATACAGACACAGCAGGTTAAGGAACAGTACATAACGCATATAAATGAATTCCGGAAAATGGTAGCCCAGCGTTGCCACCAGTACCGTATAGACCGGGTTCCGGTAGATCTGAGCGAGCCGGTAGAACAGGTACTGCATGCATTTTTATTAAAACGAAATAAATTGCTTTAAAACCAATAAATGGTTGTAACTTTGCACCCCGTTATTGCTTTTTGAGCCGGATCTGTAAAACAGAGGACTGGATATGAAATACAACCGGGAATTTGAAATCGCCTGGCAGGGGTTGAAGGTTGGCATGCATGAGTTCCGGTATGATATTGATTACCAGTTCATACAGGCGCATGGAAGCACAACCGGAGATATTAAAGATCTTTCAGCAAGGATTATACTGAATTTCGATAAGAAAAACGGTTTTTTCCTGCTGCATTTTGATGTTGACGGAACGGCCATTGTGCCTTGTGACCGTTGCGGTGATGATTTTTCCCTCGCATTGTGGGATGAGTTCAAGTTACTGATCAAGCTCGCCGGGGAAGATGCCGCAGAAGCGGATGAAGATGCCGATGTCGTATTTATCCCCCGTAATGAAACCGTAATAGACATTAGCAAATGGCTGTACGAGTTTATTATGCTGAGCGTACCCTTGCAGCGGCTACATCCGGATACGCCGGATGGCATACCGGGATGTAATCCCGAAACGTTGAAGTTGCTGAGCCGTTTATCCGAGCCGGATGAAACTGCAGGCAATGATATATGGAATGGGTTGAAAGCCCTGAAGGAAAACAAGAAAAAATAAATATTAATCTAATTTAAAAGCCAATAAGATGCCGAATCCGAAACGTCGTCACTCGCAACAACGCGGAGCCAAGCGCCGCACACATTATAAGGCTGTAGCTGCTACCTGGAGCATTGACCCGGTAACCGGTGAAAGCCATCTGCGCCACCGCGCGCACTGGGTGGAAGGTAAGCTCTATTACCGTGGAAGAGTAGTAATGGACAAAAATCCGGCTGCTGCTGCAGAAGGCCAAAACCAATAACGAAATTCCAGACCTGAAGCGTCAATGAAGATCGCGCTTGACATCATGGGCGGGGATTATGCCCCTGCTGAAGCTATTAAAGGCGTTGCGCTTTTCCTGGAGCAGGTCACTGACCCTGCCATTCATCTCTTATTGATCGGAGATGCCAGGCTGGCGGCTCCTTATCTGTCCCTGCTTGATGCCTACCATCACCGGTATACGCTCGTGGAGGCAGGTCAGGTTATCGGTATGGATGAGCATCCGACCAAAGCCTTGAAGGAAAAGCCGGACTCCAGCATTGCCAAAGGCTTTGGTATGCTCACGTTACAGAAAACCGATGCTTTTATCAGTGCCGGCAATACGGGTGCCATGATGGTCGGCGCCATGTATTCCGTAAAAAACATAGAGGGTATCTCCCGCCCTACTATCGCATCGCCGATCCCTCGTGAGGATGGTCGTTTCAACCTCCTGCTTGATGTAGGCGCCAATGCCGACTGCAAACCGGAACAATTGGTACAGTTCGCCCAACTGGGATCACTATATATGCAGCATGTAGCCGGGGTGGAAACGCCGCGTGTAGGACTGCTGAATATCGGAGAAGAAGAAGGTAAGGGCAACCTGCTGGCCCAGGCCACTTATCCCCTGCTGAAAGAAGATACACAGATCAATTTCATTGGCAATATAGAAGGCCGTGATGTATTTCTCAACAAATGTGATGTAATTGTTTGCGAAGGTTTCGTCGGCAACGTAGTGCTGAAGCTTGCAGAATCCATATACCATATTTTCAGCGAAAAACGGGGACTGTCCGATTCATTCCTTAATAATTTCAATTACGAGATCTACGGCGGCACACCTATTCTTGGCATTAATGAACCTGTAATCATAGGCCACGGTATTTCTCATGCGATCGCCTTCAAAAATATGATTGACATGGCCTACAGGATCGTTCAGTCCAATCTGATGAACGCCTTCAAACAACAACAGTTTGCCGCAGTGCGCCCGTAAACACGGCTGCGAGGAAATTCCACACACATTTTACAGCTTATTGTCCTTCTCCTGTTTTTTACCGGGTAATAAATTACCTGTCACCGGCGGTCTGTTATTTCCCCGGAAGGGGCCACATAAACAGAGTGTCGGAAGTATTGAACAGGCAACGTCCGCTCACGCTGAAAATGATCAAAGCCCTGTATCATCACCTGCGCATCCCCGCAGAAACTTTGCTGGCGTAACGATGGTTATCCTTTATTTTCAGATAGTTAAAATACATTCTGTAAAAGATAGCAGGCTTACCATGCTCCATCAGAAATAAGACTTGATATACACTGTTGTCCGGAAAATCAAGCTTATCCGTAACTGGTAACGTTTGTTGTACATCGTCCGTTTAAGAGACATTTGTCATGCTGACGAAGGAAGGATGACATCGTGGTGTCGTGCAGGCAATCATCAGCGCTATATGCTCCTGTTTCTGTCAAAAGCAAGTCCCCCTGTTTATAAAATGACCGGAATTGTCTGCGGATATGGATTACAGACGTTCTCTTGATTTTTTCCGGACAACAGTGCTTGATATAATCACTCCTGAAAAAAATTTAAAAAAATAAGTCTACAAATTTGGTAGACTTATGAAAATGTATTTATCTTCGCGCTGAATTTACAGGCACATGAAATACTTTTTATTTTCTCCGCAATCGTGTTTCCGCTTTTCTCAACCGCGATGTTGTCGTTATTGCTGTTGTTGTTGATTCCCTGAATTTACACATTTTATTATTGCATTAGTCTGTATATATCAATATGCAGCCTCATTATCTAATTATTATAATCCCCAAACACATTATAATGAAAAAAATACTTATGCTTTTAGGCGTAATAGCGCCATTCCTGACATTTGCCCAGTCAAACGATCCGGTTGTATTAAACGGACATATTTTTAATGAACAAAATGAAGCGGTGGTACACGCTACCATAATCATAAAAGGTACCGGTATCGGTACGGTCACTGATGCCTCAGGCGCTTTTTCGCTTATAGCGGATCAGGATCCGCCGTTTACCCTGGCGGTGTCTTCAGCGGGCTTTGTCTACCGGGAGTTCCTGATACAAGTATGGCCCGATGCGCCACTGGAGATTGTACTCAGCAGGGACCGCCAGTTATCCGAAGTGGCCGTTACTGCCCGGCGCCGCAGTGAGGCGGCACAGGATGTGCCGATCCCGATCTCGGTGGTAGGCGGTGGTCAGATCGACGATGCGGGCGCTTTTACAGTAAACCGTATAAAAGAAGTTGTTCCCACTGTACAACTATACTCGTCCAACCCCCGTAATACGGGTATTAACATCCGCGGCATAGGTTCACCATTTGGGCTCACCAATGACGGCCTGGATCCGGGTGTGGGTTTCTACATTGACGGCGTATATATTGCCCGGCCCGCTGTTGCAACACTTGACTTTTTAGATGTGGAACAAATCGAAGTATTGCGCGGACCGCAGGGAACACTGTTCGGAAAGAACACCACTTCCGGGGCTATCAGCATTACCACACGAAAGCCCAGCTTTAAACCCGGCGCTACATTTGAAACCAGCTACGGAAACTATGGCTTCGTGCAGGCTAAAGCGTCAGTTACAGGCCCTTTTTCCAAAAAAATAGCAGGGCGTTTTTCTTTCTCCGGCACACAGCGTGACGGCACTGTGTACAATCAGTATACAAGCACGTATATCAATGATATCAACAACCTTGGATTTAAAGGGCAGATATTATATAAGCCGACGAATGATATTGCCATCACTGTCGCCGGCGACCTGAGCCGCCAGCGACCTGTAGGATATGCGCAGGTACCGGCAGGAGTAGCCGTAACGCAAAGGGCAGGTTACCGCCAGTTCGGCGCCATCACATCTGATCTGGGTTATCAGTTACCAAGTCTGAATGCTTTTGACAGAGTAGTTGATCAGGATGTTCCCTGGCGTTCAGGTAATGATCTCGGTGGTGTATCATTGAACGCAGATATAAAACTCGGGCCCGGCACACTGACATCCACTACTGCATGGCGCTACTGGGATTGGGATCCTTCCAATGACCGTGACTTTACCGGTTTGCCGTCATTGACAAAATCACAAAACCCGTCCAGGCACAGGAACTGGTCACAGGAATTACGTTATGCCGGTGATATATCTTCCAAACTAAGTGGTGTAATCGGTTTGTTTGCGCTCGGACAGGAAGTAAAGACAAACGGTACAGAGGAATCAGGGCCTGCCCAATGGCGTTTTTCTCAAAGCTCAACAAGCAGCTTATGGACAACACCCGGTTTACTTGAAGGGTACGGCATTGCAACAACAGCTTCCATCAGGTCAGTAAGTGCGGCAGTATTTGCCAATGCAGATTGGGAAGTGATAAAGGGGCTGCATGTGCTGCCTGGCATCCGTTTGAATTACGATAAAAAAGAGGCAGACTATAATCGTGTTGCATCCGGCGGATTGAACATTGACCTTTATAACGGCTCGGCCGAGGACAAAGCTACACTGCAGAGTATTAAAAATGGCGTTTACTCCAGTCAGGCATATACAGCTACTGCTGATGAAACCAATTTCACCTACCAGCTAACAGTGGCATACAGACCGAACAGGAAGATGAATGCATATGCCACATATTCTACCAGCTACAAACCTGTAGCGGTGAACGTGGCGGGTCTGCCAAATGTTGGCGGAAGGCCGGATAGCACCGTGGCTGTAATACGCCCTGAATATACCGTGCATTATGAACTCGGCATAAAGACAACACTAACAAATAACCTCATCTTCAATGTAACCTTCCACAATTCCGATATCAGGGATTACCAGACGAACGTCCAGGCAGCCCAGTTAGGAGTTAACAGGGGCTATATTGCAAATGCAGACAAGGTGAATGTACATGGCCTGGAAATAGATGCCAACTACCGTGCAAACAGAAACTTCTCCTTCTATGGCGCTCTTGCTTATACCGATGGCAAGTATAAGAAGTTTACAAACGCTCCTTTGCCGCTGGAAGAAACGGGAGCAACCAATGAGCAGAACCAGCAGGTTGCCTTTAAAGATGTTTCAGGCGGCGCTCTCCCGGGTATATCCAAATGGTCAGGATCATTGGGTGGTGAGTTCAGCACACCAGCGACATTTCTGGGTAATACTTCCAGATTCTTTGTTGCATTAGATGGCTTTTACCGTTCTTCTTTCTCCTCCAGCGCTACTCCCTCAGCTGTCCTGAATATTGATGGTTATGCGCTGCTTAACGGAAGGATCGGTTTTAAAGCCAGCCACGGTCTTTCGGTTTATGCATGGGGCCGTAACCTGTTGAATCAAAATTACCATGAGCAATTACTGGCAGCAGGCGGTAATGCCGGTCTGTATGCATCCGTACTGGGTGACCCGAGGACGTATGGTATAACACTGCGGTATGCGCTCTGATCTTTTTTACCCTTGTTTCCATTTACTTCATCTCCCTGCACTTCGAAAGAAGTGGCAGGGAGATTTGTTTTATTACCGGTTACATATTCCTCCGGTACTGCCCGCCAACTTCAAAAAGAGCCTGCGTGATCTGTCCCAGCGAACAATACTTCACCGTTTCCATAAGTTCATCAAAAATATTACCATTTGTGATTGCCACCTGTTGCAGGCGCCGTAACATCTCCTGCCCCCTATCTCCGCTTCTCTTCCACAAATGCTGCACAGTCTGTATCTGAAATTCTTTTTCTTCTGTGGTAGACCGGATCACTTCTCTGGGAATAACCGTAGGAGATCCCTTAGAACTTAAAAATGTATTTACTCCGATGATCGGGAATTCACCGGTATGCTTCAGTGTTTCGTAATAAAGACTTTCTTCCTGGATCTTACCGCGCTGGTACATGGTTTCCATGGCGCCCAGCACACCACCCCGTTCGGTAATACGATCAAATTCAGTATAGACCGCCTCTTCTACAAGATCGGTCAGTTCTTCGATAATAAATGATCCCTGCAAAGGATTTTCATTCTTCGCCAGCCCCAGCTCTTTATTAATGATCAACTGGATGGCCATTGCCCGCCGCACACTTTCTTCCGTGGGGGTAGTAATGGCTTCATCATAGGCATTAGTATGGAGCGAATTACAATTGTCGTAAATAGCATACAAAGCCTGCAGTGTGGTACGGATGTCGTTGAAGTCTATTTCCTGTGCATGCAGGGAACGCCCGGACGTCTGGATATGATACTTCAGCATCTGCGAGCGTTCGTTACCACCGTACTTATACTTCATAGCCTTAGCCCAAATGCGCCGGGCCACACGGCCGATCACGCTGTATTCCGGATCCACCCCGTTGCTGAAGAAGAATGAAAGATTGGGGGCAAAATCATCAATATGCATGCCCCGGCTCAGGTAATATTCCACGAATGTGAAGCCGTTGGAAATGGTGAAGGCCAGTTGAGAAATGGGATTGGCGCCGGCCTCTGCGATATGATACCCGGAAATGGATACGCTGTAAAAATTCCGTACCCCCTTGTCAATAAAATACTGCTGCACATCACCCATTACCCGCAGCGAAAATTCCGTGGAAAAAATACAGGTATTCTGAGCCTGATCTTCCTTGAGAATATCGGCCTGCACCGTTCCCCGGACTTGTTTGAGGGTATCTGCTTTGATCTTGTTGTAAACATCCGCAGGCAACACCTGATCACCGGTAACGCCGAGCAACATCAACCCGAGCCCGTCATTACCTTCAGGCAGCTTACCAGCTCCTTCGCCAGCAGGTTTACCCATGCCCACACTGGCGCTATATACCGGTCGCGGAAGACCTTTCTCTTTGTAGATCGTTTCGATCTTCGCCTGTACTTCTGCTTCGAGTCCGTTTGCTTTGATATAAAGCTCACATTGCTGGTCAACGGCCGCATTCATAAAGAAAGCGGTGATTGTAGGCGCCGGTCCGTTGATAGTCATGGAGACCGATGTTTTGGGATCAGCGAGGTTAAATCCGCTGTATAATTTTTTGGCATCATCGAGCGTCGGTACACTCACCCCGGAATTACCAATTTTGCCATAGATATCCGGACGATGATCGGGGTCCTGCCCATAGAGCGTTACAGAGTCGAATGCAGTAGACAGACGCTTCGCCGGCATACCTAACGACACGTAGTGAAAACGTTTATTGGTGCGTTCGGGTCCACCTTCACCGGCAAACATACGTGTAGGATCTTCTCCTTCCCGTTTGAAGGGATAAATACCGGCGGCATATGGAAATTCACCGGGAAAATTTTCCGTCAGCGCCCACTTCAGTATTTCGCCCCAGGCTTCGAATTTAGGGACAGAGACTTTGGGTACCTGTGTATGTGACAGGGAAGCCGTATGGGTTTTTATCTTCAGCTCCTTATCCCGCACTTTAAATATGTAATACTCATCCTGGTATTGCCGCTTCTTGGCATCCCATCCTTTAAGCAGTTCCAGGTTTTTGGGATCAATATCGAGCGTTATTTTTGCATAGACCTCTTCCAGTTCTTTACACAGCCGGTCACAGTCTTCGATACCGGATTGCTGTATGGTTTCTATGGTTTTCCGGATACCGAACAATTTTTGTGCAATGACCGATTGTTCTCCGGCGCGCCGGTCATAAGCACGGTTATTTTCTGCGATCTCACTCAGATAGCGGGTGCGTGCAGGCGGAATGATAAATATTTTTTCACTCAGCTCATCACTGGCCAGGAATGTAGAGTTTAAATCTGCCCCTGTTTTTGACGCAATGACATCCATCAAAGACCGGTACAAGGTATTGGTACCGGGATCATTGAACTGAGAAGCAATGGAACCAAACACCGGCATATCATCGGCGTTTTTATCAAACAACTTATGATTACGCTGGAATTGCTTTTTGACATCACGCAAAGCATCCATGGCTCCCCGTTTATCAAATTTGTTGACGGCAACAATGTCCGCAAAATCGAGCATGTCAATTTTCTCAAGCTGCGTGGCAGCTCCGTATTCCGGCGTCATTACATACATGCTGACGTCACAATAGTCGGTGATCTGGGTATCGCTCTGCCCGATCCCGGAGGTTTCGAGGATGATCAGGTCATACTGTGCAGCTTTCAGGATATTTACTGCATCATGGATGTACCGGGATACGGCCAGGTTGCTTTGGCGGGTAGCCATAGAACGCATATATACCCGTTCGTTCCGGATCGCATTCATGCGGATACGGTCGCCAAGCAGAGCGCCACCGGTCTTCCGTTTAGACGGATCTACCGATATAATACCGATTGTTTTCTCTTTAAAATCAAGCAGGTAGCGGCGTACAATTTCATCCACGAGCGAACTCTTCCCGGAGCCACCGGTACCGGTAATGCCCAGCACAGGCACTTCGGATACGGCAGCCAGCTCATTAATTTTTTTCAGCATCGCCTTTGTTTCTGCCGCATCCGGAAAATTCTCTACGGCTGAAATCAGTTGCGCAACAGACCGGGCAGACCGGTCGGTTATATGCCCCACCTCACCATTAAGCTGATTGCCCGTAGGGAAATCGCTCTTTGCCAGCAGATCCTGTATCATGCCTTCAAGCCCCATGGAACGGCCGTCGTCGGGCGAATAAATTTTGGTAATCCCGTAAGTGTGCAACTCTTCTATTTCGTCCGGGAGGATGACGCCACCACCACCGGCAAAGATCCGGATATGCCCGCAGTTCCGTTGCTGCAGAAGATCATACATATACTTCAGGTATTCCACATGCCCTCCCTGGTAGGAGGTCATAGCAATAGCGTTGGCATCTTCCTGGATGGCACAGTCCACAACTTCCTGCACGCTGCGATCGTGGCCGAGGTGAATGACCTCCGCACCATTGGCCTGCATAATGCGACGCATGATATTAATAGCTGCATCATGCCCGTCAAAAAGGGATGCGGCCGTTACGATACGGATCTTGTTTTTGGGTGTGTACATAAAACCTTTGTCGGTTCTGATTGAATGATAATGACTATTGCCTGCCGGGATAAGATTTTTCCGGCATAGGTCCGGTGGTATCCGGACTGCAAAGTTACGAAATGTATATGTTCTGCTGAAAGAGGCGCTCACATACCCAGGCTAAGCCGCTGTTTTTTTGTACCTTGCCTGGATTATTTTACCGGAATAGCATCATCAGAAGGATGGGAGAGGAAAAAAATTTGGTTGATCTGAGTTATCTGGAGCAGTTGTCAGGCGGAAATACAGGCTATATCGGCCAGGTCGTGAGCATATTCCTGGAACATACAGGCCAGGATCTGGTAAAGCTTGATGCATTGGCTCACAGAAAGAAGAAAGACTGGGAAGCAACCTACCGGCAGGCACATAAGCTTAAATCAGGTCTGGGAGTGATCCGGATCGGGAATATGCTGGAAGATGTGATGCGTATAGAAGCATTAATCAAGCAGGAAGACCGGTCGGAGATACCGGAGCTGACGACCCGGCTGCTGCATACGTTCCGTATGGCAGAGCCGGGGTTGAGGGAGATCGCAAATAATGCAGGTGAAGCGCCTGTTTAATAGCCTTTTATAATTGATAATTGAAAGTTGAAAATGAGCTAACTTTCAATTTTCCCTTTTAGCTTCCTCCGTTTGTCTTTTCCCGGTACAGCATCTGCACCAATCCGTCAGCAAGTCCGATCTTCGGAACATAAATAACATCACAGCCGGCCCAGCGCATCACAGAAGAGTATATCTGCAATGCAGGCACAATCACATCCGCACGGTCAGGGCGAAGACGGTAAAGATGCATCCGGTCTTCAATCGTAACTGATTTTAACTCATTATAATAGTCTTTCAGCAGCTCAAGTGTAAGCGGTTTGCCTTCCTTCCGTTTAGAGAGGGAAAAAACCTTGTTGATATTGCCGCCTGTCCCGATCGCCTCTATGGGCTGATGCTCCGGTGTATGCGTTTTAATGAACCGCTTCATGTGCTCCCACTGCTCCTCTTTTACCTGGTTATGCAGCAGACGGATCGTACCGATGTTAAAAGATTCTTTAAAAATGGTGGTATTACCGGAAAACAGGGTAACCTCAGTGCTGCCCCCGCCTACATCAATATACAGATAAGACTTGCTGGTGTCGAGATGTTCGGAAATATGGGTCTGGTAAAAAATGCTGGCTTCTTCCTGTCCGCTGATCACTTCAATAGTAAGTCCCGTTTTTTGCTTTACGGCAGTAAGAATAGCGGTGCTGTTTTTTGCATCGCGCATAGCCGAGGTAGCACATGCACGCCAGGCATCCACCTTGTAGACATTCATGAGATGGCGGTATGCCTTCAGCGATTCGATCAGGCGCTCTTCTTTGTCTTCACTTATGACGCCATTGCTGAAAACATCAAAGCCCAGCCGCAAGGGTATGCGGAGCAGGAGGAGTTTGGTATAGTCGGTAGTATCGCGATAAGGCGCCGCCTCTGAAATCAGAAGTCGTACGGCATTCGAACCTATATCTATAGCGGCAAGGATCATTCTTAATCAGCTAATTTGAACAATTTTGAAAATGAAACAATGGGAACAATACTTATTGTAACATGGACATTTTCAAATTAGCTCATTTTCAGATTTTCAAATTAAATTAATACTTTTTGTTGAGCAGGTAATCATACACAGCTACCTGAGAACGTACTTCCGGCGTTCCGGCGTCGCGGACTACATAATGATTCTGCTGTTCGTTGTCTAATATACGGCCTTTTACATTTTCAGCAAGCTGTATTTCGAGTATATCCGTTAATTCCTGCTGAATACCGGGATCGTATATCGGGCAGGCAGCTTCTATCCGGTGATCAAGATTGCGCACCATCCAGTCTGCGGAAGATATATACACCTGCTGCTTATCACCGCTTCCAAAAACAAAAATACGCCCATGCTCCAGATACTCGTCAATGATACTTATTGCCTGAATCTTCTTTTTGAATGTTTTATGCTCTGTATAGACGCAGCAGATACCACGGATGATGATCCGCACATCCACACCCGACCGTGCCGCTTCATACAGATCTTCGATCAGATCATGATCTACAAGGCTATTCATTTTCAATATCACAGATGCGCCTTTACCTTTCTTTGCCAGCCTGATCTCTTTCCTGATCTGTGCTGAAAAAAAGCTGCGCATATTCACCGGAGATACCGGCAATGCCTTACAGGCATTCAGACTGTCGGTCTTCATGTGCAGGCTTTCCAGAAATGCGAAGATCCGGTTAATATCTGCGATAATATTCCGGTTGGTAGTAAGGAGGCAATGATCACTGTAATATTGTGCCGTATTCTCATTCAGATTACCGGTCGATACGAAGCCGTAATACTGCGTTTTATTAAACTCTGTTTTTTTGATCACACAAAGCTTGGCATGCACCTTCATCTCAGGCGGCCCAAGAAGTACCGTTACCCCCTCCTCTTCAAGACGGGTTTTCCAGCGCAGGTTGGCTTCTTCATCAAAACGTGCGAGCAGTTCCAGCATGACGGTCACCTGCTTGCCATTACGCACTGCATTAAGCAATGCATTGATGACCTTGGAATCTTTAGCAAGCCGGTAGCAGGTGATGCGGATACTTTGCACAAAAGGGTCTATTGCGGCCTCGCGTAACAGATCTATCACCGAATCGAATGAATGATAGGGAAAATGGAGCATTATATCACGCTCTTCCATCACCTTCATAATACGCACAGGCTGCCTGAGCAACGGATGAACAAAAGGCTTCCGGCGCGTCTGCAAATCCGTGAACACCGAAGACGGGAATCCCATAAAGTCCTTGAAATTATGTATCCGCCCGCCGCCAATCAGGTTATCTTTTTTAGACAGCCCCAGCCGTTTGATCATGTATGCCAGAAGACCGGGATCAATAGCGCGGTCATAGACAAACCGGGTGGCACGTCCGCGCCTCCTGTTCTTGAGTCTCTTTTCAAGTTCTTCGATCAGGTTGGTATTTACTTCATTATCAGCTTCAAGCTCCGCATCACGGGTTACTTTGATGATATAGCCAAGGAACCGGTCGAACCCGAAAGGAGCAAATAATACAGGAAGATTGAACCGGATAATATCCTCCAGCAGGATAATATCCTTGCGGCCTTCTTCTGAAGGCAGTATCAGGAACCTGGGCAGCACTTTCGTCGGTATTTCGATCAGGGCATAGCGCTGGAGCATGGAGTTGCTGGTATTCCCCAATACGCAGGCCAGGTAGATGGATTTATCGTGCAGCAACGGCATATCGGGGATACTCTCGATCATCAGTGGTACGATCTGCGTGCTTACTTTCTCATCAAAATACTGTTTCACAAACAGCTTTTGCTCACGTGAAAGCTGCCGTTCATTCTTAATACGGATATCCGATTTCCTCAGTTCCCGTATTACTTCTGCATAGATCCGGTCAAATTCATGCTGCTGGGCCAATACTGTCTGATGGATCTGACGTAATATTTTTTCAGGGTTATGCTCCAGATGTACTTTTGCCGATTTTCCCAGCCGTACCATCCGGTTGAGCGTGGCGACACGTACACGAAAAAACTCATCCAGGTTGTTGGAAAATATTCCGAGGAACCGGAGCCGCTCCAGTAAATGAACGGCAGGATCTTTTGCCTCCTGCAATACCCGCGCGTTAAACGCCAGCCAGCTCAGGTCCCTGACAATGGTTTTATTAGACTTCACAGCAAGTTATGATAATGGTCTGCAAACAAATATAGCCGGTAAAACATAACTACCCGGGAATAACGTACAGAAAACCGGAATCTTTACAATTCCTTAATACGGGAGATGAGCGAGGTAGTGGCATAACCAGTCACAAACGGAATAATCTCAACAGAGCCACCTTGTTGTATAACGAAATCAGCCCCGGCAATCTGGTCAACTGTATAATCTCCTCCTTTTACCAGTACATCGGGACGGATCGCCCGGATCAGATCAGCAGGGGTATCTTCTTCAAACAGGCATACAGCATCTACACAAAGCAGGGATGCAAGCTGGAATGTACGATCCTCCTCCGTATTCACGGGGCGCGACGCGCCTTTCAGCCTTTTTACGGAAGCGTCACTATTGACACCGGCGATCAGTACATGGCCCATATCCGCAGCTTTTGCCAGCAGGTCGAGATGTCCGCGGTGGAGTATATCGAAGCACCCGTTGGTAAAAACAATCCTTTTACCGGTGGTACGTAAGGCATTACAATGCCGGACGAGCGCCTCCCGTGTAAAAATTTTATGCGCTATCCACTGTATCCTGTCCATATCTTTTACGATTATATGCCGGCAACACCAGCAGGGCGATAACGCCCAGAATTAAAATAGTGAACGTTTGTGCAGACCACGCCACCCATCCGAACGCAAAACCATAAGCTTTGTCTATTCCATAGACGATCAGTATATTCTGTACCGCGATCGGGTAGGCGCCCAGTCCGCCCGGCGTTACGATCATACCAACACTTCCGAATATCAAGACAGACAAAGCCGCCAGCACCGAAAGCGTCTCCGTTGCAGCAATACACTTAAAACCCACATATATCTGCCCCAGATAGCAAAGCCATATCATAAAGGTATGGAACAGGAATAATCCGCTTCTCTTCATACGAAGTATGGCCATGATACCATCTCCTACACCCGCCAGGAACAGGCCGATCTTGGAATGCCGTATCTTCCTGTAGATAAAGATCAGCAGCACAATCATCAATATGCCCGCAACCGCAGCCAGAACGAAAACCGGCCCCTTCGACAAATACGCCCCAAGCTCTCGGTCTATATAATCAGACAGCAGGCCGGCCTGGAGCATAAAGGCCAGGACCACAATGAAAACCAGACAAAGCAGATCGAACGAACGTTCGGCTACGATCGTACCGATGATCCTGTGCGCCGGCTTGCGTTCATATCTTGCAAGTATGGTACAGCGGGCTACTTCCCCCATCCTGGGGACCAGCAGATTCACGATATAACCGATCAGCACAGCGCCTGTAATGTTCATGGTCGAAGGTCTTATATCCAACGGCTCAAGCATCAGCTTCCAGCGTACTGCACGGAAATAATGGGAAATAAAGCCGATCAGGAAGACCGGGATCAGAAGCCAGCCTCTGTCTTTAAGCTGCTCAAGTGACGCGAGAATCTGTGTTTTTTCGTCGGGCGTAACCTTGCTTGCCTGCCACCATACCAACAGCACACCCAGCCCCAGGAAAATAACGTACTGAATGAGCAGCAGCAGGTTTTTTTTAGTCATCTGAGCGTTTTTTCTGTTTTACACCTGTTATGGACGCGCATAGTGAATGCGGCAGCAAGATAGTGGTATCCTGTGTTTTCTTTATTAAATCTGCTTAAATGCTATTGTCTTCTTTCGGGAAGATGATTGCCGGTTTATATGCCCTCGCCGTTTCGAAATCCATCATGGCATAGGATATGACGATGACGGTATCGCCAACGGATACTCTGCGGGCAGCAGGACCGTTCATGCAAATAACGCCGGAGCCACGGGTGCCTTTAATGACGTAAGTCTCAAGACGTTCGCCGTTATCAATGTTTACCACCTGCACCTTCTCATTTTCAATCAGGTTGGCAGCATCCATCAGGTTTTCATCTATCGTAATACTCCCGATATAATGCAAATTTGCCTCTGTAACCTTTACCCGATGAATCTTGGATTTAAGTACTTGAATGAACATAGCGCGCAAAGGTACGAATAAGTAGTAAGCAGTATCACGGATTTGTATGGATTACCCGGATGGCACGGATTTTTTGAATGTACAGAATTTTAATCTGTGAAATCCTTAAATCCGCCTAATCCGTGCTACGTTTTCAATCCTGGCAATTCCGTACGCGTGGCTTTGGCAGCCGGATACCAGGCAGCAAGTGTACCTACTGTCGTCACTGTGGCTATGATCAGGAGTATATCCGACGGCAGTACCGCTACCGGATAAGCATCAATAATGAATGCCCCCTGAAGCCGGATCCATTTGAAATATTGCTGCCCCAGGCATAACCCGGTCCCCAGCATCAACCCCGCCAATCCTCCCGCAAGCGACCATAAAATACCTTCCGTAATAAAAACAGCACGTACCATACCGGGCGTAGCGCCCATGGCACGCAGGATGGCCATGTCTTTCTGCTTCTCCAGCACCAGCAGGGATAATGCACCGATCATATTAAAGGATGCAATCAGCAGCACCAGGAAGAGAATGGCATAAACAGCCCATTTCTCCGAACGCATAACCATATACAGCATACGGTTTTGCTCATACCTTGTAGCCACCCGGTATGTATCGCCCACTATCTGCTGCAGCTGTGTTTTTACTTTGTTCGCTTTTTCCGGGTGCTGCAGGCGGATCTCAAGCGAGGAAATATTGCCCGGCTCCTGGTAAAGCGCCTCCACAAGCGCCAGTGGTGCAAGCATATAACGGCTGTCAAAATCGTCCTGTATCCGGAAAATACCGTCCGGTTTGAGCTGTAGCGACTGAAAGGCGGACTGGGGATTCAGGGCGGGATTCTTCTGCCGTGCATCCGGGTAATACAATACGATCTGGCTGAAGACATTATCCACATGCAATCCAAGCTGACCCGCAATGTGAGCGCCTACTATCGCTGTCGGAACCGGCCCTGCAGCAACAGAGTCACGTCCTTCAATGATCCACGGACGGATATCGTTGACCGTAAAATAATGTTCATCAATCCCCTTCAGGGTTACAACGATCTGCTCATGATCACTGTTCACCAGCACATTATCCTCAATAACGCGGGAAATACTATGGACGCCGTCAACAGCGCACAGCTTTCTTATCTGTTCTTCCGGCAGGCTGAAAAATTTACCCCTTACGGCAGTGATGCTGATATCCGGATAAAAAGCCTTGTACAAATCCCGGATAACCCCTTCAAAACCATTAAATACAGAAAAAAGAACGATCATGGCGCCGGCGCTCACTGCAATAGCTACCATACTGATCCTGGAGAGGATCGGTACGGCATTCATTCCGCGCTTACCCCGCAGATACCGCCATGCAAGTTGCCATACCAGCCTGCTGTTCATCAGTTAGGATTCATCGGTAGAAAAGGGAGGCCGCTCCTGGTTTTTTGTATCTCTTTCTTCACGGATCTGTTTAAACAGCTCCTCCATTTTAAATACATGATCCAGCGTATCATCTGCGAAAAAATGCAATTCAGGCACACGCCGCAACTGGTTCTTTACACGCATACCCAACAATTTACGCCATTCACCTGTACGTTCCTTTATCTCTTCCAGCAGGACCGAGGGTTGTTCGATCCGGAAAAAACTCAGGTATACCCGTGCTTCGAGCAGGTCGGGCGTCATTTTCACCTCCGCTACCGACACCATGCCTCCGTTGATAACATTCATACCCTCACGCTGAAACAGATCACTCATTTCTTCCTGTATCAGCCGCCCTACCTGCTTCTGTCGTTTTGATTCTTCCATGATCACCTGTTTCGTAGATGGTAAAATTAGGTTAAGTTGCGAATAAGCAAGAAACTTCGTTCTGACACATGCAAATTAACAATCTTTGCATGAATTAAATCGTAAATTCGTGTCCCGGGAATTATTATTTTAGCTCCTGTTCAAAAATCAGTTCATAATGATCTTAATTCCTTAATGACCTTCATGTTTTTTATTTTTTCCACATGGAGGACATGAAGGTTTGAAGAACATGAAGAGGTGTCCGTACGAATAAAACCAACAATATGAAACAGGTACTTTTGCTGTCTTTTGTACTCCTGACTGCGATGCCCGCATTACATGCCAATGATCAGAAAAAGGAAAAAGATAAAACTGAAACCCAGGCAGACGACGCTATCCGCTGGATGACGCTGGACGAGCTGCAGGTGGCCATGAAAAAACAACCCAAAAAAGTATATGTAGATATGTACACCAACTGGTGCGGCTGGTGTAAGGTGATGGATAAGAAGACATTTTCCAACAAGCATGTGATCGCTTATCTCAACGAGCATTTCTATGCGGTAAAGCTGAATGCCGAGCAGCAGGACAGTATTCGTTTTATGGGAAAGATGTATGGTTTTTCACCCCAGCATCGTGCCAACGAATTTGCGGTGGAGCTGGCACGCGGGCAGATGAGCTATCCTACAAGTATATTTATTGAAGAAAATTTCCAAAACCCCCAGCCGGTACCGGGATATCTTGACGTAATACAGATGGAGATGATTCTCAAATACTTCGGGCAAAATCTGCACCGCAGCGAACCTTTTGATGTATACCAGAAAAACTTTAAAGGAACATGGCAATAACCCGCGGTTAGGCCAATGAAACAAGTCCCGGTTATGTTAACTTTTTTCTAAAATTCCGCATACTCATGTTCTGAAATTGTATATTTTTGCTTTATAAAAAACAAACAAAAATGAGCAGAAAAAATTTACTTTCCGTATATGCGCTGTGCCTGGGGAGCATTTTAGCATTGGCATCCTGCGATAAAATCAAAGATGCTGTCAAAATAGATCTTGGTGTAACGTCTTCCGATATCACCTTTACGATCCCGGTACTGGAGCAATCCGGTGAGGCTACATTGGCTACCGATCAGGTTTATCTGAATATTGACAGCATTATCAAAACTTATGATGAGAATTTAAGCGCCAGCAATATCAAGTCTGCTGTAATCGAAAGCTGCACCATCACACTGATTGGCGGCGACAGTGTAGACAATCTTTCCGTACTGGAATCCTGCAAAGTGCAATTCTCGTCAGACAGTAAGCAAGAGACAATCATAGTTGCCGAGCTGCCCAACAACCCCGACGTCGAGTCATATACACTGGAGATACCCGTCAACAGCAATCTTGATCTGGCTCCATACTTCAAGTCTAAGAATTTTTCATACAAGCTTACCGGTGTATCGCGCAGAGCAACATCCCAGAAGCTTGAATGCAAAGCCACAGTGTCTTATCATATCGTAGCCGGATTATAAAAACGCCGGGGGCAAATCATACGTAAATATAGGCAGAGGCGCACAATTGTGCGCCTCTGCCTATATTTGCCCTGTCTGTTATGAAATACCTGATTGTGGGATTGGGCAATATTGGCCCGGAATACGATGCTACCCGGCATAATATCGGATTCGATGTAGCTGATGCCTTTGTGATCAAACATAAGGGTATCTTCCGCCAGGAAAGGCATGCCTATGCAGCCGAATGCAAATGGAAAGGCAAAACATTTATCGTGATCAAGCCCACCACCTATATGAATCTGAGTGGTAAAGCGGTGAAGTATTGGATGGATAAGGAGAAAATCCCTGTGGAACATCTCCTGGTAATCGTAGACGACCTGGCGCTCCCACTTGATACTTTACGCCTGCGGGGGAGCGGGAGCGCTGCAGGCCACAACGGTCTTCGTGATATCGAAACCGTATTGCAAACAAATCAGTATCCGCGCCTTCGTTTCGGCATCGGCAGCGATTTCCCTAAAGGACGACAGGTTGATTTTGTACTTGGCCGCTGGCAAAGCAGCGAGCTGCCAATTGTGAAAGAAAAAATACGAAAGAGTACGGAAGTCATTGAAAGCTTTGCAGCACAGGGCATTGCCAATACAATGAGCCAATACAATAAGTAAGACGCTGGTCAGCTCAATGAAAACAATGAAACTAAATCCATGAAAATCACAGTAGCAGTAACGGGGGCAAGCGGGGCAGTATATGCGAAGGTGCTGCTGGACAAGCTCCGGCAAATGGATGGACAGGCGGAGCAAACGGATGTCATATGGAGCCAGAATGCACATACCGTATGGCAACATGAGCTGGGAGATACAGCCTATACACAATACCCGTTCCGTGTCTGGGATAAAAACGACTTTATGGCCCCCGCAGCGTCGGGCAGCTCCTCCTGCAGCGCACTGATCATATGTCCCTGCAGCATGGGTACGCTCGGGCGCATTGTGCATGGTATCAGCAACGATCTGATTACACGCGCCGCAGATGTGATGCTCAAAGAAAGGCGGAAGCTGATCTGCGTAGTACGCGAAACACCTTATAATCTGATACACCTCAGGAATATGACACAGCTTACCGAATCCGGAGGGATCATTTGTCCTGCATCGCCTTCATTTTATAACCACCCAGAGACCCTCGAAGACGTTGCGGCAACTGTGGTCAACCGTGTGCTGCAATTATCCGGCCTGCCTGTCGACGGATACCGGTGGGGAGAATCCTGATATACAAACCTGCTCATGCACAGATACCGAAAAGACATGGAATACAACAAATCAATCGAACGGCTGATCAGGATTATGGATGAACTGCGGGCAGGTTGCCCCTGGGACAGGAAACAAACGATACATACGCTGCGTCAGCAAACACTGGAAGAAGTATATGAGCTTACTGAGGCCCTGTCCGGGTCAGACTGGAACGGCATCCGGGAAGAGCTGGGCGATCTGCTGCTGCATATCGTATTTTACAGCAAGATCGCCTCCGAACAAAAGCAGTTCAGCTTTGATGATGTAATTGAAGCTATCTGCAACAAACTGGTGCACAGGCATCCGCATATCTACGGGCAGGTACAGGTGACGGATGAAGACCAGGTAAAGCAGAATTGGGAAAAGCTAAAGCTGAAAGAAGGAAAAACGTCTGTATTAAGCGGTGTTCCCAGGTCGCTGCCGGCTATGCTCAAAGCATTGCGGATACAGGAGAAAACCAAACAGATAGGATTTGAATGGGACCATATCCACCAGGTGAGAGAGAAGGTTGCAGAAGAAATAAATGAACTGGATGAAGCCGTAAAAAATAATGAGCAGGAAGCGATTGAGGCTGAGTTGGGAGATGTGCTGTTCTCACTGGTCAATTACGCCCGCTTCCTGAATGTAGACCCTGAACAGGCACTGGAAAAAACCAACAAAAAATTCATCCGGCGTTTTCAGCAAATGGAATTAATTGCAAAATCTGAAGGGAAGAAACTGGAAGACATGAGCCTGGACGAGATGGATGGGCTATGGAATAGGGTAAAAGCGGAGGAAGTTGAAAATTTAAAGTAGAAAATGAACTAATTTTCAACTCTCAATTTTCAACTCTCAACTTATGCTCAGGCGTTATCCATACCGGGATTGGTTGCTGATCGTATTGCTGTTATGGCTTGCAGGGTTGGGATGTTATTACCTGTCGGTACGGCAGGCTCAACCGGAACGGATAGCACACATGGTAAGCAAAGATCTCCGGAAACGTATGGCCGGATGGCACGAGATAAGTCGTGATACCGGCTTAACAGAACGGATATTCAACCGGCAGCTTACACAACATGAGCTCAGCAAACTGCTCAGGAAGCCATTCTATATAAATGCCCGGGAAAACGGGAAATTAGTATTCTGGAGTAATAATCTGGGGGAAATCAATTGTGATACATCCGGTACATTCCCGTTGGGTAACCGGACACAATCCGGTAAAAGCATCTTCTTCACAAAATGCGATACACTTTCCAATGACCCTCTGCGTGTCTTGTCGGTTATCGTACCGGTAGCATGGATATATCCTTTTGAAAATAATTACCTGCAATCGCACTGGTTAGCCTCCGGTCTTATACCCGCATCAGCAAAAGTATCCCGGGATCCGGCAGAAGGATTCCATCCGGTTTATTATGATGCCGGAAAAGTGGCATTCTACATGTACATACAACCGGAGGACATGCCACAGATCAAACCGGATCATGCTACCATATGGATCGTCATTGCAACGGCGATTGCAGCATTTTTCTGGGTACATCTTGTTGCCCGGCACCTGTCAAAAACACGTAAGCCTTATACCGGCTTGCTTTTTATAGGCGGGATAATCATCTGCACCCGTACAGCATTGTATTATACAGGGCTGCCTTTTAACCTGGGAGCGCTTGAATTATTTTCTCCACGGCTATATGCGTCCAGCCGGTTGTTGCCATCGCTCGGAGACCTGCTCATCAATATCCTGCTGCTCGCCTGGCTGTGTATCTTTATTTTTACACAAACGCCATACCGCACATTTATCCATAAGATCAGATCTGCTTATATGCGTTATCCGCTCTTTCTGCTGATAGCGGCGGGCCTCACGGCATGTACCTGTTATGCCGTGTATATCATCCGCAGCGTAGTGACAGACTCAATGATCTCATTCGAGGTAAGTGATTTTTATGCCATCGACGGATATACCATTATAGGCCTCGTCGTCATTGTATTAACGGCAAGCATATCTGCGCTGTTTCTGCACATACTGAATGCACAATTTTCCGGGCAGGCAGGCATAAGCAGGATAAAGTATCCGCTGATCATAGTAATGGGATTCCTGTACATTTACCTGGACATACCGGATCATATAGCCGGGCTGCCGCAATACTACCTGCTGTTGTGGCTGGTGTTGTGTACTGGCATGCTGGATATGAAATGGATCCAGATCAGCCGTGATCTGCTGGCCCCCAAAACAATTCTGTGGGCCGTATTCATCAGTATTTCCACAACAATGCTGATGCAATATTTCAACCATGAGAAAGAACGGGAAACGCGGAAGCTGTTTGCGGCAAAGTTATTACACCAGAAAGACCCTGTTACCGAATACCTGTTTATTGACATAGTCAGGGAATTGTCTGATGATCTGCAGATAAAATCATTCATAGAGCAGCCGGGCAGAAAAAGCAGGAAGGAACTGAAGGATCGCATAGAAGTACTATATCTGAACGGGCATCTCAGTAAATATCAATCAGATATTTACCTGTATAATGCAGACGGGCATGGATTATACAACGACACGCACCTCACCCTGCATGAGATGGAAGAACGTGTGTCACAGGCAGTGCCGGTGACCGACTCTCACCTGTACTTTATCGAAAATTCCCCTGATAATCATTATTACATTTCACGCATTCCGATTCCGGGAGACCATAATATGATTGCCGGTTACCTTTTCATTGATATGTCTCTGAAAAAGGAGAACAATGAAACAGTATATCCGGAACTATTGCAACCGGGTAATATAAGTGCTGTACAGCAAACGCTACACTATGACTATGCTATATATAACAACCAGCAGTTGGTCACACAGTCCGGTTATTATCCCTTTTCTCTGAAGATGCGCCAGCCGGAGCAGGATACCCTCAACTACGTTTTTGAAGACAAAAAAGACATTTCGACATTATGGTACCGGGCAGACACAGACAGGAGCATCGTTGTAGTGCACTATGATAATCCCTGGATCCGCCTCACAACCATGTTCTCCTATCTCTTCAGCGTACAATTGCTGCTGATGCTCATCACCATTATACTGAGCATATGGTTCAGCTACACCGCAATGGGGAAACGGCATATACGGATCGGGCATATTACGTTACGAAGGCGTATTCACTATGCTATGCTCAGCATTGTGCTGGTTTCATTCCTGGTAATCGGCATTGCCACGATCACATTTTTTAATAACCGCTACCAGGAGTCGAGCAGAAATAAGCTGCAGGAGATAACCCAGGCTGTGGAAAACAGTATACAGCAATATCTGAATAATCAGAAAAAAATAAACAGCCAGGCAGGCTTTGCGATAGCTACACAACAGCCTGAATTTCGCTACCTGATCAACGGGCTGGCCCATCAGTACAGAATTGACATTAACATTTTTAATGGCGCCGGCATATTGCTCACTACTTCCCAGAATGCGATCTATGAGAAGAGTCTGCTTGCACCGCTCATGCGGGCTGATGCCTACCAGGAATTCCGGACAAAAAACATCTCCCTGCTGTTGCAGCACGAAAAGATCGGGACCTTATCCTACCTGTCGGGATATGTACCGTTTCAAAGCAAGACAGGCAGCACAATCGGTTATATCAATGTACCCTATTATGCTTCGCAGGAAGAGCTGAAGTACCAGGTATCCAATATCCTGGCTGCCCTGATCAACCTGTATGCTTTTATACTGCTTATATCCAGCCTGCTCGCAGTCATTATCACCAACAACCTGACACGCTCTCTTCACATGATCATCGGCAAGTTCAAACACCTGAACCTGCAGCGAAACGAGCTTATCGAATGGCCCTATGACGACGAGATCGGCCTGCTGGTGAAAGAGTACAATAAAATGGTACAGAAAGTGGAAACACATGCTCTTATGCTGGTACAAAACGAACGGGAATCGGCCTGGCGTGAAATGGCCCGGCAGGTAGCGCATGAGATCAAAAATCCGCTGACCCCGATGAAGCTGAACATCCAGTATCTGCAGCAGGCGCTGAAGTTGAATCACCCGGATGTAAAAGACCTCACGACACGTATATCCGGCTCGCTGGTCGAACAGATAGATAACCTGAGCTATATCGCATCCGAATTTTCCGACTTTGCCAAGATGCCGGAAGCCCGTCCTGAAATACTGGAGCTGAACGAAACCCTGGAACGTGCAGTAGAACTGTACCTGAATAAAAACGATGTCACCGTTACCTTCCATAGCTGGCGGGAGCCGCTCCGGGTATTCATAGACAAAAGCCAGCTGCTCCGCGTGTGTACCAACCTGGTCCAGAATGCTATACAAGCCATACCCGAAGGTAGGAATGGACAGATCGAGATCATGCTCGGCCGGGAACGGCAAAACGTGATCCTTTCATTCAGAGATAACGGGAACGGTATCCCCGTACAAATAAGGGGAAAGATATTCAAGCCCTATTTTACAACAAAATCTTCCGGCACAGGCTTAGGGCTCGCTATGACACGGAAAATCATTGAGTTCTGGAAGGGAAACATATGGTTTGACACGGAAGAGGAAAAAGGGACCGTTTTCTTTATCCGGCTGCCACTTACCGGCTCGGAACATAGCGAACAAAAAACAGAACCGTAAAAAACATTTACTTTTGGGACATAAAGGTTAAACTATATTCCCGATTGGCGGCAATAATCATGTAACCGGCTTCCTTATGTATAGCAAAAGCTTTTGGGCAACGTATACCACGGGTTATATTTACCCGGCTTTGTGCTGTATATTTATGCTTGCCTGCGCAGACAACCAACCACCGCAAAGGGCTACATATGTTCCACCGGCTGACACAACAGCGCCGGCTCCTGCAAATTTCTATAAAAGGATGACCGGATCTATAGCGGGGAAACCAGTTACCGTGCACCTGACTTCATTTAACGGGCGATATACCGGATATTGCTATTACGATGGGCAGGAATCGTATGCTACGCTTTCCTCTTTCGGAGATACGGCGCATACAGCATACATTCGCTTCGACGAGCTAAATATAACAGACAGGATCCCGGACAGCGCCTTTCAGCCGTACTGGCACTTGACGATCCGGAATGATTCGGCATATGGCATACGGATAAGCGGGGAAAGCACACCGTCTGATGAGATCAGGCTGAAAGAAGCCTATCCGGCAGGCAGCTACCGTATTGAACTGCTATATCATTCGCTGCGTGCCGCCTACCACGACAAATCAGATACGCCTTTTGTAACGAGCACACACCACCTGTTATGGCCGGTTAACGTCCCCGATACTGCCGGAAACACATTCCTTATCCGACAATTTGCAACCCTTGCCGGGTGCAACAATCCGACAGCATATACCAAATATGATGTCTTACAGTGCATTTCGGAAAACGACAAAAGCTATTTCAGCGATTACAGGAAAATAATAACAGATGCCGGGATACAGTCGGATGAATTAAAACGACCTATTAACAATCATTCCCGTGACGTATTCTGGGATATCGCCGGTAATGAAAAAAACCTCCTGACACTTGAGATCACAAGCAGTGAATATACAGGCGGAGCGCATGGCAATTACACTGTATCATACTATTGTCTTGATGTTGCTTACGGAAAAGTATGGACACTGCAGGACATTATGATGGTAGACAGTAATAAGCTGAAAGTATTACTCGACATGGCTGCACGCCGGTATTTTCGCACCGGAGATGGTGTTTCTCTGCAGGAACGTTTGCTGGTAAGTGAAGTACCCGTAACAGAAAATATATACCTCACACCTGCCGGCATTGTTTTCTGTTACCAGCCCTATGAGATCGCCTCTTATGCTGATGGAATAATCCCGCTTTTTATATCGTACCGAGATCTGAAAGATATGCTGCAGGATACATTCAAAAAACGTATGCGCCTGGACAAAACGTATCAGCCACATATTATCTGACCGACGACTTCATTATATCATAAAACATCCTATTTTTGTTATTGTACCAATATACACTTGCATGGACGACAGTCATGAACAGTTGAAATACCCCATCGGACGTTATGAAACTCCGGACCGTTATGCCCCGGAACTACAAAATGAATGGATCGTCACCATCGAAGCCCTACCCTCCTGGCTGGATATCTGCATTGAAAACCTGGATGCGGCACAATTAGACACCCCTTACCGGCCCGGCGGCTGGACCATCAACCAAGTGATCCATCATCTTGCCGACAGCCATATGAATGCCTTTATCCGTCTGAAGCTGGCACTCACAGAAGACAGTCCGGTAATAAAACCATACGATGAAAAGTTGTGGGCCGAGCTGCCAGACTATGAAACCGTCCCGGTAAATATCTCCATTACACTACTGCATGCATTGCACCGCCGCTGGGGGCAATTGCTGCGTAACATGCATCCGGAGGACTGGGAGCGCAGCTTTTACCATCCCGAACAGGAACGTTATGTACCCGTGTGGGAACTGGCAGACATGTATGCCTGGCACGGACGTCATCATACCGAACAAATACGGAAACTGCGGGAGAGAATGGACTGGTAACTGTTTAAGCAGAATCTTCCGTTGACTGAATTTATCTTATTTCAATTTGCTGCCCGATATAATCAATAGAACCCTGCTTCCTTTAAAACGGCTGCTGCTGCAATTACTATTGCTATGCGGACTGTATTTTATCAGCAGATGTCTGTTCACCATCGTCAACAGCAGTTATTTTGAAGGGCTTACATTTCCGGCCTTTACGGAATTATGTGTCCACGCATTAAGATTCGACATCTCTGCCATACTGGCTGTAAATGCGCTCTACATATTGTTGCTGCTGCTGCCGGTACGATATACAAGAACAGGAGACCATGCCACTCGCTACCTGTTCGTGATCAGCAATAGTATAGCCCTTCTGTTTGAGCTCAGTGATTGGGCTTACTTTCCATACAATTTCAAGCGGTCTACAGCGGATGTATTGAATATGGTAAGCCGCAAGGGAGATTTCTGGCTATTGCTGCCGGGCTTTCTGACTGAGTACTGGTATGTGCCGGTTTCAGCAGTATTGTTTATAGGAACGCTGGTGTATTTCAACCGGAAAATTTGCAGGGCTACACCGTTAGCAGCTATAAATAACAATACACAAAAAAAATGGAGCAGGGTATTATGGCAGACGTTATTACTACTTGTCGCAGCAGGGTTGACGATTACCGGAATACGCGGCGGTGTGCAATACGTCCCAATCAACCTGCGGAATGCACTACAGGTAACAGAAAGCAGATTCACACCCATCGTACTCAATACGCCGTTCAGCATCATCAATACCCTGCAAAACCGGCAGCTCGAACCACTTGTTTTTTTTCCGGAAGAACAATTACGCTCGTATATTAATCCTGTAAAAAACTTCTCCGGCCAACCATTCCGTGACAAGAATGTAGTAATCATTATACTGGAAAGTTTTTCTAAAGAATTTACACGTCTTGGAACCGGGCAAAGTTATACCCCGTTTCTGGACAGCCTGATGGATCACTCACTTGTCTGCACACAGGCTTACGCAAACGCCTTGAGATCTTCAGAAGGGATTCCGGCGATCATCAGCGGCATACCTGCCCTGATGGATGAAGGCATCATCACAAGCATATACGCCACCAACCGGATCAATGCGCTGCCCGGACTTTTGCGCGAAAAAGGTTACACTTCCGGTTTCTTTCACGGAGGCACCAATGGCACGATGAGCTTTGATGTATATACTGCCGGTGCCGGATTCGATCACTACTTCGGAAGAAAAGAGTACAACAACGAAAAAGATTATGACGGCAACTGGGGTATCTGGGATGAGCCATTTCTCCAATACACAGCCAACCGCATCAATACCCTGCCTCAGCCTTTTTTGGCTTCGGTTCTTACATTGTCCTCTCATCCGCCTTATAAGATCCCGGCTCAATACCAGGACTTACCCGCAGGAGGTCTGCCGGTTTATCAGGCTGTCGCCTATACAGATATGGCATTACGCAGATTTTTTCAGACAGCAGAAAAAATGCCCTGGTTCCGGAATACACTTTTTGTGATCACTGCCGACCACTGTTCGCCGCTCTCGGGCCAGGAATATTACCAGCATCACATGGGCAGATATGCCATTCCCATAGTTTACTTTTCTCCGGATGATACAACATTACGCGGCAACTTCGATGGCATTACCCAACAGATAGACATTCTACCCTCAGTACTCGACTATACCGGATACGAAAAACCTTTTTATGCACTCGGGAATACTATCTTCCGTGAAGCCATGCAACGTTATGCCATCAATTACAACAACAATGGCTACCAATGGCTGGGAAACGGCTTTCTGCTAAAAACAGACGAAACAATACCAACGGGACTATATGCTTTCCCTGCCGACACCATATGCCATCATAACTTGTTGCCGGAAGCAAAGCAGGTTGCAGCACAAAATGTAACACCTTATTTCCAGGCATTGCTCCAGGAATACCACTCCGCACTTATTCATAATAAAATGTTTGCGGATTGAAATGTCACAATGGCAATGTATCTTTAGCCATCCAAAAAACAGACTTGCTATGGAAAACGGATTATTACACCTGCATAACCTGCTGAGGTGGGTCGTACTTATTTTCGGGGTGCTGACTGTAATAAAATCATTAGGTGGTATGAGCGGCAACAAACCATTCTCAGCCGGAGACAGAAAAACAGCCATGTTTTATATGATCAGCTTTGACGTGCAATTGCTGATCGGGTTGGTGCTTTATTTCATGAAAGGATGGCACAATGTGCTTACCAGTGGTGGTGTCATGAAAAACGAATATCACCGCTTCTTTGCAGTAGAACATCTGGTCGGCATGCTGATTGCCCTGATACTCGTACACCGCGGCTATTCTGCGGTCAAGAAGAACATTGCCGACAGCACAAAATTCAAACGCCTTTTTTGGTATTCACTGCTATCACTGATCATCGTGCTTGCCATGATCCCGTGGCCGTTCCGTGAGGCAGTGAGCCGCGGCTGGTTCCCGGGCATGTAAAAAACAATATGCTGCGCCGGATACTGCACATCATACATGCAACCTATATGCTGCTGACCTTTACAGCAAGCGTATTGGTTGCATTTCCTTTTTTTGTGCTGATCGGCCTGATGAATAATGCCCAAAGCCGGAAAATGATCTGGTACATTATTCACTACTGGGCAATGGGCTGGCTTTGGGTATCAGGAATGCCTTTACGCAGGAAAGGCCCCAAGCCGCCTCCCGGAAGATATGTGGTCGTACTGAACCATATCTCTTATCTGGATGCCATTATGATTTTCCCCGCATTAAGAAATTACTTCCGCCCACTCGGGAAAAAAGAAATGGCACACATTCCGTTGATGGGCTTTATCTACAAACAGATAACATTACTGGTAGACAGAAGTAATCAGCATAGCCGCGCGAAAAGCATGCGGCTCATGTACCGCACCGTACGCAATGAAGCAGACATTGTCATTTTCCCGGAAGGTACATTTAACGAAACCGGAGCTCCATTGAAAAGCTTCTATGACGGAGCCTTCCGGCTGGCGATCAATGCACAAACCCCGATATTACCGGTATTATTGCCGGATACGGAAAAAAGATGGCACTACTCCGCATGGTGGAAAACGTCTCCGGGACGTAACAGAGCCGTTTATCTCGACCCGATACCCGTAGACGGCCTTACCTTGAATGACCTCCCGGCATTGAAAGAAAAAGTATACCGGGTTATGGAAAAAGAACTGATCCGGTTGAAAGGAAGCCATTGATGACCAATTATACCTTCTGGTAAAACGATCTCACAAAGTGCCGGGCATTCATCCTGTGAGATTCTTCGCTCCACTGCGTTTCGCTCTGAATGACACCATTATTTGATGCATGTGCTTTAACCTGACCACGATGTCATCCAGAATTCCAATTCGCTGGCGGCGCAATCATCAGGAAATGACAAAGCAACTGTTTTATCTGTCACTACGATTTCGGCGAGATGCATCCTCTACAACAGTGTCATTTCGACGAAGGAGGGATGACATGATAGTGATAAGTCCTTAAAACTACTTGAGATTCACAGCACTTAAAACATATAGCACTGGGAATGGAGTGTAACGAAATGAAGGATTCCACACAATACGGAGCGCTCATTTATAGAATCCGTTATTATCTCTAAGACTCCTTTTCTTCCGGCTGCTCCTGTTTCCAATGCTCCAGCCATTGCTCCGGAGCCAGGGCATCTGCTACATCAAACGCACCAATCTTCGTACGACGCAATGCTGAGAGATACGCGCCACAGCCCAACACCTGACCGAAATCCTGCGCCATCGAACGAATGTATGTACCCGTACTGCATGCAATACGGAAATGGACTTCAGGCAACTGCACAGCGATAATTTCAAACGCATCAATCGTGACCGGGCGCGGAGTCAGCACAACATCTTCCCCTTTGCGCGCCATCTCATAAGCCCTTTTTCCACCTTTTTTTATGGCTGAATGAGCAGGCGGAGTTTGCAGTATTTCCCCCGTAAATGGAGCAGTTGCTGCAATAATTTCCTGTTCGGTAAGATGTTCGAATGCTTTGGGATGTTCCGGTTCACTTTCCAGATCATACGTAGGCGTTACTGCCCCAAGATGGAAAATACCCGTATATTCCTTAGCCTGTTTCTGGTAATCAGTTATTTTTTTCGTCCAGGAGCCGGTACAGCAAATGAGCAGACCGGTTGCCAGCGGGTCAAGCGTTCCTGCATGTCCCATTTTCACATTCAATACACGACGCAGGCGATTGATCACATCAAATGATGTCCAGCGATAAGGTTTATCTACCAGTATAACACCGCCTTCACGTAAAGCCTCCGGCATTGGTTGTTGTTTCATAATCATCCGAGGGCTATTTAGCCAATTAATATTTCCCTTACAGCATCAATTACTTCAGACAGCCTGCTGCTGTCCTGCCCGCCTGCCGTAGCCAGCGTTTTCTGTCCTCCTCCACCGCCTTTGATCAGCGGAGCAATCTGTTGCTTAATGATCTTTCCGGCATCAAGATCTTTTGTGGCTACCACAGCATCATCAATCAGCACTGCCACATGCGCTTTACCATCAACAGCAGCTACAAGCGTTACTACATAATCAGTCAGTAGTCCCTTCAATTCAAAACAAAGTTTTTTAAGTGCATCAGCAGATTGCACCTCAACCTTCTGACCTACAAAATTCACCTGTCCGACATGCTCCGCTGTCACTGCAATCTCTTTCGCTATACCCCTTAATCCCCTCGCTTCCATCATTTCCAGCTTCTTCTCCAGAGCCGCTTTATCTTCGATCAGCTTGGCAACCGTTTTCAAAGGATCATTGGTCTTCAGCAACTCAGCGATTCCTTTATGCTGGCTTACCCGGTCAGCAAAATACCTGATAGCCGCCGGCCCCGTCAAGGCCTCTACCCTTCTCACTCCTGCCGCCACCGCAGCTTCAGACACAATTGTAAATACGCCGATCATGCCCGTATTTCCCACATGCGTACCACCGCACAACTCTACAGAGAATTCGGGATCAATCGTCACTACCCGGACAACATCACCGTACTTCTCACCAAACAATGCCGTAGCACCCAGTTGCATCGCCTCATCTTTAGACATCTCGCGAATCACTACCGGTATATTCTCCCGTATTTTCGTATTAACAATCCACTCGACCTGACGAATCTCTTCCTCCGTCATTTTACTGAAATGAGAGAAATCAAACCGGAGCAATTCCGGATTTACCAGTGATCCCTTCTGCGCCACATGCGTACCTAACACCTGCCGCAATGCAGCATGCATCAGATGCGTGGCAGAGTGATTGTACGTGGTTTCAAAACGCTTTTCCACATTCACTTTAGCAGTCACCGGCGCATGTATATTGGCGGGCAGACCGTTGATAAATTGAATGATCAGATCGTTTTCCTTTTTCGTATCGGTTACCACAACCTCTTCTCCGTCAAATACCAAAACACCAGTGTCGCCAACCTGTCCACCACTTTCGGCATAAAACGGCGTAGTTTCAAGGACAACCTGGAACTGTTCCTTTCCTTTTGTTTTTACCTTTCTGTACTTGACGACTTTCGTTTCTATCAGAAAATCCTGATAACCTACAAAAGCAGTTTCAGACACATCGTTCACCACAATCCAGTCTTCCGTATCTATTGCAGTGGCTGCCCGGCTGCGATTCTTCTGCTGTAACATTTCCGCTTCAAAACCAACCTCATCAACAGACACACCATTTTCTTCAGCAATCAGTCGCGTAAGATCCACCGGGAACCCGAATGTATCGTACAATTCAAATGCATCTTTACCTCCGACCAACCCACCTTTTTCGGCACGCAGAATGACCTCGTCTATCTTCTTCAGACCTTTATCCAGCGTACGCAGAAAAGCTTCTTCTTCTTCACGTATCACGCGGGCTACAAATTCAACCTGTTGCTTCAGCTCTGGGAATACTCCTTCAAACTGTTTGGCCAGCGCCGGTAAAAGCTGGTGCATCAGAGGTTGTTTATAATCAAGATAGGAATAGTAATAACGAACCGCACGACGCAGGATCCGACGGATTACATAACCCGCGCCTGTATTGGAAGGCAACTGACCATCGGCAATCGTAAAAGAAATAGCACGGATATGATCGGCAATTACGCGAAAGGCAATCGCTTCTTTTGTATCACTGTAATCATATTTTTTGCCACTGATCTTTTCCGTTTCAGCGATCGTTCCTGTAAACAGATCCGTATCATAGTTGCTTTGTTTTCCCTGCAATACCCGTACCAGACGCTCCAATCCCATCCCGGTATCAACATGTTTTGCCGGCAACGGCTGCAGCGTACCATCTTTCAAACGGTTAAACTGCATGAATACATTATTCCATATCTCAATCACCTGCGGATGATCGGCATTCACAAGCGTTTTACCATCCACTGTGTTGCGATCTACTTCACTACGGCAGTCAACGTGTATTTCAGAACACGGGCCACACGGACCAGTATCCCCCATCTCCCAGAAATTGTCCTTTTTATTTCCCGGCAGGATCCGGTCTTCATGTACATATTTTCTCCAGAGCTCCAGCGTTTCATCATCTGCCGGTAATTGCTCCGCTTCATCACCTCCAAAATAAGTTACGTACAAACGGTCTTTCGGAATACCATATACATCCGTAAGCAATTCCCAGCTCCAGGCGATTGCGTCGGTTTTAAAATAATCTCCGAAACTCCAGTTACCCAACATTTCGAACATCGTGTGGTGATAAGTATCTACCCCCACCTCTTCAAGATCATTGTGTTTACCACTGACCCGCAGGCATTTCTGAGTATCCGCCACACGTGGATAATCCGGTGTTTTATTACCGAGAAAATAATCTTTAAACTGGTTCATCCCCGCATTGGTAAAAAGCAGTGTAGGGTCATTCTTCACCACCACAGGCGCTGAGGGAACAATATGATGGCCTTTCTCCCGGAAGAAATCAAGGAAACGGCTGCGTATTTCGTTAGCGGAAAGCATAAGTATATCTGAAGCTGAATTAAGGCTGCAAAAGTACGCCCGAATTGTTCAATTTGAAAATTTAAGCATCTGACTATAATGAATTCATATTACTGTTGTCCGAGAAAACAAACCCAATACTATCTGTTAACATTTTGTACATCATACGGTGAACAAACGTTTGTCATGCTGACGAAGAAAATATGACACAAAACGATGGATATCAATTACAAAGAGCGGCATCTCCTTCGCGCCAATGGCATATGTTTTATACTCTGTGAATAGCAGACAGTTTTGAATCATCCATAAGCCATGTCATCCCGAACCCCAATTCGCCCGCGACGCAGTCATCCGATAATGACAAGATTTGCTCCATGCTCAGTTGGTGCTATGGTATGAATCACAACGGTGTCATCCCTCCTTCGTCGGGATGACATAGTGCTTACAGGCTATTTAAAACTCCATATCATTCAAAGTACTTAAAACATGTGTCATTGGCAAAAACGGAGGGATCCCACGTAACACAAGCAGGCATTATGTGAGATTTCTCCTTCGTCGGGATGACGACACTGTAAATCATTACATACAGGACGGCTTCCCGTTCGCCCCTTTATTTGTCCGTTTGAGGGATAAGCTGCTATTATAAGGACTATAACACCGGCACTTTTGCTGTATCAAATTTAAACAGGAAATGATGCAGTTTAAAAAAATGGTCCCGCTTGTATTTTCCGTGCTTATGGCCGGGCAGTTGAGTGCACAAACACCGGTTACCCTGCAGGATGCCTTGCATTATGCACTGAAAAACAGTCAGGTCGTCCGGCAGGCCAGAATAGATATTGACCAGGTGGCCGAGAAAATTGTGGAAACAAGATCGGCCGCACTGCCCCGCGTCGACATCACCAGTTCCCTTACCAACAACCTGATCGTACAGCAGTTTGTACTGCCCGCAGAAGCATTCGGTGGCGCTCCGGGTGAGTTTATGGCGATCAAGGCTGGGCAACCATGGAGCGCTATGTCGCAGGTGCAGTTGAGTCAGCAGATATTCAATCAGCAGGTATTCACCGGACTGAAAGCGGCCAGAGGAACTAAAGAATACTACGAACTGGCAGCACAGGTAAGCGAGGAGAATGTACTGCAGCAGGTAGCTGCCAATTTTTACCAGGTGGTGATCACCCACGAACAGCTCAAAGTTGCAGATGCCAATCTCGATCGTGTCACCAAACTGGAAGAAATGACCAGAACCCAATACACAAACGGACTGGCAAAGAAAATAGATCTGGATCGTATTCTGGTCAATAAAAGCAATATAGAGACCCAGAAACTGCAACTCGAAAATGCAGTTTCCCAGCAGGAAAGCCTGTTAAAATATTACATGGGCATGCCGGTTTCGGAAGATATCCGTATCGTAAGTGAAACTACAGAGCAACTGGAAGTGCCGGAACGTATCGGCGTCATCACAGATCCGCTAAATGTAAAAAACCTGCTCTCCTTCAGAATGCTGGACAAGCAGGAAGAGCTTCTGACATTGCAGCGGAAAGCTACGATGGCAGAGGGATTACCTACTCTTTCTCTGGGCGCAGGATACACTTACAATACACAAAGCAGCAAGTTTGATCTGTACACTAAAAAATCGCTGAGTTATGACATGTCCAATGTCAACCTCACGTTGAAGATACCCGTATTCGACGGATTCAACAGACGTGCACGCAGAAAGCAGACCGAATTCGACATTCAAAAATTGCAGGAAGATATGAGCAAGACACAAAACAGTCTGTACATGAATTACAGTAATGCGCAGAAACAACTGGCCAACAGCCTGAAGGCCATCAACACACAAAAATCCAATAAAAAACTGGCGGAAGATGTACTCTTCAGCACCCAGAATAATTACAAAAACGGACTGGCAAGCCTTACCGATCTGCTGAATGCAGAATCCGAGCTTGTAACAGCCCAGAACAGCTATAACGAGGCCATACTGAATTATAAAGTGGCCGAAGTAGAGCTCATCAAATCGAAAGGAGAAATTAAATCCCTCCTCGATAAATAAATCAAAATACACCCAATCCTCAATTCCAAACAACAAATAAAAATCGATGAAAAAGATAATCATCCCCGTTGTCCTTATAATTACCTCCGGATTACTGATCGGCATGGTGCTCTCCGGCAACAAAAAGAAAAACGAGCAGAAAATAGAGATCGTCAACCAGGGGAGTAGCGCAGCGCCAGTGAAGGTCACTACGGTTGCTCGTCAGAATATCAATCTCAACTTCAGCGCCAATGGAAACTTTGTACCTAACCAGGACCTGAAGCTGCTTTCCGACATAAGCGGTCGTGTACTTTCCATAAGAGTGCAGGAGGGCGACCGGGTACAGAAAGGACAAGTCCTTGCCACACTCGATGAAAAGTATCTGTCGCTTGACCTGGAAACAGCCGGCGATACATACAACAAGCTGAAAACCGATAAAGAACGGTATGAAAGTTCGTTTAAAACAGGTGGTGTAACACAGGCTCAGCTGGACGATATCGACCTGCAATTACGCAATGCAGCCATACGGCTGGAACAGGCCAGGAGAAAGATCGGCGACGCACATATCAAAGCGCCCATCTCCGGGATCATCAACAAAAAACATATTGAGGTTGGCTCCTACCTCTCTGCAGGCAACGCATTATTTGATATCGTGGATGTCTCCAACCTGAAGCTGAATGTGGCAGCCAACGAAAAGCAAATGGTACAACTTAAAAAGGGAGACAAGGTAGCTATACAGGTGCCGGCATTTCCGGATCAGACATTCAGCGGCGCGGTATCCTTTATTGCGCCAAAAGCAGATGCTTCCCTCAATTTTCCGGTGGAAATCAAAGTCGACAACGATGGAGCACAACTCATCAAGGCCGGTATGTTTGCAACTGCTGTTTTTCAGTATGGTAATGAGGCTACAGCCATTATTGTACCCAGGAGCGCTTTTGTAGGCAGCGTAAACAACAAACAGGTGTACGTATTATCAGGTGACAACACAGCGCGTCTCAGGACCGTAACGCCAGGTAATATTTTCGGAGAATCCGTAGAGGTAATTTCCGGACTTGAAGAAGGAGAACGGGTAATCATCGCCGGTCAGATCAACCTTACCGACGGCGCAGCGGTGGCTATACAGGAAGACTAACACACCACCGAAAAACTGCAACAGCATTATCTGAATTAATCTAAAACAAAAGCAATGCAACTCGCTAATATATCCATCAAGCGTCCCGTGCTGGCCATTGTCGTCTTTATCGCTTTGACCCTGTTTGGCGCTTTGAGTTACTTCTCGCTCAACTATGAGCTGCTCCCGAAATTTTCGCCGGGCGTCATCTCCATCACGACCACCTATCCCGGAGCATCTCCGGGTGAAGTGGAGAATACCGTCACCAAAAAAATCGAAGACGCTGTGGCCACCATGGAGAACATCAAGAAAATTGATGCGACCTCCTACGAAAGCCTGTCAATGATTACGATCACACTGACGGACAATGCAGATGTGGACATATCGCTCAACGACGCACAACGTAAGATCAACGCCATTCTTTCTGATCTCCCGGATGATGCCAAAACACCTTCACTGAATAAATTCTCCACAGAAGATCTGCCGATCATTACGATGGCGGCTACCTCCAAAATGGATGACGCCTCCTTTTATGACCTGATAGACAAGCGGATACAGCCCCGGCTTTCGAGGGTAAATGGTGTGGCCCAGGTGAACCTGATCGGCGGACAGGAAAGAGAAATCCAGGTGAATATCAATGCAGCACGACTGGAAGGATACGGTTTATCGATTGCACAGGTACATCAGGCTATTATGGCTGCTAATCTTGACTTTCCTACCGGCAGTGTAAAATCCAAGAAACAGGATATCCTGGTACGCCTCGCCGGCAAATACGCTTCTGTGGATGAGCTGCGCAACCTGGTTGTCGCAACGGGCAAGGACGGCGCCCAGATTCGTCTTTCAGATATCGCTGACGTACAGGATACACAAAAAGACGTAGAGAAGATTGCCCGTGTAGACCGGAAGAATGCCCTGGCCATGCAGGTGATCAAACAATCTGATGCGAATGCCGTTGAGGTAAGTAAGGAAATCAAAAAGATCCTTTCCTCCATACATAAGGAATATGAAAAAGAAGGCGTGCAGATCAAAATCGCCAACGATGGGTCTGAATATACGCTGGCATCTGCCAATGCAGTGATCATTGACCTTGTGCTGGCCATCGTACTGGTAGCTGCGATCATGCTTTTGTTCCTGCATAGCTTCCGGAATGCCCTGATTGTAATGATCGCGATCCCGGTTTCGCTGGTAGCCACTTTTATCGGCATGATGCTGCTCGGCTTTTCGCTCAACCTGATGTCGTTGATCGCCCTCTCGCTCGTGGTCGGTATTCTCGTGGATGACGCCATCGTGGTCATTGAGAATATCTACCGGCACATGGAAATGGGCAAGAATAAAGTACGGGCCTCTATCGACGGAGCAAAGGAAATCGGATTTACCGTTATCTCTATTACCCTCGTAATCGTAGTGGTGTTCCTCCCGATATCATTCAGCGGAGGTATGGTGGCAATGATCCTGAGGGAATTCTGTCTGGTGGTGGTTATTGCGGTATTACTTTCGCTGCTCACTTCATTTACGCTGGTACCTTTGATGACCTCCCGCTTTGGTAAGCTGGAGCACATCACCGGCAAGAATGTATTCGGAAAGGCAATCCTGGCTTTTGAAAAACAACTGGAACGTTTCACCAACTGGATCGCCGGACTGCTGAAATGGTCGATCAATCACAAGCTGATCACCCTCGGTGTGGTGACTGCGTTACTATTCGGATCCTTCAGCCTGATTTCCAACAAGTTTATCAGTGCAGAGTTTATGCCTGAAGGAGACCGGGGAGAATTTCTCGTGCAGATAGAATTACCGAAAGATGTATCCATCGAACAAACAAACCAGCTTACACGCAAAGCAGAAGATTATCTGGCCTCCAAACCGGAAGTGGTATCTATCATTGCCACGGTAGGACAATCGAGCAGCGGCATGGGTGCTTCACTTGCTCCTGCGTACCAGTCAGAGATCACAGTGAAGCTGGTGGACAAAAAGCGCCGAAAAGACCCCTCGGACATCTATGCAGCGAAAGTGAAGCAGGATCTGGAAAAACTGCTCCTCGGCGCCAAAGTGAAGACCGCCCCGGTAAATATCATTGGGATGGCAAAGCTTGCCTCTATAGAAATGATCGTTACGGGATCCGATCTGGATAGTGTAACTGCTTATGCCAATACCGTACTGGATATCCTGAAAAAGATACCTGGTGCTGCCGAATCAAAACTTTCCGCTGAAGCCGGGAACCCTGAGATCTCCGTAAAGGTGGACAGGGATAAGATGACAGCCCTCGGACTGAATCTTCAAACCGTGGGCGCTACAATGCAGCTGGCCTTTAACGGCAATACAGACGGCAAGTATCGTCAGGGGCAGTATGAGTATGACATCAATGTGCGCTTTGATGATTATGACCGGCAGAATGTGGATGATGTGAGTAATATCAAGTTTACCAACAGCCGCGGCGAGCTGGTTACTTTGTCTCAATTCGCCTTGGTCACGGAGAGTTCCGGACCCAGCCAGTTGGAAAGAAGAGACAAGAGCACATCAGTAAAGGTGCAGTCACAAAGCATCGGACGTACGGCCAGCGACGTGGTCGCAGATCTTGAAGTAGCCTTGAAAGATGTACCTAAACCTTCCGGGGTGAGTTATATCTGGGGCGGGGACATGGAGAGTCAGTCGGAAGGCTTCGGTTCACTGCTGATCGCCCTGTTAATATCCGTGGTACTTGTTTACTTCATCATGGTGGCGCTGTATAACAGCTTTGTGTATCCGCTCGTGGTGTTGATGTCGATACCGCTGAGTATTATCGGCGCCTTGCTGGCCCTGGCGCTGACGAACAACTCACTCAACATCTTCACGATACTGGGTCTGATCATGCTGATCGGTCTGGTGGCCAAGAATGCGATCATCCTGGTAGACTTTACCAACCAGCTTAAGGCAGAAGGCAAGAGTACGTTTGAGGCTCTGGTGCTGGCCAACAAAGCCAGGTTGCGTCCGATCCTGATGACTACGATTGCGATGGTGATCGGCATGTTGCCCATCGCGATGGCATCCGGTGCAGGTGCAGAACTGAAGAACGGACTGGCATGGGTGATCATCGGAGGTCTGATCAGTTCGCTCTTCCTGACCCTCGTTGTAGTACCGGTGATCTATCACCTCTTTGACTCGATCATGCACCGGCTGGGCATGGATAAGCCCGGACTGAGCGTAGATGAACTGGCGGTTGAGCCATACGAACATAAAGACGTAAAGGAATACTAAACAAGTTACGACGCGCCCCCTGTGAGATATGCTTTCACAGCGCACAGGGGGTCGTCGTTCCCAAAACAAAAAACGATGCAAACATTTATTGTAGCGACTGACTTTTCTCCCATAGCCGACAATGCCACGCAATATGCGATAGATGCGGCAAGCGTCATCAACGCCAGGATTATTCTGTTTCACTTGCACAAACTATCCGCCCATGCATCCGGTTCACTCGTTACCGCACCGGAGATAGCGCGTACGATCACACGGCGAAAAGAAGAGGCCGACAAACAGGCAATGCGATTGGCATCGGAGTATCAGGTAGAGATCATTGCAGAAGTACGTATGGGGGATTTTACGGAAGAGGTCACCAGCGTCATAGAACAATACGATGGTTCGATATTAGTGATGGGCATGCCTGAAAAATCATTTGAGCAGGACATGCTTGGTAATACCACAACAGCCGCAATATACAAGCTAAGGTTTCCTATTCTTTCCGTACCGGCATCTGCGACCTACTCCGGCATCAGGAAAATACTTTTTGCATGTGATCTGACCCGCGGCATCCACGCACAGGTGCTGGATACGGTTAAGACTTATGCGCGGCTGTTCGGCGCCGCAGTAGAAATATTCTTTGTGGGAGATGCTGTCCGGAGATTGCAGGAAGAAGCCTTACTTGGCAAGCATTTTGAAGGTGTTTCCTATATTTATAAGAACGTGCGTTCAGCGTCTGTCATTGCCGCCATACGTCAGGAGGCAGGACAGATCAATGCAGACCTGCTCATCATGACACCGCATAAGTATGGGTTCTGGGCATCTATGGTACACCGCAGCAAAACCCGGGCGATGGCTTCTAATGGCAGAATACCGCTGCTTTCTATCGCTTATTGATGTATTGAAGTGGAGAAAACGACAATATTAACCCTTACTGTCGTGAGAAAGCAACATTAGCGGTACCCGGTAGCATCTATTTCCCCTCATCCGGTTAACAGACGTTTGTCATCCCGACGAAGGAGGGATGACAGGGCTGTGACTCACGGCATACTTCGTAAAAATTACGTTCCTACTCATCGTCAATACGCATTAGTTTCAAATAATGCGACCAACTCAATCTGAATTGGTCAGACAGTATCTGACCTTTTGAAGAATTCCCTATTGTCATTTGTCTTGAATCAATTTACCGCTATTCATCGCTACCTATGTAGTGGTAACAGAACGAAGTATTGTGAGGGTATAGCGTGACCCTCCAGTGCTGGTTCCGTCGTTTTTTCCGGAAGAATGGATTGTAACACCCTGCCGATTTTTTCATAACTGACCTTTATTGCAGCTTGCAATTCGCTTTTATTCGTAGGTATACCCATAAGATCTGCTTTTATAAATGACGTATAGATCTGTCTCCTGTTGTCAAAGGCATAAAGCGTCAGCTTCCTATGTGCATAAAACAGCTCTCCTCAATACCTGTTCACACCGTATTTTGTCTGTTTGAGGACAATGGCATGTTTAGAAAACAGGTTTCTGTAACATTTTTGTATGATTAAAATAGTTTCAACATGCAGCGAAATATGTTTCAAAAAATGTCCCGGACGATCCGGCATTGGTATATCCCTTTGATTACCGGTGTATTGCTGACTTTGCTCGGCATCTATATCTTTAATGTCCCTGCAGCCACTTATGCAGTGCTGGTACGTTTCTTCAGCATCTCGTTTGTGATCTCGGGCGTACTGGAACTGACTTTCTATATCCGTAACCGGAAAAAGATACAGAGCAACTGGCTTCACATCCTGGGTGCAGGCATGGTATTGGGTGTGGGTCTGTTTTTGCTGACTAACCCTGCTATTTCGGCTTTCATGCTGGCACTGTTTGTAACTTTCGGGCTGATGCTGAAGGCAATACAGGGACTGTTTCTTTCATTTGACATGAAACAAGCCGGAGCACGCAACTGGTTTACGCTTGCGGTACTAAGTGGTCTGGGAATAATGATAGCGTTGCTATTGTCGGCACAACCCATGATCGCGGGTATGTCTTTGGTGGTACTTACAGGGATGTCGTTTCTTTTTGCCGGAATGATCAGCATCCTGTTTTCATTGTTCCTGAAGAAGATCAAAAAAGTAGCCGATGATACAAGAGATCAGATACACGATCTCGACGAAAGCGAATATGAGGTAATAACATATTAACTTACACCCCGGAAATACGGATCCATGACACGCGATAGATTACTGGTCAAATACCTCATCAGACACAGCGGACGGCTTATCTTGTTTTTTATGCTGTCTGCAATGATCATAGGCATTATGTTTGAACCGGATTACAAGGTTGCGCTGGTGCGAACGATACCGATGATTATTCTTTCTTCGGTGATCTTTTTCACCAATGTCTGCCTGCTCAGTTATTATCATGCCAGGAAAGCTATATACACAGGTAAAACGGGACGAAAAATATTTGTAACCGGCTATCTGTTGAGTATCATCTATGTCAGTTTGTATTTTATGGCCTTTCGTTATCTGTGCCATGAAGGAATCTTATTCTGCCTTGATGAGCATACGTTAAAGGCTTTTCATAACACAAGGGGTTGGCGGGCTTTTGTGTACCTCCCGGTTATGAGCCTGTTGCATTATGCGTTTATATTCCTGATCCAGAATAACATCCTGCATCAATACGAACGCAGTCGCATTGAAATGGAACTGCTTAAGCTGAAGACGACCAATGCGGAAACGGCGAACCAATTGCTGCGCCAGCAGATACAGCCGCATTTCCTGTTCAACGCCCTGAATATATTAAAGTCGCTGATCAAAAAATATCCGCAGACGGCTGAGGCTTACCTGCTTCGCCTTTCCGATTTTCTGAGGGCTTCAGTGACCACCAACACCTCCGGTATCGCTACGGTAAAAGAGGAATTGAAGGTTTGCAATGACTATATGGAAATGCAGAAAATCAGGTTTGGAGATGCACTCCGCTATACAGTAGAAATACCAGAGGCGGACGAAGTATTACACCGTAAACTGCCTTTCTTTTCGTTGCAACCGCTGCTGGAAAATGCCATTAAGCACAACGAGCTTACAGAAGCTCATCCGTTGGAGATCCGGATTACACGGGAAGGAGACCGGATCATAGTGACGAATAACCGGCAGGTAAAGAAAGTGGTGGAACATTCTACCGGTAATGGCTTGTCGAATCTCAAGGAGCGCTACCGGATACTTGCCGGCGGCGACATTAAGATCGACGACAACGGCAGTACTTTTTCCGTAAGTTTAAAAATGCTGTAACATGAATATCGTTATCATTGAAGATGAACGCCTCACGGCCGAAGACCTGAAAGATGTGATCTCCCAGGTGGAGCCCGAAGCAAGCGTTGTAGCCGTGCTGCATTCAGTAAATGAAGCGACACAGTACTTCCGTACAAACCCGGTTCCGGATCTGATATTCAGTGATATTCAGTTAGGCGACGGATTGAGCTTTGAGATTTTCCAGACCGTCGCAGTGAAAGCGCCCATTATCTTTTGTACGGCTTACGATGAATATACCATGCATGCGTTTAAGGCAAACGGGATCCACTATATCCTGAAGCCATTCGACGAACAGATCATCATTGACGCACTCAGCAAGTACAAAGCGCTCCGTTCTTCATTCACACCGGCGGAGCATTCGCTAAGCAACCTCATACAGCTATTTCAGCAGCAGCACACAAAGTCGCCCGCGCTGCTGGTACACCATAAAGACAAGATCATCCCGGTGAAGCTGGAGGAGATTGCGGTTTGTTATATCCGGAACGAGATCACGCATATTTATACATTTACCCAGAAGACCTACCTGATCAGCAAGACGCTGGAAGAGATCCAGCAAATGGGAGGAAACATGTTTTACCGCGCCAACAGGCAATACGTGATCAACCGGGAGGCTGTGTTGGACGCTTCTCAATACCTTTCCCGGAAAGTATCCGTGAGTCTGAAGGTCCCGTTTGAAGAATCTATTACCGTGAGCAAGGAGAAGATGCCGCATTTTCTGGACTGGCTGGCGGGGTAGGTTTTAAACTGTCTCTTTTGCAAGATTGTGGAGGAGGTTTAATGTTACCGAATTCAGTAACATTAAACATGAAGCAGGAGCAAATGGATTTGTTTTGTCATCCAGACATTAGATGCCACTCAATACAACAGGGTCAATAAACGCTACCCAATACAGCTAATCTTAATTAACCGGCCATAGCCGTTAGCAAATCCTTCCCCTTGTGTATCAAATCCTCCGGATAAACCCATCCGTAAAACGCCTGAAGAAACCGGCATGATTATACAACAGCCAATACAATCCGATCCCCACCAATGCACAGCTTACTCCGCCAATCACATCCAGAATGTAGTGATGGTTGGAGTAAACCGCCGATCCCCATATACCCACCATAGAAAAGGCGATAAAAATACTGGCAATGCCCGGCTTATTCCGTAAGCTGTAAAACAGCGCCACTACCGGATACGCCGCATGCAGGGAAGGCATTGCCGCAAAAACATTCGAGCTCTTTTCATACATGGATCGGAAAAGGTGGATACCCAGCGCCTCATCAAAACGGGTGAGCCCCGCTGCGCTGCCGGGAGTGGCAGCATTAAAAGCAAAACCGTGATCCTGTACATACCAGGGCGGCGCAGCAGGATACAGGTAATAAAGCATAAAGCCAACGAGATTGACCAGCAGGAAAGTAAATGACAAATGAATCGCTTCCGGCTTCCGGGTGAAGAAAAACCAGATCGTCAGCCCGATCGGCACGGGCACCCAGGAAAGGTAAAACAGTCCGGAAAGCACATCCACAACAACATGCGTATGCCTCGCCATAAATTCGTTAGGTGTCAGCATCTCTCCCTGGTAACCGATACCAAACCAACTCTTCTCAAGGTTATAAAGTGATTCAATACGCACCTCATTGACCAGGTAGTTGGGAAAGGCTTTCATATAATCGAAGACCACCCAGAAAACAATAAATGCGGCGAAAGAAAGAACCAGCTTCCGGGTGACCGGGGTGGCAAAATAAAGCGTGTTAACAAGTCCGATCAGAAACAACTGGTCGGTCTTAAACCCCACCAGCAGATAAGACAGCAGCAGATAACCGGCCGATATAGCCGACATCATCAGAATGGGTTGCTTATAGGAAGAGTTCGTTGCCAAGAATTGATTATTTAGGTTTGATACGATGCACCATCTCTTTACCGGTCGCTAAATCGGTACCAGTCAGTTCGATATAGGGAATGTCCGGATTCCAGAATGTCCCCTTTTCAGTTATCTTAATATAGGCTTTACGGAAGATCACAGGCTTGTTGTCCAGATGGGCATATACATGATAATTCCCGTCGTTCCCTTTACGCAACATCAGCGGCAGCTTATCGTACGCTACGATCTTCAACTCCCAGGTATCCTTACCCGTCTGTTTTGTTTTGACACCGTAGGCAAATGTTCTTTGTATATAGTTCAGATCCCGTACAGGATGACCCGGCTCTGTATAGCGGATCCAGTAAACACGGATAGGGGCAGCCGCATTCAGCCTGTCCTCTTTATCAAAGTTCAGACCATACACGATCGTATTGGTATTGGGTGTCCTTTGCAGATAGAACATCATGTCGGGATGCGGCGGCGGTACGGGAAATGTATCCGCCTCATTAAAAGAATAAGCTTTTAGCGGACCGGCCATTGAGCACAACGGCAATGCAACCGTCACCCATAACAGCAGCAATATCCTGAACGGCGTATGTCCCCATCTAACGGTGCTGCTCATAGCTGTTTTCTTTTGCGTCCAAAGCCTTTTTTGCATCCATCAGTCTTCCAACGGCAGTGATGTTGGTCAACACTGCCATGATTGCAATGGGAATGGTAAATACGGAGATCGTTTCAAAGAGCGGAAAATCCGTACCCGGAATACTGATCTTGAAATCCGGCCCCGCGAAATGATAGGTAATCCCCGTCGCGATAGCAGACAGGCTGATCAGCACTACCCTTTCCGGCCGCTGCATCATACCACCTTTGCATTCCACACCAAGCCCTTCTGCCCGCGCCCGTGTATAGCTAACCATCATGGAGCCGATCAGCGCCATAAAGGCAAATATGGAGCTGAGGAAATAATGATGAGCCACCAGGTAATAACAGATACCGAAGAACAGGATCATCTCACTGTACCGGTCCAGCACGGAATCGAACATAGCGCCAAAACGCGAACTCATATTACCCAGTCGCGCCACCTGCCCGTCGAGCATATCAAACAATCCCGCAAACAGGATCAATCCACCTGCCCAGCCTACATAGTCCAGATCGCCACGGTTGGTCTGCTCCGCCCCGGCGATAAACACAACCGCCACGGCAATATTCAGCGCCAGCCCGATCAGGGTCACCATGTTCGGGGTCAGCCCCATTCTGATCAGCAGCTTCACAAACGGGTTGATCACTTTGTAGATCAACTGCTGCAGCATATCTCTTATCGCTTTCATTACATCATAATTTTCACACTAAAAATCAAATTTGAACCTTGCCCGGATCCCCCATTCCGTCACATTGGGATGGTTCAGGTACGTGATCCTCCTTACCAGATCCACTCTGAAAAACTTCAGGATGTTACCCACCCCCACGCTTCCTTCGACATACGGTTCCCTTGCGAGGGAAAAAGTCGTCTGCTGACCGGCATTGTTAACCGGGAAAGCCAACAGATCATCCCGTGTGCCATCCGGCGTATTTTCCGGCCTCAGTCCGCCATACAAAACTTTGATACTTGCAAACTCCCGGAACTTCAGCTTTTTCACCAGTGGTATCTTGTTCAGAAAAAAACCATTGAATGCATGTTCCGCCTGCACACTGACGTAGTGATCACTGACAGACTCCAGGAAGTTCATCAGATTATAGGATTGCAGTTGGTAAGAATAAGTCTGGTTGGCTCGGTGAATGTCCAGCAAAGGATAAGGCACTCTACCAAAAAGATAGCCGCCCTCCGCAACAACATCCGTATAGCCAAGCTGAGACAGGTAGAAACGCTTATATACATTCAACGTCAGCTTCTGATAATTATATTCCCCGCCCAGCAGATCCCTGATACCCGCAGTACCGCGCAGCGTAAATACAGGGTATTTATTGGGAAAAGGTATCCGGTAAGTTTTTCCCTGAATGAATTTCTGGTGCGGCGCCCAGCGAAACTCAAAGAACAGTTCCGAAGTCGTGATATGTTCAATCGGAGTGAGGGTTTGTTCTGTTGTATACTGCAGGCCGCCCGCGGCTTCCTGTTGCCAGTTTTTAAACCCAACTTTATAAGAGATATTATTGCTGAATTCCTGATAGTAGTGGAGGTTAAATATCTTATTGTACAGCCATTTATCGTTGACACCTCTTTTTATCGACAGCAGCACATTGTCTTCCTGCACAAACTGAAGTTCCTGTCCGGGAATCTTCGTGTCCTGCTGATAACTTACCGACAGACCTTTGGAAGGAAATGTAAACCGGTTGTTGCCGGTAAAGGAATAAGTTCCCCCGGTGTAATATTTCCACCTTTCATCCCTAAAACCATAAGCCGCGTAGGATTCAAGATAAAAATGCCTGCTCAGCTTGGGTGTAGTCCTTCCGCCCAGCCGCAGCCGGAAGCCCTCTACCGGATTGAAACTGTAGAAGGTATTCACCGGACCGATCTCCACATAATCGGATGCCTTTGTATAACCGGCCAGCAGAAGCGTAGCCATATTCATCACCTGCTTGAAAGACCGGGAACTCTGCAGGCTGTCCATATTGGCATACACAGCCTTTTCAGACTGACTGATATACTCATGGCGGTTGGCCGTCCAGAAAGTATCATCCATATGCATCGCCTCTGATGCCACGACCATTTTATCACCGCGAAAGACACTATCCGGGATAACACCATTGACGCGGTAGTTTTTGTAAGAAACCGTGCGTTCGCCAAATATCCCTCCGTCACTATTTTTGGTCATCCCAAAATCCGCCGCCATTCTGCTTTTGGTCAGGATATACTTCCCGGTTTCATTCTTCTCAAACTCCTGGAGAATACGAATATCCTTCACCCAGTTGAGATTAATATTCTTATTGACCTTCAGATTGACCTTTGAGATCGCATAGTTACTATCAAGCGTAATGAGCATATTTCCGGTGAACAGAAAATCAGCTTTGTTCCTCGGCGAAAAGAACAGATCTATGAATTTTTCTCCGTTCACCTCCACTGTATCTACGATATAGTATTTGTAGAATGTAGGCGCCAGATCTGCTACGGGGCTCATAAACTGATTGGTCACAACCGTGATATTACCATCGTATATATCCACCGGCTGGTAGATATGTTTCAGATAAACACCAAATCCATTATTGTCCAGAAAGTCTTCATCAAAATTGACCTTCTTTTGTCCGGTAATGATCTTTTTGGTTTGCCGCAGGCTAAAGGTCTGGTAATTGTCAGACAGCACTTCCTCCATGTATATCGGCAGGATGGCTCTGCCTTCCAACCTGGTGGTGTCAATACTTTCTCTAAAAAACGGATACCTCTTTACGAGCATGTTATTGTGCAGTTTCTCTGGTTTATTACTCAATGCAAACCGGATCTTTTCATATTCCTGATAAGAAAGACTTTCATAATTACTCATCCGGTTTTCGTCTTTATGTTCGATCACTTTACGGATAAGTGCCACTGCCGGATTGTCCTTGTTACGATATCGCTCCTTTTTCACTTTCACGACCACCTCATTCAACACCGTAGCGTCTTCCTCCAGCAAAATGGATAATGTGATCTGCTCACCGGGCTGTAATGCTCTGGAAAAAGACCGGTATCCCAGATGCGAGACTTCCACCAGCGTGACCTTTTCAGTAGTGGAAAGGACGAATGCCCCATTGTCATCGGTACTGGTACCGATATTGGTATTGGGGAAGTAAACAGAAACAAACGATAGCGGCTTCGACGTCGCAGCATCTGTTACAATACCTTTCACAACTGTACGCTGTGCCGCAGCTATTGCAGGTTCAAGCATTATGAACAGTACCATCAGGATTACCGGCAGCCGATACAGCTTACTTAAAGACATAATGTTTATGTATGTGAAAGTTGACACTCACGGAAAGCACCACAGATACGATCGCTTTAGAAATAATATAGTTTACGCCCAGATAATGCGTCAGCAGCCAGACTCCGGCAGTACTGAGGATGAGCCCCAGCGTCCACGCCATGACATACCGGATTGCCGTTGTACGGACACTGTTTTTTCCGCCCCCGAAAGTCCACTTCCTGTTGAGGGTAAACTGAGTGATACCTCCCGCCGTCATGCCCGATGCATGTGCCGGCAGATACCCCATACCCAATACTTCCCTGAGCAGGATGGTGGTAAAAAAATCTACTGAGGTGGCAATGACCGACGAAAACTGGGACTTAATAAAGGAACGCATATCGGCAGCAGTTTCAGGCAAGCAGGAATACAATCAGTTGCATGACAAGGTTGGCACAGACACCTGCCAGCAGATCATCTGCCATTACACCCCACCCTCCCGGGATCTGTTCCGCACGACGGATGCCCAGCGGCTTCACAATGTCAAAAAAACGAAACAACACAAACCCGCCTATAACGACCGGAACTGACAGCGGCAGCAACAGCAGGGTAATCATCATACCGAACACTTCGTCGATGACCACCCGGTTGCTGTCTTTCCCCCAACTTAACGCTGTCTCATCGGATACCCATACACCAATGAGACAAACGAATATTGTCAGCAGGAGTTGAATACCGGCATGCTCCGGCATCAGGAGATACCATCCAATGGCGGTAATTGCGGCGGCTATCGTCCCTCCTCCTCTGATATATCCGATGCCGGATATGCTTGCTATATAGTGAGCTGGTTTCAAGTCCTGCTATTGTTTGCTTAAAGAGATTCTACGAGTTCCTGGTAATAGTCAAGCCCGAGATGCGTGATCAGGTCTTCACCCATAATATGCCGGAGCGTATTCTGCAGCTTCATCAGTTGCTTGAAGATGTCGTGCTCCGGAGCCAGTCCCTCTGCTGTCTGCGGGGCTTTGAAATAGAAAGAGAGCCATTCCTGGATACCGCTCATACCGGCACGGTGAGCGAGGTCGATGAATAACGCCAGGTCCAACACAATGGGAGCGGCAAGAATAGAATCCCGGCAAAGGAAGTTGATCTTAATCTGCATCGGATAGCCCATCCATCCGAAGATGTCAATATTGTCCCAGCTTTCTTTATTATCACCATGAGGCGGGTAATAATTGATCCTCACCTTGTGATATAATTCACCGTACAGTTCCGGATTCTTTTCTCCGTCAAGTATTTGTTCCAGCACACTGAGCTTGGAAGTCTCCTTGGTTTTGAAATTCTCCGGATCATCGAGTACCAACCCGTCCCGGTTGCCGAGAATATTCGCAGAGAACCAACCATTGACACCCAGTGCTCTTGCCTGAAGGCCCGGCGCTACGATGGTCTTCATCAACGTCTGCCCGGTTTTAAAATCCTTTCCGGCGATGGGTATATTGTTTTCTTTGGCAAGCTCCACCAATGCGGGGATGTCCACCGTAAGATTCGGAGCCCCATTAGCGAACGGCACTCCCGACGTAATCGCAGCATAAGCATAGATCATACTGGGCGCAATATCCGGATGATTATTTTTGAGGCCTGCTTCAAAAGCTGCCACGGACTGGTGCACGTCCGACAGCTCCGTATACTTTTCCGTAGAGGCACACCATACTATCACTACGCGATCCAGACCGTTATCATTTTTGAACCGGGTGATATCCTCCATCAGTGCAATGGCCAGTCCCCATTTGGTGTCCGCTTCTTTGATATAAGTGCCGTCCAGATTCTTTACATAATTCCTGTCGAAGACAGCTTTCATCGGGCGGATCTTTTCTAATGCCGGGCGCACCTGTTCCAGTTGTGCCTGTTCCAACACCCTGGCATTACTCGCCGCTTCATACACATTATCCGGGTACACATCCCATCCGCCAAATACAATGTCACCGATATCCGCGAGCGGCACAAAATCTCTGATCAGCGGATTCCGGTTGTCCGTCCTTTTACCGAGACGGATATTACCCATCTGAGACAATGACCCTACCGGTCTTGACTGTCCTTTCTTTATGGATTCCACTCCTGCGATCAGCGTGGTGGCCACGGCTCCGAGGCCGGGGATCAGGATGCCCAACTTTCCTGACGCGTCTTTAACTGCATTGCTCATATACTATTGTTTTTAGTGATTGTTTGAGTGTTTATATCCATTTGTTGTCACGATACCAGTTGATCGTTTCCTTCATACCTTCTCTTAGTAAGTATTTTGGTTGATATGCCAGGTCTTTTTGAGCGGGCTCAATATCACATTGCCAGTTTTCGGCTACCAGCTCGGCAATTTTATCTTTATTAAGCAGTGGTGTTTTTTTCCCGCTGATGCGCTCCATCATTCCTGCGATATTGCGCACTGTCTTTTCCGGCACATGCAGCGCAACTGTTTTCCGGTTCAGTATTTTCTTAATAATGTCCGAAACTTCGTAGCGGCTGTATACGGCCCCATCGGAGATATGGTAAGTCTGATGTTGCACTTCCGAAACACATGCCTGCAATGCGACTTCCGCCAGGTCCTTGACATATACGAAGCTGAGCATCTGACGTCTTCTGCCGATGTAGGTCTCCAGACCACGGGCAAGCGTTTTGATCATCACGAACAGATCCTTTTCCCTGGGACCGTACACCGCTGTCGGCCTCAGGATGATCCAGGGTAATTCCTTATGCCCCCGAAGCAACTCTTCTGCATAGAGCTTACTCCTGCCATACCGGGTTACCGGCTTCGGAGCATCCTCCAGCCTGATGATCTGATCCGTACCATAATCTGTCGGCCCCATCGCCGCGAGACTGCTCAGGAATACGAACTTCTCCGGGCGGCAGAAATCCAGTGCAGCAGACAGTATATCCGTATTGAGTGCATTGGCTTGATTATACTCAGTCTCACTACCGGCTTTGGTTGCGCCTGCAGCATGAATTACATAATCGTATTGCTCCCGCTCAAATGAAGCCCGGAGGCGGTCTTTATCTGCATAATCGAGGCTGACGATGTGTATAGGAAAGCTGTGCAGGGAAGCAGTATTACTATTACCGCGCACACCGGCATGTACTTCCATTCCCTTTCTGAGCGCAGCCTCTACGAGGTGATAACCGACAAAGCCGTTAGCTCCTGTAATCAGTATTTTCGGCTTATCCATGATGCTCCAGTTTTTTCTCATAGATCCGGTAGCGCTTGTAAGGCGTACCGTTGATATGGCTCATCGCCCTGTTCATCAATACATTATTTTCAAGGATCCAGGAGGCTTCCGCTTCTTTAAATCCCTTTCTCAATCCGTTTCGGATAATCGTTCCGTAGAAGACGGCTTCTATCCCCAGCTTTCGGTAAGGTTCCAGCACCCCCAGCGCCAGCACACGCATTTTGCTGATCTTCTTTTTGCCCAGCAACATCTTCAGGAATCCGAAAGGAAACAACCTTCCTTTCTTCAGCTTTATCTGGACCTGATTAATGTCGGGGATACATAGCGCAAAACCAATCGCCTGCCCATCTTTTTCTGCAATAAGGCAGAACTCATCATCCAGGATCAGCTTCACGTCCTTACTCATCTGCATGAATTCGGCATCCGTCATTGGCACGAACCCCAGGTTCTTATCCCACGCCTGGTTGTATATCTGCATCAGCTCCTTCACCTCTGTATCAAAACGTTTGAGATTGACCTTACGGATTGTAATATTGTTTGCTGCAAGCCGGCGGGCAAGGGCATCCATCAACCGTACAGGCTTATCGTCAAATGCCCCGTCCGTAATACGGTAAGCCAGCAGGTCCGTCATTTTCTGAAAACCCATTGCGTCCATCAGGCCGGGGTAATAGGAAGAATTATATGCCGTCATTACTACCGGAGGCTCACCGAATCCGTCAATCAACATGCCGCATACTTCATTGGTGCTCGGACTCACCGGACCAATTATGGTGGTGGCTTTTTGGGATCGCAGCCAGGCCTCTGCCGCTTCCATCAGGGCGTTTGCAACTTCCGGATCGCTGATCACATCAAAGAAGCCAAAGAATCCGTCTGAAGCCTTATTGAAACGGTTGTGGTTGTTATTGAGTATCGCTGCAATCCGCCCGACAATTTTATTGTTCTTTCGGGCCAGCAATAAATGCATTTCCGAGTGCTGATGAAACGGATGGCGGGTCAGCAAAAGCTTTTCCGACAGATATAATCCGGGGACGTAATTAGGATCATCCCTGTAGAGCTCATGCGGCCAGTCTATGAACTGCTTTAGCTCCTGTTTGTTTTGTACAGTAGTCACATTAATACTCATATACCGCATTTTGGTTTCCTACTGTCTGTAATGCTATTTTGATCTTACCCACAGCTTCTTCTATCTGCGACTCCGTATGTGTAGCCATGAGGGAAAACCGGATCAGACTGTATTCCGGAGGCACTGCAGGACTTACCACAGGGTTTACGAATACGCCCATTTCCTGCAGTTTCCTGGTGAGCAGAAAAGTCTTTTCATTATCTCTTATATAAACAGGAATTACCGGGCTTTCTGTTTTCCCGGTATTCATACCGGCAGCCCGCATCAGGCTTAATGCAAACCGGGTGTTCGACCAAAGCTTTTCCAGATGTTCCGTTTCTGTTTCTATAATATCAAGCGCAGCAATGGCGCTTGCCACAGATGCCGGCGTCATGCTCGCGCTGAAGATCAGGGAGCGTGCATGGTGCTTTATATATTCGATCACAGTCTGGTCTGCCGCAATAAAGCCTCCCAGTGACGCCAGCGATTTGCTAAACGTCCCCATGATCAGGTCCACTTCATTCGTGTACCCGAAATGAGCTGCAGTACCCGAACCTCTTTCGCCCAGCACACCCAGTCCATGCGCGTCATCGATCATTACGGATGCCTGATATTTTTCTGCCAGGAACATGAGTTCCGGTAACCGGACGATATCGCCTTCCATACTGAATATACCGTCGGTAACGATGATCTTAAGCGCCTGTGCCGGAAGTTTCTGCAGGTGCCTTTCCAGATCCTGCATATCATTATGCCGATACTTGATTGTTTTGGCGAAGGAAAGCCGGGCGCCGTCAATAATAGAGGCATGATCATATTCATCCAGGAGGAGATATTCATTTCTCCCGGCCAGCGAAGAAAGCACACCCTGATTCACCTGGAAACCGGTACTGAAGATCACTGCGGATTCTTTACCTACAAAACGCGCGAGGCGTTCTTCCAGCTCTTCATGGATATCCAGTGTGCCATTGAGAAATCGTGAGCCGGCACATCCCGATCCGTATTTTTCCACTGCCCTGATGGCAGCTTCCCTGATCTTCGGATGATTGGTAAGACCGAGGTAGGAATTGGAACCGAACATTAATACCTTTTGCCCTCCAATCATGACTTCGGTATCCTGCGCCGAACTGATCGGCCGGAAATAAGGGTAGAAACCTGCTTCTTTGATCTCCAGCGAAGCCGTATACCCTGCAGCTTTTTTATGTAAAAGATTCATTGAACGTCAATTTATTAACAAGCCTAAACAGCTGTTTCATGACGCAAAATTCAAATACCTTAAAAACCTGCGATATTGCTTTTCAGGCGAAACGGACATAAATGGCGGTGAAATGATTTCAGCTACTCCCTATGCTTTGAAAACTATATACGAGCTGGGAGAGGCAAGATGGATCTGATTTTTCGGAGGAATTGGCTACCGGAATAGCAATTGTTTTTGCAGCGGTTATATGCACACATGAACGAACAATGTCCTCCAAAGCGAAACAAAGTGGAATCCTTCTTTCCGTTACGCCACATTTCCGATGACACACATCATTAAACACTATGAATGACAGTGAATTTTAAATAGCCCCGTAACCGCTATGTCATCCCGACAAGTTATAAGCGTGGCTTAATCCGTTAGGAAATGACGTAGCGCATGAATCTGTCCACCATGTCATCCTGACGAAGGTGGGATGACACCGTTGTGATTCAAACCATGCCATGCAACCAACTAAGCGAGGAACAAGTATCTTGTTATTATAGAATGATTGTGCCACAAACGAATTGAGGTTCAGGATGACCTTTTGACATCTCGTAGATAGTTACTAAAAACGAACAGGCATTCCGGCTACGACTTGCGTACTTTCCGGATCTCCTGCCCGTCCTTTTTATAAATATACCCGAGGAATGTGCACATCAGTACTACACCTGCCGCAATCCGGAACCACAACACATCCGTCCACCGGGTAACAACCCAGTGTACGCCATACAGCAATAACATGGCCAGCAGGTATCCTCCAATCCTCTTCAGGGGATAAGGTATTGGGTAATATTTCTGTCCCCACAGGTAAGACAATACCATCATCGTAGCATAGCACAACAATGTTGCCCATGCACACGCGACGTATCCCCAATGGGGTATCAGTAACCAGTTGAACAATATGGTAATACCCGCACCGATCAGCATGATCCAGGCGCCGAACTGTGTACGGTCGGTAAGCTTATACCACACAGTAAGATTATAATAAATGCCCAGACAGACATAACCCAGCAGCAATACAGGCACAAGATCCAGCGCATTCCGATAGTCGGGGCCGACAAAATATTTCCATACATCAAGGAACAGCATGATACTGAGGAACATCACTGCCATCACGATCACGAACCACTTCATCACCCGCGCATACGTATCCCTTGCATCCGCCTCTTTAGAAATGGAAAAAAAGAACGGCTCCGCAGCCATTTTAAACGCCTGGATCACGAGATTGATCATTACAGAAAGCCGTACTGCCGCCGTATAAATACCTACCATACGTAAAGAGGCCTCTTTTGAGGCAGGATAGAGCTTCTGGAGCATAACCCGGTCGAGTGTATCATTAATCACCCCGGCAAATCCCGCAATCAGGATCGGAAATCCATACCGCAACACTTTTTTCAACAAGACAGGATCAATACGGGGACGGTAATCCGCCAGTTCTTTGGACAATAGGATTAATGTGACCACCGACTGAAGAATATTGGCAAAAAGGATGAAGCCTATGCCCCAATGCCGTTCATACCAGTCGGTAAAAGCGCTGTCCGGATACGAAACAGTCCACCTGCCGGCAACACTGTAAAGAAAAACAATGCTGCCTACGTATACCAATATGCCAGCAACTTTGGTAAAGGCATATTTACGGGGGCGGTCCTCCCTGCGCAAACGTGCGTAAGGCAGCGCTGCGAGGGCGTCAAGCCCGATGATCACGGCACACCAGCTTACATATTCCATATGCTCCGCCACATTAATAAACGCAGCCAGCGGAGTACGGAATACATACAACAACACACTGAAAAACAAGGTGGTGATCAGCATAGCCGTAAACTGTGTATTGTACAGCTTCCGACGGTCTTTATCTGTGCTGAAACGGAAAAAAGCAGTTTCCATACCATAGGTATACACCACATTCAGGATGGGGATACAGGCATAAATGAAGGCATACTTACCAAACTCTATCTGGCCCCCGGTATCGGTAAGAATATAGGTAAAATAAGGTGTAAGCAGGTATGTCAGCAGCCGTGCGGCAATATTGCTGAAGCCATACCACACAGTCTGCCCTGCAAGTTTTTTTAATGAAGCCAATGTATAGTAAAAATGATTACAAAGTAAAAAACATTTCGCTGAAAAACATCAGAGGAAGATGTTATCTTAAAAGATTACGTCATCCAGAGTTATTCATAAGTGGCACTTAATGAAAGGGGCAATGACAAGGAATGAACGCAGTACTGTGATGGTATGGTGTGGTCGTCCCCCGTTGAAGGGGGATAGAGGGGGATGTTGAAGAAACACCCCTCACGTTCTCCCCTCAGCCCGCCTGCGCTAAGGCTTCGGCGTGCAAAGGGAGACGACCAGCGGGTATTCCTTTTCATACACGGTAAGAAAATGATTGCTCAAAATCAATTCATTATAAACTTGTCATTGGCAGCGGAGCGGAGCGGAGTGAAGGATCCCACGTAATGCAGGATTGTCCGGTATTGTGTGGGATCCTTCCTTCGTCAGGATGACACCGTTAACTGACCCATGCACCAAGTCAAGCTACCTGTTATTTACCGATCATCAGACTACCGACATCCTTTACCAGGTAAGAAAACCTTTCCATTTATACAAAATCCGCGTTATTATTGTGATAATTATGCTCCGCTAAACGGATGCACAATCATAACAAATGAGCAAGAAAAACAAAATCGGAAAAAAATCACAGCCGGCTGTTATGACAGATTCCGATGTACGCAAAGCAGAGATAAAGCCTGTCTCCGCCCCTGCATGGAAAGGGATTGACAAATGGGATATCATCAACATGCTGCTCGTACTGGTCGCTTTCCTGTCGGTATATACCGGCGCCTTTACGGACAAGCTGGATCTCAACGGCGATAATATCTTCTATTATGCCCTGGGAAAAGCGCTGGCCTCAGGTGCGGGATACGTAGATGTAATATATCCTGTCGCAAATCCGCACAATCATTTTCCGCCGGGCTATCCTTTTCTTACCAGTCTGTTCATGCGCCTGGGTTTCGAGGAGATAACGTTTTACTATAAGCTGAACGGGGTTCTCGCATACTCCATGATCGTGATATTATATGCCCTCATGAGGCGTATAGGAGCCGACAGACGCCTCGCGTTGGTTGTCTGCCTGTTTACCGCGCTTAACCCTGCTGTGCTGGGCTTCGCACTGACTAATATGAGCGAGGTTCCGTACCTGTTCTTTTCTATCGGCGCTTTATATCTTTTGACGAAGATTGACTTCGAAGTTCCCTTTTATCGCTCCGGTCATTTCTGGTTGTTGCTCGCCTGCCTCGTCATGTCTTATTATATCCGGACAGCAGGGATTGCACTGGTCGTAGCCGCCGCAGGGATGATGCTGCTAAGAAAAAAGTGGCTTTACCTGCTGGCAACCATGGGCGGTTTTATTCTCAGCGTGCTCCCCTGGTATATCAGGACAAAGGAACTGGGAGGAAATGCATATATGAAGCAGTTTGCTTCCAGGAATCCATATGCTCCTGAGCTGGGAGAAGCAGGTTTTTCCGACTATATAGAACGTATTACGACCAATCTGTCACGCTATATCAGCCGTGAGATCCCGGATTCATTACTGTCTGCTCCGGGTCTTAATATGGGGGTGGCCCCTTCTTCTTCAGACTGGATCACCGGACTGTTGATCGTCGGCCTGGTTATGTATGCCTTAATCCATGTCTGGAAAACACAACCGGCGACAGTGATCTACATTGTTGCATCGGGCGGTATACTGTTATTATGGCCGGCCGTTTGGACAGGCGTTCGTTTTATCGTACCCGTCGTCCCTTTGCTGATCATGTTTTCCCTGTATGGCATCCATCTGGCATTCAGTAACATTACGCAGAAAATGAAGATCAGCTGGAACCCGCTTATATTGTGCATCGGCCTGCTGCTGATGAATACCCCGATACAGCAGCTTAAAGCCTCGTCAGAAGAGGCTTACCCACCCAACTTTCAGAATTATTTTGACGTGGCGACCTGGGCAAAGGAAAATCTCCCGGACAGCAGTATCGTCTGCTGCCGGAAGCCTGAATTATTCTATATCTTTTCCGGCCTGCGCGCTACGAATTACGACTATACATTCAATGACACTGCGCAACTGAAATTCCTGGAAGAAAAAGGTGTGGATTATGTCGTTATAGATCAGCTCGGATTCAGCTCCACCGGTAAATACCTGGTGCCAGCCGTTCAGAAAAATATGGACCGGTTTGAAGTGATCTATCAAAAGAGCAATCCTGACACATACCTGCTGCGTTTTAAACATAAATAATGCCCATAAAGACAACGCCCATAGGTATTTTTGATTCCGGCTACGGCGGCCTGACTATTTTCAGATCCATCCGGGCAGCATTACCGCAATACGACTACGTATACCTCGGCGACAATGCGCACGCACCCTATGGCAATCTTTCCCTGGAAACCATTTATCATTACACCCTGAAATGTGTAAAGCGTCTTTTCAGCAAAGGTTGCCCGCTGGTGATCCTTGCCTGTAATACCGCTTCCGCAAATGCACTGCGGCGCATCCAGCAGGATTACCTCCCCGAACATGCACCGGATAAAAGGGTATTGGGCGTAATCCGTCCGACGGCCGAGGTGATCGGCAATTATTCGAAGACAGGGGTAGTAGGCGTGATGGGCACAAAAGGTACGATCCATTCCGGAGCATATCTGGATGAGATACACCGGTTTTTCCCGGATATGACCGTATTCCAGCAGGTGTGCAGGTTGTGGGTGCCGCTGATTGAAGATGGCGAATATGATTCTCCCGGCGCCGATTATTTTGTGCAAAAATACACACAGAATCTGCTTGCCCAGTCGGCCGAAATGGATACGATCCTCCTCGGCTGTACACATTATCCACTGCTCGCTGATAAGATCCGGAAATACCTCCCGGGGCATATGCGCCTGGTATCCCAGGGTACACTTGTAGCCGACAGCTTAACAGATTACCTGCAGCGACATCCCTGGCTCGAAGAAAAAATCAGCCGCAAGGGCCGCATGAAATTTTTCACTACTGATGATCCCGAAGATTTCGACAATCATGCGGCCGTATTTTTCGGGCAGCCGGTGCAGTCCGCCCACCTGAACCTGTGAGGACAGGAGCAGACAGCTAATAAGACCCGCCATTTCGCTGCACCTTTGAGTCACTGCACATTATCGCTGCAGTGTTGAATATTTCCGAACTTTCTCCCCGCTGCAAACACCTGAAGATCAACCTGTGGAAGCATCATGTCCCACTATATTTCACGAAGCATCAACGACAAGCATGTCATGACGTCGCGGCAAGCCTGTGCTTTCCACACAACAAGCTTGTGCTTCGTTCAGCACAAGCTTGTGACGGAACCTCCCCTGGTTTTGTCATGGCTCGGCAACCAATGACAAGGCTTTTGTCACCATGACAATACTTAGTTTCCACAACGAATAAAAAAGGCAGTCCCACTCCCATGAGACTGCCTGAACCAATTAAAAATCCCTCTCCCTATTTCACCTTCACTAACTTTTCAGTACGGATCACCGTGCCGGATTCATCTGTCGCACGCAGCAGATAAACGCCTTCAGACAATCCGCTTACATCCAGCGTGTTTACCTGATCACCTGCCAGTGCAATCCGTCCGTCCATCGTACTGATGGTAATATTTATCGCAAACGGTGCATTAACATACAACTGCCCGCTTACCGGATTCGGATAGATACGTACTTGTCCGGCACGGTCGTGGTCGTTTACACCGGTGGGGATTATCTCCTGGCATTCCGAAGTATCACTGCAGCCATCCACTGTTACCACTACAGCATAGTTGCCGGTGGATGACGGTGTGTAAGACGCGTTGGTCTCTCCTTGTATCGGCTGGTTATCTGCACAGTTGATCCATTGGTAAGACGCCCCCTGTGCTGCTGCAGTAGCTGTACCGTTCGATACCGTAACACCAGTATTGACAGAAGACTCCGTAAGCGTGAACACCAGCATACTGTCACAATTCGCTGAAGAAATGAGCGTATCATAATGTACACCTGCTCCGGAAACCACCGCACCACTGGGCAGGGTATACGTTCCATTATTGCATATTTTATCTGCAACATAAGTTTTTGTTGTGTCTGAAGTACAATCTTTACCCAGCTTCACTACCCAAAAATCCCAGCTGCCACGCCTGTTCTCACTTTTATCACCGGAAGAGTCCGATATTGAATATCCTCCGACAAGGAAACCTCCGTCGGGAGTGGCTATAATACTCGATGGCTTGTCTGTACTATCGCCGCCGATTGATTTTTCCCACACCTCATTACCTGCATAATCCAGCTTTACCAGCCAGTAATGGAATGCATCTGTATTTGCCGCAACCTCCGTCTGCTTGGTACCATGTGAAGCATTTGCAGGAGAGCTTGATTCACCGGCAATAACATAACCGCCATCCGATGTTTGCACCACGCTGAATGCCTGATCTGTAGATGTACCGCCTAACGTACGCTCCCACTCTATCCTGCCTGTATCATCAATCTTTACAATCCAGTAATCCTCAAGAGCAGTTATATAACGTTCTGTTTTATCTCCCGAACGATCTGACGTTGATGATCCGGCAAGAATGTATCCTCCATCCGAGGTTTGTTTTATATCATATAGTTTATCCGAATTACTGCCACCGTACGTCTTGTCCCACTGAATCGTACCTGAAGCATCACATTTAACGATCCAGTAATCACTTCCGCCCCTTGCAGAGTCAGTCATATCATGGGTCCCCGAAGTATCCGAATAACCGCCGGCAATAAATCCACCGTCGCTCGTCGCAATCATGCTATTCATATAATCATCTTTGATGCCTCCCATTTGCTTCTGCCATTGAATGGAACCGGTACTGCTCAGTTTCAGTACCCAATGATCATATGTACCCGGAGATGGCCTGTATCCGGCTATCGTTTTATCAGCAAAAATTCCTGATCGTGAATAACCACCGACAAAATAGCCCCCGTCTCTTGCAGGAACAATGTTTGCCGGGCGTTCTGTACTGTTACCTCCAATGCCACGCTGCCACTGGATCGTATCAAGTGTGGCATTCATTTTTATTACCCAATAATCCACCTCCGGAGCGCCATTGCGGCCACCTACTGCCCGCGCAGTATCCGTTTTATCTCCGGAAATGCCGGAATTTGAATTGGCCAGTATAATATATCCGCCATCCTGAGTGGGCTTTATATCAACAGCATTGTCAGTTGCACTTCCCCCGATTGTTTTATCCATTTGTACCGTTCCATCTGCTGCAGCTTTTACCAACCATACATCTAAATCTCCACGGGATGGCTGGGTTTTTTCACCGGAGATACCGGAAGTTGAGTAACCAATAAAAACATAACCTCCATCAGGAGTTCCTAAAATTTCTGAGATCTGATCTTCTGCACTGCCTCCGTACGTTTTCTCCCACTCTATTACAGGAGCCTGTGCACTGGCGTTTATTGCCGCAAGCGCGAGGAGTGATGAAAACAATAATGTCACTTTCTTTTTCATAATCATCCTTTTTTAATGCCTACTCTTTACAGGATTTTCGGCTTACTCCTTTATATCCGTTTATCGTACCAGCGTGACATCTCCCTTACGGAATACATCTGTTTTCTTACCACCTTTAAACCAAAGCTCATACATATACACACCTGTGGAAGCCGGAATACCATTTACCGTTCCATCCCATCCTCTTACCGCATCCACTGACATGAAAACCTGTTGTCCGTAACGGTTAAATATCCGCACCATGTATTCCCTGACCGGACATCCCGGCTCTATTACCGGACGCCATACATCATTCCGTCCGTCGCCATTAGGCGAAAATGCCGTAGGTAGTTCTATAAAACATGCACAGAATTCCCGCTGCACATGAAACGTATCGCTTGCTACACAAAAGGAATCACGGACTTCTACCCAGTATGTACCACTGTCATGTACCGGGAAGGAGGATGCTGTACTTCCGTCCTGCCATAAGGCGTACGCGGCTCCCGGTACATATGCCTCCAGAGTCAGGTCTATCTCCTGGCGCTGACACAGCATACGGTCTTCATGACCAAAATCCTGGCGCAGATCTACGAAACGAACCATTACCGTATCTGCACCCACACATCCCTCCGAGCTTACTTCTACCCAGTATACGTTGGTTTCTGCGGTCACAGTATAGTGCTCTGCCCCACTTCCGTCCTGCCAGCGATATTGCATCCCCGGTTTTCCGGGGTCCAATACGAACGCAGGAACATTGCAGATGATAGTATCCGGTCCGAGATCAACGGTTACGTCAGCGCCGCGTACTGTGAACGTGTCTACCCGGCTATAACAGGCTGAACTCTTTACCCACCACGTGCCATTTTCTGTCACCTTCCTCCTCTTGCCTGTGTACCCATCATTCCACATATATACATCATACCCTTCCGGTGCAGCAAACTCCAGGCTGTCCCAGGCCACACATATCAGTGTATCCAGTGCCCGGTAATAAAACGTATCATGATACGGATATACAACCTCCATTGGTAACCCGGTTATATTCCGCTGCCCCGGGTGCATTGTTATGACGCCCATTTGATAGTCACATCCGGTTCCGGCTATATTTGGCTGATTAATAACATCTATCTGGTTGATTCCACCCACAGAAGCATATATTTTACCGTTGTAGAGCCTCAGGGAGGTCAAATGTTTATTCCTGCCGCCAAACGGACTGGTAACATTATATGCCGAAGTCGCAATCGTTGCTGAATCATGCGTCGTCACATCATACTGCCGGATCGTACCGTCAGTTGACGAAGACCAGCCAAAATCACGCGTCCATACGTAAAGCCTGGAGTTATCAGGGGAAAAAGCAGCTCCATACCCAATACCTTTATCATGCACCCTGACATAATCGGATACAAGCCCCGTCCAGGGATCAAAATGAAACAAATGCGTACCTGAAGTATGCTGATCCCGGAACGTTAACCCACCATCAAACAGGCTGGTAATATTATTTGTTAACACAATCCTGGTACGGTCCGGGCTAACCGCCATATTGCACATACTGTATTCATAGCGATCATACCAGATGTTCATTTGGGGGCCTGCTTCGGATATCACGGCAGTATCAATTCCCCCGGCATGAATCCGGTAAGATTTGAAGACAGGTTTATCGTATGCATGCACCAATAACCATACGTCACAGTTATTTCCCGGCACTGCTATCATGGCCTCGCTTAACCTACTCGTATCCAGCACAATATTTTTCCGGCCCGGATCAATATTGCCCAATCCTCCGTCCAGGCTCATATCCACAACGGAATAATACAACGAAGGCATTCCCCCCTGATAATTAAGGGAAAATAAATAATACTTCCCCGGAGAATCAATCATAGGCACAATCGAATATCCCTGAGCAGTAGTGCCGGAGCTCAGCGCACCTTTCAGGCTATCGCCGTTAGGCATTTGCTGATGATTGCGATTCAGGCAAAGTCCGCTGTCTTTGAATGCTCCCGGACTGTAAGGATGCCCACCTGCATAAAACAACAACTGCCCCGTAGCGCTATCCGCCACTGAAGCACACTGCTCCGCACTATAAATGGAAGTAACGACCGGAGCAGCCGTATTAAAATCGTATCCTCCATACTCACCAAAAGCCCACACACTATTGGCTTTCAGAAATCCCGGCAACTCATTATACTGCAATTGGGCAAACAACTGCCCCCCTGCCACAAAAAGAATATTGATTATAATTAAAATAAAGTATCTCATAGGGTTCAATGCTACTGTATGTGCCGTACCAATGGTATCTGAAGGCAAGACATACGCTATTGTAAAAATACTTTTGTCTTATAGCCCGATCATGAGTACTAACACCCCAACTCTTAAAATCAGGTATAACTACGTACCTTTATAAATACATACTTTCTGCTATTTTCCCGGATGAAGTTCCTCACGCTGATTATCTCAACTTTTACATCTGTCCTGATAACGTTATCCTTATCAGGACAAGAAAAAAGTATGCCATCTGTAAGCACCATTCCGGACATTAACAATCCATTACCTACTTCTGATGATACCGGAAAGATATTCCGCCTTATACGCATGGCGAATCCTCTTAAACCTATATCTACCGACAGTGCCCGTGTGTTGCTGGGAGAAGCGCTCGAACTGAACAAACAACTAAATTTTCCGGATGGAATGGCGGCCATACTGATCGAACTTGCGGCATGCGACCTGTATGACGGAAACTACAAAAACAGCATACAATTGCTTCAAAAAGGATACGAATACGTTCAGGCGGCAACGTCAGACGTCAATCCGCTCATCCTTCGCATGCACAACTATATGGCCGTAGCCTACAACTATATCGGGCGGGACGATTATTCATTGTATTATCATTACAAAAGTCTGCAGTTGGCATTACAATACGCCCCGTCCAACAAAAAGCTGAATACCTATATACCACTTGTATACGCCAACATAGGAATCACCTTATACCGGACCCAACAGTACCCGCAATCCCTGCACTATTTGCGCAAAGCAGAAAATATATCCCTGGCAACGCGGCAGCACGAATACCTGAGTGAGATATACATGAACATTGCAAAATGTTACCGCATAGATAAAGACTGGCTCCGACACGATCATTATGTACAGGAAGCATTCAGATGGAATGATACAATGCTCCTGTATGATACGGTACAGGCCAACAGACAGTACACATCCATCCTGTCTTCGCTCGGGGAAAGTTATATAGCACGGGACAGTCCTGCCAGGGCCCTTGATTGTTTTTTCAGGGCACGTGAAATTACACACAGTATTAACCCTTATGAAACCAGGCTGCTCATTGACAAAGGCATTGGAACGGCATTCCTGAAGCTGAAAAATTATTCAAAGGCGCAAACCCACCTGCAGGAAGCACTGAATACGGCCGAAGCATTAAAAGTAAAAAGCCCGATCACCGCTAACCTGTATCAGATACTTGCAGACCTGTATTTTGAAACCAACAATCTGCACCAGGCATATAAATATCAAAAAGCATACAGCCAACTGAACGACAGTTTGCAACTGGCGTCAAGACAAAAAGCCATCAATCAGCTTGAAATACAATATCGTGCATCTGAGAAAGACAAAAGCATCGCACAGCAAAGCCTGCTACTGGCAGAAAAAGCTAAAGAAATCAAAGACAAGAATACACTGATCGCGGGCATTACGATACTGGCATCCATACTCATCTTCATCCTTTTCAGTATCCGCCGGCACAGCCGTCATAAGCAGCAGATTGACCGCCTCAGGGCAGTCGTGGAAGGAGGTGAACAGGAACGTTCACGTATCGGCAGAGAACTGCACGACGGGATCATGGTACAGTTTTCCGCCGTAAAAATGAATCTCAGCACGCTCATAAACCGATATAATCATCTGCCCGGCATTTCATCATTCAAGGAACCGGTAACGCAACTGGACAATGCTACAAGAGAGCTGCGGCGCACCGCCCACAATCTTATGCCCGCCGCCCTGCTCGAAGAAGGACTCACGGATGCTGTATATTTCTTCTGTAAGAATCTTGAACAAAGCGCTCCGATTTCCATCCATGTGCAATCTTTTGGTTCCATCCCGCGATTTGCCCCGGAAACCGAGCTGTCCATATACCGCATTATCCAGGAGCTGGTACACAATATCATCAAGCATGCCAATGCAACACAGGCACTTGTAGAACTAAGCGGACAAAATAATCTGCTGCTGATATCCATAGAAGACAATGGAGCAGGAATGCCTGAAAGCATCCGGAACAATATGCAAAGCAAAATAGGACTTACAACCGTTAAGAACAGGATATCTGCACTAAACGGACATCTGGATATACGAAGCAACGCCGGTAAAGGCACTATTATCAATATTGAATTTGACATTAATCACCTGACCGGCGAAAAACAATTAAAACATGCCTATTAAAGTAGCTATTACCGACGATCATCCCCTTGCTATCGGAGGTATTGAAAATATGCTCCGCGAATATGGGAATATACATATTGCGGGCACGTACACATCCGGGAGTGCTCTGCTGAAAGGCATCAACGAACAACAACCGGATGTATTGCTGCTGGATATACTTATGCCTGATCAAAGCGGACAGGAACTGGCCGAAATCATCTCAAAAACCTATCCGGGAATACGTATACTTGCACTCACCAGCTTGGATGCGCCGTATTACGTCAGAGGCATGATGCGCCGTGGCTGCTCCGGCTATCTGCTGAAAAATACAGACCAGGAGACACTCATCAAAGCCATAGAGGAAGTGTATCAGGGGAAGGAGTTTATAGAGCCGTCGCTGAAAGAGCAGATCATGCACAATACGCTCAAAGGCAAACGCAGCCATCCTGCACCACCGATCCCGGTACTTACCCAGCGCGAAAAAGAAATACTGCAACTGATTGTAGAAGAATTTACCAGCCAGGAGATTGCAGACAAACTGTTTCTGAGCCTTCGTACAGTAGAAGGTCACCGGCTGAACCTGCTACAAAAACTGGATGCGAAAAATACCGTCGGTCTGGTAAAAACAGCGCTGCAGACGGGGCTGGTTTCATAATCAGCGGCATATACCCGTTAGCTACCTGCCCCCCGAAAGACGCACAATTGTCTCTGCCACATTGCTGCTTAACGCCACACCCATTCCACTCATACGAAATGCACCGAATACCTTATCGGAAAACGAGCGCACCACAGGCAGCTTGCCGGAAGAGCCGAAAGCCATAATACCCGCCCAGCGATGCGATACATTAAATGACACACCCGGGAGTATAAGCTCACGTAATTGTAATTCCAGATTCTGTTGAATCCTGCCGGTAGTTATTATTTCCGTTGTAGTTTCCCCTTCAAAATCAAGGTTACGGCCACCGCCGATCAGCACACGTCCGTCTATCTCACGGAAGTAATAATATCCTTTATCAAAATGAAAAGCGCCTTTAAACGGCAAACCCGGTATCGGGTCCGTTACCAGTATCTGTCCGCGCCCGGGTATCACATCCTCATCCGGCAGTAATTGTTTCGTAAATGCGTTTGTACAAACAAACAATCGCTGCCCGTGTATCTCCCACTCCGCCTGTCTGAAGCCATCCCGCACCATTACTTTCACCTTTGCTCCGCTATCATCAAAAGAAAGCACATCTGCACCGGTACGCAGTTCTATCCCAAGATATGATGCACGAGCCAGCAGCGCCCGCATTAGTTTACCGCTATGCAGCGTTCCTTCTGCACGGCTTTCTATCAGCGCCTTTACACCTTTGTTAAACCCGAATGCCTCCACTCTGTGATCTGCCCGCACAAAAACATCCTGGCGGAGCACCGGCATCAGCAGACGATTCAGATAATCGATCTGATCAAGCGCATATAGCTCAGAATCGCGTATTAGCTCATAGCCACCGCTTTCTTCGTAGCCAATAACATCATCCGCGAACCGGTTGCGTAGCTTTATCAACCCATTCCGCCTGTTTTCAAATAGCTGCACGACCTCATCTTCCGTCATTCGCATCAGATCATCAAGCAATTCTGTAACGCTTCCGGTACTGGTGAAACCTGCATTGCGCGTAGTTGCGCCGGTAGGTAAAAGCCCGCGCTCAAGAACGATCACACTGCTATCCGGATATTTTTCCTTCAGCTCAATAGCTACACTCAGACCAACAATACCCGAACCGATCACGATATGATCATATTTTGAAAAGCTCTGCTGCTCCCAATAGCTGAATGTTACAGGTTGTTTCATCAGGTAGAAATCAATTTAACCGGGCAGTTTGTTAAAACGTGACTGATGTATCAGACATAACAAATGTGTCATCACTTTCAACGCATCAGCAGCATTGATCTAAGATTATATCACGATGAAGCCGGTTTTCCACGATCTTCCGGCAACGGCACATACTCTATTTCTCCGGGAACAGGGTCAAACTCCTGCTTCACCCACCGTTGTTTAGCTGCTTCTATTTTCTCCCGGCTGCTTGAAACAAAATTCCAATAGATAAAACGCTCTTCAGGCAAGCGGTCGCCACCGAAAATATAAACAGTCGTACCCGGATTCAACGTGAACGCACAAAGCGTAGCATCTTTGGCCACCAGAATCTGCCGGGGCCCATATGTATGTCCGTCGTGCTCAATACCTCCTTCCAGGATGTACAAACCCGACTCCCCGAACAGATGCTCCCCAATATTTATTTGCTGTTGCTCATCGCTATGTATCTCAATAAAGAACTGGCGGCTATATACGGGCACCGGGGATTTACGGCCAAAAGCCTCTCCCGCTATAAGCCGGAAAGAAGCATGCCCATCCTTCCAGAACGGAATATGAGCAGCTTCTACATGATGAAAGGATGGATCCATATCTTCAAGCTCCTTGGGCAAAGCAACCCATATCTGAAGCCCATGCATGGTACCGCCGGAATTACGCAGCCCTTGAGGCGTACGCTCAGAATGCACAATACCTTTCCCGGCTGTCATCCAGTTTACAGCGCCGGGTTCTATTACCATTTCAGTCCCCAGGCTGTCCCGATGCATCACAGCCCCTTCAAAAAGATAGGTGAGCGTAGACAAGCCGATATGTGGGTGCGGCGGCACATCAAGATATTGACCGGGGCCTAGTACAGCAGGGCCCATATGGTCTATAAAGGCATAAGGGCCCACCATCCGTTTCTCCCGAAAAGGCAAAAGACGCCCTACCATAAAGCTGCCGATACTGGCGGCACGTTCCTCAATGATCATTCCTACATTAGACATAATCTTGTTTTACATTACCTTCCGCTCAATGCGGACATGTAAATATACCAATTCTGTATTACTACAAACAGGTACACTATATACAATAATACACAAGCGGTTGCCCGGAGCGCCGGACAACCGCTTGAACAGCTCAGAAAGAATCCGGATCATCTGTTCGGCACCTTGTATATCCGTTCTGTTCTACGGACAATATCATATTCATCTCTCACCTGTATAAAATATACGCCTCCCGGCAAAGCGGCCACATTCATGCTATTTCCTTCCTGCCGGTCTATCAGAATCTTTCCGTCACTGCTGAAAAGGGAAATACGTACTGTAAAAGGAGCATGGATATACAACACATCCCGTACCGGGTTCGGATATGCGGTTACCCGAGCTGCAACATCCCCCGCAGCTCCAACCATTACATTATTAACATGGTGTACGGCAGATGTATCACTACATCCGTTTTCATCTGCAACAACAAGTGCATACGCCCCATTTTCCGTCACAACATAACTCCTCCCTGTAGCCCCTGCAATAGTGTCTCCGGCATTCAGCCAGCGGTAGGAATCATAAGACTGCGTAGCGCTCAGTTCAAATCCGTCTACACTGATGAGCGCAACAACATTCCCAACAGTAAGATGCAGTATAACAGTACTGTCGCAGCCCGCAGCATTCACCAGATGAAACACATAATTGCCACTTTGCGCATACGTGTTTCCGAGAAACTCATAAGAAGCATTACATACAGTGTCTGTGATCTCATAAAAAGATGTATCCGCACAAACAAGCTTCTGCAGGAAAGCCGATTGCCCACCGTTACTTACCAGATTAACTGTACCGGCGCCCGGATCCATATCCGCCGTACCGCCAAAATATCCACCGGTATATACGTTTCCTGCACGATCTATATCAAGCGCATACACATTTTCACCTGACGTACCCCCCATTTTTCCTGCCCATAGATAGTGACCCGCAGCATCCAGCTTCGAAATAAAAGCATCCGTACCACCGGCAGAGATCAGCCGTACAGTATCCGCGCCGGGATCAAAATCAGCGGTGTCGGCAAATCGTCCGCCAGTAATGACATTGCCGGCCCGGTCAAGAGAAATCGCATGGCTGAAATCATTGCCCTTTCCTCCCATATGCCTGGCCCATGTATAATTTCCGGCGGTATCAAGCTTATAAACAAATACATCCTGCATTCCGGCAGACGTTAATGTTGCCGGCGTACTTCCTCCGGGATTAAAATTCACTGCATTGCGGAAATGACCGGAAATATACACGCCGCCGGCATCATCTGCTGCAATGGAAGTACCGGCATCGGAAGACGAACCACCTACAGCCTTGGTCCATATATGCCGGCCGGAAGTATCAAAACGGGAAACAAACACATCATATCCGCCATTTGCCATGAACCTGAAAGACGGTGTATTAGCCGGATCAAAATCTACTTCGTCCGCAAAAATACCCGTCACAAAAATGTTCCCCACAGCATCAGCAGCGATCGCATTTCCATATGCATAGTCAAAACCGCCGATCCTTTTTGCCCATATCAGATTCCCGGCGCCAGACAACTTCGAAACGAAGATGTCCGTCTCCCCGGTTCCCTGAAGTAAATATCCCGATCCATCCGGATCAAAATCTACCAGCCCATTCATATTGCCGGTCGCATATACATTTCCGGCCGGGTCAATGGATATACCGCGCACCGTATTTCCAGAGCCATTCCAGGTACCGGCGCCACCAAAACGCCTGGCCCAGCCGAATGAGCCTGCGGAATCAAGCTTCAGGATAAATGCATCCCATTCCCCTTCACATATCAGATTATGCACACCAGTGCCCGGATCAAAATCTACGAGATCCTGAAACTGCCCGCCGACATACACGTTACACAACGAATCTGTGGCAATCACCACGCTCCCCTCATAAAGATCACCGCCTACCTGCCTGGCCCATACCAGATCACCGGCAGGACTGTACTTAACGATAAACACATCTTCTTCTCCCACAGCAGTCAGCTCCGTGACACCGGTTCCCGGATCAAAATCCACGACATCGCTAAACTGCCCCGTCACATACACATATCCGGCCACATCCGTGGCCACTCCATAGATTTCCGTGGTATTTACATTGCTGGCTTTTACAGCCCATTCAAAAGCATGAGGTTGCGCCACCGTGTACAGTGACATCAGCAGACCTGCCGCCGTAAAAAAAAGGGTACATACTTTTTTGCTCATTGCATCCTATTTAAGTCGTTACAAAATATTTAGAAACACAAAACAGGAATGACTACCTGGTCTGCAAGGCAATATTCTGAAAGTTAACCAGTCTTTCCTATAAGCACAAATTACCGGATTCCGGGGCATTGCCTAAGCACAAATACTCATTTTGCATCAAAAAGGTCAATGGAAATGAAAGCAACTTGAATAATTGATAATTTCGTAAACGAACTGATGTTGCTGCCATATAATATACGATCCCTTGGAATAACATTTGTATTCGTGCTATTGCTGTACTTTCCTTCCACAGAGGCTGATGCAGATAGCCGGAAACAGGGTCGGTATCCGACAATAGTAAGACCTGCCGATATTCCTCTCCTACTGATTGCAAACGGCAACCGCCTGCATGCTCTGGAAGATTATCATACTGCATTACAGTGGTATATGGCAGCAGTCCCTTACACAATTATTTATCCAGACATTCGCCAGCCGGTATTTAACGGACTGGCTATAGTTTTTACCGAAACCGGCCGGTATGAAGAAGCTGTTTCCTGCTACCTGAAAGCGCTGGAGTATATAAACGAATTTAAGGACGAACATGCTAAAGCAGAGTTGTACACCAATCTCGCTATTCTTTTCTCAAAAATAAAAGACAATAAAAAGGCTGAAATATACAATGAGAAAGCTATCCGGATATTCAAAAGTCACCAGGATCCGGAATGGCTTACAAGAGCTCTGGGTAAGAAGGCGGCATTATTGCGCGACGGGGGAGAACTCAATAAGGCAGCAGAAGTATATACTGAAGCCTATGAGGCCATAGCGCCCATCGTGATAAATAAAGACAATCCGGGGACACGTGACGTGTCCGTAATCAAATTGAAGAACGGGATCCTGAACAACATTGCAGATATATACCTACGCAAAAAGGAGCCGGACAAGGCGCTTGTGTATCTCGAAAAAATGAACGCAGACACCCTCTTTCTGCCTCTTTACTTCCGTACAGCCAGAACTATATCCATCGGAGAAGCGCTCAGCCACAAAGGGCAGTACAGGGAAGCAGCGGTGCAAATAGAAAACGGATTGACATTCGCCATACAAAATCAATTTGACGATCTCCGGCTGGCCTGCCATAAAGAATTATCAACGATCTATTCCTATCTGGGAAATTTCGAAAAAGCATGGAAACACGAATCGGATTATATGCAACTGAGAGAAAATCAGTTTGCAGAGACGGAGAGAAAGATCCATTCTGTCAATAGTCTCGAATCCCGTTATTATCTCGCCAGAAAAGACAAGGAGATTGCTGAAAAGCAATTGCGGATTAATAAGCAGGCAGGCAACATAAGGGAGAAAAATCTCTGGGTGAGTATTATGGTGACCGGACTCATTTTCCTGGTGTCCATTTTACTGGTGTCAAGAAAGAATTACCAGCATCGGCAGAAATTATTGCAGGAGAAACTGAGTAATGAAGAAAAAACACGTCGGATCATGCTGGCGGAAGCTACCGTAAAAGGAGAGGAGCAGGAAAGAGAAAGAATCGCAAAAGAACTGCACGACAGTATTGCAAGTGAAGTACTTGCCATGAAACTGAATCTGGAAACCATGGCTGCCGGCAATGGGAAACTGAGCAGCAATCCGGAATACAGGAACATCCTTTCCCAGTCCGCCGAAATCGCCGAAAAGATACGACGCACAGCACACAATCTTATGCCGGCAAGGATACAGAAACAAGGGCTGTATGCGGCCGTTACTGCATTTATAAACCGGATATCCGGACCCAAAATACAGTTTACCTTCCAGCATTATGGCGATTTGCCACAACTTAAAGCAGATGTGGAAAAGATCATCCTGCACATTACACTGGAACTGATCCAGAATATCATCAAACATGCACGGGCATCAGAAGCTATGATACAGTTCCATTACTTTGACGGCACGCTCGGTATTACTGTTGAAGATAACGGCATCGGCATAAACATGAAACAGATCCATATGCACAAAGGCATCGGGTGGTCAAATCTGGAACATAACATCTCTATTCTGCAGGGAAGCATAGACATACAAAGCAATGAATATACAGGCACTACCGTTTTTATTGAAATACCAACAACCGGACTCACCCTCCCTGTGTCCGAAGAAGAAATCACAGCATAAACACATTGCAGATGCTCATTCGTGTTGCCATCACAGACGATCATATCCTGATAACCGAAAGCCTTGAAAAGGCCTTACGTTCTGCTCCGCATATTACGGTCACTGACAGGTACGACTCCGGAGAAAATCTTATTGAAGGATTAAAAAAACAGCAACCCGATGTATTGCTGCTTGACTATCATTTACCTGATACAAATGGCGCTCAACTCGCGAGGTACATATCCTATCATTATCCGAAAGTGAGCATCATTATACTAACCGGTTTTGACAAGCCAGGACTTGCAACCGAAATGCTGGAATGCGGCTGCATGGGATATCTCATGAAAAGCACAGCCGGTACAGAGACAATAATAGAAGCTATTAACCGGGTATGGGAAGGACATATCTTCCTGGATAATGCTTTACGCGATAAATATATGACCTCTGTGAGACGAGGTACACAAAAATCAGAGCACGAAAAACCCAGGCTCACGCAAAGAGAACTTGAGATACTCCGCTGCATTGCAGAAGAACTCTCCAGCCAGGAAATAGCTGACAAACTATGCCTGAGCAAAAGAACCGTAGACAACCACCGTAACAGCATCATGATCAAATCCGGTGCAAAAAACACGGTAGGCCTCATCAAATATGCCTACGAGTTGAAGCTAATATAATAAAGACAGGCTAAGTTACGCCTGTGCTGTCTATCTTCGGAACCAGGTCTTCCATACCATTCAGGTAAGACCGGTTGAAGATCATACACGCCACCATATCGCCCATCACATTTACCGAGGTCCGCAGCATACCCAATAACCGGTCCACACCGATGATGATAGCGATACCTTCAGCAGGAATATTGACTGAGGCCAGCACCGAAGCCAGCACAATAACACCGGCGCCCGGAGCAGAAGGCGTACCAATAGAAGCAGCTATTGTCGTAAACGTCAGCAGAATCAGCATTCCGATACTCAGTTCAAGACCATATACCTGCGCCAGAAATACCGTAGATACAGCCTGGTAAGCGGCAGTTCCATCCATATTGACCGTAGTGCCTACCGGCACAATGAACCGGGATACCCGCGGATCAACACCCAATTTTTCTTCAGCCGTTTTCAGACTCATCGGCATCACGGCAGCAGAACTGGCAGTAGAAAATGCCAGTAACAGCAGCTCTTTAACATCAATAAAAAACTTTCTGATATTGGCATGCGCAAAAAAAACCAGCAGCAGTACATAGAACAATACCAACACAGCCAGCGCCAACACTACCGTAAATACATACCAACCTAATCCACCGATGGTTTTCAGTCCGACCATGGCCGTAATCTGACAGATCAGTCCGAATACTGCTACCGGCGCGATCTTCATCGCCCACCGTGTAATCGTCATGCATATCTCCTGAATGGAAAACAGCAGACTCAGGATCGGATTGGCGGTCTTGACCGGTATATTGATCAGAGCAATCCCTACTACAACAGAAAACATCACAATGCTAAGCATCTCTCCCGTAACCATAGAAGCAAGAGGATTAGCAGGCAGCAGGTCTATCAGCATATCGGGTATGGCAGGTCTTGCAGATGACGTAGCAACATCTGAGTCGTTGACTGTCGTCATTTTTGCAACCGGGAGTGTAATTTTCCCGGCCATGTTCTTTCCCGGCTGTACGACCATCGCCAGCACCAGGCTTACGGACACCACTACTACGGAAGTAGCCAGGAAGTACATAGCCACTTTTGTGCCGGTGGATTTGAGGTATTCATTGTTTTGCTGTCCGGCAATACCTGTGATCACAGAGCTTACAACCAATGGGATCATGATCATCTGTATCAACCGGATGAACAGACCACCCGGGAGGGCGACCCAGTTGATCAGCGGCATGGCAAAGCCGGGATTCACCCAGCCGGTGTCTGGTCCGAGTGCCGCGCCGGCAGCCATGCCGAATACCAATGCAATCATAATCTGCAGCCACATCCTTTTCTCCACCAGACTTTGCAGGTATTTGTAAAGCGACTTTAGTGGCTGTATCTCAAGTTGTTCCTGCGGTTGATTCATCATAGGATATTTCACTTTATGCATCCAACGTGTCGTACGCACGGACATCCTGCTCAGACAATACCAGGTCTTTCACCGCAAGGATCATCTGCCGCCCTGCCAGTGTAAGCCCCCTGTTGACGGACAGTAGACCCGAAAGCTCCAATCCGGTAATACGGCCTGCATTCAGTTGTCCTGTTATATTATCTATGAATCCACGATCCTGCTCCCGGAGCTTATTACCGGCAGCATACAGCCTTTCCATCAGACCAGCCGTGCTTTCCTGTTGAAGAATAGACGATATTTCGGTAGCAAATGCAAGCAATCGCTTTCTGAATGTAAGATAAATGGCATTATCTGTTTCGTCATCTATTTCATCCAGGTTGTGTCTTATGTCTTTCACCGATTTGGCGGCTGCAACCGCATAACGTACAGCGTGCAGGGCACGACTCAGTTCTCCCGCCTCCTGCTCATTCAGCTCGTGCTTCTGTATGGCAGCTCCGTATTTGAATATCTGTTCCTGCAATAACTTTATCCGGCCGTATTGCTCCGGTAATGTTTCTTTTGCAACAGGTATCAATGCTCCACCGGTATCTTTCAGATCCGGCAATATGGGAGCAGGATCAAACATGAAATGCCGGAGGTTATGTTCCAGGCAAAGACGTATCAGATAACGGACTTCATTCTGTAATGCAGTAATGGCCGCTTCCGGCACTTCGGCTGGAGCCGCCTGTATAAAACGGGAGACAAATACCGGCTGCTCCCGGAACATCTTGTCCAGAATGCGGGCTAATACACCGATCAATGGAAAAAATACAACCAGGCCAATCAGATTGAACAGGGTATGAAAACAGGCCAGCGCATATACCGGATCGCCCGACAAACCGAACCCTGAATTGATCAGTCTGATGAGCAGTGGAAGCAAAGGCAGTACAACAAGTGCAGTGACAATCTTAAAAAAAAGATGGCTGAATGCAACTTTCTTTTTGGAGGCTACCCCATTGATACTGCCGATCAGCACGGTAATAGTTGCGCCAATATTAATACCGACAATGATCAGACAGGCTGGCTCAAAACTGATCACACCGCTGTATACGGATGAAAGAATGATCACAATAGAAGCCGTGCTGCTATGTATTAATGCCGTAAGCACAATACCAAACAGGAAATACACAATACCGGGCAGGTCTTTCAAAAAAGCGACATCTACACCGGAAGTCCAGCTTTCAACACCCTGCTTCATATAATCAAGCCCCATAAACAGGAACCCGAACCCCACCAGCAACCTGCTGATATTTACCCACCGGGATGCAGTATTGCCGAAAAACAACAGTCCCAATCCACCGATCCCGATAAAAGGAAGAGACAACAGCTCAATCTTGAACTTAAAACCAGCGGTAGCAATCAGCCAGGTGGATATGGTGGTCCCCAGGCTTGCCCCCATCACCACACCAATAGCACTGATGGTAGACATGATACCCGCTCCTGTGAATGCGAGTACCATCAGGGATACCGCACTGCTGCTTTGCAGAATGACAGTAGCCAGCAGTCCCAACCCGATCGCTTTGGTACGACTGGAAGTCTGACGACGGATAAACCCGCGAAAAGCCTTACCTGACAAGTTGCGTATGGACTCCTCGAGCAGGAACATGCCAAACAGGAATATTCCCAATCCCGCCAGTATATACCATATGTTATTTAAGCTGATCAAGCGTAACAGTAAAAATAGGGATTATTCACACGATGTCCAATGAGCCAATGGAAAATAGAATGATTTCCGAACATCTGTATTAATAAAAGATAAAAATGTCTTTTATTAGAAAATAGTACGTAGATTTGTTAAAAGAAAATAAGCAGCAAGAAGAATACACAAAGAAACCTGACGCCCGGATCAACAAAGAACAAAACAGTCTTCTATAAATAGTGATATGAACCGGTTAGAAAGATGGATAAATATAGCGTTGATCAATCTGACAATTGTGGCATTGCTCGGACTGATACTCCGGTGCAAAATGAGTTTTTCTATTCCGTTTATTAATTTTAAAAATCTGCTGCACGCACACTCACATTTTGCATTCGGCGGGTGGATAACACTCGCGCTGCTTGCCCTGATAACGTACCGGATCATACCTGTACAATACCATAAAAAACCGGTTTATAAATGGCTGTTCACAGGCATACTTATCAATGCGTATGGTATGTTGATCAGCTTTCCGGCACAGGGCTATGGGTTGTACGCTATACTCTTTTCTACTTTTTTCATTTTTGTTCTGTATGGATTTGCCTATGTCTTTATCAAAGATCTGTTCAAGTCCGGGATAACAAAACCGGTAAAATTACTGGCAACCGGAGCCGTTGCTTACATGACGCTTTCGTCTGCCGGTCCATTTACACTTGCTTACCTGCTGGCAACCAAATCATCCGATATCATCCTGTACAAGGATGCCATTTATACCTATCTGCACCTACAATATAACGGCTTCTTCACACTGGCAGTATTTGCCCTGCTACTGCACTTTTTAAAATCAGGTAATAAGTCGATGATATGGTTTGCCCACCTGTTGAATGCTTCAGTCATTCCTTCCATGTTCATCTCATACCTCTGGCACTATCCGGGTATGATCATGCAAATAATTGCCATAGCCGGGAGTATCCTGACGATCCTTAGTGTTACCTGGTTTTTCATCATGCTGCTCCATATATGGCCATACTTTGGCATACTGCATCCTCTGGCAAAGAAAATTGCACTAATCGCTCTGGCTTCATTTGTGATAAAAATGGTTTTCCAGGCGCTTACTATTATCCCGTCATTGGGTGCGCTTATATTTACCAACAGGCCGGTAATTATAGGTTTTCTGCATCTTGTGCTTTTAGGATTCATAACGCTGTACCTACTGGCAGATTTTATTCAGTCCGGATTATTATCCGGAAAAAAATCAACAGTCTTTGCTATATGGGTGTTCATCGCCGGCATTCTCCTCAATGAAGTGACGCTATTTATGCAGGGATTCGGATTTATGCTGATGATGAGCAGTTCCTTCTCCAATTGGCTGTTACTCGCAGCGGGGGCATGTCTGTTTTCGGGCGCTTTGCTGATCACAATCAGCGAATGGAAATACAACAGCTTATTAAAACCATACGACAATAGAATAAAACCGTTTAACCATTCTCTCAATCATAAAAATCAATAACAATGAATAATGTATTTATTGATGTTACTATCCTGGAGCCCAGAATGAAACATCCGACTATTTTCGAAGCATTCGATCATATTACTGAGGGCGGCAGAGTTGTCATTCATAACGATCACGACCCCAAACCGCTCTACTACCAGCTTTTAGGTGAAAGAGGCAACTGCTTCACCTGGACCTATCTCACAAATGGCCCTGAAATATGGGAGGTTGAGATAAAGAAAAACAAAAGCGATGTTGAAACAGTAGGAGAGATTGCTGCAAAGGATATACGCAAAGCAGAGGTTTTTAAAAAAATGGGAATTGACTTTTGCTGCGGCGGAAAAAGGACACTCGAAGAAGTGTGTGCGGAAAAAGGATTGGATGTCATTCGTGTAAAAAGGGAACTGGAGGAAGCTCCTGAAACGAATACAGGAACACAGCTTGATTTTAATTCGTTCAGCCTTTCGTTCCTTTCAGACTATATAGTCAACGTGCACCACGGATTCGTAAACACCAACCTACCGCTAATCGGAGAATTATCTGAAAAAGTTGTCGGACACCATGGTATATCACACCCCTTCCTTATCGATGTATTTAATAAGATCAATGAACTTGGCCGTGAACTGACCACACACATGAAAAAGGAAGAACAGATCCTGTTCCCGGCAATTAAGCTTCTGGATAACGGCAATAAGGAACAGATCAGATTCGGGGCAATCGGAAACCCGATCCGGGTAATGGAAAAAGAGCATGACATCGCCGGCGACATTATGAAAGATATACGAAAGCTTACAGCAGATTACACTTTACCGCCACAGGCATGCAATAGTATGGGCCTGCTGTTTCAAAAACTGGAGGCATTTGAAGGGGATCTTTTCCAGCATATACATCTTGAAAATAACATCCTGTTTCCCAAAGCAATTGCCCTGGAGCAGGAACGGTAATATAGTACAATCAATGTGCAGATTGTGCACTTAAACATGATCATCATGATCACCATCAATGCAAATACGAAAATCTCAACACTGATCAAATCCAATCCTGATGCTATTGATGCCATTGCAGGTATTAATCCGCATTTCAAAAAACTGAAAAATCCGGTGTTGAGAAAGATCCTTGCATCCCGTGTCACGATACGCGAGGCTGCAAAGATCGGCAAGTGTGATATAGAAGTATTTTTTGAAAAGCTGAAACCACTGGGATTTGTAGTAAATGAGCAGGAGAACGCTCCGCTACAGAAGCAGAAAACAGAGATATCTCCAGGAAAACCGTTTGATGTACAGCTTGATGTAAGATCCGATATTGAAGCAGGCAGGGATCCTTTCAGAAAGATCATGCAACAATTGTCGGACATGCCGGAAGGAAAAACCATGCTGCTTATCAACTCGTTTGAACCGTTACCACTCATACGTATATTGGAGGGTAAAGGTTATGAAACTGACGTAGCGACAATAAGCGCAGATGAAGTGCATACTTATTTCAGAAAGCAAAAAAACATTCCGGTAAAAGCCACTGTACAGGGAGCGAACAATAACGATTTTGGCGCAAAACAAAATGAATACAGGAACAGGTTACATACAATAGATGTCCGCTCGCTGCCGATGCCCAAACCTATGATGACCATTCTGGAAGCACTTGAGACATTGCCTGAGGACATGGCATTGTTTGTGTACCATAAAAAAGTTCCGCTGTTCTTATTACCCGAGCTAAAGGAAAGAAATTTCGAATTTGTATTCCGGCAGGATGAGCACAACGTAGAGCTGATCATATACAGAAACAGAAATACGGAATGAAACCTCCTGAAGAACATATCCCTTCAAAGCGGGTAACCATACCATACTATTTCACCGCAGCACTTTCTTTTGTGCTTACAACTGTATTATGTCTGATTTCAGCACCGGATTTTGCAGGTCATTTTTTTCAACCGAAGCTGCTGGCCATTACACATCTTGCTGTACTTGGATGGGCTACAATGGTCATCTTCGGCGCCAGCAATCAACTGGCGCCGGTCATAGCCGGGCAAAGATTATACAGTGAACGGCTATCTGTTATCGTGCTGATCATAAAGATTTCAGGCATTGCCCTGCTTGTGCTTGCATTCTGGAATTTTACATTTACCTGGCATACATATGCGGGAGGCGGGCTTATACTCACCGCGGTTGGACTACATGCCATCAACATATATAATACGGTAAAAAAGGAAGAAGAAAATATCATAAGCAATTTTATCGTAGCCGCTCATGCATGGCTGTTTATCACAGCAATGATCGGTCTTATGCTGCTGATCCACCTGCGTTTTCCGTTTCTGCCACAGGAGCATCTGACATATCTGAAAGTCCATGCCAATATAGGCATTGCCGGATGGTTTCTGCAATTGGTGATCGGTGTCAGCGCCCGGTTGATCCCTATGTTTTTGCTGAGCCGGAGAGAAGAAACAAAATGGCTCCGGGTTACTTACTATATGCTGAATACAGGTCTGATCGTCTTCTTTATAAACGGGTGGCTGCTACATTCGGAATGGCTGAAAAACCTAAGTATACTGGCGCTGCTTCCCGGTTTGTTCTTTTACATCAGGTATATACGTGCATGCTATAAAAGCGCGATGCGCAGACAGACAGACCAGGGTATGAAACAGACATTCCTGGCTCTGTCACTGCTGTCAATTCCATTCATACTGCTATTTGTCATTTCCCTTTCAAACGGTAACATAGCTCCCAATCTGGCTACCGCTTATGGATTTTCGTTTTTCGGGGGATTTATCAGTACGATCATTATGGGGCAAACTTTTAAAACACTCCCGTTCATCGTATGGATGCATATCACCCGGCCAGACCAGTTGCCGGAACTAATGCCAAAAGATCTATTCAGGGAACATTGGGTTAAAGGCCAGATGATATTTTATTTACCGGGAATTCTGATTTTTTTATCGGGTATCTTATGGAAGCAGTCCTGTTTATTATATACCGGCGCCGGCTTTATGACAATAGCGGCGGTCTGGTATTTACTGCATGTTCTTTTGATCATTAAAAAGCTGAGGCGTCATGCTTAAAATTGCAATAACGGATGAGCATTACGATCTGAAAACAACGGTACTGAATGCCTTGTATGCAGTCACAGATCCCGAGCTGGGTATCAACATCATAGACCTGGGACTGGTGTACGGCATGACCATTGAAGCAAATAGTATCCACATTTTCATGACCCTTTCCACCCCGGCCTGCCCGATGGGAGGCATTATAACAGCTCATGTAAGAACGGCCGTTGAAGCCGCGCTGCCCGGATATGAAACCGGCGTTACACTTGTATGGGAGCCACAGTGGAATGCAGATCTGATCAGCGAAACCGGAAAGGCAGCTCTGGGGTGGTGATCAGAGATCTTTTTTTCTGAAAATCCGGACAGAACGCAGCAACGGAACGATTACCCAGAACAACATACAGCATACAGAAAATATACTCCCCGTTGCCGACCCCAGGAACTTTTTGAATAAAGCTCCGGAATAACCCATCATGACGGCAATATCCAATTGCAGCAGCATTAGTACCCTCGCCAGATCTATGGGATTCAGCGCGATGGCGCCGATCACAAAATGATCAATCGGATAGTCGCTGAATGCATAAATAAGCCCAATCAGCAGCCCGTCGAAAAGCAAGGAAAAAAATAAGGCTGTAATAATAGCCGCCCCGATACCGCGTGTCTTATCCTTCGAAAGAACGAAAATAAGCAGCGCCAGTGAAGAAAAAACAAGCGTAAGCAAAATACCGCTGGATGCCAGGACAAATGACTGCATACCGGAAACAAGCAATAACAATGGCAGACCGATCCCCACCATATAGGCCGTGGAAAGCGACACCGATATGCCGGTGTACACTGCCAGCAAAACACGGTTCCTGCTGACCGGTTGTGCCAGCAACAACTCAATAAATTCAATAGTATTGAAGAAGTAAATGGTTGTAAAAAGAATGGTGATGATCGGAACGAACAGCAGGGTGATATTTAATAAACTCACCAATCCCTTGGAGGGGTTTGCATCCAGTTGCAGCACACTTACGGCCAGCACCGCAAGAATAACAGTATAAACGAGTATGATCTTATTTTTGAAAAGATCCAGAAGTACATATTTGATGATGATCTTCACAACGTATAGCTTGAAGCAGGTAACCCTTTACTCATTACCTGCGCGATTACTTTATTGAGTTTCTCCTCGCCGGTCGCCGCCTGCAGCTCTTCTACTGTTTTGTAAAGCATAAGTCTGCCATCCTGCAGATAAATGACGTGACTTACGATTCCTTCCAGATCACTTAATACATGCGATGTAATCAATACCAGTTTACCGGCAGTACGCTCCCGGATGATCTTGTCCTTCAGCAACTCGCTGGCAACAGGATCCAGACCGGCCGTCGGCTCATCAAGTATATAGATATCCGGGGCAAATAGGAACGCAAGGCTGGCGCTTACCTTCTGGCGGGTTCCGCCGGATAAATTACGCATTCGCTTATCCTTTATTTTGTCCAGGCCAAATCCCTGTATCAGTTCCTCATCACAGGAGGTATGATCTTTACGGATCTCCCGGATCATGTTGATCACCTGCCACACGGTCATGTTGTCCGGATAACGGCCGATCTGGGGCATATAACCGATCCCGGCACGATAGCTCCAGTCCTTTTTTATGACATGCTCATTTATGCTGATCGTTCCTTTTTCAGGTATCACCAGACCCAGTATGGATTTGATCAAAGTCGTCTTCCCCGATCCGTTAGGGCCGAGCAGCGAGATCGCCCGTCCCTCCGGTAACTGAAGGTTTATATTATCAAGCGCTTTAAATCTGCCGAACGACTTGGTAAGCTGCGTTATCTCAATCATAATTTCCACCTCTTTGTCCGTGGTTCATCATCCCTTAACTGATCGGGCGTAAGGCCGGGCATTATCTTTTCTACCTGATCCATAATATTGGTAAAGAAGCTTCTGTACAGGATCATAGCGGCAGGTATCTTTTCTGTAATAACCGCATAGACGCTCACAGGATAATGCGGTACATCGCCCTTCCCGTCCCTGTCCAGATCATATCCGTCATACTTATCCCAGTAATTAGCCCTGAAGGTATTGAGCATCATGGTTCCGTTGGTAGTCACATCAAATGAATTACCTGAAAAGTTATTCATCTCAAATACATTTGCGTCGCAGCTTGCCTGGATACGCATTGCCCATCCGTTATCACTGAACTCATTATAAGCTACATGCGTACGGCTGCTGCCCTCCATGAAAATACCAACGGTATTGCGGTCAAATTTGTTATACTCTATTTTACTGTCCGTAATATCCTTGAGTAAAATACCGTAAGCCGCATCTCCCCAGTTCCGGTAAAAAGTATTACTATGCATCTTCACTCTTTTGGTATACATCACCGCAACACCGGCTCCGTTTTTTTCAAACACATTATACTGATAGACATCATCATGCGAAAACATAAAATGCAGCCCATAGCGAATGTTACCTGACGAAGTATTATTGCTGATCATAGACTCGGTAACAAATTCAAAATAGATACCGTCCCTGTGGCCGGATATGGCATTATTGCTGATCATCAGATGGCTGCATTTCCAGGCATGAATGCCATTGCCCGACTGCAACTCGTCTTTGGCAGAAGCCCGGACGGTATTCTTATCAATGGTACAGGCTGAACTGTTCTGCAGATAGACACCATAAGTAGTATTCAATATTCTGCAGTCTCTGATATGCACATCACGCACATCCTGCAATTTGATACCAGCCATATCCCTCAGGCTGCTGCGACCGGTATTCTGTATCTGCAATCCCCGGATATGGGTTCCCGAGGCAATAATAATGAAAACCTCGTTTTTATTTTCTCCATCAAAAACGGGGTATGATTCACCGGTAATCACAAGTCTTTTCCGCACCACGATATTGCTTTGCCTGTAAAATCCTTTTTGTATCCGGATCGTATCTCCTGCCTGCGCCTGATCCAGCACCTGCTGCACATTATTACCGGGATCTACCCTGATGACTGCTGCACTACTCCACAGAGACGGCACAACGAATAACATCAATAGTATCGGGAATTTTAAATGCATCGCTCTTATTTCAGGTCATTCCAGCTCAAAAAAGGTATATCCAGGCTGTCTTTAAAACGCTGCGCTTCCTGCTCATCGGTAAAGGCGGCATAGTTACCTCTCATAGGACTGGCAAAAAAATCATGTTCCAGGTATACGGCATTGACGGCATCAATAGCGCCCTCATGCTGCATCAAATAATCTTCGACAAAAAGTAGATTATCCTGTCCATTCTTCTCTTTTGCGTGTATGAACTGCTTCATACATTTCAGATCATCAAACTTGAATACTTTGCCCTTCTCATCTACCAGCTCCGATGCAAAACGCTCATCCACAATGGTCATGCGGCAATGCACACAGGCGTCTTTTCCATAGTCTACCGGTTCAAATCCCCTGCTGCAGGACATCAGAAACAACAGCAAAATACACACCGGAGCATAAGGTCTTCTTTTCATGCTTTTTCTTTTTCCGGAACGTTTCCATTCATACCACGAGATGCCTGCCAGGATCATACCTGCGGAGATAAAAAACCACCCGCCGATATCAGGCTGTGACAACGCCTCAAAATTGAGCATCTTCTTGTAACCTATAAGCGGCGGCTGATACGCCATACCCGGAACTTTAATCGGCGCTGACGGATCCAGGTTGTGTCCGTAGTCGTATTCCCATTTCCAGAAATCGTACATAGAGATACCTGCAATAAGGAGGAATATACCAGCCCATATGTAATACCCTTTCTTCCGGCCCCACAACAACACGAGTAATCCCAATCCGCAATAGCCCATCAGGGCAATGGGGAGATAGATAAACTCCTTGAAATCCTCCTTATGAATGGTTTTCATCCCGATATAATGATTCAGACCGTTGATGATATCTACATCACCTTTGACATCGTTGATCCATATCTGCATGAAAATACCTTCAGGATATTGCGGAGCAACCAGATCAATCCGCCACATAGGGAAAAACCAGAGCATCACAACAAAACCTATAACTACAAAAACGCTGATCCGTCCTACCGTACTTAACTTTTTCATGATAAGTATATATAGCAATGGCAGTATATCATCCGACAAGACACACTGCCATTGATGAGTATGAAACTACTTTGCTGCTGCAATCTCGGCATCGGTTTTACCGGTATGCCACTTCAGGGGCACATTACTTCCTTTCGGAGATACACGGAGGTAACCACTCATTTCCTGGTGCAGCGCCGAGCAGAAATCGGTACAGTAGAACGGATATACGCCTGCCCGTTCCGGCACAAATTTCAGGGTGCTGGTTTCGCCGGGCATGATCAACAGCTCCGCATTATTAGCATGTTTGATGGCAAACCCGTGCGGGATATCCCAGTCCTGCTCCAGGTTGGTCACGTGGAAGTATACCTCATCTCCTACCTGCACGCCTTCAATATTATCCGGCGTCAGGTGGGAGCGGATGGCCGTCATATAGATATCCACACGGCTGCCGTTCTTCACCACTTTCGTTTCTTTCTCTCCCATGGATACATAAGGATGCCTGTTCTTATTGATGTCATAGATCTTTATACTTTGATCTTTGATCTTATCCGCAGCAATGGCCTGGGCATAGTGTGGTTCCCCTATTGTCGGGAAGTCGAGCAATAACTGCATCTTATCCCCCTCGATCGAATATAACTGTGCACTCTGTGTGAGTTCGGGACCAGTAGGGAGGTAGCGGTCTTTTGTTATTTTGTTATATGCCACTACATATTTTCCATACGGCTTCCTTGTATCTCCACCCGGCACCATCAGATGGCCGATGGAATAATAAGTCGGTACACGATCCAATACCGTCAGGTCTTTAATATTCCATTTCACGATCTCCGAAGAAACGAAGAAGGAAGTATAAGCGTTACCCTTGCCATCAAATTCTGTGTGCAACGGGCCCAGGCCCGGCTTTTGCACTTCACCGTGTAATGCGGCTTCGTACCGGATGACGGGAATCCCGTAATACTCGCCCTCAAAAGCCTTATCGGCAATCGCTTTGGTAAACTTCTGAAAGGAGAATACCGGAATAAGCGCTGCCAGCTTACCGCTGCCGATGATGTATTCACCGCTGGGATCCACGTCGCACCCGTGAGGAGATTTCGGGCAGGGGATCAGGTAAACAAAGTCCTTATGCTCATTAGGATCCAGCATCAGTACTTCCCTGATTATCTCTGAAGTGGCTGTATGGGTCTCTTCGTTCAGTATATTGTGGTAGTATTCCGTTGCCATCTTCCTGCCCTTGCCCGCCTTTGCATATTCTTCTGCTTTTTTCCAATTAACGGCAACAATAAAATCCTTGTCATTTTTAGATGCATTTACTTCCAGCAAAGTGCTTGCCTGTTCCGTATTATAGGTGGAGAAGAAAAACCAGTCATGAGACGGCCCCTTGCCCGCACGGCTAAGATCAAGGTTCATACCTGGCAGCACCACCTGAAAACTGATATTCATATGGCCTGTAGCCTGGTCGATGCCTATAAATGAAGCAGTGCTCCTGAAGTTTGCTTTATAAGATTCGTTGGTAATCGGAACTTCCTGATTGCCTACCGGTACGGAAAAGCGTGTACCGGCAATCACATATTCCGTATGCTCCGTAAGGAAGGGCGAAGAGTGATTACCGCCGCTGTTGGGGATCTCCAGTACTTCAACCGTCTTAAACGTCTTCAGGTCAATACGGCCTACACGCGGCGTGTTATTGGCATTGGCGAATATCCAGCGCCCGTCGTGCTCACCGTTTGTCTGTGATAAGGCCAGGTGATGCTGATCATCCCAGGGAACATACCCAAAGGAAGTCTGCAGCATAGGCTTTGTTTCCTCGCTGTATCCATAACCGTTTTCCGGATTCTGGGAGAAAACCGGGATTACTTTAAGCAGACGGCCGGAAGGAAGCCCGTAAACGGAAACCTGGCCGCTGAATCCACCGGATACGAAGTTGTAGAACTCATCGTATTTCCCCGGCGCTACATATACCTTCGAAGCGGCATCACCACCGACGACCGCTTCCGTTGTCTTCATCTTACAACCCGGAAGCAGGGCGATTGTACCAAAGCAAGCCAATATTATTGTGATCTGTTTCATAATTATGGTATTTAATAAGGGGAATAATTTCTTTAGTTTTCACCGTCCACCTGGCGCATAAATTCAAGTGAAGCCCTTGCTTCTTCATCGCTTAAATTCTGGTTGGGCATACGTACCAGGCATTCTTCCAGCATAGCCTGCGAGGCCGGGTCTCTGTCGAGCATTTCGTCTACATTGGTTATGAAGTTCATGATCCACTCCGGGGTTCTTCTCTTTGTTACGCCCTTCCAGCCGGGACCTACCAGCTTTTCATCAGTGGTCTTATGACATGAAGCGCATTTCACATCGTATACCCGCTGCCCGGATGATACCAGTCCGGCGTCCAGCGGATGTGTCAGCTCTACATGTGTATACTTGCCGATGCCTTTTTCCTCTGTAGTTTTTTTGACAGTTGCTGCATTGGCAGGTTGAGCAGTTCCTTCATTCGTTGCGGTTTTTTCGGTTGGATTACCGCCACAGGCAGATAAGATAAAAATTCCTGTTGCGATGGCTACTAAAGCAAGATGTTTGATGTTCATAAGAATGAATTTTGTTAGCGAATGATCTACATTTAATTAACTGATTTATAGCGGATGATTTATTAGTGAATTAGCTGATTAATTCATCCATTTATTTACAAATCAAAAGTCCGATAGTATTATGAAATAAAATATGACTTTTGTCATAAAAAAGGATAATAAGGTCTTTTTATTTTCTGATCACCCGTGACTTTTTCCCTTATAGTAGATTTTATATAATTATATTTATAATAAATTTGTCAGAAAAGCAATGAAAACATACCGGAAACTGATTCCTATCCTAATCCTCCCTGCCTTTCGTACTTTTGCAGCCCAATCCGTACGGTATACATGGAATATAATTTTCAGTCCATTGAGCAGCAATGGAAAAAATATTGGAACGAGAAAGAGATCTATAAAATAAGCAATAACAGCGATAAGCCTAAATGCTATATTCTTGACATGTTCCCCTACCCCAGTGGCGCGGGCCTGCATGTAGGTCATCCGCTCGGGTATATTGCCTCTGATATCTATGCACGTTATAAAAGATTGAAAGGCTATAATGTGCTTCACCCGATGGGGTACGACGCTTTCGGCCTGCCCGCCGAGCAATATGCGCTGGAAACCGGGCAGCATCCTGCTGTCACTACAAAGGAAAACATTACCCGCTACCGGGAACAATTAGATAAAATCGGCTTCTGCTACGACTGGAGCCGTGAAGTGCGCACTTCAGATCCACGCTATTATAAGTGGACACAATGGATCTTCCTGCAGCTCTTCCATAGCTGGTATGACCGGCAGCAGCAGAAAGCCCGTCCCATAAAAGAGCTGATTGCGATCTTCTCCGCAGAAGGAAATCAAAATATTCTCTGTCCCGAAGCAGACCAACCTGTGTTTAATGCTGCGGCATGGCAAAGCTTTCCTGCTCATGAACAACGCGCTATCCTGATGAAGTACCGCCTGGCTTACCTCAGCCACGCTGAAGTATGGTGGTGCGAAGGGCTGGGTACAGTACTCGCCAATGATGAAGTGGTCAATGGTGTGTCCGAACGCGGCGGCTTCCCTGTGGTGAAGAAGAAAATGAACCAGTGGTTCCTCCGCATTACCGAATACGCCGACCGCTTGCTGGGTGCACTCGACACCCTCGACTGGAGCGATGCCATGAAGGAAATGCAGCGCAACTGGATCGGCAAAAGCAACGGTGCACAGGTACGTTTTGCTTTAGCAAACGAACATGCGATCGAAGTTTTTACAACCCGGCCGGACACCATTTTCGGTGTAGACTTTATGGTACTCGCGCCGGAGCATGAGCTGGTACCGGCGATCACCACACGGGAGCAGCAGGAAGCCGTAACACAATATCAGACCTATGTACAAAGCCGTTCCGAACGCGAGCGGATAAGCGAAGTAAAACAGGTTACCGGTTGCTTCACCGGCGCTTATGCCATACACCCATTCTCCGGAAAACAAATACCGGTATGGATATCCGAGTATGTACTCGCAGGTTACGGCACCGGCGCTATCATGGCTGTGCCAGCAGGCGATGACCGCGATCACGCTTTCGCCAAACATTTCAACATCCTTGTCACGAATATCTTCGGTGATCATTACAATGGAGAAAACGCTTATAGCGACAAACAAGGGACACTTACCAACAGCGATTTCCTGAACGGACTGGAAATATCTGTTGCTTCAGAAGCCGCCATCAAAGCGATCGAAGAAGCGGGCATCGGCGTCCGCAAAGTAAACTACAAGTTGCGCGACGCAGGATTTAGCCGCCAACGCTACTGGGGTGAGCCGTTCCCGATCATCTACCAGGACAATATACCTTATACAATTGATGAGCCGGAACTCAACATCCCGGACGACCTGCGCACGCTTCCGGTGACATTACCCGAAGTAGACAGCTACCGTCCCGGTCCCGAAGGACAAGGGCCACTGGCCAACATCAGCGAGTGGGTAGATACCCCTGCCGGCCCGCGCGAAACGAATACCATGCCGGGTTATGCCGGCAGTAGCTGGTACTTCCTGCGATATATGGATCCACACAATGATACAGCGTTTGCAGGCCGTGCGGCCACGGATTACTGGCAGCAGGTAGATCTCTATGTGGGCGGTACGGAGCATGCCGTCGGCCACCTGCTGTACAGCCGTATGTGGACAAAGGTGCTGTACGACCTCGGACATCTTTCCTTCGATGAACCGTTTAAAAAGCTGGTAAACCAGGGAATGATACAGGGCAGCTCACGCTTTGTATATCGCTACAAAAACGACCGGAATGTCTTTGTCTCGCAGGAGCAACGCACGGCTTTCCTGGAACGTAATAACATCAACACCGGTAAACAGGCGCTTGAAAACAATTTCGACAAGCTGCATGTAGATGTCAGCCTTGTGGATGGTGTAGCATTAAACATCGAAGGATTTAAACAATGGAAGCCGGAATTTGCCACGGCTCAATTTATCCCGGAGCCTGACGGGCAATACATCTGTACCGCAGAAGTGGAGAAAATGTCCAAATCCAAATACAACGTCGTCAATCCCGACGACATTGTAGCACAATACGGTGCGGATACCTTTCGTATGTACGAGATGTTCCTCGGCCCGATAGACGTGAGCAAACCCTGGGACACCAAAGGTATCGAAGGCGTACACCGCTTCCTGAAAAAGCTCTGGCGCCTGTATTACGATGTGCAGCAGGGCTGGCAGGTGACCAATGACGAACCTTCGGCAGAGGAGCTCCGCTCCATACATAAGACCATCAAAAAAACCGGCGAGGATATTGAGCGCTTTGCGTTCAATACAGCCATCAGCCAGTTTATGATCTGTGTGAATGAATTGACCGCTCTGAACTGTCATAAACATGCAGTACTGGAACCTTTAACGATATTGATCGCCCCTTTTGCGCCTCATCTGGCAGAAGAATTGTGGCATCAGTTAGGATACGAAACCAGCGTGCTGGATGCGGTGTTCCCTGCAGTTGAAGAAACGTACATCGCAGAGCAAAGCAAAAAATACCCCGTAGCCATCAACGGCAAGACCCGCGCAGAACTCGAACTCCCTACCGATACTACGCAAGAGCAGGTGGAACAGGCAGTACTCGCCGATGCAACCGTTCAGAAATGGCTGGAAGGAAAGGCTCTGAAAAGGATCATTTACGTGAAAGGGCGGATGATCAACATCGTAGTGTAACCCCCCGGCTTCTTGCCTAAAATCAACAAGAAGAATTTATTTCCGTCAGGTGTATACGCGACGGGAGCGGTAAAATTGTTGAAAATCATTATTGTCCGGGGAAAATATCAGCATTCTGTAAACAGGGAGCTCCTGCGGAGCTGTATACATCGTTCTGCTCAATAGCAAGACCCCTGTTTATAAGAATGGCCGAAACAGTGGATGTACAGTACAGGCGTTCTCTTGAAACTTCCCCGGACAGCAGTGGTTGAAAATCATTTATGTTGGCTGAATTAAAAATTATTTTTTAAAGTTAGGAATCCTAACTACATTTGTGGCGGCGATATTGCCAGAGCTTAAAATTGTGCAACATGAGTAAATCAGTTTTTTATCATGCCGGCTGTCCGGTATGTGTCAGCGCAGAACACGACATTGTAAACCTGGTAGGTGCGTCCAACGTGGAGATCGTACACCTTGGTGAAGACCGCCAGCGTATCGAAGACGCAGAAAGGGCAGGTGTAAAATCCGTTCCTGCGTTGGTGACACCCAACGGAAATGTGCTGCATATCAACTTCGGTGCGTCTATAGCGGATGTAAAAGGGTAACACTGCATGAATTCCCCCCGAAAGTCAGGGGCCCGTTTGTGACCCCTGGCTTTTTGAACATAACAAACACAACATGATCATTAAAAAAAAGATAAAGTACCTGCTTACATTTGCGCTGGCTGCATTTGTCTTTAATGTCAATGCACAAACCGGCTCTTCACTGCAAAAACAAAACAACATGAAAGTAGCAGTATGGGATACTTACGTTAAAAGCCATACAGGTGATGTGTTGCATTTCGACATCATTGTACCGGACACAATTAAAGACACCTCAGAAATATTCAGATTCGGAAAAGCATATCTGCACACCATTGGTGAAAAGGATGACCAGCTTACCACTACAGAATGTCAGTTCTGCCATATAGAAGAACCAACAGCAGAAATACTTGCCGACATCCGGCAAAAAGGGTATTACATTCTGGAAATGGAAAGTATACCCGCTGCACTACCGGCAAAAGCTTCCAGACGCGACAAGATCCTGCACCTCAGAGCGCATGATCCCGCATACCGCTTTAAAAACTTCAGGGATGTATCAGACGAAGAGATACGTGCTATACTTTTAAACAAAGAAAAATGAGCTCCATAGCAGAACGGCTGCAGCATATAAAGAATGCCATCAATACTACCTGCGTAAAAGCAGGCAGAGATCCTGAAGAAGTAAAGCTGTTACTTGCAACCAAGACTGTAGCACCGGAAGTCATCAGACAGGCCTTTATCTACGGTCAAAATTATGTGGGTGAAAATAAAGTACAGGAACTGACGGAGAAGCACCCGTATCTGCAAGGCAACAATGTACAATTTCATTTTATCGGTCATCTGCAAACCAACAAAGTGAAAGAAGTATTGAAACATGCCCATTGTATTCAGTCAGCAGACCGCATCAGCCTGGTACAGGCATTGGACAAACAACTGCAAAAAGAAGGCAGAAGCATAGACATACTACTGCAGGTAAACACATCCTATGAAACAAGTAAATTTGGCGTAAGTCCCGAAGATGCGCTTACCTTTGCAAAAGAAGTCTCAATGTACGATACACTCAAAGTAAAAGGATTGATGACCATCGGATTATTCAGCGCCGAAACGGAGCAAATACGAAAATGTTTCAGCCTGCTGCGATCTTTAAAAGAACAGATCGCATCTTTGGGATTACCCAATGCGGACATGAAAGAACTATCCATGGGAATGAGCGGGGATTTTGAAACAGCCATCACAGAAGGCGCTACCATGGTAAGAATCGGCACCGCTGTATTCGGGCATAGAATGTATCCGGACAGCTATTACTGGAACGAACAAAAACAGGTAACATAAACACTATGTCCGTCTTTGACCTGAATGAACAAAACAACCATACCGATAACAAGATCGTTGCCGGGCTGGAACGTCTGTCGCAGGTGTTCAGGACATTGTTATGGGAGCAGGCTAAGGAACAGGCACTGAGTCCGATACAGATCCAGTTGCTGATATTCATGCACTACCATAGCGCCGAAAAGAATAACGTCAGTTACCTGGCGCAGGAATTCGGCGTTACGAAACCAACGATCAGCGATGCCATCAAAATACTCGAGCAAAAGACGTTGATCAGCAAAATCCCCGACCGTTCCGACAGCCGGCGTTACAGCATCCGGCTCACAGCAGACGGCAGGAGAGTAGTACGGGAAACGGAACACTATACAACGCCATTCAGTGAATGGCTGGCACAGACCGGATGTACGGAAAAAGAAATGCTATGGGAGTCCATATCCGCGTTGATACGTACACTCAACCAGACAGGCATCATCAGCATGCAACGGACATGTTACAACTGTCGTTACTACACCCATAAAGGCAATACGCATTTCTGTAACCTGCTGAATGAAAAGCTGCTGGCAAAAGACATCCGGATTGATTGCCCGGAACACGAAGCCGCATAAAAGCCAATCCACACAAATGGCCTGTGCTGAAACAGCCTCCTGTAGATTAAAATCATAAATTTACCGCATGGAAAACCTGGGGCAAATAACGGAATTCAAATCATCACCGGAACTGGTAGAGAAGTTATATCAATACAGCATACAGAAAAATTATGAGCCGGGAAGTATTATACTGAACGAAAATGCTAATATCCACTCTATTCCAATCGTCACAAAGGGAATGATTAAAGTAATCCGTACGGAAGAAGATGGCCGGGAAATTCTGCTTTATTATATAAAATCCGGGGAAAGCTGTATTATGTCTTTCCTGGGCGGGCTGCATAACGAAACAAGCAAAGTGAAAGCTGAAGTAGAAGAAGAAGCTGAAATACTTTTCCTGCCTGTTGACAAAGTTTCGCTATTCATCAAAGAATATCCACAATGGCTGGATTATATTTTCCGCCTGTATCACAAGCGCTTTGAAGAGCTGCTGGATATTATCAATGCCATTGCATTCAAAAAAGTAGATGAACGGTTATTGAATTTACTACACAAGAAATCCGCACTCACGCAATCCAATATCATCCAGACCACTCATGAACAATTAGCCAATGAGCTTGGTACAGCCCGGGTTGTAGTATCAAGACTTTTGAAACAACTGGAAGAAAACGGAAACGTACAGCTTGGAAGGAACAAAATTATAATAACAGAGGGTTGACAGTGGGATTGTGTAGCTTCCAACGCTCCGATGCCTGCCATCGCCTGCTCTGTAACAAAAGTAACCGTACAAGCCATCCTGTTATTTCAACTTTGCGGTTGAAATAAATTGAAACGGACAACGGGGATGGATACAGCAGGATATTTTGCCTCAGTATTTATTGGCATCGCATTAGGTTTGATCGGCGGGGGCGGCAGTATCCTGACCGTTCCGGTTCTGGTATATTTATTTGGCATAAATGCAGTTACATCTACCGCATATTCTCTGTTTATAGTAGGAGCCACCAGCATTGTCGGATCAGTATCCTATTTCCGGAAACGTCTGGTGGATATCCGGACGGCTGTCGTATTTGGCATCCCGTCTGTTGTCTCAGTATTCCTCACAAGGGCTTATGTTGTACCCGCTATTCCTGAAAAAATCCTGAATCTCGGCGACTTTACGATCACCAAAAGCATACTATTGATGCTGCTCTTTGCAGTGCTTATGATATTTGCATCATACAGTATGATCAAAAAAAACAAGCAGGAGAATAGTGAAACGTCACAAAAACAACAATTTAACTATCCGCTGATTCTGGCAGAAGGAGCAATTGTCGGCTTGCTGACCGGGCTGGTCGGAGCAGGTGGCGGATTTCTGATCATACCGGCATTGGTACTATTAAGCAAACTGCCGATGAAAGAAGCCGTGGGCACTTCCTTAATCATTATTGCAGCTAAATCATTGATCGGCTTTTTCGGTGAGGGCAGCGAAACAGTGATTGACTGGGCTTTCCTGAGTAGCATTACAGCATGTTCAATTATCGGCATCTTCATAGGATTTGCTTTGTCCAGGAAAATAAACGGAGCAAAGCTCAAGCCTGCATTCGGTTGGTTTGTGCTGGTGATGGGGATTTATATCATTATCAAAGAAACCATCTTTCATTAAAAATGGAAAGTTGATGGTTTACAGCGAAGCATGAAATGAAGGAATCGCGGTAAATCCTGATAAAAATCATTGTCCGTAAAAAACGTAAATGAGAACTTTGAAATAGCCACCAAATATCAACCTGCTATGTAACAAAAGTAGCTGTACAGGAAAAATGAATACCGGAATTTTGTACCATCAAAACATCAAATAACCTTCAAAATAAAACACACTATGTTTTTCCAGCACATTTATGATAAGAGTCTTGCACAGGGGAGTTATCTCATCGGATGCCAGGCAACAGGAGAATCCATTGTAATTGATGCAAAGCGTGATATTGACACCTACCTCGATATCGCCGCACAAAATAACCTGAAGATCACCCACATTACGGAAACACACATCCATGCAGACTTCCTTTGTGGTTCCAGGGAATTAGCGGCAGTAACAGGCGCCACCATGTATCTTTCTGATGAAGGCGGACCGGACTGGCAATATCAGTTCCCTCATGTGGGATTAAAAGACAATGATATCATCAAAGTCGGCAACCTGACCCTGGAAGTATTGCATACGCCCGGCCACACACCGGAAAGCATCAGCTTTCTGCTAACTGATCATCCGGCAACAGACAAGCCTGCTATGATCTTCACCGGCGACTTTGTATTTGTAGGAGACATCGGGCGCCCCGACCTTCTCGAAAAGGCAGCAGGATTAATCGGTACAAAAGAAGCAGGGGCCAGACAGATGTATCAGTCACTCAAAAAATTTGCAGATCTGCCGGAATACATTCAGGTTTGGTCAGCGCACGGAGTAGGGTCAGCCTGTGGTAAAGCGCTGGGAGCCGTACACAGCTCTACTGTAGGATATGAGAAAATCCGCAACTGGGCATTTCAATATGGATCTGATGAAAAAGGATTTACAGATTACCTCCTCGCAGACCAACCCGAGCCGCCCAAATACTTCGCGATGATGAAACACCTGAATAAGGTAAAAAGGCCATTGCTGATTGAAGTACCCAGGCATCTGAAGCTGTCAAACGAACAATTTCTGTCTGCATATCAGAAAGGGGTCAAGGTAATTGACACACGTAATAAATCCGATTTTGCCAACGGATTCATACCCGGAAGCCTGAACATCCAGGACAATAACTCCTTTTCTACCTGGGCCGGATGGCTGCTGAATTATGAGGAGCAATTTATACTGGTAGCAGACGATGCCCAAGTCGAAAGTCTCACCCGGAAATTAATGCGTATCGGCCTTGATAATATATACGGTTATATCTCCAGTGTAGATGAAACAGGCATTACACTGCAAAAAGGAGATGTTATTTCCCTGGAAGAGTTTAAAACTTACGTAGGAAAAGGGGATGTGCAGATCGTAGACGTAAGAGGATTGACGGAATACGAAGCGGGGCACATGGCCGGCGCTGATCATGTTTTTGCAGGCACTTTGCCCGACAATCTGGGCAAAATCAGCAGAGATAAAGAAGTGATTATTCATTGTCAGGCCGGTGACCGTTCTTCAATTGCATACTCCATACTGGTACGAAATGGATTCACCAACGTAAAAAATTATGCCGGGGGCATGCAGGAATGGGTGAATAACAATGGAGAAGTAATAGTGGAAAAGTAATAGTGGAAAGTTGTTTTTATAGAAACTAAATATGAAATTATGTTCGGAATATTGAAAAACATGTTTGCCCCCGCAGGGAATGAACAATTAAAAGAAGCAATAAAACAAGGCGCTTTTTTAGTGGATGTACGTACGCCTGCCGAATTTTCGGCAGGTAGTGTAAAAGGAGCCGTAAACATACCACTGGACAAGATACTCAGCCAGCTGGCATCATTCAAAAATAAAAAACATATTGTCGTATTTTGCAGAAGTGGTAGTCGGAGCAGCCAGGCGAAAAGCGCCCTGGAACGGAGCGGACTTCAGAACATAATCAATGGGGGCGCCTGGCAGCATATAAAACAATTAGTTGACACCTGACCGTGGACGATTAACAATGAACAGGCACAATTTCAACTGTCACTTATCAGCTTTCAACTAAAAAAATGGATAAACAGGACAACGACATACAATGCTGTGTAATCCAATGTGAACAACCACTTGATCAGGTATATTGGAATACCCGATGGAACAATAGGGAAACCGGCTGGGATATCGGTTATGCTTCACCAGCAATTACTGAATACATGGATCAATATCCGGACAAAAATGCAGCCATTTTAATACCGGGATGCGGTAACGCCTATGAAGCTGAACACCTCGTTGCCAATGGATTCACCAACATTACATTGATTGACATTGCGCAAAAAGCAGTTGACATTCTAAAGGCAAAATTCGCCCATATACCGCAGATAAAAGTGTTGTGTGAAGATTTCTTTTTGCATAAAGGGAGTTATGATCTGATCCTTGAGCAAACGTTTTTTTGTGCCATACCACCATCCAGAAGGAACGAATATGCAGCAAAAACGGCTTCGTTACTTAGCAAAAAGGGCAAAATAGCAGGCGTATTGTTTGATACAGCGTTTGAAAAACAAGGTCCGCCGTTCGGAGGCTGTCCCTGTGCGTACAAACCTGTTTTTGCACCATACTTCGGGATTAAGCTAATGGATAACTGCTACAACAGTATTCCTCCCAGAGCCGGCACAGAAGTCTTTATTAACCTGGTAAAAAAATAAACTCATGAAAAAGAACATGGGAACAACCGATAAGACAATACGCATCCTGATAGCAGTTGCGATTGCAACCCTGTATTTCACCAATATCATCTCGGGAACAGTGGCCATTATCGCAGGTATTCTGGCAGTGGTATTTCTTGTTACTTCTTTTATCAGCTTTTGCCCATTGTATTTACCATTGGGTATTCGCACCAATAAAAAGAAAAGGCACTAAGCAAACACGATTATTAATAGCATTCGAATACAGAAAAGAAGATGAAAAAATATTTCGGAAACTGGGACTTCATGCGTGTGCTGCGCCTGGTGTTGGGCATTTTCATTATCGTGCAGGGCATCCGGGAGGGAGAATGGCTGTTCATGATGCTGGGTGGACTACTCTCTTTAATGCCACTGATGAATATCGGATGTTGCGGACCGGCGGGTTGCAATACACATATCCCTAAAACAGACAGAAAAACTGAAGATATTACCTATGAAGAGGTTCATTAAAAAACATTTGCTTACAATTGCAGGTATTACAGCAGGCGCCGTAGCGGGCTATTTCTACTGGCAATTTGTCGGCTGTAATTCAGGGAGTTGTGCGATAACATCCAAACCGGTCAACAGTACGATATATGGAGCAGTCGTGGGTGGCCTGGTTTTTTCGATATTTAAACGGTCTTAAAATCATAAAAATGACATTTCAAGAGATAATCAATCAGGACAAGCCGGTATTGGTAGACTTTTTTGCAACATGGTGCGGTCCCTGCAAAATGATGACTCCTATATTGAGTGATGTAAAGCAGCATATCGGGGATAAGGCTGCAATCATAAAAATAGATGTAGACAAAAACCCTCAGGTAGCAGCAGCTTACCAGGTCCAGGGAGTCCCCACACTGATACTCTTCAAAAAAGGAGTAATGTTGTGGCGGCAATCCGGTGTGGTGCAAGCCAGAGAGTTGGAAAAAATTATTAACGGACACATTTAACGCTATGGTAAAAAACACATTGATTCTCTTGCTGGCAGTTTTTCTAAACAGTTGCAGCAATGGGCAGAAAGCAGGGGAAACCAGCCTTTCGGCTGTTGCATTTCAGGAGAAGATCCACCAAAATCCGCAAGCTGTCATCCTTGATGTGCGTACACCCGGAGAATTTGAAAAAGGGCATCTGGAACATGCCATCAATATTGACTGGAACGGAAATGATTTTGACAGCCGCATTTCGGAGCTGGATAAATCACAACCCGTTTTCGTGTACTGCTTAAGTGGTGGCAGAAGCGCAGATGCGGCAGACAAAATGCGACAACAAGGATTTACCAAAGTGTATGAAATGCCCGGAGGCATGATGGAGTGGCGCAGTGAGCAGTTCCCTGAAGTCCGGAAGTCCGAAAGCATTATAACAGGAATGTCACGCAGCGGCTATGAGGCGCTCCTGAAATCCGACAAACTCGTACTGGTGGATTTTTATGCAGAATGGTGCGGCCCCTGCAAACGAATGAAGCCATTCCTGGAGCGCATAGCTACAGATATGGAAGAGACCATACTACTGGTACATATCGACGTCGACAAAAATCCGGATATCAGCAACGAGCTGCAGATCACTTCCATACCTGAGTTAAAACTCTACCAGTCCGGCAAACTTGTCTGGAAACATACAGGCTATATTAATGAAGAAAGGCTAAGGGAATCAATATCCAAGCACCTGTAATTATCCGGTCGAAGCATTCAATATCGTCAAACAAATGTTTACTCCATTCGTTCACGCGACTTTTATTATCTGTAAACCTTCCACTATCAACTACCAACAAAAATTGCAATGCTGGAAATCATCAAACAACCCTGGCCCTGGTATGTAGCTGGCCCGTTGATCGGATTAACCGTACCTGTATTGTTAATCATTGGCAACAAATCATTTGGCATCAGCTCATCCTTACGGCATATCTGCGCGGCATGTATACCCGCCAATATCCCTTTCTTTAAATATGATTGGAAAAAAGAAGTGTGGAACCTGGTTTTCGTTTTTGGAATTTTTCTGGGTGGGGTCATTGCCATAAATCTGCTGGCTAATCCCGATCCAATACAGGTAAATCCCAAATTAGCATCAGAACTTACCGGATACGGGATCACCAATTACAATCATCTGGTACCCGAAGATATTATCAACTGGCAATCATTGTTTACGTTGAAAGGATTTCTGATGATGGTAGCGGGTGGTTTTCTGGTAGGATTCGGTACGCGATATGCAGGTGGATGTACAAGCGGACATGCGATCATGGGGCTTTCTACGCTACAATGGCCCTCGCTGATTGCCACGATCTGCTTTATGATCGGCGGCTTCATTATGGCTAATCTGATTTTACCACTTATTCTTTCACTTTAAACCCGCGCAAAATGCAGGAAAACATAAAGGAGAACACCGATATTGATGTACGATCGTTAGATACAATCTGTGTCAATGAAAGCCACCTTGAGCACAAATGGTATCACAATCTGAAGTACCTGGTGGTAGGTACATTGTTCGGTATCGTATTCGTAAAAGCAGAGATCGTAAGTTGGTTCCGGATACAGGAGATGTTCCGGCTGCAGTCTTTCCATATGTACGGTGTGATCGGTAGTGCGGTTATAGTGGGAATGATCTCAGTCTGGCTCATCAAAAAATTTAACATCAAAACCATTTATGGTGAGGACATTGTGTTCCATCCGAAAAAATTCAATAAGGGACAAATATATGGCGGACTCTTGTTCGGCTTTGGCTGGGCGATTACCGGCGCCTGCCCGGGTCCCCTTTTTGCACAGATCGGTACCGGGGCTACCGTAATCGCTGTTACCCTTTTAAGCGCTGTTGGAGGCACGTGGGTATATGGCCTGCTAAGAGAGCGATTACCACACTAAAGCAACATCAAAATCATCTTATGTCATGCCTGAAATGGCTGCCTGTAATGGCAGCATGGATTTTTATTCCCCATAATTCAGAGGCACAGCATCATTACAATGCGTGGTTCAGAACTACCCTGAGCCATCCGGTGAGCGAAAAAATCCGGATAGACACAGAATGGCAGCACCGGAGACAAAATGGGCAGGACAATAAAAATTTACTTGACAAAAACCTGATGTTCACATTCCGGAACTGGATGCACTACCAGCACAATGAAGATGTAAAGTTTTCTGTTTCTCCTTTTGCCTATTTCTCCCATTACAGGGTGATACAGCAACAGGCAGACGAAACTGCTCATCCGGGTAAAGAAATCAGATTGTCGGCTGCCCTGGAGCTACAACATGAAATATTCCGGAAGCTGTATATCACCGACCGGAACGCGTTGGAATATCGCATGTTCGGAGGCAGTCAATCTGATATCACACGACTACGCAATCGTCTGGGAATTCGTTATGACCTCATGAAACAGATCCGTTTCAGTTTTTACGACGAGCTATTGTTCAATATTACAGGCACACCGGCCGGGCACTTTTTTGATCACGACCGGATCAGTATGAACCTGGAATACAGCATATCATCCGAAGTAAAGCTGGATCTCGGCTACATGCATATTAACCGGCTGTCCGGCTACATCATCAAAGAAAACAACATCATCATGAATCTTACCTGTAAGTTGTGAATGATACGATCCCAATTGACTACCAAACAAAAAGCACTGAAATTCAGTGCTTTTTGTTTCTGCGGAAGGAGAGGGATTCGAACCCCCGGTCCTGTTACAGACAACGGTTTTCAAGACCGCCGCATTCGACCACTCTGCCATCCTTCCGGGCGCAAAATTAGATAAGCAGGGGAATATTCAAAAAGTTTTTTTGAACAGGCAGGATCTTCTTCAAAATCAGGCAATACAATCAATATCCCACGACTGCCTGCTCCCCTTGCCCGGCAGGACTTCCGGAGGACTTCAGCCTTTTTTCCCACACCTGTGCATTTCTTTCTTCCGGTAAATTGACGGGGAGTGCTACTTTCGGGTAGAATTGAAAAGGGAGCCTGTATGGATATTGAACAACTGATGCCGCATGTGGAAGCGCTGATCTTTGCCAGCGAACGTCCGCTGACCACTATAGAAATGACTGAAATGATCAGCCAATCACTGGAAATGCCGGTGGAAGCTGACCGCATTATAACCTGCATTGAAGCCGTACGCGAAAAATACGAAGCAGCTTATTATCCGTTCGAGTTACGTGAGATCGGCGGCGGATACCAGTTCCTGACCAAAAAAGCCTATCACAAAACGGTGCTCCAGCTTAATGGCGACAAGTACATCAAAAAATTGTCTGCCGCTGCGATGGAAACCCTGGCTATTATCGCTTACCGGCAACCGGTTACAAAGAGCGAAATTGAGTATATACGTGGTGTCAGCGCCGACTATTCCATACAAAAACTGCTGGAAAAGGAACTCATCGTTATCGCCGGCCGGAATGAAGAAGCCGTAGGGAAACCCCTGGTATACACGACATCCAAAAATTTCATGGATTATCTCGGCATCAACTCACCGGCAGAATTACCACAGCTTAAAGACATCAGCAATATAGAAGTGGTCGTGCCCACAAGCGGCAGCGAAGCGGAGCCCGGAATGGAAGCACAGATGATCGTTACTGAAGACGGCTCCCTGCAGACCCCGGAAGCATGATCCCATATAAACAGGATGATAAAAAACTGAAAAGCCGCACGATATGCGGCTTTTTTTGACATAAATATTACTTACCACCGTACATTATTTGATCCTGCTATCTGTACCTTTGCATCCTAATTCATGCTTATGTACCGCCTTAAGACGATCCTTTTCGTGCTGCTTATTTCCATAGCAGCACTACCAGCTTCCGCACAAAATAAATCCGGGAGACATGCCATCCGGCAATTACAGCAGGACGTGGGATACCTGGCTTCTGATGATCTGGAAGGACGTGCAACAGGCTCCGAAGGGGAGCGGAAAGCAGGCGACTATATCATCCGACGGTATGAACAGGCTCGTATCCTCCCCTACCAGGGATCGTACCGGCACACCTTCAGTTTTGTAAAAGGAAAGGAAATCAGCAGTACAACACAAATAAGGATCGGTAAAAACACGCTTCGTATCCCCCAGGATGCATTCCCGCTGCCATTCACCGGATTCAATAAGGCTGTCGGAAGCGTATTGCCCGATGTCATGGAACAGGGTAATGTATGGTTAGTTCCTCTTTACCAGAATGAAACCGAAGCCGGCGACCCACATTTTGACTGGGAAAAATATACTTACGAGAAAACCCGGGAAGCCGCAAAACTCGGAGCAAAGGGTATATTATTTTACGATTCTTATCATGCAAAATACCCCCCGTCGTTTAACACCCGTTCCGAATACGAAAAAACAGATATCCCGTCAGCCGTACTGCTATATGATGCCTGGCACAGATTAGTACATAACACCGGCAACATACAGACACAAGCCGGTATCCATATAGAATTAAACCCCGCTATCACAAAAACAGAAGGCACCGGACATAACATTACCGGGTATATAGATAACCAGGCTGCTTATACAGTCGTGATCGGAGCACACTACGACCACCTGGGCTACGGTCTGGACGGGAGCAGCCTCCACCGTGGTGAAAAGCAGATACATAACGGCGCCGATGATAATGCCAGTGGCAGCGCCTTATTACTGCAGCTGGCCACACAGATCAAAAAATCAAAATTCGGGAAATATAATTACCTCTTTATTCATTTCTCGGGAGAAGAACTGGGACTGCTCGGCTCCAAAGCGATCGTACGCGATCTGCAGCTCGACAGCAACCGGATCGCGTACATGATCAATATGGATATGGTGGGTCGGCTCAACGACAGCACACATGCCCTGACCATCGGAGGGATCGGCACTTCTCCGGTATGGCAAAAGGTTATTAGTAAGCACGATTATTTCCGGATCAAAACAGACAGTTCCGGTGTCGGTCCTTCCGACCACAGTTCCTTCTATCATGCAGGCGTACCGGTATTATTTTTCTTTACAGGCACTCATACCGATTACCATAAGCCCAGTGATGACGCACACCTGATCAATTATCCGGGCATGACGCAGATCGGCGGCTACATTCTTGATATCGTAAAACGGATGGACAGCGAACCGAAACCCGCGTTCACTCCTACCCGCCAGGTCAGCATGGGGCGTACCCGGTTTAAGGTAACACTGGGCATCATCCCGGATTATTCTTTTCAGGAAGGAGGTGTGCGGGTGGATGGTGTCTCCGAAGATAAACCGGCAGCGGCAGCCGGCGTACAGGCCGGAGATGTGATCATCCGGCTGGGCGAACACGCCATCAACGGCATGCAATCGTACATGGAAGCATTAGGCGCCTTCGATCCGGGAGATGCCACAGAGGTCACTATACGTCGGGGAACTGAAGAAAAAACGTTACCGTTGATATTCTCCAAACCGTAGAAGGTGTCTAAAAAGCTCGATCGTTGTCACATTGAGCGTAGCCGAAATGTGCATGTTATTGAGCAATAACCAGATTGTCTCCGGCTACGCTCAGGCTGACGATAAGCTATGCTTTTTATACAACCTTCACTACGGCATCATCACGATAGATTATCTTTACGCCGTCATGCCGAAACGGTTGTTTGTTTTACTGATACTCTGCTCAGCCGGGAATGCATTATTTGCCTCCGGCTATCATTTCCGGTATACGGAACACTGTGCCGCTGCCTATACTCATTTTATGGCGCTGCAGACCAGTAAAGGAAAGACCGCACTGCAACAAGCCCACCGGGAAGACCCGAACAACCTGCTGGCCGTATATATTGCCGATTACGAAGACTTCTTCCTGCTGCTGCTGAACGGAGATCCGGCAGATATGGGACAACGACGGCAGCACCTGTACGAACGGATACGCCTTCTTGACAAGGCTGACCAGAACGACCCCCATTATCGTTTGTGCAAAGCCGGCATCTATCTGCATTGGGCCATTGTATACGGGCGGTTTGGTGAGCAGTTCAAAGCAGCGCTTACATTCCGTAAAGCGTACGTACTTATCCGGGAAAACAAAAAACTATTTCCGGCATTTGCTCCAAACAATGTTTTCTATGGTCTCTGCGAAGCTGTAGCCGGAGCCGTGCCTGACGAACATAAGTGGCTGGCTGCCATCTTTGGCGTAAAAGGAGATGTAAACAAAGGCGTCAGCCGCATACTGCATTACATCAACAACAATCCTGACCCTAATACATTTCTGAAAACGGAAGCGATCATCGCCTGGTGCTATCTCAAATTTTATCTGCAGGCGCGTAAGGAACCGGTATGGAACTTCATACACAGCAACCGATTCCCTGTGCAGCAAAACCTTTTAAATGCTTTTGTGAAAGCGAATATTGCACTTAATTACCGGAAAGCAGATATCGCTTTACAGACACTCCGCAGGGCGGAAAACATACCGGAATACAAGCTGTATCCTGTGTTTGATTATGAAATGGGTATTGCACTTTATCATAAACTCGACCCTACCTGCATCCGGTATTTTGCACACTATATACATCATCACAAAAGCAAGTTCTACATAAAAGACGCCTGGCACATGACTGCGCTTACCTGGTATCTCCAGGGAAATGCGGACAAAGCAAACACAAGCAGGGAACAGATAAACAACGCAGGGAGCCGGGTTACGGATGCAGACAGACAAGCGCAACGATTTGCTGAAGAAAAGAAATGGCCACATCCACAGTTACTCAAAGCACAACTCCTGTGCGATGGCGGGTATTACACCGAAGCACTTCAAACCCTCCACACCATCACCCCTGCCACATTCAGCAATACAGCCGACAGCGCAGCCTATCATTTCCGGCTTGGACGTATTTATGATGAAACCGGCGAAGACAGTCTGGCACTCGTTGCGTACAGGCAGACAACACAGATCGGTAAAAACAGGAAAGAACATTTTGCCGCCCGGGCAGCCTTACAAATGGGTTTAATCTATGAACAGCAGGGTAAAATCATTCAGGCTATAGCAGCCTTCCGGGAGTGCCTCTCCATGAAAGGGCATGACTTCCAGGCATCTATAGACCAGCAGGCAAAAGCTGGCATAAACAGGCTTGGAGGGTAAGGCCAATCCTGTTTCGGAGCAATCCTGCGTGATTGCCCGCAAATGAAAACGATAATTTGTAAATAAAATGACCATATGAAAAAACTGATTTCATCTTTAGCTGTAGGATTAGCCGCCATTTCTGTTCAGGCGCAAGAGAGTATGAAAGTGCCGCAGGAAATCACGAAAACCATATTTGCCTATGGCGGACAAGTCAACAAATCATTTTTGCGATACATCATATCGCTTACCGGTAAGGAAAATCCGAAAGTCTGCTTTCTACCGACGGCCACAGGCGACAGTCCCAATTATATCGCGTACTGGTACGGACTGTGTACTGATCTCCCTATGCGATCGTATGTACAGAAAACATTCATCAATGCCTCGCCCGAGCAGAAAAGCTTTGAAGAATTCCTGCTCGGTATGGACGCAATTGTTGTCGGCGGCGGCAACACACTTAATATGATGGCCATCTGGCAAGTACAGGGTATTGATACGATCCTGAGGAAAGCATACGACAAAGGCATTCTGCTGGCCGGCGGCAGCGCTGGCTCTCTCTGCTGGTTCAATGGCGGCTATTCCGACTCACGACCGCAAAAGCTCACCATCGTGGACGGTCTCGGGCTGATCAAAGCAAGTCATTGCCCGCATTACAATACGGAAGCATCCCGCAAGCCACTGTATCACAAAAGCATTCTGGATGGCCTCCAGGCGCCGGGATACGCCTGTGACGATCTTTCTGGGATCGTCTTCCGGAATGGACAACCGGTAAAATCCGTATCCACAGACAAAAACAGTCACAGTTATTATGTATTTACAGAAGACGGAAAGATCCGGGAACAAAAGCTGGATGCAATATTGATAGAATAAGCAATCCCCGTTCTTCTGTCCGACAGGTTCCCGGGGATGATCATCAATCAATGCTTATAGTAAGTATAGATCAATTACAATGCCAATGTTCCGGGGAGGCTTTCACTATCTTCTATATGGTCATTATTCCATTCGATAATGAAATTATTCCGACCCGTGCCAACCAGTAAAGTCAGGAATTTTTGCTGCACCAGTTCCAGTAGAGCAAGAAACGTAAAAATGGCATGAATCCGGTTCTCACACATTCCAAACATCGTCTCGAATGCTACACGTGATTGATCTTTTACGTGTTCCAGCAGGAATGTCCGTTGCCCTTCCATGCTATAATTGTATTTCACCACCACGTGCTGAGGCTTATCCATCCGGTCATTAAACCGTTTCATCGCCCGCTCAAAGGCCTGCATCAGCTTGAACATCGTAACGGTTTGTATCTCTGTACCTTCGGCATACTCCTCTCCCAGCGCCTCCAGTTCCTTACGGATATTTCCCCGCTTCTGGTGCAGGAGCCGTTCGGCCTCCATCATAACCATCTGCTCAGACGCCTCTTTGAAACGTTTGTATTCAAGAATCTTATCTACCAGTTCTTGGCGGGGATCTATCTCATTGCCTTGGGCATCCACTTCCCGGCGTGGAAGGAGCATCCTGGCCTTTATCCGCATCAACGTGGATATAAACAGAATAAATTCACTCGCCAGTTCGATATTCAGCGCTTCCATCTGATGTATATATTCCAGGAAATCCCTGGTAATACCGGCTATCGGGATGTTGTAGATATCCAGTTCATCTCTCTCTATAAAGAAAAGAAGCAGGTCGAACGGACCTTCAAACTGGGGCAATTTTATCTGATAAGTTGCTGACATGGATGGTTCACAAAAAGGACAGTATTCAATAATTTCATTATCCTGCCCTGTTCAAAAATACATTATTTTCCGGGATGCCCCGGATTAAGCCGGCGCCTGTCCGGGTAAACGTACATCAAAATCCTTGAAGGATTTTGTGATATCACCATTTGCTTCCAGTGTACCGTTCTGTACCAATTGACGCAGCCGCCAGCCGAGATAAAGATCCCCCGTCGGGTTTTGGTGTTTTGTCAATACCTGACTGATGATTCTGGAGGCCTTCTGAGGCTGTTGCGTACAAAAGCCGGTAAGCTGACTGTCGTAATGTGTTTCATCCCGCGATATGATCTTTTTTCCGCCTTCATGCGTACGGATAGCAGCATTTTCTTCCGTCAGCCGGCGCCATTCTTCAGTATCTACTTCCGTTTCCGCAGGTGTCACCAACCGGGCGAGCCGCCGGGCTTTAACCAATTCCCTGGGGAGGATGGCGCTGATGTTTTTCGGGAAATATACTTTGCCATTTTCGTCCAGAAAGGGGAGGCCCGCAATATTGACCAATGAAAAACGGCCGGCATGCTTTGACAAATAAGGCAACACCCAGTAGTAAGCACAGACATCCGCCGGGCCAGGCGCCATCCAGAACCATACCTGGATCGTATCATCGTCGTACATGGCTTTGGAGCAGGTCAGCAGGCGCTCCATATCGTCTACAACGACAGGCGTTTTATCATGTACAACCACTTCCTGCCAGAAGGCGCTGCGCATCTGGCTGAAGGTCATGTCATCTGTTTTCTGTAAAGGACCCACGTGCAGGATATCTTTCAGCACAATTACCTCGCCCGCTATAGAAGGCTCGTTCAAAATGGCTTCCTGTAATGGTTTTGCGGCTTCGTCGCCGACGACAAAATGATAGATCATGTACAAATGCTTGTGCCGGCAAAAATAATATGAGAATGTCACATTATCTTTACACCCCAAAACACACACAAATGAGCTTTATTACCAATATTGTTGCCCGGCAGATACTCGACTCCCGCGGCAATCCTACTGTAGAAGCAGATGTACATACCAGCGATGGCTATACCGGACGTGCCGCAGTGCCTTCGGGCGCGTCTACCGGAAAACATGAAGCGGTGGAATTACGCGACGGCAATAAGAAAAATTATTTGGGCAAGAGTGTCAGTAAAGCTGTAGGACACATTAACGAAACAATTGGTGAAGCCCTTTATGGCTGGGACGTTACAGACCAGCGCGGCATTGACCGTACCATGCTGGAGCTGGACGGCACACCCAATAAAAGCAAGCTCGGAGCCAATGCAATTCTTGCAGTAAGTATGGCTGCCGCCAAAGCAGCAGCACAGGCCACAGGCCTCCCCCTCTACCGTTACATCGGCGGCGCCAATGCCAAGACATTGCCGGTACCAATGATGAATATCCTGAATGGCGGCGCCCACGCAGACAATAAAATAGACTTCCAGGAATTTATGATCGTTCCTTCCGGAGCAGCTTCGTTCAGTGAAGGATTACGCTGGGGTGTGGAGATATTTCACCAGTTGAAAAGCGTATTGAAAGAAAAAGGCTATGCGACCAATGTCGGCGATGAAGGTGGATTCGCACCGGACATTCAAAGCAATGAAGAAGCGATAGAGACTGTTTTAAAGGCTATCGAAAAAGCGGGATACAAGCCCGGGGAGCAGGTTTTCATTGCACTGGACGCAGCTAATACTGAATTATATAACGAAAAAACAAAACGATATGTTTTCCATAAATCCGGCGGAGCTAAAATGACCAGTGATGAACTGGTGGAATACTGGGTGAAATGGTGCAAAAAATATCCGATCGTAAGCATCGAAGACGGCATGGCGGAAGATGATTGGAAGGGGTGGAAAAAACTGACCCAGGCATTAGGAGGGAAAGTGCAACTCGTTGGCGATGACTTATTCGTAACCAACGTAAAGCGCCTGGAACAAGGCATTGCTGAATATGCAGCCAACGGACTCCTCGTAAAAGTCAACCAGATCGGTACGCTTACGGAAACAACCGAAGCGGTAACAATGGCCCAGTTTGCAGGTTTCAATACCATCATGAGCCACCGCTCCGGGGAAACAGAAGATACCACGATCGCAGATCTTGCCGTAGCGCTCAACTGCGGACAGATAAAAACAGGCTCAGCATCACGTTCAGACCGTATGGCAAAATACAACCAGTTGCTGCGCATCGAGGAAGAGCTCGGCACAGAAGGCTGGTATCCGGGAAAAACCCTTAAGTTTGGTAAATAACGCGTAGGGGCACCCCTACGGTGTAAATAAATCGAAGCATGAAATTATTCCGGATTGTACTAAACAAATATTTCATTACGGCAACAGCTTTTGCCGCATGGATGTTTTTCTTTGATCAGAATGATTTCTTTACCCAACGTGAACGGCAGCGCCAGCTTCGGGAAACGGAAGGTGACATAGCCTATCTGAATCAGGAAATCGCCGAAATGGAAAAAGCCTATCATGCCCTTCGTACCGATCCTAAGAAGCTGGAAGAATTTGCCCGGGAACGCTACCGCATGAAGCGGGACAATGAAGATGTGTATGTTATTGAGTGATGAGTTATGAATGATGGGTTTTTTCACTCATAATTCATCATTCATAATTCATAATTTTTTCCTGCGTTCAATTTCCCTGTTGATCAATGACAGTTCCCTGCCCGTCTGTCCTTTTACCGATGTGTTTTCCTGTGCACGGCGCATGAGATAAGGAATGACATCCCGTACCGGTCCGTAAGGAAGATATTTAGCTACGTTGTAACCTGCATGAGCAAGGTTGAAAGAAATATTATCGCTCATGCCGAACAATTGTGAAAAATATACCCGGGGATGGCCGGGAGGTATCTGGTGCTCCTCCATATAGGCAGCAGCCTTCATGCAGCTTTGTTCGTTGTGTGTACCGATGAATACCGAAATGTGCTCAAGCTGCCGGAGACAAAAGAGCACAGCGGCATCATAATCCCGGTCGCTGGACGCTTTGTCCGGTTGTATCGGATCGGGATAGTTCATCTCGGCAGCCCGTTTGCGCTCCTTCTCCATATATGCACCCCGCACCAGTTTACCTCCCAGAATATAGCCATTCTTTTTTGCCTTTCCGGCAGAGGCTTCCAGGAAGGCCAGACGGTCATGCCGGTACAACTGGAAGGTATTGAACACGATACATTGTTCTTTGTTAAACACCTCCATCATGTCATCCGTCAGATCATCCACTGGCTGCTGTATCCAGCTTTCTTCCGCATCAATAAGCACCATCACCTCACATTGTGCCGCGGCGCCGCAGATATCGAAAACACGCTGCCGTACGCGCTGCCATTCAGCAGTTTCAGCTTCACTTAATGATTGGCCTTCATGTATTTTTTCCAGAAGAGCGAAACGGGCAAAACCGGTCACCTTCAGACTAATAAACGGGATATGCTTACGCTGAGCAGCATAGCGGATAGCACGGATAAATTCAGGAACGGCACGATCAAATTCTTTCTCATCTTCCTTGCCTTCCACACCATAATCAAGAATAACGCCTACCCGATATTTACCGAGCATTTCAGCGGTCTTTCCGGCTTCCTCCAGGGTTTCGCCTCCACAAAACTGCCTGAAAATAGTATTCCTGATCAGTCCTTTTACCGGTAAATGCCATTTTATCGCTGCCTGTGTGAGTCCCAGCCCGATGCGGGTAAGTGTGGATGAGGCCATCAGGGAAAAAAGTAAACGGGCTTTTTTTAATTCCCGCCCGGAACGGTATTGAAACGCAATCCGGGTATCATTAAATTCAGGGAGCATATATTAGTTTAACAATTGCAAAAATAAACGGTATGAACGACCGGAAAAAAGTTTTTTGCAAAAGGTAAGGAGACCGGCATCTGAAAGGTAATTATGTACTAACCTGAGTTCGGGATAAAAAGTACACCCCTCTCTGTCTCCCCGTTTCGTATACGCGAAAACAGGATCGCACTAAACAGGCATAGGGTGCAACCCAGGTTAAGGAGAACGTGGGGTTCCGTATCCCGAACTCCGGGCTAATAAGAAGCTAAGAACATGAAATATGGGCAACCTCAATACTTCTGAATACCTAAGTGCTCCTGGTGTACGGAGAAAAAATACAAATCATTTACATACAATGTTTTTCATAAAATACAGCCCGATTATAAAAAATCCCAACTGTTAAAATCTCCCCGGAGGCCCTGAAAAAATTCCGGAATCTGAAAAGAACCGTTATCTTTACGGCAAATCAAATTCAAAGTAAAATTTATCCGATGAAAAAATTATTCTTACTTCTTACAGCAGGAGTGATATCGCTGGGGGCCGGTGCTCAGGAAAATAAGTCTTTTTCTATGGTACATATTGATGGAACTAATCCTATGCCCCTGCCACTCAAGCATTCCGTGAAACTGGAGGATCTGAAAAAGCTTCAGGTACATGCCAACAGTGATGTACAACATAAGCCCACTGCTGGTGGCAGCCGTACATATAATTACGTATATACCATCGCGGCACTTAACTCAGGTATACTGGACAACAATACCATTCCGTATATGTGGTTCCGTCCGGATATCATGGCTGCCTATGGCGATCCTAACAACCCCAGTGGTCCTCCGGTAGCAGATACGATCAACTTTGCCTCTTACGCAGCCGTATTGCATCCTCAAATTCACCGTTTTAATGATGCCCTCTATTTTGATGAATACTATCCGGACGGCGACGGTACGATAATCGGCATTCAGAATGAGGCATATACTCTTGACTCTGTAAGCGTGTATGGTTATTATGGCCGGAATATAAACAAACCCAATGTTGTGGATACGCTGCGTTTTGCGTTTCTATATGGTGACGGAAATGACGGAACCAATCTGCCTACCGGTGGATTGCAGAGTGGTAATATACAATTTGCTGCCGTGCTGCACGATACTGCCAATAACGTAGGCGCAGGGGTTCAGGGCGGTCCGGCTGTCATCTACCAAGATCTTTACCTTACTATTGCAGACACGCTTTCCACAGGCCTTCACCGGTTTACGGTTCCTGCGAATCTGTCTGTTCCTGCCGGACAAAATATGGTTGCTGTTACCGTTACATTTAAATCCGGGGAAGATGGTCAATATACACCATATCAAGATACCGCATTCCTTTCCGATAGCTGGGATCCAACTAATCCGTTCAAATATGGTCTGTTCCGTGCTCTTTTCTTCGAAGAAAATGCAGGACAACAACCGACATACACTGCAGGAAACTTCAATGCAGGTTACATCAAACCGTTGCCTGTAACTTTAACCCAAAGCTGGGAACAACAATACATTCCCCATTGGGCATACACAGCCCCCTCAGTTATGGAATATCCGTTTGTAGATTTCCACATTACATGCCCTACATGCTCAACGGTTGCTGAGATACCCCAACCTCCCGCAGAAAGTGTATACGGCATTTCAGGTGTGATTACCCGCGTATCTGCTTACCCTAACCCTGCGCAGGATTTTCTCCGTATCCCGGTTACGCTGGCTAAAGCAACAGACGTAAAGGTAAGCCTGATCAATACAGTAGGTCAGGTATTACAAACACAACAATTGCATGGCAACGCTGTAACTGCAGAGTTTAACACAGCCGGCATACCTGCTGGCGTTTATATCTACTCTGTAGAGGCTAACGGCCAGCGCAGCACCGGTCGGGTAAGCATCTCCAAGTAAGATTTATTCTATATTGATATAATTTATGAATAGAAAAGGCGGCATTAATTTGCCGCCTTTTTTATTTTTACAAAACAATCCGTTATTATTGCACCTGCCCTTTCCACGGGAAAGGGTTTTTTAATTGTAGTATATATAAATAGAAAAGGAAAACAGGCATGGGCAAAAATCTATTAATAGTAGAATCTCCCGCAAAAGCAAAAACCATTGAAAAAATCCTGGGCAGCGATTTTGAAGTGAAATCCTGCTACGGACATATACGTGATCTGGAGAAGGAAGATATGGGTATTGATATGAAGAACGGGTACAAACCCAAATATATCGTATCCGAAGATAAACAGAAGGTCGTAAAGGAACTCCGGGCGCTTGCCAAAAAATCTGATGAAGTATGGCTCGCTACGGATGAGGACCGTGAAGGGGAAGCCATTTCCTGGCATTTATGTGAAGTCCTGGGGCTGGATCCGGAAACCACAAAACGGATTGTCTTCCATGAGATCACCAAACCTGCGATCAAAAAAGCGGTGGCCAATCCACGTACGGTAAACATGGATCTCGTAAATGCCCAGCAGGCAAGGCGGGTGCTCGATCGTATCGTAGGCTTTGAGTTATCTCCGATCCTGTGGCGCAAGATGAGCATGCGTAACAATCTCTCCGCAGGTCGTGTACAGTCTGTAGCTGTACGGATGATCGTGGAACGCGAACGCCAGATCAATCAGTTTACCCCCGAAAGCAGCTTTAAAATAGAAGCACTGTTCCGGGCCCCGGATCTTAACGGGAAAAACGTCAGCTTTAAAGCCGCAGGCGCAGATAAGATAAAAGATGCCGTCAACGCCGCAAAATATCTGCAGCAGTGCATCCCGGCAGATTATGCCGTCAACGACGTACAGGTAAAGCCGGCGAAAAAATCTCCTGCAGCTCCTTTTACAACCTCTACCCTCCAACAGGAAGCCAGCCGCAAACTGGGTTACTCCGTGTCCAAGACAATGCTCCTCGCACAAAAGCTGTATGAGAACGGACATATTACCTATATGCGTACCGACTCGGTAAACCTGTCAGATACTGCACAGGAAAATATACGCAATGCTGTGATCGACCAGTATGGCGAGCAGTATTATCAGCAACGCGCTTTTCAGAATAAAAATCAATCCGCACAGGAAGCACACGAGGCTATCCGACCTACGGATACAAGTATCGCTGCTGCCGGAGACGCCGATTCAAAACGGCTTTATGATCTTATCCGGAAGCGCACGATTGCTTCACAGATGGCAGACGCCCAACTGGAACGAACTATTGCTACCATTTCAGTATCCACGCACCCAGACATGCTTACAGCCACTGGCGAGGTATTACGTTTCGATGGCTTCCTGAAAGTATACAGCGAAGGACGTGACGATGAAGACGATGATGATAACAACGACAGCATGTTGCCACCTTTAACCAAAGGACAGGCGCTGGATTTTATCGAGATGAATGCGACAGAACGCTTTACACGCCCACAGCCGAGATACACGGAAGCTTCTCTGGTTAAAAAACTCGAAGAGCAAGGTATCGGCCGTCCTTCTACTTATGCACCGACGATCAGCACAATCCAGCAGCGCGGTTATGTGGAGAAAAGGGATAAAGAAGGTGTGAAACGGATCTACCGTATCCTCACACTGAAAGACCGCCAGGTCTCTGAAAAAGAAGAAGCGGAAAATGTGGGAGCCGAAAGAGCCAAGCTCTTCCCTACTGATCTCGGGATGGTGGTTACCGACTTCCTGGCAGAATACTTTGAGCAGGTGATGGATTATAATTTCACTGCAGAAATTGAAAAAGAATTTGACCAGATAGCGGAAGGGCGGAAGGAATGGAATAAAATGATTGACAGCTTCTATCATCCTTTTCACACCCGGGTCACCGAAACCATGGAAAACGCAGGCAGAGTAAAAGGCGAACACATGCTGGGTGATGATCCAGAAAGCGGGAAACCCGTTGTCGCCCGCCTGGGCCGCTTCGGCCCGATGGTACAGATAGGCAGCACTGAAGATGAGGAAAAACCACGGTTTGCCAAATTGAGACCCAATCAAAGCATCGAAACCATCACCCTCGATGAAGCGATGGAATTATTCCGGCTGCCCCGGAAAATCGGCTTGTTTGAAGGCATTGACGTAATCGTGAACATTGGCCGGTTTGGCCCATATGCACAACACGACGGAAAATTCTATTCCCTGAAAAAGGAAATGGATCCCTATACCGTGGAACTTGATGAAGTGGCGCCGCTGATCGAAGAAAAACGTAAAGCCGCCGCAGAGAATACAATCAAAATATTTGAAAAGGAAAAAATCAAAATACTGAAAGGCCCTTATGGACCTTATATAAAGCAGGGGTTACGTAATTATAAATTACCGAAAGAAAAGCAGGAACACCCCGAGCAACTAACCATAGAAGAAGTAACAGCCATTATTGAAGAAATAAAAGCAAACCCGCCTAAAAAAACACCCCGGAAGAAAAAGTGAGAAAAATATCGTAACTTAAAGTGTGTAACAGAATTGGATATGGTATCGGGAAACGAAATACATGCACTCATAAGGCTTATTGACGATCCGGATGACGAAGTGTTCGATACTGTTGCCGCCAAGCTGCTGGGCTATGGCAGGGAGATCATCCCCAGGCTGGAGCAACTGTGGGAAGTTACCGCTGACGAATCTTTACAGGCTCGTATTGAGATGCTGATCCACCGGGTACACTTTCAGGACCTGCAGGCTGAATTTATGGAATGGCGCGATACCCGGCGGCCGGAGCTGTTGCGCGGTGCTATCCTGATAGCCAAATACCGCTTCCCGGATCTGAACATCCCGGCATTGCTGGCCCAGTTCGACCAGATACGCAGGAATATATGGCTTGAGTTGAATAATTACCTCACACCGCTTGAGCAGGTAAATGTGCTCAACAGTATTCTCTTCAACTACTATAAGCTGCAGGGGAATGAACTGACAAAACGGGAACCACAACATTTTTTTATCAACAGCGTACTGGAAAGCCGCCAGGGGAACTCCTATTCGCTGGGAATCCTTTATCTCACATTATGTGAGTTACTTGATATACCTGTCTTTGCCATTCGTTTACCCAGGCAGTTTGTGTTTGCTTACATAGATACGTTGCATCATTTCTTTGTGCAAAGTGAAAAAAATGCCGAGCAGCAGATACAGTTTTTTATAGACCCGCTCAACGGCATGGTTTATACACAACATGATGTAGCTGCCTATCTGCGGAAAATCAATGCTCAGGAAACAGATGAACAGTACTTCATCCCAATGACACCCAAGGATGTCATTTACCAGATGCTGGAAGAACTGAAGCTGTGCTATCAATACAAACGGGAAGACGGGAAAGCCGAAGAGATAGAACAACTGATGGAACTGCTTAGAGTTGAAAATTGAAAGTTGAGCATTGATAGTGGGTATCGCGGGATTAATTCATCATTCAAAAAACTGTGGGCGAAAATTATCATTCTCAACTTTCAATTCTAACGCTCAACTACCTTTCATTTTCTCCCGTTCCTTTTGCAACAGGAGCATGTTATCCCGCAAACGGGCAGCTTCCATGAAATCGAGATCTTTTGCCGCCTGTTCCATACGTTTACGTGTAAAAGCAATCTGCTTTTCCAGCTCCGCAATGCTTTCATACACTATCGGATCTTCTGCCGCCATCGCAGGAAGCGCATCCGGTAAGGCATACTTATGCTGACCGTCGTATCCTTTTATATCAAGAACGGATGTTTGTATAAATATCTGCTCGGTTGACTTGCGTATGGTTTGAGGTATGATGCCACGCTCCTCGTTATATTTCAACTGCTTCTCCCGCCGCCGTTGTGTTTCATCCAATGTGCGCTGCATACTTTCCGTGACCTTATCGGCATAAAAGATCACAAGCCCGTCTGCATTACGTGCGGCACGACCGGCCATCTGTGTAAGTGAACGCTCATCTCTCAGGAAGCCTTCCTTATCCGCATCAAGGATAGCCATTAAAGATACTTCGGGCAGGTCCAGGCCTTCGCGCAGCAGATTGACGCCTACCAGCACATCTATTTCTCCCAGCCGGAGATCCCGCAGTATCTCCACACGCTCCAGCGTATCTACCTCCGAGTGAATGTAGCGGGAACGGATATTGATGCGCTTCAGGTACTTATCCAGCTCTTCGGCCATACGCTTGGTAAGCGTAGTGACCAGCACACGCTCATTTTTTTGTATCCGCTGCTCAATCTCATCCAGCAGATCGTCTATCTGGTTGAGGCTGGGGCGGATCTCAATCGGCGGATCAAGCAGTCCGGTGGGACGTACCACCTGTTCTACGACCACGCCACCCGTTTGCTCCAGTTCGTACTTGCCCGGTGTGGCGCTTACGAACACAACCTGGTTAAGCTGCTGCTCAAATTCATGAAAGTTGAGCGGACGGTTGTCCAATGCAGATGGGAGCCGGAATCCGAACTCCACCAGATTTAATTTCCGGGAGCGGTCTCCGCCATACATGCCGCTGACCTGCGGGATGGTAACATGGCTCTCATCTATGACCAGCAGGAAGTCGTCGGGGAAATAATCCAGCAGGCAAAAAGGTCTTGTGCCCGGCTCACGGCGGTCAAGAAAGCGGGAATAATTTTCGATGCCGCTGCAATATCCAAGCTCCTGGATCATTTCCAGATCATAACTCACCCGTTCTTTAATGCGCTGCGCCTCCAGGTGCTTACCGATGCTTTTGAAATAATCCACCTGCCGGGTCATCTCATCCTGTATCTCGTATATGATCTGGGTGATCTGGTCGCGTGGAGCAAGGTATAAATTAGCAGGGAAAACAGCGGCATGGTTCATCATACTGATACGCTTGCCGGTTTCCACCTCAATACTTTCGATTGTTTCTATTTCATCGCCGAAAAAGGTGATCCGGTATCCGTAATCCACATATGGCAGATTGATATCTACCGTATCTCCCTTCACCCGGAACGTACCGCGGGTAAACTCAAGCTGGCTGCGGTTGTACAACGCGTTCACCAGCCGGTGTAGAAAATGATTACGACCAATATTGTCTCCCACGCCGATGCGAATAATACCGTTCTCATATTCTGCAGGATTACCCATACCATAGATGCAGGAAACAGACGCGACAACAATGATATCCCTGCGCCCGCTCAGCAGGCTTGAAGTAGCGCGCAGCCTCAGCTTCTCCAGCTCATCATTGATCGAGAGATCTTTTTCAATGTATGTGTCGGAAGTGGGCAGGTAGGCTTCAGGCTGGTAATAGTCGTAATAAGAGACAAAATATTCCACCGCATTATCGGGAAAGAACTGGCGGAATTCTCCGTAAAGCTGGGCCACCAGGGTTTTATTATGTGTGAGCACCAGGGTTGGCTTTTGTACTTCCTGCACCACATTGGCCATAGTAAATGTTTTTCCCGATCCGGTAACACCAAGTAGGGTCATAAACTGTTCTCCGTTCTGCAGCCCCGACACCAATTCCTGTATAGCTGCCGGCTGATCCCCGGCCGGGGGATATGGCCGTTTTATCTTAAAATCCATGCGCCTCTGATATTAACAAACGAACAGCTCTATGCTGTACGCCAAAATAAAATTAAGAAAAATAGCTGAAATACAACACATTACACTAAAAAGATAACGCCGGGTGCTCACCCGGCGTTATCTTTTTAGTGTAATGTGCCAATTTGGAAATTTGAGCATCTGAAAATGGATGCAATGCTTGCTATCTAAAAAACATGAGCATTTTCAAATTAGCACATTCTCAAATTTTCAAATTAAAAGGTCATTTCTTCATAGCCTCCCTCACCTGCTGCACAAAGGCATTACCCGGTTCGATCTCGGTGATCAGATCCAGATATTTGGTGGTTTCAGCTTTATTGCTGCTGTTATAATGGTATAATGCAAGATACTGGTATGCCTGCATGAGGTCGGCATTTTTCTTGATATAATTTTCCGTATTGGGGATTTCCAGCCATTTGGTATAATGGGGTACCGCAGTACCTTCTTTCGCTTCGGGATCCATGGCAGCAGCTACACGCCCGCGCCAGTAAGTGGCGGAAGGCTGATCGGAATATTTCGTTTCAAAAGCTTCAAAAGCCCGGGCAGCCGTTTCATAATTTCTGCCGTAATAGCTCCAGAATCCCCAGTAATAATAATCCAGCGCAGCGGCTTCAGGATTTTCTGCAACAAGCCGTCCATACCATGCACCCGCTTTCGTATAACCGGTATCGCTTTTCAGCGCCTTGAAATCTTCTGCATTGGCCCGGTATGTTTCCGCTTTGTCACCGGCAGTATCCGCCATGACAGCCATTTCATAAAAATGATCTGCGGAATCCGCTTGATTGAGTTTCATATAGATCTTACCCATATACTGATAATCCGAAGGGAGTATTTTGTCTTTGGGTTGTTTGTTGAAAAACAGTCGCATGTTTTTCAGCGCGTTCAGGCTGTCTCCTGTTTCGGTCTGGCTATAGCCGATAACCCGGTACATATAAGGCTTCTCTCCGCACGTAGCGATCATCTCCTGCATTTTATTGATGGCAGCAGTGTAGTCTTTTGTCAGATAGAGAATGTCTGCATGACGTATGCGGTCGTCACAGCTTTTATCAGAACGTTTCAGATATTCTTCAATATTCTGCTTGGCCAGATCGTATTTACCGGAGTAAAAATAAGCATTGGCCAGATCGCGGTAAGGCAGCGGGTTTTCAGGATCTGCGTCTTTAGCCTTCTGCCAGGCTGCAAGCGCTAACTCGTAATTGCGGGATCCATACCACAGCGATCCCACACGTGAATGTGCAAGAGAATTACCTGCATCTTTTCCTGTTACGACTTCATAATTGTCCATCGCTTTACCACCGCCGCCGCCTTGTATTTTCCTGTAAGCATCGCCCAGTCCGATACGCAGATCTTCATTATCAACCCTTTGCAAAGCAGTATTATACCAACTGATGGCCTGATGTATATCACCACCGTCGGTATAAGTGATGGCATCTGCTGCAAACCGATAAGGTTCCCAGTCTTTTTTCTTTGCTTTTGCCACAACTGCCTGCAGCAGACGCATACCTTCTGCAGTATTCTTCCGGATAAAAGCTACCCGTGCAAGACCGGCCATATTAGCGGCATCTTCCGGGTATTTTGAGAATATGGCGCCGGCGGCATCTGTATTTTCCAGGCCTAACTCCGCCAGACCGAGATGATAATTAGCACGGGCATTACCGGCGGCAAGCGGGCTAAGCTCCTCTTTTGCTTTTGCGAAGCGCTCATAACGCAGCATTTTTACTCCCTGTTCCAGTGATTGGGCATGTACGCCAAACGCCAGTGTCAGCGCGGCAATAATTACGATTGGTTTCTTCATTTGTACTTGATTTACGTACTTGTTTTTCCTGCTATGGTTTAAAATCGTTTTTTTAATTTCTGTTGATTGAAGCGTCACGGATCACGATATTCATGCGGAGCGGGAAAAGCCGCGCAGACGCAAATATCAGCTGCCCTCTTTCTTTTCCTAAAAAATTAGTAAAACCCGTACCAAGGCCGGGATAGTTTTCCCTGCTGATATAATAAAGCTTCCGGGTCAACGGGTACAGATCCATGGCAATATATGCCTGGTATGGTTTGTAAAAACGCTGTGCGCTGTCATGCCAGATAGCCGCTATCTTCACTTTTTTGAGAAAGTTTTCTGTATCCGGATCTGAGACATCGCTTACATAGCTCAATCCGATAAACCCGATGGCATCCGGATTCTGCGCCACATAATCAACCACCTGATCATTTCCTTTTGCCGCATATACATTAGCGCCCAGTTGCTCGCCGGGTATCAGGGAGTCGGTAATATACCGTACAGTACTCGAACCCTGGTTATCAAAAACAACCGTATATTTCTTTTTGTATACACCCGTCAGTATGCCCCTGATCTGGCTAAGACTGAGCAGGCTATCTTCTGCGGCGGGATTAACGATCACGGCAACCGCATCTTTTGCCAGCTCCAGTGAATGTGTTACGATCTTGTTCTGCTCATAGGCAGATTTCTCTTCGGGATACAACTGGCGGGTGGCCAGTATTACCTTCGCCTGCCCTTCGAAGAGGTCTTTAAAACATTCGGACTCCGGCTTATACTGCACATTAACAGTCGCTTCTGAAAAACTGCTCCGGAACACTTTTAACTGTTCTTCCATTACGGGCATATAGGTCTCATCTACAGATATATTCACCGTACCGCTGGACAGCGTATCCTGCGGCTTATTACTGTTATCACTACATGCCGTCACAGTGGCTATGATTGCCGTAGCGCATACGATATGCCAGAACCATTGCATAACAGCAATTTTAGCGAATATCCTTTTCAATCAGTGAGTTTTAAAAAGCTTGTAACAATTATTTAACAGCAAATAAATTTGAAAATTCAGGGATTCGAAAACTTGAAAATATCTATATTATAATTTTATACAACGGAAATATTTTCAAACCGGCTCATTTTCAAATTAAGATTGTCTCATCCCGCTGTAACCACGCCACAGGCGAAATCCACCATACAGACACAAAATCGTGCCCATTACATAAGCGATACCGGGGTCAAGCTCAAATTCACCGAAAGCCTGCAATCCGATCACACTCACCCCCAAAACAAGATAAAGAGCTCCCATAATCATATGCAATATGGATCTAAACCGTGTTTGAGAAGAATTTGTATCGTTTGATGCCTGGTGAGTCATATCCATATTTTTTAGTGGTGCAAATTTATTTAAATTCCAGCGAACGGCCATTTTCCGGCATACAAAGACAAAAAAAAGAGACTGTGGGTTATACAGTCTCTTTACACTTGCAATTATCAGCTTACTTCTTCTTAGCCGGCGCTTTTGCTTTAGCAGCGACTTTCTTAGGCGCAGCGGCCTTTTTCGGTGCGGCAGCCTTCTTAGGAGCTGCTTTTTTTGCAGCAGCCTTTTTCGGCGCGGCTTTCTTAGCGGCAGCCTTCTTAGGAGCTGCTTTTTTTGCGGCAGCCTTTTTCGGCGCGGCTTTTTTAGCAGGGGCTTTCTTAGCCGGTGCTTTTTTTGCGGCAGCTTTCTTAGCTGGCGCTTTTTTGGCAGGTGCAGCTTTTTTCGGAGCTGCTTTTTTTGCTGTTGCCATAACTGTGAATTTAAGGGTTAAACAAAAAACCTATATGGCAAAACAGCCGTGGGGGTTAGGCCTCGGCTGTTGCTTGTTGTGCTACTTCTTTTACTGATATCAGCGTCTTGGTACGTGTTTTACGGAATTCAACAATACCATCTTTTAATGCAAAAATGGTGAAATCCCGGCCCACACCTACATTATCACCCGGGTGATACTGCGTACCGCGCTGACGCACGATAATATTACCCGAAATGGCAGGCTGCCCGCCATAAATTTTTACACCCAACCGCTTACTTTGCGAATCGCGGCCGTTCTTTACACTACCTTCACCTTTCTTGTGTGCCATCTTCTGTTATTCTGGTTACTAAATTACAAAAATAAATTAAACTTTAAACAATTCCGCTAATCCTGATTTTTGTGAGGTACTGACGGTGACCGTTGCTTTTTTGATAACCCTTGCGGCGTTTCTTTTTGAACACAATCACTTTGTCTCCTTTCAGGTGATCCAGAATCTCTGCCTCTACCTTATTATTTCCATCCAACTGGATGTTCCCTTCGTTGCTGGTCAGCAGGACATCGGCAAATTCAACCTTATCGCCGGGGTTACCGGAAAGGCGGTGAACAAACAATTCCTGGTCCTTTTTAACTTTAAATTGTTGACCGGCTATAGATACAATCGCAAACATGACGCTCCTAAAATATTTCGCGCAAAGTTAATACACTTTTTTTAATTTCTTTCGATTTTTTTTATTTTTTAAAAATTTGCAGGTGTTGAAATCATTATTGTCCGGGGAAAATAGCAGGTATGGTTCTGCTCGATAGTAAGACCCCTGTTTATAAGAATGACCGAAACAATCTACAGATGTACATTACAGACATTCTTCTGAAATTTTCCCGGATAGCAGTGGTGTTGAAATGAACTAATGACTAATTTACTACCGTGACAGACATTGGCTACTGGTCTTACAGGCTAATCAGCTCATTGACTTTTTCATTCTCCTGCCTTCTCTAATGTAAAACCGAAAGACGAGCCAACACCAGGCTTGCTGCGTACAGTCACAGTCCCGCCATGGGCTTCAATAATATGCTTGACGATGGCCAGACCAAGTCCTGTACCTCCTATATTACGGTTACGGCTACGGTCAATGCGGTAGAAGCGCTCGAATACACGTGGCAGATGTTCTTCAGCGATACCCGGTCCGTCATCAGAGATCTCTACATACACATGCCGGTCATCCATCTCATAGCAACCGGCAGTAATGGTACCGGTGGCCGTACCGTACTTCATGGCATTTTCGATCAGGTTGACCAATACCTGCCGTATCTTGAGCTTATCTGCATATACCTGTAGCGGAGATTCCGTTCCTTTTTTTAGCACGAGCCTGGGATGCGCCTCTTTTGCATGAAGGGACAGCTCTTCATATACATCCCGGATGAGCTCCTGAATGGGGAAAGTCTCCTGAACAATCGGTATCTGACCCGATTCGAGCTTTGATATCTGGTTAAGGTCGTCTACCAGTTGCACCAGACGTTCGATACTACGCGCAGTATTGGTGAGGAACTTCCTGTTGACGGAAGGATCTTCAAGCGCGCCTTCCAGCAACGTCTCCACGTATCCCTGTATGGTAAAGATCGGGGTACGCAACTCATGTGCCAGGTTGCTCAGGAATTCTTTCCGGAACTGTTCGTTTTTCTGCAGCATGTCAATCTCATTCCGCTTCCTCATTGCCCATTGCTGCACATCCTGACTCACCTCTTCAATGGATTTCCGGGGGAGAATATTATCGTAAAAAAATTCTTCTTTTTTGGTAGCTTTTGTCTGGTAGATAAATTTGTAGATCAGCTTTATCTTACGATAAATAAACCGCTGCAGTGTATAATGATACACGGCATAAACAATAATAAACGACACACCGAAGACAATAAGTGGAACCGGCCATTGCGGACGCAATGCGAGACTCAGCAACGCATTGACCGAAGCAATGATCCCCGCAGTCATAAAAGACAACAATCTCGGAGAGATATTTTTGGTATCGAGGAACGACATAGCGATAAAGCTAAGCCATTTCAAACTTATAACCTACACCTTTAACAGTCGTAATAAGGTCAAGGCCGGTTTTTTGGCGGATTTTACGTATGTGGACGTCTATGGTACGGTCTCCGACAATTACATCCGTACCCCATACCCGCTGTAATATTTCGTTCCGGAGAAATACACGGCCCGGTTTTGAAGCAAGCAGCAACAGTAGCTCAAACTCTTTTCTGGCAAGTACAATCTCGCTATCCCGGTAGAGTACCGTAAATTTGGTCTTGTTGATTTCCAGATCGCCAAAGCTCAGCTTCTGCTCCGGTTCTTCTTCTTTCCGGACACGCCTGAGTGCAGCACTTATACGCGTAGTCAGCAATTCGGGTTTGATCGGTTTCGCGATATAATCATCCGCCCCTGTTCTCAATCCTTCTATTTCGGATTTTTCATCCGTAAGGGCGGTAAGGAAAATAATAGCCGTATGCTCAAAGTCAGGCATTTGCCGGAGCTCGCGCAAGGTTTCAATCCCATCCTTATGCGGCATCATAATATCAAGCAGAATAAGATCAGGACGAAATTCCTTTGCTCTACGTATTGCTTCCACACCGTCTTTAGCGGAGGCCACAAGATATCCCTTGTTTTTAAGGTTATAGCTAATGAACGCTACGATATCCGGTTCGTCATCAACAATAAGTATCTTGCCGGGTAATGCTTCCATAACTAATATAGTTGCAAAGGTACATTTACAGGCACAAGATACCGGTAATAAGGGATTATCTTATTGTTAAGAATAAAAATGTGGCGCCAGAATCAATAAATACAATGCTTTACCCCCTGCTGTACTTACCGGATTCTATACGCCACATTTATTTTGATCAGACACTACAGCGCTAATTCCTGTTACTTCAATACTACATTACCTGTACCGATCAGATATCCTTCGTTATATATGTCAATATTGTAGGCTCCCTGCTGATAATCGCTTTCCTGGCGCCAGTCTACTGTAATATCTTTTACCGGCTTCCCTTTTACAAGATTTACTTCTTTCAGCAGTGTATAATTCAAAGCGCCGCCTTCAGCATCCGTAGTAATCCCGGATCCATACGCCGCATTGCTCAGCAACTTTCCATCGGGCCCGGAGATACGCAGATAAAGCTCTTTGGATCCATCTTCAGCCAGCCGGTTTTCATTGATATCAAAGTATATCCGGAATACATCCACGCGTTTGGCCTTACCCGTCTCTTTTTCCTTTTTTCCTCCGCGACGTACGTCAATCGGCAGCATCCTGATATTCGATGCATGCAACACCGAACCAAGCTTTTTGATGGCAGCGCTTTCTGATGCAATACTGTCGCGCTCCCTGCTCAGGCTGGTATTGGCTGTGGTCAATGTCAGATTTTCTCCTTCCAGCTCAGCAATCCGTTCTTCATACGTTCTTGCTTTCGTATTCAGCTCATCTATCAGTACCCGCGCGCGACGGAGGTCTTCGGCTGTGGCATTCCGTTTTGCCATGATCGAGCGCAGCTCTTTCTTCATCCGTTCAATCTCTCCGTCCTTGTCGTTTATTTCATTGTTCAACGCAGTATTCTTGGATACCAGATCGTCGAGCCGGGCCAACGCTGCTTTATAATCATGCTCTACCGCGAACCGGGCAGAGTCTGCTATGGCAGTTTCCGTTTCTGCAATTACATTCTGTTCTGCGAGCTTGTTCCTGCTTAGAAAAAGAAAAATATTCGTACCCAGCAATACAGCAATAATTACAAGATAGATCCAGGTATTGTTACGTTTCGGTGTGTTTGTCTGACCGTGATTCCTTTCAGGATCCGGTTGTGGTACGGGATTATACCCGGGCTGGTTTATTTCCTGATTCATGACTTGATTTTTTGTTTCTGAACACAAATATAAATCTACTTTTAACGCAATGTAATAATCAGGCCATCTTCTTTTTACAAACATTACCTGCTGACATGTGGAGGAAAATACACGTTCCGCCACAAATACACTGGTCCCAAAATGGCAGAATACTCCTCTGAAAAAGACATGAATCAGGAATATCAGCACATTTTCTCTCCTGTTTAAAAAGAAAAACCGGTATCTTGCCCGGTATAAACAGCGTGGATTTTTTTACCCAATATGCGGGATAGGAAGTACACTAAATATATGTTAATTCCCGGAAAAATCTCCCGGTTGACCTGGATATATGACGGCAGATTATAAAAAACTGATGCAAACGCTACGGCAAAAAGCCTACGTGCCGGTTTACCTGATAGACGGAGAAGAGCCGTATTACATTGACAAGATCACGAGCTGGTTTGAAACCTCTGTACTGCAACCCGCCGAACGTGATTTCAACCTCATTACCTTATATGGCAAGGATACAAGCTGGGCAGATGTAGTGAATGCCTGCCGCCGGTTTCCCATGTTTGCAGAGCGGCAGGTGGTGATATTAAAAGAAGCCAACCAACTGGCAGAATTCGGTAACCTGTCGGGGTATCTGGAAAACCCATCTCCTACAACTATCCTCGTCATTGAACACCGGTTCAAAAAAGCAGATGCTCGTGGCAAAGTCGTTAAACTGGCCAAAGAAAAAGGCATTTATTTTACATCGGAAAAGATTCGCGACGAGCAGGTTCCCGGTTGGGTACAGGCATATGGTGAAGAAACCGGGTTCAGAATCGGGACAAAGGAGTCTGAGCTTCTGGCAGGGCATCTCGGCGGCGACCTCCAAAAGATCGTCAATGAGATCGAAAAAGTACGGATCAATGTACCCGAAGGATCGGAACTTACCGCTGCGCTCATTGAGCGGTATATCGGCATCAGCCGTGACTATAATATCTTTGAATTTTCAGATGTGCTGACAAGTGGTAATAAAGAAAGATTGTACCCTATGTTAGCCTATTTTACAGCGCATACCAAAGCTGCGCCAATGGTGCTGGTGATCGGAGCTTTATACACGCATTTCAACAGATTATACCGCGCACACTTTCTACAGGGCAAATCCGATAAGGAAGCTGCCGCCGCCCTGGGTACTTACCCATCACGGGTAAAGGAGATTATGTCTGCGGCAAAACGCCTCTCACTGACCCGGATTGAATATTGCCTGCTGCTGTTGGGTCAGTACAGCGCTTATGCCGTAGGCATCAACAGCGGCAGGAATGATGCAGCGCTGCTGAAAGAGCTGGTGGGAAAGATGGATATGGCGCTGCACGGCAATGCCATTACATCCTAACAACCGAAACGCTCTGGTGTGCGATCTGTGATTACACAGCAGCCGGATGCAACTGCTCCAACACAAATGACTTTACACGATCCAGCGGGATACGCTCCTGCTGCATGCTGTCGCGGTAACGGATCGTAACCGTATTATCCTCTTTGGTCTGATGATCGATCGTTATGCAAAACGGCGTTCCGATCGCGTCCATGCGGCGATAGCGCTTGCCGATCGCATCTTTCTCTTCATAAAAGCAACGGAAGTGCGGACGACACTCGTCCATCAGTTGCCGGGCAATCTCGGGCAGGCCGTCTTTCTTAAGCAATGGCAATACGGCCAGCTTCACCGGGGCTAAAAAAGCAGGGAATTTCAATACGACACGGCTGTCTTTCTTCTCGTCAGTACTCAGGTCCTGCTCTTCATAAGCTTCGCTCAGCAACATCATCACGGTACGGTCAAGCCCGATGGATGTTTCTACAACATACGGGATATAATTGCCGTAAGGCTTGCTGTTTTCATCCAGATCATTATCGAAATACTGGAGTTTCTTTTTGCTGTATTGCTGATGATTTTTGAGATCAAAATCGGTACGGCTATGTATCCCTTCTACTTCTTTAAATCCCATCGGGAAATCGTATTCTATATCACAGGCGGCATCGGCATAATGTGCCAGCTTCACATGGTCGTGGAAACGGTAACGATCGGCTGCGATGCCGAGACTGCGGTGCCATTTCATCCGGGCCTCCTTCCAGAAGGCATACCACTCCTGCTGCGTGCCGGGACGCACAAAAAACTGCATTTCCATCTGCTCAAACTCACGCATCCGGAAGATAAAGCCACGAGCCACGATCTCATTGCGGAACGCCTTCCCCGTCTGCGCTATGCCGAAAGGGATCTTCATCCTTCCGGTTTTCTGTACATTCAGAAAATTAACAAAGATTCCCTGTGCCGTTTCGGGACGAAGATATACTTTGTTATCCTCTTCATTATCCGATGCTACCGCTCCGAATTCCGTAGCAAACATCAGGTTGAACTGACGGACATCTGTCCAGTTGGCCGTACCGCTGACAGGACATACGATCTTATTATCTTCAATCAATACCTTCAACCCTGTAAAATCATCTGCCGCAAGCAGCTGCTCCATTTTTCCCAGCAGTGCATCACCTTGTTCTTTATCCAGCGTGTCTGCAAGCCCTTCGATCAGATGATCCACGCGATAGCGTTTTTTGCTGTCGCGGTTATCAATCATCGGATCAGAAAAATTATCCACGTGCCCGCTGGCCTTCCAGGTCGTGGGGTGCATAAAGATGGCTGCATCAATACCCACAATATTATCGTGCATCTGCGTCATACTACGCCACCAGTAGTCGCGTATATTACGTTTGAGTTCGACGCCTTGCTGGCCATAATCATAGACCGCACTAAGTCCGTCGTATATTTCACTGGATTGAAAGATGAATCCATATTCTTTACAGTGCGCTATGATCGCCTGCAATTTGTTGTCGTTTGCCATAATCGGAGCAAAGGTATAAGAATGCGGGAAAAGTGGGAAGCCGGGTCTAAATACTGGTCAGAAACAATTGCGGAGCTACGCCCAGCAGGATGATCAGCAGACAGGTGAAACCCAGCAAGATCTTATCGCCACCACTTACCGGAGCGAGCAGTTCAGGATTCCCGGTTTTGAAATACATAGCTATAATGACCCTGAAATAATAGTATACACTGACCGCAGCCATTAGCAATGCAAAGATTACCAGCCAGAACAACTGCCCCTGTAAAACCGCCGCCTGCAACACATAATATTTGGCCATGAAGCCGCCGGTTAGAGGAATACCTGCCAGAGACAAGAGGAAGATCGTCGTTACAAATGCCAGAAGCGGCTCCTTTCGCGCAAGTCCGTTAAATCCATCATAGGTATAATCCTTCAGCTTCATCAGCACAGCAAAAACTCCTATGGTAGCAACGCTGTATGCGACTGCATAGATAATAATGCCTTCAGAAGCAATGGCATTATTAGACAACACGGCAAACAACATAAAACCTGCCTGGGCAATGGAGGAATAAGCCAGCATCCGCTTAACGCTTTGCTGGAATACTGCTGTGAGATTACCCACAAAAAGCGTAGCTGCCGTAATAATTGCCAGGATAATCATCCAGTGTTCATTGAGGCCTCCGAACGTATGCTGGAATAAACGGATAAAGGCAAAGAAAGCTGCTGCTTTCACAACAGTAGCCATATACGCGGTAAAGGGTGTAGGCGCTCCGTCGTACACGTCCGGCGTCCACATATGCATCGGCACAGCAGATACTTTAAAGGCAAAAGCAATCATGATAAACAGGATACCAGTTACCGTAAGCGCATTTGCCGAGCTGGCATGAGTCAGGTAAACGGCAAGAGACTGTACATTGTAGTCTGCTGCAAACGTCACAAAAGTACCGGTCGCCCCATACACCAATACAATACCCATTAACAGGATACCTGTAGAGAAGGCGCCCATTAAAAAATACTTCAAAGCGGCTTCGCTGCTTTTGAGGCTCTTCCGGTCGCTGCCGGCCAGGATATACTGGGGTATGGAAAGTATCTCAATACCAAGAAAAAGGATCAGCAGATTGCTGTAACCGGAAAGAAGATATACGCCCACAAGGATGAAAAATATGAGGGCGAAATATTCGGCTACATAGTTACCGACCTTTTGTATTTCTTTACGTACAAGCAATACATAAAGCAGCGTACAGCCCGTCATAAGCATATTGAACCACAATCCGTCGCGGCTGATCAGCAGCATATCATTAAAAAAAGGCTGCATACTGCCCTTGGGAGAACAGATGAGCTCCCATATATTTACGCCAAACAGGATGCACATCAGGATAGTAGCCAACACCACCGTTGGCTTCTTTTCTTTCATCAGAATGCTTACAAACATCATGATGACACCTGCTATTGCTGCCGCTATGATTGCCTTCATAATTCAGGAACCGGGAATACTGCCGGCTTTTAAATTGTTTTCTTGTTCCGTTTACAAATTCACTCAGGGCATAAACATAACCGCAAAACCGGAAGTCGCTTCCAGCAGTGGCTTAGGATATATGCCCAGGAAAAGGATCAGACTGATAATCACAGCCAGCCCTATATATTCATTTGCTGTCAGGTCGCCCTGTACTTTTTGCTCTGTAACATTGCCGTAAGCGACACGCTGCACCATATTCAACGTATACACAGCGCCAAGTATAATACCGATACCCGCAACAGCCATATAAGCTATGTGATAAACATGCGCACTCTGAGCAATACCGGTAAACAACATAAACTCACCGATAAACCCGTTAGTCAGAGGTAGTGCAATATTGGCGAATGCGATAACCAGCAGCGCTATTGCCATACGCGGAGCTGCAGTAGCCATCCCTCCAAGCTTTGCCATATCACGGGTTCCCCAGCGGTTTTCGATCATTGAGACGATCAGCCACATACCCGTAATATTAATGCCATGATTGAACATCTGCACCAGGATACCATGTACACCGGTTTCAGAACGGGCAAAGGCGGCGGCGCACATCAGTCCCATATGCGCTATGGAGGAATAGGCAATCAGACGCTTAAGATCTGTCTGTACCATAGCGAGACATGAAGCGTAGATAATGCCGACCAAAGAAAGAATGATCACCGTATCTGCCCAAAACGCAGCGCCCGCAGGCACCACCGGCAACAGCCAGCGGAGCACCGCATACATCCCCATTTTCACCATCAGCGCGCTAAGTACAATCGTTACCGGTGTCGGCGACTGTTCGTAGGTATCCGGCTGCCAGGTATGAAAGGGGAAGATCGGCATCTTGATCGCAAAAGCAATAAAGATCAGCCAGAAAATAAACTGCTGCTCCGCATCCGGCAGCATCTTGCCCGACTGAACGATCGTCTCCCATGCAAAGCTGTTTGCTGCGCCCTGTGATTGAAGTGAAAGATATATAATTGCAGCCAGCAGCATCAGACTGCCCAGGAATGTATAAATAAAGAATTTAAACGTAACCGGGACACGTTTTTCACCACCCCACTGAGAGCAGAGGAAATAGGCCGGTATCAGCACCAGTTCCCAGAAGAAATAAAACAACAGGGCATCATGCGCCAGGAACACACCCATAAGACCTGCCTGTGCCAGTAATAATAAGCCATAAAATGCATGGGGGCGTTCTGTAAATTTATTCCAGTTAGCGATCAGGATCACCGGCATCACGATACCGGTAAGCAAACACAGCATAGCGCTCATCCCATCTGCATACAGGCTTATCTGTGCGCCAAGACCCGGAATCCACGGTACAGACCACAATAAAGGGGTAACGCTGCTGTCGCAGGCAAGCAGCGCCGTCAGTGTAAAGGTACACAATGAGCTAAGCAGTGCCCATACCCTGACGGCATTCCCTTTTAGCAGGAATGAAACAATCCCGGCTAAAAAAGGAACCAATATAAGAGATACTAACAGGATCATAATTACGTTCGACAATATGCAGTTAATGCGTTCTTACCATTTTTCATCACGTTGCTAACGGATCCAGAAAAAGCTGAGGGCAAATACCGCCAGCATTCCCAGCACCATTGCGAATATATAGAACCCTACCTGGCCGCTTTGTAACAGCCGGATACGTTCACCGCCCCACCGTACCGATCTTCCGACCCCATTCACAAAACCATCTATACCCAGACGCTCGGCAAAACGGTATAAGAAACCGGCAAGCGCATATAATGGGCGTACAATAACAGCATCATACAATTCATCCACATACCATTTATTTTCAAGCACACGTGCCAATCCGGTATTCGGAGTAAATGAAGGTTTTTTATTGATGACAACAGCCGCAAAGATCATCACCACAGCCAGTCCGGTGGATATCCCCATGAGCATCCATTCAGTACTGTGATCAAGATGCACGGTATCGCCATTAGTTACTGCAGCACCCAGATATGTAGCCAGCGTGTGATGTTCACTGATTACAGGCGGCAGGCCAATATATCCTCCTACAACTGAAAATACAGCAAGTACAATCAGCGGGATCGTCATGGCAGCCGGGCTTTCGTGCAGGTGATGGCGCTGTGATTCCGTGCCGCGGAAAATACCGGTGAACGTAAGCACATAGAGGCGGAACATGTAAAACGCCGTCATCATCGCGCCGGCAATGCCGAGATAATATAACGCCGGATTGCGTGCAAAGGCTGCAGCCAGGATCTCATCTTTGGAGAAAAAGCCGGATAATCCTGGAATACCGGCAATCGCAAGACAACCGATCAGGAATGTGATCTGCGTGATACGCATGTGCTTTCCCAGTCCGCCCATCTTCCGGATATCCTGCTCGCCGCCCATAGCATGTATCACACTACCGGAACCGAGGAAGAGGAGTGCTTTGAAAAAGGCATGTGTCATTACATGAAAAACAGCGGTTGTATATGCCCCCACGCCCAGGGCTATAAACATAAATCCGAGCTGGCTGACGGTAGAATAGGCCAATACCTTTTTGATATCATATTGTTTCAGAGCAATGCTGGCAGCCAGCAGAGCGGTAGCCATACCCACCCAGGTCACCAGATCAAGCGCAAAAGGGGCCAGATTATATAATACACCGCTGCGGGCGATCATATAAATACCGGCAGTCACCATAGTAGCGGCATGTATAAGAGCAGAAACCGGTGTCGGGCCTGCCATCGCATCCGGCAGCCAGGTGTACAGCGGCAACTGCGCGCTTTTACCCATCGCTCCGATAAAGAAGCAGATCGCGATCCAGTTATAGACACCGGAAGCGACCAATGCATTGCCGGATTGAATCGTACCAAACAACTCATTATAAGACAGGGTACCAAAATGATACAACACCAGCATCATACCTACCAGGAAACCCAGATCACCGATCCGGTTCATCACGAAGGCCTTTTTGGCTGCATTGGTATAATCCCGGTTCTTAAACCAGAAGCCGATCAGTAAATAGGAACAGAGGCCAACGCCTTCCCAGCCAATGAACATGATCAGATAATTGGCGCCCAGCACCAGCAGCAACATGGAAAAGACAAAGAGGTTCAGGAATGCGAAATATTTTACCACCCCTCCGTCGTCGTGCATATAAGATGCCGAATACACATGGATCAGGAAACCGATACCGGTAATAATGAGCAGGAATAAAGCCGACAAGGCATCTACCTGGAAAGCAAAAGGAATATACAATTGTCCGGAACGGATAAAATCAAATAAAGTCACCACAGCCGACGCGCCATCTTTTACTTCGAGGAAGATACCCAGCGAGACAGCAAAAGAAATCAGCACCGCAATACTGCCGATCACTCCTCCTGCAGAGCGGGGGAGCTTGTTCCAGCCGATCCCGTTAATGAGAAACCCGAGCAGGGGAAATAAAGGAACCAGGTACACTAATTGAATCATATCGCAAATTCCGGCCAAGCGCCCGTTTAAATTTTAATGTTTCAGTCTGTTCAGAATATTAATATCCACCGAGTGTACCTTACGGTACATCAGTACAATAATAGCAAGGCCCACAGCTACTTCAGCGGCCGCGACCACCATAATAAAAAACACAAATATCTGCGACGAAGGGTCATTCCACATTTTTGAGAATGCCACGAGGAGCAGATTCACGGCATTCAGCATCAGCTCAATGCACATAAAAATGACGATCGCATTGCGCCGCATCAGCGTCCCTATGATGCCGATGCTAAATAACGCCAGACTTAAAAATAAATAATATTGAACAGGCATATCCGCTTGTTTTGTTTTTATCATATTACAACAGTCATCAATCTGCCTGCTGCGTATCTTTTTTACCAATAACAATGGCGCCGATCATCGCGCTCAAAAATAACACACTTGATATTTCAAAAGGCAATACATACTTGGTAAACAACACCTTACCCAGATTCTGTATCAGGCCGATATCAGTGGTACCGGCGGATTCTCCTCCATTCGGAAGGGTATTGAATGCCGTAACCACTGCCGAGAGAATGACCAGGAACAGGATACCTCCGGATATGGCGCCGGCAAGCTGTATCAGCCAGTTCTTCTGAGGCTCCACATCTGCATTCAGATTCATCAGCATGATCACAAAAAGAAACAACACCATGATCGCACCGGCATAAACAATGATATTTACGACAGCGAGAAACTGTGCGTTCATTAATATATAATGACCGGAAATCGCAAAAAAGGTAAGGATAAGGAACAGCACGCTGTTCACGGGATTACGACTGAGGACTACGCCCAAAGCGCCGCTCAATGCGAGTACGGAAAGAAAATAAAACAAAAGCTCCTGTATATCCATAATTGCTTAGTCGGCTTGTTCCTGTTTTTTAGGGTGAGGTATCAGCAGATCTTCTTTTTTGTAAATGAAGCTCCTGCGGGTATAATTGGCCGGCATCACGGTTTCACTCAGGTATACGGCATCTTTGGGGCATGCTTCTTCACAATATCCGCAGAAAATACAGCGCAGCATATTGATCTCGTATTTAGCCGCGTATTTTTCTTCGCGGTAACGGCTTTCCTCTCCCGGCTGCCGTTCGGCGGCCTCCATGGTAATGGCTTCTGCAGGACAGGCAAGCGCGCACAACCCGCAGGCCGTACAGCGTTCACGTCCTTCTTCATCCCGGTTCAGGACATGCAGCCCTCTGAACACAGGGCTAAACGGACGCTTTTCTTCCGGATACCTTGTTGTAACCGGTTTCCTGACCGCATGAGCCAGCGTGATCTTAAGCCCTTTTAAAATAGCAGGCAGGTATATCTTCTCTCCGAAGGTCATCGGACTCCGGTCTACCTGCACCGCTCTGTTCGTTAACTGTTGCATCACAAATCCTGTTTCAATTCAAAAAATCAATGTCTTTTTATACTATGATTTAAATACCCACAATAGCAAGGCTGCTGTGATCACCATGTTGACCAAAGCTAAGGGAATTAATGATTTCCAGCCCAGATTCATCAGCTGATCGTACCGGAAACGCGGCAACGTCCAGCGGATGAACATAAAAAACAGGATAAACCCGGTAATTTTGGCCATTAATACAAGGACACAGATCCCTGCAAATACGATCGAGTGTGCCTGTGGCAGTACATCCTGCAACCAGAGTGCTACATTATCCATGAACGGGAAGTTGTACCCGCCAAAAAACAGCGTCGCCAACACAGCCGAACTGATAAACATATTAATATACTCGGCAAACAGGAACATCCCGAGTTTCATAGAAGAATACTCAAGATGATAACCCATGTTCAACTCGCTCTCCGCCTCCGGCATGTCAAAAGGTGCACGGTTCAGCTCTGCAAACGTACACACGAGGAAAATCAGAAAGCCCAGAGGCTGCTTGAAAAAATACCAGGTAAACCAACCATCGCTCCAAAAGCCATGCTGCTGCCGTACGATCTCCGCCATGCTCAGGGAACCGGTTGCCATCAGCAACGCTATCAGGCTCAGCCCCAACGCCAGCTCATAGGAAATAGCCTGTGAAGCAGCCCGCACACTACTCAGCAGGGAATATTTATTGTTGGAAGCCCATCCGCCCAACATGATGCCATAAACCCCCACACTCACTACACCGAATACATAAAGAATACCAATGTTAATATCCGCCACCTGCAGGGAAATAATACCTGTCTCCGTCACCACATCCGGGCCCCAGGGGATTACCGCACTGGTCATCAGCGCCGTAACCATAAACATCGCAGGGGCCAGTATAAACAACTTCTGTGTAGAACGGTCAGGTATGATCTCTTCTTTGAAAAAAAGCTTCAATCCATCAGCTAAAGGCTGAAAAAGACCAAAAGGACCTGCTCTGTGCGGACCAAGACGATCCTGCATAATGGCAGCCACCTTACGTTCTCCCCAGGTGGCATACGCTGCCACACCAAAAGAGGCCCCAAGGATCACGATGATCAGAATGACCTTTTCAAGTATGAAACCCCAGTCTATTTGCAGTAACAGCATAGTGGCGCAAAAGTAATCAGTTCGTTATAAAAATTGTATTTTCTTTCCATTCCATATCGGCAACCCCAACAATCCGGATACTATTTACCTCCAAGTTCTTTCTGGTTGGCCAGTTGCACGTTCGGCAAGAAATCGCCCGAATGTGCAGGACCTTCTATCTTAGACAACTCTATCTCCGGTCTGTTGACATCGCTGATCTTATGAATGTCTAACAACAAACGCGGATCTTTACCAATTACTGTATTTACCAGATCCGGCTGACCATCCTTCTGGCTCGTATAATGCCCTTGTGAAATCACGCTGTGCCGGTCAATCCGTGAAGGCCCTTCCACCATCCAGTCGGAAGCAGATTTTTTATGGAAACGACAATCATTACATATCCAGTCTTCCACTTCACCCCAATGATCCTTTCTGGCTGTAACACGGAACACTTCTTCTCCCCTCATCCACAACCGCACCTTACCACTGCATGTAGGACAATCCCGGTGCGCATCAAGGGGTTTGGTAAACCAGACGCGGTTTTTGAAGCGAAAAGTCCTGTCTGTCAGTGCTCCAACCGGGCATACATCAATCACATTGCCGATCATTTCATGCTCCATCGACTTTCCGATCATGGTGCTGATGGCAGAATGATCACCGCGATCCACAACACCATGATCCCTTGCCCCGCAAAGCTGCTGTGCCGTATATACACAACGGTAACAGAGGATGCAGCGATTCATGTGCAATGAAATATATGGTCCTATATCTTCCTTTTCAAATGTACGGCGGCGGAACTCGTAACGGGTCTGTTCATTGCCATGATCATAGCTGAGATCCTGCAGATGACATTCGCCTGCCTGATCGCATACCGGGCAATCCAAAGGGTGGTTGATCAAAAGGAATTCCGTAACACCCTTGCGGGCATCCAGCACTTTTTCAGAAGTAATACTTTTCACCTCCATGCCATCCATGACGGTAGTACGGCAACTGGCCACCAGCTTCGGCATCGGACGGGGATCTTTTTCAGATCCCTTGCTCACCTCCACCAGACAGGTACGGCATTTACCACCACTGCCTTGCAGCTTGCTGTAGTAACACATAGCCGGCGGCGTCACATCACCACCTATCTGTCTTGCAGCATTGAGGATCGTCGTACCGGCCGGCACTTCGATTGTGATGTTATCTATTGTTACTTTAAAATTCTGTACCTCAGACATAATCTATTGATTCCTGTTGCTGATAAAATCTTTTTCCGGGCGTTATGCTATTACTTCACGTTCATCCGCATAATGCGCCAGCCCATAATTGCGGGAAAGCGCTTCATCCGGGTGCAGCACATGCCATTCAAATTCATCACGGAAATGGCGGATGGCTGCCGCAACCGGCCATGCTGCCGCATCCCCCAGCGGACAGATGGTATTCCCTTCTATCCGGCGCTGGATATCCCAAAGCAGGTCTATATCACTCATTTTGCCTTTTCCGTATTCTATGTTCTTCAATATCTTGTACATCCAGCCGGTTCCCTCGCGGCATGGACTGCACTGACCGCAGCTCTCATGATTATAAAACCGGGCGAGCGTCATGGTATGGCGCACGATACACTGGTCTTCATCAAAAACGATAAAGCCACCCGACCCCATCATCGTACCCGTAGCAAAACCGCCATCAGCAAGGCTCTCATAATTCATATAACGGGTTTCACCCGCTGCTGTTTTAAACAGCAGGTTAGCCGGCACAATGGGCACAGATGATCCACCGGGGATACAAGCCTTAAGCCGCTTCCCGTTAGGAATACCGCCACAGTATTCATCGCTGTATATAAATTCCTCAACAGAGATCGTCATGTCGATTTCATAGACCCCGGGCTTGTTCACATTACCACATACAGAAAGCAACTTCGTACCGGTAGAGCGGCCCACTCCGATCTTCGCATATTCCTCACCGCCCATGTTGATGATCGGAACTACAGCAGCCAGGGTTTCCACATTATTCACCACAGTCGGTCGCATCCAGACACCCTGAATAGCCGGGAATGGCGGTTTGATACGCGGGTTACCGCGTTTGCCTTCAAGACTTTCGATCAATGCCGTTTCTTCTCCGCAGATATAAGCCCCACCACCGCGCTGCACATATATTTCACAGTCAAAGCCTGTCCCGAGAATGTTTTTTCCGAGCCAGCCGTTATTCTTTGCTTCCTGTATAGCCTGTTCCAGAATGTCCACAATCCACGCGTACTCTCCACGGATATAAATATAAGTGGCATTGGAACCGAGCGCAAAAGATGACACGATCAGCCCTTCCACCAACAGGTGCGGAATGAACTCCATCAGGTAGCGGTCTTTAAACGTACCGGGTTCTGATTCATCCGCATTACAAACCAAGTGACGGGGCACGCCCTCGGGCTTGGCCAGAAAACTCCATTTCATACCCGTCGGAAAACCTGCGCCACCACGGCCTCTCAGACCGCTTTTCTTAACTTCTTCCACGATCTCATCCGGTGTCATTTTTAACGCCTTCTCAACAGAACGATACCCCCCCATCTTCCGGTATGTATCATAGTACCGGATGCCTTCCACATGCGCGTGTTCCAATAAAACTTTTACAGCCATATCGCAAAAGCCCGTGCCTGACGGGTTTTATCAGTTAACTTATTTTTTCTTCAAAACATAATGCTCTGCCAGCGCACCTTCAATCTTCTTCCCGTTCACATCAAGCTGTACAAGGTATCCGTCTTCTATCAGATAACTATCCGGAGCATTTTCGATGCCTTTTAATTTTACTCTGTCATCTTTAAGTATCCAATTTCCTTCAACTACAAAAGCCTCTTCATTTTCCCTGCCCTGATATCTGGTTTCCAGCCTGTATGTCTCATTCCCATTCAGAGCAAGCGTTGTTTCTATGCCTGCGCAATCGGCACACGGCAACACACCCGTATAAGTGCCGGCCACGTCATCCACGCTCACTGCCGCTACGTATAAAGCTGTACCTAATGAACCCGGCAATTGATTACCTGTACCTGCCGGGCGTTTGGTACCGTCACTGCAGGCAGACATTGTTACAATCAACGATAATACTACAAGTACTAACTTCATGGTCACGTTATTTTTAATACCTCAATTTGCTGTTGCAGCCCTTAGTTCATCAATCAACTGGTCTATTTTTTCTTTTGTCAGAAATTCCCGGTAATGTTTACCAAGCTGCATCATAGGTGCATACCCGCAAGCGCCGAGACACTCTGCGGGCTTCAGTGTAAACAATCCATCCGGAGTTGTTTCTCCCGCCTCAATCCCCAGCTTTTCTTTTATATATTCAATGATCTGGTCACTGCCGTTGAGCATGCAGGGACCGGTCTGACAAATTTCCAGCACATATTTCCCTACAGGCTTCAGGTTGAACATCGTATAAAAAGTAGCCACTTCATACACTTCGATAGGCTCCAGTTTCAACAATTGGGCCACATAATCCATTACCGGCACATCAAGCCAGCCATCAAATGTTTCCTGCGCAAGGTGCAGCAACGGGATCAACGCGCTTTTGTGCTTACCTTCCGGGTAACGCGCGATGATCTCTTTCACCTTTTCGAGTTTTTCCTGTGAGAACTGAATCTGCATCTTCGCTTTTATTGCCTTTTGTTCCTTTATTAAAATCAGCCTGTCATCAAGCATCCATTTCACCTGCTATCAGGTTCAGACTGCTGAGCGTTACGATCGCATCACTCAACAGGCTACCCTTGATGATCTCCGGATATACCTGATAATATATAAAACACGGACGACGGAAGTGCAACCTGTAAGGGCTTCTTCCACCATCGCTAATGAGATAATACCCAACTTCACCATTCGCACCTTCGACCGCGTGGTATACCTCTCCGGGAAGCATATCCACCTCCCCCATAATGATCTTGAAGTGATAGATCAGGGCCTCCATTTTGGTGTAAACATCTTTTTTGTCGGGGAGATAAAACTCCGGAACATCCGCATGATACACCGACGGATCCAACTCCTTCAGCTTTTCCAGCACCTGCCGGATAATGCCGAAACTCTCCCATATTTCTCCATTTCTGACAAGAAAACGGTCGTAGACATCTCCGGTTGTGCCTATCGGCACATTAAATGTAAAGTCTTCGTACGAACTGTATGGTTGTGCCACACGCAAATCATAATCCACACCGGCAGCACGCAGATTCGGCCCGGTAACGCTGTAATTCATCGCCATTTCCGCGCTAAGCGGTCCTGCTCCGATACAGCGATCCATAAATATACGGTTGCGGTTGAGCAGCGTTTCAAATTCACGGAAGCCCTTGGGGAATTTTTCAATAAAATCATCCAGTTTCTGCCAGAAGGTATCGGAGAAATTACGCTCAAAACCTCCAAAGCGACCGATATTGGTCGTAAGCCGCGAGCCGCATACTTCTTCATACAACTCGTATATTTTTTCGCGGTACTGAAACACATATGTGAATCCGGTCAGTGCACCGGTATCCACCCCGATTACAGAATTGCATACCAGGTGATCAGCAATACGGGCCAGCTCCATGATCAGCACACGCAGATAATCTACACGTTTGGGGGTTTTGATACCCACCAGTTTCTCTACCGTCATATGCCAGCCGATGTTGTTGATCGGCGCAGAGCAATAATTCAGGCGGTCTGTAAGCGGTGTGATCTGGTAGTATGGCCTGCGCTCGGCAATCTTTTCAAAAGCGCGGTGAATATAACCGATTGTAGGCTCCGTATTCAGCACACGCTCTCCATCGACTTCGAGAATGTTCTGGAAGACGCCATGCGTAGCCGGGTGGGTAGGCCCCAGGTTTAAGGTGGTCGTTTGCCTGGCCAGTGATTCGTCCGCCAGTTTTATATGTGCTTGTTCAGACATCGCTCAGTTCCCAATATTTTATTTATCAACCCGTGGGTATACCCATATACCCACAGAAAATTATCTGCCGAACATCTCATCATCTTTATCGGTACGCTGCGGGTCTTCGAGTGTATACTCTTTCCGCATCGGGAAATAATCCATTTCATCCACATTCAGTATACGCCTGAGATCAGGATGGCCAATAAAGTTGATGCCAAAAAAATCATACGTCTCCCGTTCCATCCAGTTTGCACCTGCAAAAATACGCGTAGCGGTAAACACATCCGGCTTTTCAACCGGCACATACACTTTCAGCCGGAGCCGGACATTATCCACCAGGTTATGCAGATGGTACACCACACATAGTTCTTCACCGGCACGTTCCGGATAATGAACCGCAGTAAGATCAGTGAGAAAACGAAAACGGAGCTCCTCTTCATCGTACAGGAACTGCATGACTTTTAGGTTTGCTTCTGCCGGAACCGTTACGGAAAGCATTCCATGTGGTTCTTCAAAACCGGGCGCCAGTTCGTTAAATTTGTCCTGCAGCCGCTGTATTATCCGTTCTTTGGTCAAAACCATCGTCAATCAGTTGTTGTATCCGGGTTCGTTAAAGTCTACAATATTTTATGACAGGGATTATTGAATACCATAGCCCGCAAGTAGCTGTTTATAATGATCGCTGCTCCTGCGCCGCAGGCTTTCATTCCCTACAAGCTCCTGCAATTTGAGGATGCCATCCAGAATACCTTCGGGTCGGGGAGGACAGCCGGGCACATACACATCCACAGGTATCACCTGATCAATACCCTGTAATACGCTGTATGAATCAAAGATGCCACCACTGCTGGCACAGGCGCCGATAGCTACCACCCAGCGTGGCTCGGCCATCTGGATGTATACCTGGCGCAATATAGGAGCCATCTTTTTTGCGATCGTGCCGGCAACCAGCAGCATGTCGCACTGGCGCGGCGTGAACCCCATACGTTCGGAACCGAAACGTGCCAGATCATAGTTGGCGCCCATCGTTGCCATAAACTCAATGCCGCAGCATGAAGTTGCAAAAGGCAACGGCCATAGTGAGTTCTTACGGGCAAGCCCAACCACCTTATCGAAAGAAGTAGCCATAAAACCTTCTCCCATGTGGCCTTCGGGCATATCCACCAGCTTCACCTTATCATTCGTATTATACTGAACCGGACGTGGCATATGCTGTTCTCCTATCGCTTCCCTGAGGGAAACTCTTTATTTTGATTATTATTTAACGTTACGTCATTATTCTCTAATCGATGCGGGGATGGGCTGTTAATCCTCCCATTTCAATGCGCCTTTCTTTATGATATAGAAAAAGCCGCAGGCAAAAAAAGCAACAAACAGCAGTACTGCAAAAAAGCCTTCCTGCCCCAACTCTCTGAAATTAACAGCGTAAGGGTAGAAAAAAATCACTTCCACATCAAACAGTACAAATAATATGGCAACCAGAAAATACTTAATACTCATCGGCTGCCGGGCATTCCCGACGGATGCAATACCACTTTCAAAATTGATGAGCTTGCCCTGTGTCCGACGTTTGGGACCAAGCAAATGGGTGAGCGCGACGATCAAAAAAACCACGCCTGCCGCCACCAGCAACTGTAGCCCAATCGGAAAGTAGCTATCAGGGGTTTCAGCCCCTGCAGTCAACATTAAAACATTCATAAACAATGCTGCTAAATCAATAATAGTTGTGCTTACAAAAGTATGACACAAGCGGGAAAATACAAGGGTTGGAGAAGGGTTTGTTAAATGAATCATGAAAACACAGGATTACCGGCTATAGGACCCTGTTTATAATTCGTTTATCAGGGGTATCTCATTTATATAAACGTGTTAGATTTTCGCTATAGATTCAGTTATGGTTATAAACTCCAATTGCAGCCTCGATAAAACTATTCATCTATAAATTCATGACCAAAATTTAATCTGGCTCTAATTTTTTGAGCCTAAGCAAATATTTTGTTAATTTGGTCTTCATAATATATAAATGCAAAACCATGAAGGCAAGGATAACTTTTACATTAACAATTATGATGTGGGTGTCTATAATTTCAACGGCACAGTCAGTTATTACCTTCAAGCCGGGGCCTGATATCGGAGAAGATGCAAATCTTGAAAATACATACGGTTGTACACCTTCTGGAAATTCCGCACCTTGGGAGGTACAGAATGCTGGCAGACATTATGAACTGGCGTGTTATGACTGGACCCTGAATGCCCAGGGATGTGCAAAAGGGACAATTCGTGGGTTAATTCGTTTTTCAGGATTGGATTCATTTATCGGGCAGGACATAACAATAAGTAATGCTACACTAAAGCTATATACTGGTCCAAATAGTCTATACAACAATTATGGAAACAGTTATCCAGATTTCCCGGAGCCTAATAATGGATACATTCAACGTGTAACCAGTTATTGGCATGAGGATACCGTTATTTGGAATACCGCCCCAACTACCACTATGGCCAATGAAGCACATATCCCAGCTTCGCCCTCTCGTTGGAATTGGGCTCCCTCCATAAATGTAACGGAAATGGTTAAAGACATCATTTCTTCTGGTGAGAATTATGGTTTTATGCTCGGACTTAACACGGAAGAGCCACTTAGACAATTACTTTTTGCTTCAAGTGATCACCCTAACAGTGATTTATGGCCAGAACTAACCATCACATACATAGAAACGCTAAAAACCCCATATGATGTCTCAAACAATACCGATAACTTCCTGGTTAATCATATAACTCCTAATCCCTCTCAAACAAGCTGGAACTTGAGTATTATTAGTAAAAATCCCATTTCAGTAGAAATATTAATCTATGACATGATGGGTAAAAATCTTAAAAATAACACACACACAATATCAGGGTTAAATCAGATTACCCTTTCAGCAGACGACTTACCCCCTGGCACTTATCTCCTCGAAATAAGAAGTAAGCAATTTTCCATAAAAGAGAAGTTGATAAGACGGTAGGTCCCAAGAGAACCAGTTTACTGACACCCCTCAGAAGTACCGGGGATCATTTTATAGAATTGCCCATATCTTTGCTCCTTTATGGGCATTGTACTCCGGCAGTCTGCCAAATCAACAATAATATTATCCATTGGGGTGTTATTAGGCGCTCTGCTCAATTACACATATACATTTGTTTTTGAGAAACCAGAGCTGGGGTTTATTACAAATATTGTTAATCAGGCCGCACTTACCTACGCCCTTGTACTGATGGGAACTGCATCGGTCGTTATGGCATATGCACCCAGATTTGCACATGATGACGAAAAAAGGAAAGTACTGCTCACCATCAGCCTTTTCTTTCCACTTATTACCATGGCTGTTTTCACCTTATTATATTTTCTTTTTAAAGAAAACATAATAGGGATATATAATAAATATGACCAACATTACATTAGAAAATATTACTACTGGTTGCCGGTTATTATCCTGGCATGGATGTATACAACATTATTGGAACATTACCTGATTTCAAAAAAGAAAGCAGCCCTCAGTACGTTGATAAGAGAAGTGATACACAGAGCCTGTATGGTTGTGCTAACGGCTTTATTCTTTTTCAAAAAAATTGAATTTCCAACGTTTGTAATGCTAATGTCGCTTAGCTATCTGCTCCCCTTCATTATAGCCCTGGTTATATCCATCCGGAGCGGCGGCCTGGGGCTATCCCTGAATTTTAAAGTATTCTCATGGCAGGAATACAAACAATTGATACATTTTTCATGGTATCATATGCTTGAAGGCGCGGCTGTCATCATGTTAGGCTATATTGACTCGCTAATGCTTGCCCCGCTTGCAACAGAAGGAATGTCCTCACTTTCCGTTTATCGTAATGCCATCTTTGTCACTACGCTGATGATCATACCGCTCCGTGCCATTAATGCATCCAGTTATGCTGTTCTGAACGAGGCATACATAAAAAATGAAATACATAAATTAAAAGATCTGTATAGCCGGGTAAATCTGAATATAATCATAATAGGCATCCTTGTATGCACATTAATAATTTCAAATGTCAATAATCTGGTACGCATTTTACCGGCCGGGTATGAACAGATCAAACCTGTTGTATTTATTTTGCTTATAGGTAAAATGTTCCAAACGGCTTCCGGAATGAGCAGCGAAGTAATCAGCTTTTCAAAATATTACAGATTCAATTTTCGAATCTCATTGCTGCTGCTGCTCATGATTGCTGTATTAAATCGAATATTAATACCAGAATATGGTATTGAAGGAGCTGCCTGGGGCGCAACGATTTCTGTTTCTGTTTTCAGCATAGCTAAAGCTATTTTTCTGCAAAAAAAACTACAGTTGTCCCCTGTCCCCCCACACACAGCATATGCAGTTATGGCCGGTATCATTGCCTCGTTAGCTGGTATAATGCTGCCGTTTACTGTACATGTAATACCGGATGTAATTATTAGAAGCGCCATTGTTGTTATGCTCTACGGAGGAATCATATTACGATTTACTCCCGACAGTGACCTTAGTCTGTATATCAAAAACATCATCCGGACCAAACGTTTGTTTTAGGATATATATTCTAAGCAGTTGGGAACAAGCATATGCAGAAGCGGCGAAAAAATTGCATCTTAATAGGGGATTAATTATTATTGCACGACAAAAAAAATCATGAAAAGAAAGATATTGGTAACAGGTGGCGCAGGATATATCGGTTCCATACTGGTTCCTCAGTTATTGCTTCAAGGCTATGATGTCACAGTATACGACAATCTTATGTTTCAGCAGAATACTTTGCTGGATTGTTGCAACCATCCGGATTTCCATTTTATCAATGCGGACGTCCGGAATACCGGAAGGCTGAAAGAAGCAATGAAGGATAAGGACATACTCATACCGCTTGCAGCACTGGTAGGCGCTCCTTTGTCCAATAAAGATGCACATTCCACCATCGCTATCAACCGGGATGCCGTGATAGAAATGAATAAATTGAGGTCAAAAGATCAGTGGATATTGTTCCCTACAACCAACAGCGGATATGGTATAGGCCAAGATGATATTTACTGTACCGAAGAAACACCGCTCAATCCGATCTCCCTGTATGGGACTACCAAAACGGAAGCGGAAACGGATCTGCTGCAGTCTGAAAACGTGATCACCTTTCGCTTGGCTACCGTATTCGGCTGTTCGCCCAGAATGCGGCTGGACTTGTTGGTAAACGATTTTACATATAGGGCATTTTCACAGAAATATATTGTACTGTTTGAGTCTCATTTCAAACGTAATTATATCCATATCCGTGATGTGGCCAAAGCTTTCCTTTTTGGCATAGACCATTTTGAGGCCATGAAGAATCAGACCTATAATGTGGGTCTGAGTACGGCTAACCTTTCCAAGATGGAGCTTTGCCTGGAGATCAAAAAGCAGATACCTGATTTCTTCATTACCGAATCCGAGATCAATAAGGATCCGGACCAGCGGAATTACATAATCAGCAACGATAAGATAGAATCGTTCGGTTATCTTCCCGATTTTGGTATCCAGCCGGGCATTACCGAGCTGATCAAGGGCTTTTCGATTATGATGCCCAATAAATATTCCAATGTATAATTAACTTCATGGCTGATGATCATTTCAAAAACGCCCGTCAGGATCAGTTTTCTCGGCGGAGGTACGGATTATCCGGATTACTTCAGACAACACGGAGGCACTGTACTTTCCACAACGATTGACAAGTACATTTATGTCACAGTAAAAGAGATCCTTGGCTTTTCGGAATTCAAGTACCGGATTTCATATTCCAAACTTCAGCTCTGCCAGCATGTAGAAGACATCGAGCATCCAGTGATACGGGCAGTGATCCCGCATCTGAACATAAAACACGGTCTTGAAGTGAATATTATTTCCGATCTTCCGGCCCGTACAGGGATCGGTTCCTCCTCAAGTTTTACTGTCGGGCTGCTGCACGCGCTTCATGCATTGTCGGGTAAAATGGTATCCAAGGAATACCTGGCAAAGGAAGCCATATATGTAGAGCAGGAATTACTGAAGGAAAGAGTAGGTGTGCAGGATCAGCTTGCAGCAGCTTACGGATCGCTGAATCATATGACCTTCTCAGAACACAATCTCCTGGTGAACCCTGTGATTATCTCAAGGCAGCGAAAAACAATGCTTGAGAATAACCTGCTGATGTTTTATACCGGCATATCCCGATTTGCATCCGAAATACTGGAAGAGCAGATACAGAAAACACAACAGCAAACGATCAATAACGAATTGCAGGAAATAAAGAGTATGGTACAGGAAGGACTGGATATTCTTTGTGATGAAACAAAAGATCTGAACACATTCGGACAATTATTACATAATGGGTGGCTGCGTAAGAAAAGTCTCTCTTCCGCAATCTCCAACAACTTCCTGGACGATATCTACGAACGGGCGACTAATGCCGGCGCTTTGGGCGGAAAATTACTGGGCGCCGGCGGTGGCGGATTCTTCCTGTTTTACGTACCCTCCGGACACCACGAAACGGTCAGAAAAGCTTTGGCAGATCTGAACGAAATCGAGTTCCGGTTTGAAAATGACGGAACAAGGATTATTCACATTTCTTAAACTAACATCATGAAGATATTCACTCATCCCTTAGATAAATTTTACATCAACGTGAATACCAACCACTTAAAAAAAAGGGGGGGGGGGGGGTAAAGTTGTTGGATATCGGAGCATTGAACTTCAGTCAATGGAAAAAAATAAGACATACCCATCCGTATATACATCATTTTGGTATTGATTATGTAGATCCAACAGAAACAATACCGGAAAATTACGTTTTTAAAAAGGCAGATCTAAACATAGCTCCCATCCCTTTTGGGGATGATCAATTTGACATCGTTATCGCAAGTCACATAATTGAGCACCTGAATGATCCGGTTAATTTTTTCAGAGAATGTCTGCGGGTACTGAAGCCCGGCGGGATATTATATGTTGAGGCTCCTTCTGAAAAATCTGTAAAGCTTTCCGGTATGTCATTTGATTATGACCAGTTTTATTCTCTTTCCCTGTATGATGACCCTACACATACGCATCGCCCCTGGACACCTCAATCATTTCATCGTTTAGCACGGTATTTTTCCTGCAACCCACTTAAAGTTGGTTATATCCGTTCCAACGTCATAAGATTATTATCTCCTGTATTAATTCCTTTTGCCCGTATCACCCGAAATGGACGACTCCTTGAGAAGGTAGTCTGGCTAACCTGTGGATGGGCTGCATATATTTTTGTAAAAAAAGATAAATCCATAAAAGGTGCCCCCCCTTTTCATTATTATATTCCGGACCGAAAACGAACGAAATTACAGGCTGGAAAATAACGCCCCGGATACAGGTTGGCGATAATGCAGCAATTATATTTTCGCATCCTTTATTCTGTTTATTCTGATTATCTTCGCCACAATTAATCAGATACTTTTTACATATTATGATCTGCAGAGTCTGTGATTCTTCCGACCTTGAACCTGTTATTGATCTGGGTCATCAACCTTGGTGCAATCATTTTCTGACCCCGGAAGAAATCGGTAAGGAACCGTACTATCCGTTACGTGTCATGTATTGCAACAACTGCACGACAACCCAACTGGATTATACAGTCAAAAAGGAGATCATGTTCGGAAATCATACCTACCTGTCCGGCGTCACCAAATCCCTTAACGACCATTTCAGGAAAATAGCCCGGGATGCTGACACGCTATTTTTCGGAGATAAGCCTGGAAAATCCGTACTGGATATAGGATCCAATGACGGAACACAGCTGAAACACTTCCGGGATCTCGGCTATGACGTCCTTGGCGTGGAGTCTTCCAGACCGACGGCAGAAATTGCCAATCAGGCAGGGATTACCACTGTGAACGCCTATTTCAACCATGATCTTGTCAAAACGCTTGACCGGAAATTCAACGTGATTAACGCTGCTGGTGTGTTTTTTCACCTGGAAGAATTGCATTCAGTAACCAGGGGCATCAAAGAAGCATTGGCAGAAGACGGAGTGTTTATCGTACAGTTCCTGTACATGAAACGTATTGTGGAAAACATGGCCTTCGATCAGATCTACCATGAACATCTACTCTACTATAACCTGAAAAATCTCAAAGTGCTGCTCAACAGGCATGGGCTTGATATTTTTGACGCCTACCTGGCCCCGATCCATGGCGGCTCCATGATCGCCTATGTCACTCATACCGGACAAAAACCATACTCGGAGCAGTTACAACAGTTGATGCGGGAAGAGGAAGAAAGTAAAAGCAATGAAAAAGCTACTTATCTTGCTTTTGCTGAAAGGATCCACGAAATGAAAGAGAAAAATCTGGACTTTTTCAAATCCTGCAAACAGCAGGGCCAAAAAGTATGGGGCATGGGCGCCCCCGTTAAAGGGAACACTTTGCTGAATTATTTTGGCGTGGGAAAAGAATATGTCGAGTACCTGGTAGAGAAAAACGAGTTGAGGAAAGGACTGTATTCGCCCGGTATGCACATACCTGTTGTTATCGAAAAAGAACTGACCAGTCTGCCGGACGTATATTACGTGCTGGCCTGGAATTTCAAAAAAGAGATCCTGGCCAATAATCAACATTTAATAGACCGGGGGGTGAAATTCTTTTTCCCCATTGATCCACAGGAAATATAAAACAAAATGAATACAGGGCTTGATATAAAAGATTCCTCACAAATACAAGGGCTTAAGATCATTACGCCACAGGTATATTATGACTTCCGTGGCACATATATTGAAACCTACAACTTCGGAAAATATCAATTCGAAGACAAAGATCATAAGCCAATCAGTTTTGTGGAAGATGACATATCGGTATCGCGTAAAGGAGTACTCCGCGGCCTGCACGGAGACAACAAGACCTGGAAGCTGATCCAATGCCTGCATGGAGCTTTGTATGAGGTCGTAGTGGATATGCGAAAGGATTCATCTACCTATCTCAATTGGGAAACACATACGCTCAATGACGAAAACAGGCTTCAGCTACTGGTGCCGGCCGGCTGTGCCAACGGGTATCTTTGCCTGTCAGAAAAATGCATTTTCTCTTACAAACAATCAGCATATTACAGCGGAATGGAAAACCAGTTTACGATCCGGTGGAATGATCCCCGGATACAGATTTACTGGCCCATAAATAATCCGATCCTATCTCAAAGAGATGCAGCCGCTCCACTCCTGCAAATATAATATTAACCGAATCCGGAACATGCCATGTCCCATATAACAGAATTGCTGAAAGGAGATTTTACCATTGTGGATCTTGGTTCATCTACTGCAAAAGATAATCCTTTCCTGGTAAAATTTTTTCCGGCCATCACGTCAATAGAAATAGACGCACTTTCTCCCGGAGAGACCTCGGCCAAGCTGTTTTATAAGAATGTGAAGATCAACAAAGGCATTCATGTAAACAGTAATAAGAATACATTTTATGCACGGAAATATTTCCAATGCTCTTCTTTTCTCCGGACCAATACAAACGTCGTTGCTATGTATGGTCAGGAAAATATTACTGCACTTGACAGAGCCATTGAAATGGAATGTATCACGTTACCCGAGATACTCCAGGCTGAAAATATAAACCGCGTAGACTTCCTAAAAACAGACCTGGAAGGTCTGGATCATGCCATCCTGAAAAGCGCAACACCCTATTTAAAGGATGCGCTTGTGGTGCAATCGGAGCTACGTTTTCAACCTTTTTATGAAAACGAGCCCCCGGCATTTGCAACATGGCATTTCCTCCACGAAATGGGTTTTGAATTGATTACCATTAAGCCGGAATCATGGAAATACAACACACGCGACAGGCTGCTTTATCGTGATGGCCGGCTGGTGTGGGGAGATTTTATTTTTTTCAGAAAGATTGATCAGGACGAAACTGATGCATATAAGCTGATATTAAAGCAAATACTATTAGCAAAATCATTACAATTACATAATCATGCAGCATATCTTTTTGAGACACACAAGGATCTGTTCCCCGAACATATCTTACGTGAAATAGATCATTCTATACGGCAACGTAATATAGCCGACATCTTTATTACCAGGATATTCAACACACTTTCCATCGTACCGGGATATTCACTGGTAAGGAAAATGTTCCATTATTTTTATAAAAAGTCGGCTGTCCACGCCAGAAATTTCCCATGGTGGAGCCCCTCATAAAACCGATTACTATATGAAGAAAATATTAGTAACCGGAAGTTCCGGTTTTCTGGGAAAAAAACTGATACATGTATTGGAAAATAAAGGGACGTCTGTAATTGCCCTGACCTCAAATACCGTTGACCTCACCGATTGCCGCAGTCTGGAAAAAATTCCCGTTCACGATTACGATCATATCTTTCATCTGGCTGCCTGGACGCAGGCCGGCGATTTTTGCGCTAAACGGGGTGGAGAACAGTGGATCATCAACCAGCAGATTAATACGAATATATTAAAATGGTGGACAGATCATGCGCCACAAGCTAAAATGATCACCTTCGGTACCAGTGTTTCCTATGCAGTGGAAGCAGAGCTGACAGAAGATAAATACTTACAGGGACTCCCCAATGAAAAATTTTATGCCTATGCCATGAGCAAACGCATATTGCTGGCGGGTTTGCAATGTCTGCAACGGCAGTTTGGCGTGAAGTATCTGTATGTTATTCCTTCTACACTCTATGGCCCCGGATACCATCTGGATGGTCGCCAGATGCATTTTATTTACGACCTGATCCGAAAAATCCTCAGGGGAAAGATGTACGGAGAACCGGTTACACTATGGGGCGACGGTATGCAGCGCCGGGAGTTAGTTTATGTGGATGACTTTGTTGACAGACTTCTTTTGCTGAACAGGGAAGCAGAAAATGACATATACAATATCGGAAGCGGACAGGATCACTCTATCCGGGATTTTGCACACACCATCTGTGACCTTACAGGTTATGACGCAGACCATATACAATATGATACTACACAATACGTAGGTGCCCGATCCAAGATACTCGATATAAAAAAAATGAGCGCTAAAATCAACAGTGACCTGCCTTCGACCGATTTAAGAACAGGCATATCAAAGACCATAGAATGGTTTATGGATCATAAAGAAGTTTTACTCCCTCATGGATAAGCCCGACACTACCCTGATCATTGCCGACGACCAGCTTGAGGGACTGGAAGGTCATCCATATGAATATGACAAGGCCGTCCAAAAAATATTCCGGGAGCGGGACGTGGAAACCTTCATTTTTGGGAATAGCAAGCTCCCTGAAACCATACAAAAAGAACTCGGTGCAAAACCATGGTATACATTCAATAGTCAGTCTTTTATCCGGAAAATACCTGGCTTAGGCCCTGTTTTATACCGGCTGGGATTTTGGAAGAAGTATGAACAGCAGTTAGACAACCTCATAGCTCTTATTGCAAATAAATATGCTCATCCCCTGATCTTCATTCCGAACGTATATTGGTACAATATCCTCCCTATAGCCCGCAGCCTGAAGAAAACGAACATACCTGCAGCCGTCTTATACCGTATCTCCATCTATGATACAATACAGGTACCAGGCTTGTTTAAACCCTTCATTCTCCCGCTTATCAAACATGCAATGGAAAAGATAAAAAAAGAAAGCAATGTGTATTTCTTTTCCGACAGCACAGTCATTGCCGGAGAATGGCAGCATTACTTTAATTGCCGGATGCGTGTGCTCCCTATCCCTCATCTGCTGCCGAACCGGAAGAAAAACACACCCGCACCTGGAGAAAAGATCCGGTTTTATCTGCCTGGCGGGATGCGCCTGGAAAAAGGTGCAGCATTGCTGACAGAAGCTTTGGAATTGCTTCAAAAAACACAAAACAAACTGCTTCAAAAAATCACATTGGTCACGCAGTTTACGGGGAATGATAGCAAACTTGCATTATATAAAGAACGGCTGGCAGCATTGCCAATAGACAACATCTTCCTCGAAAGGCTAAGCACTGAAGATTATAATGAACAGCTAAAAATGGCAGATGTAATACTGATTCCATACCAGGTAAGTGAAGGATACCGTGCCCGGACATCCGGAATTCTTGCCGAAGCTATCGCATCCTGTAAGCCCTTCATTACTACCAACGGTACCTGGATGAGCGACCAGGCACAAAAATTCAATACGGGGATGATTGCAGAAGACCGGCAGCCAGAGACCCTTGCACAAGCTATCTCAGACATAATCAATACATACCCGGAACAGACAGTAAGGGCGCAGACAGCAGCAGATCTATGGATGCAGGCACACGATCCGTCTGTCTTTTTCATGGAGTTAAACAAAGCCATGCAATCCTGAAACAACCTTACCTTCCAGCTTATCCAAGTCAGTCACAGTTACTTTTGAATCAGGCCAGATAGGGTACCATTAAAAAAACAGGCTGCCCTTTTTCGGACAGCCTGTTTTTAACTTGCGGATAATTAATTTACTTATTCATCGTCGCCAGAAACTCCTCATTACTCTTCGTACCCCGGATCTGCTGCAGGAGGAAGTTCATCGCCTCATCCGTATTCATATCTCCGATATGCTTACGCAGGATCCACATTTTATTATGGGTATCTTTCTCCAGCAACAGGTCGTCGCGACGGGTGCTGGAAGTCGTAATATCTATCGCAGGGAAGATACGCCTGTTGGCCAGTTTCCGGTCAAGCTGAAGCTCCATATTGCCTGTACCCTTAAATTCTTCAAAGATCACCTCATCCATTTTCGAACCCGTATCTATCAGGGCTGTGGCCAGGATGGTCAGTGAACCGCCATTCTCAATCTTACGCGCAGCGCCGAAGAACTGCTTGGGTTTCTGCATTGCATTGGCTTCCACACCACCGCTGAGCACCTTTCCGCTGGCCGGGGCTACCGTATTATGGGCACGGGCCAGACGGGTGATGGAATCGAGGAGTATCACCACGTCATGACCTACTTCTACCAGGCGTTTGGCCTTTTGCAGCGCAATAGTCGAAACTTTTACGTGCTTATCCGCAGGTTCATCAAATGTAGAAGCAATCACCTCCGCACGGACGCTGCGTTGCATATCCGTCACCTCTTCCGGCCGTTCGTCTACTAGTACGATCATCAGGTAACATTCCGGATGATTCTGTGCGATCGCATTGGCTACTTCCTTGAGCAGCATGGTTTTGCCCGTTTTGGGCTGGGCAACGATCAGGCCGCGCTGTCCTTTACCGATCGGTGTAAACAGATCCATGATACGGGTGCCATAGTTATTGGCTGTCGTATACAGGTTCAGTTTTTCAAACGGGAAAAGAGGTGTGAGATAATCAAACGGTACACGATCCCTGATTTCATCAGGATGGCGCCCGTTGATGCTTTCCACTTTCAGCAGGGCAAAATATTTTTCACCTTCTTTGGGCGGGCGGATGCTACCCTTGACCGTATCGCCGGTCTTCAGACCGAATAATTTTATCTGGGAAGGAGATACATAGATATCATCCGGAGAAGACAGGTAATTGTAGTCACTGCTGCGCAGGAAACCATATCCGTCCGGCATCATTTCCAGGACGCCTTCGCTCACCACGATCCCGTCAAACTCAACACTGTAATTACCGTATTGCTGCTCACGCGGACGGCGGGCAGGTGGTGTTCCCTGTTGTTGCGCCTGTCCCTGACGTTCTCCCAAAGGTTCCTGAGGAGGCTGTATGTCAGCGTTGTCTTCTGCCGGCATGATGATAGGCGCTTCAACAGCTTCAGCTAACGGGGCGGTTGCGGCATCAGAAGACACCACCGGTTCGGGGGTTGTCTCCGGCGACATTTCATTGCTGTCTGCGCCGACTTTGGGTCTGCGACCACGGCGTTTCTTGGCGGCATCCTGCGATTCCGGTTGCGGCTCAGCAGCCACGGCAACCGGTTTTTCTGCCGGTGCATCATCCGCCTTGCCGGATCTCGGCTTACGACCGCGGCGTTTCTTTGTTTCTTCTTCCGGAGCATTAGCCTGACCTGCAGTCAGCGCCTGGTGATCCAGTATTTTGTAAACCAGTGTTTGTTTATCCAGCGAACGGGCATTTTTGATTTGTAAGTGCTCCGCTACATCAACCAGCTCGGGAACGAGCATGTCATTCAATTGCGAAATGTCGTATGGCATACGTTATTGTGTTCTGAAATTGTTTAGTTAGTAAGTGTACGTAACAGGTATATCGTCGTTAGTAATGACCCTGAGATTGTTTTTTGAAAACAGGAAAATTGCAGAAAAGGGTAAAGGGAGACCGGAACTAAAACCTCATTCCTGTGGTGCAAGATTACAAATGTTTTTTGTAAAAAAATAAAAAAACTTTTTTTTCGGCTCATTTACCGGGCGGAGTCTTTTCTACCGTTAAGCCTGTCTGCCCGGTAAGCAACAGCCATCCGGGCAATGGTTTCGATAAGTTCTGTATAATGAAAATCCGGAAAAAAACGTTTCAGCTTTTCATTGTTATAATAACATACCTGCCCTGCCGTACGTGCGGTTTCTTTTGTAACGGTAGCGACGGCACCGGTAAACCGGCTTCGTACCACATTCCAGCGCCACACCAGGTCAGTCATAAAAGGAGTAGCCCGGTAGCGGGGCGGCCTCCGGCTGAGCGCTTCAGCCATAAGCGTAAATACCTGCTTATAGGAAAAATTACCTGCACTGAGAATAAACCGCTCAGCGCTGATATCTCTATCCATTAGCATAGACGCCGCCTTCGCCACATCCCTGACATCCACCCAACCGTTGACGCCATGGGTATAAAACGGAAATTCATCGTATACCAGCTTCATCAACCGGGCAGACCCGGCTTCCCAGTCTCCGCCCGCTCCGAGTATGATACCGGGGTTAAGTATCGCTGCATTCAACCCTTCGGCTATACCCCGCCAGACTTCCATCTCCGCATAATATTTACTTTGCGCATAAGCTGAGTTATAGCCGCCCTCTTCCCATTGCACCTCTTCCGTGATCTCCTGCCCCTGTATATTCCTTCCCAGGGCAGCGACAGAGCTTATAAATACCAGCTTACGCACCTGCGCTTCCAATGCAGCATCTACAATATGTGCCGTGCCTGTTATATTCACCTGCATCATTTCCTCCTTCATCCGCGGATGAAAGGAAATCACCGCTGCGCAATGATAGACTTCATCCACTCCCTGCATGACTTCAGCTACTGAAAAGATATCCAGCAGGTCGCATTGCATCCAGTGCACCCCCGGCAGGCGCTGCAGACGATCATCCGGCACGCGGCGGTGATACAGCGCACGGATCTCCCGGCCACCCTGTGCACTGAGCAAATGCACCAGGTGTTGTCCTACAAACCCGCTTGCGCCTGTTATGAGTATCATATTATTAATTAGCTAATCTGCCAATTAGCTATTAAGTGGCTATCTTTAATCAGGCAGTATTAAAGTGACTGAAACTGCTTCAAAAACCGGATATCGTTCTGGGAATATAACCGCAGATCATTTACCTGGTATTTGATCTGGGTAATGCGCTCCACACCCATACCAAAGGCAAAACCAGTATATATATCAGGATCAATATTAAAATTACGAAGCATATCCGGATGTACCATGCCGCAGCCTAATATCTCTACCCAGCCAGTGTGTTTGCAGAGATTGCACCCCGCTCCGCCGCACACCGTACAGGAAATATCCATCTCTGCGCTTGGTTCCGTAAAAGGAAAATAGGAAGGGCGGAAACGCACCTTCGTATCTGGTCCGAACATTTCACTTACAAAGTAATATAATGTCTGCTTCAGATCGGCAAATGAAACTTGCTTATCTACATATAACCCTTCGCACTGGTGAAAAAAACAATGGGCACGGGCCGATATGGTCTCATTCCGGTAAACCCTGCCGGGACAGATCACACGCACCGGCAATGTCCCCTGCTCCAATACACGCGCCTGCACGGAAGACGTATGGGTGCGCAGCACCCAGTCAGGCCCTTTCGATACGTAAAATGTGTCCTGCATATCCCGCGCGGGATGATGTTCGGACAGGTTGAGCGACGTAAAATTGTGCCAGTCGTCCTCTATTTCGGGGCCGGTAGCCACACTGAATCCGATCTTTTCAAAAACAGAAACGATCCGGCGCTCCACCATACGCAATGGATGCCTTGTACCCAGCGGAAGGGATACACCCGGAAGGGTAATATCTGCCACCGTATCCTTTTTCCGCCCACCGGCCTGTATATGCCGGAATGATTCATATTGTGCCTCAGCCAGTTGTTTAAAAGCATTCAGCAGTTGCCCGGCTTCCTTTTTCTGAGCGGGCGGCACATCCTTCATGGCTCCAAACAATTGCTTCACAATACCTTTGGTTCCGAGAAATTTAACGCGGTACTGCTCCAGCTCTGCTGCGCCAGCGGGCCGGAATGACCGGATTTCCGGTTCATATGCCTGAATCTGTGCCTGTAGTGATTCCATAAATAAATGACAAAGATAACGGTCAGCGTCTTTTCATGCCAATGTCCGCCAAAAGTTTTGGTCTGTACCATGCAAACGATCGGTCAGGGATATGCTATAAAATAGTAATCCATCCGCTCATAATAATGCCTTTTAAATTCGGGTTCTGTGAATCCAGGCTGACCTGCCAGCCACCTTTTCATCGTATTGACCCGCATGCCACAACCGGCAAGCAATAAAAATACCTGCTCTGGCGTAACCCCATAATAGTCGGAGGCGCCAAGCCCATGTTCAAAAATAATAACGGGTTTGCAACGGGTTATCATACCCTTTGCACCTTCCATCACCAGCAATTCTCCCCCTTCCACATCAATCTTCATCAGGTCAATGGTGACATCCGGTGGTAAAATATGATCCAGCAGATCTGTTGCAACGGTAATAGGACGATCTTCTTCATGGGCCCTGTCATACTTACGCTTTACAAGGCCGCTATACGACGGGTTTGAAACAACATAATTAAACGAAGCCATTCCTTTTACGTTACTTAACGCAATATCCGATACCCGGCAACCGGGGTATACACTATATTTTTCCTTCAGGGCGGCAAATAAATCCGGGATCGGCTCAAAAGCATAATGCAGGCCCTCCGGGGCATATCTGAGCATCTGGTCCAGCACTTCCCCTTTATGAGCGCCAACATCAATGCAATTACTGTTTCGCTTACAAACCTTTTTGATAACCCGTATTGTTTGCCTGTCGTATTGCTGGTTCCGGGTAAATGCCACCGGCAATTTTTTTATCAGTTTTTTTATGACCGCTTTGATCATCATCATATTATTGAAAGGTAGCAGGACTGCTTTACCAATGCAAATAAACACTTTTTAGCGGAGGTTTTGCAGCGCTTAAATTTCATAAGATAAAAATCAATACAGGAAAAATTTTTACATTGTCCATACAAAGAGGTAAAGCAGGCAGACACAATCTAACAATAAACCTTTTACATTTGCTTTCATGTTTCAGGCAAAATGGCTGCAGCAACTGCTGCATATTTCAATGTGCATTTTGGCATTTGCCATACCGTTTCCTTATATCGCCGGCAGTATTTCTGTGATCCTGATCATCCTGCTCTGGATCCCACAGGCAAATTTCCGCATAACCTTCAAACGTCTCTGGAACAATAAAGTGCTGCTGTGCTGGATGCTCTTTTACCTGCTGCATGCATTGAGCTACACATACAGTGCGGACAAAGCAGATTCAATATTCGATCTGCAGACAAAGCTTAGCTTCCTGGTATTGCCGTTGGTCATTGGCGCCGGTATGAACATAACCCGGAAGCAACTTGAAAACATTTTCCTGGGATTTGTTTCGGGAATCACTGTAGTGGCGGTCTTTTGCCTGGCACAGGCGACCATGGATTACCTCCGGACAGGCAACAATAACGTTTTCTTCTACCATGACCTGATCCGGGGACTTAATGCCAATGCTGTATATATGGCCTGGTACGTTATATCTTCCATTTCCATACTCATATTATTCGACTGGGAAAAGCTTTTTAAAGGCGCCGGGAAGATACTCTGGTATCTGATTTTACTGATCCACTTTACCTTTTTCATACTACTCTCTTCCAAATCATTGATCCTGTTGTTTTTTGTTTTTATGATGCCGGTATTTTACTTCCGGCATTTTCACAAATATTACAGACCGCTGCCCCGTATCCTCATTGTCGGCTCTATGCTGGCCATCGGAGTTTCTATTTTCCTCTCCAACAACCCGATCCGGAACCGGTATGAAGACATCCTGAAAAAAGGAGATAACAGTACCTGGATCAAGACCGGCGCAGAGAAACCGGCTTCATTCAACAACTTCAACCTGAGGGTCTTCCTGTGGAAGATCGGTCTGAAAAAAATTTCGGATGAGCAGCTTTGGTGGACAGGTGTAGGGAATGGAGATGTGCATCATACGCTAAACCGGGAAATGCACGATGCGGGGATCAACAATATGTACAACCCGAACGACCGTTCTCATCTGCATAACGTGAACCTGCATAATATGTACATACAGACGCTGTACATGCTGGGGATACCAGGACTGGCCGTTTTCCTGATTATCATGTTCGCGCCCTTTGCCGGGTTACGTTATATCCGCGAGAAAACGGTATTCTTTCTTTTCCAGCTTACAGCCGTTTTATTCATGATGCAGGAGTCTGCACTGCAAACACAGGCCGGGATTATCTTCTTTACCTTCTTCTCGCAAATACTGTGGAACAGAAGAATGATGAGTTATGAATGATGAATTATGAATGAGCTTATAACTCATCATTCATAACTCATCATTCATAATTTACAACTCCCTCCCAGCGTCTGAGCTCTTTATTATATCGCGTATTCTTATCCGGAAATTCAATATAGTCTTCTTTAGGTGAATTTTCCGTGTAATAACGGGACAAATCTTCCTGCAGTACCATTTTATCAAAAAGCAGGTAGGATTTCTCACGCAATTCATCTTCTTCCATTTTCCAGGTGCGGAATATCTCTTCGTATGCTTCTATAGATGTTGTATCTGCCGCATATTTAAGACGTCCGCCGGTAGCTACCCGCTTCTGTTTGAGGCTCGGTGCAACCCGGCTTACCATAAAATAATGATACCCGTCAGGAGCTTCGTGATACGCTTCCAGCCGGTACTGTGCGGCAGCATGCCTGTAGGCGGCGTCGAATGCAGTATCAAACCGGGTGTCATACACAGCTTTTTTGGGCAAATGGGTAATATACCTTGCAATCCGGTACTTGAATGCCTCCTGTCCGGCACTGTCAAAATATGCAGCGGGGTCATATATCCGGTTATCATGGTCCGAACATCCGGCAGCGCCCAGCAGCCCTCCAAGCAGCAACAAAAGAAAAACAGTCTGTTTCATCATCTGATATGTTAATTTCAGCAGCGCAATATTAAGCAAAAGCTCTGCCTTCCCGTAAAAGAGAGGGCAGAGCTTTTGACAAACAACAAATCTGTAAAGCAATCTGCAACTTACAGGTAGTGATTAATATTCTTTATTAACCGGAGCAAATTCAGCCCATCCGTCTGTCCAGTCAGTAGCACCAAATGCACCACGGAATCCTACATTTTGAAATCCGCTCAGTTTGGCGTGAGAAAAATTCGCGCCTGATGCAAGCAACCCACCGGTAACTGTAAAGTTAGGGTTTGAAGAATAGGCGGATGCAAGACGGGAACCAAAGAACCAATCCTGCTTGAGACCTATTTCAGCATGTTTTGCAGCAGAGGCCTCATCTTCAATAACGGTATTCGATGCTGTGATATAAGCTTCTACGGCATCAACATCCACACTGGAACCACCGTTAAAGGCAGCCGCAGGAAAATGGAAAATATTGTTTGAGATAACACCGTTTTGCTTATCTGCGTATTGCTCCAATACGGAAGTTTGGTTCATACGAAGACCTTTGGGATAACCGGCAATCACAGAGTTGAACAGAGACATAGCCACTCTTCTTCTCAGATCTATACCATATGCAAAGTTTTTGTTGGAAGCAGATTTTCCTTCTGCAATAGGCCCAAGGATTGTAAAGTTAGAGAAGGTTGCAGTGCTATACGGCTGAACGTCGTTATCATTCGGACCGTTATCCCATTCCAGACCGTTGGACTCACTCTGATCGGCATAACCGGGATAGCGGATACCCAGGCCAAATTGCACTTTACCGGAAAATCCATAATCGCAGTCATAATCATCATCCCATCCGGCAAACACGATCAGGTATTTACCATCTACATTACCACCGAACCATTCAAAGCCGTCGTCACCACCAAAAGAAACCTGTGCATATTCCAGTTTGGTGCCTTTACCTACACCACCCAGGGTAATACCATTTGTTTCATTGTTGGGTGACAACTCGATACCGGCAAATTCAACACGTACATATTTCAGCACACCACTGTTATCGTTATCATCATTACCACCAAAATGCACTTCCGGTGTAATACCTTCAATCACGGGATCTACCTGGTTTGTTCTTGCCTTACCAAGGATCACAAGTCCGCCCCAGTCGCCACGGTCACGATCGCCAGGCTGCTGGTTAGATGTGAATACGATCGGCTGGCTGGCTGTACCTTCGGCGATGATGTCGCCATCGCGGTCAATGACCAGCGTACCACGGGAGCTGCGCTCGCCCATTACTATCGTACCGGGTTCGATAGTCAATACTTTGCCGGCACGTACAAATACCTGTCCACGGATAAGATATTTTTTGTCTGCAGTAAGCGTCCGGGTTTCCAGGTTACCTTCCAGCACCACAACTTCTTCCGTTGTGTCGCCGGGACCAGGTCCGGGACCGGGATCCGGATCTTTGTCTTTGTCTTTTTTGCAGGCGGCCATGCCAAACACTGCGAGGCAAATAATCATTGCCGATAGAAGTTGTGTCTTTTTCATTTTTGTCTGTTTTTAGAAATCAGGGGTTTTGTGTATTTATTTGTTGTTATTAAAAGTCATAGGTAAACGTCATTGTATAAAGGCTTCCGCGTTTGTATGTAAATATGGGATGATCCTTCTTCGCATCTGCCACACCGTTCACATCGGAATCCTGGTAGAAGCGATACCGTGCATTCAGCACATCCTGTATACCGAATTTGAGCGCAATATGCTTACCGAATTTTTTGGACACTGTAAGATCCAGCGCATGGCGGGGCATTTCATAGATAGTCGGGAACAGGTAGCTGCCGACGGCATAAATCCTTGACCCGAAAATGTTGTAGCCTGCACTAAACTGCAATCCAGCATTTTCATCTCTGTAGTAGAGACCGGCATTGATGATATAAGGGGATTGTCCCTGCAACGGACGTTTACTATCCTGCGCACGGGCCACGGAATCACCATAGCTTACTTCCGACCGGATCAGGGAAGCATTGACATTGACGCTGAAACGGTCTATAAACCTGCTGCCCGTTACTCCTTTCAACGACTTTCGCACCTCCAGTTCGGCGCCATAGTTATAAGCGCTTTCGGCATTCAGAAATCCGAGTCCCGGTTGTTCGGTCATTACAAAAATCTGTGTCTCTATCGGGTTGATGAAATTTTTGTAGAATGCGCCAATACTGTATGTTTCACCCTCACGCGGATACAATTCATAGCGGAAATCAAAATTATTAACATAAGCCGTCTTCAAATTGGGATTCCCAACCTTGGATGCGTCCATTTTAAAATCATAGAACATGAACGGCGCAAGCTCCCTGAACTCCGGCCGGTTTACTGTGCGACCATAAGCAAAACGAAGCTGCATTTTATCATTTATAAGGTAATCTACATTCAGAAAACCCAGCGGCGACCATACAGGATTGTGTACCTCCAAAGGCGCTCCGGCATCATTCGTCGAGTTAAGCTCCTGAACATTATACTCCATACGAAGACCCGCATTGATATTAAAATTACCGACCGGGATCAGACCATGTACATAACCAGCCGCCAGAAAATTGGACGCATCATACTGATCAATCGTACGTGTGCCTTCCTCTATCGTCAGGCCATTCTCCGTTTTGATATTCTCCGGAGAGAATACCTGATCCAACGGCATACGCTTGATATCCTCACCGACTGTGGGATCATTCTGACCCGGATATAAATAACTGAAGTAACGGGCGCTGAATGTACGTTGGCGGTAATCGGCAAGGTAGCCGGCCTTAACGGTGAATGGCCTTTCCTCAGTGCCGCCCAGACGCTTATCAATATTTAACGCATGATGCCCACCCGTTTCCTTTAGTTGACCAAAATACCGGCCTGCGTCAAACAGGTTAGAGCTTGGTGGTAATATCAACTGGTATACATCTTCATTCGCGGGCTTGAATGTCCGGAATCTGCGCAGATCCGGCTCTGACTCTCCGAGATAGTTGGCTCCCAGCACCCAGTTTAGTGTAGTATTCGATTGAGTAAGATGATGCGTACCTTCCAACTGACCGTTATAGATCGTGCGACCACGGTAACCCATCATATAGTTGCGGCGGGGTAAACCGGCATACTGCTGAAATTCTTCACCTTCTCTTATAATCGTGGTGTTTTCTCCGATCTGGTTCACCAGGTTCCGGAAATCAATCCGGTTAAATGCATTCAGCTTCAATTGCCAATTAGTGATCAGTCCTACACGGTTTTCTTTTTCATAGGTATGATCATTGTAATTAAACCACGGATGTATCGGCCGGTCCTGATCTATATCTTCGGGCTGCCAGGTAAAATACCGGTGAAAGTCGCGCACATAATATTGATAGCTCTGGGAATAATTCAGCGCAGTAATCATGCTGAGTGATTTCCCGCCACCCAGGCCCCAGCGCCGTCCGGCGCTTACAGAAGCGCCCAGGTTAGGTAAGGCTGTCGTCTGTTGCGGCACAAAGGCGTTCGTCATCGACTTGCCGGCTTCATTACGCAATTCCGACCTTCTGGAGGCCGCTTTCATAGCCTCTGTTTCAGGGAATGATGCGGGTAATCCCCTGCTGTTATCAAACCCGAAATAATCCGTTGCAGAGCCACCCGGAGCGTTGAGAAAATTATTGCCTGTCGTTCCGCTCCGGTATCCTGTAGAGATGGAAACCGAAGTAAAATCATCCTCAACAGCATTTCTTGTATAAATCTTGATCAGTCCTCCGGCAAAGTCACCCACGTTTTCAGCAGTTCCCGATTTGTATACCATCATCCGGTCGAGCACGCTGCTGGGAATAAGATCAAAGGAGAATGTACGACGATCAATTTCTGTGCTCGGCGCGATCACGTTATTCAGCAGCACCTGGTTATATCTTTCGGGGACGCCACGCACCATTACAAACCTGTTTTCCACAATGGTAATACCCGGCACGCGACTCATTACCTGCGCCGCATCACGATCCTGAGAGGTTCTGATCTGCTCCGAAGAAATACCACTCACCACTTGGTGCGACTGCCTTATCTCGGCGATCACCGCTTTCTGACTACCGGAAGCACGGGTGGCAGATATAACCACCTCCTCTATCTCCTTTGTAGCCTGCCCAAGGCTAAGCTCCAGCTCCGTAACCTTGCCAGGAATCACTTTCACATCCTCAAGACGTAATGCTTTATAGGAAACCGCGTTAACAATTAAGGTATAAGTACCGGGGGCTACCTGTGAAAATTCAAAATTTCCGTCAATGTCTGCAGCTTTACCCTGGTTAGCGGCGCCATCAATACGTACAACGGCGCCGGGAATTGTTTCACCAAAAGTGGAATCTTTAATAACACCTCTGATAGTGCCCGTTTGTGCACCGGCTGTCATCACGCAGAAACAGGCTGACAACAATAAAAACAATCTGCCGCCAATCCGGTTAATGAAGTAAAATAAGTAGTGTTGCATCATAATTATTCAGAACGCTTTCCCAGGCCTTTGAAATGATTATCGCCCTGCCGGACCATCATATCATCTGTTCCTGGAATCTGATGCAAAAGTCTATTCGTCATGTTAACACTACATTACCCCCAGGTTTCCTTTATGTTACCTGAATGTTACGCAATTGTTACCCGTCTCGCTCAGATTGATATACATATAGCAACCACCTGTACACAGTATTAAAACATAGCATTTTATCACAGATATTTATTATCCCGATTAAATCTTACATTTGCCCTTTGCAGAAATTGTGCTATCAGATATCCGACATATTGTACTGCAGGTAATTGATTTTTTTCATAAGCCTTTTGCCCCCTGGATCAACAAGACCACATTCCGTTATCTGGCGTGTGGCGGCTCCAATACGGTGCTGGATATTCTGATCTATTTTATCAGCTACAACTTCATCCTTGCAAAGCAACCGGTCGTACTGGCACATGATGTGATCATTTCCTCGCATATTGCAGCTTTTCTGATGTCATTCAGTATCAGTTTTCCCCTGGGATTCACATTGTCCAAATACATTGTATTTCCGGAATCCAACCTGAAAGGACGTATCCAGCTACTGCGCTATGCCTTGCTGGTATGCATGTGTATCTTATTGAATTATGTCTTCCTGAAATTGTTTGTGGAATGGTGTCATTTCTATCCTACCCCTTCCAAGATCCTCACCACTGTAATTGTAGCGGCATTCAGCTATGTTTCACAGCGTAACTTCACCTTCAAGGTCAAAGAAGTCCTGTCCAAATAGGCAGGAATGTACGTACCTTTACCTGATAATTTATGACGCAGGAACAACTGAAGGAAATGCGTGGCCGGGTACAACACCTCCACCGTTTTTTACGCATAGACGATCGCCGGTCCAAAACTGATAATGACAGGCAATTAACCCTTTCTCCGGGCTTCTGGGATGATAATGCCCGTGCCACCGGCATTCTGAAAGAGATCAAGATCAATACTTTCTGGATAGAGCTGTATCAGCAGGTGCATGACGCCGTGGAAGACTTTGCGGTTTTGTTTGATTTCTGGAAAGAAGGGGAAACGTCGGAAGAAGAAGTAAAGGAGGCATACGAACATGCATTGAAAACACTGGATGAACTGGAATTTAAATCCACGCTGAATGAACCCGAAGACGAGATGCCCGGCGTGATGGTGATCAACTCCGGCGCAGGCGGCACCGAAAGCCAGGACTGGGCAGAGATGTTGCTCCGGATGTACCGTATGTATGGAGAAAAACAAGGGTGGAAAGTTTCTGAGATTGATGTGCAATACGGGGATGGTGCAGGTGTCAAACAGGCTACGATTGAATTTGACGGTGCATTTGCCTACGGTCTGCTGAAAGCTGAAAGCGGCGTGCATCGGCTGGTGCGGATATCTCCCTTCGACTCTAATGCACGTCGTCATACTTCATTTGCCTCCGTATTTGTGTACCCGCTGATTGACGATACCATCGAAATATCTGTCAATCCTGCTGATCTCGAGTGGGAATTTTACCGGTCCGGTGGTAAGGGCGGACAAAACGTGAACAAAGTGGAAACTGCTGTCCGGCTTAAACACATACCTTCCGGTATTATAGTAGAATGTCAGCAGGCGCGTACCCAGGGAGAAAACCGTGAAAAGGCATTGACGATGCTGAAAAGCCGTCTTTACGAAGAAGAGCTGCGCAGGCGTGAAGCGGTTAAAAATGCCACTAATGCCGGCAAAAAGAAAATAGAATGGGGATCACAGATCCGCTCGTACGTCTTCCATCCCTACAAAATGATCAAAGATCATCGCACAGATTTTGAAGTAGGAAATGTCGGGCCGGTGATGGACGGGGAGATTGACGATTTTATCAAAGCATACCTCATGAGCGTACGTGAGACTGATTAAGGTAAACGGATGCAGATCAGTTTCACGGTACAGCATGATAGCATATTACAGAAGAATATTTGGCAGCCCCTCATTCCATAAAAAAAATCGTTGACTTCCGCCTGCTGCGGCGCTTGCTTTCTTTTATTGCCCCTTACCGGAAAACTTTTGTCTTTGCCATCATTATGACCCTGGTGCTGGCAGCGCTGGCGCCGGTACGTCCCTACCTCATACAGGTATCGGTAGACAAATACATCAGCAGCCAACTGGTATACGGACTGGTCATGATCAGTATCATACAACTGGGCATCCTGCTGATCGAGAGCGGACTCCGTTTCTGGTTCCTGTATCGCACCAACTGGCTTGGACAGTCCGTTGTAAATGATATCCGGAAGGCCGTATTCAGGAAGATACTTCACCAGAATCTTTCCTATTACGACAAAACAGCCATCGGCACACTGACCACCCGCACCATCAATGATACGGAAGCTGTAAACGACACCTTTTCCGAAGGATTTATTTCCATTGTATCGGATATACTCACCATCATCGCGATCATTATCGTCATGTTCTGCACCGACTGGAAACTTACCCTGGTGTGCCTGGCTTCCTTTCCGGCGCTGGTCATCGCAACCTATATCTTCAAGGAAAGTGTGCGCAAATCATTTCAGCGGGTACGCAATGCCGTCGCCCGACTCAATGCCTTTGCGCAGGAACATATCACCGGCATGCAGCTGGTACAGGCTTCCGGTGCGGAGGCAAGAGAAATGGAAAAGTTCAGAGAGATAAACCTCGAACACAGAAATGCTAATATCAAAGGCATCTTTGCCTACTCGGTATTCTTCCCGGTAGTAGAGATCATCCTTGCCGCCAGCATGGGTCTGCTGGTGTGGTGGGGAGCAGCAAGACTTATCAATTACGAGGTAACTGCAGGCGTAGTCATTGCATTCGTCATGTACCTCAACCTCCTGTTCCGTCCGCTGCGAATGATGGCGGATAAATTCAATGTGCTCCAGATGGGGATGGTAGCCGGCGAGCGCATTTTTTCTGTGCTCGACAGCAACGAGCACATGCAGCACAACGGAAATTACAGGCCGGAAAAAATCAGAGGAGATATTTTATTTGAGAACGTTCATTTCAGCTATAAGCCCGGCATACCGGTATTGAATGGCATCTCATTCCATATCCCGGCCGGTAAGACGATGGCGATCGTAGGACACACCGGTGCAGGTAAGACTTCGATCATCAGCATCCTCAACCGGATGTACGAGATCAATAGCGGCAGCATCCGGATTGACGGCAGGGATCTGCATGAATATGACATTTACAGCCTGCGTAAATATATTGGCATTGTATTGCAGGACTTATTTCTCTTTTCCGGTACAATACACGACAACATTACACTCCGGGATCCGGATATTTCCCGCCAACAGGTAGAAGATATCTGTCAATTACTGGGACTGCACAGATTCATCCTGCAATTACCGGGCGGCTATGATTTTGATGTAATGGAACGCGGCAATACCCTGTCACAAGGACAGCGGCAGTTAATCTCTTTTGCCCGCGTACTGATCTACAACCCGTCCATATTGGTGCTTGATGAAGCTACTTCATCGGTAGACAGCGAAAGCGAACAACTGATACAACAGGCAATAGACACACTGATAAAAGGGCGCACATCCATCATCATCGCACACCGGCTTTCCACCATCCGGAAAGCGGATCACATTATTGTGATGGATCGGGGGAAGGTAGCGGAAGCGGGCGATCACGATACGCTCGTTACCCGTCGTGGCGCATACTATCAGCTTCTTTCCAAAACACAGGAAGAGCCGGTTTAGACTTTGTTTGAAAGTGTGGTAAATGTATTGAATGTGCTTATCACATTTCTCACATTCAACACATTCATTTCATTCCCTACTGCCTGGTTACTTTGTATATCTCCACTTCCTGACCCGGCAGGCTGATCTGGATCAGGTACACACCTGCCGCAACACCAGAGAGGTCGAATACAATTTTATCCATATCGCTTACGGCCCGGGATATGTTCACAGGCCGCCCGGTTATATCCAGTACAGCTACACTGCTCATAGATGCAACAATATGAGCGCCCTGGACCACAACATAATCTGAAGTAGGATTCGGGAATATTTTTAAATGTACGCCCTCGGATGCAACCTCCGGCACTCCGGTGGGAAAGCTATTGATACCCGTAATGGTGTTAACCGGAGGATTATAGATTGTTTTCTCGCTGCAGTTCCCATCCGGCCACCTTATCGTCACCGAGTCTACACGATCTGCATCACCCAGGCCGAAGTTCATTGTAAACGGCTGCTGGCCCGCGTGCTGGCCTCGGCCAGCCATCACTTCACGCATTTGCATCTTCCCGTCATAATACACGTAGATACGCGCCCCGATGCCACTACGGTTAATACCACCCGATAGGGGTATAGCGCGAATGCCTATCCAGTTGTTTTTATTCCCGATATCATTACGCCAGATATCAAACCCCATGCTTCCGTGAACCAGAAAATCGTCATCTCCATCCAGGTCAAAATCAAATGCTTCGAGCGTGATCGTGCTCTTCAATTCAGGCACCAGCAGATCCAGCGCACTGGTAATTTCAACAAAAGTATGATCCGCCTGCTGCTTCCAGAAATACGTCCGGTCGGTCGCAGGCATGTATGTCCCCTGTGTCATGATCAGGTCTTTCAGCCCGTCATTGTCGAAGTCTATAAATGCTCCGTCGTAATCCCCGCGGTGGTTTGACACCGGTGGCGACACGGGCAACAGGTTGTTGTTGATCTCAAAATGGTAATTATTTGCAGGGCCCTGGTTCATCGCTATTGTAGACCGGAACTGCCCCGTCCCGTTCCCGCCGTGCACCACCGACAGAAAGGCGTCCATGTAACCGTCATTATTCACGTCTTCCGGGATCACCGAAAATGTGCATGCCGGTTGCCCGGCGCCCATCTTGTACAGGTCATAACCCGCCTGATCTGACACGTCTGTAAACTGGCCGTTCCCTTCATTGCGGAACAGTTTCCCGCCTGTCCGACAGTACGGCGCCGTCAGAATATCCGGCAGGCAGTCGTTGTTCCAGTCTGTCGCAGCAGCACCGTACATCGGCTCCTGATAATTCCCGATACCGCTCGACGTGGTCACGTCCGTGAATGTCCCGTCGCCGTTACCCTTCATCAGGTAGCCGTGATCCCATACATTGTTCGAATAGTCCTTGAACCATACCGCGATAAACAGGTCCAGGTTCCCGTCACGGTCATAATCCAATGCGCTCATCATGCGGATATTCGCCAGACCTATCGCAGACAGTCCGTTTCCCGGCTTCCATGTGAAGTTCCCGGTGCCGTCCCCAAGATAAAACTGTACCCGGTCGTTGGGGAGCAGGTAGCTTTCAAGGCGGTGGTAATAGTTCCCTGTCACCAGATCTATGTTACCATCGTTGTCAAAATCGGCCAGCGTAAAACAGTTTGCGTTATTGCCTGTGTCCGGCGGTACAATGTTTACCTGTGTCTGGGAGGTGATGTCTATAAACTTCCGTGCTTTCGTATTGTTGCTGCCCGGATCCTGGGTGTTCAGATACACACGGACCGGCTTGCGGACCGTATAGATACTCTCATCCGGCGCCGTATTAATGGTAATAATATCCGGATATCCGTCGTTATTCACGTCCGCCACGCTTAGCTGTTGCGTCCCGCTCACGTTCATCCCCACTTCTGTGGTCACTTTCGTAAACCAGCCAGGAGACTGTGCGGAAAGAGCCAGGGGGATACATAACATACCTGCAGCAGCAAGTTTTTTTCTGATGTATTTCATAATGATGTGTTGGATGTGTGTGATATGGAAGATGTGCATACACTTTTATGTGTTTAGCCGTTGAGGATATCAGGCACCAGCACATCTTCCTATCAAACATATTTATCGCAGTAAATGAAAATTTCCTTTCTGCAGGTAGGGTTTCCCCTCTATACTGTACTCCAGCATGTATACATATGTGCCCAGCAGTGACGGCAGATTTCTATGTATACCGTCCCAGCCGCTGTATTTGTCCTGCGTAAAAAATATACGTTCTCCCCAACGGTTATAAATGCCCAGCCCGAAGTCTGTTAATCTTCCCACATTACCCAGCACGCGGAAAACGTCATTGACACCATCGCCGTTTGGTGTAAATGCATTGGGTAACCAGATATCACAGAATATCTGCTTTACAACAATCGTATCAGCGTTATTGCCGCATTTGTTCACTGCGGTCACCACATAGGTGCCGCCATATCTCACGGATAACACATTACCAACAGTGCCATCCGACCAAACAAGCGAATCTGCGTTGAGCTGCAGCGGCGATAAAAGCAACGGGGTTTCTTCGCAAACAGTGGTATCTTCCTGCAGGAATACGGACGGGAGAGGGTATGGATTCAACAGAATGGTATCTGTACCTATACAATGATAGACGGATGTGACCTGTACCGAATACCGTCCCGGGGATGTGACAGCAATTGCTGCCGTAGTTTCCCCGGTACTCCACAGATAATTGCTGTTTGTTTCATAGGTGGCATCAAGTATGATCGTCTGTTCCGGGCATATATCCCTGGCGGAATCCAGACCCGGATCCGGCACAGGCATGGCTGTGATCTGCACGGTATCAGCTACCATACATCCGTCGAGATTTACTTCCAGAGAATAGCTGCCGGTACTGCGGACATGAATATACGGCGTCGTTTCTCCTGTATTCCAGCGATATGTGCTCCCCGCGATCTCTGTCCCTATACGATGGGGGAATTGCTCGCAGATAATGGTATCTGCACCTATGTATACCAACGGATCAGGGACGGCATCTACGAAAATGGTATCACTGCTTACACAATTGCCCAGCGATACCTGCAGCCAGTACCTGCCGCTTTTGGTCACTTCGAGCGTGGTATCGGACAAACCATTGCTCCACAGGTAGTGACTACCCGGTGGCTGTGGAGACCGTAATGTCAGCGGCAGGGCAGTGACGCACAGGCTGGTGTCATTACCCAGATTGATCACAGGGAAAGGAAGAGTGGTAACCGCTATCGTATCGGAAGCGCTGCAGCCCTGGTCTTCGACAGTCAGCACATAAGCGCCGGTGCCGGTGACACGGATCGTCGGTGTAGTGGCACCGGTACTCCATTGGTAGACGGGATTTACAAAACCGCCGCCCGTATGGGTAAGGACCACTGTATCGCCTTCACAGGCGGTGATATCAGCGCCGAGATGCACCTGCGGCAACGATGCCTGCGAGATGCGAATCGTGTCTGAAGCAGTGGCGCACGGCGAAGTGACCGTACACCAGTAAGTACCCGGATTGGTAATAGTAACTGTCTGGCCCACGTCACCGGTACTCCATTGGTAGGAGGTCATGCCGGGGCTGGCATCCAGCACATGCGAGAAGCTGCCACAAAAGGTCGTATCATTACCGAGCGACAGGCTACCTGTTGAGATACCTGCAGATACCAGGACGATGTTATCCAGAGCAATCACACCCGGGTTACCGGGTGCACCTTTCGGAGATCCATTCCAGGCAACGCTGAGATCCGAAAAGCGTCCGTCTCCTGTAAACCGTATCACGGTAGGATTATTGACGGCAGTAAAGAGGGGAGAAGTTCTGACCTTCCATTCTAACTGCGTACCGCCGGGAGATGATGTACAGTTGAAGGTATCATTGTAAATGCGTCCACCTAAGGGTTGCCCGTCCAGTGTAATATTTACGCCACCGTCGCTGCCATCCCATCCGCAATGCGCTGCTATTTCAAATTCGATATAATAGCAGTTACCCACAACCACAGGCACTGCCTGCTCTATCCAGGCGCCATTACCCCATCCACCGCAGGGCGTAAGATCTATCCAGTAATCGCCAGGCCGGTTCGGCTGTAATGCCGCGGTACGTTCGGCATTGGGACTACCAGTAGTCCATCCGCCGCCCGGCGGACATCCGAATGTGCCGGCGCTGAAATTGCCATTGGTAAACTGCGCTTTTACGGACGCGGAAAAAAGTATAAACAGGAGCAGCCAGCAACTGGCTGCCCTGTATATCCTGCGTCCATGTCGTTTCTTGTTACAGAAGATATGGATCATAACATATTGGGTTTAGAGGCTTTTAGATACACGACACTATTCTGTCTTAAGCACCTTTTCCGTCCTGAGAGGCATACCATCACGGTCTGCAATCCGCAGCAGGTATAGTCCGACTGGCAGCGCACTGATGTCCAGCCGGCCGGCAACGTTTTCCCGTTTCATCAAAATCCGTCCTTCGGGACCAGTCATATATACATCAACTGCTACCGGCGCTTCTATATAAATCTCAGCCTGTGCAGGATTGGGATATATTTTTATCTGTTTGGCCAGGCTGGCAATATCATTCACACCAACCTTCACATTATATACCGGAGATGTCTGGATGCAACCGTTGCTGTCCGTGACCATCACCGAATAGTCACCGTCGGCCGACGGCCGGAAGGTTGAGTCTGTCTCACCGATGACCGGCTGGCTGCCTGTATTCCACTGGTAACCGGCATATCCCGGTGTCGCATGAAGTATCTCTCCATCCCAGGTCACTTCCGCTACCGGTAACGGGTGTACCGTCACCGTCACCTCATTCGTTACCGTATCACAACCCGCAACAGAAGCGCGGCCTACCTCTACCGTATAGTCACCCGTCTCCGTGATCTCCAGGAAATAAGCACTCGCCAGCGGGATCACCGTACTGCCGTTCTTCCACACGTATGTCAAACCCGTATCCTGACTCTCTACCTCAAGCGTCACCAGACCACCTTCACAAAATGCCGTATCACCGGGCGTCAGTAATACTGATGGACGGTTATATACAAATACATCCAACGGTTGTGTGCTGTCCGCACAACCTGTTGCTGTTGTCGTGGCTACTACTTTGTACGATCCGGTCGCACTTGCTGCATAGGTATTCGTGTTCGTACCTATGTTTGTGCTGCCCTCCTTCCACTGGTAATCCGTGCCGGAAAGCTGCGTGGCCGTCAGTGTTACCGTACCACCGGTACACAGTTCCACAGGACCGCCCGCCGTTACAGATACCACAGGAAGCGCGTTGACCGTCAGTGTCGTAGCAGGAGTCGACGTCGCCGAACAGTTGTTCGCGTTCGTTGCCGTAACCATGTAGCTGCCCGCAGTCTTCGCATAATAAGTAGCGCCCGTGCCTACGTTCGTCGTACCTTCTTTCCATTGGTAGCTCACACCGCTGCTGCCGCTGGCCGTCAGCAGCAGGCTGTCGCCTGCACAGATCGAACGGGCCCCTGTATTCGTGGATGTCACGGTCGGCAAATTGTTGACCGTCAAAACCGTCGCCGGGGTGGAAGTCGCAGAACAGTTGTTGGCGTTTGTTGCCGTCACGGTGTAGTTACCCGGCGTCTTCGCATAATAGGTAGCGCTGTTGGTACCTACGTTCGTCGTACCCTGCTTCCATTGGTAGCTCACACCGCTGCTACCGCTGGCTGTCAGCAGCAGGCTGTCTCCCGAACAGATCGAACGCGCGCCTGTATTCGTGGATGTCACGGTCGGAAGTGTATTCACCTGCAGCACTGTTGCCGGGGTTGAAGTCGCAGAACAGTTCGTCGTTGTGTTCGTTACCGTTACCGTATAGTTACCGGCTGTCTTCGCATAATAGGTAGCGTTGTTCGTGCCTACGTTGGTCGTACCCTGCTTCCATTGGTAGCTCACACCGCTGCTGCCGCTGGCTGTCAACTGCAGGCTGTCGCCCGAACAGATCGAACGGTTACCGGTGTTCGTTGACGAAACCGTCGGCAGTGCATTCACCGTAATAATTGTATCACGCCAGGGGCTGCTACCACCGGCATTCACGGCACGGACACGCAGCGTACCGCCGGTGGCGTTGGCCGCAAAGCTTATGCTGTTGGTCGGGGTTGTGGTATTGGCCGTCAGGGTGGTATTTGTGCCACTATATTCCCAGTCGTATGAAGTAGCTCCTGTTACAGAAGGTATGGTGTAGGTTACATTCGACTCGCCTACGCACACATTTGGCTTGGCAGCCGTAAAAAGACCCGGCTGGGGTGGTGTCACGGGAAGTATCGGGGCCAGGCGCCAGAGGTCTGACTTGAACACGACACCAGGCTCCTGGACCAGGGCGCCATACAACCAAAAGTTACCTGCCGGATCTTTCCAGCGGACGGAGTTGAGCCTGGTACCAGGTTGATTGGTAGGACTCGGCGTGCCCTTTGTTCCCCGAGTGGGGCTCGTGTTGCTCGTGTTATCTGCACCCTTCATCCATGTCCATTGGTTAGTAGCCGGATCATACATCCATAGATCTGACAACTGCCCCGCCGTGCCGGTACGGGCATATCCTTCTCCTCCATAAAGCCATAGCCTGCCGTTTACATCTACCCAGTGCTCTCCTGTCCCCATAGACCTTCTCCCGCCCGGTGTGTTGGCGGGATTTGCCACGCCCCGTACGCCATAAATGCCATTTGCATTGCCCACATCTGACCCATGCATCCATGTCCACAATCCCGTAGCAGGATCATAGCGCCAGAGGTCATTCAGCGAGACAATAGTTCCGCCATTCTTATCATATCCGTACCCTCCGAATAACCAGAACTTACCCGTATTGTCTGTCCAGTACGTGGGTGCATAACGGGAGCCCGGCTGGTTGGTTGTGGCAGCCGTACCTTTTGTACCGTAATTTCCCGTCTGGTTCGACTCATCCGAACCGCCCACCCATGTCCACATACCCGCAGCAAGGTCATACTTCCACAGGTCGTTCAGATGCCCCTGAGCCGTATTGGCCTTATTATAGCCGCGGCCGCCAAATACCCAGAAGTTACCGGCGGTGTCCATCCAGCCGGCAGCAGCGCCGCCGGCCCAGTCGTACCCGCGTGCACGGGGTTGGTTTGTTGAAGCGGCCACTCCTTTTGTACCGTAGTTACCCGAGGGATTTATGGTCTTTTCTCCCGACATCCATGTCCAGTTATTCGTAGCCGGATCATATTTCCACATATCGTTCAAAAAGCCTTCGGAAGCGCTTTCTCCATACCCCCAACCGCCAAAAAACCAGAATTTGCCCTGCTTATCTTTCCAGGAAACAGCGCACTCGTGCCCTCCGGGCGTATTCGCTGGTGCGGCTACGCCCTTTGTGCCATAAACGCCGACCCGGCGGAAGCCATCATTGCTTGACGGGGAAAAACTACCTTTCACCCACATCCACATGCCAGTGGTAACATTATACCGCCACAGGTCATTCAGCCAGTTCACGCCATTATAATCTCCTCCGAAAAACCAGAAATTGCCGGCAGTATCTGTCCAGCTTACGGCACCCATCCTTGAAGATGGCCTGTTACCGGCTGCCTCCACGCCCTGGGTCGGAGCGGCGCCTCTGTCCAGGGTGATACTTTCACCGGATACCCATGTCCATTGAGCGCCTGTATCCGTCACCTGGGCCGGAGCTACCTGGGTCAGCAATACTATACAACAAAATTGTAGGGCTGATAAATAGTAGTATTTCTTCATTATTCCATATTTTATAATAGTGAATTGAAAAACAAGGCCTGAAAACACTCTACTGAAGCTGCTTTCAAGAGATACAAAGGTTGAATATTGAAAACACCGGAACCTGGAAAGAAACACGTAATTTTATTATTCAGTAGAAATACGTAGTATGGGGCGGCAGGCTGCAATGTACCTTGCCATTATGTTATCAGGTACAGAGAGAAGGGGGAGTGCGTTTATGCAATTTTCAAGAGTGGCTGTTATGCTCTTTTCGCTTATTGTCTGCCACTCATATGCTATATATGCCCAACAGGCTGTTATTTCCACAGTTATATCACTCCCTCCCGAACAGGCAAACGCCTACCCGCCCAATGAGAATTATGATCTGATCATGCAGGCTACACATGTATCGATCAGGAACCCGTACAACTCCATTCCCATGATGCTGCATGTGATTGATAAAAGCCTGTACGAACAGGATTACGACAATGTCTTCCAGGGCTATTTTTCGTTGGGCGCCATCCTTACCAGCACCGGCGATTATACGGGGGCACATGAGGCTTACCGGAAAGCAATGTTCTTCAGCTATAAGACACAGGCCCCTACAGCCAACCTATGCCGCGCCCTGAACAATATCGGCAACACTTATATTTTCCAATGCGACTACCGCCACGCCAGTCAATACTATTTCAAAGCTGCTCAACTGGCTACACAACACAATGGCAAAACGGACGTACACATCTCTGATCAGCTGGTACGGATATATAACAATCTCGGCGCCGCCCTGCTGCAGCTCAACCAGTTCAACAAAGCCATTTATTATCTGGATAAGGCGGAAATACTCAGTAAAAATCTACAGGCGGGAGAACGGTTTTCTATTGTATATGGCAACAAAGCTGCAGTATATAATAAGCTAAACATGACAGACAGCGCCCGGCATTACGGACAACAGGCTTTGGATTTCGCAAGGTATTATGGAAAATTTCACGACGAATTTTCAGCGCTCACCAACCTGGCTATGGTCATGATCAGTACTGGCCGGCCACATGTTGCCATCCGGTACCTGGATACGGCATTCCGGATACAGGGGAACATTTTTCCTTATTATAAAACAGAGGCCCGGTACCTTTACGGCCAGGCATATTTTATGCTGGGGAATTACGAAAAAGCCAAATCTTTTTTCCTTGCCGGCGAAAAAATTGCCCGGCAGACTCATGCTACCGACTATCTGCTTCGTATCCACCAGCAACTGGCCATGCTGTATGCCAATGGCAAAAATTACAAGCAGGCATTTCACCATATGCAGCTTGCCTATGCACTAAACGACAGTACGCTGAACAAGGAAAAAACAGAAACCGTAAATCTCCTGGAAGTAAAATATCGTACTGCAGAAAAAGACAAAGAGCTGGCGCAAAAACAACTCCAGATCAAAAACCAGGAGCAACGGCTGGAACAAAAAAACCTGTGGATCACCGCTACTACAGGAGGGAGTCTCGTCCTGATTCTGCTACTGGTTGCCCTGCATAAACACAATCAGCACAAACAACGGCTTCAGGCCAACCAGATTCATATACTGCAGCAACAACAGGAGCTCCTGCAGAAGGAACAGGAAATTAATACCCTAAAAGCCATGATGCTCGGGGAAGAGCAGGAACGCACCCGTATATCGCAGGATCTGCACGACGGCGTAGGCAGTACGCTTGCCGCCGTAAAAATGAACTTTACCGCCATCCGGAATGACCACCCCGCACTCAATATGGATGCAACATTCAATGAAGCACTAAACCGGCTCGATGATATGTACCATGAGCTCCGCCAGGCAGCCCATAACCTCACACCCGAATTTCTGCTGCAGCACGGGCTAGCTGATGCCATCGGGCTTTATTGCGAACAGATCAGCAAGGGAAAATCCCTGGAGATTATATTCCGCTCATATGGATCCCGAAACGGGCTGAAGGGGGAATTTGTGCTGAACGTCTACAGGATCATCCAGGAACTCATACATAATATCATAAAACATGCACAGGCAACCAAAGCCCTGGTGCAATTGTACCAGCACGACCATCTGCTGAGTGTTAATATAGAAGACAATGGATCCGGTTTCGATCCGGAAACCGACAAGGGCATCGGCTTTACCAATATACAACGAAGGCTGAAAAATACAGGAGGTAATATGAACATCGAATCTTCGGAAAACGGGACCTCCATATTCCTGGAATTTGACCTGGAGGTAGTCATCAGGAGTCTACAGGGAAATACAGTAACTTGAATCTGTAAACAGGCAACAATATGCGCATCAAAGTAGCTATTGCAGATGATCATCCGCTTATCATTAACGGACTGGAAAGCGTATTACGCCATTTCCCGGAGATTGAGATCACAGGCACTTATGAAAACGGCGCTGAGCTGCTTGAAAAAATAGACCGGCATTTGCCGGATGTATTATTACTCGATATACAGATGCCCGGCAAAAGCGGCACGGAGCTCACCACGATCCTTTCAAAAAAATATCCCAACCTGCGTATACTTGCGCTGACGATCCTGGAGAACAACTACTATATAAAGACCATGCTGCGTAACGGTGCGTCCGGCTACCTGCTCAAAAACTCCAAACAGGAAACCCTGATCGAAGCCATCAGGGCGGTACATGCAGGCGAGCAATACATCGAACCATCGCTAAAGGAACGGGTGTGGCGGGATATGATGAAAAGCAACAATCAGCATGAGCTGCAGCCTGACCTTTCCCGGAGAGAAAAAGAAGTACTGCAGCTCATAGCCAATGAATACACCAGCCAGGAAATAGCAGACAAGTTATTCCTGAGCCTCCGGACAGTAGAAACACACCGGCTGAATCTGCTGCTGAAGCTTGGCATGAAAAATACCGCCGGACTCGTTAAATACGCCGTACAGATGGGGATTGTAGAATGAAGGAATAAGGTTATCTTGCGTCGTACTTATGCCTTATGCAACAACCGGATTTTAAACCTCACTATGATGTCATTATTATTGGGGCAGGTGTAGGAGGACTAACCACTGCTGCGCTGCTCAGCAAGGCCGGATATTCGGTATGTGTGCTGGAAAAGGAACCACATGCAGGTGGTTACCTGGCAGGTTTCCGGAGAAAGCACTTCCGCTTTGACACAGCGATCCACTGGCTGAACCAATATACCCCCGGCGGTATGGTCTGCCGGGTCTTTGATATCCTGGGGCAGGACTACCCGACTGCCGTTCCGCAAAAAAGAATACGCCGCTATAAAGGAGATGATTTTGATTACCTGCTCACCAATAATCCCGACCAACTGAAAGCGCAATGGATCAAAGAATTTCCGCACGAACGGGAAGGCATCGAACGGTTCTTTAAAGCAGCTAAACGATTAGGCAAAGCATTTCATCATTTCGGCAATATCTTCCGTTCTGAAGAGACCATGAGCTTTACCGAACGGATACGCAACAAAAAAAATCTGCTCCGGTTTGCGCTGCCCTTCATCCCTTTCATAAGATTCACCGGAGAGAAGGGCATGAAAAAAGGATTGGATAAATTTTTCAAAGACGAACGGCTGCAACGGATCTTCGCAGCCGATACGGAGCTGCTATCCTGCCTGGTACCGATCGGCTGGGCCTACTATGGCGATTACCAGAGTCCGCCGCAGGGAGGCGGCCAGGTGATACCGGAGTGGTTGCTGCATATAATCGGGCATTATCATAACGATGTATTTTTCAAATGCACTGTTTCCGAAATACTGCTCGAAAAAAACAAAGCTGCCGGTGTGCGCTTATCGCATCGCGGACATGAGTACACCATACAAAGCAGATATGTGGTAGCCGCATCTGATGTGGAAACACTCTATGACAAGATGCTGCCGCGTGATGTTATCTCTGGAAAATTCAGGAAGAAGCTGAGCAATGCCGTTTTGTACAGTTCCAGTGTCACCGTATCCATTGCACTCGACTGTCCGGCGGAAGAGCTGGGATTTGGCGAGGAACTGATACATATTGCCAGCGAAAACACACCTAAGGGCGCACATACATCCGGCAATCCGGAAGAAACAGAAATCAGTATACTCGCCCCTTCCGTACGCGACAAATCCCTGGCGCCCGAAGGACATGGCACACTCACGCTATTTATGCCCGCCTACATGAGCGCATACGATCAATGGCTGACAGAAAAAGATGAGCACGGCAATCCGGTACGAGGCGAAGCTTATAAAAAACTGAAAACAGACATCGCCGAAGTGCTGATCCGCCGGGTATCAGAAAAAATCGCTCCCGGACTAAAGGAACATATCCTTTTTTATGACGTAGCCACGCCCGTCACGCACTGGCGATATACCGGCAACAAAAACGGCACCATGATGGGATCCAAACCCGGCCGGGAAAATATGCAATCAGGTGTGGCCCGGTATCGCACACCTGTCAGGAATCTGCTGATCAGTGGCCACTGGGCAGAGCTGGGTGGTGGTGTGCCGATAGCTGTCAAGGCAGCGGCCAATACTTGTCTCCTGATATTTCAGAAAGAGAACCCCAAAGCATTTAAACTGCTGGCGGATTATATGGATGAAAAAATCTTACTTGAAGACCTGCTGGCAGCTCCGCTGTTCCAACCATACGATAACTCCTGGCAACAGGAGCCAACCCCGGCACAAAAGCTGGCAGCACGTGCGCAGCAATCACCTTCGTGATTCCGTGATAACCTGAGTTCAGGATAAAAAGAACACCCTTCTCTGTCTCCCCTGAATGGGAGACGATAACATGATGCAACAGAACACGCTACCGTTTGCCAATGATGTGGTCGTCCCTCTTCGAAGAGGGAGTGAGGGAGATGTTGATCACAAGACGAAGACCTTATTACCAGGTGTTTCATCAAAAAGAGTATAAATCGCTGAGCAACAGGAAGTGCATAACTGCCTTTATCCCGAACTCAGGTTCATAGCAAAATCAACGGACCAGTGTCACCTCTCCTTTTCGTAATTCCGGCGGACGACCGGGGATATCAATCTCTGCCGTATAAAAATATACGCCTACCTGCGCCGGTGTGCCTGCATAGGTGCCGTCCCATCCCCACAATGCATCCGTACCGCGGGCTTCCCAGATGAGCTTACCCCAGCGGTCGTATACCTGCAGATAGCGGATGACTACGCCTTTCTGCTGCACGATTACCGGCCGGAAGCGATCGTTGCGCCCGTCGCCGTCCGGGGTGAAGGCTGTCGGCAGTTGCACGACCGACCGAACGGAAACAGTGACCACAGCCGTATCCGGGCAGCCATACGCTTCGTCATATCCTGTCACGATATATTGCCGGGTGCTGTCTGCGCGGATGGACTGATCACGGACTGTCTGATTGTGAAACAGATACTCCGGCCGCCAGGCTGTGATCATATACGGATCACCGGCACGGGTGTACAGCTCCACGACCGTACCGGCATCCACGATCTCAGCAGAAGCATCCAGGCCGAGGCTGAACGACCGTACTTCGATCATTTTAGCGGTTGTATTCCGGCAACCTTCCACATCTTCCGCAGTAAACGTGACGGTATAGTTGCCGGGTGTATCATACGTGTGTACGGGATCAGCGGTGTCTGCCATATGCCCGTCGCCGAAATCCCATTGATACCGTACAGCGGGAGCTGCATTTTCAAAGGCGAGGGGAACACCTTTGCAGACTATGGAATCTGCTGTGAATGACGCATCCGGCGGCGGTAATGCCTCAATGGTAAAGCTAAGCGTGGTATCGCACTCCCCGGCGATGATACGTACGGAATAAGTACCGCCGTCCAGTCCGGTGATGCTGTCGCCCGTTTGTGATGTTCGGCTCTTCAGCCTCGCTCCCGTCACATCCAGCCACGTGTAGGTATATGTGGTCGTATCGCCAGGAGCATTACGGATGAATGCCCCGCCGGGCTTACCGGTACAATGAGGCGCTGTGGTGATCTCCGGTAATGGAATATAGCGCAGGATAAAAGTATCCACATAATACCGGCATCCCGGCATGTTATATTCCACCGAATATATACCTGGGGTATTTACTTCCATAAAAGTATTTCCGGAACCATCATACCATCGGTAGTCCCGCCCCGAAGTGTCGGAAGCTGTTAAACGCACCGGGTGGGGATGGAAACAATTAAACACCTGATAGGCATGACGTACAGTATCCCGCCTGATGACAGGTACGACATTGGGCAGGCCACCTCCGCCCAAATATGAACCGTTGAGCAGGTAAATATCAGATAAAGAGAACCCGAATGAAGTAGCCGGCAGATTGGGCTGATCTATTACTTTTAACTGACCGCGCACTGTCGGTCCGCCAGGTCGGCCAATGTAAATTTTCCCATCGGGCGCCAACCTGAGGTGCCTGGAAGGATGGGGGGACAAAATATTGATCTGAGACAGGGAAATAATCGACTGATTGCCGGAACTCAGATCGTACTGATATACCCTGCTATGTCCAGCGGTTGCCTTTATATCCGATACCACATACACTTTAGAATTGTCAGGAGAAAAAGCAATACCCTTTCCTCCGATATCGCACAGGGAGCGGTCGGTCTCCAGCCACACAGGATTGGAGCAGACACCCGTAGTCGGATCGAAATCCAATACCATTCCTACTACTTCCTGACCAAAGGAACACCATAATCCATTTGGCCCATTTAGGGTGACAGCTATTTTTTTCCGGTTGGGTGCAGCCGCCATACTGCCAAAGTCCAAATTGGACGTTCTACTGGAGAAATACCCGGATATTACCGGCGTTGTATTAATACCCGCTGCCGTTATCTCATAAGCCCTTATAGATACCGCAGAAATTCTACTCTGTACCAGCAGCCATACATTGCAGTTTTCACCTACCACTGCCGTCATCCTTTCCTTCAGCGTTGTATCCAGCAATATCCCCTTCTGGCCCGGATCCACATCTCCTAATCCGCCATCGCCGGTCATGTCCACCACGCTGTAATAGAGCCTGTTTGTACTCCTATCTACGCCGCCACCGATATTATTTCCTACCAAAGAAAACACATAGTATTTATCGGGAACATCCGGGAATGGTATAATGAGGGCTCCCTGTGTTATGTTATATGAGTAAATATAAGGAACGGGATTCAGGCTAAAGCCGTTGGGCATCAGGCGGTGGTTCCGGTTCCATACCCAAATACCGTCGGTATAAAAAAGCAGCCGCCCGTTGACATCACTCACAGAGGCACTCGCATAATGCGTGTACATGTTGCTGAATACAGGAACCGGACTGCCGCCGTTGAAGTTGAGCCCTGCATTTATCCCGAATATCCACGTATTGTCTTCACCCTGGCCATAGGCCCTGCCGCAGATTACAGCAGGAAGTAGGAGGCCGGCAATGAATATGGTTTTTAGATATAGTGCTGGCATATGTTATGTATATGAACAGTTGGAAATGAAAACCTTTTTTTAGAAATACGCCGATCCGGCAGTTATTCTTTTACCAGCTTGATGCGCTGGCGCTCCCCATCCTGGTATATTTCCATAAAATATAGTCCGGGCTGCACCGCTGAAATATCAATGATGCCGGCAGTACCGTACACTCCACTTTCCCGGTACACCACCTGCCCCAGGGTATTGGTCACTACAATATTGGCCCCACTAAATAATATGTCTGATAACAATGTAAACTTTCCGGAAGACGGATTGGGAAATACTTTCAGTGTATGGTCATTATCCATATCCTTTACTGAAGTAATGCCTGATATCTGGTAGCAATCAGAGGTATCCGTGCACGCGCTCTGTGTTATAATTACAGCATACCTGCCATTTTTATCAGCGATATAACCTTTGCCGGTCGCTCCCTGTATCGGGGCTCCTAGCTCACAGTCTATCCATTGATAGCCGGCATTTTTGGCATTGGCGATCAGCAGTCCCTCATCATCATTGACGGTAACGGAGCGGTCGTCCACATTCAGTATGGTCAGGTTGATGGTCAGGAAGCTGTCGCAGCCGGCGGTGCTCTGCAACAACTGGGTATAGGCCCCGCTTTCAGTATAAGTGGTATCATGCAGGGTAAAGCTCCCGCAAGCAGTTTCTGTGATGCTGCCCATGCTGGTATTGTGTATATCAAGATCTAAGGTTACAAAGCTGTCACAGCCACTTGCGTTGTGAAAGCCCTGGGTGTACGTACCGCTCAAATAATAAGTGATCCCGTTTAGCGAAAAACTGTCGCAGGAGCTGGCAGTAACAGATGATCCCGTTCCAGTACACCTGTTCATTTTCTGGATGAAAACCCTCGCATTGGGGCCGCCAACACCAGCTAATCTGAACGTATCAGTACCCGGGTCGAAATCAGCAGGGGTCCAATAATTCCCGCTGGTGTACACATACCTGCCTGCAGGATCTACATTGATAGACCTACCGCTATTCAAACCATAGTCATGATTAGACGACAAGTTTTCCATCTGGTGCGCCCATCCGAAGTTCCCCGCAGAATCCAACTTCAGTACATAAATACTACGTTGTAATTGTGTACTGTTACCGTAGCGTTCTGTCAGATTATATATACCGGATCCCGGATCAAAGTCCACCGTCAACCTGAAATCTCCTGTGGCATAAACCTCTTGGTTGCCATCCACTGCAATATCCCAGCATTGCACATTCCTGAATTCACCAAAACTGCGCGCCCAGTTCAGGACACCGGCAGTATCATATTTTGCAATAAACATACCCACTGATCCCCCCGGCGCGCTTAAGATATGACTGCTACCTCCCCTGTTAAAATCAACGGCGCCGAAGTACTGGCCAGTGAGGTATATGTTACCTGCATCATCTGAGATGATAGCGGTTACCTCGTCCTCGTCCTCACCCCCTCCTATTTGTCGCGCTCTGGCAAAATTGCCCCCGCTATCTAATTTCACCATATAGATATCATTCTGAGACACTGGAAAAGTGCCAAGGTAGTGAGTACCGGAACCAGGATCAAAATCAACATTCGCACCAGAAAAAACACCTGTTACCCATACATTCCCCTGCTGATCCGCCGTGATAGCCTTGCTTTCACAGCTACGTGCACCGCTGCATATTTTCTTAGCCCAGACAAATGCGCCGGAAGAATCCATCTTTAAAACATAAGATATACTACTATATGAATAGAACCCGTCAGATGTCAGGTTGAACGTAGCCGGACCCGGATTAAAATCTACTGTTCCGTTAAACTGGCCTGTCGCATATACATTCCTCCCGCGATCAACGGTAATAGCAGAAGCATTTAGTGTAATGGAACTACCGCCTTGTATGTGGGCTACCCATCCAAAATCACCTGAAGCTTTCAGTTTCAGTATATAAAGATTATTACTGCCTGTAGCAGTCAGATTATGTACAGTGATCCCGGGGTCAAAATCAACAGTGCCGGAAAAAGTACCTGTTATATATATATTCCCCGAATCATCCAGAGAAATACCTTTGATGGATGCCTTAACCTGTCTCGCCCAAAGGAAACTACCCGCCGAATCCAATTTGGTGACGAATATGCTGTAATTTGCAGTATCTGTAAATTTGAATACACCCGGTCCCGGATCAAAATCTATCCCCCCTTTGAAGCTACCTGCCGTAATAATATTACCTGAAGAGTCAATTTTGGAGCTGTTAACGATACAGTCGGCGCCGCTGTAATCAGCGCTCAGAATGCCTCCCACAAAAGCTTTCGCCCACGAAAAATTAACGGACTGCGCCCGTAATTGCAAACCCGAACAGATCATTATCAGCAAAACGGTTAACCCGGTCTTTAAAAAAATACAATTCATTTTCATACTATTGTTTTTATATGGTTCAATGATACAGATCTGCGTGATCACAGCATGATCCGGATATTCAAAGTTATCCGTACAACACATTGCAGTTTTTAGGGTATACCCGGATAATAAAAATTCCTATTCGTTTACCCTTTGCAAGTCGTTACTTTTATTCATCTTTTTAATATGGTGATTTGAAAATTATGGCTATACCTGAAATTACATGGCATTTTCAAATTAGCACATTTTCAAATTTTCAAATTGAATGGATCTGTTTATCATGATCAGAAAGGGCGCTCAATATCTCCGGATGATGATATTCCTCTTGCCGCTGTGCAGGCTGCTGCCTGCCTGCGCCCAGTCCGTGCCTGCACACGGGGAGCTTTCCCGGTTTTCGACTTCCCGGCCTTCGGCAGACACTACTGAAATCAATCAACTCCTCACGGTGGGGGCGGACATACAGGAAACCCTGCCCGATAGTGCATGGGTATTGTTTCACCAGGCGCTCCGCAGCAGCCGACAGGCCGGCTTTACCTATGGCATTGTGCGTTCGCTAAATTATTTGGGTATGCTGGCTTCTTTGCGGGGAGCGGAGCGTGAAGCTGTGTTCTTTTATTACAAGGCAATCGAGGCTGGGAGTGTTTTGCCCGGCACCGATAATCATGGAGACCTCGGCGTGGTGTACAACAATGTTGCTCGCTCTCTGTCTCAGACCAGCCAAACCTACAACGTATTACCATATCTTGATAAAGCCGAGGAAATTGCCCAAAGAGAAAAAGATTATCCGTTGCTGGCTGGTGTATTGCAGAACAAGGGCATCGTTTTCGCCCATCAGGATAAACTGGATACCGCCATATCGTATTTACTCCGTGCAGCGGAAGTAGCCGGGGAACACGGCCTGGTCAATAAACAATACCCGGCTCTGCTTAATCTCGCTTCATTCAGCATCCTTGAAAACAACCCGGAGCAATCCCTCATTTACCTTGCACAAGCACGGCAACTGAAAGGCCGGATTGACAAAAGCTACCAGGACTTTGCGGTTTTTTACACTGGCCGGGCCTATCTGTATCTGAAAGACTACCACCGAGCGGAACAATATCTCTCTGAAGCGTTGCAGCGTACGGAAGCGCCGGGCAGCGATTACATTATCCCGATGGAAATACACCTGATGCTCGCCGACCTGTACGGAGCGACCGGGCAGTACCGGCAGGCTTTCCGGCATCAGAGAAAATACCAGCAGCTCAAAGACAGCCTGCATGGCCGGAATGTAACACAGGATATCAGTCGCTTCGAGGCAAAATACAAGACGGAGAAAAAAGACCGGGAGATCGCAGAGCAGCAATTACAGCTCGCACAGAAAGAGATCAGGATCCGCGAAAAGAATCGGTGGATCACCGTTATTACGATCAGCACTGTTTTTTTTGCCGTGCTGTCTGTCCTGCTGTATTCCGGCTACCGGCGCAGGCAGCACCTGCAGAAAAAGCAGATACAGGTGCTGCAGCAGGAGCAGAAAATAGAACAACTGCACGCGATCATGGAAGGCGAAGAGCGGGAACGCAACCGCATCGGGCGCGACCTGCACGACGGTATCGGCGGGATGCTGGCGGCGATCAACATGCAGCTGAAAACACTCCAGAAAAGACACCGCGATCTTGCAGCTATAGACGAGCTGAACGAGGTTACCGGTATGGTGCAGGTCACCGCCGCAGAAGTACGTAAAACAGCGCATAACCTCATCCCCGATGTGCTGCAGCAATACGACCTCCCCGAAGCGGTACGGCTATACTGCAGTCAGGTAACCAGCAATGAGCTGCAGATTGTTTTTCAAAGCCACGGCTCCCTCGAATATCTGCCGGATCCACTGGCGCTCTTTATCTACCGGATGATACAGGAGCTGATACAGAACATCATCAAGCATGCCGGCGCCACCCTGGCCATTGTACAGATCAGGGAGTTGGAAGGTATCGTCAGCATCAGTGTGGAAGATAACGGGATCGGGTTTGAAACGCAGGAGATACATGCCGGGCTTGGCCTGAAAAACCTCCGCTCCCGCATCAACGCCCTCGGCGGTTATATCTCCATCGAGTCCACACGGGATACCGGCACGACCATATACATCGAATTTGATCCCGGTAAACTGCAAATTGAAAACGCCGTATGAACCAGATCCGCATCGCCATTGCCGACGACCACCCGATGGTTATTAAAGGGCTGCAGAATATTATCGCCGATTATCCGCACATCATACTCACGGGCATCTATGCTACCGGCGCCGCGCTCCTGCAGGATCTGCGACGACAGACGCCCGATGTGCTGCTGCTCGACATCCACCTGCCTGATAAAACCGGCGTGGAGCTGGCTCCCGTCATCCTGGATACCTGGCCGGCGATCCGTATCCTCACACTGACTAATGCCGACAGCGCCCTGTATGTCCGCAATATGCTGCGACATGGTGTACACGGCTATGCGCTCAAGACCATCGACCCCGAAAAGCTAATCCAGGCCGTTGAAGCCGTACACCGCGGGGAGCAGTACATAGACGCATCCCTCCGGGAGAAGGTAGAGGAAACGCCCATGCGCAACCGCAAAGAGACATTCCTCAAAGCCAGCCTCACCCCGCGCGAGCAGGAGATACTGAAAATGGTCGTGGAGGGATTTACCAACCAGGAGATCGCAGCTAAGCTGTTCGTCGGTATAAAAACCGTGGAGTATTACCGTATCAATCTTTTACTGAAACTGGATGTGAAAAATACCGCACAACTGGTGAAGAAGTCGCTGGAAATGGGGCTGACGGATTAATAAACACTGATGCCTGACGTATACTTGTTTAATCATTACTCAGAAAACAGGTATTCATATAAATTATGAATATTATAATGTGTAATTAATTTAAAGTAAAAAAAATGAATTTTACTTAATTGAAATTCACAGGTTTTCCACGTCTATCCACAGGTTTTCCACGTCTATTTTCATTCATAAGAATCCAAAATACGTATAATCGTTTGCTGTAGCACATTTCAGTCAATTCTATGACTGTGGATAAATATGCTTTAAAAATAAAGTGTCAAAATGTGGGAGATTGTGTTACTTTGTGTAAAAATATAGACTTTCCCCTGATGACAGACCTCCTCGGAGAATATGAAGTTGCCGTAGACGCCAAGGGCCGTTTCCTGGTTCCGGCCGGATTCCGCAAGCAATTGCCGGAAGGGGAAGGGGCATGCTTTGTCATTAACCGGGGGTTTGAGAACTGCCTGACACTATACCCCATAGTAAACTGGAAAAAGCTGGCAGAAAAAATAAACCGCCTGAACGACTTCAACGAAAAAGTGCGCAAATTCAAAAGGCTTTTCCTGAACGGGGCCACCAATGTGGATATAGATAGCGCAGGGCGACTTCTGCTCCCCAAACCGTTGCAGGAATATGCAGGCATAAAGAAAGACATGGTTTTCTCTGCACAGGGCAGCAAAGTGGAATTGTGGGATAAAGATACCTACTACAAATATATAAACAATGCAGCAGATGGGTTTAGCGACCTGGCTGCAGAAGTAGCCGGCGGGGATTTTATTAACCCTTTTGAAGGTTTGTAATATGGGTAATACCCCCGGCTATCACACAACAGTTCTTTTAGAGGAGGCAACAGAAGGTCTGGCCATACAACCCGGCGGCGTATATGTGGATGCCACCTTCGGCGGCGGCGGTCACAGCAGAAGGATATTATCCGCATTAGGACCGGAAGGACGGCTGATCGCATTCGATCACGATGCAGACGCCTGGCGTAATAAACCGGATGACGACCGGCTGATACCGGTGACAGAAAACTTCAGATATCTGAAACGGTTTCTCAGGCTGCACGGATACCCCCAGGTAAATGGCATTCTGGCGGATCTCGGTGTAAGTTCGTTCCAGTTCGACACGGCAGAACGCGGATTTTCCATCCGTTATGACGGCCCGCTTGACATGAGAATGGACAAAAGGCTGGAAAAAACCGCTGCCGATATACTGGCCACCTACAGCGAGCAGCAGTTGCACCAGATACTGGAATGGTACGGTGAGGTACGGAATGCAAAGCAACTGGCAAAGCATATCGTACAGCAAAGATCGCGTACCGCATTGCATACTACCGGGTCTTTCAGGGCAATGTTAGCGCCGGTAATGCGAGGCAATCCAAACCGCTACCTGGCTCAGCTTTTTCAGGCATTGCGGATAGAAGTGAACGGAGAGATGGATGCCCTCAAAGAACTGCTGCAGCAGGCGGCAGAATGCCTGAAGCCAGGCGGCCGGTTATGTATAATTACCTTCCATTCGCTGGAAGACCGCATTGTAAAGCAATATATAAAACGCGGGAAATGGGAAACTACCACGCAGGCATTTGAAGCACAACCGGGGAAAATGCCGTTCAGTATGGTACACAGCAAACCCATTATACCTACGGATACTGAAATAAAACATAATCCGCGTGCCAGAAGCGCGCGTCTGCGGGTCGCAGAAAAAACAGATGAGTGAGGAAGAAAACATAAAAGCACAACAGGAATCTACACCGGCACAACGGATACGTAACGACTGGAATGCCCTGGTGGAAAAGATTTCATATAAAGGGATCGTGCACAACATCCCTTACCTCGCATTCGTGGTACTACTGTGCATCATATATATCAGCAACAGCCAGCGGGCTATTGAAACACAAAAGGAGATCAACAAACAGGAAAAAATATTGAAAGAACTACGGTGGAAATATATGGATATAAAATCCAGTCTGATGCACGCCGGCATGGAGGCGGAAGTGATCCGGAATGCCGCAGCAACAGGACTGAAACCATTATTGTTGCCGGCCTACCGGATATCGGCAGACAGCACCACCGCAAATAAAAAATAAGACAGGAATAGAATATCAGTGGACGTAAAAAAAGACATACGGTTCCGGGTTTACATCGCCTTCACCTGCATCTGTGCTTTGGGGTTAGCCATTATTATCAAGGCAGCCATGATACAGATAAAGGATGGAGATAAGCTGCGCGGTATGTCCAACCAGATGCGACTGCGGACAGACACCCTGTATGCTGAACGGGGGAATATTTATTCGGAAGACGGTCAGTTGCTATGCTCCTCCATACCCCAGTTTGATGCCTACGTGGATTTTGCCGTAATCCCTGCCGATACATTCTATAAACACGTAGACACGCTCTCGCTATACCTGTCCCGGTTGTTCGGCGACCAATCACAGGAAGCATACAAGGCACGTCTGCAAAAGGCATATAAAGAAAGGCGACGCTATTATACGCTCCGGAAAAATATGCCGTACTATGATTACCAGGCATTACGTACGTTTCCCATATTCAATAAAGGACAGCATCGCGGCGGACTGATCGTTGAAACAAAGACCAAGCGGATCAATCCTTATGGCATCCTTGCTTACCGTACCATCGGACTGTGGCGACCCGGTATATGGATCAACGGCAAGCTGCAAAAAAACGTGATAGGACTGGAGGCGACGCACGACAGTGTATTGAACGGGATGAACGGCAGCCGCGTGCTGCAGAAGCATACAGGAAGCGTATGGATGCCCATACAAGGTACGGAAGTGGACCCACAGAACGGATATGACGTGATCACCACACTGGATTTCAATATTCAGGACGTTGCGGAGCACGCCATGAAAAGCATACTTGAACAGTACGAATGCCAGTACGGCACCTGCATTGTAATGGAGGTACCGACCGGCAAGATACGCGCGATGGTAAATCTCGGCAGACAGGAAGACGGCAGTTACTGGGAAGATTTCAACTATGCCCTGATCCCGACCGAGCCAGGCTCCACATTCAAGCTGACGACCATACTTGCACTCCTGAACGACAAATATATCAGCATCAGTGACAAGGTAAATGCGGAAGGCGGCACAATGCGCTTCGGCAAATATGTCATGAAAGATTCTCACCTTGGCCTGGGCGTTCTTTCTATCAAAGACGCCTTTGCCCAGTCATCTAACGTGGCGATGGCCAAGCTTGCCCATCAGCACTATTTCAAGAACCCTGAAAAATATGTTGCTCACCTGAAAAGATTCGGGCTTGACAAACCCACCGGAATAGATCTATCCGGTGAACGGAAAACACGTATCATCAGCCCCAAGGACAAAGACTGGAGTGCCACAACACTACCCTGGATGGCCACCGGTTACAGTGTTCTGGTATCTCCCATGCACACTTGTATGTTATACAACGCCGTTGCCAATAACGGCAGAATTATGAAACCTTATCTTACACAGGCTATCCGCGAATACGGCCGGGACATAAAGATATTCGATCCCCAGGAAGTCGGTCGCATAGGTGACTCTTCAGTCGTAGCCCAGATACAGGAGTGTGTAAAAGAAGTAGGTATTTCAGGGACTGCCAAACACATTAAATCACCATTTTACAACATTGCCGGGAAGACCGGCACCGCACAGGTAGCAGACAAAGGAATTTCATACAAAGACCGGGTATACCAGGGTTCTTTTGTAGGGTACTTCCCTGCAGAAAAACCCCGTTATACCATTACCGTAGTTATACGCACCCGGCCTCATTCACGGGGATATTACGGAGGCACTATTGCTGCACCGGTATTCCGCATGATCGCAGACAAAATATTTGCAACCGGCCTGGGTAGCTGGGAAGGGCCGCTCGACAGCTTCGCAAGGGTACGCCGCCCGGACCTGCCCGCCAGTCCGGCAACAGCAGGAAATTATAACCGTCTGCTCCTGGCCATGAATAAAGAGCAACAAAGCGGGTTGCCGGACGCAACGCCGGCTCAACTGAAAACCGACTCAACCGGGCGGCTATCATTAAACAAGATAACCGCAGTACGGGGACTTGTACCGGCTGTGACCGGTATGGGACTGAAAGACGCTGTATATCTGCTCGAACAGGCAGGTATGCACGTACAGATACAAGGCAATGGGATCGTTAAGGCACAGTCCGTAACACCCGGTACCCCAATTATAAAAGGTCAAACCATAATACTCGAATTAAGCTGACCATGCCGCTGCTGCACGACATATTGAGCGAAACCACAATTACCGCTATCTCGGGACAGACAGACCGGGATGTAACAGGATTGTGCATCGACTCCAGGGCCGTTGCGGCCGGCAATGCATTTATTGCACTCAGAGGCATACATGCAGACGGTCATGCATTTATAGAAAAAGCGGTTGCGCTGGGTGCGACAACTATCGTATGCGAAATCATACCACCAGTTATCCATACAGACGTCACGTATGTGCAGGTACCCGACAGCCATACCGCAGCCGGCAGGATCGCAAGCGCGTTTTACCATCATCCGTCGCATAAGATGAAAGTAACGGGTATCACCGGCACAAATGGGAAAACTACTACAGCCACTCTGTTATTCGGACTATTCCAAAAACTGGGATATAAATGCGGATTGATCTCGACCGTACAGAATCATATAGACGACCGGACAGAATCCGCAACACATACCACACCCGATGCTGTTTCCATACACCGCCTGCTGGCAAGGATGCATCAGGCAGGATGTACACATGTCTTCATGGAAGTAAGCTCTCATGCAATACACCAGCGGCGTATCGAAGGGATAGAATTTGCAGGTGGTGTATTTACCAACATCACACATGATCACCTCGACTATCACCAGACATTCGATGAGTATATCCGCGTAAAGAAAATCTTCTTTGACAACCTGCCTGTCACTGCTTTCGCACTAACCAACACAGACGATAAACGCGGAATGGTTATGCTGCAAAACACACAGGCTAAAAAATACACATACAGCCTGCGTGTACCGGCAACATTCAAAGGAAAAGTGCTGGAAAATAATCTTTCCGGCCTGGTGATGCAGGTGGATGATCACGAAATACATTTTCGCATCACCGGCACATTCAACGCCTACAATATCATGGCGGCATACGGCGCTGCTATGCTGCTCGGCCAGGAAGATATACAGTCACTATCCGTACTAAGTGATCTGAAAGGAGCGCCCGGAAGGTTTGAAACGTACCTGTCTGACCGTGAAAAAGTATTGGGTATTGTAGACTATGCGCATACACCAGACGCACTGCTGAATGTGCTGGCAACTATTAATCAACTACGTACAGGACAGCAACTGATCACTGTTACCGGCTGTGGAGGCGACCGGGATAAGATCAAAAGACCGGTGATGGCAGAAGTAGCCTGTACACATAGTGACCGGGTGATCCTTACCTCCGACAATCCGAGGAATGAAGACCCGGAAACAATCCTCGACGACATGGAAAAGGGAATCAACGTTTCACACCGGCGCAAAGTACTGCGTATCACAGACCGGAAAGAGGCCATAAAAACAGCTTGCACGTTGGCACAACCCGGAGACATTGTGCTGGTGGCCGGCAAAGGACATGAAACGTACCAGGAGATCACGGGTGTCAGATATCCGTTTGACGACCGGGCAATACTGCTGGAAACTTTTAAACTTTTAGACAAATAACCCGATACTAAAATGCTCTATTACCTCTTTACATATCTGCGTGAGCACTTTGGGATGTTCGGGGCCGGGATATTTTATTATATAACCTTCCGGACAGCCATGGCTGTAATTCTGTCGCTGGTAATCTCCATGCTGCTTGGCAAACGCCTGATCCGTTTTCTACAACGCAAGCAGATCGGGGAAACTGTACGTGACCTGGGACTGGCCGGAGAAACGCAGAAGAGAGGAACACCCACTATGGGCGGACTGATCATCATCGCCGCCATCCTGATACCCACGCTGCTTTTTGCACGGATACTGAATGTATATACGATGCTTATGATTGTGGCTACCGTATGGCTGGGGCTTGTAGGATTTATTGACGACTATATCAAAGTCTTCAAAAAGAATAAGGAAGGACTGGCCGGCCGGTTTAAGATCATGGGGCAACTGGGATTGGGAATTATTATCGGGCTGACCATGTATACAAATGAACACGTTGTCACCAGCCGGGAAGTGGCACAGGAGAAGCCTATACTACACAATAGCACAGAAAAGCAGGTATCCGGCCCTTTCCTGCGGCGCGACGAAACCGGAAAAATGCGGGAGTATGTAACAGTACGGAACACAAACACCACCATTCCTTTCACAAAAAGTCATGAACTCAGCTATGCAAAGATTGCTGCAGTATTTGGTGAAGATCTCCTGCATATCATGACGCCATTGATTTATGTGCTGTTTGTAACTTTTATTATAGTGGCCGTGTCCAACGGGGCTAACATCACCGACGGAGTAGATGGATTGGCCACAGGCGTATCTGCAATCGCCGGCGTTTGCCTCGGCGTGTTTGCATACGTATCGGGCAACTACATTTTTGCAGATTACCTCAACATCATGCATATTCCCAATCTGGGCGAGCTATCCATCTTTATCGGAGCATTCGTAGGTGCCTGTGTCGGATTCCTGTGGTACAACGCCTATCCTGCACAGGTATTCATGGGTGATACCGGTAGCCTGGCGCTTGGCGGCATCATTGCTGCATTGGCTGTTATCGTACGCAAAGAGCTGCTGATACCCATCATATGCGGTATTTTCCTCGTAGAAAACCTGTCTGTGATGATCCAGGTAGCATACTTCAAACATACTAAAAGGAAATACGGCGAAGGAAAACGGGTTTTTCTCATGTCACCACTGCACCATCATTACCAGAAGTTGGGCTACCATGAGAGCAAAATCGTGACCCGCTTCTGGATCATAGGTATCATGCTGGCATTACTGAGTATTGTAACTCTGAAAATGCAATAAAAAACACGAACGTAATAATGACTGCAAACACAAATAAAAGGCTCATTGTGCTCGGCGCCGGCGAAAGCGGTGCCGGTGCTGCCCTGCTCGGCATAAAGCAGGGGTGGGATGTGTTTGTAAGCGACGGCGGCCACATTCGCCCGGAGTATAAAGAAATATTACAGCAAGCAGGTATTCCTTTTGAAGAAGGCATGCATAGCATGGAAAAAATCCTGTCTGCAGAATGCCTTGTAAAAAGTCCCGGCATCAGCGATAAAACGCCCGTCATGCAGCAGGTAAAAGCTGCGGGAATAGAGGTATGCAGCGAAATAGAGTTTGGATACCGGTACAAAGGTGACGGCAGGATTATTGCCATCACCGGCAGCAACGGAAAAAGCACAACAACGATGCTGACCTTTCACTTGCTGAAAGAGGCAGGGTATGATGTAGCGCTTGTAGGGAATATCGGGCGCAGCTTTGCCCGCCAGCTGGCAGAACAGCCAGCAGGCTGGTACGTAATGGAAATCAGCAGCTTTCAGCTCGACGACATCCACCGGTTCCGCCCGGATATCGCTATCCTGCTCAATATTACACCAGACCATCTGGATCGCTACGAATACCGGATGGAAAATTATACAGCGGCAAAATTCCGGATTACAGAAAACCAGACAGATTCAGATTTCCTGATACTTAACCAGGACGACCCGGTCATCGGGCAATACCTGGCAACCCATTCTTTTCACGCAAAAAAAATTTTCATTACGATGAACGAACAGAACACGACAGAAGACGGTGGCTACATACACAACGAACGTATGTATCTACAATACGGAGGAGAAGACATGAGCACATCTATACACGACCTGTCAATCAAAGGAAAACACAATCAATACAACAGCATGGCAGCGGGAATCAGCGCACGTATTGCGGGAATCAGACGAGAAAAGATACGGGAGAGCTTTACCACATTCGAGGGGATGGAGCACCGGCTGGAATATGTCGCGACTATACGTGGCGTATATTTTATCAATGACAGCAAGGCAACCAACATCAACTCCGTATGGTACGCCCTTGAAAGCATGAAACACCCTACCATCCTGATACTTGGCGGACAGGATAAAGGAAATGATTATACAGAGCTTGCGGAACTGGTGCAGGAAAAAGTAAAAGCGATCATTTGCCTCGGCGTAGATAATGCAGCGATACACGAAGCCTTTCGCGATATAGTGCCGAACATTATTGATACGGCAACAGCCAAAGAAGCCGTACTCGCTGCCTATACGCTGGCCGAAAAAGGAGACGCAGTACTGCTTTCTCCGGGATGTGCCAGTTTCGACCGGTTTAAAAATTTTGAAGACCGCGGGCAACAGTTTAAGGATGCCGTAAACGAACTATAAAAACAGGGAAGCATATGCAGCATCTGCTGGAACGGATAAAAGGCGACAAAGTAATATGGTCGGTCATACTGGTGCTCTCATTCATCAGTCTGCTTGCCGTATACAGCTCTACCGGTTCGCTGGCTTACCGTATGGACAAAAATGCCAGCTATTACCTTGTCAAGCAACTGGTAGTGCTGGGCATGGGTCTGGTGATCATTTACCTTGTACACCGGGTAAATTACACCAAATTTGCACGGGTAGCCGTACTACTTTATGTGATCAGTCTTCCGCTGTTGTTATTCACCTTATTCTTCGGCGCCACCATCAACGAAGGCTCACGCTGGATCAAACTACCGGTGATCAATATCACATTCCAAAGCTCCGATCTCGCCAAGCTGGCGCTGTTCCTGTTTCTTGCAAGAATGCTCAGCATGAAGCAAAGCAGTATCAAAGATCTAAAAAAGGGATTCATTCCGGTACTGATCCCCGTCTTCCTGACCTGTGCGCTTATTGCACCGGCCAACCTGTCTACAGCGCTGATGCTTGGAGGCACCTGCTGCATCCTGTTCTTCGTAGGACGGGTACAATCAAAACATATCGCCATGCTTGCGGTAGCCGGGCTGATCAGCGTAGCCTTATTGTTTGTTTTTTCAAAGGTGACGGGATTCGGGCGGGCAGACACATGGGAACAACGGATCGTAGATTTTGTGGGCAGCGGGGATGGAGAAAAAGAAGAAGTCTATCAGGTACTGCAGGGGAAAATAGCAATTGCCAACGGCGGCCTTTTAGGAGTGGGACCCGGGCACAGCCGTCAGCGGGATTACCTGCCGGAAGCCTATTCTGACTTCATCTATTGCAGCATCATCGAAGAATACGGACTGGTTGGCGGCGCATTTATTATTGGCCTGTATCTGTTGTTCCTGTGGCGGAGCATTCTCATTTTCCGGAGATGTCCGTACGCCTTCGGCGCTTTTCTTGCCGTGGGACTAAGCATTACACTGGTATTTCAGGCAATGCTGAACATGGCAGTCAATGTAAATCTCGTACCCGTAACGGGACTTACCTTACCCATGATCAGTATGGGCGGGTCCTCCATATGGTTTACCAGCATCGCCATCGGCATTATACTCAGTGTAAGCCGTTATGTAGATGAGATGGAAGGAAAAAAGACAACAGAGCAGAAAAAAACAAAAACGCAGACGATACCCGTAACCGGATAACAAAAGGCATGGATAGCTTACGCATCATAATAGCAGGAGGAGGCACGGGGGGGCATATATTCCCCGCGATAGCCATCGCCCATGCATTGCAGCGTCTACATGCAGATGTATCACTGTTGTTTGCGGGTGCGCAGGGCAAGATGGAAATGGAGCAGATACCACGGGCAGGCTTTGAGATTGTCGGATTAGATATTACGGGATTCAACCGGAATCATTTGCTGAAAAATCTGGCCTTGCCCTATAAGTTGCTGAAAAGTGCCTGGCAATCTCATCGTCTCCTTTCCACATTCCAGCCACATGCAGTGGTCGGCGTGGGTGGTTACGCCAGCTTCCCGGTATTACGTGCTGCACAACGGAAAGGCATACCTACCGTGATCCAGGAGCAAAACTCATTCGCCGGAAAAAGCAACAAGATACTGGGGAAAAGGGCAAAATCCATATGCGTAGCCTATGAACAGATGGACCGTTTTTTCCCTGGAGAAAAGCTGGTGTATACCGGTAATCCTGTCCGGAAAAATCTGACGGAATCCATACTCACGCGTAAAGACGGACAGGCATGGTTGGGACTTGACCCTTCCAGGAAAACAATCCTGATCGTTGGTGGCAGCCTGGGGGCCAGATCTGTAAACGAAGCCATAGACATACATTTAGAAGCCATCCTGAAAGAAGACGTACAAGTGATATGGCAGACGGGAAAGCCATATCATGAGCAGGCATTGGCAAGAGCGGCAAAATATCCCGGCCAGGTAAAAGTGTATGATTTCATCCGGGAAATGGATTATGCATACGCAGCAGCCGACATGGTCATTTCACGCGCCGGAGCACTGGCAATCGCTGAATTGTGCATCGTCGGGAAGCCCATCATCTTTGTCCCCTACCCATACGCAGCGGAAGACCACCAAACATCCAATGCAGCAGCTCTGGTAGCACATAATGCAGCCATGATGGTGAAAGACAATGAGGTAAAAACAGAATTATTTAAAAAACTAAAACATCTGCTGCACAATGACACCATGCAGCAAGTGATGATACAAAATATTAAAAACCTGGCGATCCGCGATGCGGATGAGCAGATCGCCCGGGAGGTAATAAAAGCGGCAACCTCCGGATCATGAATATACAGGAGTTGAAAAGAGTTTACTTTATCGGCATCGGCGGCATCGGCATGAGCGCCCTGGCACGTTATTTCCGGGAAAAAGGAGTAATGGTGCAGGGGTATGACCGGCATCATACGGAGCTGACCCGCCGTATGGAACAGGAAGGTATCCGCATACATACGCACGATGATGTAAGTCTGCTCGACAAAGCCGCAGAGCTGGTTGTATATACGCCTGCCATCCCTGCAGCGCATCAGCAACTGACGTGGTACCGGGAAAACGGATATCCCGTATACAAACGCAGCGATGTACTGCAGTGGATCACCAATTCGATGTATGCCATTACAATAGCCGGGACACACGGTAAAACCACGACCAGCGCTATGACCGGCTGGCTGCTGCGTGAGACAGGATACGGATGCAGCGCATTCCTGGGAGGCATTTCCGTAAACTACAATACCAACTACTGGAGTAGCGATACAGAGACAGCCGTGATAGAAGCGGATGAGTACGACCGCAGCTTCCTCAAGCTTAACCCGGACATTGCCATACTGACCTCTATGGATCCGGATCACCTTGATATTTACGGAACAAAGGAAGAAATGGAAAAGGCATTCATCCAATATACACAGAACATCAAACCGGACGGTATCCTGTTGTTTAGGCACGGCATCGCGAGGAGCAGTGAATTCAAAGCGAAAGATAAGTATTCATATAGTCTGCAGAATGATGCAGCAGATATATATGCATACAATATAGTTCAGCAGGAAGGCGGATATACATTCGGCATAGCCGGAAAAAAGGGTATTCTGAAAGATATATACCTGCCGGTTGGCGGCATGCATAACGTTGAAAACGCCGTAGCTGCCATCGCCGTGGCTATGATGCTCGATATTGATGGCAACCGGATCAAAGAAGCCCTGGCAGGATTCAGAGGAGTAAAACGCCGCTTTGAATATGTAGTAAAGAACAAAAGGGTTGTATACATAGACGATTATGCACATCATCCCGAGGAACTTACTGCATTGATCAAAAGCGCCAAACAGCTCTTCCCGGGAAGAAAATGTGTGGTCGTGTTTCAGCCACACCTGTTCAGCCGCACACGCGACCTTGCCTCGGGCTTTGCACAGAGTCTCGACCTGGCAGACGAAGTAATACTGCTGGATATATACCCGGCCCGGGAGCTACCCATTGAGGGGATTACAGCACAAACAATCGCAGACAAGATGAGCAACCCGGCGCATACGATATTGTCTAAAGAAGGATTACTGGATTATGTACGTGTGGCACAACCGGAATTACTGGTCACTGCCGGCGCAGGAGACATTGACCAGCTTGTGCAACCTGTAAAAGAACTGTTGGAACGAAAATAAATGGAGCAGAAGAAGCGTAAAATATCGGCCAGGAAAGTGCTGCAGGCAACCGTTACACTCATTGTGACGGCAGGCTGCATCATGGCCATACTCAGCGCCTCAGACGCTCATCACAAACGAATTGTACATGAGCTGAAAATCCGGATCAGTAATGAACATGCCTGCGGCTTTCTGACAACGGCACAGGTACGTGAGCTACTGCTTGAGAACCGGCATATCGTACCTGAAAAAACACCTGTTGCCGCACTGAACCTGAACAGTATGGAAGCCATCATACGATCCAATCCCTGGGTATCAGAAGCGGAAGTCTATGTAGACAATAACAATGCCCTTCATGTTACCCTCCGGCAACGGGTTCCGTCGTTGCGTGTATTCGAGCAAAGCGGCAACAGCTATTATATAGACAGTACAGGAAACGTACTGCCGCTTTCAGATAAATACACACATTATGCTATCGTTATTACCAACGTGCCGGAACTAAAGAACGACAGTGCAGGAAATGCCCTGAAAGCACAAATACTGAAAATATCGCAAACCATTGAAGCAGACAGCTTCTGGAATGCGCAGACTGCCGCCATAAAGCTGAATGACGACCTTACATTCGAATTGACACCGGTACTGGGTAACCACCGTATCCTGATCGGTGATACGACCCGTCTCCGGGAAAAGCTCAATCATGTATTTGCCTTTTATAAGCAAGTGCTGAACCGCATCGGATGGGATAAATACCAGGTGATCGATGCACGCTTTCGAGGGCAATTGGTGGTATCGCCCTCTCTACCCTGGAAACCACCCAAAGACAGGGCTATGAGCAATATGAGCTGGGTAAAGAGCATCATAGGCAATACGCCGCCGGATAACAGCGCGGCTGCCATTACTATAGTGCAGGCAACAACGAAACCTGCCGCTACCGCAGCACCATCGCCCCGGCAAGAGCCGCCGCCGGTAGCCAACAGTACTCCGGCAGCAAAAAAGACAACACCGGTAAGTAAAGCGGACACGAGAGATATACAGGCACAAAAAACAAAAGCAACTGACGAAAAAAAGCCTGAACAAACAAAAGAAAAACAGGAAACGAAAAAAACGAACGAAAAAAACGAAACCCCCAAATATCTATACCAGGGAAACTAATTGATCAATCTCAATAAATACGCCGCAATATGAACAGGAAAGAACACCCCGTCACTCATCCGCCTCAGGATACCAAAAACGGAAAATCACGACCCATTATCGTCGGATTGGATATAGGCACAACTAAAATTGCCGCTATTGCAGGACGCAAAAACGAATTCGGGAAGCTGGAGATCCTGGGATTCGGCAGATCAGAGTCTGCCGGAGTGAATCACGGCGTGGTTATGAATATCGAACAATGTATCCGGTCTATCGAACAGGCGATCGAGCAATGTATGCTCTCCAATCCCAACCTGGAGATTAATGAGGTGTACGTGGGTATTGCGGGGCAACATATTAAAAGTCTGCAGACAAGGGGCGACCGGGTTCGTATCAATACGGATGAGGAGATCACAAAAGAAGATATTGACCTCCTTGTGAAGGATCAATATAAGACATACATTCCTGCAGGAGACCAGATCATTGATATCGTGCCCCAGGAATTTTCGGTAGATAATATGCAGACCGCAATGAGCCCGATAGGGATGTCGGGGGTGAAGATCGGTGCAAATTTCCATATTATCACCGGCGACCGGAACGCCATACGGAATATTAAACGGTGCGTAGACAAGTCGAAGCTCCGCACCAAAGATCTCGTACTGCAGCCGCTTGCTTCCGCTGCCGCCGTTATGAACGACGAAGACCTCGAAGCAGGTGTTGCCATTGTAGACATCGGCGGCGGCACTACCGACATGGCGGTCTTCTACGACGGCATTCTCAAGCATACAGCCGTGATCCCATACGCAGGCGTCAATATCACCAACGATATCCGTAGCGGCCTGGGTGTATTGCGGGCACAGGCTGAAGCTATGAAAGTACAGTTCGGTATGGCATTGGCCGACGAAGCCAACGCGCATGCCTACATTACCATACCAGGTCTGCGTGGTCTACCGCCAAAAGAAATCTCTGTCAAGAACCTGGCTAATATCATCCAGGCACGCATGGAAGAGATTCTGAGCCATGTTGTATACCAACTAAAGCAGGTGAATCTGGATACAAAACTGCATGGCGGTGTTATCCTCACAGGCGGTGGCTCTATGCTGAAACATCTGATACAGCTCACAGAATACGTAACCGGTCTGGGCGCGCGGATCGGGTATCCCAATGAGCACCTGGCAGGCAGCCATTCGGAAACACTGATGAGCCCTGTTTATTCAACCTGTATCGGGTTGATCCTCCGCGGTTATCATGATTATGAAAACGGCAAGCAGCCATTCGCTGCATCAGGTGGCAATATGATACATATTGATCTGGGGGCGCCAGCGGAACGTCAGGCAGATCATACAAATGAACCGGATGTTGCAGGTCCTGCTAACGATCATCAAAATGAAAAAGGCGAGAAACGAAAAGAAACCATGAAAAAGTTGTTCGACCGCATGAAAGACAAGTTCATGAACCTGTTTGAAGATGTGGACGACCAGGAAATACGATAATGAGTTAATTTGAAAATGTGGCAATTTGAAAATAATAAAGAATACTGAATCATTCATTACCACATTTTCAGATTTTCAAATCAGCACATTAAACAAGCAATTACTAACCCACAAAATAAAGCGTTATGATACATTTTGAAATCCCGAAGAATCAATCTTCCATCATTAAAGTAATCGGTGTTGGCGGCGGCGGCGGCAATGCGGTAAACTACATGTATAATCTGGGCATCGAAGGCGTAGACTTTGTAGTCTGCAATACAGATTCCCAGGCGCTGGCGTTAAGTCCGGTTCCGAATAAGATCCAGCTCGGCCCACATCTTACACAAGGACTCGGGGCAGGAGCTAACCCCGAGATCGGGATGAGAGCCAGCGAAGAAAGTCTGGAAGATATTTCCAAAATACTCAAGGTGAATACCCGCATGGCATTCGTAACAGCGGGCATGGGCGGCGGAACCGGTACGGGCGGCGCACCGGTACTGGCTAAGATATGCAGAGAACTGGGTATCCTCACTGTGGGTATCGTTACCCTACCCTTCACCTACGAAGGGCGGAAGCGTATGAAGCAGGCACAGGAAGGCATTGACCGGATGCGCGAACATGTAGATACGATCCTCATTATCTCGAATGATAAGCTTCGTCAGCAATTCGGCAACCTGCCCTTCACAAAAGCATTTGCCATGGCTGATGACGTATTGGCTACCGCTGCAAAATGTATCACAGATGTAATCAATACTACCGGCCAGATCAACGTGGACTTCGCGGATGTATGCACCGTCATGAAAAACGGTGGTGTGGCCATTCTCGGAAATGCAGCCGTATCAGGCGAGAACCGTGCACTGCATGCTGTCGAACAGGCGCTCAACTCGCCCCTGCTCAACGACAACGACATCAGCGGAGCCAAATGGATACTGCTGAACATCACCTCTGCTGCCGGTGAGTTTGAACATACTATGGATGAAGCGGAAGCCATCCAGGCTTATGTACAGCAACAGGCGGGAGATACCTGTGATGTGATCCTCGGCATGGGACATGACCCCAATCTGGAAGACCGGATCGCCGTAACCATTATCGCCACAGGATTCAATCACAAGGAAATATCAGAAATACCGGTCAAGAGCAATGAACCGGAAAAAATCGTGGTACAACTCGGGGAATCCGTATCCACAGACAAGCTGGCAACCGGCATCACTCCGGCGACAACCGTCAAAGCAGATCCGCTGGCCCCGGTGCTGGTAGAAATGCCTGCTGAACGCAGCAGCCTGCCACTTCCTACCAGCACTACAGCTGTAACGGAGCGCAACACAACGGAAGCAAAGGAAGTATATAACCTGAAGCTCACAGAAACGGAGGGAAACATTGCTCCAATACAACAGGAAGCAAAACCCACAGAAGGCAACGGAACTTCACTACAGCTCACCATAAAGAATGAAGCGCCACTGCAGGAGAAACCGGCAGTTGCTGAAATGAAAATCGGGGAGCGGGTACTTACACCGGAAGAAATAGAAGAAAAGCAACGTTTCGAAGAACAAAAAAGAGCACTTGAAGAACGTGCCGAACGCCTCCGTCGTATGAGCTTCAACATCCGGGATAACGAGCACCAGGAGGATATGGAAAATGTACCTGCCTATGTACGAAAGAATATGAACATTGACGACAACAGACCAGCCTCCGATACTTTTTACAGCGGCTACTCTGTAGGCTTCCAGAACGAACAGCAGCAGCAACAGGCATCCATACAAACCATAAATACATTCCTGGATGGTAAGAAGCCGGATTAATGAAGCAATTTGAAAACTTGAGCATGATACCGCGTTATAGATAGCAGGAACATTTTCAAATTAGCTCATTTTCAAATTTTCAAATTAAAATAAAACAAGCTCCCGTTTTTTAGCGGGAGCTTGTTTTTTCCTGCAAGTTTTATTGATATTTGCGCTACAAAAAGTCAAATCATGCAGCATACCAACGGTCATGTCCTTACCACAACAGATCAGGAAATCGCTACGATCGAGTTCTACCACCCTGCCGGCAATTCTCTTCCGGGAACCATTTTAAACGACCTGGCACAACATATTAATAATGCCGGTACAGACGAGCGGGTTAAAGTGATCATTATGCGCAGTGCCGGAGAAAAAACTTTTTGTGCCGGCGCCTCATTCGACGAGCTGGTAGCGATCAGCAATGAAGCTGAGGGACTACAATTCTTCAGTGGATTTGCGCATGTGATCAATGCCGTACGGAAATGCCATAAACTGGTCATCGGCCGGGTACAGGGAAAGGCTGTCGGCGGTGGCGTAGGCCTGGCAGCGGCGTGTGATTATACACTGGCCACGGAAGGCGCTTCTGTCAAGCTCAGCGAGTTGGCGGTAGGAATCGGACCTTTTGTTGTAGGCCCGGCAGTAGAACGGAAAATGGGCTTGTCGGCATTCTCACAACTTGCTATAGATGCCACCCAATGGCGGACTGCCGAATGGGCCAAAAAGCACGGCCTCTACGCACAGATACATAATAATATCGGAGAGTTGGATGAAGCCGTAAGCAGCCTGGCCAATCGCCTTGCAGCCAGCAGTCCCGAAGCCATGCGGGAGCTTAAGAGGATATGCTGGCAGGGAACGGAACACTGGGATACATTGCTGGCAGAACGGGCAGCTATCAGCGGACGGCTGGTGCTGAGCGACTTTACACGCAATGCAATACAGGCGTTCAAAGCGGGCGCCCGCAGCTAAACAGAATTTAGCTGTATAGAGCCTGCCGAGGAGAGTTACAATTATTGCTTCAGCACCTGAAACATCGCCTGCTCGTAAGCATCCACCACGGAGGGCCAGTTATAGCGGGACCGGATCTTCTCTTGGTTGCGCGCAATCAGGCTGGCAAAACGGAATTTGCCGGGGAAACTTTTGATCAGCCTGGTGACATCATCAGGGCTGGAAAAATAAAACGCATCGTCTTCAAGAATGCTTTTATTAAAAAGGTTATCGTGTGCGGCGATCAACGCATTACATCCCATTGCTTCGAGTAGCGAAGGGTTAGTACCACCTACCGAATGCCCGTGAAAATAAAACGCTGAATAATACCTAAGATTATTGATAACAACCTGATCGTATATTGCACCGGCAAATACCAGCCGTGGATCATCCCCATAATTTTCTCTCAGGTACGAGCCAAATGTATTCTGGGTTTTTCCCACGATTACAAGAGGTGTTTCTGTACCTGATACAAGGTGGCCCCGGATGATCATTTCGATATTATTTTCCGGCTCCATTCTGGCAATGAGCAGATGATAGGAGAACGGGTTAAGTCCAAAAGACTCTACTACCTGCTTGTCCGGATTTTCAAATATTTCGGCGCCATAAGGTATGAAGACCGACTGCTTGCCGTATGTTGCGACCAGATGTTCCTGTATACCACGGGAGTCCGCAATCAGCATATCTCCATGATGGGCGGCCCACCGTTCCGCCGCCTTCAGAAAACGCTGCACCGTACGACTGTATTTACTGCGCTTCCACTCAAGCCCGTCCATATTAACTATATTTTGTGCCTTGTGCGGCCAGCGCCAGTGCCAGACGGAGCTGCTGGTATACCCCAGCTGCAGCACTACATCGAACCCCCTTTTACGTGCGTCATTAATGCAATTGAAATCATAGATAAACTGTCCGGCAGTACCAATCTTATATTCGGGGTCGTAACAATGAACGAGATGCACACCATTCCATTCATTATGCCGGTATTCATGATTGTGCGCATTGTATACCCATACCTTGTGGCCTTTCTGTACCAGACCCTGCGCCAGGTATTCAGCGCACTGCTCAAATCCGCCATAGCGGTTGGGGATTCCCCGTGTTCCCAGAATCCCGATCTTCAGTTGTCTGTCGTTGATCACAAATTTTTGCTTATTAATTTGAAAATGTACATGTTATCACAGGTATTACCCTCATTTTCAAATTTCCAAATTTTCAAATTAACTCATTCTCTCTCGTCAGTACTTTTTTATATGCTGCAAGTGTTTCCTGTGCAGCCCGTTCCCAGGTAAACTCTTTCAGTATCCGCTCGCGAAATGCTTCATTATAGGGTGCAACCCAGGCTGCTTCCACGGCCTGCCGAATCGAATCAGGATCGTCAGGATTGCAATACCAGGCATCATCACCAAAATATTCGCGGGTATCTCCTTTATCGGTTATTACAATATTACACCCCATCACCGCAGCTTCGAGCGAAGATAATCCGGTTGTTTCAAAATAGCTGGGCAATATATGCACTTTGGCATTATAGTATGCAGCATATAATCCATCACCATCCAGCCAACTTTTCACCCTGATATTATCCGATCCTGCAGCGGCCGCTACACACTGCTCATAATATCCCTGATGATTGGGAGAAGGCTTGCCGTGAATAAACAGGCGATACGATGTGTTTTTCAATGCCTGTATCAGGTGCAACTGATTCTTGCGCCCTTCGATCCGCGCCATGCACAAGACTGCATTTTTATATTCCGGTAATTCAGGGTACTCCTTTTGACAGATGTCCGTATCAATACCGTTCGGTACCAGATGATACGCCTGTCGTATCTGGTATTTTTCTTCCAGTCGCTTGTATTCGCTATGTGAATTGGGTAACAGCATCGCGGCCTCACGTATCAGCTTTTGCACTGAGCGCCGGTGCCCATTCCATATATAGGCCATACTCCCTGGCCGGTCTCCGTTTTTTACCCAGCGGGCAAATACTTTGAGATATTCCAGGCCATCTGCAGAAAACAGCCGGGTAGCAATGCCTGCAATGCCCTTTCTGTTCTTCTTTTCAAATTCACCATAATCCACAAATATGGTCGAGATCACAAACGGCTTCGACGTGTTACGGATATGAGGCAGTACATCTGCAGGACGGATAATGTTAAAAAAATGCAGCAGATCATATTGCACATAATTAACTGTCTCGTCGGCCAGATAAATATCCACACCCACATTCAACCGGCGGAGATAACGTGCCGTCATATCTATCTGGTGCGTATCGCCTCCCGGCGAGGTATATAACGTGGTGCGGGCAATAAATGCGACTTTCATGATCTGTTCATTAGTCAATTAGCTAATATACCGATTGGCGAATGTCTGTCGCGAGGGTCATTAGCTAATCGGCTAATTAGCACATTAGCTAATTAAAATTCATTGATGCCGCAAAAGTACTTCAAAACCCCTGGTTTTAAAACACGGTCTTCACGTATCATCTGAAAAAATACTAATAAAAACGCATATACATTCCTGCAATCACTATAGGCAGAAACAGGAACTGGTAAATACTATTACCCGTATCAGTCCAAAACTGCATAATCTTTTCTTAAACAGTCCGTACAAAAGATAATATTCTATGATTCAGGAATGATTGGGTGCCATTCAAATTTTCGCTTTTTTACTTCACGGTATTCATTTCGACCCTTCGACAAGCTCAGGGCTCAATGACCGACATTAAAAGACGGTTTCTGAGCTCGTCGAAACAATATTACGTTTTAAGATAGCGAAAATTTGAATTGCACCCGAATGATTTAAATCCCGGCGCTTATTAAAAAAAACACCGACATTTGCGGCGAAATTTCCCGCCACGGCGGTATCGTTACCCTACCTTATGGCATCCGTACCTCAAAAAACCTTTAACAATCTGACTCAGAGGATCCTTTCCGTATCCCTGCCTTTGTTGCTGTTTTTAACAGGCATTATTTATGTAAAGTTATATCTCAAGCTTGCCGCAGTAGTACTGTATGCAGGTTACCTGCTTTATAACCGGTATTCCTTTCCTGTAAAAGCGGGACGACCACTTCTCTTTTACCTGCTGATCATCCCGGCAGGGTTGCTGGCGTCACTGCTCAATGACCCTCCTGCCGATCCCGGATACTGGCGGGGATGCGCCATAGGCACGATGAAATGGCTGGTTGCCGCGGCTGCCTTTTATTTACTGACAATCACCGTAAAACATACAGAGCGGACACGTATTGTATCCACACTCAAAGCATTTTTCCTGCTGAATACCCTGGTTTCATTTTTTGATCTGGCAATGGCCATGATCAAAACACAAAGCTGGATGCCTTACTGGTTATATGATACATACGGATATGGCATATCCACAGGAGATCTTATCTATGGCATATCCCGCGACAGCTCCATTACCAATGCAGCGCTTAACCTGGCAGGCATACTGTTTTTCATGTTCCGTAAAGAATTGGGCTGGGTAATGCTTTGCCTGCTTACGGCGGCACTTTGTACCAGCAATTTCAGCATGCTCCTTCTCTTTGTCTGCCTGGCTACCGTTATTATACTGATACGCGACCGGAAAGTAAAACTGTATGCGGGTATCACTGCTCTGGCTGCTATCATAATATACGGCTTTCTGTCTATGCAGAATGTATCATATGCCAATAAGACGATCAACCAGGAACTGGCAGGTATGTCGTCCGGTAAAAAAGGCGGCTGGAGTGTACCCAAGCCGCAATTGGGTGCAACGCACAATGTGCAGGCTGAAAATGAAGATACAGAAAAACAGTTCCATATTCCAGGTACAAATATGGTTATCACCGACTTGCGCCGGATGCATTCTTATATTTTAGCAAGTAACCCTACACGTATAGACACCGGATTGGCACGACTGGCCGTACGGGAGTGGTATGGCGCCTCTTACGACAGCTCGCTGCTGGCCGCCTCCGGTATGCCGGGCAAACTGTATGCCTTACTACAGACCGGCGACTATATGACTTCCGGGATACGCCCTTTTCTGCTCGGCGCCGGTATGGGCAACTTTGCATCCAACCTTGCAGTAAAAATGACCGGATTAGGCATTTATGGCAATTATCCGGTAAACTACCTGTACGTGCATCATGACTTTCTGGTATACCAACTGTATATATGGGTATATGTCTATGCTCATACTTCGGAATTTCATTCCGTCACACAACTTCCGGGTAATGTATACAGTCAGTTGGGAGGTGAATATGGATTAATCGGGCTATGCCTGTTTTTTTTCTGCTATGTTCTTTATTTCCTGAGGCAGAACCGGTTTCACATGCACGCACTCATTATGACCGGCATGCTCCTGGGATATTTTTTCGTGGATTATTGGTTCGAGATGGTCTCGCTGACGGCAATTTTTGAGCTAATGATGCTGAGTTGGGCGACAAACAATATCACGAAATCAAAACGCTCATAAACCATGTGTTACGCTGCTAATATTAGCTTACTGACACATAGAATGAAAACAAAATACAGCTTAGCATAAGCCACTACCTATTACGGCAGCTTACAGGCTGTACATCTGGCACAACAGATTTGGAACGGCACTGTTGTTCGCCGCTTCTTCCAAAATAACATTGCATATTTGCAACAAATTAAAAAAGCCCGTGTCATCTAATACAAGGATCATAAAGAATACCCTGTTTCTGTATTTCAGGATGTTTTTTATCATGGGCGTTAGTTTGTATACATCAAGGGTTATTTTACAGGTCTTAGGCGTAGATGATTTTGGGATCTATAATCTGGTAGGTGGTATTGTGGTATTATTTGCTTTCTTCAACAGTGCTATGTCTGCTACTACCCAACGATATATCAATGTTGAAATAACTTCAGGGTTAAAGGAACAAGTTAATAAGGTATTCTGCACCAGCCTGAACATCCATTTCGCGATAGCAGTAATTGTTATTTTTTTCGCTGAAACAATAGGTTTATGGTTCTTAAATGAACATTTAAATATTCCTCCGGAACGCATGTACGCTGCAAATGTCGTATATCAGATCTCAATACTTACAACAGCCGTTGGTATTATACGAATACCGTATGATGCAATAGTTATCGCATACGAGAAAATGTCTTACTATGCATTCTTTGGCATTTTTGAAAACCTGGCCAAATTAGTGGCAGTTTTTTCATTATATCTGTTTTCAGATAAAGATGTCCTTATCACATATGCTGTGTTGCTTATGTTAATTACTTTTTGCTCAAATTTCATATACTATCTTTATAGCATTAAAAACTTCAAAATACAAACTACGTATCGCTATTATAAAGATCGTAAGCTATACAAAGAATTGATCTCCTTTTCCGGTTGGATGGTATTCGGGCAGGTCGCGGTAGTAGGTGCATCTCAAGGTTTAAATATGATTTTGAACATATTTATAGGAGTTGTGGTGAATGCGGCAATGGGGCTCGCCAATCAGGTAAACGCAGCAGTATACTCATTTGTCTCGAATTTTCAGATTGCATTCAGGTCTCAGTTGATCCAATCCTATGCAGAAAAGGATATTAAGCGGCATAAAGATCTGGTATTGAACACCTCAAAATATTCGCTTTTCCTAATGGCCATGCTTGCTGTTCCTTTACTGTATTTTACAGATTCATTACTGGCTTTATGGCTGGGTCCAACAGTGCCATCCTATACTGCAGACTTTATACGAATTATTATACTGATTTCTCTTGTAGATGCACTGGCCGGTCCATTCTGGATATCGGCACAGGCAATCGGAAGTATAAAAGCGTACAATATTGTTCTTACTGCAATAAACTTACTGGTACTTCCTGTAGCTTTTGTACTATTAAAAATGGGATATTCCCCGGCATCTGTATTGGCCGGCAAATTTGTCATATCTTTGATAAATCAGTTGTTTCGATATTATTTTATAAATAAGTATCTCCATTTCAACAAGGGGCCATTCCTGATGTATTTTGTGTCCGTAGGGAGCGTATTTTTATTTTTAATCACATTGACCATATCGGGAAGTACAGGGATTCAACATGATCTATACCATTTAATAAAAACGACCATCTTCTTAGAAGCAATACTATTGGTATTAGTATATTTTATTGGCCTGAACGCTAAAGAAAGAGATTGGCTGCTCAAACTTTTAAGAAGCAAGATATTTAACAAAACATAACACATTAATATAAATCATAAAACTAAATAAAGTTTACCTGTAATAACATTAAGTCTGTTTCCGGTAAATTACATGCATAATAAAAGAAAATCTTTCTCAATTTCTGTTTCTGAGAGATACTGAACATTAAAAGAGAATGGGAGTCCGGTTTCAAGCGGAGACCTGCTTTGGGGGCTTGCCACCCTAAAGATTTTCCACGGAAAAAACGGACGAAACGCAACCAAAATAGTACTTTTAACCAATTAAAGAGCAAGACTCAATTTCCATCCAAAATTTGGGAGTAGCATAAAATACTTAAAATAGAAAAATGAAAATTCTTGATTGTACCCTCCGTGATGGGGGATATTATACCAACTGGGATTTCAATAGAAAAACAGTTGATACATACATTGATTCATGTAATGACCTGCCTGTGGATTACCTGGAAATCGGATACAGATCTACTCCCCAGGCGGGATATCTTGGAGAATATTTTTACTTACCTCTATATGTTATAGAACGAATAAAAAAACAATCCAATAAAAAACTGGCCATCCTGCTCAATGAAAAAGATATTCGCGCAGAGGCTGCAGAAGATCTGCTCAGACCATGTGTTCATCTGATCAGCATGGTGCGCATTGCTGTCGCACCACAACAGTTCGCAAGGGGGCTTACACTCGCAAAAGCCGTCAAGGACATGGGATTTGAAGTAGGGATCAATGTCATGTACATGTCTAAGTGGAAGGAACATGAAGATTTTTTATCTCTGCTACCCGAAATAGATTCCATTGCCGACTATTTTTATATGGTCGACTCTTACGGCAGCGTTTATCCGGAAGACGTCCGGGAAATATATCAACTGGTCAGATCTTATACAAATGTGCCGATTGGGTTTCACGGACATAATAATCTTGAGCTGGGACTCATTAACACTCTCACGGCTATCGAATGTGGTGCGGAAATAGTGGATGCCACGATTACAGGCATGGGAAGAGGAGCGGGAAATTTAAAAACAGAGCTACTATTAACCGCCCTGAATGCCCGGCAAAATCTGGATTTTAATTTTAACGCGCTGACCAAAGCGGTGGATGTATTTACCCAACTGCAGGAGCAATATAATTGGGGTACAAACTTACCGTATATGTTTTCCGGCGCCAATTCACTGCCTCAAAAGGAAGTGATGGATTGGGTGAGCAAACGATATTATTCTTTTAATAGCATTATTACAGCCCTGAATAATCAGTCGAAAGGAACAGAGGATAATCACAGACTACCTGTTTTCAATACAGAAACGGAAAAACACAAGACTGCCGTTATCGTTGGCGGTGGACATTCTGCATTAGAGCATGAAGATGCCATAAAACATTTCCTGGAAATAAACCCGGACGTCATTGTGGTGCATGCAAGCTCAAAGAATGCCATGGCTTATAAAACCCTGTCTAACAAGCAATTTTTCTGCCTGGTAGGCAATGAAGGGTACCGCATGGAAGAAGTCTTCTCCGGAGACGTCCCCCAATCCGCCATATGCGTATTACCCCCGTCTCCCCGTAAAATGGGCACATACATTCCCAATAAACTCAGCAACAGGGCATACGAGTTAAAGGAGATTACATTTACCGATAAATATAAAGACTCCCATACAGCGATCGCATTACAAACCGCTATTCAACTGGGTGCTGAACGCTTGCTGCTGGTAGGCTATGACGGGTATCTGACGACCGAGGTCAGGACCAAGGAAAGAGAGCTTTATCTTGAAAATGAATATCTTTTCAATAATTTACATAACAAAACAAATATATCAACACAATCTCTGACTCCCACTCTTTACAGCGCTTTATCAACTACTTCTATATATAAGCATATATGAAAGATAAAATATCGATCTTTCTTCCTACAAGAAAGAACAGCGAAAGGGTTGTAAATAAAAACACCCGCGATTTCGCCGGAATTGAGGGAGGTCTGTTGAAGATAAAGTTAGAAGAGCTGCTTAAGATAAGCGAAGTTGATGAAGTCGTTTTATCAACAAATGATGACGAATCAATTACTATTGCTTCCGGTTTCAATGACCCTAAATTAAAAATCATCAGGCGGCCAGACGAACTTTGTTTGTCAGAAACAAAATTATCAGACCTGATATCATACGTCCCGACTATCATTCAAAATGAGATCATATGCTGGACGCATGTCACTTCACCATTCCTGACACACAAAGATTATGAGCATGCCTTGGCTGTCTTCATAAAGGATCTGGATGCAAAAAAATCAGACAGCCTGGCAAGTGTATCTAAAATACAACAGTACATTTGGGACAATGAGCAAAAGAAAATGGTCAACTTCGATATGTCTCATGGTAATTGGCCGAGAACACAAGACCTGAACCCACTGTACGAAATAAATAATGCCATTTTTATAACCACACGAAATAATTACGTCAGGCATAATAACAGGATCAGCTCTAATATGTCTATCTATGAATTAGATAAAATAAAATCCTTCGACATCGATTGGGAAGATGATTTCAGGTTGGCAGAAATTCTATACAAATCCATACATAATAAGCTATGATCAAGACTATCTTCTGGGATTTCGACGGAGTGCTGATCAATTCAAACGAGATAAGAGACCAGGGGTTTATTATAACATTAAAAGAATATCCGGATTGGCAGGTGGATCAGCTCATGGCCTTTCATCATCAGAACGGCGGACTATCAAGGTACGTGAAGTTCAAATATTTCTTTGAAAATATTCGAATGGAGACAGTCGAACAAGGCAGGATTGATGAATTAGCATCGGCTTTCTCAAAAATAATGAGGGGACTTTTAGTCAACCCCGACTTATTAATAAAGGAAAATATGCATTTTATCGAAAGGAATTATGATGACTTCAATATGCATATTGTTTCCGGATCAGATGGGAATGAATTGAAATATCTTTGTGAAGAAATGGATATTCTTAAATATTTCAAATCTGTCCATGGCTCCCCAACTCCCAAAACACAGTTGGTGGCTGAACTTATTGCAAAAAATAATTACAATAAGAACGAATGTATATTAATAGGCGATTCTATAAATGATTATGAAGCTGCAAATGATAATAATATCTTTTTCAAAGGATATGGCAATGAGGAAATAATTAAATTAACTAATAAAGAATTCTGCTTAATTAGTCCTCCCTTAAAAACGCTTTAATAAATTGTTTGTCAGATAGTTTATACTCAAAGTCTTGGGTGGAAAAATCTGCAAGGTTTTCACTTACAGCCACGTAAACCTTGCAATCATAGATCTGCGTAATGCTGGAGATTGCGGCTCAAGGCCGCAATGACAAAGTGGTTATTGGCCGGGCATGTCCCTTAAGTGTACTGAGTATGAACATGTCCACTTTGTCATCCCGGCCACCGAGCCGGGATCTCACAACAGTATTGACTTTTTAAGGACCGGCTAGTTAGTTCAACACAATGATTAGATCATGAAGATAATTAAGCGCATCATTAACATAATAAAACACGGGCCGCGCGTCATCCAGGCAGCATTTCTTTCCCGGAAGGTCCTGATCCCTTTTGATGAACATTGGTTCAAAGGAAAACGTGTGGCCATTATAGGCGGAGCTGATTCCGCTTTAAAAGAAAAATCCGGCAGCTACATTGACGGATTTGATGTGGTTGTCCGGATTAATAAGGGCGTGGAAGTTGTGGAAGCACAAAAGGAATACATCGGGACAAAAACAGACGTGCTGTTTCACTGTTTCTATGTGCGGGAAAATGACAGCGGCAGCAGTCCGGTTACGTTAGATCTATGGAAAAAACACCAGGTCGGAAAACTTATTTTTTCGCATAATTACCGTTGTTCTGCTTACAGCCTTTTGAATTTCCTGTATTTCATCAAACTGACAAAAGGGTTATACCGGTTTGCCCAGGTACCCGGCAAATTATTTTTTGCTAACGTCCGTGCAACGAAACCTTACGCGCCAACTACCGGTTTTATTGCTATTAACACGGTTTTCAGCTGCCGGCCAAAAGAATTATACATTACAGGCGTCACCTTTTTTAAAAGCCCGCATAATCAGGCATACAGAAAGGGAACACCTGAAAATTATCAAAAAATGTTTGAGGTGCAGCAATCACACGATCCGGAAATAGAGTATCAGCATGTAAAATCATTGTATGAAAAGCATCCTGACATCATCAAACCCGATAAAGTACTGGAACAGATATTTCTGACCAATTAACCGCCTGCCAGAGGTTTGCAAAACAGCCTTTAAGACTCATTCCCCGGATAAGAAAGGCTCACGACTTAGCCCGCCGGTAAATCCCCCGGATCCAGCTTCCCGGTAAAAATGAGAGCAGATACAACAAGTATGGCTCCGCCTTCAGCGGCATGATACCAATCGCCTTATGCAGATGGAGACGGGCTTTAAATGGCTCATGCCGGTTCCAGAGATACTTTTTTGCAATCATCGTGTAATAGGCGGCATCTTTATATTTCGCAACATCCTGCGTCCGCACGATCTCTTTCAGCCGGGCAGCATCCCCCTCTGTAATATAACCGTTTGCAACAGACGTATATTTGATCCGCTTAAATTCAGGCCCGCGCCATTTTTCATCGATCGTCACAGAGCCCGGATTAAAACGATGCCGGATCAATGGTTTTGACAGATTAGCTACTGTGCCGAAGTCAAAGAAGCGGGTCCAGAAAAGGTGATCTTCAAAATGAATGGCTCCCTGAGGATACCCTCCGGCCTCCAAAGCCACTTCACGCACATACATTACCGTAGGATGATCAAACGGGCAGGTAGTGCGTATTTCTTTACGGAGCTGCTCTGATTCATACGCAGATGGCTGCCATTCAAAAAGATAATGCCCGTCCTTATCAATATAATCAGATGCGCCGCCCAGCAGTACACATCCCGGATTCGCTTCCATAAAATCGTACTGAACAGCAAGCCGGTCGGGGTAGCAGATATCATCGGCATCAAACCGGGCAATGTACTTCCCACGGGCAAGCTGTAGTCCCCGGTTAAGCGCACCGGTTACACCCTGGTTTTCCTGCGAAAAAATCCGGATCCTCGGATCACTGTATGACCGGATAAGCGCCTCTGTATCATCAGTTGATCCATCGTTAACAATTAAAAGTTCAAAGTCCGTAAACGTCTGCTGCAGCACACTGTCAATGGCCTCCCTGATATACAGCCCGGCATTATAAGCCGGCATCAGTACCGTTACCGGAGGAGAATGATGATTCATAATTAATTATGCCGCAAAGATAACTATTCACGTAATACACGTTATACAACATGGATAACCGACTCCCGGACAATAGGTGTATAGACGATAAACATGCACGAAATACCCCGGTTATCGTACTTTTGCCGGATTAATAGACACGGGAGAAAAGCGATCATGAGCAGGAACGGAAAAGTATTGGTGGCAATGAGCGGCGGTATTGACAGTACCGTTACAGCGCTCATGCTCCACAACCAGGGTTATGAAGTCGTCGGTATCACAATGAAAACCTGGGATTATGCCCACTCCGGCGGTAGCCGTAAGGAAACCGGCTGCTGTAACCTCGACAGCTTCAACGACGCCCGCATGGCAGCCGTAGAACATGGCTTCCCGCATTATGTGCTCGATATCCGCGAAGAATTCGGCGATTCGGTGATCAACAATTTCGTGGATGAGTACATGGCCGGTCGCACACCCAATCCCTGTGTACTCTGCAATACACACATCAAATGGGCCGCTCTGCTGAAGCGAGCAGATGCCCTTGGCTGCGATTTTATCGCCACCGGTCACTATGTGAAAGTGCGCGAAGAAAACAGCCGCTACGTACTCTCCAAAGCCAGAGATCTGACCAAAGACCAGAGCTATGTGCTCTGGGGGCTGAGCCAGGAATGCCTGAGCCGGAGTATTTATCCCCTGGGAGACTACCTGAAAACAGAGGTAAGGCAAATGGCTTTTGATATGGGCTATACAGAACTCTCTAAAAAAGCAGAGAGCTATGAGATCTGTTTTGTGCCGGATAATGATTACCGTGGCTTTCTGAAACGTACCATACCCACGCTCGAAGAAACCGTCGCAGGCGGCAACTATGTGCTGCACGACGGGACCATTGTCGGCCAGCATAAAGGATACCCTTTTTACACCATCGGCCAGCGCAAGGGGCTTGATATCGCCCTGGGCAAACCGGTATTCGTAACGAAGATCATCCCGGAAACCAATACAGTAGTGCTCGGGGAAGCCCACGAGCTCCAGGCCAGCCATATGCTGGTCGGAGGACTGAACATGGTGAAATACGACCGGATCACTGAAGGTATGACCGCTACCACGAAGATCCGGTATAAGGATCCCGGCACTGAAAGCACCTTATATACCGTAGGAGATAAGCTGAGTATACATTTTACTCATGCAGTAAGCAGTATTGCCCCCGGACAGAGTGCCGTATTTTATGAAGGCGACGATGTGATCGCGGGAGGTATTATACACGCCGGGAAATGATGAGTTATGTAACTCATCATTCATAACTCATAACTCTTTACAGATTTTCTTCACGATCGCCGGGCCTTCATATATAAAGCCTGTATACACCTGTACCAGCGAAGCACCTGCATCCAGCTTTTCGCGTGCATCTGCTGCCGTAAATATGCCGCCTGCCGCTATAATGGGGATCGTGCCGCCGCTTTTCCGGTGTATATAACGGATCACTTCCGTTGCCCGTTCCCGGAGCGGCTTACCGCTCAGACCACCGGCACCCATCGCCTCCACTACCGCAGCATCCGTCTTCAGCTTATCCCGGTCAATCGTAGTATTGGTGGCTACAATACCAGCCATACGCGTTTCCGATACGATCCCGATGATATCGTCGAGCTGCTCATCAGTGAGATCAGGCGCTATTTTAAGCAGCACCGGTTTACGGCCACCCAATTGCAGATTAAGCTCCTGCAGGCGGTTGAGCAGTTTTGTGAGCGGTTCCCTGTCCTGTAGCGCACGCAGGCCCGGCGTATTCGGGCTGCTCACATTCACTACAAAATAGTCCACTATCGGGTATAATTCCCGGAAGCATATTTCATAATCCCGGATAGCATCTTCATTGGGTGTATCCTTGTTTTTGCCGATGTTGCCCCCGATGATAACACGTTCACGACGTTTTCCGAGGCGCAGTGCGGCGAGCGACACCCCTTCATTATTAAAGCCCATCCGGTTGATCAGCGCTTTATCCTTAGGCAGACGAAACAACCGGGGGCGAGGATTACCGGCTTGTGGCCGCGGCGTCACCGTTCCCATTTCAATAAAACCAAAACCTAAACAGGCAAGCTCATCTGTGAATTTTCCATCTTTATCAAATCCTGCAGCAAGCCCTACCGGATTGGGGAATTTTATTCCCCACAGTTCACGAGACAGGTCCGGACGGTCAACAGCGAAGAACTGCCGGATCCAACGCCGGATCAGGGAATGACGGCAGACAAACATCAGGCGTCTCATCGTCCAGTAATGTACTTTTTCGGGGTCTGCGAAGAATAAAAGACGGCGGATCAAAGGATACATGCGACAAAGATACACAGCCGCAGATAATGCGAAAAATTTGAAGCTTTTAAAATGTAAAAATATGTTTGATGTGCAGGATGTGTGAAATGTACAGAATCGGCTTTACAAGCGGAATATGATGAATGCAGAAAATACAAATGAATAATTAATAAAAATGTTATACATGTTGTATGTAACAACAGGTTATGAGCATACATATAAAACAACATATACAGTCTAAAAGTTCAGCAAAAAGCATCATTACACGCATGAATAGTTTGTGTTATAAAATTAAGCCTCGGAATCTGGTATAATTTTTGCCAACACATAACAACCTTACACCAAAATCATCTTTATCATGGGAATTTTTAGCTGGTTATGCCTGGGGATACTCTCAGGATTAATTCTAAACCGCATTTTAGTGCTTCAAGGATCATTCCTCAAAGTGAGTACTATAGTCATTGCAGTCACGGGAGCTTTACTCGGCGGCTTTGTCGGCATCCGGCAAGGTTGGGGATGGGGAGATATTACAAGCTTTAATATACGCAGCTTTTCGGCATCGTTAGTCGGATGCGCTGTAATGGCTGTCCTGTATGTGGGCATTCTGGTGGTGAGCCGCAGCAGGAACCATCATAAAATACTGTAATTTTTTCAGCAAACTTGACGCTCCTCTTATAATAGGGACGGCGTTGTTTTACCCGAAACAGTCAATGGGCTTACATTAACCATGTAGGCCCATCGGTTATTTTGGACATAATTGTTCTCCATTTATTACATCCTGCACGCTATTTTAATTAACTTCACGGCGTTTTTTAAGATTGTAGTTCATGTCCGCTCCCAGGTTTTATCCGTTAAGTGTGAAAGAAATACGGCAGGAAACTGCCGATTGCGTATCTGTGGCATTGACAGTGCCGGAAGAGCTCCGTGATATTTTCCGGTATGCACCGGGCCAGTACCTGACGTTTAAAAAACATATCGAAGATGCAGATATCCGCCGGTCTTATTCTATCTGCAGCAGTCCGAAAGACGGAGAACTACGGGTGGCTATCAAAAAGGTAAAAGAAGGCCGGTTCAGTACCTATGCCAACGAATCGCTGAAGCCGGGAGATATCCTCGATGTAATGCCACCAATGGGAAAATTCACCCCCAGGCAGGCAGACGTCAACAAAAAGAACTATATCGCTTTTGCAGCAGGCAGTGGCATTACACCAGTCATGAGCATCATGAAAACCGTGCTGGAAACAGAACCCGGCAGCACTTTCACATTGATTTACGGCAACCGCAACCGCAATACGATTATCTTCCGGGAGGCAATAGAAGCGCTGAAGAACAAACATATGCAACGCCTGCGGGTATACCACGTACTGAGCCGCGAAACAATGGATGTTCCCCTCTTCAACGGACGTATTGATGCTGCCAAATGCAATGATTTCTGTAATACCCTGATTGACATCAGTACGATCCATGAAGCTTTTATATGCGGCCCTGAAGAAATGATACTTTCCGTACGTCAGCAGCTTATTGACCTTGGATTGGAAACCGGTCGCATCCATATGGAGCTTTTCGCTTCGCCGGACCAGCCCAGAACCACACATCAGCAATGGGCAGCCACACACCGGGAGGAGGAAGGAGGAATAAGCAGCGTAACCATTACACTGGATGGAACAACCTTTGAAATGGACCTTGCCTACCATGGTGACACGATACTTGACGCCGCACTGAAACAGGGGGCCGACCTCCCGTATGCCTGCAAGGGAGGAGTTTGCTGCACCTGCCGCGCACGGGTTACAGAGGGCGCTGTGGATATGGAAGTAAATTATGCGCTGGAGCAGGATGAACTGGATAAAGGGTTTGTGCTTACCTGCCAGTCACATCCGAAAACTCCGCGGGTGTCGGTTGATTTTGACGCCCGGTAATGAGCCGATTAGCTAATGGTTTCACACGATTGCACCAAAAACCTGTCATCCCGGCCTTGAGCCGGGATCGTCTTTTATTAATACGGACATTATAAGCATCGTATCACCTCATACGATGGCGGCTCGGCGGCCGCCATGACAGCTTTCCTGTTTAGCTCATTCATTATTTTCCATATCAAAATTGAGCATCTCGCCGGGCGCGACCTCCAGTGCCTGTGCAATGGCATAAAGTGTGGAAATGGTTGTGTTGATTCTTCCGGTTTCTATCCTGTACACTTGCATTGTTTCGATTTCAGCATAAGCCGCAAGCGTTTCCCTTGATAATTTCCTCGAAAGACGAAGTGATTTTACATGTCTGCCGAACGCCTCTATATAAGCCGTATTTCTTGATCTGCCCACACTGCGCAAATTGCCAACATAACATTCATGTTGTCATAACATATATGTTATGTTTCTTGTTTTTTATATCTTTACACAACACATTGCCCTGATTAATTATTAAAAATAACTATGGCTTAAATCAGCCCCCTGACTAATGAGTTAATGCATACCGCGATAGACATGAGTTCATTAACATGAATTTTAATTATTTAAAAATTAAAAATGCCACAATGGTTGCAGCATACCTGAATCAATCCGTAGAAAATGTTTCCAAGCATATATCAGCAGACATCAATGAAAAAATGATCGGGCATGTATTCCGCAAGCTATTTGCAAGTCCGAATAAAATCAGGCTCAACCGGTATTATTTTTCCATAACAGATAATGAAGCCGCTTATTTTGCGGATGGTTTCTTCCATACATTCAAAAAACGCTATACACTACAGGGGCTGAGCAACCAGTTCCTGGAGCGTCTGGAAACAAATAAACGTGAAATCCGTATGTTGCTGAGAAAGGGAGAGCTGGGCGTATTATACTTCCGCTTTTTTCAACAGGATGAACCGGAAAAATACCTCGGTTCAATTTTCACCCGGCTGGTACACGCTTTCTTTCCGCATCAATACTGCTCTCTGGATGCGCAGGTAAAAGAATATTTCGGGCTCAGGTATGACAGTTACTTTATAGCTATGCACATTATAAGTAAAGCCTATCTGCAGGTGGCCGCACAGTATCCGGAATGGATCGGGCTGATAAAAACTACCCTGCAACAAACTGATGAATATGGTATCTTCCGGAATGAGCAGGTTACGGATATAAAGCTGCTGGACTTGTTTTACCGGACAAAAGTGCACGAATAGCGATTATTTAATTTGAAAATTCGGAAATGTGCCAATTTGAAAATGTCCATGTTATGTAAGTCGTGAGCATTACCCTCATTTTCAAATTCTCAAATTTTCGAATTGACTAATTAGGCATACAGCAATACCTCATTCCAATTTATTAAGTTTGCTCCATGAAAGGTGCAAACAACGGTTATTATCTGCTTCTGCTGACAGGCATCATGTTCCTGTTTTCCTGCACACAAGGCAGGGAGAAAGGCACAACAGCAGATGTACCCGGAATATTTCTGCGCCCCGGGCTGAAAGAACTGACGGAACAGATACAAAAAAAACCACAGGAAGCGGAGCTGTATTTCCGGCGTGGAAACGCGCTCCACAGGCTACAGGAAGATTCGCTGGCGCTTAATGATTTTATGATGGCTGTCAGCCTCGACTCTTCAAAAGCAGCCTATTACAGCGCCATAGGCGATCTTCATTTTGAGCACAAAGACATCAGTGGTTCCATACCCTGGTTTCAGAAAGCCATATCCATCAATCCCGATGATCCGCAGGCACATCTCAAGTTTGCAAAAATGCTCATCTATACCAAAGAATACACCAAGGCCTTTAATGAGATCAATACCGTGCTGCGTCAGGATGTATACAACCCGGAAGGGTATTTCCTGAAAGGGATGATCTATAAGGACATGAACGATACGGCCAAAGCGATCTCCAGCTTCCAGACGGCATTGAACGTAATGCCGGATTATAAGGATGCCATCATACAACTGGGCCAGATATATGCCGCACAAAGCGATCCCCTTGCTTTGCAATATTATACCAATGCCTTCCGGCTGGATACCAACGACGTTTTCCCCTTATTTGCCAAAGGCGTTTACTATCAGCAGCAGGGACAGGTGGAACAGGCAAAAGAGCAATACCGGAAATGTGTGCTGAGGAATCATCAATATGCAGACGCCTATTACAACATGGGATTCCTCTATCTCGAGCAGGACTCGATCGAAAAAGCCTGGCGACATTTTGACCTGCTCACCCGGATCTCACCAAACGATGCGGAAGCATACTATAACCGTGGCGTATGTAATGAAATACTCGGAAAAAAACAGGAGGCGATAGCCGACTTCCGGCAGGCACTTGTTTTTGATAAAGATTACCCGGAAGCAAAAGAAGCTTTAAAAAGGAACGAATGATGAGTTATGAATGCCCTCACTCATCATTCATAACTCATAACTCATAACTCATAACTGAATACTATGCCGATTATAGCACCCTCCATGCTTTCCGCCGATTTCCTCAACCTGGGACAGGAAATAGAAATGGTTAATAACAGTGAAGCGGACTGGTTTCATCTGGACGTCATGGACGGGCGGTTTGTACCCAACATCAGCTATGGTATACCGGTGATCAAGGCTATGAAAAAGGCGGCACAAAAACCGCTTGATACACATCTGATGATCGTGGAGCCGGAAAAATACTTTGAAGACTTCGCCCGTGCGGGTGCAGACATCCTGACAATCCATTATGAAGCGTCTACACATCTCCATCGCAGCCTTCAGGCCATCCGGTCGCTGGGCATGAAAGCGGGTGTGTCTTTAAATCCGCATACGCCTGTACACCTGCTCGAAGACATCCTTGATTATGCAGATCTCGTGCTGATCATGAGTGTGAATCCCGGATTCGGCGGCCAGAAGTTCATCCCACGAAGCCTGGAGAAAATACGGACATTAAAACAAATGATCACAACACGCGGACTGGATACGCTGATAGAAGTGGACGGTGGCGTCACCCTGGAAAATGCCGCGGAAATTATTACTGCCGGTGCGGATGTCCTGGTTGCCGGCAACACTGTTTTTTCTGCAGAAAACCCGGCCGGGATGATCCAAAAGCTCAAAGCGCTGGGAAAATAAATGTATCTTTTGCGCGTTTAATAGCACATATGCCGCGGATCCATTTTGTTCTGACCCTTCTTTTGTTATTTTTTATTGCCGGATACCCTGTATCCGCCCAGCAAGGCACAGCCATCATCAAGGGCAGCGTAAAAGACGAATCAGGGAAACCACTGGATCTGGTCGTGGTCGCCGTCACAGGGACGACAATCGGCACACAAACGGATGCCCGGGGACAATATCAACTGACGGTACCCTCAGGCGAATCGCTGCAGATTGTCTTTTCAGCATCCGTCAGCAACAGGACTTTTCGCAACGTAATCCCACAATCAGGACAAACCATCAACCTTCATGTAATAATGAAGAACCAGTACATGGAACTGGAAGAGGCAACCATCCGGGAGGAAAGCCGGCGTGGTGAAGCCGGGAATATTTATCTGGACGTAGCGCAATCACAATACATGGCCAACCCGGTAGGCGGTATTGAAGGGATGATCAAGATGTTTACCGGCTATAACAATGAACTTACTTCACAATATACCGTACGTGGCGGTAACTATGACGAAAATCTGGTGTATGTAAACGACTTCGAAATATACCGGCCTTTCCTGACACGCTCCGGCCAGCAGGAAGGCCTGAGCTTCGTAAACGCAGACCTGGTGAGCGGCGCCAATTTTTCGCTCGGCGGGTTTCAGGCGAAATATGGAGACAAGATGTCGAGCGTACTGGATGTAACTTACCGTCGCCCTACACATTTTGCCGGCTCCGCTACCGCAAGCCTCCTGGGTGCTGCATTGCATCTTGAAGGGGCTTCTCACAACGAAAAGCTCACCTACCTGGTAGGGTTGCGCCAAAAGAGCAATCAATATCTGCTGCAATCTCAGCCCACCAAAGGTGTATACAACCCAACATTTACTGATTTCCAGACACTGATCAATTACCGGTTCAATGAAAAATGGGAAATAGAAGTGATCGGCAACTATGCACGCAATCGTTTTTCTTTTTTACCCGAAGAGCAAACATCCAGCTTTGGCATGATCAACAAAGCCTACCAGTTGCGGATGTTCTATGAAGGCAGTGAAATCGACCAGTTCGACTCCCGCTTTGGGGGCATCTCCACGACCTGGCGTCCCAATAAAAAACTGAAACTGAAGCTGCTTGCATCCGGCTTCCAGACAGACGAACGGGAAACATACGATATCCACGGGGAATACCTGCTGGGGGAGCTGGAAACGGATATGTCCAAAGAAAATTTCGGACAGACCAAAACCTACCTCGGCACAGGGATCATTCATAATTATGCCCGCAACTACCTGAAAATAAATGTCGGGAATCTGGCGCACCGCGGGTCGTACAGCGCCGGGAAACATTTTGTGCATTGGGGGCTGGATGCCAATGTCGTGGATATCAGCGACAAGCTGCATGAATGGGAGCGACGTGATTCAGCCGGGTTTACACAGCCATACCAGCAGGACCAACTCGATATGACCCGCCTGTACAGCTCGTCTTCCCGTTTCAGCTATATGCGGTACAGCGGCTATATACAGGATAATTTTCGCTTCAGCGATTCACTCGACCTTACGGTATCGGCAGGCGTACGTTTTATTCACAGCACACTCAACGGAGAAACTGTCATCAGCCCACGAGTACAGATATCGTATAAACCCGAATGGGAAAGAGATGTAGTGCTCAAACTGGCAGGTGGATTATATGCGCAACCGCCTTTTTACCGGGAAATGCGGGACCTCGACGGGAATGTGAACCAGGGACTCCGGATGCAGAAATCCGCCCATTTTGTGGCCGGCACAGATCATAACATGAAATGGGGACGCCGGCCGCTGAAGCTCACTACGGAAGTGTATTATAAAAAGCTTTGGGATCTTGTACCGTATGAATATGACAATGTACGGATCCGCTATTTCGGAGCCAATGACGCCACAGGATATGCTTACGGTGCAGAAGTACGGCTGTACGGGGACCTGGTGAAAGACGCGCCGTCCTGGCTGAGTGTCGGCTGGATGAACACAAAAGAGGACATCAAAAACGACCGGATTGTATACCAGGGTGTTGCAGGAAACGACAGCGCCAGCTTCTCCCCGGGCTATATTCCCCGCCCTACCGACCAGCGGCTGATGTTCGGGATGTATTTCCAGGATTATCTGCGCCGCAACAAAAACTTCCGGACGCACCTGAACCTGATGTACGCTACAGGCCTGCCGTTCGGCCCACCGGATAAGCAGCGTTACGGCGATACCCTGCGCCTCCCGGATTACCGGCGGGTAGACATCGGCTTTTCCGCATTACTGCTCGACGGCTCCAAAAAAGAAAGACCGGCATACAGTTTTTTCCGGAATCTCAACTCAATATGGGCCAGTCTCGAAGTATTTAACCTGCTGGGTATTCAGAATACCCTGTCTTACACCTGGGTACAGGATCAGACCAGTGGAAAGACATTTGCCGTTCCTAACAGGCTGACCAACAGGCTGCTGAACGTGAAGATCATTGTCAAATTCTGAACCTGGCGAAAACAGCGGATGTAATTTTTCCTGCCATACAATATTTTGCTGTTTGCGGCGTTTTACCATAGATAAATCCAATCGAAATGGCAAAAACTTTACCTGCAGACACCCCCACATTTGAACAGCTTATACGAAAGACCGGCAACGACATCCCGGCGACATTATTACCTCCCGATCTGGCTGGAGAAATAGAACCTTACTGGCAGGAAGCCGCCGGAGACCTCCTGAGTCCCAGCCCGGAAGCCGTAACGCGGCTGTTCGACAATATCACGACATTACATATGGACGAGGCCGTATAAACGCCCCGTAGAGAGCAATGTCATTGCGCCTCTACGCGCCCGTTCCTTTGAATTGATGATATGTTTCCCGGAACAGCACATTAAACGTCGTGAGCGACCCGTAGACAGCAGTGATATATTGCTGCAGGTCTACTTTTTCCTCATCCGTCAGGCCTTTGTGCGCATTGATCTTCTGCTCGATCAGGCGCAGCCTGTCACGCACCATGACGATCTTGTGAAAAAAAGTCTCGATCGGTATTTCTTTTGCCTGAAGGGTATCATCTGCCGGTTGGAGTACTAATGTCCCATTGTTCCATTTATTGGCCATATCCACCAACTGAAATTCATGCAGCCGGCGGTCAAGGATGTTATCCAGCGCCTGCTCAATCTCGGCCAGTGTCACGCAGCCTTCGGGTGCACCGGCATGTTCTTTTGCTTCAATAACATGCAGACCGGAAAAATCCCGGCTTACATTTTTGGCCGTGTTCTGCGATTTGAACCAGACGGTGTAAAATTCACCTGCCGTATCTACGACAATACCCTTTCCGAAATGGCTGTGTTCCACCCGGGAACCGATACCTAAAGTTGTATTTGCTTCCATAAATCAGCAGATGAAATTACGCATCCAGATTTAAATTCGGGGATGATAATTTGAAAATGAGACAATTTGAAAATTTGAAAATGGAGTATGCTTTATATGATCTACTGTAAAAGCATGTATTAGCCTTATGCGAGACAATGTTATGGCGTGTTTTTCGTTATATTCGCAGGTTCAATACAATTTGAAAATCTGAGAATGTGCTAATTTGAAAATGCCATGTTATTACGTAACCTCCGGCCTCATTTTCAAATTTCCAAATTTTCAAATCAGCACATTATCCCTGGTATGAAACTATCGGTCATCATTGTCAATTACAACGTCAAATACTTCCTGGAGACGTGTCTGCATTCCGTATTGCGGGCAGCGGAAGGATTTGATGCGGAAGTGATCGTAGTAGACAATAACTCTGCCGATGATAGCTGTACGATGGTCCGTACCCGGTTCCCGGAAGTACGGCTCATTGAAAACAAGGATAATAAAGGTTTTTCAAAAGCCAACAACCAGGCTGTGTCTGTGGCGCGCGGGGAATACATTCTGTTCCTGAACCCGGACACGATCATGCCGGAAGATTTTTTCCGGAGAACAATCCCCTGGCTGGATGCGCACCCGGAGGCAGGGGCGCTCGGACCACGGCTGATTGACGGTAAAGGACAGTTTGCCCCTGACAGCAAGAAGTCTTTCCCATCCCTGTCGGTGGCCATTTTTAAAACAACAGGCATCAACAAGCTGTTCCCGCGCTCACCGCTGTTCAACAAATATTACGCCGTGCATGTGGAAGAGCATGAACAGGCGGAAGTAGACGTACTTTCCGGATGCTGTATGCTGGTACGCCGTAAAGCGATGGAGGAATCCGGAGGCGCCTTCGACGAAGATTACTTCATGTATTGCGAGGATGTAGACCTTTCCTGGCGCATCAGGCAGACGGGCTATCAGAATATTTACTTTCCCGAAGCCACATTGATCCATTATAAAGGAGAGAGTACCCGGAAGGCGACACTTTCATATGTACGGATTTTCAATGAGGCATTGTCTACGTTCGTTAAAAAACACTACAGCAGGCAGCAGGCAGGGCTGTTTATTTTGCTGATCAACATCGGCATTGTATTACGAGCCGTTTTCAGCGTAGTGAAACAATTGTTCAAGATCCTGCGGATGCCGCTTTTCGATGCACTGGTGCTTGTGACCACGCTTTGGTTTATGAAAGAATTCTGGGTGCGGGAAGTAAAGCACATTGACGTTTCACTGCACCTGGTGTATATGACCTTCCCCGTGTATGTGCTGATATGGCTGGTGTCCCTGTTTCTCAACGGCGCTTACGATCAGCCCTACCGTGCACTGCGTGTGGTAAGAGGTATGTTTATCGGGTCCGTGCTCATTCTTGCTTATTATGGACTGCTGCCACCGGAGCTGCGTTATTCACGCGCTGTGATCGTCCTCACGGGCTTTACCGGCACAGTAGCCTTACTCAGTCTGCATGCATTATTATACCGGCTGGGGATCTTTAAATTTATCCCTTACGATACGCTACCGAAAAAAGCAATGATCGTGGCTGAAACAGCTCATTATGAAAGTACAGCCGCTGTGCTGCAAAAAGTACACTATGCCCCGCAGATAGAAGGCCGGATAAGCCCCAAACCATCCATCAATCCGGCGCTGGGCGATATCGCCCAGATGAAGGAATTGTTGTACACCACAGGGGTTGATGAAGTGATCTTTTGTGTCAACGGGCTTGATTACAAAACGATCCTGGAACAGATGCAGCATTGCGGGTCCGGTTATGAGTATAAGATCCACCTGCCCGGCAGCAATAGCTTTGTAGGGAGCAACAGCAGCCATACTTCCGGCGATCTGTACACGCTCGAATCGGGCTACCGGATCAGTCTTTTTTCGCAGGTAAGGAATAAGCGGGTATTTGACATCGTGGCATCGCTGCTGCTGCTGGCATTATTCCCCGCAGCCGTATTGGCGATAAAAAAACCGGGGGGATTCCTGCGCAACTGCTTCCGGGTATTATCGGGAAAATATACCTGGGTAGGTTACGGATCTGAGACGCCGGAATTACCCCAGATAAAACCATCTGTGCTCCCTGCTTATTTTTTGCTGGACACATACAGCCCCGCCCCGGAGGTGATCCGGAAAATGGATCTGGATTACGCCCGGCACTATACACCGGGCGCAGATTTCAATCTTTTAGTGAAGAATTTCCGTTTTTTGGGCGGAGGTTGGGAAAAAAGATTTTGACAAAAAGGAAAGTTGGCTATTTTTGCAATCCCAAAGACGCTTCCTTAGCTCAGTTGGTTAGAGCATCTGACTGTTAATCAGAGGGTCGCTGGTTCAAGTCCAGCAGGGAGCGCAAAAAAATTCCTAACTGTTAATCAGTTAGGAATTTTTGTTTTCTCCCATGTCTGTTTCAAAAGGATTATTTCAGGGTCGCCATTTGAAAATTCCCGGCCACTTTAGTTTTCCCATGCAAACCCCGGTTTCATGGTTGCCACATTTAAGGTCTTTCTTGATCTGAGAAGACAGAAAAAAGACCGCATTGTAGATAATACGATCGTCGAAATCACCGACGAAGAAGAGATGATGGTAGTATGCCCGTTATTGTTGATTACGTGAAGAATCAGCTAACCCTTCAAAGCTAAGAATAAACCTAAAGAACAGGCTGAAAGAAGTTCCCTTGGACATCTACTTGCCACCTGGCAAAACGCAGGAAAATCCGTTTTGAGGAATTGATTACAGATTTCCTGCAGATTCACTGTGGGTGAAAGCTTCAATGCAATTCTTAAGACCTGATTACAGTAGCAATTTATGTTCATCAGAGAACAGGGCAAGAATTTCGAAATCCACATGATTGCTTTTCAAAAATTCTGATACTCTGCAAATTTTGGACAGGGGCCATGTCACCAGCGGAGCCAAAGTATACACGTCATTGGACGAAAGTATACTTCGGCTCCCTTCATACTGAAAATAAACAATGATTTTCAGACAATTTCATTGTCACATGTATAGCGCTGCTTTCCGGCATATAAATCCGGCAATAATACAAGTCTGTTGCTACCGGCTGTTTTTCACAAATCTGCCATTGTGGATTGTCACTCCATCTTTGTCTGTTATCCGTGCAAAATATACTCCGTCGGGCAGCATTGTGATATTGACTTCATTCACTCCATTGTATTGTATAACCTGTTTGCCATCTACACCACATATGACTATATTTACGGGGAAAGCAGCAGAGATATATAGTTTGTCAGAAGCAGGATTGGGATAGATTAGAAACTTACCATGATATTGGAGTTCATGCACATCTAAATTATTCACTTCATAAATATCAGATGTGTCAGTACAGCCCTCCTCATTGGTAACAACTACTGAATACTTATTATTTTCCGTAACCAGATAAGAATTATTTGTGGCGCCGTGAATGGTATCACCATCCTTCAGCCATTGATAGGCGCTATATGAAAGTGCGGTACTTAGCAGGAACCCGTCCACTACGAGCTCCGGCTTTGATACGGGAGCTATCACAAGATTCAGCATTACGATACTATCACAGCCAGACGCATTACGCCAGAATTGCTGATAAGTCCCGCTCCGGGTATAAGTTACTCCGTTCAGCACATAAGAACGGTCGCAGGTAGTATCGGTTATTTCAGAAGATAAGGTTTGATCTGAACAGGCCAGCTTCAATACAAATATCTCATAGCCTCCTGCAGATCTGAGTGTGTCATTTGTACCGGAACCGGGATTAAAATCTGCAAGTGTCTGAAAACTTCCTGTAATATAAGCATTCCCATATTCGTTTATTACCAGGCCATATCCGATATCTGTACCGCTCCCTCCCATTTGCTTAGCCCAGACATAAGTTCCGCTGCTGTCGTATTTAGCCACAAAAATATCTGTTCCTGCAGCAGTAAAGGCAGCGGTATCAGGGCCAGGATCAAAATCAGCAGTACCCGAGAAACCTCCCGTTACATAGACACTGGCTGCACCGCGTAAAGCAATAGCATAACCAAAATCCGTAGCGCTGCCGTCAATTTTATTTGCCCATACATGATTACCATCCTTATCGTATTTAGCGATAAATACATCATATATTCCCGTTGCCGTAATCGTATCCATACCTGCACCCGGGTCAAAATCGGCAGTACCGGCAAAATATCCGGTAATATACGCGTTACCTGCGCTATCCACAGCTATATCTCTGCCAAAATCGGTACCGGTGCCTCCTATACCTTTGGCCCATATATAATTGCCGGCGGTATCGTATTTAGCAATGAAAATATCATAGGTTCCTGCTGAAGCAATTGTATCTGCACCTGAACCAACAGGATTAAAGTCAACTGTCATACTGAAGAGCCCTGTCATATACACATGGCCATTGCCATCCAGGGCTACACCATAACCATAGTCATAATCAGCGGCTCCCATACTGTGGGCCCAGATCCACTTGCCATCAGGATTGAATTTGGCAAGAAAAATATCCGGACCGTTCACTGCAGTAAGCGTAGTAGTACCTGGTCCAAAATGTACCGTATTGTAAAAATATCCTGTAACATACACGTTGCCTGCTTCATCGGCTGCCACACCATGACCATAATCACTTCCGTTATTACCCCAGGCCTTTCCCCATTCATAATTACCGGCAGTATCAAATTTTACCAGGAAAACGTCCGTGCTGCCAATTGCCCGGAAAGTATCTATGCTTGTGCCCGGGTCAAAATCCACCAGTCCGGTAAAATGTCCGGTAACGTATACGCCCCCGTTACCATCAACCGCAACTTTGTATCCGCCTTCGCTGGTAGCTCCTCCCATGCTTCTGGCCCAGATATAATTACCGCCGGCATCATACTTGGCCAGGAATATATCAGAACCTGCCACTGCCTTCAATGTATCCGTTCCGGAACGCGGATTAAAATCTACCCTTCCCGAATAATGCCCGGTAACATATATATTACCGGCCTTATCCAAAGCTACGCTATACCCGTAATCGGTTCCTGTGTTTCCCATCCCCTTTACCCAGTTGAAAGTCTGGGCTTTTGATACCATACCGCCTGTGATCAAACATAAGAAAACAAAAAACAGCTTTATTCTTTTAAAGATAAAAGTAATCATATGATGCATTTTTATATTAATAAATTTTATTAAAAAAAGAAAATACTAACTACTATATGCTCCGGAACAATATAGCGCGTGTATATATGCTCAAACAAAAGTACCCGTTCATTATGCACGTTACTTAGGTACTTCTACTCAATTATCATCCCGTACGGATTCACGGGCAGCCAATTGACCATACAACGCTGTCATCCGTGTAACATACAACCGGAAAAAGTACACGAAGGGCATTACATTACCGGCAGGGCATGTGAAATTTGATTAGATTTATCGGATATTCTCCGGAAATTGATGAAAAGAAAAAAATATCTTCTGCCGGTATGCCTGATCATTCTGGGAATGATATACTGCCGCGAGGTATTTGCACAGCTAACCGAGCTCGGAAAGGCCTTTGAGAAAGACACGGCTGCCATTAATACCATAATTAATGCAGCGTACGATAAAATAACATACTATCCGGACAGCGCAGAGGCCTTGTTTAAAGAGGCGGGAGAACTCAGCAGGCATAATACTTACAGAGTGGGAATAAGGCGATCTCTGACCGGTCTTGGCCAAATCTGCATCAGGGAAGGCCAGTATAATGCAGCGTTAATATACTTTTTCGAAGCTATACGTTATTGCGATACGCTCAATGACAGAAAGCTGTTGTCGCAGGTATATAACAGCATCGGTATTGCCTATTTTAACCAGGTAAAACTGGAGCAGGCAGCTAAGGCTTATACCCGTGCAGTAGCATATGGCGACACCTCGCCTGATGAACAGTACCGGGCTTATCTGAATCTCGGAGCTACCTTTAATAAGCTGCGCCAGTACGAACAGGCCCTGGCATATTATCGTAAAGCGTTGGAAATGGCGAGACAAAACAATGACATTTCCATATGGACCGGTATCCTGGCCAATATGGGAAGCTGTTTTCAGGCCCTGGGGGAATACGGACAAAGTGAAATGTATGTGGACAGCGCCCTGAATATGGCACGTAAACACAACCTGTACAGAGAGGAAGTAGCTGCAATCGTGGCCCTGTGCGGATTATATAAAGCAACCGGACGTCCGGAACAGGCCCTTTATGTATTAAAACAGGGTTTGCACCTTGCCGATATGCCGGCGCTTCACGCACGCGACCGGAACGGCCTGCTTATCCAAGCTGCAGATATTTACCTGGAGCTGAGGCAATACAAATCTGCAGAACGATACCTGATGAAGGCACAGGCCGAAGCAGGTGAAGACGTGTTCAGTTATTTAAAGAAACTGCACCTGCTGAAACAACTGTACGCAGCTTCCGGCAATTATCAAAAGGCTTACCGCTATCAGGAAAAATTTTACACACTACAGGACAGCCTGGCCAATATTGAGGTAGTAAGCCGTATCAATGAATTGGAAACAAAATTCCGCACAATCCAGAAAGATCACACCATTACCGAGAGCCGCCTCCGTCTCAGCGAGCAGGAAAAAAGCATTGCCAGACAGCGTACCTGGATATGGCGGCTCATAGCTGCCACTCTGCTGATACTGATGCTGCTTTCCTGGCGATATCTGCACCTGCGCCAAAAGAACAGAAAACTGGTAAAGAATCAGGAATTGGAACAACTGAAAGCCTCGATGGAAGGAGCACAAAAGGAACGCGCACGTATAGCAACAGAATTACATGATGGTATCGTAAGTGAACTGACCGCCATTAAAATGAAGCTGGATGCCGCTACTTATCAGCCGGAAATCCAAACGGAAATGTACCGTCAATATCTGAAGGAACTGAGTGTCATCATTAACGACGTACGCAATACCGCTCATAATCTGATGCCGGAAATATTACTCCGCCATGGTCTGAGTGAAGCTGTGGGACTGCTGTGCGAAACCTTTCAGAAGACTGGCAGGCTGACCATCGAGTATCAGCAATATGGAGATTTTAACAGCCTGAATATGGAAGTTCGCCGATCATTATACCGGATCATACAGGAGCTGTTACATAATATAGTCAAACATGCCCGTGCGACTACCGCGCTTGTACAGCTCAGTTGTAACGATGGGTTACTTACCATTACAGTCGAAGATAACGGCGTCGGGATTGATCCTGAAAAATCACACAGAGACAGAGGTATGGGGCAGAAAAGCATCGAACAACGCGTACAATCGTTTAATGGCAGCGTAGAATGGGGTGTGGTCGGAAAAGGGCAGGGTACGCATGTATATGTGGAAATTGAGGTATAACCCATGAAGGATATTTACTTTCATGTAAATTTGAAAATATTTACAATCCGGCCAGTATGATCAAAGTTTATATAACTGACGACCATCCTTCCATTATTTACGGCCTCCGCGACATGCTGCAGGCAAGTAATGAGATCATCATATCCGGCACATTCACAACGGGCAAAGATCTGATCGCCGGATTGGAAAAAGCGCTCCCCGACGTGCTCCTGCTGGATATTCACCTTCCTGATATTACCGGTAATCAACTGGCAAGGATGATTACCAGGCAATATCCTCAGGTTTCGATACTCGCGTTCACAAACATGAATACAGACTTTCACATTAAGGATATGATGCATCACGGATGTCGTGGCTATATGCTGAAAACGGCTGATACACCCACACTGATACATGGCATTAAAGAGGTGTATGCAGGCAGAACCTTCATGGAGCAATCCATAAAAGCGGACATTCATAATGATCTGATGCAGACCCGAAAGCAGCAGATTATGTTGCCCTCGTTAACAAAAAGAGAAAAGGAAATCCTGACATTGATCTGTTCGGGAAATACAAATCAGCAAATAGCGAACAAGCTCTTCTTAAGTCTGCGTACCATTGAAAATCATCGCTTCAACCTCCAGCAGAAACTTAAAGTGAAAAGTACGGTAGAGCTGATGAAAGTAGTATTAAACATGGGGTTAATAGACTGAATCTATCAGACCTGAGAAGCTGTCTGAAAATGATTCGGAAAAAAGGTGTATGAGCAAGACGTCTTTGGTATCCCCCCCCCGATTGTCGCCTTTTTATGCTGCCCTTTCAGGGCGCATGGGATGTGTGGGTTTCATTTGGACCCCGGGGCGTTGCCCCGGGCTATATATATCAAATGCTTTCAGCCTTTTGAGTTTCAGGTACGGTATATCTTCCGGCAGGTGACAGGAGGAGATTATACCAACATAACCTTCGATATTCCGGATAAAGTGGGCCGGCGCCCCGAAGGGGCAATATATATAAAACCCAACGCAGCGCGTTAGGCACAACATGGTCACCACCACCCCGCCCTGAAAGGGCAGCATATACCCGGGGTAATTGTTCCCGAATGCCGGTTTTATATTCCTGCATCAGTTGCCGGATATTATGGATCAGTGTAATCGTATTACTTGCCGTCTGGCTGATACCTTCCAGCATGAACAAAATCCATTCTTCCCAACTTTCATGATCACGTACTGCCTGTAACAGCCGGTAGTACTCCGGTTTATTCCGGATAATATAACCGCTCAAATATAGTATGGGTAAATCCAGCAATCCGTTTAACGTCAGGTAGAGAATATTGATGATCCTGCCGGTACGCCCGTTACCGTCATAAAACGGGTGGATGGTTTCAAACTGGAAATAATCATCATGTAAAAATTCGTAAACAATTTATTTTCAGTTATTTTGTTCGTTTTGTGTTATTGATGCTAATCTTTGTTTTGATTAGTACTTCCTACTGTTAATCAGAGGGTCGATGGTTCAAGTCCAGCAGGGAGCACGCAGAAAATCAGAGGTTTAGCATTATAGCTAAACCTTTTTATTTTACTTCCCGCCACAAAAGACATTAATACCAACAGGCACTGTTAAAGGCGTAATCATCCTTTTTAACGTACCAGGTCGGTAAGCGCATCAACCGGTAGGCCATAGTATCGGGAATAAAGCATCCAAATTTCTTTGCCAGTTAGCGGGATGAAACCGCCGCCCCGGAACTGCCACCTGCCATACACCCGGTTTGCGATCCGTTCTGGCTGGTGGTTGTATTGCTGAACAATAGTACCGATTGGAAAATATCAAAGCGCAAATAACGCACATATTGTATCTGAAATTTTTTTCACTATCTTGTGTCTTCAATACCACCCATACACAATAAATAGATTTATTTAACAAGAAAATTCATTAAATCCATGTCTGAGAAAAAAAAGTGGTCAAAGGGTCAGAAAATTGCCGTCTATACGATTTTCGGACTCCTGTCGTTTGTAATTCTTATAATAGCCATTGCCCCTAACCCTGAAAAAGAAAGAATTGAGCAAGCGAAAGCAGCGCCGCCGATAGAGATTGGAGCTGCCGACTTGTATAACCAATTTGAACAAAACGAAATTGCTGCAGGAGAAAATTTTGCCGGCAGGCCAATATTAACTTCTGGTACGATTACAGAAATAGCGAAGGACATAACCGGCAGGCCATACATAATATTGAATGGTGCAGTGCAGTGCTCTTTTGCAAGTAAAGATGCAAGCCAGTTTGCTCACCTAAGTAAAGGTGGATTTGTAAAAATAAAGGGGCTTTGCAGTCGCAAAATGGTATATATCCAAATGAAAGAATGCGAGTTGGTAAATGAGTAGTAGCCCGGCTTCTTTCTTTTTAAAAGCTCGTCAGTAATGCTGCCGCTTTTTGAAGTTCATCATCTTCAAAGTCTGCAAAATAATTATTGGTGTTTTTTTGTTTGCATGTCCCGGAGCGCCTCATGATCGTTGCGTACGAGTGTCCGGCTTTAACTGCTGCATATCTTCTTTTCAATGCCAGATCCTTTGCAACGGCCTTCATGTGGTTGTTAAATCACCCGCGAGGGGATAGTTGCACCTTATCCCGAATCTCCGTGGGTGACATTCCCATATGTAAGTGAGGGAATATGTAACTTACAGGCGATGGCATTTACATCGCCGGCAAACCCAAAGCCGATAAAGGAAAAGAGATCGCTTTGATCAAAGCGTCTTATCTCCGATAAAAGTATTAAAGGCGGGGGGCTATTTTGCCAGCCCCATCTTTAATGCCTTGGCCACTAAGGCGGCGGCGTTCTTGACGTCCAGTTTAAACAGGATGTTTTCACGATACTTCTCTACAGTATTAAGGCTCAGGAACATTTTCTCTGCAATTTCCGGACTGTTATATCCGTCTACGATAAATTGTATCAGCTCCTTTTCCCGCGGGGTCAGCGTTGGTTTTATAGATAACGTTTTTCTGGCTACCTGCTCAAGCTGCATCATTTTGTCCTGCATACCGGGATCAATATACACATCTCCCCCATAGACCGTTTTAACGGCTTCTATGAGTCGTTTCTCGCTGGCAGTCTTTAGCAGATAACCTTTTACGCCTTGGCGCAGCATGTTGTTTGCATAAATAGCGCTGTCAATATTGGTAAGGGTCAGTATCCGTATATCAGGATATTTTTTAGAGATAATAGAGGCTAGCTCGTCACCCTGGATATCCGGCATCTGTATATCCAGCAATAAGACATCGGGTTGCGCGGTCTGCAGGTACTCCAGAAGTTCTGTGCCATTTGCACAGATACCGGTCAGCACAATATCCGGATGGTTGTGAAGTATGTTCTGAAATCCTTTAACGATCATAGGATGATCGTCTGCAATGACAATCCTGATATCCATATCTGTGTCAGGGTATTTTTATTGATGTTCAATAAGTTGTACAGGAATTTTTCCGGTTAAAAAGTCAAAATTAAACTCCATATAGATCGTGGTACTTTTTTCGGCTACAGACTGGATCGATATCACCCCCTGCAGGGCCTGTACACGCAATTTTACATTCTGCAACCCGATCCCGTTATTGCCGGCATCCATGTCGAAACCTGTCCCGTCGTCTTCTATTGTGATCCTGAGACTGTCCTTTATCCGAAGTAACTGTATGACGGCAGTAGTGGCGTTTGCATGTTTGATGATGTTCTGTACCAGTTCCTGAATAATACGGTAGATACCTAATTTGGCATCATTGGTCAGGGCATTGAAGTCGCCGTACGTGTGCAGGTCTATCTGTAATTCTTCGCCTGCATTTATCATGTTCCTGTAAGTCAGCAGGGCTTCTTCCAGACTGTTGTTCAGCAGATTTTTAGGCATGAGGTTGTGGGCGATATTCCTTACTTCCGTTGCCATATTGTTTATCAGTTGCTCCGTATCATCCAGAATATGCGCATGGGGGAGATTCTGATATTTCCGCGAGACTGCACCCAGATTCAGTTTTATAGCTGCAATGATACTGCCTAATCCGTCGTGAAGCTCCCGTGCAATACGGGAGCGCTCATTCTCTTCACCCTGCATAATTGCCTTGAGCTGCAGGATTTCCTGTTCCTGCTTCAGATTTTTTTCTTTCTCCCGTACAATCTCCTGCTCCCTCCGGAGTGCGTATATCTGTTTTTTCTGCTTTGTCCTTGCAGACTTATACACATAAATGAAAAAGGAAACACCCAGTATCGCCATAATGGCACCACTGACAATCAGTATATTCTTTCGCTTTATATCATTATCCTGCTTCGCTATAAACAATTGCTGCTCAATCAGCTCCTTATCTTTCTCTACTGTACGGTACTTTATTTGTAACCGGGCTACATTGTGGCTTGTATTATTCCGGTCCAGTTTTTCCTTCAGCTCTATATATGCCTCAGAGTGAGATAATGCCTGCCTGTATTTATGCTGTGCAGTATAAGTCCGGGCAAGCAAACGGTGAATCTGGACAAGGTGGTTTTCATAACGCATCTTTTCTGCTGATTGTAACGCTTCCGTAAGATAGTGTTCTGCCTTGTCATACTCTTTGTAGGCATAGTAAATAGACCCTATGATACCGGTAGTGTGCGTTACATAATAAGGGTTGATTCTGCCGGAATTTTCTTTGATCTCCATTAGGATCGGCAACGCCCGCTCCAATTGCCCCTGCTGATAATAATTTACACCTATATTTGAAAGGATAGTATACTTTATATCTTCCTGATTGAAACGCCGGGCGAGTATCAGCGCCGAATCAAAATAATATTTACTTGCCTCCAGTTGTTGTTGTTTACCGGCAATAATTCCCTTGGACAGAAATATGTGTGTCAGATTCCCATCTCTTTCTTTTCTAGCAATTCGTTCTGCCAATTCAAGATAATAACCAGCCTGCTCTTCCATATCAAGCTGGTTCAGTACCGTTGAAAAATTCGTATACATCGTAACCTTAGAAGTATACGTGCCATATACTTCCATAGTCATTAATGCTTGTAAATACATTTTTGCAGCCGCTTCAAAATCACCCTGAAAATTATAAATATTAGCAATATTGTTAAATATTGTTGATATGTTTTTTTTATCCTCAACATCTCCTGACTTACTATATAACAGCGCTTCTCTGTAGTAAAACAATGCGCTGTCATGCGTTGCATATCTGGTATAATAATTTCCAAGCGCTACAAGCGCTTGCAACATGCCCGATAAAAAGTCATGTTTTTGACTCTCCTGTAAGATCGAATGAATCCCATTCAAAGCGCTATCCCGGTCAGGATGATGGGTATACGCAGCCAATGTCGCATTCATTTCATCTGCATTATCATAAAAATGGCGGGAAAAAGACTGTACCGGTTGCCGTTCCTGTGCATCTGACGTCGCAGGCAGAAACCACATCATTACAGCCAGAGAAAGAAACATTCGCCAACCATCAATTACTTTATGAACTGTCTTACTTAAAGACATGATCGCGTATCATTGCATTAAAAAATAAAATACTCGTAGAATGCCTATACTATCAGAAAATTCAGACAACTAATTTTGAAATTACGAAGTTAACCATTTCAGATAAAGTTAATCGTTCTGAATATTTTCTACGGTAATTTATACAACATATAAATTCATAGAAATTTTTATTTTTTATTTACTAAATGTAAATTTTATATGAAAAAAACTGTATTCACTTTTTTATTATTGCCAATATTTATTAAAGCTAATGCGCAATACCAGCATGTTCCTCTTCAGCCGGGCAGCTTTAATGCCGACCTTGTTGCCAATGGCGCCGGAGCGGCATCAGCGTCTTCATCCGGCTATCTGGACAGCGGTCAGTATAATCCTCCCGGACCAGGAGAATGGGTACCGGTTGCAACAGGATTCAATGGTGCGAACGGCTCACCGGTACAAAGCACATTACCCGACGACGGACTGATCAACAGCAATCATTCCAGCGGACTGTCATTCCAAATGGCAGGGTATAATGGTAATAATGCGCGTTTGCTTTCAGGTACAGATACCGGAAGTATTTATTTTACAACAACATTGCGTGCACACAAGCTGCACCTGCTTGTTGCGTCCGGACACGGTTCAGGAGCCGTCACCGCTACCGTCCGCTTTACGGATCAATCTATTGAATCTTTTGCCGTCTCAATTCCCCAGATGCTGTTATCCGGCGCGCAGCCGGTGGCGCCGGCAGGAGGTAAAGCCATTGGTGTACGCATGGTAAACAGAGCTAATGATCAGTTTGACGGTGCTTCTGACCCCTTCTACCTGTATGAGATCATACTGGACGTCCATACGTTCAATTACGGAAAAGAGATCACCGGTATTCATTTTGCAAAAACAGAAGCCGGCAAATCCCGCATCGCCATATACGCAGTATCGGCGCAACCTATCCACGGATGTGTAGCGCCATCCGCCCAGCCTTCCGGTTTAACGCTCACCAGCGGAGGCAGCCATATCTCCGGTAGCTTTACTGCTACGGCAGGCAACCGGTACCTGGTTGTCCGGACACCCGGATCGGCGCCGCACAACACTCCGCCAGCGAACGGAGTGACCTATACACCGGGTACTGCATTAGGAAACGGTACCGTCATCAGCGCATCGCCGGCAACATCGTATACGGACATGGGACTGTCCGGCACCACGACCTATACCTATACAGTGTACGCATACAACGACAGCCTGTGCTACCCAACAGCAAACAATCCGATGTACCGTACATCAGGACCGCTCACTGCTTCGGCTACCACTCTGACATGCAACAGCATTATTGCAGCCGGCGCTTATACGATAGGGAGCGGTGGTACCTACTCTTCGCTGACCAGCGCGATCAGCGATATTATAACTAAAGGTATCGCCGGCAACATCGTACTGGAATTGCTGGCCAATTACAGCACTGCAGGAGAAATATTCCCGATCGTTATTCCCGATATCACGCAAAACGCATGTACGGCACCTAACTCGGAAATCACGATCAGACCCGCAGCCGGTGTTACGACGACCCTGGCAATATCTGCCAGTACGGCAACACCCACACTTGACCTGAACGGGGCAAAACGCGTGACCATTGACGGCCGACCCGGAGGGACAGGTACGACCATCCGGCTGCAGATTGCAAACACCAGCAATACAGGTGTTGCCGTACGCCTTTTCAATGACGCTTCAGATAATACTATCCGTTATTGCGACCTCCAGGGACAGAATAATGCCACAGACATAACAGGCCCGGCAGGTGTGGTATATTTTGGCGCGGCACACGCAACGACATTGAAAGGTAATGACCGGAATACAATTGCGTATAGTAGCATCCACAGTACCGGCGCCTCAACCCTTCCCAGGTACGGGATCGTTTCTTACGGATCTTTTGACAGCGACCCTGCATATAACGACAGCGGAAAGATCACCGGCTGTAATATCTATGATTACTTCGTCAATTCCGGATTCTCCTCCGGCATCCTGCTCGACAGGGGGAACAACGCCTGGATAATCGAAGAGAACAGCATTTATCAGACGGACAGTCGTCCGTTTCTCGCAGGCCCGGTGCCTGCAGGAGGTACGCTGCACGCCGGGATACGCGTAGTACCGGCGCCGACAATCCCACTCACGACCACCGGCGGGGGCTTCCTTATCTCCCGGAATATTATCGGCGGCAGAGGCCCGGGAGCTTCGGGAGATCCCTATACTATGACCGGTGGTCACAGGTCCGATTTCACAGGTATCGAACTGGCAACCGGATCCGGATCCGTCAGCTCGGTACAGGGCAACATCATAAAAAACATTGCGCATACCGGTTCAGGATACAATGCTTTCTGGGGTATAGCCCTGTCACGGGGACGTGTGGATGCAGGTACAGAATCGGGAAATATAATCGGAGACTCCACCGGCAACGGATCCGTAACGCTGAATGTCTCGGGGATACCTGCGTTAAACTCCAACCAGGGAGCTTACGGCATACAAATTGGCGGTTCCCTGGACACAGTGCGGGTAGAAAACAACATCATCGGCAGCATCACCATCACGCCGGGAACAACCAATGTCTATTCTTTCACCGGCATAGGACCGGCGGGAGCTAATACAACAGTGTACGTCCGGAATAATCTCATCGGCAGCAGGAGCACATCAAACAGTATCCAGGTAAGCCAAACAGCCAACAATAATCAACACAGGGTTATCGGGGTAGGTATCTCAATCAATACAGCCACATACTCCGTTATCTCAGATAACTATATTGCCAACATCTCGAATGCGCACACAGGTAGCACACAGGAGAATTCTGTTTACGGGATACGGGTAGCATCCGGTGAAAGTATCATTACAGGCAATACTATTCATGATCTGCAGAGTACAAGTACCCGCACTAATCAAGATGTATCACCGGCAATCTCGGGCATACATATACCTGCAGGCGCAACCGGCATCAATCTGACCAGTACAATAACGGACAACACGATACACTCACTCCGTCTGACATCAACTTCAACAACCGCTACGATCCGTGCGACGGGCATATATGTCGGAGGTGCTACAGCCGCAGGGAATACCTTCAGGTCGGCTACCGTGACTGTATCAGGCAATTTCATACATAGTTTCGACGCCACAGCCAGCAACCCCACTATCACGTTTGCGGGCATTCATGCCAATGTTTTCAGTACCGGCGCTATTGCCAACAATTTCATACGCCTTGGTATCAGACCCGATGGTACAGATATTACTGTACCCGTTACTATTGCCGGCATCCAGGCAGCAACTGCAACAGGCAACGGGTTTACTCCGGATCTGGATATCCTGTTCAACAGCATATACATCGGAGGAACGGGAGTAAACTCAACTACAGCAGCACAGAAAACATACAGTTTCTGGAAAACGGCCGCAAACGGCAACTACACATTGCTTAACAACATTTTTGTCAACAACCGCTCCAATGCGACAGGTACAGCGGCGCATGCCTGCTTGTTTATACAGGATACGACAAACGTAAGCATCGGCTATAATATTTATCAGAATAAAGGTGACGGCGGGATTTTTGCAACCTGCCAGAACGGATCCATAACGGTGCCGTCTTACATCAAAGGATGGATCAGCAGCGATACTTCCAGTATAGATGAAAATCCGCAATTCCGGAACCCGGATGGGAATGCAGCAACGGCAGACTTACATATAAAACCATTTGCCGTTACTCCTGCAGAAAGCACTGGTTTGCCCCTCAGTGTAATCACTACTGATTATGACGGCGAGCAGCGAAACGCCCTGAGTCCAACCGACATCGGGGCTGATGCAGGCAATTTCAGACCCCTGCAGGCGCCTGTTATATACAATAGCAGTCCTGTATGCAACGGAGACACCATTGTACTTATAAACGGAGGTGCTAACAGCGGCAGCTACCAATGGACCGGTCCTAATAGCTTTTCAGCTACCGGAAAAGAAGTAAGAATACCCAACGCCACCGCGGCACACAGTGGCACTTACTATGTAACAGGGAAGTTCGGTAATTTCACTACCCCCGTAGACTCTGTCATTGTAGAAGTGGTACAATCGGTAACCCCTGCCGTAACGATCACACCGGATCAGGGAACGACCGTATGTCCGGGGAGCGAAGTAACCTTTACAGCACATGTATCAGGAGGAGGCGCCAGCCCGGTATTTGCCTGGAGAAAAAACACAATCTCAGTTGGTGGCAACAGTATCACCTACACAGACAACAGCCTGGCGAATGGAGATGTGATCGTCTGCACAGTCACCGGTAATGCAACCTGTGCCACAAGCAGCACTGCAACTTCGGCTCCGCTGACGATATCCGTATCATCGAATATTGTCCCCGAAATAACGCTCTCTGCCGATCCTGGTCTTAATATATGCCCGGACATTGAGGTCACATTTTCCGCCGCTGCCTTACACGGCGGCGCTGCTCCGGGATACCAATGGTATAAAAACGGCCTGCCTGCAGGCGGTCTCAGCGCCGAATATAAAGACAATACGCTTGCCGATGGAGATGTGATTTACTGTCTGCTTACGAGCTCGCTAAGCTGTGCATCGCCCGATACGGTAAGAAGCGCTACCCTGACCGTAAATGTCAATCCGCTGATACCCGCTGTTCAGGTAAACGGAGATACACTGAGCACCGGTAACCATTACGAGACTTACCAATGGTATCATAACGATGCGGTTATATCCGGCGCTACCACAGACACGTATATTGCAGACAAGGCCGGCAATTACAAAGTAACTGTCACCGACAGCATCGGATGTACGGGCACTTCCACCAGTCATTACACAGCGCCTGCCTTCGTGGGATCTTCTGTCTCCGCAGACGGTATATCTGTATATCCCAATCCGGCACCGGATGTATTACACATCAAAGGTCTTCCCGGCGGAGCCTATGTACGCATATGCCATATAGACGGGAGGCTGATCTCCGTTGCATATCCGGCATCCGGTATGATTGATGTACATACGCTGTCTGAAGGCCTGTACATGATATATATTGCAGATAAAACCGGCAAACAAATTGCAGTGCATAAAATGATAAAATCCGGCAAATAAACTCCGGTGTAACCCTATATCAAACACCCTATGTATTGTCATCCTACCAACATACAGCAATACGGAAAGTCTCAGCTACTTTCCGTATTGCTGTTATTGACTTTATGGCATTCATCTGCGGTATCTGCCCAGAACATTGTACCCAATCCATCCTTTGAACAAATAAATAGCTGTCCGAACGGGATTATTGCAGGCATGGGCAACCATTGTGTAGCCTGGGGCCCGGTCGGCGGAACACCGGATTATTATCATTCCTGTTCTGTATCCGGCCAAACAAGCGTACCTAATAATTTCTTCGGGCACCAGCAACCACGTACGGGCCTTGCCTATACAGGTATGTATTCCGGGCCGGGCGCGTATGAATATGCTCATGTACAACTTAGTCAGCCATTGATCGCCGGTCATCAATACTATGCGCGAATGTATGTCTCACTGGCTAACAATTCGCCCAGCGCCCAAAATCGCATGGGTATGTATTTTTCCGCCGTACAATTATTTCCTTTCGGAGCGCCGGTAAATTCACACGCACAGATTCCGCAGGTCGTAAGCCCTGCAACCCCTTTCCTGACAGATACATCAGGATGGACTCTTATCCAGGGTACATTCACCGCCTCCGGTGGAGAGCAATGGCTTTCAATAGGGAATTTCACAGGTATTGCTGCCAACTTCATACCTGCCAATAGCAATTCGACGATACCTGGTACAAACTCATATTATTATGTGGATGACATCTGTGTATTTGATCTGTCCGGCAGCACGCCCCGGACTATAAGAAAGGACACCCTGATATGCGGCGATGCATTTCCTGCTATTGTACAGGCTCCGGCAGGAGAAATGTATGAATGGAGTACGGGTGCAACAACATCTTCCATATCTGTCTCCGGCTATGGAACATTCTGGGTACGGTATATCGGCGATTGCTCCGTACGTATAGATACGATCGTTGTCGGGGAAAAAATACCGGATACCATCACCTCCGCAACAAACATGCAGCAATGCCTGGATGATGTTATTCTGCTGCGTACAGGCACAATTCCTGCAGATGCAATCTGGCAGGACGGCAGAACAGACTCAGTATACCAGGCTACGCAACCCGGTATATACTGGGCTACATACACGCAACCCGGATGCCTCATACATACGGACACTTTTATCGTGACCAACCACAATGCCGATACAACAAGCTATACCAAAAACAAAATATTATGCGCAGGCACAACACTGAACATCACGCTGCCTGCAGAAGCCAGTCATATATACTGGTATGACGGAGACAATACCGCTACCCGCTCAATAAGCGATTCAGGTATCTATTGGGTCTGCTACAGAATGCCCGGCTGTGTTATGGTGAATGACACGATCTGCGTCGTCATGGGCGATGATCATTTCAGCCTCGGACCTGATACTGTAATTTGTGATGCCGGCTTGCTGATATTGCACGCTCCGGATTTGCCCGGCGCCGCTTACCGGTGGCAGGACGGGAGCACCGGTCCCCTATTCCGGGCAGATCAGTCGGGATATTACACGGTAACGGTCACAAACGAAAATGGCTGCGCCAATGCAGATACAATCCACATAGCTTTTATTAGTCTGGCACAACAAATTAATGACGTAATTCTGTGCAGAGAATATCTTATGAATGTACCGTTACAGATTCATGTACCGGATGCTGCTTTACTTACATGGGACGATGACAGCCATGATGCAGTACGCATTGTAAATCATCCCGGACGTTATGGGTTTACGCTTTCACAAAAAACCTGTACCTATACGGATACGATATTAGTAGAGAGCAAGCTATGCTCCTGTAACCATACCATCCCAACGGCATTTTCACCCAATGGCGACGCGAAGAACGACGTGTTCCGGCCTGTATTTGAACCCGGCTGTACGGTACGCGGATTCCGGATCCGGATATATAACCGATGGGGACAGGAGGTATATACGAGCGAAAATCAAAAAGGATGGGATGGTAATTTCAACGGACAGCCTGCTGAAGTGGGCACCTATTTTTACGAAGTCCGTTTTGAGGCAGGAATGGATCGCCAAGTCTATAGGGTAAAAGGAGACCTGACGTTGATCAGGTAACGTTCTTCCTGATATGACGAATGTCTCTTTACGCTGTTTTCGCCGGAGCAGCACCATCATAGAACCATACAAATACGGGGCGTCTCCTTGGTAATCATTACCCGAAAAGATATTTTCATATCTTGTAGTATAGTATCCGGCAACGTATGTTCAAAAATATCAGAGCCAACCTCCTGAAAAGAGTACCGATGCCGGAAGAACATCTGGATATGATCTGTAGCACTACAGAAATATGAAGTATTTTTTCAACAAAGAGATCGAAACACTGCCGCTGAAAGAATTGCGCGAACTGCAAAACAAACGGCTCAACACGCTCATTCAGCAGGTTTATCATCAGATACCCTATTACAGGAAACTGTTGGACCAAAACAACACCACCCCCGGAAAATCATATACAGCAGATGACCTCCGCCAGTTTCCGTTTTCCCACAAAACAGACCTCCGGGATTATTACCCCTTTGGGCTCTTTGCCATGCCACAAAACGAAGTACGCCGCCTGCATTGCAGCAGCGGCACCACCGGAAAACCGATCGTGGTCGGATACACCGGTTACGACCTATACGTATTTGCAGAAGTGGCGGCACGTTCGCTGGCTGCTTCGGTAAAACAGACTACGGGGCTTAGCATGTGTGTGATGATCCTCAAGCCGGGTTTCATTCCGCGCAGCGAAGGCGGAAAATTGCAGCGTATATCAGACCTTAGAAAAAACAAATAGCAAAGATGGCAGATCAGCAACAGCATTCACCGGAAGCCGTACTGAAACGGATGCTCGACAAAGACCATTTCACGCAATGGCTCGGGCTTGAAATAGATAAGATCGCAACGGGCTATTGCCGGCTGCATTACACCATACGTCCGGATATGCTCAACGGATTTGACCGTGTGCACGGCGGCATTTTGTTTTCGGCTTCCGATTCTGCATTTGCGTTTGCGTGCAATTCACACGGGCTGATCACCGTAGCGCTCGACGTCTCCATCACATTCACCCGCCCCGCCGTTGCGGGCGATCTGCTGTACGTGGAAGCAAAAGAACTGTACATGGGCAACAAAACCGGCCTTTACGACATCAGGACAACCAAGGAAAACGGAGAACTGGTCACGCTGTTCAAAGGCACGGCATACCGGACCTCGCGCAGTGTTCTATAAGCATTTCAGAAGCTATAGAAAGATGCGACTTCGACAAGCTCAGCCACCGACATTTAAGAATGGTCACCGAGCCTGCCGAGGTGAGCCTGCCGAAACCTTAGCATCACAAAACTTACTCACAGTCTCCGTATCTCCGTCATGGGTTTTGAATTATCCCATGATGAATCCGTAATCACTCATTCCAGATCTTTCCGGGATTCAGGATACGGTTGGGATCAAATACCAGCTTTATATCGCGCATCAACTGCAGGGCAACCTGATCGAACATAATATCCATATATCCTTTCTGTACCAGCCCGATACCATGCTCACCACTGATGGTACCACCCAACTCTTTGACGTACATAAACAACTCACGGATAGCAACCGGCAACGACTGCTCCCATACATTATCCGGCAACGCTCCTTTCAGGATATTGACATGCAGATTCCCGTCTCCTGCGTGTCCGTAGCAGACAGCGTGAAAACCATAACGCGCACCAATATCCTTTACCTTTCGCAACAGCAATGGAAGTCGTGCACGAGGTACTACCGTATCTTCTTCACGATACACGGAAAACGTTTTTACCGCAGCGCCTACCACGCGCCGTAACCGCCACAGTTCCTGCTTTTGCTGTTCACTCTCTGCAAACAGAATCTCACCGGTGTGCATGTCTTCAAGCACACGGGCAATGCCTTCTATCTCGCGAAACAAAACATCGGGATTATTGCCGTCCACCTCAATCAGCAACACCGCCTGAATATCATCGGCAATACCCGGTGTATCCAGATTCAGATATTTAACCGCATGCATCACCGCATCACGCTCCATAAACTCAAGCGCCGAAGGCGTGTACCCGGCCAGAAATATCTTATTCACTGCTGCCGTTGCTTCTTCGGCAGCATAAAACGGAACACTGATCAGCAACTCATGACCCGGATGTGGCAACAGTTTCAATACGATTTTGGTCACCACCGCCAAAGTACCCTCACTGCCCACGATCAGTTGCGTAAGGTTGTAACCGGTTGCATTTTTGAGTGTATTGGCGCCTGTCCATATCACGGAACCATCCGGCAGCACCACTTCCAGATTCAGCACATAATCTTTTACCACACCGTATTTCAGGGCCTTCGGTCCACCGGAATTCTCAGAGATATTCCCCCCGATAAAACAACTTCCTTTACTCGCCGGATCCACCGGGTAAAACAAACCTTTTTCACGCACAGCATCCTGCAACACCTCCGTGATCACACCCGGTTCTGTGGTCACCTGAAAATTCTCCGTATCAATATCCAGGATACGATTCATACCCCGCATATCGAGTACCACACCACCGGATACCGGCAGGCATCCACCGCTCAGGCCGGTACCGGCGCCACGGGGCGTCACCGGAATACGATGTTCATTGCAATAGGCCAGTATCTTGCTCACCTCTTCCGTATTATCCGGCTGCAGCACCAACTCGGGCATGAATACAAGGTCTTCCGTTTCATCGGAAGCGCAACGGGTCAGATGTTCTTTATCTGTCAATATCCGGCCGGGGTCCAGGATACGCTGAAAATAATCGAGATGCACGTTATCTATCTTTACATACGGAAAGGTAGGATTCGGAAGTAGCATGATATTGCGTTTGCAGAATTGTATAATAGCCCGTTTCTTACCTATCAAAGGTAAAACCAAAAAAATTGTTGTGGTCTCATGACTTACTTTATTATTTCTTAGCTTCGTGCATTCTTTTCTCAAAAAGTACCGTCAAGGATGCAGAAAATACTGGTCGCCAATCGTGGCGAGATTGCACTGCGGGTAATGCGTACCGCCCGCGAAATGAATATCAAAACAGTCGCTGTTTTTTCAGAAGCCGACCGCAACATGTCTTTTGTCCGTTTTGCTGACGAAGCTTATTGTATCGGCCCTGCGCCATCAGCACAATCATACCTCCGCGCCGACAAGATCATTGAAGTCGCGAAAGCTTCGGGCGCGGATGCGATACATCCCGGTTACGGATTCCTGAGTGAGAACGCAGGGTTCTCCAAAGCCGTATCCGATACCGGCCTGACATTCATCGGCCCCACAGCTTATTCGATCGAGATGATGGGCAGTAAGATCTCGGCCAAGCAGGCGGCGAAAAAATTCAACGTACCCATGGTACCGGGCACGGAAGATCCCATCAAAGATGTGGCAGAGGCACAAAGCATCGCAGAGCGCACCGGCTACCCGATCCTGATCAAGGCATCAGCAGGCGGCGGCGGTAAAGGGATGCGCGTAGTAAACGGGCCGGAGGAATTGGAAGAACAAATGCGCCTGGCAAAAAGTGAAGCACTAAGTGCTTTCTCCAACGACGACGTGTTTATCGAAAAATATGTAGCTGCTCCGCGGCATATCGAAATACAGATACTCAGTGATCAGCATGGCAACTGCGTATATCTTTTTGAGCGGGAATGCTCCATACAGCGCCGCCATCAGAAGCTGATCGAAGAAGCGCCTTCAAGCTGCCTCACACCGGCTATACGCAAGGCCATGGGCGAATGTGCGGTAGCCGTAGCCAAAGCGTGTAACTACCACGGAGCCGGAACGGTTGAATTTCTGGTTGATGAAAACCTTGATTTTTATTTCCTCGAAATGAATACCCGTCTGCAGGTTGAGCACTGCGTTACGGAAATGATCACGGGCATTGATCTCGTGAGCGAACAAATAAAAGTAGCACGCGGTGAAAAGCTTTCGTTTACACAAGACGACCTGAAGATAAACGGACATGCTATTGAACTGCGCGTATGTGCGGAAGATCCGCGTAACAACTTTCTCCCCGACACCGGCCGTCTCGAAATGTATCAGCCGCCGAAAGGACCCGGCGTCCGTGTAGACGACGGATACGAGCAGGGGCAGGACATCCCGATCTTCTACGACCCGATGATCGCCAAGCTTATCGTACATGCCGGCAGTCGCGATGAAGCCATTGCACGGCTGTGTCGCGCAGTGGACGAATATTATATCAGAGGGATACAGACTACGCTGCCATTCGGTAAATGGGCAGTGCAAACAGAACCGTTCCGCACCGGCAACTTTACTACGAAATTTATTGATCAGCATTACAAACCGGAATACCTGCACGAAGAAGACACAGATGCGGAAACCGTAGCTGCACTGCTGGCAGGCGCCATCTGGGAAGAAGAAAAGAAGGAAATGAGTTTTAGCCTTTCAGCCAACGGAAACGGCAGCAACTGGAAGCTGCGCCGCAGGTAATTATTACGGCCCGGCAGCGAGGATTCGTTGTGTGAGTGGAATATTATCCGTAAGGAAATAATCAGGGCGCTTATTCAACGCCTCTGCCATCTCTTCCTGCAACCTGGCTCCGTAAAGCTGCACTTTCAACCCATGATTGTGCGCCAATGCCACATCCGCGGCCGAAAGATCCTGATCGGGTGCAGCAACACCATAAAAATCATTACGGGCGGCATATAGAATGTCGCTCGTATCTTTTATATAATCCAGCAACACCCGGATTTCAGGATATTGACTACGGGCATAAACCAGCCATTCCTTTTTATCTGATTGCAACATCACCCATTCCGCAGCGTCATATTTGCTTATGAGCCGATTAACCTGATACAGGAAAGCCTGATAGTATTTTATCCATTCATCAGTACTATCGACGAGGCAATCAAGCGGATTTTTCAGATCCAGAAATACGACCGGTTTTTTTTCTGCCGATGCATACTTTCCCAGCAACCGCTCCACACGGGTAATGCGTTCCTCTGCCCTGCTTCCTGAACGGGGTTTAAACACACAATCCTGCAAAACACCCGCAGCCCATCCATGCACACATCCCGAACAGAAACTGGCTGCATCAAGATGCTGATCATGATACATAAACAACACACTGTCCCGGCTCATTTGCAGATCGATCTCTACACCATCAGCGCCCTGACGATCTACTGCCTCTACGGCTGATGTCCATGAATTGGGCGGATACCACGACTGATCCGTAAATCCACTACCACCATGTCCGATTACGTGGATCCGTCGGTTGTCCTGTATCGCAGAATCTGTCTTCTTACATGCAGATACAGACAAAAGGATTACCACCCATACCCAATGTATCAATCTGAATTCAGTACAAAATACGGGACACCCCTCACATTCTCCCCTCAAGGTGAGACGATCACTTCTTCCTGTATGAAGAAGTTCTGTTTCAGATCTTAATTTTTGCACCACAGGCTTGTGCCGCATCTGCTTCATCTCAGAATATTTTATAGCTCACCGTAAACCTGCCAGCAGAAGCCCGTCCGAAAGCAGTACGGCTACCCCCTTCAGACAAATCATACCATGTATCCGCATACAGACCACTGCCGAGCTGCAGTTTTATGCTGATCCGCCCTTCGGGACGGAAACAATATGCCAGTCCAAGCATCAGATACAATTCCTGCACACGATTGTACGGATTGTTGTTACCCGAAAAATGATATGGTTTATAAAAGCTGCATTGATAGTCGATGCCGGCATCCGTCAGCCATCGGTGCTGCCGGAGCATATCATAAGTATATCCTGCATGGACGCCCCATACATTACGGGAAGGCAGGTAGCTTTCTGCCGGCAGTATCTTCGGCCCTGCATAAACCGTATGTTTTCCATAATGTACGGGAATGAGCAGGCTGAGATGATATCCTGTATGTGAAAATCCGGCAGCAACCCCTGCATCTGCATATACCCGTTTTTCCTGTTCTCTGCCATGGCATTGAAGCACCGGCAAAAGAAGGGCCAGAAAGGCAATAAGGTATTTATAGTGCATACTGTACGATTGAAGATACACAATTCTCATTAGCCGACGGCACATCAGCTAATGGCTAATGCTCTTATAAGCCCCCGCTCTCCCCGCCGCATCACCACATTATGATTCGCCCGGAATACCGGCTTCAGGATAAATGCCAGCCGGTTCATCCAGCGTTTGGTGGTCTGTACCTGCCAGTGATATACGACAATAGCAACTGTATCGTTAACCGCCTGAAACGACCAGCGGCCTGTCCCTTCCAGATCACCGTCAGCATGACCTTCAATGCGATCATGAACGACAATCCGGTCTGTTGTCATATGAAAATGCAACTTGTACGGCAACGCTGCTTTCCAGGCAAACGCCAACACTGCGCCAGCGCCTGTATGATCACCTTCCTGAACCTTTCGGACTTCCACACCTTTCCACCATTCCGGCCAGCACTCCGCATCATAGATAATACGCCAGACTTCGGAAAGCGGTGCAGCTATTTCCCAGCGGGTAACAAAAGTATATTCTGCAGCAGCAGTGATGCGCGGAAACAGGAACAACAGTAAAAAAAGCGATCCTGTACAGAATCGCTTTAGCAAACAGGTCATGGTCGTAACCATTTAGTTTTGTATGATCAACTTCTCTACCCACTGACCACCGGCCGTATTTGTTGTGTTCAGGAAATACATACCTGCCGGAAGCGACCGGGTAGAGATTTCAATCGTGCTGCTGCTGCCCGGATAATAGTCGAATGTATGCTGCAGCACTTTTTGCCCGTTCATATTGACGAGATATACCTGATAGCTGCCTGCGGGAAGCGATTCAGGCTGTATACGTACAGTATTTCCACCGGTAACCGGGTTGGGCATAATACGCAATGTTCCGTTACCGGAAGCCGCTACGTCTGCAACGTCCAGGGTTGTGTGGGCATCGGTAGCAACAAAAGGATGAGATGACATACTTGCACCACATACATTGGTACTCATCATCGGATTTACGGCAACAGTGAGGCTCGCCCTGTCTACAACATTAAAAGTGAGCTCCAAAGAAGTATCGGAAGTAAGCGCTTCCTGACGTACTATAGAAAAATAATTGCTGGTAACAGATACTTTTACATGATAATATTCCGCACCCGGCACTGCATTCCATATTACCTTCTGATAGTTTGCATAAAGCAAATCATCCGGATAAATGATCTTAGGCTGTTCAAGATTTGTATACGGATTAGGTTTGTATGCACTATTCAACAGGTTGGAACGGCGTGTATATAGGTTATTACGCATGTACGCGATCTGAGATGGTGTAAACCGGGTCATGCAGGCATCCGTTGAATAGCTCATGTAAACGGTATGATCGGGAGAAAGCGCAGCTCCATATTGGTCCGTCAGTGTACCATTGTAAGGGCAGCTCCAGCGCTCGCCCAAATAATCGGCACGCGTATCGCAAAAGCCGTCCCCTGCAGTGGCACAATTGGCTTGTACACCAGTACGGGCAACATTTTCCTGATCATTCTGATTAGGCGTATTACCATTTTCCCAACCATAAAATGTATGCGGCAGGCCGAAGTAATGGCCCAACTCATGCGTCAGCGTAGTGCTTGCAGGGGCGGAACATTTGATGGCAATGGCTACCGCATCCCTGCCCGGGCTGAAATAACCACAGGCACCTGCCGGATCATTTACAAAATACACGTTGACCGTGTTGGCCACGTTATTCAGCCTCATCATGTTACTGCCATTGGAATGGTTATGTATATAATAAGATGAATTATTAATATATTTAACCGGCCATTTAACGCTGAAATACATATTAACAGGAGCAAATCGCGTATTCAGCTCACAAAGCACCTGGAACAGTTGTTCCATTGAATAATATCCGGAACCGTCATTCTGGCCTACAAGATGAATCGTAAGCGGTATCGTATCCACACTGGCTGTGGTCTTGAACGCAGCCGGAGGTAACCGGTTAAAATCGTATATACGCTGCAGTTCCTCCTGAGTAGTGATCGTAGCGCAACCAAGCTGACTCAACTCAGCCTTTTCCTGCGCCTGTACATATGTAGCCGAGGCTACCAGTAACAAAGCTGGTATTAATCTTTTCATAACATTGCAAATAACGAAAAAATCAGTAAAGAACCCGTTTTTACTGGTATTTTTTGAAATAAATAACATTTCACTCATGGATTATTATCACCATAGGTATTTACCTGTTACCGGCATTCTGCGGCCAGGGCCAAAAGCTTTAGGGGAAACCCGGATAACAGGACAGAACTGATTACGCTTATATTCATTCTTATTCACCATACCAAGCGTGCGTATTACCAGGTCACCGGGATAACCTTTTTCTGTAATTTCTCCCGGGCCAAGCCTGCATTCAATGTATTCGTAGAGTATGGGATCCAACAGTTCATAATCAGGTAAGCTATCGCTGTCTTTCTGTCCCGGTCTCAATTCGGCGCTGGGGGCTTTGGTGAGGATATGCTGTGGTATTAGTTCCGAATGCCGGTTGATATATCTGGCCAGTGCATATACCTGCATTTTATACAGATCGCCGAGTACGCCCAAACCGCCTGCCATATCTCCATACAGCGTACCATAGCCTGTGGCCAGCTCGCTTTTGTTGGATGTGTTCAGCAGGATGGCACCGAACTTATTACTCCATGCCATAGCCAATGCTCCACGTATACGCGACTGCAGGTTCTCTTCCGTTACATCCTGTGGTACATCTTTAAATACCGCGTGCAGGGTATCAAGATAGGCTTGGAAAACACCATCAATCCTCAGTATTTCGTATGGATTACCGAGATTCCGGGAGAGCTGCTCCGCATCGGAAACGGAATGTGCGGACGAATAAGGCGAAGGCAGCAGCAATGCCTGAACATTTGCAGCGCCCAACGCCTCACAGGCCAGCGCCAGCACTACAGCGCTGTCAATACCACCGGAAGAAGCCACGACCGCTTTACGAAACCCCATCTTGCGAAAATAATCGCTGATTCCGGTCAGCAGTGCCCGGTGTATATCAGCTATACCCCGCTCCGGATCAAACCGGGGAGGTACAGACGGTGTATCTGTAAGCTGTTCCGGCACCGCGTTGCTGTTGATCCCCTGCTGCGGATGAAATACCACCTCCTGCAATGCTTCTTCAAAATAAGGCAGCCCGGCTATCTGCCTGCCATCCCGGTCTATAACCAGCGAGCCGCCATCGAATACAATCTCGGTCTGCGCACCGACTGTATTGCAGTATACGACAGGAATCCGGTATTTGGCCACATTGGCCAGAATGATGTTTTTCCGGTCTTCCGACTGCCGGTAATCAAAAGGAGAAGCACTGAGGTTGATCATGATATCCGGCTGCTGCTCTATAAGCCGGTCCATCGGACATATACGATACAGAGGATTATCGCCGAGATTCCAGATATCTTCGCAAATCGTGACGGCTAAGCGGATCCCCATGAAAGGTATCGTCTGCCAGGAATCGGCAGGCTCAAAATACCGGTATTCATCAAAAATATCGTACGTAGGCAGCAGGGTTTTGTATACTACCGCTTTAATTTCCTGCTCATACAACAGGTAAGCTGCATTGAACAAATCTTTGCCTTCCGGTTGCGGGTTACGCGCCGGTGCACCTACGAGGATCCCGATACCGTCCGATTCCTGCCGGATCCGGTCTATGGCATCGAGCGAGCGGGTGATAAAATCATTAAATTCAAGGAAGTCGCGAGGAGGATAGCCGCAAACAGCCAGCTCGGGAAAGACAATCAGATCGCCTCCCGCGACTTTTGCTTCCCGCACTGCTCCTATGATTTTACCGGTATTGGCTTCGAAATTGCCGATATGGTAATTTTGTTGTGCGAGGAATATTTTCATGTGGCGCGCCTGTCAGTCTATTTGCAAATTAAAAGAACAAGCCTATACGTAATGCAACGTTATTAAGCCGGGTATTACCATCGGTAAAGCTACCCTCATAACCAAGTCCGAATTTATCAGGCCTTGTGGCGTCCGGAAGAAATCCGTTGTTGAAAAACACACCGGTATAAAAAGACATCTTGCCGCCGATCGCATACTCTATACCTGCACCAACATTCATCTGCAGCATCGCCGGCGCCATCGTTAGCGAGCCTACGAGCTTTTCCTTCTCTCCCTCCACCGTTTGTTCCGTATTGTTCGCATCCTGGTATACGACCGTATAATTTACTTTCTTGCCAATATTGATCCCCAGTGATAACCCGATCTGACCAAAGAAGCGAAGCTTCCCGATCTCATCCGAACGCAGCTTCAACCCGAAAGGAATTTCGAGATATTGAGCAATGTATTCAAAATCCGTTTCACGTACCGTGCGCGGTACCGCTACTGTATCGGTATTTTGTGTGAGGATCTTACCACCGGTCGTATTTAATTGGAACCCGGTAGCAATACCATAATTTTCAGCAAAAAAATATTCAGCCGCAATGCCCCAGCTATATCCCATTCTGCTCCCGTTTCCTTTTACGATAAACTGCCCGTCGTCACTTTTACCGGCAGTAGGGTGCATCCAGGAAAGATTAGGTGCAATATAAACGCCAAAACGTACCCCCTGCCCCCCCCTATCATCATAATCATCCTGCTGCGCAGCAACAGGTATGGTTGTGATCAGAAAGCAGAGGATGTAAAGAAATGTGTGTTTCATAAAATGGTTGTTTACTTTTAGCGGATCAGGTTACCGGGAAACAGGCAATATTAACCCATATTGCTCAAATGAATCTGCCGGATAAGCTATGTGTGCTATTTTTGTGAACAAAAATAAAATCTAATTTCATGTTACGTACTTTTTTAAAAGAAACCATGAGACATATAAAAATATACATATGCGCTTTTATATTTACGCTGTTTGCGGGTAGTTGTGGTGACGGAGGGGATCATGCCAAAACACCCGACATATCAGTCACGCTGCAAACACACCGTCTGGACCGCGATATAGCCACGATTGACACAACACGTCTTGGCGAAGGCGTCATAAAGATACTGGAACAATATCCTGATTTCCTTCCTTTTTATGTAACACGCCTATTACCTTTTGCAGCAGATGATCCTGCGCTCGACAGCCTGCAGCATATCGAACAGGCTATCGGATACCTGCTTACGGACAAGGATTACAGGGGGGTATTTGATACCGTTGCCCGGCATTTCCCCGATGCGGAACCCATCAACAAACAACTGGTGCAGGGATTTCAGCATTTGAAACATCACTTCCCTGATTATGAGCTACCGGAGGTCGTTTATTTTGTGTCGGGGCTCAACAACTGGACGGCTATTACCTATGAAGACCAGCGAAAATTTCTCGGCATCGGGCTGGATATGTTTCTCGGCGCTTCCTACCCGTATTACGTATCGGTAGGTGTGCCTCATTATATGTCACAAAGGCTCCTGCCGGCATCTATCCCGGTCCATGCATTCCGTGCTGTATACGAAGACCTGTATCCGTTTCAAGCGGAAGGAAAACATCTGCTCGACATGATAATACAAAGAGGAAAGGCACAATATTTTTTAAAGAACACATTGCCATTCATTCCGGATACACTGCTGTTGGGATATACAAAAGCACAGTTGGATTGGTGTGCTGATAACGAAGCGCTGATCTACAACTTCTTTATCCAAAGCAACCTGCTGTATGAAACTAACTGGCAAAAAACACTGCGCTACGTAAACGACGGCCCTACCAGCACCGGAATGCCTGCGGAAAGCCCGGGGAACATCGGTAGCTGGCTGGGATTACAAATTGTGAACGCATACATGAAACGCCATCCGGAATTGTCGCTGCAGGAACTGCTTGCCATGGATGATGCCCAGAAAATGCTGCAGGAAGCACGGTATAAGCCGAGATAACAACTCGGAGTTACAGCCACCCCAGCTCCAGTCTTGCTTCGTCACTCATCATATCTTTATTCCACGGAGGATCAAAGGTCAGATGGATGTGTACATCACTGACCCCTTCGACAGCACGGATCTTCGTCTCTGCGTCAAATATAATATCACCGGCGACCGGGCAGGCAGGAGCTGTCAATGTCATCGTAACATTCACCTTACCGCCTTCCTTAATACTGATATCATATACCAGCCCCAGCTCCATAACATTGACCGGTATTTCCGGATCATACACATTCCGCAAAGCGTCTTCAACCTTATCTCTCAACATAATGAACCTGTTTACGTAGTGGGATTTTCATTCTCCCGGACATGTAATGCCAATGCATAAGACTTAATCTGCTTGAGCATCGACAGTAGTCCGTTGGAACGCGTAGGCGATAAGTGACTGGTCAGCCCGATCGCATCCACAAAATAAATTTCAGCATCCATGATCTCGCGCGGTGTATGGCCGGAAAGTACTTTGATCACCATGCTGATCAACCCCTTGGTAATAATAGCATCACTGTCGGCAGTAAAATGCACCAGGCCACCTGTATAATCTGCATGCAGCCAAACCCGCGACTGACAACCGCGGATGAGGTGATCATCCGTTTTAAATTGCGCATCAATTAACGGCAACTCTTTACCCAACTGGACAATATATTCATATTTATCCATCCAGTCGGAGAATACCGAGAAGTCATCAATGATCTCATCCTGTTTTTCCTGAATCGTCATCTTCTGCTGTTTAGCGTAACATAACTGCCGCCTTATTCAGACCGGCAACGAGCATGTCTATTTCCGCAGGTGTATTGTAAAATGAAAATGAAGCGCGCACCGTACCGGGAATCCCAAAGAAGTCCATAACCGGCTGTGTACAATGATGACCGGTACGGACAGCGATCCCCTGTTTATCGAGCAGTTCGCCCACATCAAACGGATGTGTGCCATCAAGCAGGAAAGAGATACCACCTGCACGTTCCGGGGCTTCACCAATAAAACGAATCCCTTCTACGGTGGCTAACTGCCCCATTGCATATTGCATCAGCTCTTCCTCCGCCTTCCGTATACGGGACAGGCCGATATTGCATACATAATCCAACGCTGCAGCCAGGCCGATTGCCCCGGCTATATCAGGTGTGCCCGCTTCAAACTTATAAGGCAACTCATTATAAACCGTTTTTTCAAACGTAACCGTCTTTATCATATCCCCGCCACCCTGCCACGGCGGCATGGCGTTCATCAGTTGTTCTTTGCCATACAGTACACCAATCCCGGTAGGGCCATATATTTTGTGACCGGAAAAAACCAGGAAATCCGCATCCAGTTCCTGCACATCTACCGGCATATGCTGTACTGCCTGTGCGGCATCCAGCAATACGGGTATATTTTTTTGGTGTGCCAGAGTAATGATTTCCCGGATAGGATTCACGGTTGCCAGCGAGTTGGACACTGCAGTAACAGCAAGCAGCTTCACACGTTCATCCAGCAGATCCGGCAGCAGATCCATTCGTAGTACGCCGTGTTCATCCATCGGGATGACCTTAAGCGTTGCGCCCTTCTCTTCGCAGAGCATCTGCCAGGGAACGATGTTGGAATGATGCTCCATCGCAGAGATCACGATACTGTCACCCTTTTGCAGATTACTCCTGCCATATGTGGCCGCCACAAGGTTAATGCTTTCTGTAGTTCCGCGGGTAAATATAACCTCGTGTGCATGTTGCGCATTCAGAAATGAAGCCACGGTCTGCCGTGCCTTTTCATATGCGTCCGTAGCCTGCTGACTAAGCAGATGCACACCGCGGTGTACGTTACTGTTGTAGGTCCGATAGTAATGCGCTACCGCATCCAACACCTGTACCGGCTTCTGGGTAGTAGCTGCATTATCAAGATACACCAGCTTCCGGCCGTATATCATTGTATCCAGCAACGGAAAATCCTTACGTATATCTTCAATCTGCAAATACTGCTCCATCAGGTATGTATTATCCCGCGATTGTCGCCGCCATGCTGCTGTGAATCAGCTGCTGCACATGGCTTTTTATGACCTCATCTTCTATATTGTCTGTAACATCGTATGCAAAAGCTTCCACCAGCAGATTTCTTGCTGCCTCCGCTCCGATACCCCGCGACTGCAGATAAAACAGCGATTCCGGATTAAACTGACCGACGGTACATCCATGGCTGCATTTTACATCATCCGCATAAATCTCCAGCTGAGGTTTGGCGTACACACGGGCATGTTCACTCAACAGCAGATTATTATTCTGCTGATAAGCATTTGTTTGCTGCGCCTCTTGTGATACAAGCACTTTACCATTAAACACAGCCTTGCCATTACCGGTAATTACTCCCTTATAATGCTCATTGCTCTGGCACGACGGGTGCTGGTGAGCAATAGCAGTATGGTTATCGGTGAGCTGACCATTACCTACCAGGTACAGGCCATACAGGTGTGATTCGGTAGCCGTATCATCCAGCGACAACTCCAGGTTATTTCTGATCAGATCTGCACCGGGCAGGCTGATCATAAAATTATCGTAACGGCTGCCACGCAACTGCGACACCCGGCTGTATTGCAGCCAGCGTTCTCCCGCATCATGCTGCTGTATATTATAGTGTGTCAGGCGGGCTTCCTCCTTCATTACAATCCGTGATACAGAGTTGGTAAGCGACAATGCATTACCACCTTTGATCACCACCGATTGCTCAATAACAGTAGCCTGTGCATGACGATTGATAACCCATAAATGCCGCGGCTGAAAGAATGAATTTTCAACAGCTCCGTATACATGCAGCATACGCATGGGCTTATCTAATACCGCCCCCTGCTTTACAAGCATAAAGCATCCTTCGGTAAATAAAGCGGTATTTAACGCAAGCAGGGCATCTGCACCGGTATATGTCTTGTCATGAAAATATTCCTGGAATGCTCCGGTCAGCGCTGCATTGCCGATAGATTGTATGGCCACCTGATCATTCTGCGGGAGTGTGGACAGATCAGGACGTAAACTGCCATTTACCAAAACCAGCAGATAGGCATCGAGTCCCGGTATTGCGGTATCTGAAATAGCCTGACGAATATTATCATCAGCCGGAGATGCGCCACCAGGCACATAATGAGTATCTGTATAAGGTGTCAGACTGGTAAAACGCCAGTCTTCATTTTTTCCTGTCGGAAATCCCTGCTCCCGGAATATATTCAGCGCATTGCTGCGCAGGTCTGAAATTGATTCTGTACCATCTCCCGGAGTCATTGATCCGGCAGCTTCCAGAAGCTGGCTGTATAATGATGTTGTTTCCTGTAATGTCATGATGTTTGTAATGCTCCTGAATGATACAATTCTTTCAGCCAGTCGTAACCTTTTTCTTCCAGCTCCAGTGCCAGGGATTTATCTCCTGAACGCACAATGCGGCCATCATAAAGTACGTGTACAAAATCAGGGACTATATGATTGAGCAGGCGCTGATAGTGCGTAATGACAATAAAGGCATTTTCATTATTGCGCAGCTTGTTCACGCCATCGGATACGATACGCAGGGCATCAATATCCAATCCGGAATCCGTTTCGTCGAGTATGGAAAGCTTCGGCTCCAGCATGGCGAGCTGGAATATTTCATTGCGTTTTTTCTCTCCACCGGAGAAACCTTCATTCAGAGAACGGTTAGCCAGCTTGGCTTCGAAAGCAACGAGCTCCTGTTTTTCTTTGGTAAGCTTCAGAAATTCCTTGGCAGACAAAGGAGGCAGGCCACGATATGCCCGCACTTCAGCAAGCGCTGTTTTCAGAAAATTAATATTCGAAACGCCCGGTATTTCCACCGGATATTGAAACGCAAGAAATACCCCTTCCCTCGCCCGGTCTTCCGGGCTCATATCCAGCAGATTCTTTCCGTCCAGCCATACTTCGCCGTCTGTTATTTCATAATTATCCCTGCCTGCCAGTACGGAAGCGAGCGAACTTTTACCAGATCCGTTTGGTCCCATAATGGCATGTACTTCACCGGCACGCACCTGCAGGTCTATTCCTTTCAGGATCTCTTTACCATTAACAGAGGCGTGCAGATTCTTTATTGTCAGCATACTGTTTTTTGTGTTTATAAATAAGTAGTCGTTTAAAAAATGGTCATGTTATCCCACACTGCCTTCCAGCGTAAGCGACAATAACTTTTGTGCCTCTACGGCAAACTCCATCGGCAACTGATTGAGCACTTCACGGGCATAACCATTAACGATCAGCGCCACTGCTTTCTCGGTATCTATACCACGCTGGTTCAGATAAAAAATCTGGTCTTCGCCGATACGCGAGGTGGTAGCTTCGTGCTCTACGGTAGCCGTGTTATTTCTTGATTCTATGTAGGGGAATGTATGTGCTCCGCAGCGGTTCCCGATCAGCAGCGAATCACACTGCGTAAAATTGCGTGCATGATTTGCCCGGTTACCCACTTGTACCAGTCCCCGGTAGTTATTCTCTCCCTCGCCGGCAGAAATACCTTTGGATATGATACGGCTCTTGGTATGCGCACCAATATGATGCATCTTGGTACCGGTATCGGCAATCTGTTTTCCTTTCGTAACTGCCACGGAATAGAACTCACCGGACGAATGCTCACCAATCAGCAATACACTCGGATATTTCCAGGTAATAGCAGAGCCTGTCTCCACCTGCGTCCAGGAGATTCGTGATCGTTCACCACGACAAACGCCTCTCTTTGTCACAAAATTATAGATCCCACCCTTACCGTCTTTATCACCTGGATACCAGTTCTGCACGGTAGAATATTTAATCTCTGCATCTTTCAGCGCAACCAGTTCCACAACAGCGGCATGCAATTGATTTTCATCGCGCATCGGCGCCGTACATCCCTCAAGATAGCTTACATAACTTCCTTCATCAGCCACAATCAGCGTACGTTCAAACTGACCGGTATTGGCCGTATTGATCCGGAAATAGGTAGACAATTCCATCGGGCAACGCACGCCTTTGGGAATATATACAAAAGAGCCGTCGGTAAACACAGCCGTATTCAATGCCGCAAAAAGGTTATCGGAATGGGGCACAACGGTACCCAGATATTTCCTTACCAGTTCAGGATGCTCCTGTATGGCTTCGCTCATGGAACAAAAGATAATACCCAGCTTGTTCAAATGCTCTTTATAGGTAGTAGCTACCGAAACACTGTCAAAAACCGCATCCACGGCCACACCTGCGAGCGATTTCTGCTCGGATATCGGAATGCCCAACTTCTCAAATGTCCGCAGCAATTCCGGGTCTACTTCATCAAGGCTATTATATTTTGCCTGCTGTTTCGGGGCAGCATAATAAGATATACCCTGATAATCAATTTCCGGGAATGTAAAATTCTGCCATTCAGGTGATTCCATTTCCAGAAACGCCTTGTATCCTTTCAGCCGCCATTCCAGCAGCCACTCGGGTTCGTTCTTCTTTTTTGATATAAACCGGATGGTATCTTCATTCAGTCCCGGAGGAGCCACCTCCATATCTATATCTGTCACGAAACCAAACTCATACTCACTATTGGCCAACTCTTCAAGTATCTTGTTTTCAGTTTCCATACTGCAAAGCTACGTCATGAAAACTTATCATCCCTATCCGGGTGATTGTTAGTTTTCATAGCCCCATATTACAGGTCTATGTATCAGGGAAATAAACCGTAAAATGGTTGTCTTTCCGGACGGAGCATGTCAGCTTTTTTCCGTATCTTCATGAGATACGTCGCTTGCTCCTTCCCGGATCAATTGTTTACTTTTCCGGTCAAGGACGACGAGAAGGGCAATGCCGATGTAAAATAAAGCTCCAACCTTATGTGTCTCAATCAGTTCTGAAAAGAAATTATTAATAAACCCGGCAGCAAACATCATCACCACGCCAAGCGTTACGTATTGATAAAACCGGTCATGCCCTTTAAAACGATGATAAATTTTTTGTGCCTGTGCAAATACAACCATAATCAGGATTGCATACAGGATCATAGCCGGCCAGCCTTGCTCCACCAACATAAAAAGGAAATAATTATGCGTCGTGGAGCGTTCCGGGTTTCGGCTCACATAGGTACGGAAGGATGATACGGCATGCGGCTTGTAATAGGAATAAAAGGCATTAGGTCCATAGCCCGTCCAGGGATGTTCCCGGCTCATCCGTACAGCTGCAATCCATCGGTAAAACCGCTCCATGGAAGACATATCCTGCCCCCGGAATGTAGCCAGCATATGCGATGAAAAGTTGCCATGCATATAAGTACGTTCGTAGTGAGGGCGAAAGTCAATATACCTGTTATTATTGACCATATATGCTACGATCAGAATGATCATTGCATAAAAAACAGGCATTACCAGGTTTACCAGCCGCATCCGGATCGCAATACCAATACATGCGGCAAATATGACCGCCACCATAGCTGCACGTGCATAGGTGAGATAAATAAGCGGCAAAAAGAACAGGATGGACAACAGTACCAGAAGCCGTACCCATCTTTTTTTACCCTTGGTAAGGGGATAAGCCATGCATAATAACGGGAAAAACATGGAGATTACGGTAGAATACTCCACATGATTATAATAGATGGGACTGATCGCTTTCTCTACCTTCCTGAAATTAAACCCATACTGGTAATGACGAAAGAGGATAATGAGCATGGTTGCTACCAGTGGGATGAGAAATATCCGGAAAGCCAGCTTAAAATCCTTTTTTTCTGAAAACACCAGTGCCGGGAAGATAAAAAAAGAAACAAGGAACCATGTTTTGGCTACCAGGAATTTTGTACTGACAAGCGGCTCTTTGGTATAGATGACTGCGACAATAAGCCAAAGATACTGCAGCACAATTATCAGTACAAGCGGATTCCGCCACCACCATTCCGGCAACAGGCGCGGATTACCAGAAAATAATATGGCAAACAATAGCAGGAATATCCACATTATCGGCTCATCCGGAGCTGAGGTGGAAAGCGTTGCGTTAAAGAATTCAAGATGAATGGAAACGGGAATCAAAAAAAGCAGAATCCAGTATGCCAGCTTCCAGTTGAGCATCACCAATACCATGTACATGACAACAAAAGGTGCTGCCAGAAACATATTGTGACCGGTACAGGCATACAGCAGGATGCTCAGCAATGTGACTGCGATACAAGCCGGCTGAAACCACTTCTGATATGAAAGCAACATCTGCATCTCAACGGCGGACAACAAGCAAAGCCCGGAAATACGCATTAAGCAATACGATGATCGCACTTATGAAAAGGCCGACAAGTGCGCAGGCAATCATCGTCAACATCATATTCAAACCAGCCGGCTTTACCGGAGGCGTAGCCGGTGTGATCACATTTATAAAGGACAGCTCATCAGGCCTCGTACCTGTTGAAAATTCGTTCAGTAACGAGAGGTAATCGGAACGATCTATAACCCACCGGTCTTTTATGGAAGATAAGTTTTGGATCTCTTCCACACCACGCCCGAAATGCTTATGTCCATTATTTTTTAGACTGCCGACAATGGTATTCATACGCGCCGGATTCAGGATGTCATATATCTGGTATTCTTCACGAAGTGCTGCCAGGGAATCCGTAAGCAAAGCAACCATGCTATCGGCTTCCAGCACTTTATCATGCAGGGAACGATGCATCTGACCTTTTATGGACATGTAAAAGCTCCGGTATGCATTTTCAATTACCCGGACAGCGTCATTAACAACATCCGCCGCCATTTGGGGGTCATGATCCGTAAACATCACCTCCATATTCTTGTATTCAGTCCGGGTTACTTTGAAATATTTCTTCCAGCGTGAGTCAAGCAATAACACATCCTTTTCATCATCCGGGTTCAGCTTGTAATGTTTAAACAAACCCATTTGTTCAACAATAGTATTTTTCACCTGGTCAGACATAGCAATGGCCATAACCCGGTCAAGATCATCTTCCCCGGCAAAATAATCAATATACCGGTCGGCGTTTGTACGAAAAAAGTGGTTGCGGTCTGCATACAAAGGGTTCGCGACGACTACCTCTGCCTTTGCTTTATACTTTTTATTTTGGATCAGATACCCGACAACTCCCAATACAGCAGCAAGCAGCGTAAACCAAAGCAGAAAACGACGACGCTGATACAGGGTTTGGACTATATCAATCAGATCAAATCGGGGGGTCATGCAATAATTAAATTTAGATTAATTAAGAAGATTCAAATTCCGTCCAGGCGAAAATAACAAGATTTTGTACATTAACGATGTAACAGTGGTTTTATTATCCGGTCAGACACTTTCTCCGGCCTGCATTTTTTCAGCGTTTTCAGCAAACTGGAGCGCTTCCAGCATTTCCTGGATATTACCATTCATAAAATCGTCCAGATTATACAACGTCATATTGATGCGGTGGTCAGTGATGCGCCCCTGGGGGTAATTGTACGTACGGATCTTTGCAGAGCGGTCGCCGGTGCTTACCAGGCTCTTCCTTCTGCCGGCAATCTCTTCTTCGTGCTTGCGCACCTGCTCTTCGTACAGACGGGTACGCATCATCTGGGTTGCTTTTTCACGGTTTCCGAGCTGGGTACGCTCCGTCTGGCAGGTTACGACGGTGCCGGTAGGGATATGGGTAAGGATTACTTTTGTTTCTACCTTATTAACATTCTGTCCGCCAGCGCCTCCGCTCCGGGCGGTTTCCATCTTCAGATCGCTCTCCTTCAGCTCAAAATCTATCTCTTCTGCTTCGGGCATCACAGCAACTGTAGCAGCAGATGTATGTATCCTCCCGCTGGCTTCCGTTGCAGGCACACGCTGTACCCGGTGTACGCCGCTTTCAAATTTCAATGTACCGTATACATCATCTCCCTGCACTTCGAGCAATACTTCTTTATATCCTCCCACAGTTCCTTCCGTCTCGCTGACCAATGCGACTTTCCATCCTTTTCGTTCACTATAACGTATGTACATACGCAGCAGGTCGCCGGCAAAAATGCTGGCCTCATCCCCACCCGTACCGGCGCGGATTTCAAGCACTGCATTTTTTTCATCTTGTGGATCTTTAGGGACTAATAGCCGGCGCACTTCCGCTTCCAGCTCTTCTTTCAGGATCTCTTGTTCTTCCAGCTCGGATTTTGCCAGCTCGCGCAATTCCGTGTCGCTTTCCGTAGCAAGCACTTCACGGCTGAACGCAATGCTGTCTATGCAGTTCCGGTAACGCAGGTACGCCTTGACAATCTCTTCCAGTTTGCGGTATTCACGACTTACCTGTGCATACTTCTTATTGTCGCTTACGATTTCAGGGTTGGTCAGCGATATGCCCAGATTATCGAACCGCGCTTTGATGGCTTCCAGTTTTTCAAGAATAGCACTCATGTTATAACTCCGCTATGAATTATTCAAAAAAATTAAATGCTCCGGCAAGGAATGAGGCGTGCTGATAACAAGAGGGTTGAAAGATACACGGATAAGGAACTGAAAAGGTGTACAATGTTATTCCGGCGAATCATTCAGCGCGATGAATTTGTATGGATACAGTGATGTAGCGCATGAATCCATCCACAGTGTCATCCTGACGAAGTAAGGATCTCACAAAATGAGTGTCCTGCATTACGTGGGATCCTTCCTTCGTCAGGATGACACCGTTCTTTGATGTAAGGTTATCGTTATCAGCCATACAAAAGAAAACTGTCTAAAGTGTCCGTTTTACTTCTACTTCTTCGTAACCTTCTATGATATCACCAACACGCACATCATTGTAGTTCTTTACAGACAAGCCGCATTCATAACCGGCATTCACTTCCTTCACATCGTCTTTAAAGCGTTTAAGGGAAGCCAGCTCGCCCGTATAGATCACGATACCGTCCCGGACGATATTCAGCTTGGTGTTCCGGGTCATCTTGCCGTCCAGCACATAACATCCGGCAATCGTACCTACGCCGCTGATTTTAAATACCTCGCGCACCTCGATATTGGCAACCGTTTTCTTTTCCACCTTGGGTTCCAGCAGACCTTCCATCGCGCTCTTGATCTCTTCGATCGCATCGTAAATGATGGAGTAGGTACGGATCTCGATATTCTCCTGATCGGCCAGCTTGGCAGCCTGCATAGAGGGACGTACCTGGAAGCCGAGAATGATCGCATCGGATGCAGTGGCAAGCAGCACATCGCTTTCCGTAATCTGCCCGACACCCTTATGTACGACGTTCACAGCTACTTCTTCTGTAGACAGTTTCTGGAGCGAATCGCTCAGTGCTTCCACAGATCCGTCGAAATCACCTTTGATAATAACACCCAGTTCCTTGAAATTACCTAAAGCAAGACGACGGCCTATTTCATCCAGGGTAATGTGCTTGCGGGCACGGATACCCTGTTCGCGCATGATCTGCGCACGGTGAGTAGCAACCGTCTTTGCTTCATTTTCATCTTCGTATACCTTGAACTTTTCACCAGCCTGAGGGGCTCCGTTCAAACCGAGCACCTGCACCGGGGCAGACGGACCGGCAGTGGTCACCCGCTGGCCGCGTTCGTTAAACATGGCTTTGACTTTACCGTAATGCTGGCCGCATACCACCATATCTCCCTGCTCCAGCGTACCATTCTGTATCAGTACCGTTGCCTGGTATCCCCTTCCTTTATCAAGCGAGGCCTCAATAACACTTCCGCTTGCATAACGGTCGGGATTGGCTTTCAACTCAAGCAACTCCGCCTCCAGTCCGATCTTTTCGAGCAGCAGGTCTACATGCAGACCTTTTTTGGCGGATATTTCCTGACTCTGATATTTCCCGCCCCAGTCTTCCACCAGGATATTCATGGCGGAGAGCTGTTCTTTGATCTTTTCGGGATTAGCTCCTTCCTTATCTATTTTATTCAGCGCAAACACCATCGGCAATCCTGCCGCCTGTGCGTGTGAGATTGCTTCTTTTGTCTGGGGCATGATAGCATCATCCGCCGCGATCACGATCACGGCCACATCAGCCACTTTGGCGCCGCGGGCACGCATGGCGGTAAACGCTTCGTGACCCGGCGTATCAAGGAAGGTGATACGTTTCCCGGAAGTAGTCTGCACCTGGTAGGCGCCGATATGCTGTGTAATGCCTCCCGCTTCACCCGCCACCACATTGGCGCTGCGGATATAATCGAGCAGGGAAGTTTTACCATGATCCACGTGGCCCATGATCGTCACGATAGGCGCACGGGGCACCAGATCAGCTTCATCATCCGCCGCATCATCCTCTTCCATATCCGATTCCTGCTGGAGATTGATGAACTCCACATCATAGCCAAATTCGCTGGAAACCAGCTCTATCACCTCCGCATCCAGGCGCTGGTTGATAGATACCATGATACCGAGACTCATACACTTGCTGATCACCTCGGTAAAATTGACGTTGAGCAGGCTGGCCAACTCACTTACGGAAATAAACTCCGTAACCTGGATCAGATTACCCTGATCGGCCTGCTCGGCTGCCGCACGCTTTTCCGCCATTTCTTCACGCTTGTTGCGGCGGTATCTGGCTTTGAGATTTTTGTTTCGGGAACCACCACCGGCCAGCTTGGCCTGTGTTTCCTGTATCTTCTTCTGTATTTCTTTTGTATCAATTTCCTGTTGTGCCGGCCGGTCATTACGTGCTCCGCCACGATTATTTCCTCCGCCACGGCGATCCTGTCCACTGCGCGGCCCTGTACCACCACGGGGGCCTCCTCCTCCGGAATGATCCGGACGGAATGTTTCCGGTTTTTTCTGAACCGGAATCCGTTTCCGGTTCCGCTTTTCTTTATGGCTGCTGTCCTCTTTACCACTACCCGGAGGCGGCGCTACCGGCAGTTCGATCTTACCAATGATCTTAGGTCCTTCCAGCCGGGGGGCCTTCATTTCAATATGTCCGGGAGCATCCTGATCCTGCGCGGGAGGTGCTGCAGGCTCTTCAGTTGAAACCGGCGGTTCTTCCGGTGCAGATGCCGTAACCGGCGGTTCTGTTGCGGTATCCGGAATAAGCGGCATGTCAGCGGCGGGCTCTTCAACCGGCTCCGGCTGCTCCTCTTTTTTCGTCGTCTTCTTTTTTGCCGTTGCTGCAGCTTTCTTTGGGCGGGACGAAAGGTTCATTTCATCCAGGTTGATCTTGCCGAGCACATTCGGCCCTTCCAGACGGCCAGGCTTGGCCAGCGGGGGAGCAACGGGCGGCTCAGCCGTTTCTTCCGGCTGGACCGGCGTTTCTTCCGGCTTTTCATCTTCGGCCGGCTGCACTTTTTCAACCGGCGGCGGAGTAGCGGACACCGGGGGTTGTTCCTTTTTCTTCTCCGGTACGGCCGGGGCGGGCTCTGTTACATCTTCATCCTTCTGCTCACGTACCGTCAGATCCAGCTCTTCTTTCGACTTTTTCAGGTTATCCAGCAAAGGCCCTTTAGGCAAAGCAATTTCATCGCTTTTGCGTTTGGCCAGTTTATCCTGGGCAAATTCCGCCTGCAACGCATCATACATCTCCTCCGTAAGCTTGGTATTGGGATTACTTGCATTAATCTCAAACCCCTTACCGGTAAGAAACTCCAGAAGCGTCTCCTTGCCAATGTTAAACTCTTTGGCGGCGGCCAGTAATCTTGGTGTTTTGGTTGCTGTTGCCATTCTAAACTTTAGTCAAAAAAAAATAGCCCTGATACGTTGCACCAGCCCATTCTCCAAACTGCAAACCTACGTTTTTTCGTTGAGAAAAGGGGGGTGTTGTACGTAATCTGCCCTATACCTTGCCCGGAGCCTGACAGGTGTCCTGCATACACAGAATAAACCATGCATGCAGGGTACACATCAGTTTGTGGCGCCGGCTTCTTCTTCCTCTTCACTGTCAAATTCAGCCTGGAGGACACGATGCACTTCTTCAATCGTTTCACGCTCCAGATCCGTACGGCGTTCCAGCTCATCAACAGACAACTCAAGCACACTCAGCGCCGTATCGCATCCGATACGCTTAAATTCATCAATCACCCAGCTTTCAATTTCATCGCTGAATTCATCCAAGTCAATATCATATTCATCACCTCCTTCATCCTGCACATCACGGTATACATCAATGCTGAAGCCCGTAAGCTCCTGCGCCAGCTTGATGTTTACCCCTTTCTTGCCGATCGCCAGCGACACCTGATCCGGCTCGAGAAATACCGCAACCTGACTGCTCTCTGTATTCAGATCCATCCGGTTGATCCGCGCCGGCGTGAGCGAACGCTGTATCAGCAGTTGTATGTTGTTGGTGAAATTGATGATATCTATATTCTCATTTCGCAACTCACGGACGATCCCGTGAATACGGCTTCCTTTCATAACCACACTGGCTCCCACCGGATCAATACGGTCGTCGTAGCTTTCTACAGCCACTTTGGCACGTTCTCCGGGTTCACGTACGATCTTGCGTACCACAATCAGGCCATCCATGATCTCGGGCACTTCTATTTCGAGCAGCTTCTCAAGGAATGACGGATGGGTACGGCTCAGGATGATGATCGGCGTATTATTACGCATCTCCACTTTTTTCACAACAGCACGTACTGCCTCACCCTTTTTGAAAAAATCGGAAGGTATCTGCTCAGACTTGGGCATGATCAGCTCATTCCCTTCATCATCCAGCAGCAGCATCTCCTTTTTCCATATCTGGTATACTTCGCCGGTAATGATATCACCAACGCGGTCTGCATATTTCTTCAGCAGATTATTCTTCTTCAGATCACCAATACGGGCAGCCAGGGTCTGCTTAGCAGCCAGGATAGCACGACGGCCAAAATCCGTAACATTGACTTCCTCATAGACTTCTTCACCGATATTGTAATCCGGCTCTATTTTTACCGCATCGGAATAGGCAATCTGTTTATTGTCGTCTTCCACCGCTCCGTCTTCTACGATCTCCCGCCTGCGAAAGATCTCAAGATCACCTGTCTGATCATTCACGATCACGTCGAAGTTCTCGTCATCAGTATATTTTTTGCGCAGCAGTGTTTTGAACACGTCTTCAATTACCTTCATCAGGGTAGGCCTGTCTATATTTTCGGCCTCTTTAAATTCCTGGAATGATTCGATAAGATTAATACTTGACATGGTCTTTCATATTTATTTGTATTTACTTAAATTTTCAAAAAACGATCTGGACAATTGCTTTCCTGATAGATGCAAAGGGTATTTCCGTGATCACTGTTTCTTTTTTCCGGGGCTGTTTTATTTCCAGCGTGATTTTATCTTCTGCTACTGATTTCAATACGCCCAACAGTTCCTGCCCTTCTTCTGTAACCACCAGCAGCGTACGGCCCGTGTTTTTCCGGTATTGCCGGATGCCGGCCAACGGTTCATCCACACCAGGACTGGACACCTCAAGGGAAAAATCCCCATCCGGGAATAACTCCGATGCCTCAATCAGCCCATATAATTTGCGGTTTATACCGGCGCTTTTTTCTATGGAAAGACCACTGTCCGCATCAAGATACAACTTAATATTATTGACAGGATTTATTTGTATACCTGTAATAAACATATCAGTGCCTTCCAGCAAAGGCGCCACCATATCTTGTATTTTCTCCAATGCTACTGTCATAGGTAAAAAACAAGGGGACTACCATGTGTCCCCTTTCATTTAATAATTTACCGGAGCAAAGGTACAATATTTTTATTAAAAATACTTTATTTCAGGCAGGATTTAAGATGTGGGAGATGTGATAGATGTGTTGGATGTGCCATCCCATCTCCCACATCCAACACATCTCCCACATCTTTAAACAAAATAACTGTATCTGTATATCTTTGGCACTATTTTTATCCGGCAATTTTTATAAAAGATACTACCATGAAACACAACATAATCGTACTGACGTTACTAATAGCCGGGGTGGCCTTATTGCCGTCCTGCGTGGCAAAGAAAAAATATCTGGCGGCACAAGACCGCATATCCGGCCTGCAGGCAGACAGCTTAAGACACATTCAGCAGATCCAGGAACTGGATGGACGCGTCAGTAAAATGCAGGAAGAAAACCGGTTCACCAGCAGCCAGCTGGATAAAAGCCAGGAAGCGCTGGCCGCACAAAGGGAGCGGTTGGAGCAGCTACAGCGCCTGATTGAGCAGCAGCAGAAAAACACGGAAGCGCTGCGTAAAAAAATCGCCGACGCGCTCATCAACTTCAGCGCCAGCCAGCTTACCGTCTCCATGAAAAACGGGAAAGTATACGTAAGTATGCAGGAAAGCCTGCTATTTCCTTCCGGCAGCGCAGAAGTAAATGCCAAAGGCAAAGAAGCGCTGGCTACCCTCTCCGGAGTGCTGAATCAGAATCCGGACATCAACGTGGAAGTAGAAGGCCATACAGACTCTGTGCCCATATCTATCAAATTCCAGGACAACTGGGCGCTGAGCGTGGCGCGTTCCACGGCTATTGCACGGATCATGATCAAAGATTTTGCCGTCAATCCCACGCGGATCACAGCCACAGGCAGGGGAGAATTTGACCCGGTAGACACCAACGAAACACCGGAAGGACGTCAGCGCAACCGCCGTACGGAGATCATCCTCGAGCCGAAGCTGGACGAACTGATGCAACTTATCGGTGGGTGAGGATCATCAGTTCTTAATGATCTTAATACCCTCAATGTTTTTATCAGCATGAAGGGCGTGAAAAGTGAGGACTTGAGCAAACAGGTTAAGAAGCCGGTGTAGCAGGTAATGGTATACGCCGGCCGGCTGCAATCATCACATCATCCAGACCGATGCTTTCCACTGCCTCCGGGATATAGGTTGTTTTATAAAAGGCTTCTTTCAGGAAAGGTGATACTACTTTTTCCATATACCCGTAGCCGTATATCTCCGTGGCGCTGGTGCAGGTAAACAACGCAACAACAGGTATTTTCAGACCCAGCGCCACATGCATGCCCAGCGTATCACCCGATATCATCAACCCCACCCTGCTGATATCCTCCATATAATCCCGTATGGACGGCCGGTCTGCAAAGAAAACGACATCATAACCCGCTGCCTTAAAGCCTTCTGCGAGTTGCGGATACTGGTTCCATACTTTTGTAGGCCATCGGTTACCGGCGCGTGCCTCAATGCCGATTGTCCGGGAGCCAGCTACCGGTATAATATCTTCCGGAAGCAGGTAAGGCGCGCCCTCAAACGTATGCCCGAGCATCCGGAATAATATTTCCTGGTAAGAATATTGATTCTCCAGCTTCAGCCTGTCTGCTTCTGCTTTTCCCAGACGGGAAGACAACCCCATATCAAACCATTCGTTGGCGGACTCTGTATATACTACCCTACCAGCTTGCGTACAGGCTCCGAAGAGCTCTGATTTACTTATCCGGTCCGCCAGGGAAGCGCATATTAAATCATCATCCAGCGAGATCACGAGATCATAATGCTCATGCAAAGATGGAGCATCGTGTGCTTCCTCAATAGCTATGGTGCGGACAAGATTGTCCTGTTTTGCCGGAAGCACCTGGATATTGTTCCGGGCAGTGACCCAGGTCACCTCATCATTCCGGAACAGGTGCAGCAGTACGGTAGTTCGTACCACATCACCGGTTGCACCTGTTTTTATGACTGCAATTTTTGCCATACTCAGTTGTTTAAAAGATGCTCCATAAAATTACCCAGTCCGTCATACCCCAGCCCATGCGTAAAGGACGTTATCTCTGAAGCATAATCAACATTGCCGGGATTATCGAGTACGGAGGTAATACCGGCTACAAGGTGTTCCGTGCTGTTATCCGGTATTACTTTTCCTGTTTTCCCGTCGGTCATGAGTTCCGAAATACCGCCTACTTCCGTTACCACTACAGGGATGCGGAAGCCGTAGCTCATCATCAGTATCCCGCTCTGTGTACCGGAGTTATACGGCATACAGACAACGTCTGCAGCTTTAAAGTACGGCTCTACATCTTCATTAGGGATAAACTGGTTGATCATCATGGTGCTATCCCGGATACCCGCCTCATTGATCAGGTTGATATACTTATTAACATCTTCATAGCACTCACCGACGACCAGGAGCGTTGTATCAGGATGTGTCTGACGGAGTACTGCAAATGCCTGTATCAGCTTATCGAGCCCCTTATACGGCCGTATAAGGCCGAAGAACAGGATCACTTTCCCGGTCCGGATACCCAGATGCTCACGGGCGGTATCGCGGGTAAACCGCTTCAGATCGTAGCAGTCATAAACGGACAACGTCGCCTGGAACAAAGGTTTCTGAGGAAACCGGGCGGATATCTGCTCTGTAATGTATTTTGATTCGCTGATGAATGCATCTGCATGTTTCAGGGCAAAGCGTGTTGCCGCTTTATCGAACCAGCGGTTCTCATGGGAAACGTAATTTTCTACCAGGAATATCCGCTTGGTTCTGCCGCGCAGCAACCGGGCGATCGTTCCGAGCGCCGGCCCGAAAAAAGGCATCCACCAGACAAAAATCACCCCGTCGGGATTAAGTTTTTTAACTTCCCGGGCAGCGCGGAACCAGGAGAGCGGGTTAACAGAATTGATCAGCCGCTGTATTCTTTCCGGATGCGGAAATGGCACAAAACCGGAAACATCATACTGTGTGGTTCCGGGAAAAAATATTTTCGGATACAGAAGTGTATAAGAGACCGTATGGCAATCGTACCCCATACCGGAGAGCATATGGTGCAGGTATGCTTCTACCAGCGCCTGTCCGCCGCGATAGGGATGTGCCGGCCCGACAATTACAATTTTTTTCTTCATGAATACGGGAGGGGAGTTCCCCGGTCAAAAATAACAAGAACGCCCCACTATCAAAAATAAGCTGCTGATCCTTACGTTCCTTCCTGATTACAGAGGAATGCGTATTTATTCCGATACAGGCTTTTTCATGATCGCGTACACCTCTATCACAAACCCGAGCATGATCAGTACAGGCGCCAGCGTAACGCGACGGAAGCTGTATATCTCGTCGTAGTTGAATTTGGTGGGATCGGGACTCTTGCCGCCCGTCATCAGAAAGAAACCAGCAATGATCAGTACAAATCCGGCGATCATCCAGGTATAGTTGCCCCGGTCGAAAAGAAAAACCTGGTTCCCTTTAGGGGCCTGCTGCTGTCTTGAGTTGCCGGCATTTTTCGAAATCTGTTTTTTTCCTGCGGTTGACATAAAATCAAGTTATGAATGATGAGTTATGAATGATGATTTTATCAAAAATTTACTATTGGCTATCCGGAGTTTAATAAAGATCCTCCACATGCATTTTAAGGTATTTTATAACCGACCGGTGGGTACTGATAAACGAGATCAGGATACCCATCAATATCATACCGGCTATTAATACAGCCAGTAGAAAGGGTTCCCGGAGCATAGCCAGTTCCGGCAGACGGGCTTCGGCAAAACTGATCACTAACCATAACCCGCCCACGGCCAGCATGCCACTGACAAAGCCGTTCAGGATCGCACGCCGGTCGAACGGACGCGCAATGAACTGGTGCGTAGCGCCCACCATCTGCATGGTCTTGATCAGGAACCGGTTGCTGAACATGGCCAGCCGTACCGTATTGTCAATCAGCACGATCACTACTATAAAAAGCAGTAGGGATATCGCCCCGATGATGATACTGATCCGGTTAAAGTTTCGGTCCATCTGATCCACAATGATACGGGGGTAGGTTATCTCCCGGACGACGTTGCTCTGCAGCACAAACTGCGAAATTTTATCCAGGCTGTCTTTATTGACATACTCCGAGTGCAGCTTCATTACGATTGAAGGAAAGAGCGGGTTGATACCGAGAAACGCTTCAATATCTTCTCCTTCCAGCTCGCTTTGCAGCTTTATAGCATCTTCGCGTGTGATGATCCTGGCAGATCGTATAAAAGGTTGCCCGTCAAGGATTTTTTTCATTTGCTCCACATGCCCGTCGCGGGTTTTATCATGAAAATCCACCGTCAGCTCGATATCCTCTTTAAAGACCCGGCTTAGCCCACGCCCGTTGATCATGATCCAGCCCAGCGTACCGAGTAAGAATAATACCAGGGATACGCCAATGATGGAGTATACATATGAGGTTTTCGATTTGCCGCCTGCCATGCGTTATGCTTGTTGGTCAAAAGTAATAAAGAAATGGAAAGTTGAAAATGGAAAGTTGAAAATACGGGCTTGAACATGCTGAATGCGCTTTCAATGGGTGCAATTCGAATATTCGCTATTCATTCAAAAAACTGAATTTTGCTTCGACAAGCTCGGCTGCCGACATTAAAAAGCGGTCATTGAGCTCTGAGCTTGTCGAAGGGTCGAAATGAATACCTTGAAGTAGGAAAGCGAAAAATTGAATTGCAGCGCTTTCCATTTTCAATTTTCAATTTTCAACTTTTGTCTTACCTTTGCTCTCCCGATTCAAAACGGAGGTAGTAGCTCAGCTGGTTAGAGCGTCGGATTGTGGTTCCGAAGGTCGTGGGTTCGAGCCCCATTTACCTCCCATCGCCGACATAATTATCTGTAAACTAACGGATCAATTATGTCGGTTTTTACATACCAGACTGCTGGTGGCGCAGTTTCAGTAATAATGCCTGTTGGGTGCCTTAGTCGGGCTTTTGAGCCAGTCAGGACAACTCTATCCCTGTTTGTGGTACAGGCCTGTTCTGTAATGTCAGGTTCCATACCCTGAGCGTTACCAATGTACCGGTTGCCGGTTCCTTTCCCTGGTTTTTATCTTCAATACGGATCGTAAACGGCTTTTTGTAGATCTGCGACAGCAATACAAACCGGTTCCTGATAATCTCGATACCAAGGGATCGCTTGTGTTGCTCCTCATTATGGTGATGATGAATCCCCTGGCCATCGTCTTCTATCTCAATAATCAACTCTTCCGGGTTGGCAGTGGTTTTTATGCGTATGATGATCTCCCCGCTTGTTGTATTGGTCAGACCGTGTAGCAGCGCATTCTCCGCAAACGGCTGCAGCAGCATTACCGGGATCATAAAATGTGTTTTTTGCACATTTTCGGCAACAATGATACGGTAGGAAAAACGGTTTGAGAACCGCAATTTTTCCAACTCGAGGTATAAAGTGATTTTCTCCAGTTCATCTTCCAGCGAATTGACACCTTTGTGCAGTGTTTCGAGATTGGTACGGATCAGCTTGCTGAATTTGCCAAGGTACCTGTTGACCATATCCATATTCTTCTGGTTGATCAGGTAATGGATGCTGCTGAGCGAGTTGAAAATAAAATGGGGATGCAGCAATGCGGATAAGGCTTTTATCTCCAGCAGGATGATCCGGTCCTGGATCATATGCAACCGTCTGCGGCGTTGCTCCATAAAACGGAAAATAGCATAGCTGATACCTCCGGCGGCAAGAGCGATCAGACATATAACGGCCAGCATCCCGCCCCGTGTCTGGTACCATGCCGCCGATATCCGGAGCGGCAGCGTAGCGATCGGTTTACTGATGCCGTTGTTGGCATAGGCCAGCTCAACATTAAATTCCCCCGGAGGCAGCCGGTCTGTGGGGATATGCCCGTCGGGGCTTTGTTTATATTCTTTATCAAGCGGCAGCACTTTATAATAAAGCCCTGGTTCATTCTCAAAAGAAAGGTCAAGGGTTTCGATCTTCAGATCGGGTATGCCGGTCCCGTTTACATAACCGCCGTGTTCCCGGATCCGGTCAACTGCGATCAGCCCGCTGTCGGTGTGTATAAAACATTTTTTATCCGGTGGGTATAGCTCCGGGTTCCCGAGTCGTATGATACCTGACGGTGTACCGACAATGATTTCCCTATCCCAGGTGTTTACAGAAGTGATCTCCTGTCTCAGAAAGGGCTTGTTAATGGTATATAACTGCCGGGTATCGGGATCATACATATTAAGCCCCCCGAGAGTACCAATCAGCAAGGTGTTGTTGAAGTATGTTATATCGTTGATCGTATTGTTGATCAAATTGTTGTCTGTGGTGAGGATTGTTTTGCTGCTGTTGGATACCAGGCACAGTCCGTTTTTTCCGCCGGCCGCCAGCAGGTTGATCTGGGGGTAATATTTTAATGTGGTGACATCCGGGTAGCTGATAATTTCTTTATAAGATACAATAGTTCTGCTTATAGAATCAATATTTACGGTATACAAGGCATCCGCGGTGGCTATGGCATAAAGCTCGTTGTTGAGATGGCATAACCTGTTAACGGGAATGTTATGGTCATTGATACGAAATTCAATCTCCCGGAATATCCCTGTACCGGGATCAAAGGAATGGAGCGTGTTTCCTTTTATCAGGTAGGCGTGATTATTTTCCCACAAGAAATCGCGAACCGGCAAAGTTGTGATATGCACTGCCTTCCCGCGGGCATAGCGGTATATACCTATTTTTGTGATGATGAATGTAATACCCTTATAGCGGTATATATGTATCACAGGGCCTTTAATCCCTTCGGGTATAGGAATATGCTGCAGGCTGTCATTACCCAGTGATACGCAAAAAGGTTCCTGTCCGTCGCATATTACAAACCGGTCATGATCCGGGAAGAAGTGTTTGGGGAAAATACCCTGGAAATCACTTCCACTTTTGTAGATTTTAATATCCAGGTCGTAATAGCAGCGGACGCCATGTCCGTATGTACCGACCCACAGGTTATCGTGATTGTCGAAAAACAGAGATGTAGCAACAAGATGTTTCAGCTCCAGATGACCTGTTATATCTTTTATGCCCTGATTATTCAGGAGGTATAATTCATCCTGTGTGGCGATAAC